>NZ_MIEH01000025.1 GCF_001754075.1 Merdimonas faecis | reverse complement strand
AAAGTGTACGTCCCCGATCGCTACCTTTCTATCGCTCTTTTCGTATTCTCAAACAACCGGTCCAGAAACTGGCTTTGCATCTCCAGCTCTTCTTTTGTAAATCCTGCCAGGATAGTTCCTACAAATTCTTCTTTTACTTCATTTATGCTTTCTGTTACCGGTCCGGCTCCCGGCATGATCTTCAAATGGATCTTTCTTCGGTCTTCCGTGTCCGGGATCCGCTCCAGCAGGGATTTTTGTATCAGGCACTCTACCGCTTTTGATACTGCTCCCTTGGAGAGCCCCCTGAGTTCCACGATATCAGCTGCCGTATCTTTTCCTGGATTGTTCTGCAGAAAGCTGATGATATCGGCCTCTATAACTGTAAGATCATGCTCTGTGCAGACCTTTTTCAGCATCTTGTCATACAACCGGAACAGACTTCTCAGCCCCATAAACATTTCCGTAGTTTTTCTCATCTCTTTCCCTCTTTTCACAGCCTTCAAAAACAAAATACGTCTCTTGTCATTCTTTTTGAATCTTTCTTCTTACTGCTTCCATATCCTGATCCAATTTGTAGCAGGTTTCCGCTGCGATCCACAGACTTTCTTCGATTGCTCTTTCTATGTCTTCGTCAAGATCCTTCTTATAGCACAGCTTATGCTCAAGGCTGGCCCAGAAGTCCATCGCCATGGTCCGAAGCTGGATCTCCGCTTTCACCCATTTCTTCTGGTTCTTTAAGAAGATAGGCACCTCTACGATCAGATGAAGACTTCGGTATCCGCCCGGCTTTGGATTCTTGATATAGTCCTTTCGCTGGATCAGGCGAATGTCGTCCTGTTCCAGCAGGCACTGCTCGATCATATATACATCTTCCGGAAATGAACAGATCACCCTTAATCCTGCAATATCCCAGATATGCTCTTCGATAGATTCTAACGTAACGGGAAGGCCTCTCCTTTTCAGCTTTTTTATAATCCCGTCTTTCGATTTAATGCGGGACTCGATTGATTCGATGGGATTCTTGTCATATTCCAGCGAAAATTCTTCATTTAGTACCCTAAGCTTCGTTTCTATTTCCATCACGGCACAGCTGTAATAAGACATCAGTCTCCGGAATGGGAGCGTCTCCTCCTCCCACATGTCCTTATCCAATTCATCAAGATACAGATCTTTTAATTCACTTTTGACCATTATCCTTCTCCTGCATGTAATTCTTATGCCGTTTCTACATTCTTCAATGTCTTCTTAAACTGGATGCTGAACAGAACAGCCGTAAATGTTACCGCCAGCACGTCTGCCACAGGCTCTGCCAGATAAACCGCCATCGTCTGGTCTGATGTTAAGATATGCGGCAAAATATAGATCAACGGAATCAGCAGGATAAACTTCCGCATGACTGCCACAACGATAGACTCCATTGCTTTCCCCAGCGCATTGAAGGTCATCTGGCATGCCATCTGGATGCCAAACAGCAGCATTGCGGCCATATAAATACGAAGTGCAGTCTTTGTGTATTCCATCAGCTGGGCATCCGATGTAAACATGGCTGCAAATCCTCCCGGGAACAGCATGACCAGAATCCACAGAAGTATAGAGTATCCCAGGCTGACCTTCAAAATCAGCTTAAACGCCCCCCGAACCCGGTTCGTATCCTTTGCTCCATAACAATAACTGATGATCGGCTGAGCGCCCTGTCCGAGTCCCTGCAGCGGGAGCATGGCAAACTGCATAACACTTGTCAGGATCGTCATTGCACCAACTGCAATATCTCCGCCATATTTCTGTAAGGAACTGTTAAAGCATACAGAGATCACACTTTCACTTGCCTGCATGATAAACGTGGCAACACCCAGCGCCAGGCATGGAAGAATGATCTTTGACGTCAGCCCCAGATTCTTCTTTCTGATCTTCAGGAACGTTTTCTTTCCGCCCAGGAAGCTGACCACCCAGATACAGGAAAGCGCCTGTGAGATGATCGTAGCCAGGGCAGCTCCCCGTACGTCCATGTCCAGTCCGAAAATAAAGACAGGGTCCAGAATAATATTGGCAACCGCTCCGATCAGCACGGATAGCATACCTGTTTTTGCAAAGCCCTGTGCTGTGATAAACGCATTCATTCCCAGCGTAACTTCCACAAAGATCGTCCCCAGCGCATAAATGTTCATATAGTTCACGCCATATTCAATGGTATTTTCACTGGCGCCAAAGGCCATAAGGAAATCCCGGTTCCAGATCAGCAGCACCGCTGTAAGTACAACGGAAATCATAATCTGAAGCGTAAAACAATTCCCCAGTATTTTTTCCGCAGTCTCCTTGTCATGCTTTCCCATAAAAATAGATGCTCTTGGCGCTCCACCGTATCCTACCAGCGCCGCAAATGCGGAAACAATCATAATAAGCGGCATACACACGCCTACTCCTGTCAGTGCAGTTGCGCCAATCTCCGGGATGTGTCCGATATAGATTCTGTCAACGATATTATACAGCATATTGATCAGCTGCGCCGCTACTGTTGGCAGCGCCAGTTTAAGAAGCAGCTTTCCCAGAGGCTCGGTCCGCAGAAACTCCTTATTGTCATTTCCGTTTTCTGATCCACTGTATTCTTCTCTCTGTATTCCATCCTGTTCTTGCTCCGTTTGTCCCATATCCTTTCGCTTCCTTCCTACGATGTCTCTTCTATCTGATTATAGTTTTTGCAAAAACCGTTTCCAAAGAAACATTATAGTGTATTATTTTCCGATGTCAAGTCATATTGCATAAATCTGACACAGGTATCTCTTCCCGAAAAAACCTACTAATCGTAAACAAATAAAACTCACAAAACAGAGATTCATTCCTATTGACAAATCTTATTCTGCATCATATAATAACATTGTTATATGACACTGTTATATGGAGGGCAACTATGGAAGACAAGTCATCTGCCACATTAGAAAATATTTTGCATGCCGCCCTGGAAGAGTTCTCTGACAAGGGCTTTCTTGGTGCTTCCCTGCGTCAGATCGTAAAGAAGGCCGGCGTGACAACCGGCGCCTTTTATGGATATTTTTCCAGCAAAGAGGCGTTGTTTGCCGCTATTGTGGAGCCTCATGCCGCTGCCCTCATGGGGAAGTTTATGGAAGCCCAGACCTCCTTCGCCGAGCTCCCTGAAGAACAGCAGCCGGATCACATGGGGGTAGAGTCCTCGGACTGCATCCACTGGATGGTAGAATACATCTGTCAGCACCGGGAACCGGTGAAGCTGCTGCTATGCCGGTCAGAAGGCACAAGCTATGAGCATTTTGTCCATAACATGGTTGAGGTGGAAGTAGAATACACACTGAAATATATGGAAGTCCTTCGCCGCCTTGGACATGATATTCCGGAACTGGATGAGCAGATGTGTCATATCATCGCCAGCGGCATGTTTAATGGAATATTCGAGATCGTGGTACACGATATGCCCAGAGACAGAGCCCTGCGCTACGTGGATCAGCTGCGGGATTTTTATACAGCCGGATGGTTAAAATTGATGGGGCAATAGCCCCCATCTTTTTTGCATGATAGTTAGTTTATTCTAACTTCATAATAAATTTTTAGGCAAAAGGAGGTATTCTTTTGATGCAAAAAAAGCAAAGCAGCCTGTCCCGCATTTTAAGTTATGCGGGCGGACACAAAAAACTTACCCTAGTGGGCTGTATCCTCTCCGCCCTGTCTGCGGTACTGGGACTGATCCCTTATGTGTGCGTCTGGCTGGCGGCAAGGAATGTACTGGAAGCCTGGCCCAGTCCTTCCGGAGTCTCCGGCCTGTCACGCTGGGGCTGGACGGCGGTATGGACCGCCATCGGCAGCATCGCCCTGTATTTTGCGGCACTCATGTCTACTCATATCGCCGCTTTCCGTACCGCCCGGAACATCCGGCGTACTGCCATGGCCCACGTGCTGAAGCTGCCCCTGGGATTCTTTACGGGAAATCAGTCAGGGCGTCTCAGGAAACTGATTGACGACAACGCCGGACTCACAGAAGATCTGCTGGCCCACAAACTCCCTGATCTGGCGGGAACCATCGTCACGCCAATCGCTGCCATCGTAATGCTGTTTCTCTTTGACTGGAAAATGGGACTCCTATGCCTGGTCACCATGGTTCTTGCTCTTCTCTCTATGTGCCTGATGATGGGCGGAAAGAATGCAGGATTTTTCCACCGGTACCAGAAGGAAATTGAGCGTATGAGCGGCGAAGCGGTAGAATATGTCCGGGGTATCCCGGTTGTAAAGATGTTCCAGCAGACAGTCTACTCCTTCAAGGCTTTTTACGCCGCCATCAGAGATTACAGCGATCTGGCCAGCCAGTATGCCATGAGCTGCCGCATCGGGCAGACCTGTTTTCTGACTTTTATCAACGGAGCCTTCGCCCTGCTGATTCCGGCGGCGCTGCTGCTGTCCTCCGGCAGGGATGTACGCACGGTGCTGGTAAACTTTATCTTCTATGCCCTGTTTGCCCCCGCCTGCGGTCAGATGATCAACCGGATCATGTATATGAGTGAGGCTGTCATGGAAGCAGACGAAGCCGTGGGCCGTCTGGATGAGATCCTCGGCCAGGAACCCATGGAAGAATCAAAGGTACAGAAACGTCCGGCAAATGCCGCTGTATCCTTTGACCATGTAAGCTTTACTTATCCGGGTTCGGATCGGCCGGCTCTAAACGATGTGTCTTTTTCTGTCCGCCCCGGACAGGTAACGGCGCTGGTTGGGCCATCCGGCGGCGGCAAGACTACAGCCGCCAGCCTGATTCCCCGCTTCTGGGATACAGACAGCGGAACTGTCGCAATCGGCGGAATCAATGTCCGGGAGCTGAACACAGAAGATCTGATGCGGCAAGTGGCCTTTGTCTTTCAGGATACCCGGCTGTTTAAGGAGAGCCTGCTGGAAAATATCCGGGCCGCCAGACCAGAAGCTTCCAGAGATGAGGTTCTGTCTGCCGCCCGTGCCGCACAGTGTGATGACATTCTGGAAAAACTTCCGCAGGGCCTGGATACTGTGGTTGGAACGAAAGGCATTTATCTCTCCGGTGGTGAACAGCAAAGGATTGCTCTGGCACGGGCCATCCTGAAAGACGCTCCCATTGTGGTGCTGGATGAGGCCACGGCTTTTGCCGACCCGGAAAACGAACATCAGATTCAGAAAGCCTTTGAAGCGCTGACCAAAAACAAAACCGTATTGATGATCGCCCACAGATTGTCTACCGTACAGAATGCGGATTCTATCATTGTCCTGAGTGACGGAAGGGTTATCGAGCAGGGCAGTCATGAAAGCCTGCTTGCACTGCATGGTGTTTATACCGGCATGTGGGAGGATTACCAGCGCAGCGCCCAGTGGAAGGTAGGAAAGGAGGAAGCAGTATGACAAAAAAATTACAGCATTTATTTGCGCTCAGTGAAAAGGGTGCAGAGGATCTGGTAAAAGCAGTGGCCTGGTGCTTTGTGTGCAATCTAAGCCTGATGCTTCCGGTGGGAGCCGTCCTGTTTACAGTGCAGCATCTGTTAGATTCCATGGAAAACGGAGGCAGCTCTATGAATGGCTTTTGGATTTATGCGGGCTTTGGCATAGCTGTCCTGATCCTGCTGTTCATTCTTCACTGGTTCCAGTACGCTTCGCTTTATCTGGCGACCTATAAGGAGAGCGCCAACCGCCGGGTAAGCCTGGCGGAAACACTTCGCCAGCTGCCATTGAGTTTTTTCGGAAACCGGGATCTAAGCGACCTGACCTCCACCATGATTGCAGACTGCTCCAGCCTGGATCAGATGTTTTCCCACTATGTGCCACAGTTGTTTGCATCTATTTTCTCTACCCTTGTGATCGGTGCCGCCATGTTCCTTTGCGACTGGCGGATGGCGCTGGCCGTACTGTGGGTAGTGCCAGTGGCGCTTCTGCTCACAGCAGGGAGTAAAAAAATCCAGGACTCCTTCGGTACAAGGAATATTTTAAACAAACGTGCGGTAGCCGACTGCATTCAGGAGGGGCTGGAAACCATAAGGGATATCAAGGCATGCAGCCGGCAGGAGGCCTATATGGAAAAACTGGAGAAAAAACTGGCCGCTATGGAGAAGGGCTCCATCCACTCAGAGTTGGCAACCGGCGTGTTTGTTTGCTCCGCCCAGGCCTTCCTTCGTCTGGGTCTGGCCACTACTATTTTGACCGGCGGAGCGCTTTTTGCAGCCGGAGAACTTTCTTTTCTCTATTTCCTCGGGTTCCTTTTTGCCGCCGCAAGACTTTATGACCCGCTGGGGCTGGTACTGCAGAATATCGCCGCCACCTTTAATACAAAACTGCAGATTGAACGGATGCGTTCTATTCTGGAACAGCCGATACAGGAGGGTACAAAAGAATTTGCGCCCGAAAACTACAACATCACCTTTGATCATGTATCCTTTGCCTACCGGGAAGGGGATGGTGTACTGGAGGATGTAAGCTTTACCGCCAGACAGGGAGAAGTAACTGCCCTGATCGGTCCCTCCGGAGGCGGAAAGTCCACCGCATGCAAACTGGCCGCCCGCTTTTGGGACGCTACCAGAGGGAAAATTACTCTTGGGGGCGTGGACGTGTCCGGTGTGGATCCCGAGACACTGTTAACATACTACTCTATGGTTTTCCAGGATGTAGTGCTGTTCCGGGACACGGTAATGGAAAATATCCGTCTGGGACGCCGGGGAGCTACGGACGAAGAAGTCTTCGCAGCTGCTAAGGCTGCCCGGTGCGATGAATTTATACAAAAACTTCCGCAAGGTTATCAGACCATGATCGGAGAAAACGGTTCTACCCTCTCCGGCGGTGAACGCCAGCGGATTTCCATCGCCCGCGCCCTGCTTAAAGACGCGCCTGTCATTCTTCTGGATGAGGCAACCGCCAGCCTGGATGTTGAAAACGAAAGTGCTGTTCAGGAAGCTCTCTCCCGCCTGCTTCAGGGTAAAACGGTGCTGGTCATCGCCCACAGGATGCGTACTGTGGCCGGTGCCGATCATATTGTCGTGCTGGAGAATGGCTGTGTGGCACAGCAGGGCACCCCGGAAGAACTGCTGGCCCAGGGCGGTCTTTACCGGCGCATGGTTGAGCTTCAAAAAGAAACATCTCAATGGAAGCTGGGGATGTAACCGCACTCCCGCCATCAGTAAGTAAAATGAAAACAGCTCGTATGATAAAGAAAATACCTTTTCATACGAGCTGTTTTCCAGTACCTCAAAATTATTGCCCTATGTTTCAATTAGCCATGAATTTTTCCTGTTTTGATTCCATTATTTCTTCTCATCCAACAGCTGTCAATTTCACCGAAAACGCTCCGGCGGCGTCATCAAAATGGGATGCTTTCGTAGCCCCGATGATCGGCGCTGTCACTCCTTTTGCCCATTCCCATGCCAATGCGATCTGCTGCATTTTTACACCATATCTTTCTGCCAGTTGATGAACCCTGCGGACGATCTCCATATCCTGCTCCTGAGTCCGGTCATATTTTCCCATGGCTGCCCGGTCTGTTTTGCTGCGGATAGAATCTGAATTCCATTCCGGCCGTGTCAGATGTCCTGCTGCGAGAGGGCTGTATGGCATGAGGGAAACATTCATCTGACGGCAGATAGGAATCAGTTCATGTTCGTCTTCCCGATAAAGAAGATTGTAATGATTCTCCATAGCCACAAACTGTGCCCAGCCGTTATCCCGGGCCGCAAGCTGCATATTATAGAACTGGTATCCGTACATAGCCGACGCTCCGATGGCCCGTACTTTTCCGGATACCACCAGATCATTCAGAGCCTCCATTGTCTCTTCGATCGGCGTATTCTTGAAATATTTTTTCTCAGTGCATTTCCAAGATATTCTTCACTGGTTCCATCCGAATATCCGTTTGCAGTATCAAAAAAGTTAATTCCCAGGTCAAGGGCATGTTTTACGATTTCCTCTGTTCCGGATTCATCCAGCGTCCAGTCATGCAGCGTTCCGGGTTTTCCGAAACTCATGCAGCCCACACAGAGCTTCGACACCTCGATGTCCGTGTTTCCTAATTTTGCGTATTCCATATTCACCAATCCTTTCATTCGTTCCTACTACGACAAGCAGAGTAGGATAAAGTGCAAGACTTTTTCCAATATTCTTTTTCATGATCTTTTACTTCCTTTCGGTTTCCATTCATTTCAGTTTTCTGTCAGGTTCTTTTCTGTCTTCACACATATTGTAAGTCGAATCAATTTCTAGGTCTAATACCTGTTCTTTATCATTTATCATGCATTTTATGAATACTTTCTCCTGCTTCAGCCATGTTAATTTGCTTGCATTCACTTGCATTTGCAAAGTTTTACAGCTATAATATAGAAAAAGGAGTGTGATGAATATGGCAAATACAACCGCAGTTTACGCCAGGATTGATACAACCTTAAAAGAAAACGCTGAAAGCATTCTCTCCCAGCTTGGTATTTCTCCATCCAGTGCTATCCAGATGCTCTACAGCCAGATCGTCCTGACAAAGGGAATTCCTTTTGAACTACGTCTTCCTTCAGCAAAGCCTACAGCAATTGGTGGTATGACCCGGGAACAATTGGATGCTGAACTTTTGAAGGGCGTAGAGTCCATGAAATCTGGCAAAACCTATACAGCAGATGAAGTGGATGCTGAGCTTAAAAGGGAGTTTGGTATATGAGCGATGTCTATTCCGTTGTTTACTCCCCGGAAGCCATGAATGATCTGAGGGAAATTTACGCATACATCGCATTTGATCTCCAGTCACCTGACGCTGCTGAAGGTCAGGTCAATCGCCTTCGGGAAGAGATCCGGTCACTGGACTTTATGCCATCACGCTATGCCATCGTGGATTGGGAGCCATGGATGAGCATGGAGATGCATAGAGTACCCGTGGACAATTTCATTGTCTATTACGCTGTAAGCAATAGCAGCCTCACGGTAACTGTGATCCGTATCTTCTATAGTGGCAGGGATGTAGAAAACATTATAAATACAGAACGCAAATAAGCCACAAAAAAGAGCAGAAATGTCGCTGTTCCTTTTTGTGGCTTAAAAAAAGTATTTCAGTACACGCAATTTCACGCCGATCTCTCCATTTTCTAAACGCTCCGCTTGAAATCCATTTTTAATTATTATCATATAATTCCTGTTCTCTGTCTAATATCTGTCTTTTATGGATATTCATACGTTTTTGGTATATCAAAAGAATCCCTACTCTCTCTGGGCTTTCAGGCACTCCGCTGCATCCACCTTCCTGGTCTTCCATCCTACGAAATGCATTGACGCCAGATAGCTGCCTGCTGTCAGGACTGCAGCCATAATACAGCTCTTAAGCTCCAGATACGGGCTGACCAGCATCCCCATCATATCGGCAAATATCCGGAAAAACAGTCCGCAGAAAGCATATGCGGCAGGAATACTCATGAGGATTCCCAGGGGCAGGAAGACATGATTGCTGCCAAGTACAATGCGCTCGATCTTTCGGTCCGGATACCCCAGCACTTTCAGCATGGAGATATTGCTGCGGTTCTCTGATACCAGCATATTGACTGCTACATAGACAGATGCGATACAGATCATGATTCCCAGTCCCACCATAGTATCGATCATATAGCTGGTCTGGTCAATGATCGTATCCACCTGCTCTTTAAGATCAGATTTTCTGCTTTCTCTCTCTACTATATTTTCCGGAATATCCAGTCTTTCTTCGCTTATGATCATATTCCCTGCATTTTTGTCCACCCCGGTCATCTCAGCGGCATTTGCCCGGGAAGTATAAATAATCTGCGCAGTATCATTTTCCACGATTCCGCTGATTCTGATATGGATCTGTTCCAGAGACAGCGGATTATATAATGTCACCCGGTCACCGTTTCCCCACCCGCACAGGTATGCAGTAAGGCTTGTAATATAATATCCGTCCTTTGTACTGATCTCCTGTCCTTCCTTATCTGTCAGGTTTAAAAGAGACTGCTCATTGTCCGTTCCCATCACAGTCAGCGCGTCTCCCTTTTCATCCTCCACAGGCGCCGCCAATATCAGCTCTCCGCCGTAAGGATTCTCATATAGAGGTTCACCTAAAACGTACTGATATTCGTACTCGCCGGCCGCCTCCTGTACCGTGTCCGCCATATGCCTCACCGAATCATAAATGGAGAATCCCGTCAGCATGATAAAGCTGCCCAGAAAAATTCCCAGAAAGACGACAAAACTTCTTGCCGGACTTCCGATCAGTGAGCGGACAGCAAATTTGACGCGAAAAGACAGCTTTCTCCCGGCAAGGACCCGGCGCAGCTTCCGCCTGCCCTCGTCTGCACTTCCGCTTAAGAGCAGCACTGTATTCTGTCTCAGCAGACCCCTTACCGAAAGCAGCGCCGCAAGAATATACATGACAGCAGGAACGGCAATTCCTAAAACAGCCGCATACCAGCTCAGGCTGCAGGAGATCCTCATTGGTTCATAGTCAGTAAGCCCCAGTTCCCCGTATGGCTGGACGACAACCGCCGTAATCACAGATGTCAGAACACCGCCGATGATACCGGGAATGGCTGCAAATCCGGCATAATGCCGGGCCAACTGCGCTCTGGTGTACCCCATGGCAGAAAGCGTTCCTATCATCTGCTGCTCTGTCTTTACCTTTCTGTTGATAATAATGCAGATCAGCGCCACCGCCACAAGCGGCAGGATGCACAGGAGCATCCACGACATGATCAGAAACATTTCCGCCTGTGAGCGCACCATCACAATCCGCTGGTTTTCTTCCGCCGCCGTATAGCTGTACATATGATATTTCTCATTGACAGCCCTGCGGAAATCTGCATCGTCATTTCCGTTATATCTGACCAGATACTGGCAGTTCGTCTCTCCCAGTTCTGCAAAGTCTTTCTCAGACATATAGGCGAGAAAAAATGTAGAGATATTCTTATATGAATCGTCCTCATTTTCCAGCATGTACAGATAGTCCGGCCTTTGAAAGAAACCGGTCACCGTATAGTCTTCTTCTCCGATCCTGACCTGATCGCCTATAGAGATATCCATATTGACGGCATAGCCTTCGGACAGGATCACCTCGCCTTTTTCATTGGCATCCTCTCCTACTGTCACATCGTAGAGATCCACTTTCCGTGTCTTTTGGAATACCCTTGCGGTAGTTCCATCAGTGTCAATGTTTATATAGGACTGCACCTCTAAAGTAATCCCATACTCTTCTTCCATCTCTTCAACATCCGATTCCGGAATCGGGACATAAGTCGTAAAATGAGCATCCTCCAGCTTCTGTTTTTCAAAAAATTCATCTGCAAAGTCCAGAATTGCATTTCCCGCGATGTGAAACAGGAAAAACAGAAAGAGCGCCGCCATGGTCAGTACGGCGGAGGCTATATAAAATGACAGATTCTGCCGGATATTCCGGATGTATCTTCTCCTCAGCTTCATTCCGCTCCTCCTTTACAGTTCCAGCGCTTCCGCCGGAATCTTCTTTTCATTGAACACACTCTCCTCAACCCTGCCGTCCCGGATTCGTATGATCTGATCTGCCATCTTCGCGATCGCCTCATTATGGGTAATGATCACGACTGTGGTGCCGTACTTCCGGTTCATCATCTCCACGAACTGCAGGACATTTTTAGAGGAATGGGTATCCAAAGCTCCGGTCAGCTCATCGCAGAGTAGCAGCCTGGGGTTTTTGATCATGGCTCTTGCAATGGCCGCCCTCTGCTGCTGCCCGCCGGAAAGCTCCCTTGGAAAACGTCTGCGGTACGGCTCCAGTTCCAGTGCTCCCAGCACCTCGCTCAGATCAAGAGGAGATTCTGAGATATCTGAGACCACCTCGATATTCTCCTCAACTGTCAGGTCCGGGATCAGATTATAAAACTGAAAGACAAATCCCACCTCTTCTTTTCTGTATAAGGTCCGTTCTTTTGGCGTCAGACCGATCAGACTTCTTCCCTCTATGGTCAGTTCGCCGGCATCCAGCGTATCCAGACCTCCCAGCATGTTCAGCATCGTACTTTTCCCAGAGCCGGAAGGGCCTAGGATTACACAGATCTTTCCTTTCCCTATGACAAGATCCGCATGATCCAGCGCATAGACCGCCGCCTCCCCTTCTCCGTATCTTTTTACCGCATCTTTTAAACAGATAAACATGTCTTCTCCTCCTCTTAAATAACATCGTTATTTAATTGTTATTTAAAAAGGACCCGAAGGTCCTTTCTTATCCATTTATCTCTCTTTTACAATATCTGTTAAACTTCCTTTGTGCAGCAGCGCATAAAATCCGCCCCGCATAAAACGTACCATATTTCTTGCCTGCATTTCTGCCTCTCTTTCTTCTGTCTCGTGCCCGATCAGATAAAAGACCATATCAACCTGTAAATGAGAGAACCAGTGGATTGTATCTGCCGTAAATTCTGACACTTCCTCATCACCGCTTTTTTCTCCAGCTCCTGCGCTGATCCCTTCCCGGATCAGAGCCGCTACTGCTTTTCCCTGGGCGTCAATCTGCCCGATCAGACGGTCAAAGAACGCAGCCACCGCCGGGTGCTCCCTGTGGCTGAAAAGGACGGAGCACACCTGCCTGTTCCGGTAATAGTACCGCAAAAGCGACAGGACTGCGTTGACATCCTCTTCCTCTCCTGCCGGATCCAGAAGATCTCTGCCGGCAGATTCCCGCTCTCTCCTATAATGCTCCCCCATGACAGAATCTATATGATCCGTAACTGGCTTTATAACGTTTTCAAAGAGATCGTCTTTATCCCTAAAGGAAGCATACAGAGCTCCGGTAGTCACACCCGCCCGGGTACAGATCCTCCTGAGGGATGATTTCTCAAACCCGTATTCGGCAAATTCTTCTGTGGCCGCTTTTAAGAGCGCCGCTCTTGTCTCTTCCGGTATGTTTCCTGCTTTTTTTGACATCAGATCACCCCGCTGCGGACAATATCCTAAATAACATTGTTATTTATTTTATACCGGATCTGCTGCTTTTTGTCAATATTTCTCACAGAAATGTATAAAAATGTATTGATTTTTTCTATATCCTTTTGCCGATCGATCAAAGATCTCCTCTGTCCCCGGTATCCTTCCGAATGATGTCCGATCCTTCTTCCCCGAGATATTCCAGCATGGATGCGCTTAAGGCGGCATTGGATGTATGAAATCTGAAGCGAAGTTACAGACTGTTTATCAACTCCACTACCTGCCCCACATTTTTCTTTCCAAACACAACCTTTTCCCCGTCATTGATCACAAGGCAGGGGACGCTCATTACTTGATACCGGTCTTTGAGCGCCGGAAAATGATTCAGATCGTAGACCTCCGCCGTCACAAAAGGATTCTCCGCCGCAATGCGCTGGGCAGCCGTTACCAGTTCCGGACACATGGTGCAGGACAGGGAGACCAGGATTTTCATATTCACTGTTCTCGATATCTTTCCCAGGTCTTCCAGCGTTTTCTCATCCAGCGGCTGACCGGGTCCCGACGTGTTATAAAGGCCAAGGACAAACGACGTAAATTCATGTCCTCCGGGTACGCCGTGAAAGGCAAGGCCGCTCCACTCTCCATCTTTTCTGCACACCCGCACGCAGGGCAGATCCTCCGCTTTCACCGGAGCAGAGTCCGTGTCAGATAACCAGATGTTTTTCAACTGTATCTTTTCTGTCAGACTGCCAAGTTCTTCCGCATAGTTCTTCAGTTCCAGTGAAAGGGGCGTATCATCCAGATACAGCTCCAATATCAGCGGAGAAGACATTTTATCGAACACTGTCCTTAACTGTGCGGTCATCTCCGGGGTGAAGATACCGGCTGATTCTGGCACACGGCTGCCCGCGCTTTCCCCGGAAACAGCAGACGTTTTTCCTGCGGGATCCGCAGCCCCCTGTCCCGGACGCTCTGCCGATGGCTGCTCCGAATGAAGCCCTGTCTTTTTCTGCATGGCGGCAGCGTAGCGCTCCAGTTCCGTCGCAGCAAGAGCTCCGTCTCCCACTGCTGTCACCACCTGCCGCAAAGGTTTGATACACACGTCCCCAGCAGCATACAGCCCGTCACAGCTTGTCTTCATCATGCGGTCTGTCACGATATAACCGCGCTCGTCGCACTCCGCGATCCCCCTCACCAGATCCGTAGCGGGCTCATATCCGGCAAAGACAAAGACTCCGAAATTCTCCCCTGCCGGCGGCCGGTATTCCGTAACCTCTCCCGTAGCGGTATTCTGATAGCGCAGATATTCAAGCGTTCCTTCCCCAGACGCCTCGATCACTTCCGTATTCGTGAGCACAGTGATCTTCTCATGGTTCAGCGCCGGCTCCGCAGCAGACGGCGCGCATTTGAATCCGTTTCCCCGGATCAGCACCGTCACATGGCGCGCATATTTCGTCAGGAATACGCTTTCCTCGGCAGCTGCGAATCCACCGCCGATCACAAAGACGTCCCTTCCGGTAAAAAATTCCCCGTCACATGTGGCGCAGTAGGCGATCCCTCTTCCGCGGAATTCCTCTTCCCCCTGAAATCCCACCTTGCGGGGATGAGCTCCGGCGGCCAGCAGCACGCCGAAACAGGACAGCTCACCGCGGCTGGTCTTTACTTTTTTAATAGCGCCTGACATATCAAGCTCCGTCACTTCCGCAAGCAGAAATTCCGCACCGAATTTCTGCGCCTGTCTGCGCATGCTCTCAGTCAGTTCTCTCCCTGAGGTGCGCTCTACTCCCGGATAGTTCACTACTTCTTCCGTGATCACAATCTGTCCTCCGAACTGCTCCTTTTCCACAACGACAACGCGATAGCGTGCCCGCGCCAGATAGAGAGCGGCAGTCAGCCCGGCAGGTCCTCCTCCGATCACAACTACATCATATAATTCCTTCATCATTTTCTCCCTCGTATAATAAGCCTTTCATTATTTCAGGGGCAGCACGCAGCCGCCCCTTCTTTCAAGCCTCTTCTTGTTTATAACTGACCTACCAGATCCAGGCTCGGCTTCAGTGTCTCTGCCCCTGGCTGCCATTTTGCCGGGCACACCTCATCGCCATGTTCATACACGAACTGGCACGCCTGCAATTTGCGCAGCAGCTCATCCGCGTTGCGCCCCACATTTCCCGCATTGACCTCATAGGCCGCGATCTTTCCTTCAGGGTTGACGATAAATGTCCCTCTCTCCGCCACGCCGTCCGCCTCAATATAAACCTCAAAATCTCTTGAGATCACATGGGTCGGGTCAGCCAGCATGGGATATCCGATCTTTTTGATCCGGTCAGACGCGTCATGCCATGCCTTGTGAACATAGTGGGTATCGCAGGATACAGAGTACACTTCGCATCCTGCCGCCTGGAATTCCGGATATTTGCCTGCAAGATCCTCCAGTTCTGTCGGGCACACAAAGGTAAAGTCTGCCGGGTAAAAGAAGAAAATGCTCCATCTTCCCAGCACGTCTTCTTTTTTTATTTTTTTAAATGCGTTATTATGATACGCCTGCACACAGAACTCACCGATTTCTTTGTTGATTAATGACATAGGTAATACCTCCTTAAATATCTTTATTCATTAGTTAGTTATAACTAATTCAATTGTAACCGCAGGCTATTAGCTTGTCAATAAAAATATTAATAATAATAACTTTTATCACTTTTAAAGTTCTTTTTGAATTCTCGATAAGCCCTATTGACACATATCCAAAAATTATTTATAATCATAACAGTGTTTTGAAACAGTGTTATGAATCGATTGAAAGGAAATGACACCACTATGGCAAAACAGATTGAAGGCGTATACGAAGCGATACTTTCCTGCGCCAAAAAAGAATTTTTAGAGAAAGGCTATAAAGATGCTTCCCTGCGGGTTATCGCACAGGAAGCCGGTACAAGCACCGGTTCCATTTATACCCGTTTTGGAGATAAAGAAGGACTTTTTGAGGCGATCGTCTCTCCCGCCGCCGAGCAGCTCACGGAGATGTTTTTAGAAATACAGGAGAATTTCCATAACCTGAACGAAGATACCCAACAGGCCGAAATGGGAAGCTATACGTCAGATTCCCAGCTTGGAATGCTGGATTTTATCTACGATCATTTCGATGAGTTCTGTCTTCTTCTGGACTGCGCACAGGGCACCCGCTTTTCTGCTTTTCTGGATAAGCTGGTGGATATCGAGGTGGAATACACTTATAAATACATGGAAGTCATCGGCTGTGAAAGCGTGAAATCCGGACTGATCACCGAGGATTTTATCCATATTGTCACGACCGCCTATTTCAACGGCATGTTTGAGGTCGTGCGGCACCGGATGAACAAGGCGGATGCGGTGAAATACATCCGTCTCCTCAACAACTATCACATGCAGGGATTTACCACCATCTTCAACCCGGAGTGCGAAGTTCCGGGGACCACTGACATCGAGAGCACTACCGGTTCCAGAATACCGTGCGAGCAGTAACTACCGGTAATCAGACCGTTTCCTGTCCGGTACCGCAGGCGGCGGTCTTTTTATAAAACATATGGTTAGTATATTCTAACCCCAAAAAGGAGGAATTCTTATGCAGGAAAAAAGTCCTATGCTCCGGCTGTGGGAGCTTGGGGAACAATATCACGGCGGGCTGATACGGGCAGTTCTTTCCGCGTCCGTCGGCGTCTTATGCGGCATACTGCCGTATTTTGCAGCGGCACAGATCATCATCGGACTCATCCGTCACGAACAGGACGCTTCTTATTATCTGTTCTGGTGCTGTCTGGCACTGGGAGGCTACATCCTGCGGGCAGTTCTTTATGCGCTCGCACTCTCTATGTCACACAAAGCGACCTTTGCTATTTTAAAAAATATCCGGGAACGTATCCTTGCCAAACTTCCGAAGCTCCCTTTGGGAACTGTCATGGACACCCCCAGCGGACAGATGAAACAGATTATCGTGGATCAGGTCGAAAGTATGGAGCGGCCTCTTGCACATCTTCTGCCGGAGATGACGTCAAATATACTGGCTCCGGTCTGCATTTTGATCTATCTGTTTGTCCTTGACTGGAGGATGGCACTCCTCTCTCTTGTCTCCATTCCTGTCGGCATGGCGTTCATGATGGCAGTGATGGCAAATTACGGGAAACAATATGAAGGGTCCGTCAAGGTTACGCAGGAAATGAACTCCACTATCGTAGAATATATCGGCGGTATCGAGGTGATCAAGGCATTCAATCAGGGGAAGAATTCCTATGCGAAATTTTCTCAGCGTGTCCTGGCAAACGCATCCTACTTCTATCACTGGATGAAGAGCTGCCAGCTCCCGGTGTCCATTTCACGGACACTGGCGCCCACAACATTGATCACTATTCTTCCCGTGGGCTGGATCATGTATCTGGGCGATTCTCTGGATATCGAGACTTTTATTACTGTCATCATCCTCTCCCTCGGCATAGCCGGCCCTCTGCTTGCCGCCATGGATTTCGTGGACAGTCTGGCAAAGGTCGGGACCATCGTAGGTGAAGTTGACTCCATCTTAAGCAGCGAAGAACAGCAGCACAGTCTGACGCCGGTATCTTTCAGCTCTGAGGATATCCGGCTGGATCATGTATCCTTCGGCTATCACGCGGATCAGGAGATCCTGCATGACATATCTCTGTCCATCCCCGCCGGAACCATGACTGCGTTTGTCGGTCCGTCGGGCAGCGGGAAATCAACGATCGCAAAGCTGATCGCAGGGTTCTGGGATGTGAAAAAAGGCAGGATCACGCTGGGCGGACATGACTTGAAGGATATCCCTCTCCGCCAGCTTTATGAACAGACTGCGTTCGTCTCGCAGGACAACTATCTGTTTAATGAATCGGTAAGGGAAAACATCCGCATGGGAAAACCCGGAGCAGACGATGCGGAAGTCGAGGCCGCAGCAACAGCCGCAGGCTGTGATTCCTTTATACGGAAACTGGAGAACGGTTACGATACCGTAGTCGGCGGAGGAGGTGCGCATCTCTCCGGCGGGGAACGCCAGAGGATCGCCATCGCGCGGGCCATGCTGAAAGATGCGCCCATCGTGATCCTCGATGAGGCCACCGCATACATTGATCCCGAAAATGAGGCAGTCGTCCAGAAGGCTGTGGCAAAACTGGTAAAAGGGAAGACTGTGATCGTCATTGCCCACCGCCTCTCTACCATCACGGACGCAGACCAGATCTTTGTCGTGGCAGACGGACGGATCTCTGCATCCGGAACACATGAGGAACTCTTAAAACAAAGTGAAATGTACCACGAAATGTGGCAGGCACATATCGGCGCAAAGGATGGTGACGCAGCATGATCGCAGTATTGAAAAAACTTTATCAGTTTGCAGGAGATGAACAGAAAAATATCAACAAATCCATTTTCTGGGGTTTCTTCTATGCAGTATTCCACATGTTTCAGATCGCGGCAATCTATTTTGTGGTGCTCGCCCTTACCGGCGGGGACAGAACATACCATGCGGCGTGGACCGCTCTCCTGCTGCTTGTATTCAGCATAGCCGGAAGGGCTCTCATCAACCGTTTCACCCAGCTTCAGCAGACACACGCGGGGTACTTCATGGTTGCAAATAAAAGAATTGCCATCGGCGACAAACTGAAACGGATTCCCATGGGATATTTTAATGCCAGGAGCCTTGGCGAGATCACAGGTATCTCCACCACCGTACTTGATGTCGTAGAAAGTAATGGACCTGTCGTGCTTGTCAACATCCTCAGCGGTTTTATCAATTCCCTTGTATTTCTCCTCTGCGTGTTCGGATTCGACTGGCGCATCGGTCTTCTTGCCCTTGCAGGCACAGCACTCTACCTGCTCATCACTTCCGCCATGGAGAAAAAATCCGCCCGGGTTACGCCCCGCCGCCAGGAATCCGAGGCGCAGCTTGTGGACGCAGTCCTGGAACAGATCCAGGGGATGAGCGTGATCAAATCCTTTAATCTGACCGGGAAAGGCGACCGCCGGGTCAGGGAAGCACTGGAATATAACCGGAAGAGCAACCTCGACATTGAACGCCTCTTCACGCCCTACATGGTTGCCCAGGAATTAAGCCTGCATCTGTTTTCCGTACTGATCATGGGTGCCGGGATCATTTTCTGCCTGAACGGGAGCATGACGCTTTCCAGCGCCCTGATGACAGTGATCATCTCCTTTATGGTATTCTCACAGATCCAGTCAACAGGAAGCGCGGTATCCCTGCTGCGTGTCGTCGGAAGTTCCATCGACCATGCGGATCAAATTGACGAGATCCCGGAAATGGACAGCACAGGAAGGCCGGTATCTCCGAAAAAGCATGACATCTCTTTCGATCATGTGGACTTTTCTTACGATAAAAGACCAATCTTGAAAGACGTAAGCATAACGATACCGGACTGCACTACAACTGCCATCATAGGTCCCAGCGGTTCCGGAAAGACCACTCTGTGCAGTCTGATCGCCCGGTTCTGGGATGTGGACAGCGGCTCGATCCGTATCGGCGGCACAGATATCCGGGAGTATACGCTGGAATCCCTCATGGAGCAGATCAGTATGGTATTCCAGAACGTATATCTCTTCGCAGACACGATTGAGAACAATATCAAATTCGGCAGTCCGGACGCCACCCACGAGCAGGTTGTCGCCGCGGCGAAAAAAGCCTGCTGCCATGATTTTATTTCCGCTTTGCCGGATGGCTATGGCACGGTGATCGGAGAAGGCGGCGCCACATTATCCGGCGGCGAGAAACAGCGCATCTCCATTGCACGTGCAATGCTGAAAAACGCGCCCATCATTATCTTTGACGAAGCAACGGCAAATGTTGATCCGGAGAATGAAGATAAACTGCAGAAAGCCATGGAGGAGCTGATGCGGGACAAAACGATCCTGATGATCGCCCACCGGCTCAAAACAGTACAGAAAGCAGATCAGATCCTCGTACTGGACGAGGGACGGATCGTGCAGAAGGGGACCCATGAAGAGCTCAAGGATACGCCCGGGATCTATCGGGATTTCCTGGAAGTGAGGAAAGAAGCTGCGGGGTGGAAGCTGTAGCAGGAGAATCTGTCAAAAATCTATCCGAAATAACTCAGGAAGGCTCCTTCTGGAGCCTTCTGCTTATCATATATCCAATATCCATTTCACCGTTTTGCGAAAAGCGTCTTCACGGCTATGCCGGCAGTCTTCCGGATATTGTCTCTCAATTTTAAACATTTTCAGCTTAGGCGGATTTAAGGGAACAAGAATGTGACTTGCTTTTTCATATTCCAGGACATCCACCCGGAAAGCGAACCGGTGCTTTTCAAGACGCTCTACCATATATGCAACCGCCTCTTTGCTGGGCCACATAAGATCTTCCTTCGCGTAAATGAATAAAATGTTTCCCCGGATGTTCTCCACACGGATGGCTGTATCCTCATCGAAATGTTTCAGTGGTTCTTCGTAGATGTAGGATAACTCGAACTGCCGGTGGAGAATCAGGTTCCGGATTGCCGGCCCATATTTCAGATGCGCGGTCATACATGGAAAATCTTTTCCCCTGTATGTGAATTCGGAAACAGATGAAAAAGTTTTCGACGCCATATCTTTATTCCCGTGCATGCCTCCCCATATACAGTGCATCGGGGAGAGCGCGACAACGCCGCAAATATCCGGCATAAGGGAAGCGCAGAGCAACGCAAGTTCGGCGCCCTTTGAAATGCCATACATGATAATCTTTTCATATCCCCTGTTTTTCAACCACAGAATCGCTTTTTCAAATGGATCGACAGGCACCCGGACCAGTTCTTTCGGCAGCCCGTCTACGTTCCAGTAACAAATACCTAACGCGGCGATGCCGCACCTGGCAAACATAGCACCCACATTCATCGGGATATTTTCATTCCCTTCGCTGCCGCCTACTACGATGACGACCTTTTTGGGATCATGATCCTTAACAGGGACATGATAAAGTCCATAGAAGCCCTCCTGTGCAACCGTCACATATTCCACTTTCCCAACTCTCCCTGTTTTTGCAGCTTGGATTGCTGTCCGTATTTTCTTTCTTTATCCCATTTAGAGTCCTTTTTGCAAACATAGAAATCACACTTTTCTGCGCCCTCTGCAAGTGTACCTGTCCTGTATAACACGCCGCCCATGAGATCAGCAGAAATAAAATCCATGGCACACATATAGGGTATCAGTTCTTCCAAATGCTCCTGTTTTCCAAGCGCACACAGGCCGCACCTGTGATAGTTGATGGTGTATTCGTCTGCATCCCTTCCGGGAATCGTCTCCGTCATCCAGTTGAATTCGCTGTCGGATATGGCATTTGCAATTCTGTCCTTCTTGACTTTCTTTTTTTGATATTCCATATCAAATGGATTTTTACTCCCGAAAGCTTTTTTAATGAGCGGCGCCTGCATCGTGGCTATCACCATTTCCCCGAACTGCTCATGGCTCATCGCCCCATCCATTGCCTTATAAACTGCCATCCAGACCATGCCCCCGGAAAGACAGAGCCGCAGAGGGTTTTTCGTAAAACCGCCTATGTCGGGTGTCCTCGCCAACATATCTTTAAAGTTTTTACGCGATTTCTTCTTCACCCTGAATGTATCCGTATTTTTGCAATTGGCTGCGATATATTTGAAAATAGCAGGTGTCATCGCTGACCACATCAGTTTTTCACAGATGGTGTTTTTCATAGACATGCTCCTCCGGATAATACCTTCCCATGGTTCATTCCCTCTTTCTTTGATTAGCTGTATATAACTAGAATATAACGCTTTTTGAGGAAAAACACAATGGTTCGGGCAATTAAAACCTCTTGTATCCTTTAAACCGCCCAGCCAAGGCTTTCCTGCTGGATATGATATAATCTCTGGTATAATCCTTTCTTCTCCATCAACTCACTGTGAGTTCCGCTTTCCACTAATCTTCCATCCTCTAAAACAAGAATCTGATCAGCGTCCACCACGGTTCGCAGCCGATGCGCGATCATAATAACCGTTTTTCCTTCAACCAGCTTTGCGATGGCTTTCTGAACCAAAACCTCATTTTCTGGATCGAGAGAAGCAGTGGCCTCATCTAGCAAAATGATCGGTGCATTTTTAAGCAATGCCCGTGCAATAGAAATCCGCTGACGCTCTCCGCCAGACAAGGTACTTCCGTTTTCACCAAGGATTGTCTGATAGCCGTCCGGCATTTCACGCACAAATTCATCACAATAGGCCGCCTTTGCCGCAGCAATCACCTGTTCATCCGTAGCATTCGGATTTCCAATCCGGATATTATTCATAACAGTATCATTAAACAATGTAACATCCTGGAAAACGAAAGACATATAGGACATCAAGCTTTCCGGTTCCATTGTTTTGATATCTTTCCCATCTACAGTAATTGTCCCTTTTTGAATATCCCAAAATCGGGCAATCAGTTTTGATATCGTACTTTTTCCGCTGCCGGAAGGTCCTACTAATGCAGTGACACTACCTTGCGGTATTTTACAGGATACATCTCTGATCACATCGTCTTGATTGTATGCAAAGGTAACATGTGAAAGTTCAATATCACAATTTTCCACCGTCTTTTCCTCTCCTGCCATAGCCGGAGTCGTCAAAAGCGTACGCATACGAGTAGTAACAACATTCAAGTTCAGCAAAGAAGACAGATTCGCAAGGATAGAAAGAATGGGACCGTAAATGCGGGTTGCCATCAGTAAAAACATCAGCAATGGAATCAATTCAATCTGCCCGCTTGTAAGTAAAACTGCACCAACGAAAATTGTAATTCCGATACCTGCCTGCAATACCATACTTGCACTGGACATAAAGACACCCACAGCCATTTCAGCTTTTACAGCTATTTTTTTCATGGCAAGAAGTGCATGATCCAACGTCTTGAAGCGAGAACCACTTAAACCACAGGATTTGATAATTTTCATTCCTTCCAGGTATTCCTGGACCTGGTCTGAAGCCTCTAACTTTGCATCAACCTGTTTCTCAAATAACTTAATCTGACGTTTACGGCTTAACCAAATAATCAAAAATGCAATCGGTACAGTACAGAATACACACAGAGCTAATCTCCAGTCAAAGAACGCAAGAAGAATACAGGTAATTGTTACCGTAATTCCATTTGCGATCAATGGCGGTATCGTACTGCTGAGTAATGATTCCATACTGCTGCAGTCAGCCATCATGTTTGTGGTAAGTTCTGATAAGTCCTTTGTATTGAAAAAACTCATAGGAAGTTTTCGTAAATGATCTGCAATCCGAAGCCTTGTCGCATTGGATTCCTGATAAGAAGCAATATAGGTCTTTCGATAATCATTTTTTGCCGCCAAAAAAACCAGCAATGCAGAAATAATTCCTGCTCCCCATAACATCCAGATATGATTCCACTGTACACTTCCTCCATTTGCTGCAGGAGTTAATATTTCGCTGAAAATCATTACAGTAACACAAAAAGGAAGAAGCATAGCCAAGTTCGTCAAAGTGCAGGCGAAAACAGCCTTTTTTAAATCCTTATACCCTTTATCCGATAAGAAGAGGGCTTTCTGTAATTTGCTCATATATTACACCGCCTTTCCGCTGATCTTCCAGTCGATCGCCTCTGTATAATGATCCCACATTTGAGCATATCGACCACCTGCCGAAACCAGTTCATCATGCTTTCCTGTTTCTACTAAATGTCCCTTTTCCATAACAATGATCTTATCCGCATTACGAATTGTAGATAATCTGTGAGCAATAATGATTACTGTCTTTCCCTGCATGAGTTTTTCAAAAGCCTTCTGTATCAGATACTCATTCTCCGGATCACTGAAAGCGGTTGCCTCGTCCAGGACAATGATCGGAGAATCCTTGATGATCGCTCTGGCAATCGCAATCCTTTGTCGCTCACCGCCGGACAGATGTACCCCTTTTGTTCCCACAACTGTGTGATAATCATATGGCAATTTTGAGATAAAATCATGGCACTGAGCTGCTTTAGCCGCAGCAATCACTTGTTCCTCTGTGGCATTTTCATTTCCCATGCGGATATTGTCCAAAATACTCTGCTTGAAAAGAAAAATATCCTGGAATACAAAGCTGACCTGACGCATAAGTTCGTCTTGCGCCATATCCCTTACATCCACGCCTCCAATAGTAATTTTCCCGTCAGACACATCCCAAAAACGTGAAATCAAGTTGGCGATCGTACTTTTTCCGCCGCCCGATGGCCCTACAATCGCAGTGATCTGACCTTTTTTAGCAGTAAACGAGACGTCTTCCAAAGCCTTTTCTTCACTATTTCCAGTATAAGTAAAGCTTACATGGTCAAAAGCCACATCCTCTCCCTTTGGCCTTCGTGGATGCGAAGTTTCCGGCATTTCCGGGATATTCAGGATTTCGTCCATACGTGCTACATTCCCGTCAATCTGCATAAAGGATTCTGAAATATACATAATTTTATTCAGGACACCCGCAATAGCAGGAACAAACAGCAGATAGAAAATAAACTTCATAGCAAATCCTGTAAAATCCGAAGTATTGGAACCGAGCAGAATACCCACAGGCACAATGATCAAATAGATATTATTGATAATTGTTGTAAATGCCGGCATACAATTCTGCCATCCAAGAGAAAATTTTAATACCCATTCTGTATAACCACTGATTGCCTCCTGTAATTTTTTAAATGAGGAAGCCGTCTGATTAAATGCCTTTACAACAGACATCCCTCTCACGTATTCAACAGAAGCATTGTTCATTTCTTCAGAAGCTTTTTGATATTTTGCCATATTCTCTTTCATTGCTCCGCTGCCAAATCCAATAAACTCTGCAACAAAAGCAAGAAGTATTCCGACGAGTGATGCCAGGCCAAAGCGCCAATCTACAGCAAAAAGAATAATCACCATAACAATCGGCGCAGTGATAGATGCAATAAAATCCGGAAATTGGTGTGCAATAAATCCTTCCACACTCTCAATATTTTCATCCATAATTTTTCGCAGGCGTCCGCTGCCTATCGTAAGATGATAACCTAAAGGAATTTTGGTAATATGATCTGCAAACAGAACCTTTAAATCATAAAGCGTACCAAAAGCCGCCATGTGTGAACTGAAAATAGCCAGAAAGTAAAGCAGGATATTTGCAATAATCCCTGCCAATGCCATCCAGCCGTAACTCATTACCTTTCCCATATCAAGTTGTCCCAGATCGGGAAATGCACTAATAATTGAGCGGATCATAAAATAAACCGCAATGTACGGGATAAAAGAAGCAATCGCAGCAAGAGAAGAAAGAACAGCAGCTAAAAAAACAAGCACCTTCCTGTCTGAAGCCAGCTCCATGCAACGTGCCAAACCCGTCTTTGGCTTTGTCTCTTTTGATTGTTTTTTTGACATAGCGCGAAACCTCCTGATAATAATAATCGCATGGTTAGTTTTTTCTAACCACGCGATTATTTTACCGTTTTCGCACCGCCGCTTCTACTCTGTTCCTTCATATCGAAAGCTAAAATAGCCCGTTCCTACTTTTTATTTCTGTTTCGGTAATCCTTTGGAAGAATCCCATAGACAGACTGAAATGCCTTTGCGAACTTGCTGGCGTTACTGTATCCCAGCTCTAAAGCAATATCTCCGATTTTTCGATCTTCATTCAGAAGCATATTTGCCGCAAGATTCATTTTATATCTTTTCAGATATGCGTATGGTGTATTGCCATAAATATGCGCAAAAATATCATAAAACACCGGCAGACTTAAATGTGCCTCTTTTGCCAGCTGTTCCAGCGAAATTCTCTCATCAAGATGTCCTGCCAGATAATTTCGTATCTCCTTTACAGCCTGGATCTGTCCTCTGTCAAAATACTTAAAGTCACAGCCATTCACCTGTGTCAGCTGATCAATATGATAGAGCAGCTCAACTGCTTTTATCTTGAAGTATCCTGCACTCTCCCGCCCTTTTGCCTCATATATTTCTGAAAACAGATGCTGGAGTTTCACCGGTGCTGGACTCACGTACCATTTCTTTTCTATCCCCAGTGTCTCCCCGATTTTGTTAATCTCAATTGGAATTTCTGACATCATGTTTCCTGTAGATGCTGACAGCGCCTGCTTGTCGATCACGAGACTTACTGCAAGGCATCTCCGCAGAGGGAATGAAAAAGAAACCGGCAGATACTGCGTGCCGGCGACTCCAAAAAATTCCGCCGGCAAATAAGATACTGTGTGGTTAGCGAACTCGCACTCATACCGTCCTTCCTTACAATAGGTGATTTGAATAATATCAGGATTAAATTTCTGAGAAGACATGACTTCAGCCGTATCAAAGTCCAGAAAGCAAAGCTGGATACCATCAAAAAGAAAATAATTTGTAATAATGCCGCATCCCTTGCATCCGTAGTCAACTACAAGGAAGTCTTCTGTCTGCTCGACAATTCTGGCCCGTTCTCCATACCATTCCTGGTTAAAATGATAGTTCATTCAGAGAGTTCTCCTTATGTTAGTATAAACTTACCAAAACAGTATATCATATGCCCATCGACCAGACAATAAAACACAGCACCTGCGCTAAAATTACAGTCTTATAATTAATTATTCCACTATTACATCTTCTGGAAGAACATCCAATCTAATGCTCCAGCCCTCTGCCTGCTCACGGATCATAATGAAACGGCGATAAAGTCCTTCCTGTTGAACAAGCTGCTGATGTGTTCCTTTCTGAACAACCTGGCCTTTATCCACCACTAAAATCTGATCCGCATGTTCAATCGTTGCCAGACGGTGGGCGATGACAATCACCGTTTTTCCAATGGTCAATTCACTGATTGCCTGCTGGATCAGATGCTCATTTTCGGGGTCAATACTTGCTGTTGCCTCATCAAGAATGACAATGTTGGCATTTTTCAAAATGGCGCGGGCAATAGAAATGCGCTGTTTTTCTCCGCCAGACAGCGTAGAGCCTCCCTCACCGATCACCGTTTCATATCCATCGGGAAGAGCCATAATGAAGTCGTGGCACCGGGCCTTTTTCGCAGCTTCTATAATTTCTTCCTTCGTTGCACTTGGATTGCCGAAACGGATGTTTTTTTCAATGGTATCGTGGAATAGGTAGACCTTTTGAAAGACCATCGAGATATTGCGGAGCAAACTGTCACAGGTCATGTTCCGCACATCCTCACCGCCTACTGTGACCTTGCCGCTGTCCACATCATAGAAACGGGCAATCAGGTTGCAAATCGTGGTCTTGCCGCTGCCAGATGGCCCTACAATGGCCGTAGTGCTGCCCTGGGGGATGGAAAAGCTGATATTCCGCAAAACAGGAACTTTATCGTAGGAGAATGTCACATCACGGAAAGCAATGTCTGTGTTCTGCAAAGAAATATCTTTCCCGTCTTTGTCTATAATGTCGGCGTGTTCAATGCCGTCCAGTTTATCCAGCGTAGCATCAATGACCTCCAATACATGGGCGGCGTTGTTCATGGCCTCAACACTTCCGAAAATCATAAAGGAAAACATATCCAGCATAAGCATGGTAGGAAGTTCCATACTGCCGTTATAGGTCAGCCAAGCAGCCACAGCTACAATGGCAATGGAGGCGGCTTTCAGCGAAAACAGGTGCAGGCAGTTGAAGGGCATATATTCCACTTCAATTTTGATGTTGATTTTCTTGCTGTCGTTGTATGCTTTGTGGATACCGGCAATAGACACGCCTTCCTGCTTAAAGGCTTTCACCACCTGCATCCCCCGCAGATACTCGATGGAACTTTCCACCATATCGTCCTGCGCCTTTTGATGGATAGGCGCGTTTTGGTGGCTGCGCGCCTCCAGCAGATGAAGAAACAGGGCAGACAGAAGGACGCCAGCCAGAGCAATTCCTCCCGCCATAGGACTATAAAATGCAAGGAACAGTATCAAGACGATAACTGTGATATAGCCGTTGACCACGGTGTTTACCATGTTCATGGCATACATTTCCATGAACGAGAGATCGGTTGTTGCGGCCGCCGACAACTCACCGATATTGTTCTTGTTGAAAAAACCCAGCGACACCCGTTTCAAAATATCTCCCAGCCGGATTCTCTCGTCAGCGGTTGCTTCATAACCGACACTTTCCTGCGTGATGGCTCGGAGATAAGAGAACAGGTATCGACCCAGTACAGCTAAAATCATGGCCCCCAGCATGATCCAGATGTCCCGGCCCTCCAATGGCTTGACGCCACCCCAGTCATCCAGAACAGCACTTAATCCATTCGCAGCCAGCATAATAGGGATTGCGGTAAAAATGCTGTGAATGAAAGCGTAGATAAACCCGATGTAAATACGCCGTTTATATTTTCCTGTCCATTGGATTAGTCGATTTACAATCCGAAACATATCAGTTACCTCCTTTCCCGGAACCGGCAGACCAGTTCTGCGCTCCGATATGCGCCTCCCACATATCCCGATAGAGAGAGTCGCTATCTAAAAGTTGCTGATGCGTGCCCATATTCTCAACCTGTCCATTTTGCAGGACGATAATCTGATCAGCATTTTTGATGGTGGACAGACGATGGGCGATGACAAGCAAAGTTTTCCCTTTTGTCAAAGCAGCAATGGACTGCTGAATTTTTTCTTCGTTCTCCTGATCGGTGAACGCAGTTGCCTCGTCCAAAATCACGATAGGGGCATTTTTCAAAATCATGCGGGCAATGGAGATGCGCTGTTTCTCGCCACCTGAAAGCCGGTTTCCCGCATCTCCGGCCATCGTGTCATAGCCATTGTCCAATTTCTGTATAAATTCATCACAGCAGGCGGCTTTTGCTGCCGCATATACTTCTTCGTCCGTAGCATCAGGGTTTCCCAGCCGGATATTTTCCTTGATGGAGCAGTTAAACAGGAAGTTATCCTGTGTAACAAAACTGACAATATCGGCAAGTTGGGCCAGCGGCATACTGCGAATGTCCACACCGCCAATGGTGATTTTTCCATCGTTCACATCCCAAAAGCGGGCAATCAAGCGGGCAACGGTGGACTTGCCTCCACCGGACGGGCCGACAAGCGCCGTAAACTTTCCCTCCGGGATTTTCAGATTGATATGGGAAAGCACCTGTTTACCGCTCTCTTTATCATAAGAGAACGAAACATCCTGAAGTTGAATGTCTTTGGACGGCACCTCCACTGGTTTTCCAGTATCAGGCAGTTCCTCCGCATGGAGCAACTCGTCCACGTCGTGGACGGCGTATTCAATCGCCTTCGTCTCATTGATGTAAGTAGTAAAGTTCATCAGCGGGCCTACAATACCCAGCGAGAGGATCAGGCACATTGCAAGGTCCTGCGGCGTAAGGCTACCGTTCCAGTAGAGATACATACCAATCGGGAGCGTTCCCAAAAAGGTGGACGGTAGCACAGCAGCAACAAAGTTCATCACTTTCCAGGAATTTTGATACCATTTGAGGGTGTAGTCTTTGAAGGACTCTACCGCCTTGGTGAACTTTTCGTAAGAACTGGAGGACTGATTGAACGCCTTGATAACTTCGATACCCTCCACATACTCCACGATCACGCCGTTCACATAGTTGTTGGACTCCATGTAATCAGCATAGAGCTTGTTAAAATTCTTCATCATCATAGCAAAAGCAATCAGAACGAAAGGCAGTGTGACCAGCATCGCCAGCGCCATACGCCAGTCGATGCAAACCAGATAAACAAAGACTGCCACAGGGAGCAGCAGGTTGGAGATACACTCTGGAATCATGTGGGCCAGCGGCAGCTCAATCGTTTCCACCCGATCTACCAATACATTTTTCAGTTTACCCACAGACTCTCCGATGACTGTCCCCAGCGGCGCTTTCATCAGCCGCCGGGCAAGAGCCAAACGAATATTCTCCAAAATGGTATAGGCGGATATGTGGGACAGGCTCGTTGAAATACCATAGAGCAAGAAGCGTATCGCATAAGCGCCAAGTCCGATCCAGCACCATTTCCAAACCTCTGCCATCACAGGTGAACCGCCGATAAAGAGCGTGATAATTTGGTAAACACTCCAATAGGGTATCAGTCCGGCAACCACACTGATGATCGCACATAAGACGGACAGGACAATCTTGCCCCGGCACTGTGAAGCAAAGGAAAACACAATAGAAATCCAGCTTTTCTGCTTCATTTCCTTTCCTCCTTAAGCAAAATAATAGAGAGTATCAATCGACTTGATACTCTCTAAGTATTGCAGATATTCATGTTGCCCGCCACTCTGCCCAGCCGGATTTTACTCCGTTTAGATTTTTATTTTTCGATATTCCAGCGGCGTTTTTCCCTTTACCTTCTTGAACGCCTCAGAAAACTTGCTGGTGTTCGTATAACCAACTTTTCCGGCAATCACCGTAATCGGTTCATCCGTCTGTGTCAAAAGAGAAGCTGCCAGGTCCATACGATAATTCCGCATATAGGTATAAATGGCGGTGCCATACACGCCCTTAAAGCACTGCTTTAGGGCAGAAGTAGAAATATCAAACTTTTCAGAAAGTTCCTCCATCGTGAAATGGCGCTCCGGCTCATTTGTCATAAACGACATGATAGCCTTGACCTTCTCCACCTGAGTCTTATAAAAGTAGGGACGCTCCACACCTAAGACTATAGGGTCTACCGTCCTGAGCGTGACCAACAATTCCAGGATCTTTACCCTGAGATATTCCAGACGGATATTATCAGGCACTTGGTACAGTTCTGAGATTACATGGTCGGGGACAGAGTTTCCATGCATGATGAAAGGGCGTGTTTTCAAGGCAAATTGCTGTTCAATCTGCTCCAGGTCAATGGAAAACAGGGACAGAAGATCACCCAAACCCTCTACCGCTTCGGGGACAGAAATCGTAACTGTAATCCCGTGGTAATGGCTTACAGGAAAGCTGCAATGGTTGTTTTCCGTGGCAGAACTGTCCAACATAATATCGCCGGACGCAAGATAAAGATAAGCGCCATTGCTGACTTCCCACTCGACGCGGCCTTCTCTGCAATGGTGAATTGCAAAAGTGTGCGTATTTTGTTCAAACTTCCTTGACGGGCAGTGCTCCATGTGAAAATCATTATACATGACACCTATTCCGGGATATACTTCATAATAGGTTGCAGTTCCGTCTCCTGTTTCATTTTTCATTTGGTAGACTGAGCAGGATTCATCCCGGCAGAGCAACTTCATATTTTGCTGTGAGAAAAAAAGGTCGCTTCTGTTCAAACCGAAATCACCTCGAATCTATGAAAAATTTTTGGAGGCGCTGAAGCCCTGCGGCATCTAACGCATATTGTTCCTGTACCATACCATGCTCCAAATGCAGAATATGAGTACAGCAACTGACGATCAGCTCATAATCATGGGTGATGACAAGAGATGTCTTTCCCATTTTCTGTATCGTCACAAGTTCATCAGCCACTTCTTTCATGTGCTGTAAATCCAGACCGCTGGTAGGTTCATCCAGCACTAAAATCTTACGCTCGGAAACAAGAGCGGTGGCAATCGCCACCCGCTGCTTCTGACCGCCGGAGAGCGCCATCGGGTGTCGCTCCTTAAACTGCAACAAATCCAATCTGTCAAGAACCGCATCCGCCTTGTCGGGAGTTGGCTCCGCCATGCTAATGAGCATTTCTTCCTCTGTGCTTTCCGTAAACAACTGATGGTTGACATCCTGCATGACCATATAGCACAGGGACAGCCTTTGCTTTCTATTATACGGTTTTTCATCTATTTTCACAATGCCTTTGCAATGCTTCTCCAATCCGCAGAGGCAACGGGCCAAGGTGGATTTTCCAGCTCCGTTATGACCGATCACTGCGATAATGCCCGCCTGTGGCAGCGAAAGACTGTCAATATCCAGCGCATCCCTCTGCTTTGTATAAGCAAAATGAAAGTTCTCACATTTGATAGAATCACTGCTTGCAACAGGATATGCTGTCACAGGGAACGCGCCCAAGTCAAAAGGCCGCAGCCCCATTTCTGCCTGTTGCGTCACGGACAGTTTAAGTGCATCCAGAGCCGAGTAATCTTTTTCAATTTTCCCATCTTTTAGATACACAACACGGTCTATCAACTCTTTCAGATAATAGAGCCGATGTTCCGCAATAATAACTGTTTTCCCCTGCTGTTTCCAAATCTGGATCATCCGGCGTAGATCTTTTGTGGCTGACATATCCAGATTAGAAGATGGTTCGTCCAGCACGATGATGGGCGGATTACTGGCCGACACAGAGGCACAAGCAATTTTCTGCTTTTCTCCGCCGGAAAGAGAAAAAATATTTTTCCCCAGCAGATTGTCCATATCAAACTGCTCTGCAGTCGATTTCACCCGCTGAATGATTTCTTCTTCAGGCAAACCCTGATTTTCACATCCAAAGGCCAGTTCGCTGGTAGAGTCCACCGTAAAAAACTGCGTGCGGGGATTTTGAAAAACGCTCCCCACATATTTCGCTGTTTCATAAAGTGGAAGTCTGCTGATGTTCTTGCCATCCAGTAGGACTTCGCCGCTTAACTCGCCCTCATAATAATTCGGGATCAGCCCATTCACCAACCGGGTCAGGGTTGTTTTTCCGCAGCCAGATTGCCCACACAAAAGGATAACTTGCCCGTCCGGGATGATTAAGTCAATGTTTACAAGCCCACCGGCATCTGTTCCCCCGGCATATCGAAAATTGATATTGCGAAGTTCAATCATAGACTCCTTCCTCCTAACAAATAAAGAAACCGACCCAACACGGTATCGCCAGCAGGAAGAAGAAAATGTCCAAAGGCCCAAAGCCAATTTTGCAAATATTTGTCCGTTTCTGCGGCGCTCCAAGCCCTCGCGTGAGAGCCGCCGCAGACAGTTCTTCTCCGATTTTGGCAATCGACATCATCAGAGGAACCACCCGGTATTCCAGCATCTTCATGGGACTGCGGAGAGTAGTGATGCCGCGCATCTTCATGGCATCCCGTATAGCCGCATATTCCTCTTTTACCGTCGGGAAGAAACGAAACACCACGGACACGGGGATTACTATTTTCTCGGGAACATGCATCCGCTCCATAGCTGCGACAAATTCGCTAACGGTTGTAGTGCTTACCAGATAATATCCCATAATAAATCCCGGAAGCATGTGCGTATAAATCCCGACTGCGGCTCCCAGGATAAAATTCCATGTACCAGTGAGCAGCGGCAATACCGTTAATTCCAACGCAAACAAAATAGCGTATGTAACTGCAAATCTGGCTGCGGCCACCCATTTCCTTGAAAGAAGTAAAAAAATGATGGGGCAAGCCATTAGACACGGACGGACAAAATTCATAAACCCGCCAGTGCCGCCGGTAATCATAATGGTGCTGACTGTAACAGTCAAAAACAGTTTTGTCCTCGGATCGGTGGGAATAACAGCTTTGCTTTCAAATTTTAGCGTTGTAACCGCCGCATCCATCAGGCAATCCCCGCCTTTTCAAAATGCTTCTTCAATACAGCTTTACCAAGAAGCGCCCCCAAAATGCCACCGATAAAGGTGACTACAAACAGAACTGGATACATCCAGCCAGGAGTATAGGACATGAGTGTGTCTACATATTCCTGCCCATAGCTACTTACAAGTGAAGCGAAGAAGGTATCACGGGTCAAAAACATCCGGCTCACATAGCCCATGATCCAAAGGGAAAACACCCCGTTACCAAGGAGCGTACACTTCCAGCTTTGATATTTTCCGGCTCGCAAAATTACATCGCCCAGGACACCAAAGATGATGCCAAAAATCAGAACCAACACACCGCTGCCCATGATTAAATTCAGCAAGCCAAGGATAATGCCGGTCAGGGATACCATACCAAACTTCTTGACCTTTGTTAAGTACAGCATAAAGGGAATACCGCATAGGATGGGGCACACCAGCCCAAGAAGCGGGATAAAGATCGGGATATACCCCAGCATCATGCCTGCAAAGAAAATGACAAAATAGATCGCTGTAAAAACACCCACATTGATCAAATCTTTCGCCTGCAGTTTCTTACTTTCTACTTTCACGCTCTATATACCTCCACTTCAGTTAGATTACGCTAACCCCTTCCGTAAAAAAAATCGCGAAACGGGATTTCGCATGATTAAATCCTACCATAATACCAATAGTTCTCACCACTCTGAATAGTTTCAAAATGCTCCATTTGGTTTTTAAATACAAAATGGAGCTATTGCTACTCATGGCAAAATAGCTCCATTACTTACATGTATAAGCTGTATCAAAAAAGCACACATTACTTACAGATAGAAATCAGCTTCCAGGATTCTGGCAAGTGTAATCTCTTTCAGAGACCGTTCCAACATACGATCCACCTTCCTATACTCATTCTTTAACATGAGCATCTCCTGCGATATCTCATCGGATGGTATTCCACAAATATCCCCCGTCTGGGCAGCTCCTTCCATTCCTAAAATCACATCATATAGGCTGATTTCTTCCGGTGCTTTTTCCAATGCCAATCCTCCAGACGAACCATGGGCGGCCCGGATAAATCCGGCCGCCCTTAGCTTTGCGCTGATCTGAAGCAGATAGCGATGCGATACGCCGATAGCTGCTGCCAGCTTCGAGGAGGATACGGTCTTTCCCGCCTTGGCCAGATACAGCAGCATCTGTATGGCATAGTCTGTAGAACGGTTCAACTGCATTGACACTCTCCTCCTCTGCTTTTCTTATAGTCCATTGCTTTCACTTTCGCTTTGGTATTTTTCTTTCAGCCGGCGGAAGGTTTCATCGCTGATCACATGCTCGATACGGCAGGCATCTGCCTCTGCAGTTTTGGGATCAACGCCGGCCTCTATCAAACGATCTGTAAAAAAGCGGTGCCGCTCATAAATCTTTCCGGCAATCTCATTTCCTACCTCCGTCAGGTGCAGAAAATGATCTTCATCCATAATGAGAAAACCGCCTTCCTGCAGAACTGCCACTGCATGGCAGACACTGGGCTTTGATACACCCATGTGCCGGGCTACATCCACGGAGCGCACCATACCCATTTTCCTATGGAGAATAAGAATGGTTTCCAGATAATCTTCTCCGGACGCATAGAGTTTCATAGACCTCTTCCTTACTGTATCCGCCAGCCTTCGGCCTGTTCACGGATTTGAATAAACTTTTTATAAGTGCCTTCCTGTTTCAGCAGTTCCTTATGCGTACCTCTCTGAACCACGGTCCCGTCATCAATCACAACGATCTGGTCGGCGTTCTCAATCGTAGCCAGACGGTGGGCAATCGTGATAATGGTTTTTCCATGTGTCAGGGCAGAAATAGCTTCTTGGATCAAATGCTCATTCTCCGGGTCAATACTTGCTGTAGCCTCATCCAAGATAACAATAGGAGCATCTTTTAGCATTGCCCTGGCGATGGAAATTCTTTGCTTTTCACCGCCGGAAAGCGAAGAACCCCCTTCACCAATCACCGTGTCATATCCGTCCGGTAAAGCCATTATGAAGTCATGGCAGCGGGCGGCTTTTGCGGCGGCGATGATCTGCTCATCCGTGGCGTCCGGACTGCCGAATTTAATGTTATTCTTGATGGTATCCCGGAACAGATAGACATTCTGAAAAACCATACTGATATTTTTAAGCAAACTATCGCAGGTAAATTTGCGAATATCCGTTCCACCAATAGTAATCGTTCCACTGCCCACATCGTAAAAACGGGCAATCAGGTTACACAGCGTAGATTTTCCGCTGCCAGATGGTCCCACGATGGCTGTTGTGCTATTCTGCGGAATTTTGAAGTTCAGGTCATGCAGAACAATCCGGCTGTCATATCCAAAAGAAACATCCCTAAACTCAATATCGTAGTTTGCCGGTTTTATGTCGGTGCCATCCTGGTCGATATAGTTTACATTCTCCAATGCTTCCAGCTTATTCATGGCAGAGTCCACAACTCCAAGCGTATGGGCTGCGTCATTGATATTCTCCACACTGCCGAACATCACAAAAGAGAACAGGACAAACATCAGGAAGAACGCCATACTCATTTGTCCCTGCAATGCCTGCCATGCACAAATAAAGACTATTCCTATCGAAGCCAGTTTCAGGGCAAACAGATGCAGACAATTAAATGGAGTAAAGCCTTTTTCCACCTTGATATGAATATCTTTCAGATCTTTACTGGCACTGCGAAAGTTTTCAATGGATGCCCCTTCCTGTCCAAAGGACTTCACAATGGAAAGCCCCCGGATATATTCAATCACCGCGCCGGACATATCTTCCATTGCTTTATGGGTTGTTGCAGCGGTTTTTTCACTGTGTCTGCTGATCCCCTGCAAAGCCAGCGCCGAAAGAACAACACCGACAATGGAAATAACCGCAGCAACAGGACTGAAAAAGATCAGGCATAAAACGATGGCAATAAACTTTGCATATCCATTGATGATGACATCCACCATTTTCATGCCCTGTAATTCCAAAGTAGACAATTCTGTAGTAACGCCTGCCAGAATGTCACCGACACTGTTCTGCGAAAAGTACCCAAGGGGAACCCGCTTCAGTACATCGCCCAAATGAATACGCTGTCCGGCAGCCACTTCATATCCAATGCTCTCCTTCAATACTGCCCGGAGATAAGAAAGCAGGAAGTTCAGCATAATCGAGCCAATAATGATCCACAGCGTTTGCCAGATTAAAGCAGTATCCATCGCAGTATTCGTCCAGTACGCCTGAACCGCTTTATCCAGCGCATATGCGGCTGCCATCGTAGGAATTGCAGTAGACAAACTGCTGAAAAAGGAACACACAGAACCTAGATAGAGGCGGCCTTTATATTTGCCAGCCCATCGGATAATGCGTTTCATTGACTTAAACATTGACAGCCACCTCCTTTTTCTTGCCCACAGACCAGTTCTTTGCGCCAATATGCGCCTGCCACATATCCGCATAAAGCGAACAGCGTTCCAGGAGTTCCGCCTGCTTTCCGCAATCAACAATCTGCCCTTTCTTCAGAACGACAATCTGATCTGCGTTTTGAATGGTAGACAGACGATGGGCAATCACCAGCAGGGTCTTTCCTTTGGAAAGGGCCATGATGGATTTCTGGATTTTATCTTCATTCTGCGGGTCAGTGAAGGCAGTTGCCTCGTCCAAAATCACAATAGGCGCATTTTTCAGGATTGCTCTCGCAATAGCAATTCGTTGCTTTTCTCCGCCGGAGAGCCGCTTGCCAGCATCACCGGCCGGGGTATCATATCCTTTTTCCAGTCGAACAATGAAATCATCACAGCAGGCCGCTTTTGCGGCGGCATATACTTCCTCATCCGTAGCATTTGGATTACCCAGGCGGATGTTCTCTTTGAGAGAGCAGTTGAACAGGAAATTGTCCTGTGTCACGAAGCTGACCAATTCGGAAAGCTGCCGGATGGAAAGTTCCTTGATATTCGTACCGCCGATGGAGATACTGCCGCCGGTCACATCCCAAAATCGGGCAATCAGCCGGGCAACGGTGGACTTGCCCCCGCCGGATGGCCCAACCAGGGCTGTAAAACTTCCCTGCGGCATTTTCAAGCTGATGTCATGCAGCACTTCATTTTGCTCGGTGCCATCATAGGAGAAAGATACATCCTGTAAAACAATATCTGTGTGTCTGATCGGAACAATCCTGCCAGAGTCCGGCAATACAGGCAGGTTCAGAAGTTCATTTGCAGCTTCTACTGCATATTCCATTGACTTTGCCTCGTTGATAAAAGTAGTAGCCTTCATCAGCGGGCCGACAATACTCAGCGAAAGAATAATTCCCATCGCCAATTCAGCAGGCGTGATACTTCCACTCTGCGCCAGCAGCAAACCGATGGGAAGTACCCCCAACAGGGTGGTGGGCATAATCGCCATCATCAGGTTCATTGTTTTCCAGGTACTCTTGAACCATGCCAGGGTAAAATCCTTAAAGGACTTTACCGCTCCTACGAACTTTTCATAGGAACTGGTGCTTTGGTTGAACGCCTTAACAACCTCAATGCCTTCCACATACTCAATAATGACATTGTTTACATGATTGTTTGCCTCCATATAAGCTGCATACTGGCTGTTATAGTTCCGCATGAGAAAGAACATGGGGATCATAGCCAGAACCGGGGCAATCAGGACTGCAAGGCCCAAACGCCAGTCAATCGCCAGCAGCCAGATAAAAATAGCAACCGGAAGGAGCAGGTTTGATGTCAGCTCCGGGATCATGTGGGCCAGAGGCGGCTCCAAATCCTCCACCTTGTCCATGATAATATTCTTCAGATAACCGATCCTTCGTCCCATTACTTCGCCAAGGGGCGCCCTCATCAGGCGGTTTGCGATTTTCAGCCGTATACCTTCCAGTATCGTATAAGCGGAGATATGTGCCAAAATGGTGGAAATGCCAAAGCAGATGACGCGGATCAGGTATCCACCTGCTCCTACCAGACACCAGAGTAGAATGTTATTCAAAGTAGCGGTCCGGTTAATAAACAGGATCAGGATTTCATACACCGCCCAAAACGGAACAAAGCCTCCGGCAACACTCAAAATGGCACACAAAACCGAGAGGGTCATTTTCCCTTTGCAGGGACCTGCAAAAGAGAAAAGCGTTTTGACCCAATGCTCTTTTTGCTGCTTCATATCAATTCACCTCTCTCAATCAATTTAGCCAGCAAAGAAAAAAAGAATGGTTAATTTTCGCTAACCATCCTTAATGCTATCACAATTCAATTTTTCTTTCCGCTCCACACGGCCTTTTTTATTCCAATCAGATGATTGATTTTCGATATTCCAGCGGCGTTTTCCCCATTGTCTGATGAAATGCGGCCGCGAATTTGCTGGGGCTGTCATATCCCACAAGTCCTGCAATCTCCGCCACCTTCAACGACTTATCGGATTTCAGTAAAGAGGCAGCATAGTTCATGCGATAGTTTCTCATGTATGTAAAAATCGGGCTGCCATATACCGATTTGAAGCAGTTTTTCATAGGTGTCAGGGCAATATCAAACCGTGCGGAGAGTTCTTCCAGAGTATAGTTTTTGGTCAAATCCTGCGTCAGAAGCGCCTGGATCGCTTTGATTTTCTCAACCTGGCCTTTATAAAAATAGGGGCGTTCTTCTGTATGGCCTGAAAGTTCCAGCGCGTCCAGATACAGCAGCAGCTCCAACACTTTAATCTTGAAATAGTCCTTTTTAATTTTGACCGGCACATTGTAAAGTTCGGAAAAAATATGCTCAATGGCCGGTTCTCCTGGAATGACATAGGGTGTACGGTCGCTGCAATACTTTTTCTGCAGTTCATAAAGATCCACAGAAAAGCCTTTTATAGAGGCCGGGATTTCCTTTGCCGCAGTCTCCATCTGAAAGCCAATGGAAATACCGTGGTAGTGGCAAAGGGGAAATTCCACCTTGCCGGAATGATGGATGCGGCGATCCACCCGAAGATCGCCAGCCTCTAAATAGCTAAAGGCATTTGAGCCGACTTCCTGCTCAATGCGCCCTTCCCGGCAATGGTCGATGCAAAGCAGGTCCATATCTGTCTGGAAACCTGAAATGCACTCCTTCATGTGGAAATCATTATACATGAGAAATACACCGGGAAAGACATGATAGAGCGTCATCATGCCTTCGCCGGAGTTATCGCTTAAACGCATGACCTTGCAATCATCGGACTCGACCAGGTTTTGAACATTGGGACCGCAGTACATTTCCTGAAATAGTTCCGGCATAGACGCTACCTCCTTTCTTTGGAGCATCCCTCCATATCAAATATTTTATCACAAGTCCGGCCCAAAAACTCAAAATCATGGGAAACAATGATGATCACTTTATTCTCATCATTCAACTTGCGGATCATATTGCTCACTTCCAGCATACGGTGATAGTCCAAGCCACTGGTCGGCTCGTCAAAGACAAGTACATCCTTATCAGAGAGAATAGCGGTTGCCACCGCAAGGCGCTGCTTCTGGCCTCCTGATAAGGCCATCGGATGGCGGTCTTTGAAATCCAGCAAATCAAAAGACCTGAGAATTTCTTCAATCCGCTCCGGCGGACAATCCGGCTGCGCCAGTTCACATTCGTTCCATACGCTGTCTGAAAAAAGCTGATGGTTCACATCCTGCATCACGCAGAAGCTGGCCTTATTACGCTGTTTTGCCTTCAGTGCTTGGCCATCCAGCCGGACCGTTCCATTCTCTTCTTTCAAAAGCCCGCACAGGCAGCGCGTCATCGTCGTTTTTCCCGCACCGTTATGGCCGACAATACCCAACACTTCGCCCCGTTTTGCAGAAAAGCCAATGCCGCCAAATACCGGCTGCTTATCAAAGGCACAGGAAAGATTTTCTACGGATAAGCCTTCCTGCGCTCCTGATGGATCGGCGGGAGGCAGCTCCAGCACAGGATGGACAAGACTTCTAAGCCCCATCCGGATACGCTGCTCATCCGAAAGATTGCGAAACTCATCCCCGGAAAATATCTGAACGATTTTTCCCTTTTGAATGAAGATTGCCCGGTCAATCAGGTCCATCAGGAAATATAGGCGGTGTTCGGCAATAACAACCGTCCGTCCTTCTTTTTTGATCTGGATAATCTGCTGGCGTAAGGTGTCAATCGCGTCAGCATCCAGATTTGCCGTCGGCTCATCCAGCACAAAAATGGACGGGTTCATGGCATATACAGAGGCAAACGCAAGACTTTGTTTTTCTCCGCCGGACATGGAAAAAATGTTTCTTCCCAAAAGCGATTGAATTTTCAGAGCGGAAACAGTGGCCTCAAATCGCTCTTTAATTTTCTTTGGCTCAACCCCCGCATTTTCCAGGCCGAAAGTGATCTCGCTGTCCGAGTCGATATTGAAAAACTGAGATTTCGGATTTTGGAACACAGATCCAACCTGCTCCGGCAAACGGTACATTTCTGTTTTTGACACTTCCATACCGTTTACAACCGCCCGGCCGGATAAAGTGCCGCCCTCAACAAAATGAGGGATTAAGCCGTTAATCAGTTTTGTCACTGTCGTTTTGCCGCAGCCCGACTCCCCTGTAAGGACAACACATTCTCCCTGCTGGATATTCAGATCAATATGGGAAAGCGTTCCCTGTTCTTTCTCATATTCAAAAGATACATCCTGAATTTGGATCACATGGAACACCTCCTTATCCTACTGTCATTGAAATCACACAGAAAACCACACCCGCCGCCAGACATAAAAAGTCCTGTACGCCGAACTTCATTTCAATCATGCTGGTCTTTGGAGCAGGATTTTCAATGCCCCGCGTAACAGCGGCTGCGGACAATTCTTCCGCTGTCGTTGTTGCAGAAATCATGGTCGGCACCAACAAGCACTCAATTTTTTGTACTCCATGAATATTACGGAGCTTCATGGCATCCCGGATATAGCCGGTTTCTTCTTTCAAGGCCGGAAAATATCGGACGGTTACAGACAAAGGAATAATCAGTCCCTGCGGGATATGCCATTTCCGAAGTGCAACCATCAATTCCCGGACGGGCGTTTTCTGTAAAACCATCGTACCGACAATCAAGCAAGGGAAAATCTTTCTTGCATAAGATACTATGATCGTGAAGCTGCTGGCTAAAATTTGGGGCCCGTTTGGGAACACATAGTATTGCAGCGCCAGACAAATCCCAAATGCGATTGCCAGCTTGCCCGCGGATTTTTGGCACCCGCAGGCAACGATCAGCAGGAGCAGAAAAACAACCCATGTAATTTCAACCCATAGGTTGTGCTGGGTAAAGGCCACGATATTGGCCAGTACCAACAAAAGCAGCTCCGTCCGTGGATCGAACCTTAATGTATGTTTTTTCCCTGGCCCAGCCATCACACAATTCCTGCCTTTACAAAATGCTTTTTGAACAGACCTCTGGCAATAAATGCGCCGATGATACCACCGATGATTGGAGCAACGAACAGAACGATTAGCATTGCATTGGACGACAGGGCTTCAACTGCCGCAACATAATCAGCGGGCATTCCCTGTTCTGTAATCTGCGCCAGAAAATCGGCTTTAAACAGCCAGATTGGAAGGGGCGAGCCGACCATCCCCAGCGAAAAAATCACATAGGCTATGGAATTTCCCTTGAAGCTGTTATACTTGGTCACTACTCGGACAACTTCGGCCAAAATGCAAGTAGAAGCCATGGAAATCAGGATGACCATGGTAAATTGCCCGGTGACAAAATAGATAAGCGCAGTGATAAGCCCCATCAGGAAAACCGCACCCGGTTTTTGAACCTTTGCCGCCATCAGCATAAAGGGAATACCTGCAAACACTGCAATGAAACCCGGCATCAGCATCCAAAGAACAGGGTGGATGCCTCCCAGAAGCATGAAGGCAAAGTTGATGACAAAGTAGATTGCGGAAAAGATACCGATGGTAATGAGGTCCTTTCCTTTTAGTTTTCTGTCCGTACGCACTTCAGACATTGAAAATTCCTCCTTTTAGTTAGGTTGTGCTAACCCATAGGGTTTTTGAAAGCGCCCTCTGGCGCTTCCAGTCATTATCATAACAAACCTGAAAAATCTTTTCCGCTCCATTCGGCCTTTTTTATTCCAATCAGACCTTTTTTATTAAAAGGAGCTGCCGCCACTCAGGATAAAACACCGCCGCTTCTCTTCTATAAAAAATTATTGTGAAAAATTCCGATTCTTATCTACTTCCATGATTCTGGCAAGTGTAATCTTTTTCAGCGACCGTTCCAACATACGATCCATCTTCCTATACTCATTCTTTAACATAAGCATCTCCTTCGATACCTCATCGGATGGTATTCCACAAATATCTCCAGTCCGGATAATTCCTTCCATACCTATAATCACTTCATACAAGCAGATTTCCTCTGAAGGTTTAAGCAAAATCATACCACCAGCTGAACCATGGGCAACTCGGATAAACCCGGCCGCCCTTAACTTCGCGCTAATCTGGAGCAGATAACGATGGGATACCCCCATAGCTGCTGCCAGCTTCGAGGAGGATACTGTCTTTCTCGCCTTGGCCAGATACACCAGCATCTGTATGGCATAATCAGTAGATCTGTTCAGCTGCATTGACACTCTCCTCCTCTGCTTTTCTTATAGTCCATTGCTTTTATTTTCACTTTGGTATTTTTCTTTCAGCCGCCGGAAGGTTTCATCATTGATCACATGTTCAATACGGCCTATCCAATAATATGTTTGCGACTTTCACACAAGTGTATAAGATAATAGTCTAGTTCACCTAAAACAAACCTTCCCGCCTTGCTGTAAACGAAAACCTTTTGTAATTTTACTGTTTTATTCCCATTTAAAAAACTTCACTGCAATTCCACCGCAAATAATAATCAGGGCCACCATGACAATTAGAGGGAGACAGGCAACTTCTATCGGTAAACCCAGAGAAGCCGCTTTCAGCAATTTGATCCCCTGGGTCAGCGGTAGAATATCTGCAATCCTATGCAATGCTGTCGGCATCACCTCGTATGGGAGAGTGGCCCCGGAGAAGATCAACGTGGGGAAATACAAAACGCTGGCAACAATACTCGCGACTTTCATGTTCGGAGCGACTCCGCCCACCATCATTCCAATGCTGAATGTGGAAAGCATCACCAGAAAATAAGAGGCCAGAAAGATTCCCACGGAACCGGGCAACCGCACGCCGAAGAACAAACTTCCTACCAGATAGACCAATATCAAAGAAAGCAGCGAGTAAATGGCGTAAATAGAAACCTGTACTGTTAGCAGCAGGATGGGGCTGGTTGGCGTTACCTTATAGCGTTTCAGTATTTTCTTCTGCCGATAGTCGGAAATCACCAACGGGAGGCCCATAACGCCACCGGCGCAGATTGCAATCGTGGAAATTGCTCCAAAAGACTGCTCTAAAAAGGAATAACTTGCTCCCTCGAAAGCGGGCTGATTTCCATAAATGATACCGAGCAGTACCACCATCACGACCGGCAGGCAAAGTGCGAAGATCACCATGTCCATACCTCGAAAAGACAGCTTGATTTCTGTTTTCAGCATTGTAACATATTTATTCATCGTCCGTTTCCTCCTCTCCGGTAAACCACAAATAGGCTTCTTCCAAATTATCATATGGGCTTTGGTGAATTGCCTCCTGAACGGTTCCTGTGAAAATGAAATTTCCGTCCTTCAAAATCGCGATTGTATCGCACAGGACTTCAACCTCGTCCATAAAATGTGAGGAAAGAAAGATGGTCAGGCCCTTTTGTTTCAGTGCGTCCAGACTTTTCCAAACACTCCTGCGTGCTTTCGTATCAAGGCCCGTTGTAAGCTCGTCCAGAAAGACGACCCTCGGATCAGGCAGGAGTGCTAAAACGATGAATAGTCTCTGTTTTTGCCCACCGGACAATTCATTTACGAAAGCGTCTCGTTTTTCCCACAGACCAAATTGCCGCAAAAGCTCCTTGTAATTTGCAGCTTTCCGGTAAAGGCAGGCGGTTTCTTCGCACAGCTCCCAAACTTTAATTTTGTCCGAGTAGCTGGCTTCCTGAAATTGCACGCCAACCTGCTCAAAGAGCTGTTTTCGGTCTTTTCGAGGGTTTAATCCTAAAATAGAAACAGATCCCGCGTCTGCCTTCCGAGTGCCTAAGATACACTCTATCGTGGTAGTTTTGCCCGCGCCATTCGCTCCGAGCAAGCCGAACACCTGGCCGGTTCCAATCGAAAGCTCAATGTTACTGATTACTTTGTTTCCGGTGTAAGATTTACTTAAACCGGTTATTTTGATGGTTTCATCCATGCCCTTTATACCTCCTATTTTGATGTATAAAGGTTAGCATGGTTCGGTGGTATGGTGGGTTAATGTAGGCTTTTATTTTGTCATCTTCTGCATTTTTTCAATTTGTCCGACCACATAAACCGCATTTTTCCGGGCCTCGGCCAGAGAGGTAAGCAGCTTGTCGCACGCCTTAATAATATCGTCATCCTCATTCGGCGTATCAATGACTGTACGGATATTTGCGGCGGGATCGTCGTTGATTGCCCGCAGCATCCGTAAAATGGCTGCCAGCGAGTAATTCGCGCAGCGAAGGGAACGGATGATCTTCAAACGTTGTATATCCTTCTCAGAATAGACACGATAACCGTTCTCTCTGCGCTTGATTGTGAACAGGCCATTCAATTCCCAGTTTCGCAGCGTGTCTATGGTAACACCGAGAAAAACCGCAGCTTCTTTTCGCGTGAAGTAAATACCTGTATGTTCTTTTCCATCCAATCCGGCAAGTATTTTCCGGGTAATCTGAATTGCTTCCTCAGCATTTTTTCGTTCCTGATCCACTTGCTGGATATAGCGGCGGGTCAATGCGGCAGCTTCTTCATAATTTCCAGCAGCGGAAACCTTTATGATATTCACCGCTTGCTTTCTGAGTCCATTTTGAAGTACCTCCACCCGAAGTGCCGCACGCGCCAGCTTGAATTGCTCTATATGAAGGTCGGTAAACACTCTGTATCCATTTGGTAAGCGATCCGGCTTAGGGATAAGAGCGCATTTTTCATAGAGCCGGACGGTATTCACATGAATGCCAATCCGTCTGGCGATGTCAATGGTTTTATACTGCTTCATCCTATACACCTCCCATTCTGTTATACCACACTTTATAAGTCTGGTGTTTAAGTGTAGGGTTGACAGTGTAGCGGATTTTGAAGGAAAAGGCAAGCCTTTTGTAATAGGCCAATCCGCACAAGGCAGACTGGCCCATTTGGACAGGTAGCTGGCCCGCCTTGCCGTAAGTAAAAGTTCTTTTGTCGTTATTCCCACTTGAAGAATTTCACCACAATATCAAAAAAAGCAACAAGTAAATGGCGTGAATAGAATTCTGTACTGTTAACAACAGGAGAGGGCCTGTTGGAGTTATGTCTTGTCCTTTGCACAAAAGATGTTAATTGCTTCGCTAAAGAAAGATGCCAGATTTCCACTGCCGAATCCATTTATATAATTGGAAAAGCGATCATCACTGATATAGAGTTGCCCCAAGTAGAGCAAAATTTGATTATCACATTTATAAAAGGATTCAGAGATATACTGCTGCCACTCTTTTACGATTTGTTGTACTTCTTGACAGGCGGGAGATTGATTTTGAAATCGAGCTAATTTCTCAAAGGTATCCTTAGACACAGAAAGAAATCTTTCTAATTGATTTCGTTGACCTTCTTTTGGCTGCGACAAAAATGCTGCTTCATATTCTTTGAAACTATGGGTATCACCCCAACGTTCCAAAACTTCTGACCTATATTTCTCTTTCAGTTCAAGCACTTTTGTATCTGAAAAAGGGGCAAAAGACGAGACAGGATTTCCTTCTATTTCTGTTTTTATCAGGGAGATCAGAGCATCAATACGTTCCTTTTGCGCCTGTAAAATATCAAGGTGTCTTTTCAACGCTTTCGTTCGATCATAATTAGGAGAAGCGAGCAAGCTCTTGATTTCCTTCAATGCAAATCCCACTTCACGAAAAAATAGAATTTCCTGCAACCGGCTTAAATCATCATCAGTATACAAACGATATTTACTGTCTGTAACTATAGTAGGCTTCAAAAGTCCTATTTCATCGTAGTAATGCAATGTCCGTATTGTGATACCTGTTAGGTCAGCAACTTCATGTACTGTCATCCTCCTATCACTCATTCCAAAAATCCTCCACAGTTTCTAAAATTTCACTTGCAGGCAGCAGCGTAGCTTCAATAATGCTTTTTCCTGTCTTTTTTAAGTAGTGTTTAACCAAATGATACCCGCAAGCGTAGCCTGCACAGTAGGGCAACCCAACGCAAGGGTAATTTTGCATCGCGGCCATCTCGTCGCCATAGAGGTAGGCGTTTAGATTCTCAAGCCCTTGAACATTCAGTCCATCGTGAATAATAGGTTTGATGTACTCATTCAGGGTTTGCATCTCCGTTTTGGTCACCCACGGGCCTGCCTTGTCCTCGCCATACAAATGAGTTGCAAAGTTTTCAGCAAGCCCCTCGCTGACCATCATCTCCCCAAGGGTGATACTATTCCGCCACTTAATAAACTGAAAGCGCACATTATGGTTTACTTCGTGGGCCAGCGCAACAGGAAGGCGAGTCAGTGTAAATTCATTGGGGATCAGCCACGCCATGATATACCCCGGAATACCACCATCGCCGCAATACCCTTCATTCAAAGAGGTATAGGGGCTCTCGGCGTTTGCCAGTAAAATCGTAAATAGATACTCGCTGACGGGTAGCTCAATCCCATTGTTCAAAAAACATTCCAAGGATTTCCGGATGGACTGCTCACAAGATACCCAGAGCCGATCCGATGAAAGACTCTCAATGTTTGCTTTTTGTGACTGATCTACCTTTGTAGGAGAGATAAGACCCAGCATATCACTTGCCATAATAATGTCATAGCCATTAGGTGTAGCTGCCTTCATGGGGATTTGATAGCAGTCCCACTTGCCTTTAAATGGCATCATCAGCTCATACCGGTAAATGTCATTTTTCTTTTCGACGGGAGCCTCCATTATTTTTTTGTAGACGGCATCCGAACGTACATAGCTTAATTTCATATAGTCACATTCCTTTCTTGTTTTTTTCAGCATACACCATGACGTAACGTGAGAGTCAAGAGGAATGAACAAATATGAAATAGATGCTTACCTCCCTCGATGTTTGGCTTTCTTTTTTTCCTGCCGCAAAGCAAATAGGCGATCCTTTTCTGCTTCTCGTTGCTCTCGGCTCTTTGTTTTTCTTTCTAACTTACACTGTTCATGTTGGAGTTTAAGGGCTTGCTGTGCTTTAGTACCAATTCCCTTATCTTGCAGTTGACTGTTTATTTCACGCTGCATACGTTTAGGGTTGATTTTTCGTTCTGCAATAACTTCCGCTTGGATAGGTGGACTGAATTTCAGCTTGTGCCAATTCTTCAGCAGAAACTCATAAACCTCATAATCCTTTGGTTCTGCACCAAAAGTGATTTTGCACACCTCATACTTACCGTTGAACGATCTCTCATATATGCCAATCCAAAATGGAGCCTCAAATAGAATGGTTAGACTACTTTTAGAGTCGGTACTCATTCTTGTAAGAACTGTCCTTCAAAGTGATTCAGCCATTCCAGGAGAGCATTGTAAAGCAGTTGCTGCTGCTCAAAAATTGTTCTCCCAACCAGAGGAATGTCTGCAAATTCCTGAGCATAGCCCTCGTTTAATTCAGCCGAGGACTGTATGCTCTGGCGCAAAGCCGAAACCAGCTCCATTGCTTCAGCTTTGTCCATCTTGTTAAGATTGGAAATGACCACGTTGAAATCGAATAACAGCGGTACCGGGCCAGCGGCATAAAAGGCCATCAGTTCCTTAAAATACACTCTGCCCTTATCGGTAATGGAATAGATTGCTTTATCTGCAAACTTACCACCTTTTACAATGTCGCTTTGCAGATAGCCTTTCTCACTCATTTGGAGCACTTTCCGATAGATAGAAGGGACACTTATTTTCGTCCAGCGGGAAAAATGATGGTACTCCACATCTTTTTGAATATCATAAGCACTTTGGGGCTTCTCCAGTACAATACCCAGTATGACTAAATCTATTGATGACATAACTACACCTCCAGTTTTGCTATTAACAATAGTACTATTATTGATAGCAAAAGTCAAGAGGGTGTATTTTAGTGTCCTAATTTGGAGCCTTCCTGTTCCGAAAGTCATTGCTGATCTAAAATCCCGGAAAGTTGATTGAAAAACACCGGACGCATGGACAACACATAAATGCGTCCGGTGTATCTTTATATAATCTTATATGCTGTTTTGGATTGATTTCTTGCGGTTTCAAACAGGCTTATTCGTTTGAGTTAGTGGGAATAGTTTGCTTTTCGGTCATAGATAGTTCCTTATGAAGATGTACGGCCATAAAAACAGTTATTACTACGGAAATCACATCAGCGATGGGTTGAGCATACAAAATTCCATTCATTCCCCATATCATAGGCAGCAACAAAATAACAGGAACAAAGCAGATGCCTTGTCTGCACGCCCCCAAAAAGAAGCCTGCCGCACCTTTGCCCAGTGCAAGAAACAGAGAGGAATATACCGTGTAGAAGCCAAAAAGAATGAATGTGATCCCGTTTGCAAACAGCGATTTTTGACCAGCTAAAATCATTTGAGTATCTCCATCGGTAAATTGAGAGATAATCTGTGTGGAGAAAATGGCCATCGCCAAGCCTACGACTAAGCAGAAACTTGTAGACCAAATGATCGAGGTCTTGATTGCTTCGCGCAGGCGGTCAAACTTCTTTGCCCCATAGCTGAATCCAGCAATAGGCTGGAATCCTTTCAGAAAGCCAAAGACAACCAGCGTCCCCATAGAAGTAATTCGTGTAACTGCCCCCATGCCCGCAATGACCGAATCGCCATAATCGCTGGCTGCACGGTTAATCAGTGTAATGGAAAGACTTGTAAGCAACTGAAACACCAAAGTAGGTACACCGATTTTCAAGATTTCCGCCATCATTTGCCCAGATGGAGAAAAGGCTTTTACGCTGAAAGAAAATGCACTTTTTTTTCGCAGAATGTATGTAAGATAAACAAGTGTAGATACCATCTGCGAAATTGCGGTGGCGATTGCTGCACCGGCAACTCCCATGTTGAAAGTGTAAATAAAAAGAGGGTCTAATCCGATATTCAACACAGCTCCCAGCAGTAACGCACACATAGTTGTCTTTGCCGCACCCTCGCTGCTTACAATGTTGTTCATGGTCACGTTAAACACGTTGAAAACACAGGACAGTATATAAATTCTTGAGTACGTCAGGGCATACGGCATGATGGTTTCTGTCGCGCCTAACATGGTCAAAATTGGTTTAAGGAAGATTGTAGAGAAAAGGATGATAATAGCGCCGATCAGAAGGCTGCTATACAGGGCTGTACTTGCCACTTTATTGGCAGTATCCTTATCGCCACGTCCCAGAAGTCTTGACAGATAGGATGCTGCACCGTTGCCGAACATTAGTCCCAATCCAACTACGACTTGCCCCAACGGAAAAACGATGGAAATAGCTCCCATTTGACTTCTGCCCAGTCCGCCCACAAAATAGGCATCCACCAGATTATATAGGGCATTGATTAACATCCCAATCATAATCGGTACGCCAAGTGCCATCAGAGCTTTTGGGATGGGCGCACTTCCCAAAAGTTCAAGTTTTTTGTTACGTTCACTCATTGTAATACTCCTTTCGCTCTCGTGAGTGTAATTTACAGTAGTATAAATTATAGCATACTGCCGCATGAATCATACTACTATAATTTATAGTATATGTCAAGGGAAATGCGGGAATTTGCCTTGACAAGGAGTATAAAATCTAATACTATAATTTATAGTGAATTTGACAGTATTCTTTCATGCATAGAACAAGCGAAAGGTCGTGATCCACATGGCTACCATAGATTTGATCGTGTTGGGAATGTTAAAAAAGGAGCCAATGAGTGCCTACGATATTCAAAAGTTGGTAGAATATAGAAACATATCAAAATGGGTAAAAATCAGCACCCCATCCATTTATAAAAAGGCCATTCAGTTGGAAGAAAAAGGGCTAATCCGAAGTGAAATCGTAAAGGAAGGAAAGATGCCAGAAAAAGCGATTTACTCCTTGACAGAAGCTGGAGAAGCAGAATTTGAACGGCTCATGTTTGAGATTTCTGCAAAACCCATTAACATTTTTTTGGACTTCAATGCTGTTATTGTGAATTTAGATTCCTTACCGCCTGAAAAACAAAAATCGTGTATAGCAGAGATTGAGGAAAATGTTGGTATCCTGAAATCCTATCTGGAAGATAATATACGGGAAAAAGAAAACGAACCCAGCATTCCGGCAACAGGTATGGCTGTTTTGCGGCAGCAGTATGTATTGGCAGAAGCAATCCAAGAATGGGTTACTTCTTTGAAAAGTAATTAACCAAAAAGTAAAGAGGCGTATTCAAACACACTTCTTGTATGCAGATATGGACGTATGTACCCAGCCGGTTTCACGGCTGGGTCTTTTCTTTTCGATCAGTTAATATGCCGGGGTTCCATACCCATAAATTTCATAGTAACCGACCGGATAACTGTTTTGACGGCAACTATCACCAGAGTTGCCTTCGATGGTGTAGCCCCAGCTATGGGGATCACTGTATGAATACCCCAATAGGATGTGTGCCTTTGTTTCAGAAAATCAGCACGAACCAGAGCAATTATTCCCATTTACATCCCTTCTTTCTTTGAAAAATTGGCCGCATCCCAAAGAGTAAGCAGGACATACAGGATCACGGAAAATACCAGCGGCAGCAAAACGCTCCATGAAAAAAGAGCGACACCGGCAAAGGTTCCGTTGCTTTCAATTCCCATAAGCAACTCCGCCGTTTTCGCAGCCCAGCAATAGGGACATACCCATGCAAGAGCTGTATTTCCAAGCAGGATAGGCATGAGAATACCCAGCAGAGTGTTGGCTGCAATCGGGAGAAACAAGCCGGTTTTCCGGGCCAAAAGCAGGCAAAGAGGGATTTGCCAGATTGAGGCAATTATCAAGGCAATACTTCCGGCGAAGTTTCGTCCCGCAGAATACACAGCCAGAGCCGGGGAGATCAAATTGCTTACTGCGGCAAAAGCGGCCAAGAATACCGCAGCCACAAGTAGTTTCTCGATTATGAGCAATGCTTTTGCATATTCAAACCGTTTCAGATTGATAGGGGCAGATAATACAGAATAATACTTTCCGGCCCGTTCCTCTTTTTGATGGGCAAGTGAACACAGGATAGCAATAGTTCCGGGAAGAAGAAACGCATACCACCAGTAAAAGGTCATATACTGGAAGCCATAAAAACCGCCGATGATCCATGCAAAGAGGGCCGTCAAAAATGGCGCAATAAACAGTAGCTTATTTGAAATTGTCCGTTTGAATTTCAGGTGTTCCGCTTTCAAGTAATTCATTCCTTACACCTCCTTGTGGTGGCGTTTTACCACGTCCATAAATAGCTGTTCCAGATTTTCACCGTTGCGAAGCTCATTCTCATATCCCAACACACCACCGGCAATAATACCCACATGGTCGGCAATCTGCTGGACTTCCGATAAAATGTGGCTGGACAAAATCACTGTAATCCCTTTTGCCGGAAAAGAACGGATCAGTTCTCGTAGTTCTTCGATGCCTACCGGGTCAAGGCCATTGGTAGGCTCGTCAAGAATTAAAAGCTGCGGGTTATTCAGCAAGGCGATAGCAATGCCAAGCCGCTGCTTCATACCGAGGGAAAATTGTCCGGCCCGCTTCTTCCCTGTATCGGTTAGACGGACGATGTGCAGGACTTCATCAATCCGATTATCCGGCAGCCCCAGCATCGTTGTCCGCACTTTCAGATTTTCGTATGCGGTCAGGTTTTCATATAAGGGCGGCGTTTCAATCAATGCACCGATCTGTGTCAAATCGCCACGCTGCCACGGATGGCCGTCAAACTCGATACTGCCGGAAGTGGGCCTCAAAATACCTGTAATCATTTTTAGCGTGGTAGACTTGCCCGCCCCATTCGGCCCCAGCAGGCCATAGACAGAATTTCTCTGAATGTTCAGCGATACATTATTTACGGCCATCTGCCCTTTGAAGTTTTTGCAGAGGTCAGTTGTTTTCAAAATTGTCTTCATACCAATTTCCTCCTGTTCTCTTAGTGCATAATCAAAATAGCAGTCAATTTTGAAGAAACCATAAAGATGGAGGAAAAAGGTCGCTGAAATTCTTCCTAATCATATTCTTCAACTTGCGGCAAAAACCGGCGCATAAAAGCTGTCCTGATTATAAGAAAAAATGTATAGAAAGCAATCCTGTAATGAAAAAAAGCCTTGCTTTTCCACCCGTGGTGTGTAAGCTGTGACTCACACAAGGCACAAGCCCAAGCAAAAAAGAAAGGTGGAAATGATAATGAAAACAGGAAAAATCACAGCGAAACTGAGGGACGCGGTTCCGGTTTGCCTCATGGTAAACGGTAAGGAAGTCAAGCGGTACAAGAACATCGAGCTGCCGGACGAGCTGAAAAGGTGGAAATGACCGACTTCCATTTCAACGTACACATGGACGGGAAGATCACCTTTGAAATCCACTATGAGGAAGGCGTACTGCCGGAGGTATTCCCGGAGGCCCGCACCAGAGTAAGCCGGGCGACGAAAGCCGCCACCAAAGCCGCCGCACAGGAAATTACAGAGGTTATGGCTGTGGAGGCTACCAAGCCGGAAACAGAGGCCGCGCCGCAAGAAAGCCCACAAACCGACGAAATCCCGGCGGAAGATCCCGGTGAGCCTACCACGGTAGGAAATGAGCTGGAAGGCATCGAGGCCGCCTACAATGTGACCGGCGTACGTCGCAAGCAGCTTGTAGTAGCGGTAAGCAAATTTACAAACATCGAGCCGGAATACAAGGCGGCTCCCAGCTTCGCCTATGAAATCGGTGACTACATGGTAGATAAGGAAGGAACTCTGACCGGCCCGGAAAATCCGGCTCTGATAGAAAGCCTGAAAGAACAAGGCTTCATTGCCGCAGAGTAAAACGAGAAAGCCCCGCTTCGGCGGGGTCTTTCTTGGGTTATAACATGCTTCCCTTTTGTAGCTCGATATGCTATAATCAGAAAAACAAATTGGAAGTTGTAGAGCAGAAAATTGGAATTTAAGGTGAGCAGATGGAGTATGTAATACGAGAAATGAGAAATGAAGAATATTGTTTGTTAGACAATTTTTTATATGAAGCGATTTTTATTCCAGACGGTATTGAAGCTCCGCCTAAATCCATAATAGATTGTCCTGAATTACAAGAATATATCATTGACTTTGGAAAACGAAAACATGATAAAGCCTTAGTTGCAGAAATTCAAGAGAATGTGGTAGGAGCTATTTGGGTTAGAATAATGAATGACTATGGACATATTGATAATGATACTCCATCTCTTGCTATGTCTATCTATAAAGAATATAGAGGGTTAGGAATTGGAACCTCATTATTGAAACAACTATTGTCAGTAGAAAGATTAGCTGGTTATTCAAAAATTTCTTTATCTGTTCAGAAAAGTAATTACGCTGTAAAAATGTATAAGAAAGCTGGATTTACTGTTGTTGATGAAAATAGTAAAGAATATATTATGGCTATAAATTTGTAACATTAAATCATAAGTTGTAGAACAGAAACTTGGAAGTTGAGGAGATGAGATATAATGGCAAAAACGAATATCAAATCTATTATCCAGAGTGATATTGATAATGTATGGGAAACCGTTTTAGCTGTTAAGAACTATAACAAGTGGCGTAGTGATGTAAGTAAAACAGAAAGTATAAACGAAAAGAAGTTTATTGAATATACTAAAGATGGCTATTCTACTACATTTACTGTTACTTTTATTAAACCATTAAATCGTTGGGAATTTGATATGGAAAACAGCAATATGAAAGGACACTGGATTGGCATTTTTACTTCCAAAGACGATAAAACAGAGATTGATTTCACAGAACAGGTATCAGCAAAGAAATTCTTTATGAAGCCGTTTGTAAAATCATATTTAAAAAAACATCAAACGCAGTTCGTTATGGACTTAAAAAAAATATTGGAGAAATAAATCCTAATTTGCTGTTTTGATTAGCCCCGCTTCGGCGGGGCTTTTCCTGTCCTCAGTGAAAAAAGATATGTTTCAAGACCTTTAGAGCTTGCTTTTTGACCGGTGGTGTGTAAGCTGTCACTCACAGAAATAAAACATATCTTTAAGGAGGACGCAATCATGCTGCAAATATCTGAAATCGTAAAGAAAACTGAGGAAATGTTCGACCTGTTCAACGAGCATTTTTACGAGAGCGAGTTGAACCGCCCAGCCATCACTGTATCGCCGGACGGAGGGCGCGGGGCGTATGGCTGGTGCAGTATCAACGAGATATGGAACGCCAGCGGCTCTGCCCAAAATAACTAATGACATATCTTATATCAGTTTTTTGAATTTACACAAAACTTGAAACGGTCTCGCGGCGAGAAGTATCGGGAAATCAATCTCTGCGCCGAGTACCTTGACCGGCCTATCTTCGAGCTGGCAGCCACGCTCCTGCATGAGCTGGCGATTCACTACAATCAGATGTATGGCATTCAAAATATAACTACCAAATTAAATATTTCCGTAATAAGCCTTCTTGACCATCATCTTTTATCTTCTTTACCACATAGTTCAGCCATTCATCTGGTGTTGGCACCTCTCCAGCACAGGGAATTTTTCTCCATTGCTCCCGTTTGACCGGATCTTTATCATTCCACCCCTTTTCAATTCTATCGGAAATTATTGCCCGCATTTCCTCAACTGAAATGTTTCTCTCTCTTGCCATTCTTTCAAAAATATGCTCCTGCATTATTCTACCTCCAGTCTTTTGTGAATAGCATTTCCATCATCTACAATACTATAACTGCATAAGTCCCTTTTAGGAAATATGATAGCTACCGATTGTGACTATTATACCACCATTCTGGGACTTAGAATAGATACAGATAGGTAGGTGATGATATGGATACGCAGAAACGAATCAGAGAACTGATGGAAGAACGCAGATGGACTGACTATCGACTGGCAAAAGAAGCAAACCTCTCCCATTCTACTGTCACAAATATGTTCAATAGAAATAACGCACCAACGCTGCCAACTCTGGAGGCAGTTTGCAGGGCATTTGGTATCACGCTGGCTCAATTCTTTGCCGAGGGTGAAGAAGCGCAATTGACCGAAGATCAACAGAAACTCTTTTCAAAATGGAGTACCCTGACAGATAGGCAAAAGCAAATCCTTCTTGAACTAATGGATGCTATTTGAAGCGCATCGCTCCCACACCGGGAAAGATGTGCTTTTTCTTTTGTAATTTTGCAATAAAAAAAGCCCCTGCTAATTGCAGGAGCGAAAACAAAAACTTTATATGTAAATTTGAAATGCACCCATTCACGCAAGTTGGGTGCATTGTATCAATTTATGGTACGCAAGCCAGATCGGAGTATAAAACCGGTCGATTTATAAGAAATGCCTATTTTTAGCATTTTAACACAATACACACTTTTTCAGCATTCTCATGCTTTCTAATAATCTGATCTCCTATTTCATTGTCAGCCTTTCCAGTTTTCTTGTCAGCATTATATTCTCTTTTTTCAATCGTTCATTTTCTTCTAACAACTTTTTTATCTCATTCTGATAGATTTCCACCTGTTTCTCCATACTTTTCTCCCGGACTTCCCGCTTAATCTGCGCCAATTTACCCTGATCTATCTTTTCCCGCTCTTCCTCCAACACAGACTTTACTTCTTCATTTTTGTAAAAGAAGCCTCTAGACAGTCCTGTATTTTGTGAAAGTTCAGACACCGATAGATCTTTCCCCGCTGAAGCAGCTCTGCGTATTTCTTCTACAGCAAGTTCAATTTTTCTTCTGCTTTCCTGCCGATTAGCCTCGTTCATCTTATCGTAATTTGCCATCAGTAAATTTCCTCCCAGGCTGCTTTCCATTTTTGCATAAAACTCCATCGACTTTTTCACCAGTTCTTCATCCAGCAATCCGATATTTTTCTTTACAATTTCATCTGTTTGATAACCCATATAATCACGAATTACCTGAATCGAGGTACCGCTTCTATAAAATGCTTTACACACTTCTTTTTGGTAGCCATTGCCTTTAAACACATACACATTCGTCAAGATACCAGACTTTCTGCATTGTTTCATAATCGCATTTTGAAATCCTTCAGCAGTAAACCTTTTGCCGTTATTCAAGAAAAGCAGATTTTCCACAGGTATATGGTTTCTATCCGAATATCTTAGAACAAGCCAATGCAAAATATCCGGAATTGGTATACTTCCGGTGGTATCCGGTACCTTCATCCAACTGTTCTCATCTTTATAGTAAAAATCTGCATTTCTCAAAAGAAATAGTTGGCCCTTTTTTATACCTGTAGTAAGCAGGATGAGGCTCATAATCCGCAGATTCTCTGGAAATTCTCCAAGATGTGCTATCAGCAGATTCAGTTTTTGATCCAGGTTATCGATTTCATTTACACCCGGATAACTCTTCTTATAATACAGTGGAATCGGATTTGAAAACTCTCCAATATAATCTGTCACTTGCAGATACTGCAAAAATGTTGAAATGACCTGCAGCTTATTATTATAACTTTGCGCAGTAATGCGCCTCATGGACAGGCTTTTTAAATATTTTCCATGGAATTACGATCAATATCTGTTATGACCTTTCCACAGTCTTCCAGAAAACTTAAAAATTCTTTGATAAATGAATGTCTAAAAATGAAAAACTCTCAACAGCATCACTACGGCTATATCTCTCTGCTGAAATATTCAGCCTTTCCGTAAACCATGCATTAGCTTCCCAGTTTATATTCTTAGATTCCAGAAACAACAACTTGCGGCAAAAAAGAATGAATTTTTTCGGACTCGAACAAGGATTACCATATTCCCGCTTAAGCATGAGAGAGTATTCCTGTTCCTGAGCTTTCTCCATCTTCATAATATCTTTCAATCCACTTTTTTCAGCATAGCAAAACAGGCACTTGAGTGGAAGCAAGTACCTGTTTCGTCTCTCTTCTCGATTTTTTATTGATTTTACAATCTCGTTCAGAAGTAATTCTATCTGCATCTTAATCTTTTCATCAAGAGCTTTGCTGAAATCCCAGTACAATATTCTCTGGTCCACTTCTTTTTAAAAAGATCTGGCAACAGTACCGCTGAGATATTCCGGCAGATAGATTTCCTGTTCAAGCGGAAGTTTTTTCTTCATATCTTTTCTTTTAGTAAAATCCTATTTTACAATCCATTGTCCTGATTTGCGGCTGCCGATACGATCGATAATCCCTTTTTCTCTCAGTTCTTTTAAAACTCTTCTTATTTGTCTGTCAGAGCGATTCAGTTTTGTGGAAAGCTGTGCCTGTGTTATATGAGAGTTTTCTTCTATTGCTGATAATACTTCTTTCTCTAATGGATCATTTATTAGGACATTTAATGGGACATTTATTAGGACATTTTGATCTTTTAAAATGCCCTGATGTCCTAAAGGCGTAAATTTCACCATAATGTCCTCTAAATGAAGCGTATATTCCGGCATTGGAACACCATGTTTTTTACAGGCCTCACATATTTTTTCTATTCCACGCCCCCATGTTTCCACATATCCTGCCCGGAAAAATCCATTAGCAATATTTGGATTATAGGGCTGTGACCGATGACGCTCCATCAATGTTTCCACAGTCCAGCCGACCGGGAAAACGCAGTCATTACTGATATATACCGCATCCTCATGTATCCGGATCTGTATTGGAACTAGTGCTGCATAATTGGAATGGATAATCGCATTATATACCGCCTCTCTGACAGCTGCTTTAGGAAGAGGATAAGTCTCAATTCTGGTAACATTATCGTAAGATATCATTGCTTTCATATATTTCAGATATATCAGTTCTATAACTCTATCCGCCTGAATAAACAGAGAGCCATGAATCTCATCCTGATAACGTAGATCAGATCCCTCGCCAAAATATCCGATTTTGATATATGCACCCGTAACCCACTTTTCCGGATTTCGATGGAATAAGAGAATTGCCGCTCGTTTCAACTTACCATGTTCAAGAAGGCCGAGGTTATCCAAAAGCTGCTCGTTACTCATATTCAGGTCTTCTTCTGTCATACGACCGCTTCGCAGAGCCTCTCGCCGAAAAATGTCGAAACTCTCTTTGTCCAGATCGTCAACTGTAACGCCATCCACCGGAACTGCATCCCATTTATATCCGGTTTTAGACAATAAGAACTCTGTCAAAGCAGCTCCTCTGAGAAGCTGCTTTGTACTGCCACTGCGATAATGGTACTCACCCTTATAATTCACAGGATAACTGCTCGGATTCACACATATCTCAATGTAATCTTTATCTTCTTGAGACAGCAGATTGACATCCACGATAATGCCAAGAATATCCCGCACTTTATTGGGGATATCTTCCAACAGCTTTTTACTATCCTGCACACCGATAACATTGCCTTTGTCATCAGTTCCAATATATATCTTGCCTCCTTGAGCATTTGCAAAACCACAGATCCATTTCAAATACTCATCACGCCAGGATTCTTTCCATTCTGTGTTTTGGTTTTCTGTCATGCATCTTCTCCCCCGCTTTTAAGAACTCTTATTATACTCTCATTACTGTTTTCATATAGATTATTGCATATTGTCTGAGTCAATGATTGCTATACCCAAATCTTGTCTTAAAGTATAGCAAACGGACTTTTTAATTTCAATCAGATATTCATCAACGTATATATCAAACAATTTAAAAGACATGATTCACTGATGAACCATGTCTCCTTTTTCATATTCATGCTCCTTCAAAACGTACTCATAAACGAGGGACTGATTGCCGGAGCCATCCTGAAAGGGCTTCTCTGCCACTTTCTTAAATCCACGTTTTTCATAAAACTCCCACGATGCAAGAGTGTTCGTAAAAAGCCGCACACGATCTGCTCCATCAGCTTTTGCCCGATTCAAAAATTGTGTGACCAATGCGGTTCCCAACCCCTTTCTGTAATTCCTTCTGGACGAAAGGGCAACGAGTTCCAGATCGCATTTCCCAACGGTTTCCTTATCCCTTTCCTGTAGCTGACGGAAAAAGGCATCAAACTGCTTCTGGAATGGTGCTGACATTTTATATCTTTTCAGATAGAACTTGAGGAACATTTTACACCAACGGCCATAGTGCTTTTTTGTCTCATACTGAGCTGCCAGAGCCTTGCTGAAACGCTTATCATATTTTCCACAGATGAATCCTACGACCTGATGATCCTCCGTTTCCGCAACATAGGTGAAATTGCATTTTTCAATCAGGATCTGTGCGTAGTCACGCAAAAGTATTTTATCGTTCTGATCCACAGAGCATGAAAAGAATCCTTCGTAGAAGCAATCCCCGCAGGCCGCAGCATCTTCTTCCTTATATGGACGAACAGTAAACATGGATGTACCCTCCTATGCGCAAATAGGTTAGTGATAACTAACTAATATTATATCAGGAGACATGCAGGATTGCAATTCATTTAGTTCCCTTTCTTTCCAGACACGCAGAACATAAACTTATTTTTTGTAACCTTAACATCCATGAAACCAACGGCCTCCATGATCTGTTTTATTTCATCCGGTGTATATGATTTCATCCCCGGTATCATCTTTTCCCAGTGTTTTTCAGGATCTCCAGGATCATTGACGACTACGAATTTCCCGCCCGGCCTGATCGTTCTTTTCACTTCTGCAAAGCATTTCTCCAGATCTTTCCAGAAATACACAGTTTCAAAGGCGGTGGCAAGTTTTATGGAATTATCCTTTAACGGAAGGTTCTCTGCGCTCCCAAGAAGCACTTCACATCTTTTGCCAATATTCTTTTTATTCGTCTTTTTTGACTTCTCAACGCTGGTGCTGGAAATATCTATCCCATAAACGAAACCGTCTTTGGAGCGGTCTAATAATCTTCGGATATTAAATCCACCGCCACAGCCAATATCAACCAGCATTCCGTCATCAGGGACATCAAATTGTGTAAATGCCCATTTAGCCATCGGACTATGCCCCATATTCATACCAGAAAGCATCAGCCTTCCTATAAATCCCTGCGGGTTGCCGAAATTGTTTCTGAATGCCATTTTATGTCTCCTTTTTCATCAGATTTGTAATACCGGTTTATTCATCCGGAATTGGGTGAGTGTTTCCGTATATTTCTTATTGATAACCTTTCCCCTGTGTAAATACCGGCGGCCAGTATGGTAATGGCTGCACACCCGATTTTAGGCTGAAGTCACAGTAGTCGCCGTTGGCAAAGCAGGTATGCCTTCGGTACAGCGGTACGCCCAACACGCCGAACATCACATAGTCCAAATTGCAGAGATAGGGCATATATTCTTCGTAGCCGTATTTTTTTGCGAAATCGGACAGTGGGCAAACGAGAGTATGATAAGTAAAGACGCAGCCCTCTGCAGGCGGCTGCATGGTTTTTGTTTCAAAGCTGCCGGGATATTTTGCAGCGTTCTCCGTATTCTCCCGGTCTTTCTTTCGATACATCTTCGTGACAAGCCTGGGCGAGGAAAATATCTTCCTCATAACTGCCCGGACGGGGCGTGGGATAGCCTGATACTTTCACTCATAAGCCAGCACCATCAGACGTGCCGAACCCTCCACAGAAACACCGTAGCGTTTAAGTACCTCGCCCATCGCCACAAAAATGTAAGCGCCAGTGAGGTTCTTTGTCCCGCTGACTTTGTCACCGCCGATGTAAGGGAAATGCTCCAGCAGATTCTTTTCATAGAAGCCCCAGATTTCCTCCCATACCTCGCTGTAAGGTTTGCCGGCGTTCTGTTCCAGTTCCACTTTCACAAAGCGAAGATAACCCTCGTTTTCCTTTTTTAATTTCAGGATATTGTTCCGATAATATTCATGCATGATCCGTTTCCTCCTCCATTAAACTGAGCATTCCGTTGCGGTATACCAGTGCGACGTCACGCATCCGCCGGATGATTGTTTCCTTATCCTCGGTTTCCAGAATGATGTGGGCGAGCATATCAAAATAGCCCCGCATCATCAGGTCAAGGGAACCGGGGTCGATGCCTAGCAGAGCCTTTGGCGTATGCTCAGCAGTTTCCACCCCCTGCGTAATCCGTTCGATGTTCATTATGCGGAAACTGTCAAAGAAGTTTTCATACTTCGTTCCCTCAGCACAGCGAAGTAGTAACACCATTTCTTCCCGGTGAGCGCAAAGATAATCTGCCAACTCCGGAAGGCGACGCAGATAGCAGTCCAGCATGGAATAGAGCATCTGTTCTGGTGGGAGTTTCTGCATATCCTCCCCGATGGAGCGTACAATGGTGGCAAGGCCCTGCGCCGTCTCGTCCGTTAAGGCGTAGAACAGTTCCTCTTTATTTTTGTAGTAGCCATAGAATGCACCAAGAGTAAAGCCCACATCATTCACAATCTTGCGCAGTGGAGCCGATTTGAAACCTTTTTCCAAAAACCAGCGTTTGGCACTGTTCAGGATCTTCTGCTGCGTTTCAGGTATTTCCATGCCGAATCCCCTCCTTCATATATCTTAGCTATGTATCTTAGATATATTATGCGTAAAAAACTGATTCTTGTCAAGCTCCTTCTTGCCTGTTAATCATTTTCTTCCCATCCATTCTGCCAACTCACCGCATCATCGAAAGAGAACGCACCATTCAGCCTTTTGACTTCTTTGACACATTCTCCACGCAAGCGTTCCAGTGACACTGGATCGATGTTGTTATTCGCTGCAACCACGTTCATCATCACCGCCAGCTCCACAGCCATCTTGAAGATCATCCGGTTCTGCCGGTGATCACTCTCCGCTACAATGCTTTTCAACGTGGAGGTGACGATATTAGGGAGATAGGTTTTGTTGTCCTCTGGAAGAACTGGTGGCAAATTCTGCCTTTCCCTCCTTCACCACGGACTATATCAGGAAAAGGAATGAAGATACTACTGGCCGGATCGCTGTTCCTATCCTGGATGACGAAGCCAACGTCACCTATTACTGCTGCTGTCTGAAATCCGAAAAAGCCCGGTTTAAGACGTTGTTACAGCATTGGCTTTCACCAGATCCTGCACACTGACATGTTCATTCAAAAAATGCTTTAAACTTTACATGTTCTTTCGTTGTAATTCTGTTTTTCCCATAGTATAATATCCTGCGGTATCACACGACTGGAGGAATGAACATGCCATATGTATTATTAGGTGCCGCAATCATCCTTGAGATCATTGCGACCACACTTCTGAAAGCATCGGAAGGCTTTACAAAGCTTATACCGACACTGTTTTGTATTGTTTTTTACGTTCTGTGCTTTTATTCGTTTTCCAAAGCACTGCTGAACATCAACCTGGGCGTTGCATATGCTACCTGGTGTGCAGGCGGCATCGTGGCAACCACCATTATCTCGGCACTCATCTTCGGTCAGAAGATCAACGGCATCGGTGTCATTGCCACCATTTTAATAGTAGCCGGATGTGTGCTCCTGAATCTCTTCGGGACATCCGGCCACTAAACTTTTATTTCCCGGCGGTTCTGCTATTTCAGAGCCGCTCCGTCTTTAAATGCATTACCCACCTTTTCGCCCAGGCGGTAATATCCGAAATGTACCGTATCATAGGTGATCGGGCTGAATTTCTCCAGACTCAGCTCTCCATCTTCACCAAGGACACTCTCATCGATACTTACATTTACAATCTTTCCGAGAAACTTACTGCCGTCCGTGACATTCACAAGCTCACATTCCAGTGTCAGCGGGAGCTCATTGATGATAGGCGCATGGACAAATGTACTCTCTGTGGTGGTAAATCCTGCCTTTTCCATCTTATTCTCTTCTTTGTTTCCAGAAACCAGTCCCACATAGTCACAGGCAGTCATATGCTCTACATCGCCTACACTGACGGTAAATGCCTTATGAAGAAGAATATTGTCTGTCGTCTTATGGCTTCCTAAATCAACCATGATCTCATCCGATCCCACAATGCCACCCCAGGCTGCGTTCATGGCATTGGCCTTCCCGTTCTCATCATAGGTTCCGATAATCATCACCGGCTGTGGAAACAAATACGGTTTTGCTCCGAAATTTTTTCTCATCGCTGTTGTCCTCCTTATTTCCCTTCTTAATCGTGAATCTTCATCGTATGCAGCATCTTGATAAATCCAGGGTCATCATGGTTGACGATCTCGCTGTGTCCAAGATCCAGCTTCGCAATCTCTGCCATATCTTCATCGGTGAGGTTGAAATCCCAGATATTCATATTCTGTTCCATACGGTCTTTGTGTACGGATTTTGGGATCACGACCACGCCTCTTTGTACGTTCCAGCGAAGAGCCACCTGTGCCGCACTCTTTCCATATTTATCGCCGATCTTTGTCAGCACCGGATGGGTGAAGATTCCATGGTTTCCTTCCGCGAACGGTCCCCATGCTTCCGGAACAACTCCGTATTCCTTCATAACGGCCAGGGCGTTCTCCTGCTGGAAGAATGGATGCAGCTCTACCTGATTAACAGCTGGAATAACCTCTACTGTCTCACAAAGGTCTGCAAGACGCGCCGGATAGAAATTGCATACACCGATTGCTTTCAGATTTCCTTCTTTGTAAGCCTCTTCCATGGCACGGTATGCGCCAACGTAATCCTTCAGCGGCTGGTGGATCAGATACAGATCCAAATAATCCAGTCCCAGATTGTCAAGAGAAGTCTGGATCGCCTTCTTTGCTCCTTCATATGTGGCATCCTGTACCCACAGCTTGGTGGTGATGAACAGCTCTTCTCTTGGCACTCCACATTTCTTAATGGCTTCTCCCACCGCTTTTTCATTCATATAAGCAGCTGCTGTGTCGATCAGACGATATCCGCTCTCGATCGCGTCCAGCACTGCCTGCTCGCACTGTGCCGGATCCGGCACCTGAAATACTCCAAATCCTTCCAGCGGCATTTTAACACCATTATTCAATGTTACATATTCCATCATAAAAACCTCCTACTTTTTTGACTTGTATTCGTTCTCTTTACAAGTCATATTGTAGGAGGTTTTTCTTAAAATGTAAAATGCCGATTCGTCAGAGAAGTATAACCCAAACGCATACTTTCTATCTATCCATTAGCGGCAAAGTTTCCGGTATACAGCTGATAATACTTGCCTTTCTCCGCAATCAGCTCATCATGGGTTCCCCGCTCGATGATGCGTCCCTGTTCCATAACCATGATACAGTCAGAGTTTTTGACAGTACTTAACCGGTGGGCGATCACAAAAGTGGTCCGTCCTTTCATCAAGGCGTCCATTCCGGCCTGCACCAGCTTCTCCGTACGGGTATCAATGGAAGAGGTAGCCTCGTCCAGAATCAGTGCCGGCGGATCTGCCACAGCCGCCCGGGCAATGGCAAGAAGCTGTCTCTGTCCCTGGCTTAGGTTTGCGCCGTCTCCGGTCAGCATTGTGTCATAGCCGTCCGGCAGACGACGGATGAATCCATCCGCATTGGCAAGCCTTGCTGCATTGATACACTCTTCGTCCGTTGCATCCAGCTTGCCGTACCGGATATTTTCCATAACTGTACCAGTGAACAGGTGCGTATCCTGAAGTACAATTCCAAGAGAGCGCCTGAGATCCGGCTTCTTGATCTTATTGATATTGATGCCGTCGTAGCGGATCTTTCCATCCGCAATATCGTAAAACCGGTTGATCAGGTTGGTGATCGTCGTCTTTCCTGCCCCGGTAGCTCCGACAAAGGCAATCTTCTGCCCCGGTTTTGCCCAGAGGCTGATATGGAAGCTTTTGATTTTAAGAAATCTGTTTATGCGCCCCTGGCGGTTTAACGAGCTTAGAAAAGATCTGGAAGGCATCAGCCAGAAAGTACTGACAGACAGTCTCCGGGCTATGGAAGAGGACGGGATCATCACCCGCACCGTCTATGCGGAAGTCCCGCCCCGGGTAGAATATGCCCTGTCCCCCTTAGGAGAATCCATGAAGCCCATTCTGGACGCCATGGAACAGTGGGGAACCGAATACAAAAAAATGATGCTGTGATCCAGATTTTTCAAACCGTTATTTCCGGAAAATATCAAGTTCATTTAATCCCTTCCGGAACCGCATGATATCCCAGGGGATAAATTCTGTGATTCCAAGAGCTACAACATCAAATTCCTTTGACACATCCTGGATGATCCGCAAGATCTGGTCCAGAGTCATCTCTCCTACCGCATACTCCACAGGCGGAATATGCGGCTCTGCACAGAGAAGGCAGCGGAAATCCTCCGGAGAGAGCACGTCCAGATCCCAGTGGATCATCACATGCCGGTAGCCGCCTTCCCTGAGCCAGGCAAGCAACGCTTCGCTGTCATCCAAAAGCTGATCAGGTGTAAGAAACTTCATCTGATATTCCTTCTGATACTCTTCCTCCCAGCTTTCCAGATGATCCGCAATGATTCCGGCATAAATGATATCCTCTTTCCGAAACGGATGCTTTACCATGGCCGCAAAATCCGGTGCGCCGTCACCGATCAGATTCCCCAGCACCATAGAGTGTTCATTGGGAGCATCTTTCGGCCTGGTAAAATCCGGATGGGCATCCATCCAGATCACGGCCGTATCTTCCGGATATTTCCCATGCAGGTAGTCAAAAGGAGCCTGCTCCACCGAACAGTCGCCACCCAGCACGATGATCCGGTCCGGATCTTTCTCCTCGCAGATAGCATAGGCGGCTTTCTGCTGCTCAAGAAGCTCTTCCTTCCAGGCAATGCCGTCCGTCACCGGTACCTCGTCGTCAAAATTTGTCTTGACCGGGACTTTAGCACACTCCATAGAATCACTTTTGGGAGCAAGCCAGTCCAGGATATGGCTACCTTCGTAGTAGGGCGGATTGATTCCTCCCTGCCACTGCGGGAATGTCAGTCGTAATGTCTTTTTCGTCATAAACGATTCTCCTTTTTTATAGATATTTTTCCAGATCCCCCATCACATCTTCCAGTGTGATAGAGGCAAGTTCCCTCTCCATGGCCTGCTGCACTCTAAGAAGCTTATCATCCAGGATGTTGTGGATATTTTTTCCCACCGGACAGGACGGATTCGGATTTTCATGAAAATGAAAGAGGGTGTTTTCCTCGATACATTCCACCGCCTGATATACATCTAGGAAGGTGATCTCAGAAAGCGGCTTTACGACTGATGCTCCGCCGGTTCCCCGCTTTACCTCGATCATACCGGCGTCTCTTAACTGGGAAAGGATCCGGCGAATGATCACTGGATTCACGTTGATACTGGACGCCAGAAAATCACTGGTAATTTTATAATCCTCTTTAAATGTCTCCATACAGGTCAGCATATGGATGGCTATGGTAAATCTGCTCGAAATCTGCATTAATTTTCAACTCCTTTCCGCTTCACCTTTTCCAAGGCCCTTTGCTGCTCGTAATCTCTCAGAGCCTTCATCGCCTGGGGCGCCAGTGGGAAGAGTGCGATCATATTAAAAATGGTCATCAGTCCGACTCCAAAATCTCCCAGATCCCAGACGAAAGAATACGCCGCCAGCCCGCCGATAAAGAGCATAATGAGAGCCAGTATCTTATACAATGTCTGGGAAATCCAATTGTCCCCGAAAAGATATGCAATATTCGACCTTGCATAAAACAGGATCCCTATAAATGTAGAGAAACTGAACAGCCAGATAATCAAAGCAATAAAGATTCCTCCCGCATTTCCCATATGGTACTGCATTGCTGTCTGCAAGAGAGCCATCCCCTCCAGTCCAGACGTCATGGCCTCCGGAGTCAGGAGCATGATCATAGCCGTGCAGCTGCAGATCACCAGCGTATCAATAAACACGCCTAAAGCCTGAAGCAATCCTACCTTAGCCGGGTGGCTGCTGTCTGCTGCCGCCGCTGCACAGGGCGCCGAACCGGAACCTGCCTCATTCGAAAACAGACCTCGTTTCGCTCCGTTCATAATAACAGCTCCAAGTCCTCCTGACACCACCTGACGTATCCCGAAGGCTTCTTCAAAAATTCTCTGAAAAACTCCCGGCAATGTCGTAATGTTTGTAAGAATAATATAAAAGGTAATCAGAAGATAAAAAACAGCCATAACCGGAACCATAATGTCCAGTACCCGAACCGTAGCATTTTTCCTCAAAACGATCACCGCTGCCAGCGCCACCAGCAAAACCGTCGTTACAAGAGGCGGGATCTGGAAGGCATTTTCAAATGCCGAGGAAACCGAATTTCCGATCACCTGACTGATCCCGCACCAGCAGACCAGTCCGGAAACCGCAAACAGACAAGCAAGGATTGATTTCTTTCCGCCCCGTTTTTTCTTGAAAAGACAGTGAATATAGTAAGCTGGTCCACCCCGGTATCCTCCGTAAAGCGGATCTTTTTCTTTATATAGCTGAGCCAGGGTTGCTTCCACAAACGCTGTAGAGGAGCCCAGAAGAGCGATCAGCCACATCCAGAACACAGCCCCTGCTCCTCCTGCAGAAATCGCTGCCACCACGCCCACCAGGTTTCCCATTCCTACCCTTGTGGCCGTGGATACGATCAATGCCTGCACGCCGGAAATAGTACCATACTTTCCGCTCGTTTTCTTTTCTGTAACCACCCGTATCATTTCTGGAAAAAGCCGGAATGGCATGAATCTGCTCCGGATCGTAAAATAAATCCCGGACGGGATCAGAATCATCACCAGCAGTGAGATTCCAAGCTGACCGCCGCCCGGAAGGGGTATTGTAATAAAATCTCCCCATAATACATTGAATACCGCATAAAAAGCTTCTCTAAAACCACTTCCTGCACTCTGAAAAAAATCCACCATATCTTGTTCTTTACCTCTATCCTAAATCTTTCGTGTCTTTATAGTATAGAGGATCTATTCAGTTCTGTAAAGCTCTAAAGCGCCCAAGAGTTCCTGGTAAATATCATAATCTTCTTGTTTGAAGACATTGAACACAACCTTTTCGATGGAGGTGTCTCTATCCAGCTCCTCCAGGACTGTCTGAACTGCAATTTCTGCCGCCTTCTTCTGCGGGAAATGAAATTCTCCTGTAGAAATACAGCAGAATGCAATGCTCTTCAGTCCGTGATCTTTTGCAATCTCCAGACAGGACCTGTAACAATCCGCAAGCTGCCTGCAGTGCTCCTTTGTCAGGCTCCCTGATACGATCGGTCCGACAGTATGGATCACATATTGGGAAGGCAGATTATACGCAGGGGTAATCTTCGCTTTTCCCGTCGGCTCATCATATCCTTGCCTGTTCATAATTTCGTCACAGGCCAAACGAAGCTGTATACCGCTTACGCTGTGAATGATATTGTCCACACAGGAATGACAGGGAACAAAACATCCCCTAAGGGCGCTGTTTGCCGCATTTACGATGGCATCAATCTTTAATGTTGTAATATCCCCTCGCCAAAGTACCAGGTGGCTGTCAAGAGAAGAAGCCGGAAGCAGGGCACTGTCTGTCACTCCTTTTCTCTCAACCTCTTCACCTAAATACTCATCCTGAATTCTAAGAAACTCCTCACTGATCGGGCGGGGAGGCCGGATATTCATAAGACTCCGAAGAAGCTTTTTTTGCCCGTCCTCCTGGTCTGGTATCTTCATATCACTGTATTGCGGAACTTCTGACAGCAATACTCTGATCAGATACTCTCGTCTTTCATTCTGCGTCATTTTTTGTCCACCTCATTTCCAGGGGCTGTCACGCCATCTTCTATTTCCTTCACACATCCTGACAGGTCCCGGACGGCATCTGCCAGATCAGCATTGATGCCTACCGCCCGCTCTCCAAAGCTTGCCGGTACGACCGCCTCATCAAGGTTCATACGGATCATAGACCAGTTTTCATGCTCTCGTATCATCTTCTCAAAAGGAAGGCGTATGATTACCGGAGTATTAAATCCCACGCCCAGCTCCAGCAAGACGACTCTCTCCGCCTGATGCGCTTCCAGAAATTCTTCATACCGCCCGGCAGCTTCATTCCAATGCGCATCCTCTACAAAATACTGGTCGCACCGCAGATGCATGGCCATGTTCCCGCCACAGACCGGACATTTGGGAACCAGTTCTGACGGGATTTTACAGTCTTTTCTTGCTTCTCCCATTTTTCCAAACAGCTCTTTTGCATCATACACTTTGTCGTGGCATCCCCGCGCGCACTGAATCTCTCCATAGTCTCCCTGGGTGGCAAAGATCCTTTCATCCGAGAATCCGGCTTTCCAGAACTGATAATCCACATTGGTGGTCAGGACAAAATGCGGTTTTTCCTTTACCAGTTCAAAAATCTGCTGATAAAGCGGAAGCGCCTCTGGCTCAATTCGGTTCAGATATGCATGTTTGGACCAGTATCCCCATTTTTCCTCCTCTGTAGGAAAGGGATAAAAACCCGCACTATACATATCTGTCATATAGGAAGCGCCATATTTTTCGATGAACTCGCCGAAATTTTCCTGAAACCGCTGCCCGCCATAGCTTAAACCAGCCGCTGTAGAAAGCCCGGCCCCTCCGCCGATGAGTACTGCATCTGCCCTGGAAAGAAGCTCTGCTGCCTCCCGGATCTGGTTCTCATAGGGCGTATCCTGAAATATATAATCTCTTGCAGGCGTACTGCACAGGAAACGTGAGAAATCAATCTTTTTTGTATTGGTCTGTTTGCTCCATCCATGAATTGCCATTGTTCTTCTCCTCTCTCCTTTTACCGTCTTTCTATCGCTCCAAAGGGACAGGCCTCCATGCAGCTGCCGCAGTGAAGGCAGTGTTCCTGCCGGATCACCAGAGGCTTTACCGACAGATCGATACATTTCTGTGGGCATTTGCTGTAACAGATGCGGCATCCCCGGCACCGGTCTGTGATAAAGAATCCTCCTTGTCTGTGCGATGAGCTATCTTCAGCCTCTGCCGCCCGATCTCCCAGGACAAACATGTCCCGGAAGATCGGTTTGACTGACAGATCGAAAAATTCCCCGGTCCCTTCCGCCACACGGAATACCTCTAAAGCCTTCCGGCTCTCCTCCTGGGGATATATCTCAGCCATATAAGGATTTTCCTCAAAGACTTCCTTTAATTTTCCGGATCCGATATTCACCGCTTTCCCCCGTATGGAGACCGCCTTTTTATTCATGGTACCTTCTCCTCCGCACATGCCGCTAATGGCAACATAAGGATGTTTCTTAAGCTGTTCATAAAAGGACTTTCCTTTTGCCGTGATAAAATACAGGCTGTTCTCGTCCGTCAGCATGATATCAATGACCCTGGCAACCGGTCTCCCTTCTTCATCCACAGTGGCAATGACAGTGGAATGAATGTCTTCTTTTAATAACTTCAGATATTCTCTTGTATTCATAAACACACACCTCGTTTCAGGGAAAGCGCAATACCGTTATATGCTAAAATTCATAGGGCGGATTTCCGGAGAAATCTGCAATGATGCCATGTGCATCCTGAATGTAGAACACTTCGAAGATCGGGTTGTCTGCCGTCTCATACTGCCCTTTTACGATGGGGTTATTCATAGCGCCTTCCTTGACTTCCATATTGTTCTCAAACACAGCTGTTCCGTGAAGACGAAGCCATGCATAGGTCGGGTCAGATACAGATACCTCGATCTCAGGATTGGCCTGCATATCTTTGTATACATCCTTCGTATTATTGGTACAGAACCAGAGTTTTCCCTCCTGTTCGAAGAGGAACATAAAAGGACGTACCTTTGCCTTGTTATCCCTCCCTACTGTTGCCAGATACTGTACTGGGTTTGCCTGTAAAAATTCTACTACTTTTTCCATGTTCAAGTCCTCCTTGGTTTCATTGTAATATTTATTGTTACATCTTTCAGCATTAAAATAGCACGTACATGTTGTAATGTCAATAGTTACATTTATTTTTTTGACAAATACCTTTCTTTTTGGTAAGCTTATCGCAAAACCTAGACTTCACTTCAGGTTAAGATTTTTTGCAAATTGTTATCGAAGGAGGAATCATTATGATGTATACCATAGGACAGGTATCCCAAATGTTTGACATTCCCATATCCACTCTTCGCTATTACGATAAAGAAGGCTTGTTTCCTGATATACAGCGCACCTCCGGCATCCGAAGATTTGGCGAAAAAGAGCTGGAAGCCATACGTGTCATTGAATGTCTGAAGAAATCCGGCATGGAAATCAAGGATATTAAACAGTTTATGGAATGGTGTACGGAAGGCAGCAAAACCTATCCTAAACGGCTGGATCTGTTTGTTCGCCAGAAGGCAGCTGTAGAAATGGAAATTGAACGGTTGAACCGTGTACTGGATATGTTGAAATTCAAATGCTGGTATTATGAAGAGGCCATAAAGGATGGCACCGAGGACCGCATCACCGCCATGTCCCCGGAGGAGATGCCAGAAGAAATCCGTCAGGCTTTTCTGAACGCCCACCGGTAACTTCATGGTTCCATAATTAAGTTAAAAGTTTACTTCCCTTTTCACAGATTTCGTAGATCTCGTCATATTTTTCTTCGATCAGGGGAGTCAGCTTTTCTGTTTCCTTCCTCACAGCTCTTTTATACAAAAAATATGGAAGGATCCATCCTATAAATCCCGGAACTGCCAGCACAGTGCAAAGTATGATATGCGGAGTCTGCGCCGTTACCGCAAACGTGGAGCCGGCCATAAATGCCGTCCCCAGGATCCCTACCGTGATCGCCAGGATAGAGGGCGCAGAAGTTTTCTTATTCTCCAGATACTGGATTTCGGCAATGCACGCCTCATAATGTCTCTGAAGCCTTGTAAGTTCCGTCTTATTGATGATCTTACGATCTCGCTTCAACCGAAGCACTGCCTTTTTGTGCTGCATGGCCCCTGCCCTTTTTGGGAAGGTTTCCAAAGCTGGCTGGGCTACATTTTCATCCACCTCCCAGCCAAAATTTACATAACCGTCGATCAGGAAGGAAATCTGTCCCATATCCGCCGTGATTTCTTTATATTCATATCCGAAATCCATGCAAAGACAAGAACCACTACCGTACGGACTGCCGTGGCTACAGTAGAATCTGTTTTTCTGATCCCACATTTTGCCAGGATCGACGTCACCCCGGCAAAAAAAGCGGAACCTGCGGCATATAGAAGCCACATCTTACATTCCTTCTTTCCAAAATGTATTCTGCTGCTTCTTATCATACCGCAGATTCCACCTGTTTTCCATCTGCAATATTTATTGATGACCATTCCCGGTCATCAGTCTCATTTCGTCTCGATTTTCTTTCCCAATGTAGCATTTTAAATATCCTATGCTATAATGTTTATTGGTTTAATCAAATAAACCAAACGGAAGGAATATCACAATGGATTTAATGGAAGCAATGAAAGAACGACACAGTGTGCGCCAATATACTGATCAGACGCTGGATGAAGAGGTGATCCGTCTTCTGACGGAGGAAATTGATGCCTGCAACCAGGAAAGCGGTCTCCACATCCAGCTGGTTAAAAATGAACCCAAAGCTTTTGACGGCTTTATGGCCCACTATGGGAAATTCAGCGGAGTGACAAACTATATCGCAATGGTCGGGAAAAAGGGTCCTGCCTTAGAAGAGACCTGCGGCTACTATGGTGAACGCCTGGTATTAAAAGCTCAGCAGCTGGGCCTTAACACCTGCTGGGTTGCCATGACCTACAGCAAGGTCAAATCTGCTTATTCTGTAGATGCCGGGGAAAAACTGTGTATTGTCATCTCTCTTGGCTACGGCAAAAATCAGGGCGTTCCGCACAAGTCTAAGTCTGTCGATCAGGTCGCAAAGGCTGACGGTCCAATGCCTAATTGGTTCAGATCCGGCGTGGAAGCTTCCCTTCTTGCCCCAACAGCCATGAACCAGCAGAAATATCAGTTCACACTGAATGGAAAGATCGTATCTGCCCGGGCCGGAATGGGATTCTATTCCAAAATCGACCTGGGTATCGTCAAATATCACTTTGAACTGGGAGCCGGACGCGAAAACTTCAGCTGGATCTGATATCTCATGACTTTGAAAAGCCCCTGCGGCCGATTGTCGCAGGGGCTTTTGTTCTTTCGATTTTATTGGCTTCCTTTCTTATTTCCTCCCTTCTTAGTCTGGTTTCCAGACTTTTTGGTATTGTTTGATTTCTGCTTCTTATTAGATTTCTTACTGCCGGACTTTTTGCTGTCCGGTTTCTTTTTTCCTGTACTTTTCTCCTTACTGTCTGAGTCTTTTTTATCTGTATCCTTTTTCTTGCTTCCCGCATCTTTCTGGGAGCTTGAACTTGATGAACTGTTCGTACTCTCCTTCGATGTCTTCCCTTCAATTCCTCCGCAGGCAGTAACGGAAAGGGCCAGTGCGCATGCCGCTGCCAGGATGAGCCCTCTTTTTAATATCCCTTTCTTCCGTTTTGCTGTGTTCTGTGTCTGCATATTGTCTACCTCTCTTTCGGTGTATTTTCAAAAGGCGTTCTGCCCTTCTGACATATCCCAGCATACTGGCCATGTCTTAACATATTCCAAAAGAGGGCTTAACATTTCTTAACAGTTCTTACTTATGCTGAACCGTGAAAGCACTTTTTTCATCTTTTTCGAACAGCCTTGCCACTGCCGGCACCAGCTCTTTGATGACTGTCCGTGAGGTGTTAATGCACAGGTCAGAATTCAACTTATCTCCCCATTTGTGGCCGGTATAGAACTCATAATACTTTGCCCGCTTTAGTCTCCGCAGCGCCCCACAATAATACAGTCCGATTTCTGCGCCATCTCTTCGATGATACGGGCCTGCTCCTGGTAAACAGACATACTTTGGTCAAAGAATGGCAGAACCAATAGCCGTGGCCAGTCCTGCTCCGTACGCTCCCATATCGCATACAAATACAAAAAAGTAATCGCCAAAAATATTAAAGATACCGCCTGCCAGCACTGCCCCCGTAGCCAATGCAGGATTTTTGTCATTTCTTAAGTATGCAGCCATCATCTGGTTAAAAAGGAAGAATGGAATAGCCAGCTTTATCGGCCGCACATACTCCCTCGCCAGAGTCAGGGTATTGTCCTATGCCCCAATCATCCTCCTGCTAAAACAAAAATGTACATTTCCTCTGCAAGAAAAAAACCGGATAAGGAACAAGCTTTCTGCTCGTCTCTTATCCGGTCCGTCATTTCTTCTGAATGATTTTCCCTCCGAGGAACAGGCATCTTAAGCCTGCCTCTTATCCGGCTGCCTGCATCATCTGTCCTTTTACAGTCAGCCCTCCGAGAACTTTTAGTAGTCCAGCACACCTTTCCGCCATTGTCAAACGTTGTCAGATGTCGATTTCTCACCCAGGCGCGCTTTTAATTCAGCGATCTCCTTTTCCTTATCCGCAAGTGCAGATTCCTTCTCGCCAAGCAGTCTTTTCTGCTCATCGATCATGTCCTGCATTTCTCCCAGATTCTCTTTCTGCTCATCGATCACATCCTGCATTTCATCAATCATATATTGCACTGTATTTTTATCAAGTTCCTGCAATTCTTTGGAAAACATGTTCATCACCTTCTCCGTATTTCGGCACAGCTGATAGATTTCCTCATAGTATTTCCGGAATTGAGGATATTTTCTGATCAGCTCCACGATCATCTCCGGATCGTCTACACTGAGGAATGTCAGCCACGCATCCAGTTTGTTTCTGATACCTTTATTGTGAAGAATCCTGCGGAAATTGTCAAGCGGGATGAACACAAATCTGGGAAAAGCCTCTGATCGTCTCATATCAGATCTACGACAGCAGCGTGCTTTCTTCCTGGTTTCAAAGAGACATCCGGAAATTTTATATATATATATATCGCGCCTATAAATTGGTCTACAACATCACACATTTTGTAGAAGTGGATGCGGTTATGCCCTGGCCTTAGATAAACTGATCAATACCACCAGCGAAAGTGATCTCACCTTCCACTCTTTGTACCCGGCCCCGGACGTCGGACTGTGTTTTGAATTCAACTCCCTGATTTATCAAATTGTTACATTTTCTTCCAGCCATCTGATATTTGAGATCAAAGCCTCCAACTGAACCCGGGAAGAATATCCCTCTGTCAGTTCATCTACTTTCTGATTAAATGATGGATGAAAAAGCAGCTCTCTTTTTTCTGCTTCTTTGGCATACCGAAGAGCCTGCTCAAATATACTGTCATCCTGAATCCTCTTTTTCTTAGGAATTTTCCGTAAAAGCAGACGGTTTTTATCCTGCATAATTTTCAAATCAGATGGTATTTCCACCGGATTCTGCAAAAACAAATATCCATTGCATACATTGTCTCCACATCCGGACACATAAATCCCTTCTTTTTGCGCTTCTTTCAATGTATGCTCCAAATCAAACATATCTTTCGGCGAAGCAGCAATCAAAGATACCCTGCTTTCCTTTAATGCCAGAAGGTCATGGCAGGACTCTATAGTCTGTTGCGTTTTCAGTCCTCCGATTCCACAACTCACTGCAAATGGTACCTGCAGCTTTTCACATGCTTTCATTGTTCCCGACGCAGTCAAAAATCCAGTTCTTTTTTGTTCTGCCGCTGTTTCAAAATTCTGATAACAAATCCTTGCACAGTTTTCAGTCTCTTTCCGGAACCTTACAAATTTTGAAATCCCGCCGGTAATCAGTGTCCCTGCTTTCATCCAGGCAATTTCTCCGTCCGGATTTTCAGGCCACAGACTTTCCAGCTCTTCTTCTGTGATGCCTGGTAGTCCCTGTCCTAATAATGCCGATTCTATGAGATATTTCCCCACAATTTTTCAATCCTTTCTGCCTGAGAACATAGATCCATCTTATTTTCTTTTTCGATGATTTCCAGATACCCTTCCGTAATGGAATCAGCTCCTCGGAATGCTCCTGCAACTGCCCCTACGATACATCCGATTGCACTGGTCTCATCTCCGATATTTACAGCATCATAGATACTTTCCATTGTTCTTCCCTGGTTGGAAATCAGAATTCCTAATGCAGTCGGTACCGTCTCAGCAATCGCCGGTCCGCTTCCGATGCGTTCTGACAGTTCTTGTACCACATTTTGCTGACTGCCGCTGTGCATGGCAATTTTTACGGCCATATCGATACGTTTTGTGACAGAAGGCCCTGGATATGTCCAGATATCGTCCCTTTTTCTTGCAAATTTCTCCCCTTCTACACTTCCATATTTTGCAGCCTGTACGATTTTATAAAGATCGGTGTCACTCTTAAGGGCTTCGCTTACAGCCGCTGTGATTGCACATGCTCCTGAAATACTGTATGGATCGTCATGAGATGACATGGTAATTTCCACAGTATCCTCGATTGCTTTCTGAATGTCCCCTGCGCTCAACAGTCCTTCCGGATATGCCTTACTGGCCGCTCCGTTAGAAGAAAGCGCATAATAGTGGCTTTTGTACAACTTCGTTCCTAGCCGTCCGGCAAATGCCCAGGTTCCCATTTTGTCATCTTCTCTTAAACGATTTACGACACTTCTGGTTGTCATTCCTGCAAATGGTTCAAAGTATTCTGTTTTTCCCCATTCCAGCAGCGCCTTCTGTCCCAGTTCCTTTGACGCTTTTCCGTCCGCGTTCAGCAGATGTTCCGTCAGAATATATGGTATACTGAATGCATCTGTCACCTGTCCTGCCCGTCTTCCCCGGGCCATCGTATCCATTGGAGGTTCCTTAAATTCCTCTACCCGTCCGCCAAATGTCTTCTCAATCTGCCTGGTTGATTTTGTCTCTGTCGCCGAGCCCATGGCATCCCCGACAGCAGCTCCCAACAAACATCCTAATATTTTTTGATTCATCGTACTCCCTCCTGTCTGTCCACCTTCTGAGCAATTCTAGTCAGATCTTCGGCAAGTTTTCTTATCTCCAGATGATTTGCCTCCTCAAGCGTCGGCAGAAAATGTGCCGGGAAAGCTTCTGCACCTCGCAAAGCTCCGGACAATGCGCCGGACATGGTTGCAATCGTATCTGTATCATACCCCACATTAACTGCTCCCACGATAGATCCCAACGCATCTCCATCATACGCTGCAAACAGACCAAACGCAGACGGGATTGCCTCTGCCACATGAAGCCCCGTTCCTATCTGATGCCCGATCTCTGTCATTTTTTCTTTTGGGGTTCCGCTTCCCAGGCCGATATCAATTGCCATTTCCATACGTTTGACCACAGACGGTCCTGCCACATCGCGGGCAATCTTCCTGCCGATTTTTTCTCCCTCTTTTGCCCCATACAGCCCTGCCTGCAGTACACTGTAGACTGTTGCTTCCGGCATCACCGCATGACTGACCGCAGCCGCAACTGCACAGGCACCTGAAAGTGCGAGATAATTATCATGCGTTACCATAGTAACCGTTACCGCGTCCTTAATCGCTTTCTCTATGTTTCCAGCATTCATAAGGCCGATCGGCGAAATCTTCATGGCCGCACCGTTTGTTGCCTGACGAGTCACCAGTTCCACGCCTCCTGATTTTTCTATCTTTTCTCCTTTATATCTTCGAATTGCCAGACGCGTCGTCGGTCCTGCAAACCGGTCAAAGAACACATGATGCTCCGACCAGTCGATCAATGCCTCCTGTACCACTTTTTCAGTCACTTCACCGTCATGGTCTGCAATATGCCTTGCCACAAAATATGCAGAACTGAAGTCGTCCGTAAGCTGCCCGGGTTCATTTCCAGCTCCGAAAGTATCCATGGGCGGCTTTTCAAAATCTGTTACTTCATGGCCGAAATATTCTATGATCTGTTCTGTTGTTCTGGCTTCTGTAGCCGCTCCCATTGCATCTCCTGCTCCGGCACCGATCAATCCGCCCAGTATTCTGTCAAACATATTGAATCCTCCTTTGTCTCAAGACATAGAAAGGAAATGCATAAACCGCATTTCCTTTCTATATATTCTATCATCCGTTTTGCTCTTAATGCCAGTCGGACATCTGATCTACGTTATCTGCATCTACAACTGCCATCGGAGTGCTGTCTCCAATGCTGGATACATCTTCTCCCTGCAGTGCTTTAAGCATAATGATTACAGCCTCTTTTCCCATAAGATATGGAGACATTGCTACGGAGGCATCATAACTTCCGTCTTCAATTGCCGCTTTGGCTTCTTCTGTAAAATCAACACCGACTACTGTCACCTGATCATTCAGCCCTTTTTCTTCCAGTGCCTGAACAACGCCTAAAGCCATATCATCATTTCCGCAGGCAATTCCCACCAGATCTGGATTGGCTTCAATGATTGCTGTCGCTGCATCGTAAGCCTTCTGTGCATCGAAATCACACTGTTCTACAGCTACCACGTCCATTCCGGCCTTTTCAAAGGTTTCTTTTGCTCCGTCTCTTCTGGCATCAGACTGTGTTGCTCCTTCATTTCCGGCAATGATCGCAACCTGTCCTTCACCATTGTTCTGATCAACGATGTACTGTGCTCCCAGCACTCCCTGATTGTGAAAATCTACAGTGATCTTTGCATCCAGAGATCCTCCTGCCTCTTCCAGTGCCTCTTCGTTCACTTCATTTCCAGTCGTGATCACGGTAACACCCTGCTGATTTGCGGAGACGATTCCGGAGATCAGGCAGTCTTCCGTCAGCGGAGATACTGCGATTGCATCATAATCCTGAACCAGCATATTATTTAAAATATCCAGCTGTCCTGCAGTATCTGTATCTGAATCTGTTGCCTGAATATCGATGGACACTCCATACTCTTCCGCCGCATCCTCATATCCCTCCTGCATAGTTACCCAGAAGGAATTGGAAAGAGTACTTTCAATCGCAGCCAGTTTCTTCCCAGAATCTTTATCTGGCAGCGGCGCAAGGTCTTCGTCTACCTGGGCTTCCGCCTGCTGGAATAAAGTCTGTTCCCCGGTCTCTTCCGCATCTCCACCTTCTGCCTCTGTGCTTTCTTTTTTGCTGCTGTCTGTACTTTCTGATGAATCAGATGATGATCCGCAGCCTACAGCCATAGTCGTAACCATTGCCATACATAAAAGCACACTTACCACTTTTGCCTTCATAATTACAATTCCTCCTCTGTAATTTTATATTATTCAGGATCTCCCTTTGCAGAGTTCCTAAATTGCTGAACCTGATCTGCACTGGCCCGGCTGCGCGGTCCTGCCTGCGTGCATTTGATCGCCGCCGTTGCATTCGCAAATTCCAGCGCCTCCTCTTTCCCGGCTTCTTCGCAGAAATAAGCATAGATAAATCCTCCCAGAAAGCAGTCTCCTGCTCCTGTCGTATCTACTGCCTCCACCTGATATGCAGGTACTTCTATCTCCTGACCACACAGCCATATCGCTCCCTCACTTCCTGCGGTACAGATCACTCCTTCTTGGATATGATATCTATCCTGGATGATCCTCATGGCCTTTCGGTAATCATCTTCTCCTGTCATCTCCCTGAACCCATCGCGTCCACTGATGAAAACTGTACACAGTTTCATCATTTCTTCAATATCTTTCATGGATGTTCCACACTGGTCCATAAAAGACGGTACACACTGCATATTATAAATGACAGGTTTTCCCTGACTCACCGCCTTTTGTGCCAGCCAGAGAGCTGCCTTCGGTGAAAACATATCATTATAGAAAATATCCATGGAATCCATCAGATCTTCCGGAAGTTCTTCGGGTTCCAATGTACATACAGTATCTCCTGTGTTTGCAAAAATACAATGTTTTCCACCCGGAGCAGTAATAATATATGTATGTAAGGAAGTACCTCCTTTTTTTACCGCCACATGCGTTCCGTCTACCCCATCTTCTTTCAGCGTTCTCAAAAACTCTCTGCCAGTCTCATCGTCTCCCACTTTTCCCGTCTGGTATACGTCCATTCCAAGGTGGGATGCACAGACAGAAACATTGGATGCACTGCCTCCCGGCAGCATCACTTCATTTTTGATCAGTGCAAAACCGTCATCTTTTGGCAATTCATGGCTGTCTAGTACAATATCCATTGCGATAGCACCAAGGGATAATAATTTTTTCTGCATCTTTACACCTCTCTCTTTTCTCTTTCATGATACTCTGATATCAAAACTGAAATGATCAAAATAAATCCCGTTAATATCTCCTGATAATGTGAAGAGATAGAAAGTATTGTCAAACCATTTTTTAATACATTCAAGATAAAACATGCGATAATCGTTCCTATGATGCTTCCTTTTCCGCCCTTCATACTGGTGCCGCCTAAGATCGCAGCGGCAATCGCATCCATCTCATAACCTTGTCCTGCCAGAGGCTCTGCAGAATTCAGCCTTGCTGTCACGATCATTCCTGCAATTCCTGCACACAATCCACAGATGCCGAAAACAATCATCTTATATCGTCTGACATTTACGCCAGAACGATTCAAGGCCACCTCATTTGAGCCAATAAAGAGACAATAGTTTCCAAATGTAGTCTTATGGAGTATAACTGCACCAATTAACGCGACTATCAACGAGATTACGATCGGCATATTTACCGGCCCGACCGCTCCGCTTCCGATAAAAGTAAAGGCTGTTCCAAAGCCAAATACAGATTGGGAATTTGTCAATATCAAAATGACTCCCCTGGCAATCGTCATCGTACTTAATGTCACGATAAAGGAATTCATTTTTCCATATGCAACCAATGCCCCATTCAAAATTCCGATCAAAAAGGAAGAAAGAAGCCCCGCAAAAATAGCCACTCCAGGCGCTGCTCCATTCAGGCTCATCATCCCCATTACCATTCCGGAAAAACCAATTACAGATCCAACCGAAAGGTCAATCTGCCCTGCACTGATCACCAGCGTCATCCCAACAGATATTACCAGATAAATTGCCGACTGATTCAATATGTTTCTACAGTTTTTCCAGGAAAAAAAATAGGGAGAAGCCATAGAAATGATCAGGATCATCGCGATCAATATGCCCAGCAAAATCAGAACATACGAATATTCCTTTACTTTTCTGTTTATCATACTTTTTCTGTCACTCACTTAAAACACTTCCTGTTATAAAGGAGACCACCTCATCCATGGATGTCTCTTTTGATTTCAACTCTTTGACGACTTTTCCCTGACGCATGATACATATACGGTCAGAAATATGAAACACATGCTGCATATTATGACTGATTAAGATCACTGCATATCCTTTTGATGCCAATCTCCTGATCAGTCTGAGAACAGCCTCTGACTCATTCAGCCCCATAGCTGCCGTCGGCTCGTCGAAAATCAATATTTTCCCTCCACGGTGCACAAGTCTCGCCACAGCGACTCCCTGCCTCTGGCCGCCGCTTAAGTCTCCTACCGGAACAGAAACATTCGGAATCTTGATATCCAGATCTTTCAATAGTTTTTCTGCTTCTTCTTTCATCTGTTTTTTCTTTAGAAATCCGGCCGTTGATAACTCACTTCCCAGGAACAGATTCGATGCTACATCCATCGTATTCCCGAGAGCAAGATCCTGATATACCGTAGAAATTCCTTCTTCTGCAGCTTTTTTGGGAGTCAGCTTATGATATTCTTTTCCGTTGATCTTGATCTGACCGCTGTCGGGAGTTAACACCCCGGACAGGATTTTGATAAGTGTAGACTTGCCGGCTCCATTATCGCCGACAATCGCAAGCACTTCTCCGCCATAAGCACGGATAGACACCCCTCGAAGGGCTTCAACATGTCGAAAGCTTTTATATAACTCTCGTGTTTCCAGAAATGGTTTTTCGTTTCTTTCTTCTGTATTCATGTCAGCATCTCCATTTTGTCTGTACAGTAGAAACAATACTTTTTAAATAAACTAACATTATTCTAGCATCCAGATTTTTATAAGTAAAATTCATAATATCTATATATGTTTTTCGTTTATTTTATTTTTCTATAAATGAAAGTAATGATTAATACTCGCGGGAGTATAGTTGACTTTTCCTTGATTCCCTCTATACTGTTACTTGAAAAACATCGACTTATTTATAGAAAGGAACTTTTATGTCAACCAATCCAATCACCCCCAACCATATGAGCATCTACTGGCATGACTATACAGCCCATGCTAAAAATATACCGGCCATCCAGTCTGGTCTTTCCGAAAAATCTTCTCTGATCGGGAGAGTCGGACTGATCCTTCTGTCCTGCGGAACCGGAGCCTGGCGGGTCAGAAGTTCCATGAACACACTGGCAGAGGAGCTTGGCATCACATGCAATGCCAATATCGGTCTTCTTTCCATCGATTACAGCTGTTTTGATGGAAAGAATTCTGTTTCTCATTCTCTGAGTCTTTCCAGCACCGGGGTTAACACCTCCAAGCTGGACCGCATGGAACGTTTTGTAAATAATTTTGCAAGATTCGGCAAGGAAATGACAGTCGGGCAGCTTCATTCCCAGTTAGATGAAATTGATAAGATCCACGGGCATTATTCACCGGCTATGCTGGGCCTTGCCTCTGCCCTTGCCTGCTGTGCGTTCTGCTTTCTGCTTGGCGGAGGAGTAATTGAAATGCTCTGTACCTTTTTAGGGGCAGGAGCAGGAAATTATCTCCGGGCCAGACTGACCAGACGGCACTATACTTTATTTTTATGTATCATGTCTTCCGTCGCACTGGCCTGTCTGGTATATGCAGGATCAATACAGCTGATCGAGGAGATTTTTTCGGTTTCTTCCAGCCACGAGGCCGGCTATATCTGTTCCATGCTGTTTATCATCCCGGGATTCCCTTTTATCACAAGCGGCATCGACTTTGCAAAACAGGATATGCGTTCTGGTTTGGAACGGCTGATTTATGCAGTTATGATCATAGTAGTTGCTACCGTCACCGCCTGGGCCATGGCTCTTCTTTTAAACCTGCAGCCTGAAGAATTTCCTTCACTGGCGCTTTCACCGGTTCTGCTGTTTTTCCTGAGGCTCGCAGCCAGCTTCTGCGGAGTTTTTGGATTTTCCATTATGTTTAACAGCCCGATACCTCTGGCGGCCTCCGCTGCCTGGATCGGAATGATTGCCAATACGCTCCGGCTGGAGCTTGTGGATCTTCTGTCCTGCCCTCCTGCCGTAGCTGCTTTTCTGGGCGCTCTGACGGCCGGGCTTCTGTCCTCGCTGATCCAGAAACCGCTTGGATATCCCAGGATCTCCATTACCGTACCTTCTATCGTGATCATGGTGCCGGGGCTGTATCTCTACCGTGCCGTATATAATCTGGGAGAAATGTCTTTGGGTGATTCCGCCTCCTGGCTGGCTTCCGCGCTGCTGATCGTTCTGGCGCTGCCCCTGGGGCTGGTATTTGCCCGGATCTTTACTGACCGTTCTTTCCGCCACTGTACTTAAAGCCCATCCGCAGCGGCGGCCCGGGAGAGAAATTCTCTGATTTTCACATAGAATCTGCATGGTATATGTGCTATAGTAGATATGTTGTAATAAAATATAGAAAAAAAGAGGTATGTTATGACTAAGAAACAGAATAAGAATACTCCAATGCTATTCCTGTTCCGGGTAGTACAAGGCGCTTTTATCGGACTTGGCGCTGTCCTTCCCGGAATTTCCGGCGGAGTCTTAAGCGTCATCTTCGGCATCTATAAACCGATCATGGAGCTTTTATCGAACCCTTTCAAAAATTTTAAAACTCACGTGCCGCCGCTGATCCCGGTGTTTATCGGAGGGGCCGTCGGTTTCCTTGGCATCGCCAATCTGCTGGCCTTTTTCCTGAATAAATATCCGGATCCTTCTGTCTGCCTGTTTATCGGACTGATCAGCGGGATGCTCCCCTCTCTGTTCCGGGAAGCCCGGGAGGAAGGCGTGGCAAAAGGCTCCTACGTTTCCCTGGTGGTCTGTATGATCGTAATATTTGCTCTGCTTGGCGGGTTGAACATGGCTTCTGTAGAGATCGAGGCAAACTTTATCTCCTACCTGTTCTGCGGATTCTGCCTGGCTCTGAGCGTGATCGCACCTGGCATGAGCTTTTCCACCCTTTTGATGCCGCTGGGGCTTTATACGCCTTTCGTGGACGGTATCGGCCATCTGGATTTTCAGGTACTGATTCCCGGGGGGATCGGAGCTCTGGTTACTGTCATCTGCCTGGCAAAAGCTGTCAATGCGCTGTTTGACCATTTTTACTCTCTGGCCTTCCATGGAATTATCGGAATTGTCATTGCCGCTACTGTGATGATCATCCCGTTCTCCAGTTTTACTGCTTCTGTCACCGGATGCATTGTAAATATCATCTGTCTTGTCGTTGGTGTGATCGCCGCACTCCTGCTGGATAAATTTAACAGCAGAGTGGAGGTTAAATAATATTAGCTTATACAAAGGAGAGAACCAAACATGAACCCGAATCCGTCTGTTAAAAAAGAGCATGCGTCTGTATTTGAACTGAATGGTGTTCCGTCTTTCGGCCAGGCGCTCCCTCTGGCCATGCAGCACGTTGTTGCCATGATCGTAGGCTGTGTAACGCCCTCCATTATCGTGGCCGGTGTGGCAGGCATCAGTGCCCAGGACCGTGTCATCCTGATCCAGGCCGCATTATTTTGTTCTGCGATCAGCACGCTTCTTCAGTTGTTCCCCTTCATTAAATTCGGGAACTTCCAGCTGGGAAGCGCCCTTCCGGTCATCCTGGGCATCAGCTTTGCTTATGTACCCAGTATGCAGGCTATCGCAGGCACCTATGATATTGCCACCATCCTGGGAGCCCAGGTAGTGGGAGGAGTCATTGCCATCATCGTAGGATTTTGTATCCGAAAGATCCGCATGCTGTTCCCGCCTCTCGTAACAGGAACCGTCGTTTTTACGATCGGCCTTTCTCTGTATCCTACCGCTGTTAATTACATGGCAGGCGGTACCTCCAGTGAAATCTACGGCTCCTGGCAAAACTGGCTGGTAGCTTTCTTCACCCTTGCAGTGGTAACAGGACTGAATCATTTTGCCAGAGGATTTTTAAAGCTGGCCTCTATCCTGGTTGGAATCATTGCCGGCTATATCCTGGCTGTTCCTTTCGGTCTGGTTGACCTGTCCGGAGTACAGTCCGCAGGGTTATTCCAGCTTCCCCAGCCGATGCATTTTTCTATGAGCTTTGAGCCCTCCGCCTGCGTAGCCATCGGCCTCCTGTTTGCTATCAACTCAATCCAGGCTATCGGTGATTTTTCAGCCACTACCTCCGGAAGCATGAACCGGATGCCGGAGAACAAGGAGCTGCAGGGCGGCATCATTATGTACGGAATCAGCAATATCTTATGCGCCTTCTTTGGAGGACTTCCTACAGCCACCTACAGCCAGAACGTAGGAATCGTCACCACCACAAAAGTCATCAACCGTTGTGTCCTTGGTCTGGCAGCCGTCATCCTGATGATCGCCGGCTTTGTACCAAAGTTTTCCGGTCTGCTGACCACCATCCCGCAGTGTGTGCTGGGCGGCGCCACCATTTCGGTCTTCGCTTCCATCGCCATGACCGGGATCAAGCTGATCTTCCAGCAGGAAATGAACTTCCGCAACACTTCCATCGTCGGACTGTCTGTTGCACTGGGAATGGGTATTACCCAGGCTTCCGGATCCCTTGCTACTTTCCCGGAGTGGGTCACCACTGTATTTGGAAGCTCACCTGTAGTTGTGGCTACCTTAATGGCTATTCTTCTGAATTTGATCCTGCCGAAAGAAGAGACGGCAAAATAAAGGAAATAGAATCAAACGGGACTGTCAAATAGTCCCTTACAAAAAACGCTGAGGTCATGAGGCTTCAGCGTTTTTTAGCATTTTTTTATATACCCACAGAGGAAATCTTGATATGATAATTTCGTAAAGAAAATGAAATTAATCTGTAACGAAATCCCGCTTTTCCCGATATATAAGCAAAGAGAGGTGAGAGCATGCTGGATATGGATTCTGTATACAGAGAATATGTAACGGTAGTGTATAAGTTCTTGCTTTCCCTTTGTTATGAAGAGGATATGGCAGAGGAACTGACCCAGGAAACATTTTATCAGGCAGTACGTTCCGCAAACCGATATGACGGGAGCTGCAAAGTATCTACATGGCTTTGCCAGATTGCCAAACATTTATGGTATCAGGAAGTAGAGCACCGAAAGAGAAAAGGTACAAGCCCGCTGACAGAAGACATCCTTTCAAAGGACATGCCGGTGGAGGATCGTTTCAATATAAGGGAAGAGAAAATGGAATTATTCAGGAAAGTACATGTTTTGGACGAAACTGCAAAAGAAGTGGTACTTCTGCGGGTTACCGGAGCATTTTCGTTTAAAGAAATCGGTGAGCTGTTCGGAAAAAATGAAAATTGGGCCAGAGTTACCTATTACCGGGCAAAGCAAAAAATTGTGAAAGGCGGGAATCATGATGAAGTGTGAGATTATCAGAGACTTATTACCGAGCTATCTGGATGAACTAACAAGCGCTGAAAGCAATCAGGCTATTGAAGAGCATTTGCAGGAGTGCAAGGACTGCAGGAAGCATCTGGAAGCTATGAAAACAGAAATGGTTTCTGAAAGATATGTAAAGAAAACAGCAGAAGAGATCCAGGAAGAGATTTATCCGTTTAAAAAGTTGAAAAAAAAGACGGTCAGATCAATTATCAAGACCGTTTTCATATGCATGATTATCTTTAGCATTATTGCAACGGCATATGAAAGTTACGTTGGCACAGGTGTGACTGCTGATTTTGAGGATATGAAAATTACTTCCTTAAATGAGGACGGAGTGGTAACGATCAGTTTTGAGCCAAAGGACAATGGCGATTATATTAGAATTGGCAGGACAGCAGATGGCGACTGGAAAACGGTAGAGATTGTAAAATGGAATGTGAACCCTTTTTATAAAGAAATTGAACGAGGTGACTATCTAACGATAACATTTCTTGATGAAAATACGATTGTTGCGCCAGACGGCCAGGTAGAGAAGCTGACGGGCGATGAAACGCTGGAGATCACCTCTGTAGATTCCAAAAAGGAAAAACTGAGTGTAAAAAAAGTGAACATAAAAGACCTATATACGGAAACCGGAATCAAGGAATTGCTGTAGAAATTTAAAGAGGGGCTGTTCTGAAAAGACAGCCCCATAAGACTTTCACAGGCTATTCGTCCCACCCTTCGTAAAACCGTATATTAATAGAAATATTACGGACGATATCGCCGTCCTGAGTCTCAATATCTTCCGGATCAGAAACGTGCGGCAGGATCGGCTCGTCCTCTTCCAGCTCTACGCCAATCCAGGTCTTGGCAGCGTCATTGGCATTGTCAATGGCATCATCCAGGGTATCGCCAGAAGCTTCACAACATTCCAGATCCGGGAAAAACGCATGATAGCGTCCATCTCCTTCTTTGCGGAAAACCGCAGGATATATAAAGATCATAATAGCCATCTCCTTTTCATATTAATTTCATTATTCTATATAGTAAAATAAATCAATATGTATTTGCAAGATATATTTATCTTTTATCATCACGAATATCCTATCCCAGCCCATGACACTCCAGCCAGTCCATCAGAAGCGGCTTTTCTTCCCGGATCCTGTGCGCCCGGATCCGGAACGCACCAATAGTAAACAGAGTAAATACTGCCGCCAGGATCAGAAGATAGACCAGACATCCCCGGATACTTTCCCCGCCGCTGATGGTACTCCGGAAAGCCTGTACGGTATACGTAAAAGGTACCCATCCATGAAGGGCCGGCACGAAGCTGCCGGAGACTTCCAACGGGTAGGTCCCGGCCGATCCCGCCAGCTGTACCACCATAAAGATCAGCATCAGAAAGCTTCCTGCCTTCCCGAACAGATCAGTAAAGAAATACATAATAGACATAAATGCTACAGAAGCCACACAGGCTGTCAGAATGGTTTCTCCCCATCTGGCAGGTGCAAATCCGTCAAATAGATGGAGCGCGCCCAGCATTACCAATGCCTGCAAAACTGCTACCGTATAGAGAACTGTAGCCTTGCTGCGCCACCATGCTTTTCCGGAGCGTAATTTTCCACTGTAGCTGTTCAAAGGATACATCAGACTAAAGGCAATGCAACCGACCCAAAGTCCCACTGACATCATGTAGGGAGCCATCGCGTGTCCGTTATTGGGCATATCTGTCATCTGGCTTTCTCTGGTATCCACCGGAGCCGCAACCATCTCCGCTGCATTATCACCTGTGTTGGCCTTTCTAACCTTATCTGTCCCCTCTTTTAACCCTGAAGCCAGAGCGTCTGCTCCATCCTGTACCTTTAAAAGCCCTGTACTAAGCTGCCCGCTTCCGTCTCTTAACTGTTCTGCGCCTGTATGGATCTTTTCTGCTCCTTTGGTAAGCTCATTCGCACCGGTTACCAGCTTGGGAGATGCTCCATTTAGCTGTTCTGCTCCGTTCGCCAGAGAAGATGAACCCAGTTTCAATGACCTGATGCCATTTTCAGCCTGCTGTGCGGATGCAGCAAAAGTTTCCATCCCTGATGCAAGAGCGGCGCTTCCGTCTGCCGCCTGATCTACCCCCGCTGTATAAGTCTGCACGCCGTCTGCCAGCGCAGCCGACTTTTCTTCCAGTACCTTCGCCTGCGATGTCAGCGTTTGCAGGCCTTCTGTCGAATTTGACGCTGCCGACAGGAGATCCCCTGCCTGGGAAAGCGCAGTCTGAGCCTGGGAAACCTGGCTGCTCACAGTCTGAGCGCTTTGATAATTAACCTGGGCTTCCTGAAGCGCTTGCCGGGCCAGCGCTGCCAACTGTTCTGTATCTTTCGCCTCCACGGCTGCTTCGATCTGTCCTGCCAGATAGGAGGGATCCGACGCAGCCGGCGCCCCGCCGAGTGCAGCGGAAGTTTCCTTCATCTGCTGCGCATAACCTGACAGATCCGAAGAAGCAGGCATCTGGGAAAGGGCTCCCGAAAATGCAGCCAGTCCTTCACTCAGCGAACGGGCTCCATCTGTCAGGGCCTGAGATTGTCCGTGGCTTTCTCCCACAATGGCCTGCAGTCCGTCATTCAAAGTATCTGCTCCGTTTTTCAGGCTCCCGGCCCCATCTGAAAGCTGTCCGGCAGCATCGGCCAGTTTCCCTGCCCCCTCGTCCAGCTCCCTTGCGCCGTCTCCTGCTGCCTCTACCCCTCGGGTATATTCCTTTAGCCCTTCTGTCAGGGTCTCTCCTCCGTTTTGAAAGGTCAGAGTACTCTCCGCCAAAATCCCCAGATTTTCTGCCAGCCTGTCACTTCCGGAAACCGCTTCTTTTGCTCCGTCTGCCAGCTGGCCGCTTCCATCCGCGGCTTCCGCCATCCCGTCTCCGGCCTCTCTGATACTGTCAAACATGACTTTTGCATAAACAGTAGTCACTTTCTCCCGGACAGAGTTTTCCATACTCTTCATTGCCGTTTCGCTCATTTTAGAAGCAATATAGTTGGTTCCCGGATTCGTCTCATAAGAAAGTTCCATTTTTTTCGGATTTTCACTTGTAACAGTGGCCGCATTTGCCGAAAAATCTTCCGGGATCGTAATCACCATGTAGCATTTCCCGTCTGCCAGCCACTGTTTCGCCGTTTTTTCATCTGTAAAGCGAAAATCCAGGGAATCGTCCTCTTTTAGCTTCTCCGTCAGTTCCTCCCCGATCTTCATCTCCTTCCCTTCATAATAAGCAGCCTGATCCTGATTGACCACTGCAACAGGAAGCTTGTCTGCCTTTCCATATGGATCCCACATAGACCCCAAAAATAAGGTTGTGTAGATAGATGGGATCGCGATGACTGCAATAACCACCAATAAAAGTATTTTGTTATGGAAGAGTTTCTTCCACTCCTGTCTGACCATGTTTATTTTCCCCTTTCTGTCAGTTGAAAGACATCATTTCTATTAATAGACATCATGTTGATTTTTAGAACCGATTGCATTATACTGAACAAAAGAAAAGGAAGCAACCATCAGATATGGGAGCTAACGTCGGATAATCGACACATCTCTGTTCCCATGTCGGTTGTTTATGAAATTTTAAGAATCTGTGGAGGGAAAAATGAATCCAAAAGACAGAAGAGTCCGGAAAACCAAGACACAACTGGAAAATGGGCTTGCCGGACTTCTGAGGGAAAAAGCGATTAATGAAATCACTGTAACAGAACTGACCGAACGGGTTGATATCAACCGCTCAACTTTCTATCTTCACTACCGCGATATTTATGATATGATGGAAAGCATTGAAAATGAACTGGTGGAAAAGATCGAGGAGCTGATCCAGGCACGCCCGGTCAGCCCCTTCGGAGAAAACAGTTTTCCTTTTATTGAGGACATCTTTGCCATTCTGGCAGAAAATAAAGCGATCTGCGCCGCGCTTTTAGGTCCTAACGGAGACATTGCCTTTCTCCACCGGATCGAAGCCATCTTGTCAAAACACAGCCTGAAAGTACTCGAAGCAACATTCCCTGACCGGTCAGATGACCTTAAGTACTCTTACGCTTTCTGCCTCTCCGGCTGTGTCGGCCTCATCAAGACCTGGCTGGCTGCCGCCTCCCCGGAAAGCCCGGAGCATATGGCAAAGCTGACATTCCGGCTTATCACGAATGCACTGGCAGAACAGCGTTGATCTTTCCCCTACAGATCAAACAGTGACAGCTGGTTGGACTCCGGCAGATCACCCAGAAGCCCCAGATCTCCCATATAATCGATCACTGTCTTGCTGGCCTTGGTCCGCTGGCGGAAGTCGTCTCTGGACAGATATGGTCCGTCCTTTGCCGCTTCTTCCACCGCCTCGGCCGCCTTTTCACCCATGCCGTCGATGCTGACAAAGGGCGGCATCAGCTTCCCGTCAATGATCTGGAACTTGGTCGCCTTCGCCCGGTAGATATCGATTGGCATAAATTCATAGCCTCTGGCATACATCTCCTGTACGATATGCATATCCTTCATAGTGTCCTGTTCCTTCTTACTCAGGGAATTAGACCGTTTGTTATAATCATCAATATACTTCTGCAGGACCTCTTTCCCCTGACACATGATCTCATAAGAGAATGCATCGGCACGGATCCCGAAATAGGCTCCATAATAAGCCAGCGGATAATTGATCTTACAGTAAGCGATCCGGTAAGCCATCATGACATAGGCCGCCGCATGGGCCTTAGGGAACATGTACTTGATCTTCTCACAGGACCAGATATACCAGTCCGGCACGCCATGCTCCGCCATATCCTTCTTAAACTCCGGCCACTCCTTACACTTCCCTTTTGCCACGGCTCCCTTACGCACACGCTCCATGATGGTAAAGGATTCCTCACTGTCAAGCCCCTGGTTGATAAGATATGTCATAATATCGTCACGGGTACAGATAGCCGTGGAAATGGTAGCCTTTCCGCTCCGGATCAGCTCCTGTGCGTTATTCAGCCATACGTCCGTTCCATGCGAAAGACCGGAAATACGGATCAGATCCGAAAGTGTCTTTGGTTTGGTATCTACCACCATCTGGATAACGAAGTCTGTTCCAAACTCCGGGATACCAAGACACCCTACCGGGCAGCCGCCAATGTCGTCCGGCTTGATGCCAAGTGCTGAGGTGTCATGGAACAAAGACATAACTCCCTGGTCATCAAGCGGGATCTTGGTCGCTTCAAAACGGTTGTCTGTCTCATTATATTCATTGTCCATAGCCGGAGAGCTGATATACTCCTCCAGCGTCTTGATCATGGTCGGATCATCGTGTCCCAGAATATCCAGCTTCAGAAGGTTGTGGTCAATCGAATGATAATCAAAATGGGTGGTCACGATATCCGTCGTCGTATCGTTGGCCGGATGCTGCACCGGGGTAAAGGAGTTGATCTCTTCTCCCAGTGGCAGAACGATGATTCCGCCCGGATGCTGTCCGGTACTCCTGCGGATTCCTGTACACCCCTGAACGATCCGGTCGATCTCGCAGTTTCGTTTTCCCTGTCCCCGCTCTTCATAATAATTCTTTACATATCCGAATGCGGTTTTATCTGCCAGGGTAGCAATGGTCCCGGCTCGATAGGTCTGTCCGGCTCCGAAGATGACCTCCGTGTATTTATGTGCGTTACTCTGGTAATCTCCAGAGAAGTTCAGGTCAATATCCGGCTCCTTATTCCCTTTGAATCCCAGGAAGGTTTCGAACGGGATGTCAAATCCGTCCTTCGTAAGCGGTTCGCCGCAGACAGGGCATTTCTTATCCGGCATATCCCAGCCGCAGCCGCCGGCATAGGCTCTCACCTCTTCTGAATCAAAGTCGCTGTAATGACATTTTTTACAGTAGTAATGCGGGCTTAAGGGATTAACCTCCGTGATTCCCGCCATGGTAGCTACAAAAGACGATCCTACCGATCCACGGGAACCTACCAGGTATCCGTCCTCATTGGACTTCCACACCAGCTTCTGAGCGATGATATACATGACCGCAAACCCGTTGGAAATAATGGAATTAAGCTCCCTCTCCAGACGTTCTGTGACCACTTCCGGCAGCGGGTCCCCGTACATGGAATGAGCCTTATTGTAACAGATCTCCCTTAGCTGCTTGTCTGAATCCGGGATCACCGGCGGACACTTATCCGGCCGGATGGGCGTGATCTTCTCGATCATATCCGCGATCTTATTCGGATTCTCGATGACGATCTCCCGCGCTTTCGCAGATCCCAGATATTCAAATTCCTCCAGCATCTCATCCGTGGTATGCAGATACAAAGGAGCCTGTTCATCGGCGTCTGAAAAACCTTTTCCTGCCATAATGATCCGCCGGTAGACCTCGTCCTCCGGATCCATAAAATGCACGTCGCAGGTAGCCACCACGGGCTTTCCAAACTGCTCGCCAAGCTTTACGATCCGGCGGTTCAGATTCCGGATGTCCTCCACCGAATTTACGTTGCTGACCCGGTCGCTTTCGATCATAAACTGGTTATTCCCTACCGGCTGAATCTCCAGATAATCATAGAAGCTGACGATCTTTGCGATCCTGGCGTCTGACTTCTCATTTAACAATGCCTGGTAAAGCTCTCCCGCCTCACAGGCGCTTCCCACCAGCAGGCCTTCCCGGTATTTGGAAAGCACACTTTTCGGGATCCTTGGCCTCCTGGCATAATATTCCAGATGAGACTTGGAGATCAGTGTATACAGATTCACCCGTCCCACCTCATTGCAGGCCAGGATGATCACATGGTATGTAGGAAGCTTCTTGATCACGTTTTCATTCTGGCTTCCTAAATGGTTCAGTTTCGTCAGGTCATAAATCCCTCTATCATGCAGCATTTCCACAAATTTTACGAAAATCTCCGCCGTAGCCCCGGCATCGTCCACTGCCCGGTGGTGATTTTCCAGGGAAATGTTCAGCGCATTTGCCACCACATTCAGCTTAAATTTAGATAGGGTAGGCAAAAGCATCCGGGCCAGGGCCACCGTATCTACAGAAGTAAAGTCCGGCATCAGATTCTGGTACCGCATGTTCTGTTCAATAAATCCCACGTCAAAGGACGCATTGTGGGCCACCAGCACGGCATCTCCCACAAACTCCAGAAACTGCGGGAGCACGGTCTCGATCCCCGGAGAATCCATGACCATCTGATCCGTGATGCTGGTAAGCCTTGTAATCTCAAACGGGATTGGCACTCCTGGATTGACAAAGGTGCTGAACTTATCTGTGATCTTTCCATTCTCCACCTTCACGGCCCCGATTTCTATGATTTTGTCCCGGATAGGGCTGAATCCCGTGGTCTCCAGGTCAAACACCACATACGTGCCATCAAGAGACTGTCCCTTTTCGTTCACCGCAACGTCTGTCAGATCATCCACCAGATAACCTTCCACACCGTAGATGACCTTAAATGGATCATCCTTATCCAATGTTTCTATGTAATGATTCGCATCCGGAAAAGCCTGCGCCACTCCGTGGTCTGTGATGGCAATCGCCTTATGTCCCCAGTCATGGGCCCGTTTTACCAGATCCTTTACCTCGGACACACCGTCCATATCGCTCATTTTCGTATGGCAGTGCAGCTCCACCCTTTTCTCCGGCGCCGTGTCCTGCCTTGACTGGGTGAAATCACTGATCTTACGGATCCCGGTCACGGAAGCGATGGTCAGCTCACGGTCGTACTTATCGATCGCTGTCACGCCTTTGATCTTTAAAAATGCCCCCGGCTTGATCTCTGCCAGGATATCCGGAAGCTGATCATTTCGTACAAACATCTTGACCATAATGGTATCTGTAAAATCAGTGACCGCATACATAACGATCGTCTTCTCATTCCGGATCTCCCGGGTGTCAAAACTGATCACCTTACCGTGGATGGTAATCTCTCCCATCTCGGTAACCACCTGGGACAGCTCGATAGGTTCGTCGTCAAAGTCCCGTCCGTAGATCAGACTCGCATCTGCCGGCTGCCTTCGCCTGGCACTGAAGAAGCTCCTGTTTTCCGGTTTTTTCTCTTTTTCCTTCTGGTTTTCCTGACGCTTTTGTTCTTTTTCTTCCCGGATGGCTTTTCTCTGCTGGCGGATGGCGTCCACTTCCATCCGAAGCTTCTCTTCGTTATATTTCAGCTTACTGTCCTTAGGTTCTTCAAACACCACCCGTACTTCAATGGGACGATGAAAGCGGTCTTCGAATACTCCGGTCAGATACTGGGTCAGCGAATCCCTCTTTCCCTGCGCCACAATGGTGTCTGTCATCTTAAGGAGCAGGATATTGCCGTCCTCAAAGCTGTACTCGCCGTTTTGCAGCATATTCCGTTCTACCACGCTGCGTTCGTTTAACTCTAAAAGAAGGCTGTCATAATATTCCCGCATCAGGTTCTCCGGCGTGTACTGCTCGGAAAGCTCATACTGCTCCAGAATCTTTACCTGAATCCGGCTCCTTGCAAACAGCTGATCTTTCAGGCACTGCTCCACCTGATAAATGTGCTCCTTCTGGATCAGATGGCGGCTTTTCAGATGGACCCTGATATAGTCCCGGTTCGAATTAGTCACTACCTTGGTTACTTTAGCAGCTTCAAAGAGCAACCACAGGTCATCATTTAATTTTAGAGTTGGAAATACTTCAAAAAACGGTTTACTCATTCCAGTGCAGCAGCTCCTGTCTCAATGTCTCTAACAATTCTTCTTCCTTTACCTTTTTTACGATTTCCCCTTTTTTAATCAGAAGACCTTCACCAATGCCACCGGCAATCCCGATATCCGCCTCTTTGGCTTCACCTGGCCCGTTGACCACGCAGCCCATGACGGCGACTTTCAGATCCAGCGGGATATCTGCCACCATGGCTTCTACCTGATTTGCCAGACCGATCAGGTCGATCTTGGTCCTTCCGCAGGTCGGACAGGATACTACCTCGATACCGCCCTTCCTAAGCCCCAGTGTTTTCAGGATCAGCTTTGCAGACTTGATCTCCTCTGCCGGATCTCCGGTCAGGGACACACGGATGGTGTCACCGATCCCCTGATGGAGAATCAGTCCCAGCCCGATAGAAGACTTGATATTTCCTGCAAGCAGGGTTCCTGATTCCGTGATTCCCACATGCAGCGGATAGGGACACTGCTCTGCGATCAGTTCATGAGCCCGCACACACATCAGCACATCCGAAGATTTGATGCTGACCACCAGCTGGTCATATCCCATATCCTCGATCATGTGTACTTTTTCCATGGCGCTTTTTACCAGGCCTTCTGCCGTAACGCCGCCGTATTTTTCTACCAGGTGCTTCTCCAGAGACCCGCTGTTGACGCCCACCCGGATCGGCACATGAGCTTCCTTTGCCTTCTCCACAACGGCACGGACCCTTTCTGCGCCACCGATATTGCCAGGATTGATACGGATCTTGTCTGCCCCGTTCTCAATCGCCGCAATGGCGAGCCTGTAATCGAAATGAATATCCGCCACCAGCGGAATATGGATCTGCTTCTTGATCTTGGCAAAAGCCTCTGCCGCTTCCATGGTAGGTACGGCGCAGCGGATGATCTCACATCCGGCCTGCTCAAGCTTCTGGATCTGCGCTACGGTCGCCTCCACATCCTCCGTCCTAGTATTGGTCATAGACTGGATCGCTACCGGACTTCCTCCGCCGATGGTCCGGTCTCCAATCCTTATCTTTTTTGTCTCATTTCTCGTAATCATCGCTCACCTCTCCTCTCTACGTTCGTGCAGGGAAGCTTCTCTTCCCCCGCTTATCGCTCAAAAACCCCGCAGCTTTCGTGCGGGGTATAAAATCCTTTTTTCTATTTTTTCGTAAATACGATCTGTTCTCCGTATTCCCGCTCGGTCAGTGTCAATTCATCCTGATCTATACTGTAATCAAAGGATGTAGTCACAGAACTGACTGCATTTTCCAGCATCTCTGCTGTATATAAACCGTCTGACCCATCTGCGATCTTCTGCATTTCTTCCTCATTATCCAGGATTGAAATGGTCTTTTCCCCTTTATCAATGGTATAGCTCATGGGAACTTCTACCTGGCCGCCTTCTGCAAATTCCGGAAGCACGGCTGTAAGCTCGCCGCCGCTTTGGACCTTAAGCTCCAGGCTTCCATCCTCATTGACCCAGCTGCCTTCCAGCGGATTTGTTGTGAACAGCTTTGTTAAAAGAAATATAGCTATGATCACAATCAGTACGGAAGATACCATCGTGGAGATCTTCCAGATCCTGCTTCGCATAGCTTCATCATTTTTTGCAATCATCATATATTATTATCCTTTCGGAGGTCATGTCTTCTTTCTTATTAATTATATAGTCTTTCCCCGGAGGTGTCAACGAAGGAAAACTATCTGACCCAAAAGCTATTCTTCCACCTCCACGATCAGATAAAACCCTTTTTCTGTCCGCTCGATCCGGCGGATCACACCTTTTCTGGATTTGATCCTCTCGCTGGTCCGGTAGATGCCGGACATTGCCACAGATGGCTCTACCAGATAGGTATACTGTCCGGTCACGGCACTCCTTTCGCTGATCTCCACTTCCTGTCCTTCTTCTACCAGCCCTTCTCGTTCCATTTTAAACCGTTCCTGCCGCATTCCTTCCTGTCTCCTATTCCTTTACAAATCTCCGGTATATATACTGATTTGCCTCTTTCTCCTGGCTGTCATCGAGAGGTGCAAGCTCTGCCTCTCCGTACTTTCTCTCCAGCGCCCTTCTGATCAGCCAATCGCAGACTTCCGGGTTCTTTGGCAGCAGAGGGCCGTGCAGATAGGTGCCGATCACGTTCTTATAGACCACACCTTCATACCCGCTTGTCCCATCATTTCCGTGTCCGTATAGTACTTCTCCAAACGGTTCATTGTCGCCAATATAAGTCCTTCCGCCATGGTTTTCAAATCCTACCACCGGCATATCTGTCAGACTGCTCTTCAGCACGATATTATCGATAAGACGCCCCTCGCCCTGCTCGGTATACATATCGACCAGATGAAGCCCTTCTATCATACCCTCGTCCGTTTTATAATATTTTCCAAGGAGCTGGTATCCGCCGCACACAGCAATCACCACTCCGTGATCTTCTACATAATCTTTAAAATCTTTCTGGATTTCCAGCAGATTTTTACATACGATCGCCTGTTCCCGGTCGGAGCCGCCTCCCAGAAGCACGATGTCCAGTTTTGAAAAATCAATGGCGTCCCCCGTGTTGAACTCTATAGTTTCTGCCCCGATTCCCCGCCACAGGCATCTCTGCATCATACAGGCAATATTCCCACGGTCTCCGTAAAGGTTCAGAAGGTCCGGATAAAGGTGCCCGATGGTGATCTTCTTTTTTGTCTCTTCCATTATCCGTTCCCCTCCAGTCTCTTTAATACATTTCTGGTGCTGAACAATGCAGTATAATTTACCAGCACATACAGGTTGCCGCAGCCGTCCGCTATCCTTTTACGGATCGCGGTCTCCACGTCCGCCTCCAGAAGCGAAGGAATATTCACATATTTCATCCGCAGGCGCATATCCTGACAGCGGATTCCGCTGACCGTGATCGAGTGGATATTGTCCTCATGGAACCGGTCAAAATCTACGTCCCACAGCCAGGACACGTCAATCCCGTCCTGTGCATTATCATTGATCACAATGATGATATCCTTTTCCGTCTGATCCTGCATCACTGCAGAAATGTTCTGGTTAAATCCTGCCGGATTCTTCGCCAGATTCAGCATGATCTTTGTGCCGTCAATCTGGAACTGCTCCATCCGCCCGTTCTCCGGATGGAACCGGGAAAGCATCTGGTTAAAATGCACAGGTTCGATTCCCCCGGTCCTGAGGGCTGCATAGGCCGCCAAGATGTTATACACGTTGTAAAATCCCTTATAGTTTGCATGGATCCGTTTCCCTTCTACAGTAAAGGAAAGTGTCTCGCCCACCTCCACGTCTCCGGCATCAAAGTCAAGCTCCGGACGTTTGAAATCGCAGTTTGTGCAGGCATAGTCTCCAAGCTGACTATAATGATAGAAATTATAATGGAGAAGAGCTCCGCATTTTTTACAGAAACGCCCCTCCCGGATCTCATTGGATTTGCTGTCGTCTGTCACCTTTTTGCTGATGCCGTAGGTCGCATACGGATTGCCACTGTCCATCGCAAGAAATGCGGACAATGCGTCGTCTCCGTTGACGATCACTTTCATCTTCGGCGCGCTTTTCATGACTTCTTTCAAAATATTCATGGTGATGTCGATCTCTCCGTACCGGTCCAGCTGATCCCGGAACAGATTGGTCAGCACCATATAATCTGGTTTGAAATGCGGGAATACCCTGCGGGTAGACGCCTCGTCAATCTCGATACAGGCATAGTCTGCCTTTAGGTTTCCGGAAAGTCCTGCCGCAAGGGCAAAAGCCGCCGCCACACCGTTTAGCATATTGGAGCCGGTGTGGTTGCAGACCACCTTGTACCCTTCTGCTTCCAGAGCGGCGCACAGCATATTATTGGTGGTCGTCTTTCCATTGGTCCCGCATACGATAAAGATATCCTTCTTCACCTGGGACGCCAGTGTCTTCAGGATCGAAGGATCCAGTCGCAGTGCGATCTTCCCCGCCCAGGTCACTCCCTGGCGGTGGAAGATGTGCACGCTGATTTTTTCTGCCAGTTTTGCCGCCCAGACGGCAAGTATCCTGCGTAGTCTCATATATTTAAGCTTCCTCGATCATTTTTGTAATATTTTCCGGATCCGGCATGGAGCGGATCGCCCCCTTCTTCATAGTGATCAGGGCTGCGCCAGCGTTGGCGTAAGTCAGGATATCTCCCAGCACTTCCTCATTCATGCCGTCCATCCCGTGAGTCAGAAGGCCATGGATCGCACATCCGCAGAAGGTATCCCCTGCTCCTGTGGTCTCGATAGCCTTTACGGTAAATCCCTTCTTTTCTACCCGCAGATCTTTATAGTAAGCTCTGCTTCCGTCTTTTCCCATGGTCAGGAAAATCAGCGGGATCTGATATTTCTCCTGAAGGATCCTGATACCCTCGTCGTAATCTTCCTTTCCGGTCACGAACTGGATCTCGTTATCAGAAATTTTCAGCATATCACAATACTGGAATCCATACTCCATCATTTCTTTGGCATGGTCTAAGCTGTCCCAGAGCGGCGGGCGGAGGTTCGGGTCAAAGGTGATCAGGCATCCGGCATCCTTTGCTGCCTCCAGTGCCTTTTTCGTTGCACTTCTCACCGGTTCATCCGTCATGGACAGGGTTCCGAAGTGGAACACCCTGGACTGGCAGATCAGATCGTAATCTACTTCAGACTCTGAAAGCATCATGTCCGCTCCCGGCTTCCGGTAAAAGGAAAACTCCCGGTCTCCATCCGGAAATGTATGTACGAAGGCCAGAGTCGTATGGATTTCCTGATCCAGGAGAAGTCCCTTCGTTTCAATCCCAAGCTCGTCAATGGTATCTCTTAAAAGTCTTCCGAACTGGTCCTCTCCTACTTTCCCGATAAATGCCGTCTTTCTTCCCAGCTTATTCAGCATCGCCAGCACGTTGCAGGGCGCACCACCCGGACATGCCTCAAACAGGTTATTGCCCTGGTCACTTTGTCCATTCAAAGTAAAGTCAATCAACATTTCGCCCATTGCCGTTACATCATATAGTTTTTCCATACTCAACTCTCCTTATCCGTGTTTTACACTTAATTATGCATAGGCTCAAGTCATATGGCCTTTTGCTCTTAGCATCATTCTATCACATCCGGCAGGAATTGAAAACAAGCCTTAGCTTTGCTCCTCTATGTATTTTCTGACAGCCGCAAATAATGCTTCCATCTCTTCCCTGGTACCTACCGTGATTCTTAAATACTGCTCAATCCTGCGGCTCCCCCAGAATCTGACATATATTTTTTGTGTCTTTAGAAACTCAAACAAATCTTTCGCTTCATACTTTGGATGCTTCGCAAAGATGAAATTTGCTTTAGAGTCCGTAAACTCAAATCCAAGGTCCGCAAGCTCCTTTTTAGCCCACTCTCTGGTCTCTATGATTTTCCGGATTCCCTCTTCAAAATACACGCGGTCCTCCACTGCCCTGGCTCCGCAGACCAGCGAGGTCTGATTCATCGTGTAGGAATTAAAGGAATATTTTGCATCATTCAGATATTTGATCAATGCGGGATTGCTGATGGCATACCCTACCCTCATCCCCGCCATGGAACGAGCCTTGGAAAAGGTCTGCACTACGATCAGATTGTCATACCGGTCGATCAGTTCCATCGCTGAACGGCCGGCAAAGTCTACATAGGCCTCATCCACGATCACGATCACATCCTGATTATGGGCAATGATATCTTCCACCTGATCAAGCTCCAGATAGATTCCTGTCGGAGCATTGGGATTGGGAAAAATAACGCCCCCGTTTTCCGGGTAATAATCTTCTTTTACAATACGGAAGTTTTCATCCAGCGCCTGACATTCATAAGGAATCCGGTAAAGATCCGCCCATACTTTATAAAAAGAGTAAGTAACATCCGGGAAATAAATGGGTTTCTCAGAATTAAAAAATGTCAGAAAACACATGGACAATACATCGTCAGACCCTACCCCCACAAATACCTGGTCCGGATTCACATGGTAAAAATCCGCCAATGCATTTACCAATACTTCTGCCGTCGGATCCGGATATAATCTTAAATTTCCGGCATCCATCTCTTCCAACGCTTTTGTCACGCCCGGAGCCGGCGGGTAAGGATTTTCATTGGTGTTCAGCTTGATCACCCGCTCCTGCGGCTGCTCGCCCGGCACATAGGGCTCTACTTTTCGAATATTTTTCTCAAATGCCTTCATCGGTCTTTCCTTATCTAAAAATATTTTTTTGCCAGTTCCTTAAACTTCGGCAGTGAATTCATGATGGTCTCGTAAGAAACACAGTATGCCAGACGCACATATCCCGGGCAGGCAAAGGAGCTTCCCGGCACCATCAGGATGTGGAGTTCTTTCGCATCCGCACAGAACTGTTTCTCATCTTCCACCGGAGACTTCACAAACAGATAGAAAGCTCCTTCCGGCTTGATACACTCAAAGCCACATTCTCTTAATCCATCATAAAGCGCTTCCCTGTTCCGGTTATAAAAGGACAAATCTGTCTTCTCATTGATACATTTTGCAACCAGCTTTTGCTGCAGAGTAGGCGCATTGACAAATCCCAGGATTCTGGTAGCCACATTGGCGGCAGACTTAATATCCTCACTGTCTGTCACTTCGTCCGGGATTACCAGATAGCCGATTCTTTCTCCCGGAAGGGACAGAGACTTACTGTAAGAATATCCTACAATCGTGTTTGCATAATATTTAGTCAGATAAGGAACCTCTGCCCCATCGTATACCAGCTCACGATAAGGCTCGTCAGAGATCAGATAAATGTCTGTTCCGTACTCTTTCTGCTTCGCCTCCATGATGGCTGCCATTTTCCGGATCGTCTCCTCAGAATAAACGACTCCTGTCGGATTATTTGGAGTATTGACGATCACCGCCTTGGTCCTGGACGTGATCTTCTGCTCAAATTCATCAAGCTTTGGCTGAAAGTTTTCTGTATTCGGAGAGATTTCCACCAGCACGCCGTCATAGTTATTGGTGTAAGAACGGTATTCTCCAAAATAAGGTGCAAAAGCAATCACTTCATCCCCCGGATTGATCAGTGATTTCAGGATCACGTTCAGCCCGCCGGCTGCCCCTACCGTCATCACAATATTATTTCCGGAAAATTTCGTCCCGAATCTCTCATTCAGCGACGTCGCAACCGTCTCCCGGACATCTGCATAACCGCTGTTGCTGTTAGTGTAACCGTGCAACACTACCGGGTCGCTCTCGCTTACCAGCTCAATGATGGCGTTTTTCACGGCCTCCGGTGCCGGCACATTCGGGTTTCCAAGGCTGAAATCATAGACATTTTCCGCTCCGTAAAGCTCTGCCATGCGGTTCCCTTCCTCAAACATTGCCCGGATCGCCGAACTGTTTGCCACCATATTTTTCATCTTTTCTGCTATCATGTGTCCTCTCTCCTTTTCCTGATGCTAGTTTCTTTATTTTTATGCTTCTTTTATGCTTCCTTTTCTGTGACCCTTCCCTTTTCTACCATAAATACAGGGCGGTAGGAAAGCTTTGCCTTCCGGAGCCCTTCTGCTCCGGTATCTTCCTCCCGGTTGATATACTGGTAGTCCATACACTCGTGTTCCACAAACTGCTGGTTGATCATCGGATAGGCACCCTGCACCTCTGCAAACGCCTTTTCAATATGCACTACAAAAGTATCGGAACATACCGGCTCTCCCAGAGTAAAGGCCACCACATCTCCGTCGATCCTGAGGACTCCGCCGGTCAGCTTCAGTTCCTCGAACAACCGTAGTGAATTTAATGTCACACAGATCTCTCCCCGTTTTTCCGGGTCATCTTCACAGCCGTTTTCATTCCGCCACTTCAATGCCATCTGAAAGCAGTCTTCAATATTCTCTTTTGACAGCTTTTCGTAGCTCCACCGATCTTCATACATACTTTTAAACTTATTAATATGATTTCTTTTTCCATGAAGCTTCTTGCCGGACAGGGTCGCCAGCTTTTCTGTCTCATACACATAGTCCGCAATGTCCCGGTTATACTCGATCTCAAACCGCCCCGGATACCACGCCTCCAGCGTCTCAAAATGGTCCGGCGTCACGTTGTATAAGGAAAACGGAAATCCCTTTTCTTTACTGTACTCCATCAACACTTCCAGTGCCTTTTTTACATGTTCAGGTTCGCCTGCCGGATATGCATAAGACAGATGAGTCTCATCCTCACTCTTGAACACCAGTGCATCCTCTACGATGGCCCAGGTCACCGGATACTGCCGGGACCACAGGTACACATTGGCAAATGTCCGTTCGCAGCTTCTGCTGGTGTGATGGTCAAAATAATGGGTAATGATCTCCCTGTCCACAAGCTCCGGACGCTTAAACTGTATCTCACTCATAAATTCTACCTTCTTTTGATTTTTATTGTCAAATGCTTATATACGTTCAATAGTATAACACACTTTGTCCTCTTTTTTGGAGACCCGTTTGAATTTTTATAAAAATTTATGAAAACGGGATCCCCGTCATGGAGATCCCGTTTTCATCTTGTTCTGTCCGTTTACTATATTTTTGTTCTGTAATCCCATCTACTCTACTGTGATCGTGATCGTCGGAATGCCGTCTTCCAGGTTCCACTGAAGCTCCCCGATGCCGTCCCATGTGGCAGTCATATTATTTTTGTCCTTGCATACCCCTGCTCCGGATACACCAAAGACTGCATCTGCCGCCTCTTTTGCGCCTTCATAAAACGCTTTGCTTTCTGCCTCGTAAGAGCCGTCCGGATAGGTATATTTCCAGGTAATTGTCTCCACGCCGTCCTCTCCCAGCCTGGCCATTACCGGCGCCATTGTACTGAACGCTCCACAGCGCTCCGGCGCGTAGTATTTTTTATTTCCGTCTTCCTTCTCCGGCTCCCACATCCTGTCATATAAAACCTGCTCGCTGGATCTTGCCAGTTCCTGTAAGGACATCCATCCTTCTTTCCCGTATTCCAGAGACGGAGCCGGTCCGCAGTCCTTACTCATAAGATCTGTATCATCTGTCTCAGCCGCCGGAGCCGTACCGGTTGTTGTAAAGGACTCCTTAGCGCCCTGGTATTCGGTTCCGTCATAGATTACATAGAACTGATAAGAGTATTCCGTTCCCGGTGTCAGAGTCACGCCCAGCTCTCCATTAAAATCATACCAGATGTTGAATCTTTTCTCGTCTCTGGAACAGCTTTCTTCATGCCTTTTGATCAGATTACCGTTTCCATCATAGATATAACATCCCACTGTCTGTACATGAAGCTTTTCCGGATTGTTGACTTTCGTATGGATCACCGCATTGGTATCATACCGCTCCAGGCTGTGATAGTTGAATGAGAAATCGTGAGTTGTATCTGTCTGAGAGTTTTCTCCTTCATTGCCGCTCCAGCGGAAGAAAGTATATCTGGAGTCATCCACGTCAACAGTAGCCCCCACCCATGCTTTATCATACGCACCATTCCAGGCGTTCTGCTGGATCACGGTTATGGTATCGCCGTTTACTTCTTTTACGATGGCCCAGTGTACGCTCTTGTCATCCCGGAGAATATCTCCCACCTTCGGGCTGTTTGTCTTGCTGAAACTTCCCTGATCGATCAGCGGAGTAGATGTCGTCGTATTTAAGTTATACACGTCCCGTCCGTATACCTGGCTGTAAAACCGTTTTACAAAAGCCGCACAGGAATAAGTCGTGTCTGTATCTGTTCCCGAGCCATAAGGTGCATACAGCGCTTCAACTGTCACGCCGTTCACTGTGATACTGTCTACAGCTCCGCCTGCGATCGATACGAAGCTTCCGTTTTCCATCTTAGCCTCTGCGGTTCCCGGCGCCGCGGCAAGTCCAATGATCACGGCCGCTGCCGCAATCCCCATCTTCATTCCCATTGCTTTCCATCCTCTTTTTACCATTTCTCTCTTTAACATAATCATTTCCTCCTGGTTTTATTTTCTGATTTTCCTTGTTTGATTTTCTGTTTTGGTTGCTTTGTTGTTCTTGATGATTTTATGATACATCCCGGTTTTGCAAATTTGTTTTTCAGCTTCTGCGAAGACTGGAAAAGCAGCTTCCGGCCATTAAAAAGCTTTCCCTGATTCCTTCTGCCGTGTCCGGATAACAGGTCGTATTCTCTTTTCGGATCCCGGTATCCTCTGCCAGCTTTATCATCTCCATATCCGTTCCAAAGAACAGGATCACCCATCCCTTCTTCTGCTTTTCTTCGATCAGCTTTTTGATCTGCTGCCTGCCATACTGCACACTGGCATTTTCCATCCCGTCTGTAATAATGAAAACCAGCACCTTCTCCTCATAATCGCCTTCTCTCCCTTCCAGGAGACTGTCTGTCTGGTGAAACACTTTTCCGATGGCGTCAAACAGCGCTGTGTTTCCTCCTATATAATAATCCTGTTCTGTCAGTTCTTCTGTTTCCCGGATCGGCGTATGGCTATAGAGGACATCACACTGATCACTGAAAAGTGCTGTCGTAATGTACGCCTCCCCAGGCTCCCTTTTTTGCTTCTCCAGCATCTGATTAAAGCTTCCGATGGTATCCTTTCTTTTTTTATACATAGATCCGCTTCTGTCTAAGATACAAACCATTTCCGTTGCTTTCTTCTTCATCTCTTTTTCCTCCTTATAAAATGATGTCCCCGTGTTCATCTGTGATTTCATTCTAAATCACAAATAAAAAAATCTGTGTCCGGGACCCGAAACACAAATTTGCAAAACTGTGGTTTATCATAAAATCATCAAGAAAAACAAACACCGGCAGCGCCGGATATCAAGGAGGAAATTATTATGAAAAAAAGATTTGTAAAAGGATTATTATTTGTAACAGCACTCGCAGCTATGACTCCGGTCACCACATTCGCAAAAGGAAACGAAATTCTTGCTTCCAGCGACACAAAAGTGATCTCAGAAAAGAAAATCGAGAAATTATCCGACTGGGAACTTCGGGCGGCGCGCTATGAAATCACCGCCAGACATGGAAAAGAAGTCTATTCCGAAGACATGAAAGAATATTTTGAAGGAACCGGCTGGTACCAGCCGACAGAAAGCTATGATCCGACCTGCCTGTCCGAGATCGAGAAACAGAACTTAGACGCTCTTTATAGAGAAGATCTTTCCCGCCGCCAGGAGGATGCAAAAGAACGGTTCGAAGAAAACCAGCGGATTTCCGAAAGCGGAGACGTACAGGTCATGTCTTCTTCCTACGTATATATCGAAAGCCCTCTGTACTACGAAGACATGGTAGGCACCTGGGTAGACAACACAGATCCGGAATATCCGACCGTCCTGAAAATCTGGGAAGACAACGGAAACTTTTACGGACACTACAGCTGGTTTTCTCCCGGCAATGAAAACGGCATCGGCTTCGCCAACACCTACACCGAGTGGGGCAAATGGGATGGGTACCTGGACGTAGCTTACGAAAACGGATACCTGTCCTTCCACAACACCACAGACCCTGCCTCCACAGTTTTTGCAAACTTTCAGTACGACGTCATGAACGATTCACTCGTAGAGATCAGCAGCTATGGCATCAGCCATACCTTTACCAAAGACGACACATTTGAATATACATTGTAAACTATTACGTGACTGGGGACGGGGGATTTTTAAAAATCCCCCGTCCCCAGTCACGTAATTACGGCCAATATGGATTACTTTCATAGACATTCTGTGACACAATCGTAATCTCGTAATCAGAGTCTTCACTGTCAGAGAACATTAAGGTAGCGTCACCGCTTATGATAAATGTATTATTTTTTGCACGCTCAATATCGGCCTCAACCTCATCCAGCATTTCCATCGTGTCTGAAAATTCTTTCTCTTCTTCCCCCTGTATAAATGCCGTCACGCTTAATGCCAGTTCTTTCAGAGAAGCGCTGCTTCCCTTCTCACGGTAGACCATGACTCCAAGCATCTGGTGATTGACTGTGTCCGAGTTCACAGTTAGAAAAACTCCTTCTGAAACCTGATAGCGCTCTTTATGAACAAACGATGTAAGGATTCCTCCATACCCATTTACTTCCACTTGATTATTGTCCTCTGTCTCCAGAAGCTTCAGATCATATCCCCGTTCTTTCATCTGGCTTACAAAAGTATCCTTATCTGTCACGAAACGGACAAAATTGCAGGGTTCTCCCCATTCTTCCACGGCTTCTTCCTCTAATTTGTAGACAGTCTCCTGCCGGCTTCCTAACAAGGACATCTCTTCATCCCTGGTTTCCTCCACAGAGGATGCATGTTCTTTCACAAATGTAAGAAACTCCTGACAGCGCTTACTGTCTCTGGGATAATTTCCTGCATAGGTCACACCCTCTTCCAGAGCCCTCATATCTCTGCTTCTGCCGGAAATTTCCACTTTTAAGAGATCCTGATTATTCTGCCGGGTATTCTCCCTCTGAGCTGAAGATATCACTTCTGTCGGCAGGGAAAGTAAGATTTCATATCCACCGGGAAGCGTCAGGCTGTACATCTTTCCAAACACGTCTCCCTCATTCTCCTGAAAATCCAGGTTTACCATCCCTTCTGCTTCCTCTTTCGTCAGATAGGTTTCGGAAAGAAGAACAGGTATCATTTTTTCCAGAAATCTGGTACAGCGTTCTCTGGATCCCTGGAAAGAAATATTCTGCAGCTGACCGTCAGAAGGATCATAGCTCACTCTTACCTCTTCTCCCGTCTTTCTTGTATAGTATTCTTCCTTCTTTGACAGATATGTGGTGATCTCTTTTTCACTGTCCTTCGTCACAGAACCGGCTCCGCTCCAGTATTCTGCCGAAAGATCTGTTTTCCCTTCCAGGTCCATATAATACTGCAATGCCTCCATCGCTGTATGCACATCCAGATAAAACCCATTTTCTGTCCCATAAAACTCCGGACAGTGCTCCATATCTTCTTCTTTCAGATCATAATAGTCCTGACTGTCTTCGCTAGACACATCATCCCGTTCTCCGTAAGTTTCCAGGAAAGTAAGAACCTTATCATATCCGCTAGATTCCCTGGTCAGTACTGCTTCTTTAGTCCTGTCTTCATACTCATTTCTGTCTCTTTTCACCTGCCACAGGATCACCTCTTCCCGGTGTGTCTCCCGATAGATCCAGAATCCTCCCGCAGTAATCCCACATACCGCTGCCAGGATCACAGCCGCTGCCGCCAGTCTTTTCAACAGATATCTTCTGCGTCTTTTCTTTCCGGACACGCCAGAACTCCTGGCAGTTTCAAGCCACGCATCTCCCCAGATATGACGGGTCACTCCCATCCATTCGTCCTCCGAAGTCTCAGAAAGTCCCATGCTTTCTTTCATGTTCTGGATACTGAAAAACCTCCGCTGCGGTTCCATGGCAAGACCTTGCAGCAGGGCCTCTTCTACATTTGCCGATATCTTAATATACCGGGACGGCTTTTTCAGCCTGCCGGTCTTCTCCCGTTCCTCTGTTTCCGGCACCGGACGTCCTGTCAACATCTCATACCACATGGCACATACAGCATATACATCACTCCAGGGACCCGTGACCCCTTCCTTTTCTGTCTGCTCCGGAGCAAGGTAACGCGACCTCTCCCCTTCCAGAGCCGGCGCCCCTGGAGCCGCCAGATTGCCTTCTTCGGTTACCACCAGCGTATCCGGCGAAAGATTCCCTGCAATCAGCCCCAGCGCATGAATCTGTTCCAGTCCCTCCAAAAGAGAAAGCCATAAAGACTCTGCCCTTGTCTGCGACATCCTGGCATTCTTTTTACAGTAGGTTCTCATCGTCTGTCCGGTCAGATACTCTGTGACCATATAACCGCTTTCTTCCGATTCATAATAGTCTCTGACGCCGGGGATCCCGGGGAGATCGAATTTTCCAAACAGGAGCCTTGCCTCTTTTTCCCCCTTTTCCTTCCAGGCGTCTTTTGAATATACACGCAGCCACACTTTCTGCTCCAGTATCAAATCATACCCGATATAACGGACAAAATCTGTCCCCGCCATGCTTACGGCGCCCACCAGATACTTTTCTTTCAATATGGTATAGGGTTCCAGCCACTCCTCTTTCCAGTCATATTCCCAAATACCCTTGCGGCAGGCAGGACAGACTGCTCCTTCTTCTATTTCTTCCATACAAAAAACACATCGTTCTCGACTCATTCTTCTACCCTCAAAGGCCAGTAATAAGGGCCTTTCGTATATCCGCCGACATCATGCGGATAAAACTCATATCCCTTCAGCCCGTCTTCGGTCTCTCTTTTTCCAATATTGTAGCAGGAATTTCCCCGCGTCCATTCCTCAAAAAGTTCCGGCTCTTCTTCCTTTCTTGTCAGATAGGACGCCACTGACCGCGCCAATGCCTCGGTCTCTTCTTCATTCTCTCCATCTCCGGCTGCCATAACAGAAAACAGTTCCTGATCAACCACGTCGCTTTGAAGGATCAGTACCTGCCCGTTTGGATTCTGATATCTGCTTTCCCGCACGAACTTCGTCAGAACAGCACCATATTTTTCCACTGTTACTGTATTGGTATCCTTCTCATTTTGAAGCTCCAGTTCCTGCCCGTTCTTCTCAAGCCATTCCAGAAGTCCGTCCCTGGTTTCGTGCAGACGGAACTGGTTGCAGGGTTCTCCCCATTCCTCCACTGCTTCTGTCGGAAGAGTATATACCATGGATGTTCCCTGTTCCGGAAAAAACTCATTTGGTTCTGTCTCTTCTTCCGCGACAGCATTGTCTTTCACAAACGTCAGAAATTCCTGATACTTTTCCGTCTCTTTCCCATAATTGCCGGCATAACTTTTAAGAACTGCTTCTTCTTTCGCAATCCTGTACTGCCAAATGCCTCCGGCTGCTGCAATACAGACAATGACCGCCGCGGCTATGATGATCATCATTTTCTTCTTTCCCTTTTTTTCTCCCTTCGGTTCCTCCTCCAAAAAGGCCTCTTTCAATTCCTTTACGGATCGGAATCGGTGGATCGGCGTCAGCTCCAGACCTCTGCAAAGGACTTTTTCTTCCTCCGGCGTGATCTCGGCGCCATAGGCAGACGGAAGATAAAGCTGGTCTTTCTGCATCCGTTCTATGGATGGCTGCGGACGCACTCCCGTCACCATTTCGTATAGGGTCGCACAGACGGCATAGAGATCCGTCCAGGGCCCCTGGGGGCCATGTCTTAAATACTGCTCCGGCGGTGCATACCCTCGCTTTACCAGCACAGTCATCGTTTTTTCCGTATCCAGGTACCCCCTGGCCGCCCCAAAATCAATCATTTTAAGAGTCCCGTTTTCCTGCATCATCAGATTCGACGGGTTAAAATCCCGGTGAATAATCCCCTTTTCATGTACTTTTTCCAGTCCATCCAATACCGGGAGCATCAGCTTCCAGGCCTCCTGAAAGGAAAGTGGCTCATCCAGACGCTCCAGATACCGGTCCAGTCCCATTCCCCTGACATGCTCCATCACCAGATACGCTGTCTCGTTTTCTTCGAACCAGTCCAGCACCTTTACTACCGACGGCACTTCTGACAGGGCAGACATTCTCCGTGCCTCAGAAAGGAAATCTTTCTTTCCTTTCTGATAAACCTTCCTGTCATTTTTCTCTCTGGGCAGTGTCAGGCTTACCTCTCCCTTTTCTGCATCCCGGTATGCCAGATCCATGGGAAAATATTCCTTGATCACCACAGTCTGCGACAGTTTCAGATTTCTCGCCAGATAAGTGATGCCAAATCCTCCGAATCCAAGCACCTGTCCGATTCTGTATTTACTTTTTAAAACTGTTCCTTCCCTCAGATTCCGAACCGCCATGTGTGCCTCCTATCTGGATCTGATATCCATCAATACCACATTTTCCTCCGACAAATACAGGCTGAGATAACAATTAGCATTCAGTTCAATGTATACCGAATCTTCCTCTTTCTTGAGATATGCCAACAGTTCCTGGATCTCTTCGTCAGAGAGCGCCGTCTCAGGAGCCAGGACATACAGAAATTTCGGAAGCAGCTTCTCAATTTCTCCCTTCTCGATACGCAGAGAAATTTCATTCACCCACCCGGTCTTCTCGTCAAAACAAATCTCTGCACTCCTGTCACCATACCGGTATGTATCTGTCTGCTGTGCCGTGGTTGATATGGGATAAGAAGGGAGCGTGGAAACGTATACCGCCCCATAAAAGCTGGACTCCTTCTCTTCATATTCTCCAAGATAAGTCTCCACCGCCATCGCCGCAGTATCCTTTTTTACCGCAAAACATTCTCCTGGGTCCTCGCTGTACTCCCAGTCTTCCATGGCCGGCTGCAGAAGGTTGTAGTCCTTTGTCCCATTCTCATACTCACTTACCTCATAAGCGTGTTCCTCCAGGTAAGCAATCGCCTCTTCATACTCTTTGCTGCCCTTCATTTCTACGGTCTTCCACTCACTGGTCAGCATCTCTGCGCGGTCCTGCTTTAACCGGTACGCCAGCACCTGCTCCGGATGTGTCCTGCCATAGATCCACAGGCCTCCCGCACCTGCTCCTGCGACTCCCAGGAGCACCAGCAGCATGACTGATGCACGTTTTACCCAGCGCCATACTCTGCTCCTTTTCTCCTCTCTGGCACTGCCTCTCTCCACTTCTGTGGTAATCTGAATCCAGAGCTCTCCCCAGATCCTACGGTCTTCTTCATCCTTCTCTCTCTCTGGATCTCCCAGCGCCGCCAGCAAATTCCCCATACTGAAATACCGTCTCTGGATCTCCAAAGACAATCCCCTGAGGAACACTTCTTCCATTCCCGCCGGCACACGGACATACTCTGACGGCGGCTTTAGCGTATCCTTTTTCATCCGGTCCGGCGCAGCCGGCGCCTTCCGTCCAGTCACCATCTCATACCACACGGCACAAAACGCATAGATATCCGTCCATGGTCCAATCTTTTCTTTTTCCTGATAAAGCTCCATCGGCGCATATCCGGGCTTTAATTCTTTTTCTGTACGCACTCCGCCTTTCCTGGCCGCTGCTCCAAGGTCGATAAGAGAAAGCTTTCCGTCTGCCGCAAACAACAGATTGTCCGGACTGATATCACAGTGAACGATCCCTTTGCTATGTAAGCCTGCCGCCGCCTTCATCGCCGGAAGCAAAAGATCTTTTGCCTCACTCGCCGGTATCGTGCGATGGTTTTTCAGATATTCCTTCAGGCTTCCGCCCTCCAGATATTCCAGCGCCAGATACTCACGTCCATCTTCTCTGAAAACCTCTTTTTTCTTTACCAGCCCCGGAATTTCTCCGGCTGCTTCAAAAAATTCCGCTTCCCTGCCCGGCGTTTCTTTCTTATAGGCCTTTATAGCCGCCTTTTCTCCGGCCTTTTCATCCCATGCAAGGTAAGTGACGCCAAAGGCCCCTTCTCCCAACGCCGCGCCTATCAGGTAACGGTCATAAAGTATGGCATACGGCTGGATCCATCCCGGCTTCCACTGATACTGCCAGGGCCCCTTCCCGCAAGCCGGACATTTCTTTTCTTCTGTCGGCATTTCCTGCATACAGAAGATACAACGCTTTGTCTCCATGGATTACTTCCTCCCCAGGTACTCCGCCAGTTCCTCCTGGTGACAGTATGCATCCCGGTATACTTTATACAGATAAAAATTCTGTCCTCTGGTCACCTGCCGGTCCACATGCTCTTCCAGCACGGCAAAGGGATCCTTACTGCGGAGAAATTCTATGACAAACCGGTCAAATCCCACTCCTGGATTCAGCTGTCCGAATCCGCAGTTCTCCAGGATCCGGTTCATCCGCATCAGCGTAATTTTGTTATCATCATCCAGGGTAATCTTCATTTTCACAAACAGCAAAAATGTGATCAGAGTCTCCCGGTTGATATCCCGTTTTCCGGTAATAAATTCCCGGAAAAAGTCCTCCCCGGACCTCCCTCTCTGGTAGAGCTTCGCCGCCTTTTTTTCATCTCTTTCATATTCCTGGTTCCGTTCCTCTTCCTTTCTGGCCTCTTCTTCTTCCTTCCCGCGCAGCTTTTTTAACGCTTCCTTCTTCTCATTCTCGCCTGGATTTCTCGTACAGTATCCCAGAGAATGAGCGATACGGATCTTCAGGTTCTCCGGCCAGTCTTCTACCGGGCCGTACAGTTCAAACACCAGCTCCAGCCAGTCTACCGACACATACCCAAAGTAAAAATAGTTAAACTCATCAAAGATTCCGCCTGGCGTCAGAGCTGTATTTTCCAGAAGTTCTTTTTTTTCTTCCAGGCTCATCCGTCCCTTGCTTTTCTGCGCGTCCCTTTTCAGCGCTGTCAGCGGCTTCAGAAAATTTAACTCCTCAAGAGCCAGCCGCTCCAGATAGCCCCGCTCATCTTTATCCAATGCACTGCCATACTGGCGGAGCATCCGCTCGGATGTCTCACAGCTTTCATAATAATTTTCACATTTCTGCCGTATGTAAAGATCCAGATATTTGCAGAAATAATACCGTGCCTTTTCCCTCACTGCCGAAAAATTTTCTACGTTCTGATCCATGAACCGGTAAAAATCTTCATCATTTTTGCTCTCAACGATCCCTGTCTCCATGAAACGGGTCAGCATCTTTGTTTCCATGCCATCAGAAGATGAATTGTCCCTGACATAAGCCTCCAGCTGTTTTAATGTAATCTTTCCGCCTGGAAATATCTGCTTCGATGGATCAATCTTTCCACGATAACGCTCCATATAATCATGGTACAGCTTCTTCCATTCTTCATAGGACAGGCCATGGCTGAAGGCATAGATCAGCCCCGCCTCATAAAGGCTCCTTGCATAAAGGCTTTCAAAGCCCTCCTCTTTCAATCTTTCGTTCACCTGTTCAAGATCCATCTCCTGTGCAAAGCCTTCTGCCAGCACCGCAAGCCTTCCCGGCAGCGGATATTCCCCCTCGCCTGCCAGGAATCCCTCTCCGGAATCCAATACGTTCATAGTAAGCTCTGTAACCGCCGCCTCAAACAGATAGCTTTTATCCTTCATTCCTCTTATTTCCTCCATTCTGCCAGATCACCTGCTGCCGTCTTTTCACTTCATAAACAGACAGAGTTCTCCCGTTTATATCCTCCTGAAACAGATCCACTCCGCAGATCTGCGAATCATCATATGTCTTATAATAGTATATCCCTTCCCGGGGCCGGATACAACAGGTATAAATAGTGGTCTCATATTTTCCCTCCTCCGTCTGTACGGATCCCCGCACCATACTGACACCGTCCAGGATATGAAAAAACTGAGAGATTTCCGCCTCTGCATCTTCGCCGCACACGGAGTTCCACTTCAGGAAACAAGCCCTCACGAACCGGGAAGCCGGCGAAACATCTCCGGGAAGCCCGATGGCTCCCATTCCCTCTCCATAAGGAGTAAGCCCCCATTTTCCCTGAAAGCCTGCGCTTTCCAGCCTCTTTGCAAAATGGTTTTCTGGCGTTTCCGGTGACAAATGCAGAAAATTCCGGATATAGTCCAGGTGAAAAGGAAACGGTGGATTGTTGGTCAGAACGCCAATAGGATTGGGATAAATTTTTACCCCTTCTTCCACCGCCTCCACCACATAACAGCTGGCTTGATCTGCCAGCATCCAGTGCAGGGGTGCAGGCGGCATCTGTTCTGTAAATGCATCTCCTGTGATATTCACCTCTCTCAGCATCTGGACCGCCTCATCCGCACTCTCGCTTTTTCCGAGCAGCCATGGGATCAATTCATAGGATGCTATGTTTATTTTCCCATGTTTAAAGTCTTGATAGCATGCATTTCCAGGGAAGTTCAGCCCGGCTATGCATACTCCTTTTTCATTCGCCGCCTCTGCATACAAAGGGTAATTCTTTGTTACATTTGCCATCCCGATCATGGCGTAGTGCTCCGAAAGATCCGGAAGATACCGGAAATGAAAAGGATAGTTTCTCGGCGTAACGGCAACCTTTTCCCCGAAAGACACGTCCAGATCCAGATTTCTCCCAAAATAAAATTCATTTGCACGAAACGTAATACAGGTACACATCATTTTCCTCCTGTTCCAGATGAGCTTTGCCTGAATAAACTTGACAATCCTTTCAAAGTGCCGCTATACTTTTTTCAAATACAAACCGTACGAGGAGTTTATATTATGAAAGTAACCTATGTCGGCCACAGCAGCTTCTTCATTGAATGGCCGGAATGCATCTGGCTCTTTGACTATTATGAAGGTACGCTCCCGGACATTCCGGAAGATAAGCCGCTGTTCATATTTGTATCTCATTTTCATGCGGATCATTTCAACCCGGCAATCTTCAGGCTCCAGGCTCCTGCCGGCACCCATTATATCTTATCTCACGATGTGATCCGCCACCGGAAACCAAAATTCCTTCCGGAAAATCTCTATACCATGCGCCCGGATGAGCTTCTGACGCTCCGGGCAGGTTCTGAGACTTTCCAGATACATACCCTGCGCTCCACAGATTTCGGCGTCGCATTTCTGATCCGTTTTCACGAGAAATGGGTCTATCACGCCGGAGACCTGAACTGGTGGGTATGGAAGGAAGAATCCAGACAGTATAACAATAATATGACTGCAAACTTCAAAAAATATACCCGTCCTCTTTTGGGACTGGATCTTTATGCCGCCTTCCTCCCTTTAGACCCCAGGCAGGAAGAATGGTATGATAAGGGGATGCTGTACATCCTGGAAAACACACGGACCTCCCACGCTTTCCCCATGCATTTCTGGAAGGATTATTCTGTCACGGACCGGTTCCTTGCATCACCGCAGGGCGCTCCTTATGAAGAACAGATTGTAAAAATAAATCATGAAAATGAAACCTTTATATTTGATGATTTATAAACATACAGAAAGTGCATGATACTCATAGATTACTGTGCGTATCATGCACTTTTTGCTAAATTTGCACTTTTTCTCATTATCTTCTATGTATTATTCGTCCTCTTCTATTCCCAGCTTCTTCCTGGCAATTTCCAGATCGGATGCTCCTTCATTTTCCTCCAGCAAATGCATCACTTCATTGACATACGATTCTTCTGTCTCTAACATTTCCGCAATCTCTGGGGCAGAAAACCCCTTTTCCACTTTTCTGCGGATGATCCCGATCTTCGCTGCTTCCCCTCCGCTCGCATATCCTTCTTCCCGGCCCTCTTCCCTAATCATACGCTCTCGTTCATAAATCTTCATATATTCCAGTGACACCTCCCTGTCCCTCTTGACCTGCTGAACCATCCGGTGGATTTCTTTAAGATCCTCATCCTGGGCGTTTTCTTCTCTGGAATCTTCCAGATAACGTAAAAGTCTCCGGAGCTCCTCCGGCGGATTCCCTTTGCTGCCTTTTGTATAAAGAAACAGCGTCTGCATCCCATCTTCGTATGGCATATCCGGCTCTTCCACACAGGTATTTTTTATCGTATATATCATACGCTTCAGCCCGAAAGGATCATTGGGAGAGATAAAAATGACTGTAACGTTTTTTAACTGTGCATAGTCTTCCCCTGACGCCAGACTGTCCGCATCAATCTTGGCATGATAAAAGCGGGTCCGTCTGGGGAGTGCAAGACGCATCTCTCCTTTACTGCTTTTATCCGGTTCAATATCATACACCGTGTCCACGTCTTCTTCCCGTGCTTCCTCGGCATACACATCCAGCCGGATCCCGTGCTTGTCCGTATCAGCTCCAAAATATGCCTTTTGCGGAACGATCCGGACCTCCCGGATTTCCCGGTGCAGGATAATAGATATCATTTTACGGCAAACCTCCGGGCCCACCACCGGATAACTCAGTACGCTTCCCATAAGGAAATCATCCATTAGGTTCAGTTCTTCAATATTCTTTTTTCCCATTCGTTTCTCCTTTCATTGTATTGCTTTTTGTCTGAAAAGCCAAGGAGATTTTAAGAAAACAAAGACTCTTAGAACAGCCATGACTTTTCATTGCATGTTTACTCTTTTCGCTGAAATGTTCCGCAGACTCTGCGGGTGATAAAAATTGAAACTTTTAGAAATTTTGATATGAATGAATTATAGCAGGCTGTCCAGGTATATGTCAATCAGATTATCTTCGCCTTCGAATAGCACGAACGCCTCCTCGACTCCGCTTCGCCTTCGAATAAACGGCGAACGCTCACCTCGACTCCGCTTCGCTCCATCTCGGTGTTCGTTTACACTCACATGTCTCGAATAGCACGAACGCTCACCTCGACTCCGCTTCGCTCCATCTCGGTGTTCGTTTACACTCACATGTCTCGAATAGCACGAACGCCTCCTCGACTCCGCTTCGCTTCACCTCGGTGTTCGTTTGACTCACATAAAAGCAAAAAGGAACTCTGAATCCCATGCAAGCATGGTTCCAGAGTCCCTTTCTGCTTTTGCGTTCGTGCTATTCGTTCATATTTGCGAGTTTTGCGGCCTGATCTGCGGCGATGCAGGCGTCGATAATCTCCTGAATATCGCCGTTCATGATCTTATCCAGTTTATACAGGGTCAGGCCGATACGGTGATCGGTGACACGGCCCTGCGGGAAATTATAGGTACGGATTTTTTCGGAACGGTCTCCGGTTCCGATCTGGCTCTTTCTTGCCTCTGCCTCTGCATCATGGCGCTTCTGGCACTCCAGATCATAGAGTTTTGCACGCAGCAGCGCGAAGGCCTTTTCTTTATTCTGCAGCTGTGACTTCTCCGTCTGGCTGTAGATCACGATACCGGTCGGGTAGTGGGTCAGACGTACCGCAGAGTCAGTCGTATTGACGCACTGTCCGCCGTTTCCGGATGCACGCATAACGTCGATACGGATATCTTTTTCATCAATATGGATATCCACATCCTCCGCCTCCGGCATTACGGCCACGGTAATGGTAGAGGTATGGATACGTCCGCCGGACTCCGTCTCAGGCACTCGCTGTACCCGGTGTACGCCGGACTCGTATTTCATCACGGAATAAGCTCCCTTCCCGTTGATCATAAAGGTCACGTTCTTCATGCCGCCGATACCAATCTCCTCACATTCTACCAGTTCTACCTTCCAGTGCTGGCTCTCCGCATAATGAAGATACATACGATAGATCTCTGCGGCGAACAGGGCAGCTTCATCTCCGCCGGCACCTGCACGGATCTCTACGACAACGTTCTTCTCATCATTCGGGTCTTTTGGAAGCAGCAGGATCTTCAGTTCATGCTCCAGCTCTTCCACTCTTACCTTTGAGGTATTCAGTTCTTCTTTGGCAAGCTCCCGCATCTCCTCATCAGATTCTTCCTCCAGCATCTGCAGGCTGTCTTCGATTGCCTGCTTGCAGGATTTATATTCATTATATGCCTCTACGATCGGCGTCAGATCATTTTGTTCTTTCATCAATCTGCGGAAACGTTCCTGGTCATTTGCCACATCCGGTTCCTGCAGTTCGCTTAAGATCTCTTCCAGACGGACAACCAGATCTTCTAATTTATCAAACATGCTTCTTCCTCCTTGCTCATAGTCCTCTTCAGACACTATCTTTTATTGTACCTTCCTGTCACCACGCGGTCAAGACCCGCCAGATCTTTTTTCACCCGTATCTGTGTATATCCGGCCTCTTCCATCAGCCGTACCACATCCTCTGCCTGGTCATGGCCGATCTCAAACATCATCGCTCCATTATCCCGGATATAGCCTGTACTTTCTGCAATAATCCTGCGATAAAAATACAGCCCGTCCTTCTTCCCGTCCAATGCGATCCATGGATCATGGAGGCGGACCTCCTCCTGCAGTTCTTCTATCACTCCGGTACGGATGTAGGGAGGATTGGACACGATCAGGTCAAAGCGCTCCGAAATCTGTTCAAAAAGATCACTTTGGATCCAGGAGGCTTCTACCTGAAGCCTGCGGCCGTTCTCTCTGGCCATCTTTAACGCCTTTTCCGATATATCGCAGCCGGTTCCTTTAAGTCCCGGACACGATTTCAGCAGACTGATCAGGATACATCCGGATCCGGTACACATGTCCAGAACCTTCATGCCAGGCTTGGTAAACTTTAATGCTTCTTCTGTTAATGTTTCTGTGTCTTGCCTGGGAATCAGTACATCTGGATTTACCAGAAAAGTATATCCCATAAACTCCTGTTCCCCGGTAATATGCTGCAACGGAATATGTCCGGCACGCCGGAGAATGACTTCCCGGTAACTTTCTGCCTGTTCCTTCGGCACTTCTCTTTTCGGATCACCAAAATAAGAAGCCCGGCTGATTCCTGTCACATACTCCAAAAGATACCAGGCATCCAGTTTCGCGTCTGGGATCCCCGCATGCTCCAGTGTTTCCGCCCCCTCTTTATAAATCATCTGCAGTGTCAAAATTTTCCCGCTCATAAGCTCTCCAATCAAAAACTGCTTCCACCGCCTGGATCGCCACTTCGATCATGCGGTCGTCCGGTTCTTTTGTCGTCAGCTTCTGGATCGCAAGCCCCGGTTTACTTAAAACATTGATTACCGGATTGTCTGTATTTCCCGCCAGCTTCAACACCTCATAAGAAATGCCCGCGATCACCGGAAGCAGCAGGATCCTGACCAGCACCCGCATCCCGGTGGACTCCACCTGGATCAGAAACAACAAAATAATGCTGATAGCCAGTACGAAAAATAAAAAGCTGGTACCGCACCGTTTGTGCTGCCTGGAACTGCTCCGGACATTTTCCACTGTCAGCGGCAGCCCATGCTCAATACAGTTGATACATTTATGCTCTGCCCCATGATACATAAACGTCCTCTGGATATCCTTCATCCGGGAGATCAGAAGAACGTACAGGATAAAAATCCCGATCCGTATAAATCCCTCGATCACCGTCCGGACATGATAAGATGGGATCCGGGATTCCAGAAAGGACGAGAGAAAATAGGGCAGCACCATAAAAATCGCCACCGCGATCACGACAGAAAAAGCCACCGTGCCTCGCATCAGCCACTTTTCCATTTTTTCCTGCTTTTCAGTCTCTTCCTGGGTCAGTTCTTTTTGCTCCTCTTCCTCTTCAAAAAAAGAGGCAGAAAAGGTCAGTGTCTTAATGCCTAAGACCATAGAATCAATAAAATTAAAGATGCCCCTGATAAAAGGGATCTGTGTCAGCTTTTTTGCGTTACCCACAATACTGCGGTAGGTATCCTTTTCAACTATGATCTCGCCGTCAGGCTTCCTTACCGCAACCGCATACTCATCCTTATGCTTCATCATAATGCCTTCCAGAACCGCCTGACCCCCGATATTTGATGACTTCATAATTGCCTTTCCTCCCCGATCACCGCGATACCTCGCTCCCCCACGGCATTGCCGCAAGGTGGTCTCCGCTCCGTTTCGGTCGCACACAAAAATGGGTTGAGATTCATAAAACCTCAACCCGTCTCTTGTAAGCTTATTTGCCCATTCCGTATTTCTTATTGAACTTATCTACACGGCCGCGAGCCTGTGCAGCTTTCTGCTGTCCGGTATAGAACGGATGGCATTTGGAGCAGATCTCCACGTGGATGTCCTCGCTTGTGGATCCTGTTACAAATGTGTTTCCACAGTTACAAGTTACAGTTGCCTGATGATATGCCGGATGGATTCCTTCTTTCATGATTTTCACCTCTTCTTTATTTTGTCATCTGCACTTTAAAGTGCGATCAATGTTCATTTTCTAAACAGCTATATTATCATAGCATAAATGTCAATTCTTGTCTAGATTAATTTCGTCTTTTTTACCATTTGTATTAATTCTGCGTTATTTCTGGTCCGGCTGAACATATTTAAGATGTTGTCAGCCGCCTCATCCGCACGCATGCCATTGAGGGCACGGCGCATAGTGTCCACCGCTTCCTGCTCTTCCGGAGAAAGGAGAAGATCTTCTCTTCTGGTTCCGGATTTCGGGATGTCTACAGCCGGGAACATTCTCTTCTCGGAAAGCTTGCGATCCAGCACCAGCTCCATGTTGCCGGTTCCTTTAAATTCCTCATAGATCACATCGTCCATCTTGCTTCCGGTATCTACCAGAGCTGTTGCAAGGATTGTCAGACTTCCTCCCTCCCGCATATTCCGGGCTGCACCGAAGAAACGCTTCGGCATATGGAGAGCTGCCGGATCCAGACCACCTGACAGTGTCCTTCCCGACGGCGGAACTGTCAGGTTGTAAGCTCTGGCCAGTCTGGTGATGCTGTCCAGAAGGATCATGACATCCTTCTTATGTTCCACCAGCCTCTTGGCCCGCTCGATCACCATCTCAGAGACCCGTTTGTGGTGCTCCGGAAGCTCATCAAAGGTTGAGTAAATAACCTCAACATTATCCCCCTCGATCGTCTCCTTGATATCTGTTACTTCCTCCGGACGCTCGTCGATCAGCAGGATCAGAAGGTGTATCTCCGGATTATTCTTTCTCACAGACAGGGCCACCTGTTTTAACAGCGTTGTCTTACCAGCCTTTGGCGGGGATACGATCATTCCCCTCTGTCCTTTGCCGATGGGGGACAGAAGATCTACGATCCGCATGGCTGTACTTGTCCTTCCGGACTCCAGACGTAATCTTTCATTGGGGAAGACGGGAGTCATGTCCTCAAAATTTGACCGGCGGACCGCCTTCATCGGATCGATTTCATTAATCTTTGTCAGATACAAAAGAGCGCTGAACTTCTCCTGCTGAGTCTTGATCCGCGTGTGTCCCTCCAGGATGTCGCCAGTCTTCAGATTAAACTTACGGATCTGAGAGGGAGACACATAAACGTCATTTTCTCCCGGCAGATAATTAGCGCTGCGGATAAATCCGTATCCGTCCGGAAGCACCTCCAGGATGCCGTGGGCCTTAATACCGCTGTCCAGCTTATCAATGTCATGAATATCTTTATCGCCGGTATTAGCTGACATCTCCTTGACCGTCTCTCTTTCAGCCTGCTTTTCCTTCTCGTCCTCCTCCAGCATCAGTTCAATAACCTCCGCTTTTTTCATGCCGGAAACACCTTTCAGCCCTCTCGCCTTTGCAAGGTCTTTCAGAGTCGCCAAAGGAAGCGATTCATATTTCTCTCTCATGATTTCTATCCTTTCTTTCCACTTCTTACTTATTTTCTATTCTTTCGTTTTGTTTTTGATTTTTTGTATAGGTTCGGGATACAATGTCGATACGACTTGAATAAAACATATACGTATTATACTACAACAATCTCCTTTTTTAAAGTCCTTTTTTTATTGAAATGCCGGATTTGTAATGGTATGATTAATGGCAGATATGAAAAAGCAATGGAACGAAAAACGGTATCATTCTCTGGATTACGAACTGAAGACAGTTTTCGGAGAAAAACTTTATAAAATCTCACTGGATGCCGGGATGACCTGTCCTAACCGGGACGGTACGATAGGCACCCGGGGATGTATCTTCTGCAGCCAGGGAGGTTCCGGTGATTTTGCCTCAGACCGGGCTCTGTCCATCACCGGACAGATTGAGAAGGGTAAGGCTCAGACCGCCTCCAAATATAAGGGCAACGGATACATCGCCTATTTCCAGGCCTATACCAATACCTATGCCCCTCCGGAACGTCTGCGGGCCGTATATCAGGAGGCTGCTTCCCATCCGGATATCCGCGTCCTTTCTATCGCAACCAGGCCAGACTGCCTGGATAAAGAGGTGCTGGATATTCTGACAGAGTTCAACCGCATCAAACCAGTGTGGATCGAACTGGGTCTCCAGACCATCCACGAAAAGACGGCGCAGCTGATCCGCCGAGGCTATGAGCTTCCTGTATTTGAAGCTTCCGTCCGCGCTCTTCGCTTACGCCGAATCCCGGTGATCGTACACACCATCCTGGGACTTCCCGGCGAAGATCCGGATATGTTCTTAGATACCGTCCGTTATCTGAACACCATGGATATCCAGGGCGTCAAGTTCCAGCTTCTTCACGTACTGAAGCACACGGATCTTGCAAAGCTCTACGAAAAAGAGCCCTTCTGGCTGCCCGCCATGGAGGAATATATTGAGATTATCGGACAGGCCTTATGCCTTCTCCGCCCGGACATCACCGTTCACCGGCTGACCGGAGACGGACCGAAATCTCTTCTGATCGCACCGGAATGGTCCGGCAACAAACGACAGGTCCTGAACCGTCTGAACCAATATCTGAAACAGCAGGACCTGTGGCAGGGAAAGGATTTTCACTATGACATCAACATTTAAATTATACAAACTGATCATTTTGTACATGCTCAATAAGGTGGATTTTCCGCTGACAAACTCGCAGATCTCAGAATTTATCCTTGACGAAGGCTATACTACCTACTTTAAGCTTCAGCAGGCGCTTTCTGAGTTGACGGAATCCGGGTTTATCCGGGAGGAGTCTACCCACAGCCGCACCTTCTACCATCTGACAGAAGACGGCGCCGAGACTCTCCGCTTTTTTAAAAATGATATTTCCCCGGCAATCCAGAACGATATCGACGGTTTCCTGAAGGAAAAGAAATACGAATTAAAAAATGAGGTCTCGGTAAAATCAGATTATTACCGCAACACCAACCGGGAATACTCAGTCCGCTGCCAGGTCCTGGAGCAGGGGGTTCCTCTGATCGACCTGACAGTGACTGCCCCTACCGAAAGCGAAGCCGAGACCATTGCCAACAACTGGCAGCAAAAAAACGAGGAAATCTACGCAGCCATCATGGCTCAGCTTTTATAACAGGAACTCGCTCATCACATAGTTGCTGACGTCAATTCCAAAATCCGTCAGCCGTATAAAATCTCCGGATATTTCCAGGAGATTTTTTTCGCACATTTTTTGGATCACATCTCCGTACACAGCCTCTATTTCACAGCCAAAAATCCTGGAAAATCCCGCTTTTGAAACTCCTTCCATCTTCCGGAGTCCCAGAAACATATACTCTTCCATCTGATCCTTTCCGGACAATGTAATCTTTTCTCCCCCCTCATTCCAGCGCTGGTTTCCAATCAGAGAGGCGGCTCCGGTTCCGATACCCAGATACTCGGTCCTCTCCCAGTACCCCAGATTATGCCGGCATGCAAACCCCGGCTTTGCATAATTGGATATTTCATACCGGGTGAACCCGTATTCCTCAAGGATCTCCCGGGTCCGGTGATACATCAGGCGTTCCGTCTCCTCATCCGGCAGTTCTCCCTCGTGCTGTGCCCGGTCTTTTCCGTCTTCCCCGTACATCTCATAAAAGGGCGTTCCTTCCTCAATGATCAGGCCATAGGCCGAGATATGTTCCGGGCCAAGCTCCGCCGTCTTCCGAAGCGTTTCCTCCCAGCCCGGAAGGGTCTGCCCCGGGATCCCGGACATCAGATCCACATTGATGTTCGCAAATCCTGCTCTTCTTGCCATCTGATAGCTTTCCAGAAAATCTGCAAAGCTGTGGATCCTCCCCAGACACTTAAGCTCCTCGTCTTTCGCAGACTGAAGCCCCAGGCTCAGCCGATTGACGCCCAGGCTTCTGTATGTATGAAGCTTTTCCATTGTCAGCGTTCCAGGATTAGCTTCCACCGTAAATTCCATGTCTCCATCCAGGAAAAAAGTCTCCCGGAGAGCCTTTACGATTTCCATCATCTGGGAACTCTCAAGGAGCGAGGGCGTGCCTCCTCCAATAAAGATGCTGATAACATGATAAGCCTTCGCCAGCTCCCGGTAAGACCGGATCTTCTGGCAAAGGCTCCACACATAATCCTGCCGTTCCTGCATAGATGCAGGTGCCGACAGGAAATCACAATATTTACATTTCTGTACACAAAACGGGATATGAAGATATAGTTCTAAAGGTTTCATTATTTATCATCCAGCTTTAATACGCTCATAAATGCTTTCTGCGGGATCTCTACATTTCCCACCTGGCGCATCCGTTTCTTTCCTTCCTTCTGCTTTTCCAGCAGCTTCTTCTTACGGGTAATATCACCGCCATAGCACTTGGCCAGCACGTCCTTGCGCATAGCCTTCACAGTTTCTCTGGCAATAATCTTGCTGCCGATCGCCGCCTGGATCGGAATCTCGAAAAGCTGTCTCGGAATCTCTTCTTTCAGCTTCTCACACATCCTCCTGCCCCGCTCGTAAGCCGTATCCGCATGAACAATGAAGGACAATGCGTCCACTTCTTCCTTATTGATCAGAATATCAAGCTTCACAAGATCCGACTGTACATAGCCATCCATCTCATAATCAAAAGAGGCATAGCCTCTTGACCGGGATTTCAGCGCGTCAAAGAAATCATAGATGATCTCATTCAGCGGCAGATGATACCGCAGAACCGCACGGGTCTCTTCAATATATTCCATCCCGTCATAGACGCCTCTTCTTTCCTGGCACAGCTCCATGATAGCCCCGATAAACTCAGACGTCACCATGATCTCTGCCTTTACAATGGGCTCCTCCATATATTCGATCTCTGAAGGATCCGGCAGGTTGGAAGGATTGGTCAGTTCGATCACTTCACCATTGGTCTTATATACTTTATAGATAACTCCCGGAGCCGTTGTCACCAGGTCCAGGTTGTACTCCCGCTCCAGTCTTTCCTGGATGATCTCCAGATGAAGAAGCCCCAGAAAACCACACCGGAATCCAAAGCCCAGGGCGATGGACGTCTCTGGTTCAAACTGGAGAGAAGCGTCATTGAGCTGCAGTTTTTCCAGCGCATCCCTGAGGTCCGGATATTTGGCCCCATCCGCCGGATACATACCACAGTACACCATTGGGTTAACCTTCTTATATCCCGGAAGAGGCTCTGCACACGGATGGGCAGCGTTGGTAATGGTATCGCCCACCCGGGTATCTTTTACATTTTTCAGGCTGGCAGTGATGTAGCCAACCATTCCTGCAGAAAGCTCGTCGCAGGGGATGAACTGTCCGGCTCCAAAGTAGCCCACTTCCACTACTTCAGCCTTTGCTCCTGTCGCCATCATCCGGATCGGCGTCCCCTTCTTTACAGTACCTTCCTTAATCCTGCAGAACACGATCACGCCCTTATAGGAATCATAAAGAGAGTCAAAGATCAGTGCCTGAAGCGGCGCATCCGGGTCTCCCTCGGGAGCCGGGATCTTCTCTACGATCTGCTCCAGCACATCTTCTACATTTTGTCCGGTCTTTGCCGAGATCCTGGGGGCGTCCTCTGCTTCAATTCCGATCACGTCCTCGATCTCTTCAATGACCCTCTCCGGATCAGCGCTTGGCAGATCGATCTTATTGATCACAGGCATCACATCCAGGTCATGATCCAGTGCCAGATACACGTTCGCCAGAGTCTGCGCCTCTACACCCTGCGCCGCGTCCACCACCAGGATGGCGCCGTCACAGGCAGCCAGGCTCCTGGATACCTCATAATTAAAATCCACATGTCCTGGTGTATCGATCAGATTGAAAATATATTCCTCTCCATTTTTCGCCTGGTAGACCGTCCGCACAGCCTGTGCCTTGATCGTAATCCCACGCTCCCGTTCCAGCTCCATGTTGTCCAGAACCTGGGACTGCATCTCACGGCTGGTCAAAAGGCCGGTCATTTCAATGATCCGGTCTGCCAGTGTGGACTTTCCATGGTCGATATGTGCAATAATACAAAAATTCCGAATATTTTTCTGCTCTATTCCTGCCACCTATCTTCTTCCCTTTCCGTTCATCATTTTTGCACAGCGTAGTATATCACATCCCGCTGTTCTTTACAATGAAAAGTTCTACGCTCATCCGGTCGTTTAATCGCCCGGTCTTTACCTGTTCTTCCGTATCTGCGGCCTCCTCCAGGATTCCCTTAAGCTCCTCCGTTGAAAACGCCCGGCACTGCTGCATATATTTTCCGGCCACAAAGGGATGGAGCTTTGCCTCTTTTGCGATCTGGGACTTATCAAATCCCCGGCGCAAAAGATCCTTTACCTCCATAAGAAGCTTAAACTGCCGGACCAGAAGATAAAGGATCCGCATCGGCGGTTCCTTCAGCGCCAGCAGGTCATAATAGTAGTCCAGTGCCTGCTTCTGCTTCTTTACGGCCACCGCCTCTACCATGGCAAAGATCTGACTGCTGATATGCGTGGTGCAGATCTCATCAATATCCTTTACCGTCACCTCATCCCGTCCCAGGGTATAGGCAAGCAGCTTCTCCATTTCCTGCTCCAGATTTTCCATATCTGTCCCGGTCCGGTTCACCAGGTACCGGGCGGTAGATTCCCTGATCTGCTTTCCTTCCCGCTTCATATTTCCTGCGATCCAGTAGAGCAGGGTCTTTTCATCCTGTCTCCCAAGTTCTGCTACGCGGCCTTTATCCTTCACCGCCTTATAAAGCTTTCCCCGCTTGTCCACTTCCTGTTCCACAAACAGAAAACATGCCGTCTCTGGCATGTTCTTGATATAATCGGCAAGCTCCGGAGTTGCAGTTTTGAAAAAGCCGGAGTTTTCCACTACGATCAGCCTGCGGTCCGCAAAAAAAGGCATCGTCTCCGCCAGATCGATCAGCTCTCCCGGATTAATCCCTTTCCCTTCATAATAAGCATAATTCATCCTGTCCCCGTCTGGGAACATGGCGGCTGTAATCTTATCCTTATACTGCTTTTTTAAATAGGCCTCCTCCCCATAAAGGAGGTAGGCCTGTTTAAATGTTCCTGACTTAATGTCTTCATTTAAGCTTTTCATGCATTACCTTACCACATCTCTCGTGATCTCTGAAAGTGAATGAACCCCGCACATTGCCATTGCGTCAGCAAGTTCTGAAGAAAGCTTTTCCGCAAGCGCCGAAACGCCTTCTTCTGCCCCGCCGTATACCGCGGTCACGAACGGGCGGCCGATCAGGACCGCATCCGCGCCAAGCGCAAGGGCCTTCAGAATATCTACGCCGGAACGGATACCTCCGTCTACGAAGATCTTCATGTCTTTTCCTACAGCTTCTGCGATTTCCGGCAGCACCTCAGCTGTCGGCGGGCACTGATCCAGCACACGTCCGCCGTGGTTGGATACCACGATGGCAGATGCGCCGGCTTCTTTTGCCTTCAGGGCGCCTTTCACTGTCATGATCCCTTTCAGGATAAACGGCACGCCTGCTGCCTGCACCACTTCTTTTAGCTCCTCTACAGACTTGCTTCCTGCCGGAGGTGTCTGGTTTTTCAGGAACGGAAGCCCTGCCGCGTCAATATCCATGGCCGCCGCAAAAGCACCGGAATCCTTCACCAGCGCAAATTTTTCTTTTAAGGTATTGATATCCCAGGGCTTGATCGTAGGGATACCTTTTCCGCCTGCTGCCTTGATAGCCTGGGTCGCTCCCTCCATCACCGCCGGATTGGTCCCGTCTCCGGTAAACGCCGCGATCCCCGCGTCCGCACAGGCGGATACCAGAATACTGTTGTACTCCTGATCGTCATATTTGTCGCCATAGTGCAGCTTCATAGCCCCCACCGGTCCGGCAAAGATCGGATACTTGAAGGTCTGTCCAAAAAGTTCGAATGTGGTGTCCACCGGTTTATTCTCGCAGATAGTATCCATATTGATACTGATCTTCTGCCATGCGTCATAATTCTGGATCGCTACCGTCCCGGTGCCTTTTGCACCCGGGCCCGGCACCTTGTTGCCGCAGGCTTTTCCGTTGCAGACCGGACAGGCCTTGCAAAACGGGCCGATACATGTTCTTGCATTTTCTAATACTTCCTGATATGTCATTTTTAATTCCCTCTTTTCTGTCGTGCATCTGCACCTCTATGTACAGACGTCAGTCTGTCCTCTCTATAGTATACTGAATTTTCATTTCAAATTCAACCACTTGTATGGTAACAGCCCCCAGGTTCTGTGTGGATAGTATCTTTGTCCCCGACTTATAAAATCTTTCCAGTGTCTCCGGGTGGGGATGTCCATAACGGTTGTCTCTGCCGGCTGAAATCAGGCCATATAAAGGCCCGGCAGCTTTCAGAAAGTTCTCGCCGGTGGAGCTTTTCGAGCCGTGATGCGCCGCTTTCAGCACCTCCCAGGACGTGTCGGCATATTCTGCCTTAAGCGTCTCTGTCAGCATCTCTTCTCCTGCCCCTTCCACATCGCCGGTAAGCAGCATGTCAAATCCCTGATACTGAAGAGCCAACACCAGAGAAGCTTCATTTCCCGGTTCAACCATTTCCCCCTCCTTTCCCTGTCCAGGTGCCAGGCAGGTAACGGAAAGATCCCCTTCCTTTATCATCTGCCCTTTTTCCATAGTATAAACAGCCGTTCCTTCCTCTTCTGCCAGTTTCCCAAGCTTGGTCAGGGCTTCATCCCACACTTTTCGGGGCGGCAGTATCAACGCTTTGATCCTGACGCCTGTGCTTTGTCGTCTTAAAAGCTCCTCCAGACCATTCAGATGATCCCCGTCCCCATGGGTCACCCATACGTAGTCCAGGGTTCCCACGCCTCTGGACTTTAAAAAAGGCTCTATCCTGTACTGGCCCACACTTCCCACGTCGCTGCTGCCGCCGTCCACCAGATAGGCGCCGCCGTCCGGCCCCCGGATAAAAATACTGTCGCCCTGTCCCACATCCAGAACGGTAACAGAGACTCCATTCCCCTCCAGCGGCCGCCAGAAAAGGCACAATATGCCAATCACATACAGACAAAGGATCTGCCATTTCCCGTATTGTTTCCATAACAGGAAGACCATCAGGATCACCGCATAATACACGGCCATCTGCCATAAAGCAGGCTTTCCTGCCACCACTCTGGCTCCCGGGAGAGCCAGCATAAATTCACAGCTCTTTTCAAATATGAGGAGAATCCATCTGCAAAGCATGAGCACAGGAACTCCTGCCGCCGGAAACACAAGGCTCAGAAGGCTTCCCGTCATTCCAAGCACCAGAAGAGCCGACGTCAGAGGAATGATCAGCAGATTCAGAAACGTAGAATAAACTGGGAACTCATAGAAATAGTATAGAAGAACCGGCAGCAGAACTATATTGACGCAAAGGCTGGCCCACAATCCCTGCCAGGGAAGTCCCTGAAATTCCGGAAGAAGAAGGATCATAGCAAGAACTGCTCCAAAGGAAAGCCAGAATCCTCCGTCGTAAAGATAAAGAGGCCTCCAGCATAGGATTACGGCTGCGGATACAGCCAGTGCCGTCGGTGCGTCATAATGCCTCCCTGTAATATCTGCACCTACGCGGAACAGAAACATGATAAGGGAGCGGACAACAGATACCGTCAGGCCGATCATCAGCACGTATACAAAAAGCAGACCTATCCCCACCGCTCCGGAAGGGCCAAAGGATCCTGATACCTTCCGCAAGATATGGTAGGCCCCAACACCAAGAAAGGAAAGATGCAGGCCGGATATGGCAAGAATATGCCCGATACCGCTGGCCTGATACAGGGACTTTACTTCTGCATCCATCCCTGACTTTTCTCCCAGCATCATGGCAGCCAGGGCAGTTCCTTCCTTCTCTCCCATATATCTTACCAGAAGATCTTTCCATTCCTGACGAAAGGCATGAAGCCAGTTTCGGAAAGGCCATACCGTTCCATCTGAGATTTTTATCTCATCTGCCCATACCAGACTATGGATATCCTCTTTTTGATAGTACCGCTTCTGGTCAAAATTACCAGGATTGCGCGCAGCATCAAAAAATGCCGCCTCCCCTTTTATTAATACCTGGTTTCCGATTTTTATCTGTATTCTGGGGTCTGCATAGACAAGGATCCGATTTTCAAAGAACGAGGCGTCTCCGCCCCGGATAGAATTGTTTTTAAGATAAATTGCCTGGACTTTATTCTTCTGTTCTGTCTGATAAACAGTTCCAAGAACCTGTACCCGTCCGCCATCTTTTATATATTTTTCCATCGGCGACAGCCGAAGATGCGGGATACACCTTTCTTCTCCGACCGTCACCGCCAGAATGATCACTGCAAGCAGGGCAAGGCAAAAGCCAAGCAGCGGTCTGTTTTTCAAGAATCTGTTTCCTCCACGATATCCAGATTTCTGGTCAACGGTTTGCTTAGCGTCACACGATTCATATAGGAGACATCTGTCTCCCCGCTTACCAGGATCTGTACCTGGCTGGCACCGCCTCCCTCGATCACGGAATTTACGATCGCATAGACCGCCACTTCGGGATCCACTCCCGATACCCCTCTTAAAAATTCCTGATCCAGGTTCACATAACAGATCCCGTCACGGCTGGATACTCCCAGCACCTGTGTTTCCGGCGGAACCACTGCCCTCTCTCCTTCCCGCGAAGGCCCTTTGATCAGTTGTTCCACGATCAGCTTTTCTACTGACAGATTACTGTTATATCTTACACTGACCGTCTCCGGGACCAGTGCGTCTCCCTTTTCATTTGCAAAATACAGCGTCAGATCCCTCACCTGATAGGAGTGCAGCGTAGAGCCCGTATTCTGCACGAAGTCATCCGGCATCATATAGCCGATCTCGTTACCGTCTGAATCTGTAAGCGGATTTTCCCCTATAAAAAATGCAACTGATTCCACGCCGGATATCTGACACAGACTTTCCACTGCCGCAGCCCGAAGCAGCACCTCTTCTGCCCCTGACATCCTGAGATAGCCATCGCTGCAGGTAAGGCTGAGCTTTCCGTCAGAAAGACTCCACTCTGTAACCTGTACATTCTCCGGAAATGCGCTTTTATAGTCGATAGAATCAGGCTCTTCTTTCATAGCCCGAAGCACATCTTCGATCTCTTCCTCTGTCGAATCGCCTTTGATCTCATACTCCTCTCTGACCAGTCCGTCCCCGTCATTATTCACAAAACAGAGATAGGTCCCTTCGATCTGCGCCGGATCCGTCTCCTCTTCCCGTCCACATCCGGCCGCCAGTCCCAGACATAACAGAAACGTCATGACCAGACAGATCATACGCTCGTTCCTTTTCATAATGCCCTCCCTTTATAACACATATGTCAGAGGGATCCGGACCGCAAACGTAGTTCCCTCACCCAGCTGACTGTAAGCTTTGATCGCACCGCGATGCATGACCACCGCACTCCTTGCAATAGCAAGACCAAGTCCTGTCCCTCCGATCTCCCGGGAATGGGACTTGTCAACCCGGTAGAATCTCTCAAAAATGTGCTCCATAGATTCCTCCGGGATTCCGATTCCTGAATCCGCTACTTCCAGATAGAAATATTTGTGGTCTGCATTCAGCGATACATGGATCCATCCGTCTTCTTTATTATATTTAATGGCATTTTCCACCAGATTGGAGATTGCCAGCGTCAGCTTTACTTCATCCACCTCTGCCGTTACCGGGCGAAAGCTCTCAAATACTACTTCAATATTCCGGGTTGCCGCAATAGGCCGCAGCCGCTTCAGGATCCGTTCCACCAGTGCATTAATATTCTCCGACGTGATATTCATAGTATTCGCTGTCTTATCCATCTTCACCAGAGACAGAAGATCATTAATAATCTTATTCTCACGCTCGATCTCCTGCGAAAGATCGCCCATAAACTCTTTATAAAGCTCCGGAGGCACCTCTTCCTGAGACAAGAGAGAGTCCGCCAGCACCTTCATAGAGGTCAGCGGTGTTTTCAGCTCATGAGACACATTGGAGACAAACTCATTTCTGGAATCATCCAGGATACGCATCCTTCCCAGCATCTTATTAAATGCCTCCGACAGCGCCCTCGTCTCTGTATAAGCATTTTCATTGAGATAATGATCGTCATACCCTTCTGTAACCGCAGAAATCGACCGCGTGATCCTCTGGAAAGGTCTGGTCATCACAAATCCCAGGAGAAACGCCAACACCAGCACCACCAGTATCATGGTAACCCAGGCCACATCAGCTTTCCCATCCAGCACGGACAGATTATCCTCAATAGAATCCGTGGAGACACTGACCAGCAGGACGCCCAGCACTGTCTCCCCGGATGCGTCAAAGATCGGCGCTGTCACTTCGATATAGGAATTCTTTTCATCATAATTGCTGGTCCCTGTCCCTTCCAGACAATGGATCACGTCTGCAGAAACAATCGTCTTCCCGATATCCATATCGTATGTATCTTCTTCCACCTGGAAATTCCGATCGATCACCAGCACGCGTCCATCGTAAATATTGGACATCTGTACCAGCTCTGTACGGATAGATTCAGCAGCCCGGCCATTCAGAGAGCCAGTACTGCCAAGCTGATTGCATAGAATTGTACATTGATTCTGTATCTCGGCGGTCCGTACATCAACCGCCCGCGCCTCGTAGCTGTTCAGGATCACAGCCTGCATAATCATCGCCGGGACCGCACCGGCCAGGACCATCAGAAGAATGATCCGGAACCGGAGACTTCCCAGTATATGATTCGTAAGATATTTTTTAACCCCTGAAATAATAACCAACACCCCATTTTGTATAGACATATTTTGGATCACTCGGATTAGCCTCGATCTTCTCCCGCAGCCTCCGGATATGTACATCCACCGTTCTTGCATCGCCCGGGTACTCATATCCCCATACAATGTTCAGAAGATTTTCCCGGCTGTATACCTTGCCCGGGTTCGTGGCCAGAAGCTCTAAAAGGTCAAATTCCTTGGCCGTCAGATTGATCTCTTTTTCAGCGATCACTACCCGCCGGCTCTCACAGTCAATTTTCATATCTCCTTTGACGATTAGCCTTGTGCCTTTCCGGTCCTGTTCCCGCCGTCCGGTACGCCGCATGATCGCCTTGATCCTTGCCTTCACTTCCAGGATATTAAAGGGCTTGGTAATGTAATCGTCGGCCCCGTACTCCAGCCCCAGGATCTTATTCATATCATCATCTCTTGCTGTCAGCATGATGATCGGCACATCCGAGAACTCCCGGATCTGCTGGCATACTTCAAAGCCGTCGTGCTTTGGCAGCATCACATCCAGAAGAATCATATCATAGTGATTCTCCCTGGCAAGCTTAAGTGCTTCCTCACCGTCATAGGCACAGTCTACTTCCATCCCGTCCTGCTCCAGACTGAAACGGATGCCTTTTACAATTAACTTTTCATCATCTACCACCAATACATGTCTGCTCATAAAAGCTCTCCCCTGTTATACTTTTATTTGATCTTTTATTTTTTCGAATACACCTTCTTTGATTCCGCTGATCTCCATCAGCTCTTCAATGCTCTGAAAGCCTCCATTTTCCTCCCGGTACTGGATGATAGCCGCGGCTTTGGCCTCTCCGATTCCGGAAAGCGTCATCAGCTCTTCTGCCTGAGCTGTATTGATATTCACTCTTCCGTCTTCTGCAGCGCCGGAATCTCCGGCCGCCGTGAAGCTGTTATCCTGAAGTTCCTGGACCGAAGGCACATAGATCTGTTGGCCGTCTTCCACACAAGCCGCCTGGTTCAGCCCCTCCGGAGCAGCCTGGCCGTTTACTCCTCCAGCCGCTTCAATGGCTTCATAGATCCTGCTCCCTTCGGCAAGTTCATAGACTCCCGGAGCCGCCACCTGGCCGCAGACATGGACCACTACCCGGCCGCTTTGTCCGCCGGGAGCGCTGTCCTCTCCCTCATTCTCCCCGGCCGCTGATTCCTCTGGTTCCGGGGAATCCTCCTCTCCGGCATCAGCTTCCTGTATCTTTGCTTCCTCCAATACCTGTTCCTCCTGCTGCAGCGAACATCCCCAAAGAGAGCCCACACACAACAACAGGTATAATGCAGCCAAGGCTGCAAAACTTAAGCTTTTATTCCCTTTTCCTGGCATAATCTACTCCTTTACAGTCTGTCGGAACTGCAAACACCCTGCTTATGCCTAGATAAAGTTATTGTACTATTTCCACTGAAAAATTGCAACTCCAATCAGTGCGATCACCATACCTGCGACTCGACGCCACTCCAGCGGCTCCTTCTCCACACCGAACAGTCCCATCACCTCTATCAGATATGCAACGATCAGCTGGGACATAACAATAAAAAACGCCGCCTTCGCCGGCCCAAGCTGCGCCATACTCTTGATCACCGTCCAGGTGATCCCGGCGCCGATCACACCGCCAAGCAGTACGTATTTGGGCTCCACTTTGGCGATAGCCCCGAAGCTGTCCCTTCCGGCCACAAGCCAGGCCACAAGACATAAAAGCAGTGCACTGAACTGGACCCAGGCATTGCTGACCCACATGCCGGTGGTCTTCGTCACCTGGGTATTAAACACTCCCTGTACACTCATCAGCGCTCCTGATAAAACTGCAATGAAAAACCCGATCATCTTCCGATACCTCCTCATTTTTTACGGCTAGTATCTCCAATGACCGGGGTTTTATGTCCTTCCGGGATTCCTATAATGATTTTTTCAGCTTTTCGATCATTTCATCCACATGCTCTTTCGTAATGACCATAGGCGGCACGAAGCGTATCACATCGCTTCTGGCCGTGATAATTACCAGTCCTTCTTCCATTGCCCGGGCTGTCACCTCACCGGCAGGCTTTGTTAGCCGGATGCCCTGAATCAATCCGGTCCCTCTTCGTTCCAGCACTGTGTCTTCTGAGGCTGCCAGCTCATCAAGCCTCTCTTCCAGATAGGCTCCGATCTCCTTTACATGTTCCGTCAGGCGCTCTTTTTCGAAAATTTCCAGCGTCTTTGCAACAGCCGTACATACCAGCGGATTCCCACCATAGGTGGTCCCGTGGTCTCCCGGCTCCAGAGAATCTTTTGCCACATCCTCTGTCATGGCAAAGGCCCCCACCGGCACGCCGCTTCCGATAGCTTTGGCCATGGACATCATATCCGGCTTTACGCCATAATACTGCCATGCAAACATCTGGCCGGTACGTCCCATGCCGCACTGGATCTCATCAAAGAGAAGCAGGATTCCTTCCTCGTCACAGAGTTTTCGGATTCCTTTTAAAAACTCCGGATCCGCCATATTGATCCCGCCCTCTCCCTGGATCGGCTCCAGGATGATCGCACAGGTATTATCAGAAATCAGTGCTTTTACGCTGTCCAGATCATTGAATTTTGCAAATTTCACTCCCGGGATCAGCGGTTCAAAAGGCGTGCGGTAAGCCTCATGCTCCGTCACCGACAAAGCTCCCATGCTCCGTCCGTGGAAAGAACCTTCCATGGCGATAAACTCGTACCTTCCGGTTTTCTTCTTCCAGGCATATTTCCTTGCCGCTTTCAACATTCCTTCATTGGCCTCCGTCCCGCTGTTGGTAAAGAATACCCGGTCCATACCGGAAGCCTTCTTAAGGGCCTCTGCCGCGGTCCCGCAGGAAGCATTATAAAACAGGTTGGAAGTATGCCAGAGAAGTTCTGTCTGTTCTTTAACAGCTGCCGTCAGTTCCGGATTGCCGTACCCCAGGCCGCAGACTGCTATCCCGGCCGCAAAATCCAGATATTTCTTTCCCTCGGTATCGTAAAGGTAGACGCCCTCTCCCTTTTCAAAAATCACCGGGAACCGGTTATAAGTATGTACCAGTGCTTTTTCCGTTTCCTGCATATATGGATTCATCATAGTATCATCTCCGTTTTCTTATTCTCCGCTGTAAAACCGTTCCTCTTCATCGTTCAGAATTGCCGTGCCGATTCCTTTGTTCGTAAAGATCTCAAGCAGCAGGCAATGCGGGATCCGTCCGTCCAGGATATGCACCCGGGATACCCCGTTCTCGATCGCATCAATGCAGTTCTGAAGCTTCGGCAACATTCCGCCTCCAATATATCCCTGCTCCATCAGTTCCTCCGCCTCGGATACCCGAAGCTCTGAGATCAGGGTTTCCGGATCATCCGGATCCTTATAGACCCCTTCAATATCCGTCAGGAAAGCCAGCTTTTCTGCCTTCATGGCCCTTGCGATCGCACAGGCCGCATCATCCGCATTGATGTTGTAGGTCTGGTATTCATCATCCAGCCCCACCGGACATACGATGGGAAGGAAATCCTTTTCCAGAAGATCATACAAAATGTCGCCGTTGACCTTCTTGATATCTCCCACAAACCCGATGTCCTCACCGTCTGCATATTTTTTCTCCACCGTCAGAAGCTTCCCGTCTTTTCCGCTGATGCCGATGGCACGCACTCCCAGGCTCTCCACCAGCTGCACCAGACTTTTGTTCACTTTTCCAAGCACCATCTCCGCCAGTTCCATGGTCGCTTCGTCGGTCACACGCAGTCCATTTACAAACTCCGGCTCCATACCGACCTTGCCTACCCATTTGCTGATCTCTTTGCCGCCTCCGTGAACGATGATCGGTTTAAATCCTACCAGCTTTAAAAGCGTCACATCCTGGATGACCCGCTCCTTTAAGGTCTCATCCACCATGGCGCTGCCGCCGTATTTTACTACAATGATCTTCCGGTTAAACCGCTGGATATAGGGCAGCGCCTCGATCAGCACCTCCGCCTTATCCAGATATTTCTGCATGCTCTTATTCATAATTATCCGCTTCCTTCCTGACGTGTCTGTTTGCTTAAGTCTGTTTGTTAGCTTCTGTAATCCGCATTGATATCAATGTATCCATGAGTAAGATCACATCCCCAGGCCGTAGCAGTGAACTCTCCCATTTTTACATCTGCGATAGCCGTCACTTCTTTTTGAGACAGGATTTTTGTCGCCTCCTCTTCACTGTAAGCTACAGCCGTACCGTTTTCAATGATCTTGATCTTCCCTGCCTCGCTTTCAAAGAAAAGGTCTACCTTTTCCGGATCAAACTGTGCCCCGGAATAGCCCATAGCACACAGGATCCGTCCCCAGTTGGCATCGTGTCCGGCAATGGCCGTCTTTGTCAGGTTGGAACATACGATTGCCTTTGCCAGGGTCTTCGCCTGCTCCACACTCTCACATCCCACTGCCTTTACCTCAAACAGCGCAGTCGCCCCCTCTCCGTCTCCGGCAATCTTCTTTGCCAGATACTCATTGACCACGTGGAGGGCTTTTACAAATTCTTCATACTCCGGCGTGCCATATTGGATCTCTTCGTTTTCCGCCATTCCATTGGCCAGAAGAAGCACGGTGTCATTGGTGGAAGTATCTCCGTCTACAGAGATCATATTGTAGGTATCCCTTACATCCTCGCTCAATGCCTTCTGAAGCGTATCTTTTCCTATTACCGCATCGGTGGTGATAAACGCCAGCATGGTGCACATATTTGGATGGATCATGCCGGAGCCCTTTGCCATGCCTCCGATGGTCACTGTTTTTTCTCCTACTTTAATGATCGCTGCCAGCTCTTTTTCACAGGTGTCCGTGGTCATGATGGCTCTGGCTGCATCCGTGCCATTATCCAGGGAACTGTTTTTCTTCTCAGCCAGTACCCGAATCCCTGCTTTTACCTTCTCGATAGGAAGCTGCATCCCGATGACGCCGGTGGAACCAATGGTTACACCTTCTGCACGGATATTCAGTGCTTCTGCCGCCGCCTCGGCCGTCTCCTTGCAGTATCCGAAGCCCTCCTCTCCGGTACACGCATTGGCAATCCCGGAGTTTACGATCACTGCCTGCACCGGGACACCGCTTTCGATCACCTGCCGGTCCCACTTCACCGGCGCCGCCTTTACGACATTGGTGGTAAATGTTCCCGCTGCCACACAGGGCGCCTGGCTGTATACAAGCGCCATATCTGTCCTGTCCTGATATTTAATCCCTGCCGCGGTGCTTGCAGCCTCAAAGCCTGTCGCCGCGGTTACTCCTCCTGTAATAATCTCCATAAGTAACTCCTCCTTTTACTGTATAAATGCAGTGATATTTTCTTCATTCAATGTAAAATCATAATAGTTCAGATCCTGTCTCTTTGTCCAGCCGATTTCTTTCCAAAAGGCATTCCCGATATCATTTTTCGTAAATGCGATCAGAGACACTTTATTGATTTCTTCTTTTTTTAAGGCCTCCATGGCAAACACCACCATGGATTTCCCGATCCCCCGCATCCGGTAAGCCGGGTCTACGCACACATGGTAAAGACAGCCCCGCCTCCCGTCGTGACCACAGAGGATGGCTCCCACGATCTTTCCATCTTCTTCTGCCACCACGCTGGTAGAAGGATTGCGCTTAAGGAACCTTCGGATCCCCTCCCGGGAATCGTCTACACTCCGGATCCCAAAGCCTTTGATGGTCTTCCAGAGTGCGTATACCTGATCATAATCATCTATCGTCATTACTCTTAACATATGTATCTCCTTATCCCGGATTCTAATGTAACATCCTGTTTTCTTCCGCATGAATTATGGAAACAGCGGAACCAGCTTTAATCCCTCCTGCTCCGGCAGTCCAAACATCAGGTTCATGTTCTGCACCGCCTGTCCGGCCGCGCCTTTTACCAGGTTATCAATGGCTCCCATCATGACGATCCGGTTCGTCCTCTCATCAATCTGGAAACCGATGTCTACAAAGTTGCTTCCCTCTACCCATTTGGTCTCCGGGCAGGCCCCCGCTCCTAAAAGGCGGATAAAATATTCGTTTCCATAATATTTCTGATAGATGGCCATCACTTCTTCTGCCGTCACCTTCTCCTTTAAGGATGCATATTCTGTTGCCAGGATCCCGCGGTTCATAGGCACCAGGTGAGGCGTGAAATTGATCATCACCGGTTCCCCGGATGCATAGGAAAGCTGTTCTTCAATTTCCGGTGTATGACGGTGGGTGGTCACGCCATAGGCCTTCATATTTTCATTGACCTCGCAGAAAAGGTTTGGCACCTTGGCGCCTCTTCCTGCTCCGGACGTGCCAGACTTGGCGTCTACGATCAGCGTATTCATATCGATCAGCCCTTCCTTGGAAAGCGGATAGGCCGTCAGGATCGAACAGGTCGTATAGCATCCCGGATTTGCCACCAGTCTTGCGGATTTTACGTCCTCCCGGTTCACCTCGCAGAGTCCGTATACCGCTTCTTCGATAAACTGCGGACTTTTATGCTCGATGCCATACCATTTTTCATAAGTCTTCACATCCTTGATCCGGAAATCCGCACTCAGATCCACGATCTTTGTCTTGGAAAGGATCTCCTCACTGATCACTGATGCACAGAATCCCTGGGGCGTGGCCGTGAAGATCACATCCGCCTCCTCTGCCAGTTCTTCCATATTATCATCCATGCACGCGGCATCCACGATCCGGAACATATTGCGGTACACATCCGCATATTTCTGGTCTATATAGCTTCTGGAGCCGTACCATACAATCTCCACATCCGGGTGTCCGGAAAGGATCCGCACCAGTTCTCCTCCTGCATATCCCGTTGCCCCGATGATTCCTGCCTTTATCATAATATCTCCATCCTTTGAATTCATATTTTCTATCCTATTATATCTGAATATCCGTGATATTCAAATACAAATTTAAAAAGAACTTGCATAATTATACATCTGTATCGTATATTATGCAAGTTCTTTCTTAGATTTTCCTTTTTTATTTATCAGTGCGCTTTTCCGAATGGTGCTGGCTGCACCGCCATCACCAGCGGGATGTTTTCATATCTGTAGATACTAAGCAGGATCCCCAGAAGGATATTGGTCACCATCACCCCTGTTCCCCCGTAAGTCAGGAAGGGACAGTAATTATATCCATGAAGGATCAGCCCTCCATTGGTCAGGATATACAATATCGTCTGCGCCATCAGCACCAATACACAGCCGCTTCCCATGATCATTCCCAGCTGGTTTCTCTGCCGCAGCACATTTCGCAGGAAATAAAGGAATAATCCCAGTATCGTGCCTGCCAGCAAAAGTACAGCAAGGATCCCGTATCTGGCGGTGATATGACTAAACATAAAGGAATACCCGTCTCCATAGTCCGGCACTCTCCCGGCCCACGGACTGCTGCCGGCAAACTGGCTGGAAAGTGCGATCTCTCTTAGGATCTCAAGCCTCTCCCCTGCCTCTGTAGAATACGGATGCAGGATTGCCCGAATACGCTCCGCCCGGTATCCGCCCATGTTCCAGCAGACAAGGAAAAACGAGGCGATGAGTACCAGGAACGCTCCCCAGCTCATCAGCAGCAGCTTTCTCCCTTTTCTCTCAAACCATCCACGGTATACCGCCAGAGACAAAAGGACCAGCATAAGCACCGCAAGCAGCACTGCTGTCGCAAAACTTCTGATCAGTATGCAGACTGCCGCTGGCAGCAGGCCCCACAAAAGAACGCAGAAAAGCCCTCTCCTTCCTCTTCCCCGGTACCAGAAGATCAGTCCTCCATATAAAGGAACAAACAAAAATACCAGAAGCTTCACGTTCAAGGCTCCGTAGATCCAGAAATTTGCGCCGTTCACCGGTGTTCCAAACACGCAGGCCCCCAGGGTCAAAACCAGAAACAAGGCCGCCCATATCTGGCGGATCCATCTGGCAATACGGCTGTAATCCACATAACATATCAGAAGCATCACTCCAAAACCAAATAAAAGTTTTGCGGCATACGTAAGAACCCCTCCCCCGTAAAAGCTGCTCTCTGTCTGTGCTCCCAGGAGTCTTTGCAGAAGAAGGCCTGCAAGATACAGCACTCCGATCAGGATGATGCAGTTCCAGGCCATCCTGGGCCGGTGTATCCGGTCCAGCTCTGTTCCCACCGCAACAGGATCTCCCATCTCCCGCACCGCGGCTTCTTCAGCCTCCGCTTCCGTCATCCCTGCACACAGAAATTCTTCCTTCTGGTCTTCTATGTGCCATTCCAGTTCCGCCTTCACCCCTTCCCGTGCTTTCTCAAAACGGATCTGCTCTCCTATTTTCTGTAAATACTCTTCCCTCTTCATATCACTCCCCCCCTTATACATTCCCTGCCAGTGCACCGTCCGCCTTAAGTACACTCTCCACCGCATAGCGGTAGGTCTTCCACTCTTCCTTTTTTTCCTTTAAAACCTTTCTTCCTTCTCTGGTAAGCCCGTAATATTTCCGCGTCTTTCCTCCTTCCTCCTGCTCATAGGAAGTCAGATATCCCTTGCTTTCCATTCCGTGGAGCAGCGGATATAAAGTGCCGGCCTTCAGCTCAAACACATTATTCGACCGCTTCTTAAGCGCTGCGATCATCTGATAGCCATACATATCCTGTTCCTCCAGCAGCTTCATCACCAGCATGGACGTACTTCCTGATATCAGACTTTTATCAATACTCATATCTTTTCCTCCTCTCATGATATGTAGATTATCTATACATCGGACATCTATATAATACATAGATCATCTATATATGTCAACCCTGTCCTCGTTTTTTTATCTTGCATAATTATAAATTTTAGTGTATAGTTATCTATGCGATTTACAGAACGAAAAATAATCATAAAATTACATTTAAAATTCAGGAGGTTTTTCATCATGAGTGAGAAAGTTGTATTGGCCTATTCCGGCGGCCTGGACACCACGGCAGTCATTCCGTGGCTGAAAGAGACCTTTGGCTATGAAGTTATCTGCTGCTGTGTAAACTGCGGGCAGGGAGAAGAACTGGACGGACTGGAAAAGCGTGCAAAAATGTCCGGCGCTTCCAAATTATATATTGAAGATATCGTAGATGATTTCTGCGATAACTACATTGTTCCCTGTGTACAGGCACATGCGGTTTATGAAAACAAATATCTGCTTGGCACTGCCATGGCACGTCCCGCCATCGCAAAACGTCTGGTGGAGATTGCAAGAAAGGAAGGGGCTGTGGCCATCTGCCACGGCGCTACCGGCAAAGGAAATGACCAGATCCGTTTTGAGCTTGGCATCCGCGCCCTGGCTCCGGACTTAAAGATCATCGCCCCCTGGAGAATGACTGATCTTTGGACCATGCAGTCCCGTGAAGATGAGATCGAATACTGCAAACAGCATGGCATCGATCTTCCATTCGACGCCAGCCACAGCTACAGCCGCGACCGCAACCTCTGGCACATCAGCCACGAGGGACTGGAGCTTGAAGATCCGTCTGTAGAGCCAAATTATGATGATCTTCTGGTTCTGACTGTTCCCCCGGAAAAAGCTCCGGACGAGGCAGAATATGTGACCATGACCTTTGAAAAGGGAGTGCCAAAGAGCATCAATGGCGAAGAGATGAAGGTTTCCGATATCATCCGCAAGCTGAACGAGCTGGGAGGAAAGCACGGTATCGGCATCTGTGACATCGTAGAAAACCGCGTAGTCGGCATGAAATCCCGCGGAGTATATGAAACTCCGGGCGGAACAATCCTCTACGAAGCTCACCAGCAGTTAGAGGAACTGATCTTAGACCGCGCCACCTATGAGGTGAAGGAAGAAATGGCAAACAAGCTGTCACAGGTAGTCTATGAAGGCAAATGGTTTACCCCACTCAGGGAAGCCATCCAGGCTTTCATTGAAAGCACCCAGGAATATGTGACCGGTGAAGTAAAATTCAAGCTCTACAAGGGTAATATCACAAAAGCCGGAACCACATCTCCCTACTCTCTGTACAGTGAGTCTCTTGCAAGCTTCACCACTGGTGATCTCTATGACCACCATGACGCCGACGGCTTCATCAACCTGTTCGGTCTGCCGCTGAAGGTGCGCGCCATGAAGCTTCAGAACGTAGAAAAAATTTCGAAATAAGCAGAGTAAAATTTTAAGCCCCGCCGCAGGCGCTGTCATATCTGACATGCTCCTGCAAGCGGGGCTTTTTCGTTAAACTGCTTTAAAGTCAAAATGATAGGGTACTTCCTGATCCTCTCCGGAAAGTTCCCGATGGGTCTTTTCCCAGAGTGCGTTCAGTCCGTCCTCTCCTTCCCGGATATCCTCCACTACCAGACCGCCGTTCTCTTCCAGCAGCCCGGCTGCCCGGTCCGCTTCTCCCAGCTGATACAAGGAGAAGGCGTAGCCTAATTTCAGTCTTCCGTTTTGCTGAAGCTTTTCCTCCAGCTGTTCATAGATCCTCTTTACTGCTTCGTATGCCCGGCAGGTCAGCAGGATCTGAAATCCCTCCTTTATATATGCCAGGTCATCCATCCGAAGGCAGAGTCCTCTTTCCATCAAAGAGGCTGCTTTGTCCTCCTGATTTTCCAGCACATGCAGCGCAGCAAGCGCATGAAGGGCCCACGGCTGCTCTCCGGCCGCAAGCGAAGCCTGAAGCTGTTCTTTCGCATCCTCATACGCTTTCTCCTGCATGTAGAGAATCCCCAGCTGATAATGTGCATACCAGCCGTCCGTTTCCGCTGCCGTCTTTTTCAGCATCTGGAAAATTTCTGCACTGTTTACAAAGGCCGGCGGCGCTTCCTTCGGGTCTGGCTCCTTAAGGATCCCCGTCTCCAGATAATCCTTCCATATCTGTTCCTTTTCCTGCACGGAAAAAGCTAAATGCTCTGAAAGCGGACGCAGCCCTTTCATGGAGCGCTCCCTGGCCCGCAGCGCACCGAAACTGCTGCCTTCCCATACAACACTGGCCGGCTCCTTTGCCATGGCCTTTGTCTCCTGCAAAAGTTCTTCCATCTGGGAGAACTCCTCCAGATCTTCTACCTTTCGGGTCACGGCTCCTCTTAATTCCTCAAACTCCATCTCCTGTTCCTCTCCAGTGAGCTGGATGCTGCCATATCGTTCCATCCATTCCCATGCCGTATGCGGCGCCATAGGAATACATCCGTACTGTGTCTTCGCAAGTCCGGCCTGGATCTCAAGATATTTTCCTGCCTGATCTGTCAGAAACTCCTGCCAGTGGTCACCGCCCGGCCTGTTTCCCCAGGAAAACAGCTTTCTGGAACGAAGCCTGTTTGTAGACAGATGCAGAAGTCCATACCCGCCGCCGTCCACATGGGCGATATATTTGGGGCTTTCCTCCGGGATATCAAAGAAATAGTCCACCGACTCCGGGATCTGCTGATACCGGGTAATATCCACCCCATTTACAAAGGGAATATCCACCTTATAAACGCCCCAGTCCTTATTGGTAAAAGCCTTCTTTGCCGGCACGATCACCCGGCCGCCGTCTTCTTCCGGCACAGCCATATTGCTCCACCAGTACATGGGCACCACTTCTTCTCCAAAATTCACCACCCGCATCCGGGCATTCAGGAACCGGTCCTTTTCTCCCAGCCAGAAATCCATCTGATAGGTCACACCGCGGATTCTCTCATACTCATACATCCGCAGGATCTTTGTCCCGTCCTCCTGCTCCAGGACTGCCGTATACAGCTGGTCCGCCGTCAGAGGCGTATGGCCGATCACGCCCAGATTCCACTCCACACCGCCGCTGAACCAGGCATTTCGTACGGCAAGATTGCAAAACCGCAGCACATCGTTGGTATATAAAAGCTCTCTCCCTTGTTCTTTGTCTGTCAGGCTCCAGAGCCTTCCGCCATACTCCGGCAGAAATACTGCCTTCAGATAGTCATTTTCCAGCACCGCCGTTTTGACTTCTGTCTCCTTAAGCTCCCGGGAATAGCAGGTATACTGCCGGTACGGATACGAGGTCTGGCACCGGCCGTATCCTTCATAGAGCTCATCGTCTTCGTCCAGATAAAATTCCAGCTTATTCTGCAGGATCAGGCCGCCAACCAGATCCGGCACCGGCGACTCTTCCCCCAGAGTCCCTGCCATAAGCTTCATAGTTCCAAATGTCAGTTTGGGTTTCATATTGTTTTCCTCTCATTTCTATCTTTTTCTTCGGTCTCTTTCATGACCTTTTCCGGTCCAGTACCTGTGCGCAGATCCGTTCTGCATTGCCTCCCCAGATCCGATCCAGCTGGCGTTCTGTCACGCCTTTCTTTTTCAGCGCATCCCAGAGGCGCTCCATCTTCCCTGCATCGGGGATCTCCAGCTCATCCATTCCGTCAAACCCGTCAAAATCAGTTCCAATGGCTGCGAATTCACTGCCGCCCACGTTCAGCATATGAAGGACATGGCTTGTCATTTCCTCGATCTTTGACGCATGTTCGTCTCCCAGAAATGGGCCGTAAAAGTTTAAGCCTGCAATGCCTCCCTCTTTTGCAAGCGTCCGGATCATCTCGTCCGTCAGGTTCCGGGGATGGGGACAGATAGCCCGGCAATTAGAGTGAGAAGCAACTACCGGCTGCGTTGATTCCTCAAGCACATCCCAGAACACACCGTCGGAAGCATGGGACACGTCGATGATCATCCCCAGTTCATTCATTTTCCTGACTACTTCCCGGCCAAAATCCTTCAGTCCCCGCCTCATCACAGACGGGTTACTGCTGTTTGGAAAACCGATGCAGTTTTCATAATTCCACATCAGTGTCATCAGCCGCACGCCCTCCCGGTACAATTCCTCCAGCCGTTCTGTTTTTCCGTTCAGGACTCCTCCCTCTTCTACGGTCAGACAGGCTGAGATCTTGCCTCTTCCTGCATTTTCCTGCAGATCTTCATAGGTCAGGGCAAGCGCCATATCATCCGCAAAGGAATCTGTCTGCCCCTTCAGATAATGGATCATTTCCTTCACATGGCGGTAGGCTCCGTCATATCCGCCCCGCTCCTTCCACTCCTCAATATAAGTAAAACAGGCGAAAAACTGTGCCTTTGTCCCCGCCTGTCTCATAGCCGGAATGTTGATACTGCATCCATTTTCCATAAGATCGCCCTTTCTGTCCAGGTCCATCAGCTTCCAGATCGTATCACAGTGCAGGTCGATCAGTTTCATAAAATCCCCCCTTCTTTCATAGAATCAGTATAACCTGCTGTATTCTATTTGAAAAGGAGGAATTTTATGCGTCCCGTGATCGGAATTGTCATGTGCGGCTCGGAAAATGGCCGTCAGTTTGTTTCCCAGCCTTACCTGGATGCGGTGACAGATGCCGGAGGGCTTCCCACGGTCCTTCCCGTCACCGGGGATACCAGTCTGTATGCGGGCTTTTCCCGGCTCTGCGACGGCTTTTTATTCTGTGGAGGCGGGGATATTACTCCCCTCCTCTTCGGAGAAGAGCTGCTTACCGATCAGGGCGGGACAGATCTTTTCACCGACCGGTTCCATCTTTCTCTGATGGCCTATGTTCTTCAGTCCCGTCTGCCCGTCCTTGCCATCTGCCGGGGGATGCAGGTGATGAACTTAGCCCTTGGCGGCACCATCTGGCAGGATCTGTCCCTTCGTCCTGTACATACTTTGAACCATATGCAGGTTTCCGTCCACCGTCAGGATGTATGTCATAAGATTACCATCTCAAAAAATAGCATGCTATATGATTTTCTCGGAGAATATGCAGAAGTCAATAGTTTTCACCACCAGTGCCTTCATCTGATCCCAGCCAGTCTCCGCCCCTCTGCCATCGCTTCTGACGGCGTTGTCGAGGCCATCGAGCTTCCCGGACATCCCTTTGCACTCGGAGTCCAATGGCACCCGGAGGTGTTATATCCCTCTGATCACGGAATGAAAAAGCTGTTTCTTGCTTTACTGAAAAAAGCTTCTGTATCCAAAAATATCCAGTATATTTCTCCCTTTTCCGGAGCAGAATAATCCCGATCAGAGATTCTATTTCAAAGGAGGAAATAAATATGAGCGAAATTTCGATTCTTGATCTTCAGAATCTGCGCCACCTGATCGGAGGCTATGACACCACACACTGCAAGATGCAGGATTATGCCTCGCAGGCACAGGATCCGGAGGTCAAAAAACTGTTTCAGGATGCCGCTGATTCTGCTATGAAAAACAAGCAGGATCTGATGAAATTTTTATAGGAGGTTTGGGAAGATGTTAGATGAAAAAACAATGGTAGCTGACGCCCTGGCGGGCGTCAACGGAGAACTGGTCCGCTATGGAGAGATGATCCCGCAGACCGAAAACAAAGAGTTGAAACAATGTCTGAAAAAAATCCGCAACGAATGTGAAATGTCCCAGGAAAAACTGTATCAGATTGCCCGTGAAAAGAGCTATTATGTTCCCGCTGAGAAAGCTTCCCAGCAGGAAATCAGTCATGTGAAGTCTGTTTTGTCAGGACTTGCCATGAAATAGCAATCCCCTCTTTACTCCCGGGAGGGTTTGATCCGCCCCTTCTCAAGACTTGGCCGGATGAAATGCTCCCGGGCATATTCCCACAGAGCTTCGGAGCCCTTGTGGGTATTTTCATTTCTCTTCAGGATCTGATCTAAGAACACTCCATGCTCCACCCAGGCTTTCCCGTCTGTGGCATGGTTTAACATCATGGGCTGGAGATTATCCATAGTCCTGGCAAATTTTGCCTCCGGTGTCTTCTGCTCTTCAAATTCCTGCCACAGCCTCTTAAATCTCTTCCCCTGGTCTTCCGGGAGCAGGCCAAAGATCCGCTCTGCCGCTCTTTCCTCCCGCTCCTTCTGAGTCTTTTTCCCTTCCTCGTCATAGGCATAGGTATCCCCGGCATCAATTTCCACAATATCATGGATCAGAAGCATGGTCACGGTCTTTAACACGTCAATGCCCTCATTGGCATATTCGCTGAGCAAAATCGTCATCAATGCCAGATGCCAGGCGTGTTCCGCGTCATTTTCCTTACGCAGGCCGTCAGACAGATATGTCTGACGGCCGATAAATTTTTCTTTATCAATTTCCTGAATAAATGCAAATTGCTGTTCCAGGCGGTCCATCCTTTATGCGCTCCTCTCAAACTGCGAATTGTAAAGTTCTGCATAGAAACCATTTCTTTCCAGCAGCTCTTCGTGCTTCCCTTGTTCGATGATGTCCCCGTCCTTCATGACCAGGATCAGGTCTGCATCCCGGATGGTAGACAGGCGGTGTGCGATGATAAAGCTGGTACGCCCTTCCATCAGCCGGTCCATGGCTTTCTGAATCCGCACCTCTGTCCTGGTATCCACAGAGCTGGTGGCTTCATCCAGGATCAGGATCTTCGGGTCCGCCAGGATTGCTCTTGCAATGGTCAGAAGCTGTTTCTGTCCCTGGGATACATTGCTGGCCTCCTCGTTCAGCTCCATTCCATAACCGCCGGGAAGGGTCTGTACAAACCGGTGCACATAGGCCGCCTTCGCCGCCTCCACCACCTCTTCATGGGTGGCATCAAGCTTTCCGTACCGGATATTGTCCTCAATGCTTCCTTTAAACAGCCAGGTATCCTGGAGAACCATACCGAACATCTTCCGCAGTTCTCCTCTGTCGAACTCACGGATGTCATGGCCGTCCACCTTGATCGCTCCGCCACACACATCATAGAACCTCATCAATAATTTTATCATAGTTGTCTTACCGGCGCCAGTAGGTCCTACGATGGCGATCTTTTGTCCCGGTTCAGCCTTGGCCGAAAAGTCGTGGATGATCATATGGTCTTTGTGGTAACCGAATTTGACATGGTCAAATTCCACCCGGCCTTCCAGGCCTTCCGTGGATACCGGATGCTCTGCGCACGGCACTTCTTCTTCCTCTTCCAGGAATTCAAAGACACGCTCCGCTGCTGCTGCCGTGGACTGCAGAAGGTTAGCCACCTGCGCCACCTGCTGGATCGGCGAGGTAAAGTTCCGGACGTACTGGATAAAGGACTGGATATCTCCTACCTCGATGGTCTCCTTCACCGCCAGGTATCCGCCCAGGATGACGACTCCCACATATCCCAGGTTGCTGACAAACTGCATGACCGGCATCATCATTCCGGACAGGAACTGGGATTTCCATGCAGAGCGGTACAGCACGTCATTATCCCTTTCGAAAGCCCGGATCACGTCTTCTTCTTTATTGAAGGCTTTCACGATATTGTGGCCGCCGTACACCTCTTCCACCTGACTGTTAACGTGTCCCAGATATTCCTGCTGATCCCGGAAATATCTCTGGGAATGTTTGACGATCACGGAGATCAGCCCCATGGCCACCGGCAGGATCAGTATCGCCACCACGGTCATCAGAGGACTGATGCTAAGCATCATGACTAACACACCGATGATCATGGTCACCGAGGTGATCAGCTGCGTGGCGCTCTGGTTTAAGCTCTGGCTTAAAGTGTCCACGTCATTGGTGATCCTGGAAAGGATCTCACCATGCGTCATTTTGTCAAAATATTCCATGGGAAGACGGTCGATCTTCTCAGAGATCTCCTTTCGCATCCGGTAGGTCAGCTTCTGGGAAATTCCCGTCATCAGATACCCCTGGATAAAAGAGAATAATGCACTGCAAAGATAGAGCCCCAGCAGCATCAGAAGAATCTGCCCGATCTTTTCAAAGTCAATGCCGCCCTGGCCGGACACCTTTCCTACCAGTCCCTCAAACAGCTCTGTGGTCGCCTGCCCCAGGATCTTTGGCCCCGCAATATTAAAAATGGTGCTTCCGATGGCGAATATCACTACAAAAACCAGGGCAACTTTATACACACTCAGATATTTACCCAGCTTCTTTATAGTCCCTTTCAGGTCTTTTGCCTTTTCGCCCGGCATATGTGAGCCCTTTGGCCCCATTCCTCCATGTGGCATCTTAGCCCACCTCCTTCATGTCTTGTTCCAGTTCTTTCTCAGACAGCTGTGAAGATGCGATCTGATAGTATTCCGGACAGTCTCTCAAAAGTTCTTTGTGAGTACCTTTCCCCACAATCTTTCCATCGTCCAGTACCAGGATCTGTTCCGCATGCATGATCGTACTGATCCTCTGAGCCACGATGATCACGGTACTGTCTTCCGTTTTTTCCTTCAAAGCGCCACGAAGCGCCACATCTGTCTTATAATCCAGCGCAGAAAAGCTGTCGTCAAAAATGTAGACCGCCGGATGCTTTGCGATTGCCCTTGCGATGGAGAGTCTCTGCTTCTGTCCTCCGGAAACGTTTGAGCCTCCCTGGGCGATATGGCTGTGATACTGCCGCTTTTTCGCCTCGATAAACTCTGTGGCCTGAGCGATTCTGGCCGCTTCTTCCATTTCTTCGTCAGTTCCGTCCGGATTACCGAACAGGATATTTGAGGCGATGTCACCGGAGAAGAGCACTCCCTTTTGCGGTACATATCCAAGCTTTTCTCTCAAGTCATGCTGTGTCAGGTTTCGGATGTCATGGCCGTCGAGCCGGATGCTTCCTTCGGTTACATCATAGAATCTGGGAATCAGGTTGACCAGAGTAGACTTTCCGCATCCCGTGCTTCCGATGATGGCTGTCGTCTGTCCCGGCTCTGCTGTAAAGGAAATATCTTCCAGTACATCTTCTTCTGCTCCCGGATACCGGAAGGATACATGATCGAAGACCACCTGCCCTTTGCTTTCTTCCGGAAGCTTCTCCGGATTCCCCGGATCATTGATCAGCGTATGGCTTTCCAGTACGCCGTCCACACGCTCTGCAGATACCGCCGCTCTTGGAAGCATGACGGAGATCATACAGATCATCAGGAATGCCATGATAATCTGCATCGTGTACTGGATAAATGCCATCATATCACCCACCTGCATGGTACCCTCGTCGATGCTGTGACCGCCTACCCACACGATCAGTACGGAGATTCCGTTCATGATGAGCATCATGGTCGGCATCATAAAGGTCATGGCACGGTTTACAAACAGATTGGCACGGGTCAGATCCTTATTGGCATCGTCAAACCGCTCTTCCTCGTGTTTTTCGGTGCCAAAGGCACGGATGACAGAAAGTCCTGTCAGGATCTCCCTGCTCACCAGGTTCAGACGGTCCACTAAATTCTGCAGGATCCGGAATTTCGGCATAACCACGGCGAACAGCACTGCCACCAACAGGAAGATCAGTACCACCGCCAGGGCGATGATCCATGACATATCCACATTCGTATGGAACACATTCCAGATGCCGCCTATCGCCATGATGGGCGCATACAGCACCATACGCAGGATCATTACTGTCAGCAGCTGGATCTGCTGGATATCGTTAGTACTCCTGGTGATCAGGGATGCCGTCGAAAACTTATCAAACTCTCCGTTCGAAAATCCTACCACCTTCCGGAAAACTCTCTCTCTTAAGCTTCGGCCAAGCCCTGCACCCACCCGGGAAGCCATGAGGCCTACCAGGATACTGGCTGCCATTCCAAGTCCGGCAAGCAGAAGCATTTTCCCGCCGGTAGCCAGGATATACCGGGAGCTGATATCGCCCACGTCGATCCCGATCTTTTCATACGCCGACTGGATATAGGCGGCCACCGCCTGCTCTACCATGGAATCCGGCAGATCTTCCATTTGCCCGGAACCTTCTCCTGTCATTCCTTCTGCTCCGTTCATATTGATGCCGCTTTCCTCCGCAGCCATGGCCATTACCATAGGAAGCCCCATCTGGTCGGAAAGCTCCTCCAGCTGGGAATCGTCTTCTTTTACCTGCTCTTTCAGAGCCATAACCGTCCCCTCGTAATCATAGGAATCGCTGCTTTCTTCATATGCGTCTGTCACCTCTGCCCGGTCTTCCTCTGGCACAAAGGCCAGGATCAGGTTCAGATCTTCCCCGGCCAATGCCTCCGGCACCTTTTCGTCAATCCCGCTCTGCTGGATTCCCACATTCACGATGTCGGATGTGTAGGCCGGCAGGGAAAGATCACAATATGCCTGCACCATCAGCACACATATGATCACTACAACCTGCAGTGCATACGGCTTTAAAAATCCAAATAACTTTTTCATGATATGCTTGTTCCTTTCTCAATGCTAGTTTCTCAATACCGGTTATTATATTTCTGTGCTGTTATCAGATTCTATATTTTTAAGCTTCATATCCAGGTGTGCCCTGGCCATCATGGAACAGGTATTCATTCCTTTCATGCCCTTTTCCGCCATCAGATTCTCTCTCATATCCAAAAGAAGCCGGCGCAGAAGAAGCTTTTCTTCCTGAGAGATTCCCCGGAAGATCACGTTCTCCATCTCACCTACAATCCTCTTCAGCTCTCCCAGCATCTCTTTTCCGGCTTCCGTCAGATGTATCCTCTGGATCCTCTGGTCGGCCGGGTCTCCTTCCTTCCCGATCAGTCCCTTTGCCTCCAGCTTTCTAAGCGCTGTGGTCACTGAAGGGGGCGTGATCCCCAGTTTTTCGGCAAGCCGCCGCTGGGACAGCTCTCCTTCCCTTCCAAGCCAGAACAGAATTCCCGCCTGTCCGGGCTTCAAGTCCATCTGCTCCAGCCCTCTCATTGCCTGATACTCACTCAGATGCATCAGCTGGTGCAGGATGATCATGATCGACTCATCACTCTTAGCCTTAGTCATGAAAAACCTCCATTCTTATTCCACTCCAAATTTCAAAACGGAGCGCACAGGCTCCGCAAGCCACATATTCATTAGATGACTAACGAATATGTTATGCATATCACCCTATAATGTCAAGGTATTTTATTATATTTTCATATTTTATGGGGGAAATTTACAGAAAAATAATTAGACACTTTAATCAAAAATATTAATTGGGGACGGGGGATTTTCAGAAATCCCCCGTCCCCAATTAAAGGTCTTCGGAATCCAGGACGATTGTGAACGGGCCATCGTTGACCAGGCTGACTTTCATGTCTGCTCCGAACCTTCCACGTTCTACTACTTCCACCTGCTCTTTGCACTTAGAGATAATATATTCGTACATCTCTTCTGCCATATCCGGCGCTCCGGCTTCGATGAAGCTTGGGCGGTTTCCTTTTTTGCAGTTTGCATACAGTGTAAACTGTGAAATCAGAAGAAGGCTTCCTCCCACTGCATCCAGAGACAGGTTTGTCTTTCCCTGTTCATCCTCAAAAATACGCAGTCCCAGCATCTTCTTCACCATGCGGTCTGCGATTTCTTTGGTATCGGAATTGCTGACGCCAATCAGCACCATAAATCCTTTTCCGATTTTTCCCAGTGTTTCGCCTTCCACCTTTACTTCACTTTCCATAACTCTTTGAATAACAAATTTCATAATGGTATTCTCCTTTCTTTTTTCCTGATTCTATGGATTTTCTAGCCTGATATTTCGCATGCCTGTTTCTTTTCTCCCGATTGCCGTCTTTCCGGAAGCTGGGCCAATATGATCGCCGCAAACATCAATACACAGCCAATGGATTCTCTTGCAGACAACCTCTCTCCCAGCACCGCCCATCCAGCCAGTACAGAGAAGCAGGATTCCAGGCTCAAAAGCAATGATGCAATGGCCGGATTCATATTTTTCTGTCCAATGATCTGGAGCGTGTACGCAACGCCGCAGGATAACACACCAGCATAGAGAAGCGGAAACCAGCCTTCGAGCATTCCTCCAAGTGAAGGTTTCTCCAGCAGGAACATGAATGGAAGAGATACGATCCCGCATACAAAAAACTGAATACACGCCATTTTCACTCCATCGACCTTTGGTGCAAAATGATCGATCACTAATATATGTACGGAAAAGATCAGCGCACACAAAAAAATCAGCAAATCTCCTTTACTCATATGGAAACTTTCTGTCATACACAGGAAATATAATCCGACAACTGCAAGAACGACTGCCATCCATACCTTCCATCCTGTCTTCTTTTTCAGGAATATTCCCAACACTGGCACGATTACAATGTAAAAAGCAGTGATAAATCCTGCTTTTCCAGCAGTTGTATATTGAATCCCCATCTGCTGCAGGCTGCTTGCCCCAAATAAAAGCAAACCGCACAACACTCCGCCTGTTACCAGATCTTTACGGTTTACGGAAACATCTTCCTTTTGGTTTTCTTTCCATTTTCCAAGAAGCCAGATGCAGGGAATCAGCGCGGCACCTCCGATCAGGCTTCTTACACCATTAAATGTTATCGGCTCCAGATAGTCCATTCCCATACTCTGAGCCACAAATGCCGTGCCCCAGATAAACGCTGTTAAAGTCAGCATAAAAGCATTTTTTATTTTCATAGGTTTTGCCGTCCCTCCTCATTTCTGTCGTATTTCTCCACTTCACGCAGACAGCATGTGTATTATAGCACAATTATGAATTCTGGTGTATAATAATTGTATTTCAAGCCACTTTATTATTGGCAGGTGATCAATTTATGCATAAATATAAATCTTTCTTTTTTTGCTGCGGTCTTATAATGGCAGTCAGTGAGATCTGGAAACAGTATTGTCTGACGTTTCTGATCGGTCAGGGAACCTATAACTGGTGGTATTTTCCGTTTCAGCTCTGCAGCACCCCTATGTATCTGTGCCTTTTACTTCCCTGGATACGCTCCGAAAGGCTCCGGAGGATTTTCCTGGCCTTTCTGATGGATTATGGACTTCTTGGCGGAATATTTGCGTTTTTTGACACCAGCGGGATGCACTATTCATATCTCCCTCTTACCATTCATTCCTTTGCCTGGCACATTTTACTGATTGTTCTGGGAATTGCAGCCGGGTTAAGTCAGTATGCTGATTATTCCTGCCACGGCTATCTTGGCAGCGCCTGCTGCTATCTCTTCTGCTGCCTGCTCGCCACGTTATTAAACGTTTCATTTCATACTTTGGGAACAATCAATATGTTTTATATCAGTCCGTTTCTCCCCATGACACAGCGTTTTTTTAAGGATATCGCCAAAAATCTGGGAAATCCTGCCGGAATACTTCTTTACATTCTTGCTTCCATGCTGGGTGCCGGCATGTTTCATTTAATCTGGCACCAGGTCTCATCCCATTGTACTGGCACCAGAAGTCAGGAGCCCTGACATAGTTTCTCCAAGAATTCCTGCACAAAGAAATGGCCCCAGAGGAATGGTGGATTTTCTTGTCATTCTGCGGGTGGCAAGCATAACGGCACAAAAGATGCCAGAAAGCCACATTGCCATTGCAAAAGCGGCAAAATTCCGTTCCCAGCCAAGTACGGTCCCGGCAACTGCTGTCAGCTTAATATCTCCCCCTCCAAAGCTGCCGGGCCTCAACAGATTGACCAGTACCAGAACACTGCTGACGCTCAAAAAGCCAGCCGCACTTTCGCCTAAATCTATTCCCTTCTCCATCCATTCATTCCAAATCCCCAGCACTCCATACAACAATATCCATCTGCCCCTGATGTGCCGTGTCTTTGCATCTTCCCATGCAATTTTCAGTAAAATTATCGTCAAGAGAAAGATTTGAATACATTTCATTTTCCTTATCCGGCTCCTTTCTTCATTTATTGCATTTATCACATTTTTTTGCTACGATAAACTCAGATACATATTTAGATATGCATAGCGATAGGTCTATAATCTAAAGGGGGAATTTTGACATGCTGCTGGAAAAATTATTAAAAACGCCTGGATTTATTTATCAGATTAAAGGAAACTACTATTTTCTTGGGAAATGGATCTGCAAAGAATGTACAGATACTGACGCTACAGACTGTGTCATGATGTATCAGATGTGCAGGAAAGGACAGGAAGAACCAGATACCAATATGTATTTTCAAAAAATACGGGCTTACAGCGATTTTGCTCTGGAGGTTCCTTATGATCCGAATAAGATTCGCAACGACATGGCTTTGATTCTGGACACATTGTCCGAAGAAGAAATAAAAAGCCTGACCCAACAGGTAGAAAATGTAGAATCAGATGTGCAAAAATACTGCTCCTGATCATCATATCAAAGTTATTCTGATTTATCTATATATTTTTACTAAAAGCCCCGCCACACTGGCGGGGCTTTTAGTGTTCAACTTTGTTTCTGCACTTTCCATTTTTTTCTTGACATCCTATCTATTCTGTGTTTTAATACACTTGTAGTTAGTTACTCAAGTAATTAACCATTTCACCAATCAAGGAGAATAAAAAATGACCCGGAAAGGAGGTCACTATGGAATGAAAATAAATCCAGACCAGGAAAAACCTATTTTTATCCAGATCGCTGAGGGAATTGAAGATGGAATCCTCACCGGTGCATTCCCGGAAGGCTCCCAGATCCCCTCGATTACAGAATTTTCTGTTAATTATAAGATCAATCCGGCCACCGCTCTGAAAGGCATCAACCTTCTGGTGGACGAAAATATTATTTTCAAAAAGCGAGGAGTAGGTATGTTTGTCTCAAATGGAGCCGTAAAGCAATTAAAAGAAAAGCGGCAGAATCAATTTTACAACAATTACATCAGTAATCTGATCGAGGAAGCCAAAAGACTAGGCTTTTCCAGCGATGACATTATCGCCATGATTGAAAGGGGGTTCTCACAGTGAAAGGTATTGAAGTAAAAAATGTAACGAAAACATTCCAGGACACTACCGCATTGTCTCAGGTAAGCCTGAATCTGGAAGCAGGAAAAATATATGGTCTTCTCGGACGGAACGGCGCCGGGAAATCCACTCTTTTAAATCTGATAACCAACCGGAAATTCCCGGATGAAGGGACCATCACTCTGGACGGCGCTACAGTAGCTGAAAACGATGCCCTTTTACAGCAGGTGTTCCTGATCAATGAACAGAATCTATTCCCTGAAGGAATGAAGGTGAAAAAAGCATTCCAGGTAACAAAACTGTTTCATCCTTCCTTCGACGAAGAATATGCTCTGCAGCTTTGCAAAAAATTTGAATTGAATACCAAAAAGAAAATTAAAAGTCTTTCTACTGGATATCAGTCTATTTTCAAAAATATACTTGCTTTATCCGTCAATGTACCTTATGTATTTTTTGACGAACCGGTTTTAGGATTAGATGCATATCACCGCGACCTCTTCTACAAACTTTTAATTGAAAAGTACAGCATTTCTCCATTTACTGCTGTGATTTCGACTCATTTAATCGAAGAAGTCGCAACTGTTATAGAAAATGTAATTATTATAAAAAAGGGAACGATTATAAAAAATCAATCCTGCGAAGAACTTCTCAGCAGCGGCTACTGCATTTCCGGCACCGCGTCACAGATTGACAGTTACCTCTTTTCCTATGGCTCTTCACAGGAACTGATTGGCACCGATTCCATAGGCGGCCTGAAAACAGCATATCTTCTGGGAACCCCGGACTCCTCTGCTGTCTCAGGTTTAGAAGTATCTCAGATGGATCTGCAAAAACTGTTTATTCAGCTTACAAATTCCTGAAATTTACGGGAAATGAATTGATTACCGTATAGACAAGACTTATATGGAGGGAAATCATTATGAATATTAAAAGAGTCATACACTATCAATTATTCGATCTGGGAAAAGCTTTCCTGATTTATTATTTTATCATTCTTAGTATCATACTGCTGGGAGGCGGTGTCGTAATCATAAGTTCCGGGAACGCAACCTTTAACGGAACAGGCTTTTCTTCAACAGTATTCTGCTTCATTGCCGGGCTTTGCATGTTTCGGGAATATTTTTATCTGTTTTCTCAAAACGGAGTGTCAAGGAAGACCACTTACATCGGAACCTTATCTTCCATTGCACTGCTCAGCGCACTGATGTCCATTATAGAAGTCCTGTTCGTTTACCTGTCCAGGCTTTTCCCATCCGACCGCATTCGCTTCATGCATTTCATGGACATCTTCACCCAGGTCACTGCCAGCTCCTCACTGGCCCTGCAGATTCTTTTGGATCTGATCCTGACATTTTTAATCATCATCACCTGCTTCAGCGCCGGATACCTGATTGCGGTCCTATTTTACCGCTCCAGTAAAATCCTGAAGATAGGAATCGCAGCCGGTCTGCCCGTCCTCCTCTTTCTCGGGCTGCCCCTGCTGGCTTATATATTCCCGGAGGCAGCAGCCAGATGTGGAAAACTCCTAATGACCATCTCTGGCCTGGAAAGCGGAAATCCACTTATCACCATGCTGACATTGGTAATTACCGCAGCTTTCCTGAATATTGTGAATTACTTCGCTGTCCGGAAGGCAGAACTTTAATTGGGGACGGGGGATTTTCAAAAATCCCCCGTCCCCAATTAAAGTAATTCCTCCATACTCTTCAGACTTATCAACAATGTGGATGAATTGTGGATAAGCGCTGATGTAGTGGGCTGTATCACACCTGTTACGCCCAGGAGCAAAAGCCCTGAATTAAATCCTACAATTTGCCGGTAGTTTTTCTTAATGCGCAGCATCAGAAGATCGCTCAGCTTCTTTAGTACAACAAGCTGGAACAGGTCATCGGAGCCGATAGTAATGTCGGCAATCTCCCGTGCAATCTCTGCGCCGTCGCTGATAGCGATCCCTGCATTGGCCGCAGAGAGTGCCGGCGAATCATTGATTCCGTCTCCGATCATGATCACCTTATGGCCGCTTTCCTTTGCCTTTTCTATGAATCCAGCCTTGTCTTCCGGCAAGACTTCCGAGTAATATTCATCTACTCCCACTCGTCCGGCAATGGATCTGGCTGTCCGTTCGCTGTCACCGGTCATCATTACCACCTTAGAAACCCCACATGCTTTCAGCTGCCTGATAACCTCTGGTGCTTCTTCCCGCAGCGGATCTTCGATACAGATCACAGCCGCCAGCTGATTTTCTAAGGCAAGGTATAAATGAGAATATTCCTCCAGAAGGCTGTCGAACAGTTCCTGCTTTCCTTCCGGGATCACGCATTTTTCATCCTCAAATACAAAATGATAGCTGCCGATCACAGCTCGTTTTCCTTCCACGGTCGTAGAGATGCCATGAGCCACCATATACTCCACCTTAGAATGCATTTCATCATGATCCAGCTGTTTCTTTTTCGCCGCATCTACCACCGCTTTCGCCATGGAATGCGGAAAATGCTCTTCCATACAGGCTGCAAGACGCAAAAGTTCGTCCGGCTCTTCGCCGTTAAAAACCACCATCCTGGCTACAGTAGGCTTTGCCATGGTCAAAGTTCCTGTTTTATCAAAGACGATGGTATCTGCATCAGCCACAGCCTCCAGATATTTTCCGCCCTTGACCGTAATATGGTGCCGGTTGGCCTCCCGTATCGCCGAAAGTACTGAAATTGGCATGGCAAGCTTCAGCGCACAGGAAAAATCCACCATTAAGACAGATAACGCCTTTGTCACGTTTCTGGTAAAAAGATAGGTGAGAACCGTTCCGGCCAGTGTATACGGCACCAGCTTATCTGCCAGATGCTCCGCCTTCCCTTCCAGGGATGATTTCAGTTTCTCTGATTCTTCGATCATTGTCACGATTTTTTCAAAACGGCTGGAACCGCTCACTTCCCTTACCCGGATCGTCAGCTCTCCTTCTTCCAATACCGTTCCTGCATACACAGAATTTTGAACCGTCCTTCGCACAGGAACAGACTCCCCAGTCAATGACGCCTGGTTGACCATGGCTTCACCGCCAGTCACCACACCGTCAAAGGGGATGACATTTCCAATATGTATCCTAATCTCATCCCCGGCGCGTATGCCCGAAGCAGGTACCTGTACTTCCTGTCCGCCACGTACCAGCCAGACTTTGCTGACATTCAGCGACATAGTTCTTGCCAGGTCATCTACGGATTTTTTGTGCGTCCACTCTTCCAGCAGTTCTCCGATCCCCAGCATGAACATGACTGACCCGGCTGTCTCAAAATCCCCACGCAGCATGGAAACCCCGATTGCAGTCGCATCCAGCACCGGAACCTCGATCTTTCCTCTCCGCAATACATCAAATCCTTTTCCAATATATTTCAAAGAATGAAATGCAATATAACCATACCGCAGCGGGCAGGGAAGAAATATTTTCCCTGCATAACGAAGCAGGGCTTTCATGATCAGCCGCTCCTGAAATTTTCCGTTCAATTCCCGCCCCGAGGTCTCCAGATATCCTTTTGGCAATTTTATCTTATCGTAATGAAATCTCTTCAGCTCATCAACCAGAAGGTCTCTGCTCCCTTCGTAGCGGATCAGAGCGTCCGCCGTTCTTTCATAGACCTTTGCAGAGATTACCTGGGGCAGCCCCTCCAGATAATAAAGAAGTGTGTCCGCCTGGCCGCAGCTCATCCTTTTCTGCATCACATGGATACGGATCCTGCCCTTTGTTTCATGCTTGATACAAAATTTCATAATTTATTCCGTCACTGCCTCTTCCTGGCACGCCTTTTCCGCAGTCTCTTCCTCACACATCTCTGCTTCTTCCTCTGCCGCACGGGCTTCGTTGATACTCTTTGCCTCTTCGTAAATATCTTCTGCATTTTCCTGGATCGTGGTGGCAGTTTTCATCACGCACTCCTTTGCGCGCAGAACTGCTGCCGTCCCCTGAGTGTACGCCTTTTTCGCATCCTTACTGGACAGGATCTTTATACCTGCTGTTCCAAATGCACCCCCCGCCGCAAAAATTCCAAATTTCTTCCATCCGATCTCTTTTAAACAATCATAAAACATATTCTTTATCCTCCTGTCTACTTGTGTTTATAGCCGGTATATATTATTATAGCCGTCTGTTTTTTTCATTTCTAGCGCTTTGGACTTGATGATAAACTTTATCGTTTATACAATTAGGGACACCCTGTCTGTCGAAAAGGGACAGGGTGTTTGTCAGATGGGGACAGGGAGAATGACGAAAGGGGACGTACACTTTTGCAAAAAGTGTACGTCCCCTTTCGTCATTCCACTGTTACACTCTTAATCTTCTGCCCGTCAATATATCCGCAGGCCTTAAGCCCTGCAGCGATCACGCCATGCCACGTCTTCGCCGACAGATGCCTCACTGTATCGTCATCCAACTCGATCAGACAAGCCTCTCCCCCGTCGCACTTTGCTCCGCAGGCCACCTTATACATATTTTTTCTGTTGATGGCTCCGATCTCTTCCAGCTTATTAACCATCCGGTAGACAGTGGCTGTTCCAATATTGGGATCCAGCCGGGAAGCCCGGTAATATATTTCTTTACAGCAGGAGCATTCCTCTTCCAGAATAATGTCCAGGATCATCAGCCGCTGCTTTGTGATCCTGCAGCCGCTGTCCTTTAATTTCTGAACAATCAGCTCTTTTTGCTTTTCCATCCGGATCCCTCCTGTTTCTTCGTATTCCTGCTTTGGTGTTTCATTGGTTACGGTTTGATTGACTCTACTTGAAACCCTGCTGTTTCTACCGCACTAATCAGTTCCGCGTCATCAATCTCCCGGTCGAAAGTAATCCTTGCCCTGCCTTTCGCAAGACTCACTTCCGCACGTACTCCATCAATCTGATTAAGGGCCCTGGTCACGTCCATAGCACAATGTGCACAGTTCATTCCGGAGATCTGCATTGTCTTCCTGCCGGCCACAGGACCGTCCAGCTTTTTCTTCGGCAGCTTCCCGCTGCCCGGACAATTTCCTCCCGCCGGACATCCAATGCATTTTACCCCACTTTTCTTCGCTTTTACTATGTATGTAACTGCTCCTCCAATTAAAACGACCAGAATGATGGTCACAATAATATCTGCCATAAAAACTATCCTTTCCTGCGTAAAGCGGCGGACAAAGCATACAGCACTGTCCACCGCCCGTCATTTTAATGATAATTTATGCAGCATGTAAGCTGTATGTCGATGCAAACTCTTTATCAGATTTGCGGATTCTCCATATGATAATCGCCGCAAATACCAGAACGGCAATCAAGCCCGGAACAAACGCGGTTCCAAGAGAACCAGTGGTGATCAGTGTACCGATCTGGTACACAAAGAAAGCAACCGTATATCCTGTCGCAAGCTGAAGACAGATCCCGCCAAGCAGCCACTTTCCGCTCTTCATCTCTGAGTTCATCGCACCCAGTGCAGCAAAGCATGGTGGTGTATAGAGATTAAACATCAGGTATGCAAGCGCCGCCACCTTCGTAAGCCCCATAATCGTAGCCACTTCATTTCCACTGCCGACCAGTGCCAGTTCCTCTGTGTCAATCAGATTCGTAACGCCGTATACCACCGCCAGCGTACCAACTACATTTTCTTTTGCGATAAATCCTGTTACTGCTGCCGCTGCAAGTTGCCATACGCCAAATCCCAGAGGGATGAACAGAATTGAGATCGGATGTGCAATACCTGCAAGGATCGAAGTGCTCTCCGCACCTTCTTCCACGAGCTGGAACTGCCAGTTGAAACTCTGCATGATCTGCACTACCGTGTTGCACACCAGGATGATCGTCCCGGCTTTGATAATATATGCCTTGCCGCGCTCCAGCATGGATACACACGCTCTCTTTAAGCTCGGCAGCTTGTATTCCGGAAGTTCAATAATAAAGAAAGATTTCCGGTATTTCTGTCCAGTGATCCTCTTTACCAGCAGCGCTCCCAGAAGCACCAAAAGGATACCTACCAGATACATGGTAGCCGATACCCACCATGCGTCTGCGAAAAACGCTCCTGCAAACAGAGCAATGACCGGAATCTTAGCTCCGCACGGCATGAACGGTGTAAGCATAGCTGTTGTCCGCCGTTCTCTTTCGTTCCGGATCGTACGGGAAGCCATAACACCCGGAATCGCACATCCGGTGCCGATAACCATAGGAATTACCGATTTCCCGGAAAGCCCGACTCTTTTAAAAATCGGATCCAGCACAACCGTCGCACGGGCCATATATCCGCAGTCTTCCAGCAGAGCAATCAGGAAATACATAACCATTACCAGCGGAAGGAAACCGACAACCGCACCTACACCACCAATGATACCATCCACCAGGATCGCATACAATAACGGGTTTGCACTTTCCATCATTCCGCCTGCCCATCCCTGGAAGGTCTCGATCCAGGCAACCAGCCAGTCAGCAATCCAGGTTCCCAATGTTGTCTGAGATATGTAAAACACAAGGAAGATCACAAGCGCAAAAATCGGGATGCCAATGATCTTATGCGTGATCACGCTGTCAATCTTATCCTGCACATTCCTGTCTTTTGTGAAAACTTTTCTCATTTCAACCTGTTTTACAATATTGTTGACAAATTCAAAACGCTTTCTATCCGCGGCTTCTACCGCTTCCTTATCCTGCAGATTGATATCGGCCTGCACGTAAGGCGCCTTCTGTCCCGCGCCTTTAAGCCCGGCAGCCTCGGCCACAGCCTCCTTCAGCCCCTCATGTCCCGAGGACGTTGAGATTGTCTTAACAACAGGACAGCCCAGTTTCTCAGACAACAGCTTCTCATCAATCTGTGTCTGTTTCTTTTCTGTGACGTCACTCTTATTCAGAGCCACCACCACCGGTACGCCAAGTTCCAGAAGCTGTGTGGTGAAAAACAGGCTCCTGCTCAAGTTCGTGGCATCCACAATATTAATAATTGCATCCGGATGTTCATTTTTAACATAGCTGCTGGTAATACTTTCTTCTGAAGTAAATGGAGACATGGAATAAGCTCCTGGCAGGTCTACTGCCACCAGTTCTTCTCCTCCGTCATAATAAACCTTTTTAATCAGGCTTTCCTTTCGCTCTACCGTAACACCGGCCCAGTTTCCAACGCGTTCATTTCTGCCTGTCAATGCATTGTACATGGTTGTCTTTCCGCTGTTGGGATTCCCTGCAAAAGCAATTCTCATTTTACAAACCTCCTCCTTCATCTTCACTCCAATTAGAATCAACTAACTCTTGTGTAAAAAAATAGTAAAATACATTACTATTTTTCTTCTAATTTTATATTGAAATAGCTTGCGCTAAATCAGTATCAATATTGTATCTGCCATCCTTGATCGAGACCACACAGCCTCCCCTTACGCGCGAAACCACCGTGATCGGCTCTCCGCTGTAACATCCCAAGGAAAATAAAAAAGCCTCCATCTCCTCATCATCTGTCATGATATCTTTTATAATATATTCTTCGCCTTCTTTGGCTTCCATTAAAGTCATAAGTCCAGATCCTCTCAATATAGATTACTGTGGGCGGTTTGCATTTGTACCACAAATCGTCTCATCTAACATCTGATAGTGTAAACTAACTTCCTTTCTTTGTCAATCCTTTTTGAGACATTTTTTGCTTTGTATTTAAAAATCATTTGTGCTATACTACATCTGTACATATACTAATAAAATACACATATTTATGTTGATTTATATTCCAGGAGGAACACTGAAATGAAAACTTATACCAGCGAATCCGCCGAAAATTATCTCGAAACTATTCTGATCCTGAGCAAGACACATCCGGTTGTCCGCTCTGTCGACATTGCCAACGAGTTGGGCTTTAAAAAATCCAGTGTAAGTGTAGCCATGAAAAATCTGCGCGAACAGCACCATATTATCATGGAGGATTCCGGGTTTATCCATCTGACAGATTCAGGAAGAGCAATTGCCGAGATGATCTATGAACGGCATCTTTTATTATCTCAATGGCTGATACGCCTGGGAGTCCCGGAAGATATTGCCACCGAGGATGCCTGTAAAATTGAACATGTGATCAGCCCGGAAAGCTTTGAAGCGATTAAACGGCATATTAAATAGTGTAAAAGTGGAGGATTTCTCCACTTTTTCTTTTTTGTCATCATATGAAGTATATCTTAATACTTTTAAAAGAATTATTAATTATTCTTAAAAAGCATGGTATTCATTTGCGAATTTTGTCGAAAAACGTTATACTGCACCCACATAGACAATAAACGATATGGCTTTAATATGTTATTGAAGGGGTTACAAATGAAAACAATTTATCAGCAAAAGAAACGAAAGAAGAAGCGACTGATCCTGCTCTGTACACTGACCGCACTGTTTTGTCTGCTGCTTGTCAGTCTGCTGGGGCTGGTCTATGCGTTGACACGGCGCGCGACCATAGAAATTCATGCAAAAGACGCCGAGATTATCCAGGGCGAAGCGCTTCCTGATTCTTTTGAAGCAGATGTGGCATTAAAGGGAAGTGAACATGTGATCCTGAATCTTAAAGGATTCTATACATCCGGTGATCTTCTGAAGGAATTAAAAGCCGGGAAGGATTACACCGTTTCCTGCAGTGCCGATCCAAATGCTGAAGGGGAATATCCCATTACTGTGACTTTATCTGATACCTTAAAGAAAAAGCTGGCAGGCGGCAATTGGTCCAAACATCTGAAGCTTACCACAGAGGACGGAACTTTTACCGTAAAAAACCCTGTCGGCGAATGGGAGGGAAACCGCTTCCGCAGATATGACGGCAGCTATATAACAAATGACTTTGTAGTCTCCAAAAATCAGACCTACTATTTTGATAATGACGGCAATATGGTCACCGGATGGCAGACCATCCAGAACAGTACCTACCACTTTACAGATGAAGGCGCCATGGAACGCAGCACCTGGGCTGAGCAGGACGGTTCACGGTATTATCTCGGTGAGAACGGAGCCGCGCTGACCGGATGGCAGACCCTTGACGGCAGTACCTATTATTTTGATGCAAATGGGAAAATGGCTACCGGCGAAGTTTATCTGGGCCTTACTCTTTGTACCTTTGATGAAAACGGAAAGCTGATTTCCAAAAAAGGGATCCAGGCAGATCCTTCCAAGCCTATGGTCGCCCTTACTTTTGATGACGGTCCCGGTCCCCGTACTTCTGAACTTCTGGCTCAGCTGGAAAAATATAACGCCCACGCTACCTTTTTCATGCTGGGGCAGAAAGTTCCTTCTTATCCTGATGTTATTAAAAAGATGAAATCAATCGGCTGTGAGCTTGGCAATCATTCTTACGACCATGCAGATCTTTCCAAACTGGATCCTGCCGGTATCCAGTCGCAAATGTCCAGAACCAACGATGGCATCCGCAATATCACAGGCTCCGGGGCCACCCTGATGCGGCCTCCTTATGGAGCGATAAACAGCACTGTAGCCGCCAATGCCGGATTGCCTATGATCCTGTGGAATATCGACACCCTGGACTGGAAGACGCGCAATGCTCAAAGTACCATTGATGCCGTAATGAATAAAGTAAAAGACGGAGATATTATCCTGATGCATGATATTCACACAGAAACGGTCGATGCCGCCCTTAAGCTGATTCCCAAACTGCAATCCGAAGGCTATCAGCTGGTTACTGTTTCTGAGCTTGCGGCGGCAAAGGGCAAACATCTGCTGAACGGGAATACCTATACGGATTTCTAAGCACACAGACAATCCTTTTGTGCTATAATAAGAGCAGATAGGAAGCGATGAGATTGTCAGAACATTATTCTCCGGACCAAAAATATATCATGATGACGGAAGCCCCAATCCCCGGTCTTATCGGGCGGCTGGCTGTCCCCACGATTATCAGCATGCTGGTTTCATCCTTTTATAACATGGCTGACACCTTTTTTGTAGGCAGGATCAGCACCAGCGCAACTGCTGCCGTAGGCGTAGTATTCCCCGTTATGGCAGTCATTCAGGCGCTGGGCTTCTTCTGCGGCCACGGTTCTGGCAACTCCATCTCCCGCAAGCTTGGATCAAAACATACGCAGGCTGCCAGAGAGCTGGCCGCTACCGGCTTCTTCCTTGCATTTGTGTTTGGTCTTCTTCTCATGATCCTGGGCCTTACTTTTTTGGATCCGCTTGCCCGCCTTCTTGGTTCTACCCCTACGATCCTTCCCTACACCAAAGCATATCTGCGGATTATCCTGCTGGGAGCCCCTTATATGACAGCCCAGCTCGTTTTAAACAATCAGATCCGTTTCCAGGGCAATGCATTTTATGCTATGGTTGGCATCACTACCGGTGCCGTTCTTAATATTGGCCTGGATCCCCTTTTTATCTTTATTTTTGATATGGGTATTTCCGGTGCAGCTATTGCCACCATAATCAGCCAGTTTGTAAGCTTTTGTCTGCTTCTGGCCGGGATCCGCATTTCCAGATGTATCCCGATCCATCCAAAAAACGTGAGGCTTTCTAAAGAGCGCCTCCAGGAAATCATTGGCGGCGGACTTCCCTCCCTTTTTCGCCAGGGACTGGGAAGCATTGCTACTATGACCTTAAATATTGCTGCAAATCCTTTCGGAGATGCCGCCATTGCCGCCATGTCTGTAGTCGGACGTATCATGATGTTTGCAAATTCAGCTTTGATCGGCTTTGGACAGGGATTTCAGCCTGTGTGCGGGTTTAACTATGGCGCCCGGAAATATAACCGCGTCAGGGAAGCATTCTGGTTCTGCGTTAAAATATCCACAGCAGCCCTTTTTCTCCTGTCTGTCGCAGGCATGCTGCTGTCCGGTCATCTGATCGGTATCTTCCGGAATGACCCTGATGTAATCCGCATCGGAACTGTCGCTCTTCGGTTCCAGTGCCTGACCTTTGTCCTGAATGGATGGATCACCATGAACAACATGATGATGCAGACCATGGGAAAAACTCTTCCCGCCACAATCCTTGCGGCATCACGGCAGGGCATCTTCTTTATTCCTGCTCTTCTGATACTCCCCCAGTTTCTGGGGCTTACAGGTATTCAATCAGCCCAGGCTGCTTCAGATCTCTGCTCCGCAGCCGTGGCTGTTATCCTGAACAGAAAAGTGATGCAGTCCCTCCGCTCCTGAGAGAACATTTGAAATCTCCATGATTTCTTTTCGTATTTCTTTTTCTCCAAAGCGCTCTCCCTGAATACGGTAGGTATAAAAACCCCCGTATATTTCAAAAGTCAGAAGCGTATGGAAATGAATATCCTGCTCCAGCTTGGGATATTTCCTGAAAATGTGCTTTTTTAATTCCTGCTCGATATATTCCGGGATCATGGCGTCACGAGCTCCCGAAAACAGAATCCTGCTAAGCCCGCTGTGTGCCCGGAAGGCCTGGAACAGTTCCTCTGTAAATCCGGCCGGATCCGTAATGACCCACTCCGGATGCTCAATACTCTGATAGATCTCCTCAATCACTTCCTTTTGCAGCTGCTCTGCCAGATCATAAATATCCCTATAATGCAGATAAAAAGTGGCCTTGCTTATCTGGGCTATTCCAGCCAGCTCTTTCACCGTAATTTTCTCTACCGGTTTCTTTTCATGCAGCTTTAAAAAAGCCTCTTTGATTGCCTTGCGTGTTTTTCTTTGTCTTAAATCCACAGATAATAGTCCTTTCTGTAAAATTGTCTTTTATTTTACTCTGTTCAAATATCGTAAATTGTTTCTCTCCTGTACGTTTTATATAATATATGTTAGTAAAATAATTGACTTCTGTCAATTAATGTGAGGTGTATTATGGATTTTTACAATTTTTATACCGGACATGAATTTGAGGCAGATCAATGGCTGGGCGCACACATAACAGAAGGCGGCACCGTATTCCGTACATTTGCACCGTCAGCCGCCGGCGTATGCCTTCTCCTGCAGGGAAAAGAATACCCTATGCACAAAGTACATGACGGCAATTTTTACGAAATCTTTCTGCCGGGAACTGCTGCCGGCGCACTCTATGAATACCGGATTTATCAAAGCGACGGACAGGTAAGGGATCATTGCGACCCCTTCGGCTTTGGCATGGAATTAAGACCAGCCCACAAGTCTGTCGTCCGTGATCTTGATGCCTATCAGTTTTCTGACCATTCCTGGATGCAGCAGCGTACAGACCGTACAGAAGAGCCTCTGAATATTTACGAGCTTCATCTGGGCTCATGGAAAAAGAAAATCAGTGAAACAGGAAAAGACAATGCCGGCACGGAATGGTACCGGTATGATGAACTTCCGGCACTCCTGATTCCCTATCTGAAGGAAGCCGGATATAACTATATAGAAATTCTGCCAATCACTGAACATCCCTGCGACGAAAGCTGGGGATATCAGCCCACCGGTTTCTATGCCCCTACCAGCAGATATGGAACGTCTGCCAATCTCCAGAATATGGTGGATCTTTTCCACCAGGCAGGGATTGGTGTCCTTTTGGATTTTGTCCCCGTTCATTTTGCCGTTGATGACTACGCACTGGTGCAGTACGACGGCACTGCCCTTTTTGAATATCCGCACTCGGATGTTGGTGTCAGCGAGTGGGGCAGTTATAATTTCATGCATTCCCGGGGAGAGGTCCGCAGTTTTCTCCAGTCCTGCGCCAACTACTGGCTGAAGACTTACCATTTCGACGGTCTGCGCATGGATGCCATCAGCCGGATCCTGTACTGGCAGGGCGATGAACGCCGTGGTGTCAACGGCAATGCCGTAGACTTTATGAAAACTATGAATTCCGGGATCAAACGCAGGAATCCCGGCTGCATCCTCATTGCCGAAGATTCTACCAATTATCCCGGGGTCACGAAACCTGCCGGTCAGGGCGGTCTTGGTTTTGATTATAAATGGGATATGGGCTGGATGCACGACACACTGGACTTCTTTCGGACCGGTCCCGAATACCGGACCGCCAACTACCATAAACTGACCTTTTCCATGATGTATTTTTCCAATGAACGGTATCTTCTTCCTTTTTCACACGATGAAGTTGTACATGGAAAAGCAACGATTCTCCAGAAAATGTATGGAGAATATGACAAAAAATTCCCGCAGGGGCGGGTTTTATACCTGTACATGATGCTCCATCCCGGAAAAAAACTGAATTTTATGGGAAATGAATTCGGACAGCTGCGGGAATGGGATGAAAAACGTGCTCAGGACTGGCTTCTGAGAAAATATCCCATCCATGATGCCTTTTATCATTATATGGCCAGACTGAACCATCTGTATCTGACCTGCCCGGCTTTCTATGCCTGGGATTACCGCCCAGAAGGATTTACCTGGCTGGACTGCCATCAGGAGGAGCGATGCATTTATGCAATCCGTCGCCTCTGCGGCGAAGACTGTCTGATCGGTATCCTGAATCTAAGCGACAGCCTCCAGGAGGATTTCCGGATTCCAGCCGATGCCCTTTCCCCGTCAGAACATCCTGAACCCAGGCTTTTGCTCCACACGGATTGGGAACCTTTTGGCGGAAAGACAAAAGAAGATACTCTTCCCTGGCGTCAGGAGGAAGGCTCCTTTTACTTTTCCCTCCCTCCTTTTTCCGGAATCCTGCTTTCTGTATAAAACAGATTCTTACTCGTCATCTGCAGGCAGATCAAACAGACTCATCTGATACCAGGATTCTGCGCTTTTCTTTTTCCCGATGGTTTCTTCTTCTATGAGGCCATCGGGAAATTTCTTAAGAAACTCAGATATTTCTCCAGAAGAAGTCAAGATCAATTCCTCCTTTGCCCTTGTCATCCCAACATAGAACAGACGTCTCTCTTCTTCTCTATCTGCCGGATGCTTCTCGCTCTCCAGCGGAATTGATCCCTGCTCTGCACCATAAAGAAATACAACCGGAAATTCCAATCCCTTCGATCCATGCAGTGTCATAATCGTAACTGCATCGGAAGTGTACTGTTTCCCTCCGCATCTTCTTACATCGTTTTCTTCTCCCAGCGTAAGCGCAGCCATAAACTGCTGCATGGAAGAATAGAACACTGCCGCCTGCAAAAGCTTCTTCATCTCCGGATTCTCTGAAAGCCCTCTTTGTTCCATCCAGATTTTCAAAAACGCCTCCGGTGTTTTCTTCTGGTATGCAGATTCCAGCTGCCCGATCTCCCTTTCTACTATTTCCTGAGCCAGAGAATTCCAGTGAAGCTTCCAGAAATACTCTGCACACAGCTGCCGGGCAGTCATATCGCTCCGGTCCTCTATAGCATGGAAAAAGCAAAGGCTGTTTCTTACCACATCTGTTTCAAGATAATCTTCCCGCCCGGCAACGATATGAGGAATACTCTCCGTCCTCAGGCATTTCTCCACCAGCTCTGCCTGATGATGTGTCCGGCAGAGCACAGCAAACTCTCCAAAACCTCTCACCTTGCTCCTGCTCTGCTGCCAGTCCGCCCGATGAGCCTCTAACATTCCAATCCCGCCGGCCATTCTGCCAATCTCTTTTGCAATAAAAATCCCCTCCGCAAGAGATGAACTTCCATGCACCAGCCGTACCGGTACATTCTCCTGGCAATTCGCCCGGAGCCCTGTTTTCAGATCACGCCGGATCAGTGTCTGCGCCACTTTCAGGATCTGCGGTGAAGAACGGTAATTTTCCAGAAGACGTATCTTCTCAAGTCCGGGATATTCTTCCCCGAGATGTGCAAAACATGCACTGTCCGCTCCACGGAATCCATAGATCGACTGATCCGGATCTCCAATCACAAAAAGCTCTCTTCCCCTGGCACTCCACAGCTTTACCAGCCTGTACTGAACCGGATTGATATCCTGAAATTCATCTACCAGCAAATACCGGAACGGCTTCTCCCAGCCTTCCTGTACCTGCCCATTTTCGATTCTTTCCGCTGTCCGCAGCAGAAGGTCATCAAAATCCAATGCCCCAAGCTCTTGCTTTTTCTCTTCATAAAGAAGGAATGCTGTCTTAAACTTCTCCGCCTTTTTAACCGCCTCCGGTTCTTCTGTCCGCATATCCACACCGGATTTCCTCCGGGATATCCACTGCAGAAATTCTCCCGCCTTCATATCCCCGCCACTCTCACTAACTGCCTCTTCTGCAAGCTTTTGCTGCTGCGCCGCTCCTATTAATGTAAATTCCTCTCCCTGACTCTGAAGAAAGCCAAGACATATTCCGTGAAAGGTTCCAATCTGCATCGCTTCTGCGGCACGCTTCATCCCGGCCATACGGCCAACCCTTTCCTTCATCTCTCCTGCAGCCTGATTGGTAAAAGTGACTGCCGTAATCTCTGAAGGCCTTACCCTTCTGTATTCCAGCAGGTATTGCAGTCTGGACACCAGTGTTTTGGTTTTTCCGGTTCCCGGTCCGGCGATCACCGCAATCTTTGTCTCCAGACTCCTGACTGCTGATTCCTGCTCTTGATTCAATCCATACAGGCCAGGCTCCGGCCTGTGAGACTGCGGCTTCTCTTCTTCGCTTCCCGGCAGCTTCTTTTCCCTGATCTCCGGCCTCATCTCTTCCGCTTCCTCTGCAGGCGGCGCCTCCTTTTCCAGAATGTCCGTATTTTTTACCTCCGGGACAGTTCCCAGAATGTCAAAGAAATCCATCTGACCTTCTGTATTTTCCAGCTCATCGCTGGTGAAAAGCCGGATCACTCCATATTCGCCGTCAAATCCGGGAATCCTCTCCACCTGTCCTTTCCTGAGTCTTTCAATCCCTTCTGCGACGCGGCTTCCGGAGACTCTCCGGATCTCCTCTGTCGGAATCCTCCTGAGAATTTCAAACTCCGGCCCAAGCTCTTTCAACATCCGCTGATATTCCCGCTGCACCTTGGCACTTGTGGCCGACCGCCCCTCCGACGCGCCGATAACTTCCGGGAGCGGCACCAGGCTCTCAAATAGCCTGGCATTTTCTCTGATATAGCCTTCCGGCCGGTCTGAGAGTTCCTCCACTCTGTGAGAGACCCCGATGGTGATTTTTCTTCCGCACACAGGACAGATTCCCTGATAGCTTTCTGTCTCAGCCGGTTTCAGACACAGGCCGCACTTTCGATGTCCGTCCATATGATATTTCCCTTCCTCCGGGAAAAATTCAATCGTTCCCTCAAGCCCTCTGCCCGTCTGTATCGCTTCCGAAAGCCCTTCATAAGAAAGATCGATCCTGAACAGATTGGCCTCCCGGCCCAGCTTGGCCGGAGAATGTGCATCCGAATTAGAAATCAGCTGAAACCGGTCCAATGCCGATACTCTCCAATTCATAGGCGGATCAGAAGACAACCCAGTCTCCACGGCGTGGATATAAGGTGTCAGATCTTCATAGCACTCCTCTACAGTATTAAATCCCGAAAAAGCCCCAAATAAAGAAAAATGCGGCGTCCAGATATGCGCCGGCACATAAACCGCTCTGGGGCAAAGTTCCAGCAATATTTCCAGCAGGTCACGGCAGTCCAGTCCCAATATCGGCCTTCCGTCTGAATGGATATTTCCAATCTGCTCCAGTTTGACAGAAATTTTCTGCGCATCCTCCAGCGACGGCAGAAGGATCAGGCTGTGTACCTTACGCACCTTTCCGTTCTTTTTATAGATTGAACTGATCTCCCCTGTCACAACAAACCGGGTCTCATCTCCTCCCGCCACCGACGCATCCTGGATCTGATACTCTTCTTTCAGCCGGTACAGACCGTCTTCTGCCGGCGTAAGCTTCTCCGTCAGCTCTTCCCGCCACTTTGGATGAGTAAAGTCTCCTGTCCCCACAATGTGGATTCCTTTTCTCCGCGCCCACAGCTCCAGATGCTCAGGCGTACATTCCTTACTGGTAGCCCGGGAATATCTGGAATGGATATGTAAATCTCCGATGTACATCCTTGTCACCTCTGTATTTTTCCTTATTCTTCCTTTCAAAAAAGGAACTCGTTATACAAGTTCCTTCAGATCCTCATATAGCTGCTCCAGATTTTTTCCTTCGTAATCCGGACTCCCCGGCTCTGCCGCATGTTCCAGACATTCCGTCACAAGGTATGTCCGTATTCCCAGTTTTCCTGCTGCCAGGTCTTCTCTTTTGTCATTTCCTATCATCAGGCACTCCTCTGCCTTTAACCCCTGCCTGTCCAGGATCTCCTGGTAATATCCCACATTCGGTTTGCTGTAGCGGCAGGTCTCATAGGTCGTAATTTCTTCAAAGTCCTCTGCGGAAAGTCCCGCCCAGCGAATACGGTTCAAGGTAGCACAACGGGGGAAAATAGGATTCGTCGCAAGATAAATTTTCTTTCCTTTTCCTTTCAGATACTTTATGATCCGGTCAGCTGCCGGATCCGGACGGGTCGACTGTATAGCTCTGTTAAACTCATTTCCATAAAAATCCAGGACCTCGTCCTCTACATCTGCCCGCTCTATGGAAAGCTCCCTTGAAAAACAATCCCAGAAAGCATCTTCATTTGTACGGCTTCCGTCATTCATCACCATGCTTCCCACGCCGTTCCATACCGCTCCTATCAGCTTCTCCTGCGGCACTCCCCGGTCTTTAAACCTTGCTGCCAGCATAGGCATATAAAATTTTACGAAAACTTCCTGGTCCATCGGAAGCAGTGTTCCATCCAGATCAAATAAAAAGTGTTCCATGCAATAAATCTCCTTTGTCAGTCCGTACTAAATCAAACAATAAGATTATAGCAAAAAATAGAATTCTGCTCAAGCTTCGTCATTTTCACTTTTGGGATAATTTCTTACAGTTTACACAACTTTTTTTATGATTTCTGATTGACAAATCCCCGGGATGTATGGTATAAATATCTAGTGCCAACAAACACATACAGGGGATTGGTCAAGTGGTATGATAGGGGTCTCCAAAACCTTTGGCGGGAGTTCGATTCTCTCATCCCCTGCTTGAAAAGCCTTGGAAACGGCGTAGAACCGCTGTTTTTCAAGGCTTTTGTTTTTATCAAAATGCAAAAGGTTATCGAACGCACACTTGGAATAATGATCAAGAAGAAAAGTCTTGCACATATGCTTTTTCCACATAATATCTTGTGATTTGTAATGTTGGGAAAATTGGATGATAGATAATACAACAAGGCCTGCGGGATAGAAAAATGTCCGGCAGGCCTATTTTATTCAATGTCCCGTATGCCGCTTCAACCCGGTGCAGTTACATGCCTATAAATTTAGCTGAAAGGGAAACACGAAAAGTAAAAAAAGTGGTCATTTTACTAATATAGAAGTATAATCAGATTTATAAGTGACCGGAGTGAGGAATTTGAAATTATGATGATAGGAATTATAGAAGATGACTGCCTTTTAAATCAGGCGCTGAAGAAAATGCTTACAGACAAGGGATATGATACAACCTGCGCGCATTCCCGAGAGGAAGCACTGGTGCTGTCTGCTGACCGCATCGATCTGTTCCTGATCGACATCGGACTTCCGGATGGAGATGGATTGAAATTATATCGGGAACTAAAAGCCGAAAAAGATGTACCGGCGATTTTTCTGACCGCCAGGGATGAGGAGCAAGATATGTTGACAGCTTTTGACACCGGGGCGGATGATTATGTGGTAAAGCCCTTTTCCATGAAGGTGCTTTTGAAACGGATCGAAGTGGTGCTTAAGAGAAATAGAGAGGGCTCTGTCCTTACCTGCGGAGACATCACCCTATATCCGGAGAAAAAGCAGGTATTTTCTGACGATGGAGAAATCTCTTTGACAGCGAAGGAATATCAATTGCTCGAGCTTTTTATGGCTAATCAGGATCAGGTGTTGACAAAGGAGAACATTCTGGACCGGATCTGGGGTATTGACGGAGAGTTTGTGGAGGAAAATACATTAAGCGTTACGATCAGCCGGCTGAAGAAAAAGCTGGGACGTGAGCAGTCACATATCAGAAATGTTTTCGGCCTGGGCTACCGAATGGGGGAATAAAACGATGGATATTGCAGCATGGATTGCTTTCATGATCGGAATTGCAGCAGGCGGAAGTATCATATATATCCGTCAGAGAAAACTTCGTATGGAAGAGCTGGAGAAAGCGGCGGCGATGACGGAGGATATTCTGGCAGGCCGCAAGCTCCGTACTACTGCTCCGGGCGATGAGTTATTGCTTGCGAGGATAGAAAATCAGCTTGTGCGTATACAGGAGATGCTGGATGGCAGAAGAAAAGAGGCAGAAAAAAGCAGGGATGAAATCCAGAAACTGATCTCGGAAATCGCACACCAGATGCGGACGCCTCTGACCAATATTGAAAGTTACACCGGTTTCCTAAAGGATATGGTAGAAATAACTGAGCCGAAGACAAGAGAAGGAGAACAGGAAAGTAATGCAGAGATCAGTTTGCAGTATGTAACGGCTCTGGAGGAAAGTGAGAGAAAACTACATTTTCTGGTAGACAGCTTCGTAAAGATGGCTCGTCTGGAACAACATATCATCCAGATCCGTAAAAATGAGAGAAATCTGCTGAAGACTATCCAAAACACATTTGGACAGATTCAGAATAGAGCGGAGAAAAAGCAAATCCGGTTCCATATTACCATGCCGGAACAGGCCGTCTGTATTCATGATTCCAACTGGCTGGGGGAGGCCGTCTTCAATGTCCTTGACAACGCAGTGAAATACAGTGAATCAGGCGGCACGGTAGAAGTTTCTCTGAGGCAGAATGAAATGTATCTGAAACTTCAGGTGCGGGATTACGGGATTGGCATAGATGCGGGGGAAGAAAATCAGATCTTCCGCAGATTTTACAGAGGCAGACGTGTGACAGGGCAGGAAGGGTTCGGGATCGGGCTTTACCTTGCAAGAGAGATCATAAATCTCCACGGCGGTTTTATGATCTCAAAGAGAATGAATCCCGGGCTTCTGATTGAAATGAATCTTCCTGTATGAGGCTGCTTTGCGAAGGCTGTCAGGAATTTGTAAGATTTACTGTTTACACTAAAGAAAAACAGCTATAGGAGATTGAGATATGGATATGGTAAATGCAGTAAATCTGAAGAAATATTATGTCACTGACACCTATGAAGTCCGTGCTTTGGACGGTGTGTCACTGACAGCAGAGGAAGGTGAATTTCTCGCAGTAGTCGGAACATCGGGCAGTGGAAAGACCACTCTGCTGAATATGCTGGGCGGGCTGGATGTACCCGATTTCGGCGGAGTCTGGATCCGTGGGATCAGCCTGAAAGATCTGGACAGGGAGGAGCGTACAGTATTCCGAAGACGGAATATCGGGTTTGTATTTCAGCAGTATAATCTGATCCCGTCTCTCAGTGTCTATGAAAACATTGTTCTTCCTCTCAGGTTGGACGGACAGTGCATAGATGAACGATTTTTTGAAGAGATCACGGATCTTCTCGGTCTGGCAGATAAGTTAGACAGGCTCCCCGGTACTCTTTCCGGCGGTCAGCAGCAGAGAACCGCGATCGCAAGAGCGATGCTGACGAAACCGGCTGTCCTGCTGGCAGATGAACCCACAGGGAATCTGGACTCTGTTATCGGAATGGAAGTAACAGGACTTCTGAGATCCTGCGCCTTTCGATTCCACCAGACAGTAATCGTTGTCACCCATCAGGAGGAAGTAGCCCAGATGGCTGACCGGATCATCCGGATGTCAGACGGACGGATCTGTGACACTGCCGCAGGTTTCACCCGGGAGGTGCAGGTATGAAGAGAAGAAACTACACTCCCAATGATAACCGAAATGTGATCCGTATGCTTGCTGTTTCATTTACCGGATCGGCGAAAGGGAGAAACCGGATCCTTTTTATGACGGTGGTTTTGAGCATTATCACCCTGACAATGGTGTTCGGTATTTCCCGGGGAAAGATCCGTTCGGAAGAGTTAAGTATGATACGTGAGAATGGAACGGCTGCGTCCGGAGTTGTGGAAAGCGGAACTGCGTCCCAATATGCAGCACTTAAATCCCTGGATTATATAAAACAGACGGGCAGATGTTTTACCGTGGGAGCGGCGACGGCTGCAGAAAAGGATTCCGGTGCTGAGAGTGAAAAGACCACGGTCTGTACAATCAGATGGGCAGATCCGGATGCATGGAAGGATCTGCTTCGTCCAGCCTATACAAAGATTCGGGGAAGTTATCCTGAAAAAGAGTCTGAGATCATGCTTTCCGAAAAGGCGCTGAAAGCTCTGGGAATTACCAGGCCTCAGGAGGGCATGGAGATCCCTCTCAATGTTTCCATCGGAATTTTTCAGAGTTCGGAAGAAACATTTTCCCTGAGCGGCTGGTTTACTGATCACAGTAATGAGGCTGCTCCGGGTTATATTTCAGAGAAAAAGCTGGAGGCCTGGGGCATTCATCCTGATGATGAGGCAGATCTGGTCTTCCGTCAGTCAGACCGGCTTGGCTGGCAGGAAACAGAAGAACGGCTGTATGAAGAGCTGCCTATGAAGGATCAGAGTCAGAAGATCACGGTAACCGATACGGCGGGATATCAGGCAGTGGCGGGCATGACGGGCGGTTATGGCATGGCGGTTCTCGGAGCTGTTATTACTTTGTGCGGCGTCTTCTTCCTGTGCTATAATGTGCTTCAGATCTCAATGGCAGGGGATATCCGGAAACTCGGACTCTTAAACACAATCGGATCGACGCAAAGACAGCTTTCCAAAATCTACTACAGTCAGATCCGGCGGATCCTCGTTCTCGGAACAGCGGCCGGTGCGGCTTTGTCTGCCATTTTGCTGGCGGGAGTTATCCCGGCAATCCTGAACAGTCAGTATTTCAGAGAAACAGGAGGCGCTGAAGGGTTTTGTCTTTTCCATCCGGTCATCCTCTTATTATCCGTCCTCTTTACGGACGGGATCCTTCTGGCAGCGTCAGCCGGAGTGATCGTAAGAACAGTAAGGATGTCCTGTGTGGAAAGTACCGGATACACAGGAACGCAGGGCAAAAAACGATCTCACAAGGAAAGAAAGCCGGTTTTCACGAAAAGAAAACGGACCTCTGCCGGGGAAATGTGTTATCTGGCGTGGAGAAATATTTCCGGTCACAGGAAACAGTTCCTTCTGACCGTGCTTTCTCTCTTCCTTGGTCTGGAAGCTTTTCTTGGAGCTGTTGTGATTACAGCTGGAAGCGACTATGTACATGTCATTGAACAGCGTCCGGATTTCCTGATCGCAGGTCAGTTCAGCACTTCCGGACGTGAGCAGGGATATGGAGAGGAATATCAGACGCGGGATGCAGGGCAGGATCCCATGTTGACAGAAGGAGACTGTTTTGATCTGCTGTATGATAATGATTATGACGAATTCTCTCCAATATCTTTGGAGGTCAGAAAAGAACTGATGGAGATAGATGGAGTTGATACGGACAAGTCTTATATCATGGAAGGCGCTTATCTTTACACTGTGATCTCTAAAAAAGGAATCCGTCCGCTGGATCAGGTATTTCTCGCAGAGGACGCTGAAGATGAAATGATCGAAGGATGGGATCAGGATGTGGTCCAGATCCTGAAGGAGGATGAGATTGAATCTCTGAAAAAATATGTGGAAACAAACAGCCTTCCTGTTGACATGGATTCTCTTGAGAATGGCACCGGAGTTCTGATCCTTCATGATCATGCATTGTCTGCCGCACAGGAAAAGCTGGTGAAAGAAAGTATAGGGGAGCCTGTTTATTTTAAGACAATGATATCGCGGGAAGACAGGATCCGATGGAACAACATGACAGCTCAGGAACAGACAGAACAGGAAGAAGCAGGGGATTTCCAAATGAAACAGTCAGAGGACTTTACTTTATGCGGGTATCTTGATAACCGAAGGGAAGATTTCCCGGAGATCCGGCAGACATGGCACGGTTCAGAAGGAGGTCTGTATTTCTTGATCAGCGAAAAGGGATTCCAAAGGATTCCCACAGAGAAGAAAAGACTATACATGGAGCTGAACGTGGATCATGAAAAAGAACCCTCTGTGAAAACCTCAATACAGAAAATCATTTCCGAAGAAAACCAGCGCCGGAGCCGGATGGCGGAAACGGCATTTGACGAAGGAACCGGAGAAGCCGGGATCTTCTGCATCAGCAAGTCTGATCTGATGACTGAGGCGGCCTCTGAGATCCAGAGAAACAGGCTGATCCTCGGCAGTATCAGTGCTGTCCTTTTACTGGCAGGCTTTACAAACTATTTTAATGTGATGGTCACAGGCGTTCTCGCAAGGAAAAAAGAACTGAAGATCATGGAAAGCGTTGGCATGACAGAAAGGCAAAAGCGGACAATGATACAGGCAGAAGGAGGTTATTATTGTCTCTTCACTGTGGGACTTTTGATGACTGTGGGGATGGGTATTCTTCTAATGATCCGATACTATATGGAACAGAAATTGTCGTATTTTAAATTTGCATGGCCCATATCATGGCTTCTCCTTTTGATTGCGGGACTTGCTATAATTAATGTAACAACCACATGGATTATGTGCAAAGATCAGGGGGAAAATTCATCTGGAAAAGGGATACGGGGATAATCGGACATTACGGCTGTATTCGATTATCATCCCCTGCTGTTAAAGAGCTAGAAATACTTGTCAAATAAGCGTTTCTAGCTCTTTTATCGTCAATCAGTAAGATCAATTTCCATCTTTGCCGCCGACCGCTCCTCCAGCCATCCCGGCAGCTGCGGCGCAAAGCTTTCGTCATACAGCTTCTCCCACATCTCCTCCCATTCTGCCTCAGACGCATTAGACACATCGAGGGAATACACCGTGATCTTTGACAGATCATAGCCCTCTGTAGGGAACATGCTTTTCCGGATATCTGAACCTCAGAGATATCTACACAGTATAATGTTTTCTTCTTTTCATCTACGGCCAGATTGATCAATATCCGTGTCAGCCAGGTTTTGAACCACTCCGGATTCTTAAGGCGGTGGATATTCTGATATCCTTTCAGCACCACGGATCCCACCAGATCCAGGGCGTCTTCCTGATTACGCATATAGAGGAACGCCATTTTATACAGGTACTCCTGATACTCGGATATCAATCTGCCATAAGCCTCTGGGTTGCCGCGTACCGCCTGCCTTACAAGCTTTAGATGCTCCTTATTTTGATTCTCTCTCATTGTTTCTCCTTTCAGAAAAGAGGCCACTTTTCTTTTGCTTACACAGGTTAGACGGTATATAAGGGCATTTGGTTGCAGAAATATTTATTTGGCAAATCTGTTTTCTAGCTGTTCCTGCGGTACTCTCCCGGCGTATACCCGGTATGCTTTTTGAACTGGCGCGCAAAATAATTCTGATCAGAAAATCCACACTCCTGAGCAATGGAGTAGATGGACTTTTCCGACTTCTTCAGGCTTTCTTTTGCCTTCTCCATCCGTATTTCCATCAGGCAATGATATATGGACATCCCCATACTTTCCCGAAACAGCTGATTCAGCCGGGTCTTACTGTAGCCAAACCAGCTGCACAGCCTTTTTAAGGTAATCTTTTCTCCATAGTGCTCTTCCAGATACAGACGCACTTCTTCTGCCATATCTCCGGCTGATACCGGAAATTGGTGATGGTTGGTGATATAGTCCGCACAGATCCGGCAGAGTGTCACGAAGGTTTCAATCTCCTCCAGATCAATCTGAACCAAATCCTCTACAGCACTTTTAATGGCCTCTGTCGTTCCCAGTCCCAGATTTTCGGCTTTCTCTATAACTTCCGCTCTCGCTTCCTCTCCCTTTTCCAGCATCTGCCCCATCATCATATAGCCGGCCAGCGTTCCATAGTAATACAAAGGCACCACAGCCTCGTAAAGTCCCATATGACATTTGTAGATATGTACCTTATGCTCTTTCCTGACCTGGGCAAATCCCTCCTGGTTCGCCCGCCCGCATCTGACGCACCCCCTGGGATCTTCATTGACCAATCTGCAAAGCTCGGCCCCGCGGTCCGGATATCTGGCCAGAGATTCGCCGTCCAGGCTGTATACATCGATCAAGATTCCCGAAATACTGTATAACTGTTTTAAAATATCATATAATGAAATTTCTTCTTTCATCTTTACACCTGCCTGTTTCTAGCATTTTTTATCATCAGTGTTCAAATATGCTAATTATAGCTCTATTTTATCTTGTTTTCACAAAAAAGAAAAGATATCATGTCACAGGAATGGTTTTCCATACTGACATCAATGAAAAGAAAGGGATTATTGTTATGAAGTTTGTACAAGATATGACTGCCGGCTCTCCCTCAAAGCTTCTTGTTTCATTTTCTCTTCCTATACTTGCAGGAAGCCTGATCCAGCAGCTTTATACAATGACAGATTCTATTATTGTAGGACGCTTTGTAGGTGCGGATGCCCTTGCGGCAATCGGAGCCTGCGGGTCACTGACCTACTTGTTTTTTTCTTTATTTTTCGGCCTGTCCGCCGGAATCGGGATCATCATTGCCCGATATTTCGGCGCCGGAAAAGATGAGCAGGTACAGAAGGGTATTGCCAATTCTGTTTTTCTTCTCTTAGGAGCGGCAATCCTTCTTACAGTTACCGGCATTTGCTTTGCCCGGCCTATCCTGCTTTATCTTGGCACTCCTTCTGACATTCTGAAGGATGCGGTTGCCTATTTTCAGATCACCAGCGCCGGGATTCTGGGCGTAGCCTTTTACAATGGCATTTCTTCCATACTGCGGGCACTGGGTGACAGTAAGACGCCTTTAATCTTTCTTGTGATCGCCTCCCTTTTAAATGTAGGACTGGATCTTCTCTTTGTCCTCGTCTTTCATTTGGGGGTCGCCGGAACCGCTCTTGCCACTTCACTTGCCCAGTTTGTTTCCGCATGCACCTGTCTGATTTTTGCACTGCACACCAATCCTTTTTTTCGCTTAAAAAAGGAACAGTTCCGACCAGATAAAATACTTCTTGGCCAGATGACCCATATCGGCCTGCCTCTTGCACTGCAGGATGCACTGATCGCTATTTCCTGTGTCGCTCTCCAGACAGTCATTAATTCCTTTGGGACAGCGATCGTTGCAGCTTTTACAGCCACCAACCGTATCGAGACAATGCTGGGGCAGATCTATCTTACCATGAATACGGCATTATCCAGCTATACCGCTCAGAACCTGGGGGCAGGCAAAGTCAGCCGTGTCCGTGAGGGGACCCGCTTCTGCGTCTGGATCACAGCCGCCTTTTCACTGTGTATGGTCGTTCTTATGCACCTGTTTGGCAGTGCATTTATGACCCTGTTCGTGGACGACACCTCTGTGATACAGACCGGCGCTTTCGCCCTTGCACTGACCAGCTGGTTTTTTATCGCATGGGGGCTTCTTTATATTTTCCGCGGTGTCTTGAACGGCGCCGGAAATGCAGCGTTTGCGTATATCAGCGGTATTCTGGAGGTTGTAGGGCGTGTCGGATCCGCTGTGCTCCTCACGTCTCTTCCCCTGATCGGCCAGTGGGGGATCTGGCTCTCCGAAGGGATTACCTGGATCCTGGTAGCCTGTGCGGGAATCATCTGCTATCTGCACGGAACCTGGGCCAGGCGGACAGCATAGCATAAAGATACCTAATCGAAAAAGAGGGGACTTTTCCCCTCTTTTATAATATAATCCGCTCCAGATCTTCAGGCACGATCAGATTCCCATGGTAATACTGCCGCCCTTCTTCCGTATAGAGCTTTCTTCGGTTTTCCAGATTCTTATCCTCCGTATGATAGAGGATCAGATTTTTTGCACCCAGATTTTCTCCATCCTCGCAGGCCTCCTTCACCGTGGCATGATGCTTCTCATAAGGCTTGTAGATTTCCCTGTCCCTATAGAGGCAGAAGGCCTCATGCAGCAGCCAGTCCGCATCTTTTGCATAAGGCTCTTCACATTCACAATAAGGTTCATCTCCAAGAAAAGTAAATTTCTTTCCATTTTTAAGCTGCAGGGTAAAACCATACTGCTTGGCTTTGGTCGACTGGATATCAAAAAACTGCACTCTGTATCCCAGAATCTCCCGTGCCTCTCCATCTTTTACCGGCTGAAAAAAGATCCGTTCTCCGATCATCTGATAAAACTTTTTCTGGACCGTAAGCTTTGTGATCGTCAGGATGGTATCCACCAGGTCCTCATGACAGAAAATATACAGATTCCCCTCATACTGCCATTTTTTCATTTTCGTAGCGATCATCCGGATCAGCCAGATCAGCCCCAGCAGATGATCGGTATGCTCATGACTGATGAAAATCTCATGGATGGCTTCCATAGGGATCTGGGCTTTCTCCAGCTGCGTCATGATCCCGTTTCCGCCTCCGGTATCAACCAGAAAATATTCCTCTCCTGTCTGAATGGCAAAACAGGTGTTGAAGCATTTCGTCACGGTAGCATTTCCTGTTCCCAGTATGATCAAAGTTTCTTTATCCATCTATTATCATCCTCCTATATGTCTACGTTTTATTATAGCTTACATCCATGATTTAAGACAGCACTAAAATCTGCTTCTGTCTCTTAACGTACGAAAAATATCTCCGGAGTATAAACTCCAGAGATATTTTTCTCAGCATTATATTCACATTACAAGTCCGGGGACTTTAGCTGTTGTATATCTCTTTATTCAGTTCCTTTTCCTTTGCATTTACGATCACGTTCGTTGCCGCATCACCAATAACGTTCAGCGGAAGCAACGCCATCTCTACCGGACGGTTAATAGCAACAACAAGAGCATATGCAATCATACATGCGTCGGTTGTCCATCCCATACCAGAAAGGATTGTTACGATCAGAGTTGTACCTGCGATCGGAATTGCCGGACATCCCATAGCCGCACAGATGGAAAGGAACGCAACCACAACCAGATTTGCCGGCGTTACATCGATCCCTGCGCTGGTAGCGATAAACGTGACCGCAAACATATGCATAACCGTTGTACCATTCATGTTAATGGTCATACCTGTCGGAAGTACAAAGCTGGTAATCTCTTTGCTGCATCCAAGTTCATCTAAACAGGTTCTGGTGTTAAGAGGCAGTGTTGCAGCAGAGGAGTTAGTAGAGAATCCAAACACTCCTACCTTTGCGATCTTCCTTAAGAACTTCATCGGATTTAGTCTCGTTGTCAGCCAGATACCGATTGGATAAATAGTTGCCACCAGTACAAACAGAGTAAGCATTGCACCTACTATATACGCGGCTGCAGGAGCCAGATATTCCGTTCCATAAATGGCAAATGTACGGGATACCAGACAGAAGATGGCTACCGGTCCTACTTTATCAATGAGGAAGGTCAGATAAAAATTGATAATCTCACTTCCTGCCTCCAGTACACGTTTCAGAGGGTCTGTCTTTTCTCCCAGAATGTTCATGCAAAGGCCGATCACGATAGCCACAACAACTACCGCCAGGATACTGTTATTACTGCTCATGGATTCGATAATGTTGGAAGGCACCGCTGTGACAATTGTAGCAAGCGGATTAAACGCCTCGATCGTCGCTGCTTCCGTTACTTCCTCTGCCGGAAGACTGACATTGAAAAATCCAGCCGATTTCATAAAGAATGCAACTACTCCCGCACAGAAAGCTCCAACGATATAGAAGCAAATGAACCCAAGCACTGTACGCCCGGCGATTCTTCCCAGCTTGGAAGAACTGGAAATACTGCACATTGCCAGACTTAATGATACCAGTACCAGTGGTACGATGGCAGCCTGAAGTCCCCTCATAAAGAGCTGGCCGATAATGTAAAAGAGTCCGAGAGCGTTTGTTCCGCCTTCCGCAGTGATGTCCTGGAAAAGGAGGCTGTTGATGATATTCCACGTCCCTTCATTTCCAGAATCCAGCATTGAACTGCGGATAAACATAAATATAAGTCCGACTAACAGTCCGCCGATCAGAGCGATCATCATTTTTTTGACGACAGACATCTTTTTCTTATTTTCAGTTTTGCCCATTTCTTTTCTCTCCTTTGCTATACAACCCTTCCTATAAATGCCTGATCTCTATCCCCTCTTTTTCAAATGTCTCGCGGATCCTCTGTACAAATGCAAGCGCTTTTGGTCCGTCTCCATGTACACAGAGCGTATCTCCCTTGATATCCAGATCCTTTCCATTGATGGATGTTACCTTGCCTTCTTTGATCATCCTTACACAGCGCTGGATCGCCACTTCTTCATCCGTGATCATAGAGCCTTCCATTTTCCTCGGCACCAGCGAAAGATCATCCATATATGCACGGTCCGCAAAAATCTCAGAAGCCGTACGAAGCCCTTTGCTCTCCGCGATTTCTCCCAAAACCGCACCCGCACAGTAATATACGATCAGATCCTTATCATACTCGCAGATTGCCTCACAGATTGCGGTTGATATCTCTTCATCGTACTGGCATTGATTCCCCATTGCTCCATGAGGTGCCACGTGCTGCAGCTTCATGCCATAGCTTTGTGTAAAAGCAGCCAGAGCGCCAATCTGGTATCTTACATAGTTTTTCACTTCCTGGAAGGAGAGCACCATCTTACGGCGTCCGAATCCCATCAGATCCGGATATCCCGGATGTGCGCCTACCATAACCCCTCGTTCTTTTGCAGCCTTTACTACCTTGTCCATTACCATCGGATCACCTGCATGCCATCCGCAGGCAACATTTGCAGTCGTCACATATTTAATAATCTCTTCATCTCCGCCCAGCTTATATGCGCCAAAACTTTCACCCATGTCACTGTTCAAGTCAATACTATACATCCTGTCACACTTCCTTTCTTAATACTTTTTCTTTTATCTGCTCTGCCCTTTTCCGGACACAATGCATTCATATAAATATGCAAAGCCTATGCATTTACAACGTTCTGCGGTGCACCATCAACAAATGCCTGCAGATTTGCAACGGCAATGTCCATCAGTCTTTGTCTGGATTCTTTCGGAGCCCAGGCAATATGTGGTGTCAGGATCACGTTCTCTGCCCCCAGCAGCGGATTGTCCATCTTGATCGGTTCCGTGGAAACCACATCCAATGCGGCTCCCGCCACCTTACCGCTGTCCAATGCTTCCCTGAGATCCTGCTCTACGATCAGAGGACCTCTCGAATCGTTGATGATCATGACTCCGTCCTTCATCTTTGCGATAGTGTCTTTATTAATAATGCCTTCTGTAGACGGGAAGAGCGGACAGTGCAAAGAAATCACGTCAGATTCCTTTAAAAGTTCATCCAGCTCTACATAATGACAAGTCTCGCTTTCCAGTTCCGGACGTTTATAGGAATCGTAAGCCAGGACCTTCATTCCCAGCGCCTGGGCGATCTTGCCCGTCTCTTGTCCGATCCGGCCAAATCCGATGATTCCCATGGTTTTCCCGGCCAGTTCTACCAGCGGATATTTCCAGAAGCACCAGTCCGGATTACTGCTCCATTCCCCGGCTTTAACCGCATCAGAATGAGCACCGATATGATGGCACAACTCCAGCAAAAGTCCGATAGCAAACTGGGAAACAGCTGCTGTTCCATAAGTAGGAATATTTGCGACCGGAATATTCTTTTCCTTTGCGGCTTCGATGTCTACAATGTTGTATCCGGTCGCCAGAACCCCGATAAATTTCACATTCGGGCATGCATCCAGCGTCTCTCTGGTGATCGGAGTCTTATTGGTATAAACTGCTTGTGCATCTCCAATCCTCTCGATCACATCCTCTGCTTTTGTCCTGTCATAGACAGTGACCTCTCCCAGTTTCTCCAGTCCTTCCCAGGTAATATCTCCCGGGTTCAGTGTGTAGCCGTCTAATACTACGATCTTCATACTTTTATTCTCCTTCCTGTTTATTTCCTTTTGATCACATTGGATAATTTTCTTCTATAAATCCGGTGTGGAATCTTCCACTTTTAAAATCCGGATGATTAACTACGTCATATAGGAAATCCCGATTTGTTGCGACTCCCTCGATTTCCAGTTCTCCCAGTGTGCTGATCATCTTGCGGACCGCGCCGTCCCTGTCTGAATCATAGGCAATCACCTTTACGATCATGGAATCATAGTAGGGCGGTATCTGATATCCCGGATATATAGCCGTGTCCATACGGATCCCATTACCGCCGGGAAGATGCATCTTTTTTATCATTCCCGGGCAAGGCATAAAATTATGGAGTGGCTCCTCGGCATTGATCCTGCACTCAACAGCGTGCCCACGGAACCTGATATCCTCCTGTTTTACGCTTAACGGCAGTCCTGCTGCCACCCGGAGCTGTTCCCTGATCAGATCTACGCCTGATACCAGCTCGCTGACCGGATGTTCTACCTGGATCCGTGTGTTCATTTCCATAAAGAAAAACTCGCCCGACTGATCCAGCAGAAACTCCAGAGTGCCTGCATTTTCATAGCCTACGGCATGGGAAGCTTTGAGCGCTGTCTCCCAAAGTTTTCTCCTTGTCTCACCGGTAATAAACGCACATGGAGATTCCTCTATCATTTTCTGATGTCTCCTTTGGATCGAGCAGTCCCTCTCTCCCAGATGGATCACGTTCCCGTGACGGTCTGCCATGATCTGCACCTCAATATGGCGCGGAAACTGTATATACCGTTCCAGATACATTGCGTGATCCGCAAATGCATTTTCCGCTTCCTGCTGTGCCTCCCGGAATTTTGCCGGAAACTCCTGCTCTTCCCAGGCAAGTCTCATTCCCTTTCCGCCTCCGCCGGCTGAAGCCTTGATCATAATCGGAAATCCGATTTCCTTTGCTTTCGCCAGAGCTTCCTCTTCTTCATACACCGGAAAATCTGTTCCTGGAACTACCGGGATTCCGGCTGCCTTCATCGTCCGTTTCGCCTCTGACTTATTTCCCATCTTGTCGATCAGTTCCGGAGACGGGCCCACAAACTGAATTCCATACTGTCCGCACATGCGGGCAAATTCAGCATTCTCGGACAAAAATCCAAAGCCGGGATGGATGGCTTCTGCCTTTAGCGCAAGCGCTGTGCCTATGATCTGCTCCATCCGAAGATAACTGTCCTTGGGAGAAGCCGGACCAATGCAGACTGCCTCGTCTGCAAGTCGTACATGCATGGCATCCCGATCCGCTTCCGAATAGACCGCTGCCGTACGGATCCCCATTTCTCTGCAGGCTCGTATGATGCGTACTGCAATCTCTCCTCGGTTTGCAATCAGTACTTTTCTGAACATCGTCCCTACCCCTCTATGACAAACAGCGGCTGCCCATATTCCACCAGCTCCTGATCCTTTACCAGAACCTCTGTTACCACACCGGAACAGACAGCCACGATATCATTCATTAGTTTCATCGCCTCAATCGCACCAAGAACCTGTCCTTCTTCCACCTGGTCGCCTGCTAATATGTCTGCCCCGTGATAAATTCCTACAAGTGGAGACCGTATAATGGTCCCGTCCTGGATCGATACCGGTGCTTCTTCCTTTTGTGCGGCTTCCTTCTCAGCTGCCGGTACTGCCGGGGATGCTGTCTCCTGCTTTTCGCCCATTTTCACAGCAATCCGGAAATCGCCCTGCTGAAGCTCAAATTCTCCCACACCACACGCCTTGACTTCCCGGATCAGATCTATAACTTTTTCATATTCCATATCTGGCCCTTCCTTTCCCCTTTAGCACTGTCCCAGCTGTTTTTCCAGATTCTGAAGCTGACGGAGCCTGCGGATATACAAACTCTGAGCAAGCTCCACGCCGACCCTGACAAAGCGTACCCTGTATCCCGGAACGCTCTGTACCAGCTTCGGGATATCTACGGAAATCACTGTTCCGATCTTAGTGTACCCTCCGGTTGTCTGCCGGTCAGCCAGCATAATAATCGGCTGTCCATTGGTCGGCACCTGGATGGAACCAAATGCTATTCCGTCTGTAATAATATTTCCGTCTCCTTTATGATGCAGCGGTTCGTCTCTTTCCAGCCTGCATCCCATGCGATCGAATTCATTCGTAATTTTTGCTCCGTACCAGAAAAACTTTTTTAATTCTGATTTTGTAAAATCACTATCCTGCGGTCCGGTTACGACACGCAGTGTCAGTTCCCCTTTCGGGAACACCTCTGGTTCCAGTTTTCGAAGCCCCATATTCGGAAGTGTTGTCTTTGGATTCGCAAATCCTATCACATCGCCCTTTTCCAGTTTCCGTCCCTGGACACCTCCAAGTTGATTCCTCAGAAGCGTGGATTTACTCCCCATGACCAGAGGAACATCCAGACCTCCGGCAAACGCCAGATACCCTCTGCATCCGTTTATCGTTCCCACGCCAAAAGCCAGCACGTCTCCCGCATGCACCAGCAGTGCCTGATACATCGGAGCCGGCTGCCCATTCAATGTCGGCGACAGATCACCGCCAGTAATGGCAATGATAATATCTTTTTCAAACCGGACCGTCGGTCCCTGGAACGTCATCTCAATGGCGCCTTCACCCATACGGTTTCCCACAAGAATGTTTGCAATATAAAAGGACTGTGTATCCATCGGCCCTGACGGGGAAACTCCAAACTGCTGGCTTCCGAACCGGCCTTCGTCCTGTACTGTAGTCAAAATCCCCGGATTTTCAATTATAATTCCCATGTTTACACCGCCCTTTTCTCATACGTTTTCACACGATAGGTTCCCTTTTGGTCTTCTTCTTTGATCCTGTCATATTCTTTCCTGTCTACAGGCACATATTTGATCCAATCTCCCGCATGTACTAAAAATGGATCTTCCTTCTTGTAATCACAGATTGTAAGCGGAGTAGCCCCTACAATATTCCATCCGCATGGCTGATCGAACGGGATCAGATTGGACTGATTTAATTGAGCTACAACAGATCCTCCTGATATACGCACGCGCGGGCTTTCTCTTCTCTTAAAGTGAAACGGTTCATCAAAACGCGCCATATACGGATGCCCAGGCGCCACCCCCAGCATATAGCAGTAGTACTCATGGCCGGAGTGGATTCGTATAAATTCCTCTACGGAAATATGTTCAAATTCCGCACAGGCTTCCAGATCCAGTGCAAGATCCCTGTCATAGCAGATCGGAATTTCCTTTACGATCCGTCCCCCTTCTTGTACCGTCTGCTGTGAATCTTCCAATTTCCGAAACCGTTCTTCAATTTCCTCTTTCATCTGTCTAAACAAGATCTTGTCAGGCCGGTAATGGATCATGAGTGCCGCATAAGTAGGTACCATCTCGACCACGCCGTCCAGTGGCTTTTCTGTCAGATTTATAAATAGTTTTCTGACTTTCTGGTTGACATCCAGGCTGATTTCACTTCCCAGCTGAACGGAAACAGCACTGTCTCCCACTGCCAAAATCTTTCCTTCCATCGGTTTTCCTCCTTTCATATTTTCCACATTTTGTACAAATTCCGCTTGCTGCATTTGTGAATTTTCACAATTTTATTCCGCTTTTTCCGTCAATCCTTATTGATTGTTTACAGTTTAACACATGGCTTTTTAATATAAAAATAAATTATTTAAGTATAATATATTAACATTTTTTATTATTTGGTAATTTTGTAGAATGGACTTTGAACGCAAATTTGGCAGAAAAAAAGATCTGCAGAACAGACCTCTAAAGTTCTGTCTGCAGATCTTTTAATATTGCGACTAACCGAGATACCCCCAGTCTTTTGACTTTAAATATTCTTTCATCTTTTCTTCAAACACCTGTACTGCCTTCAGACTGGCCTCATTGGGATATTTATGCTTGATCATATAAGTCACCCGCTCCGGAGGCTTACTGGTATTCCCAATTTCACTGACATAGATCGGACGCAGCGTCCGGATTCTTTCGACCACTGTCACCGGTGCGATTGTCCACATTCTGGGATCCGACATCAGATGCAGCAGGAGTTCAAAGGTATCAACCTCCACCCGGGGACGGTTTCCTTTGCTGACATTCTGGTCATGCCAGACCTGGTAATTGGCTTCCCAGCTTGCAAAAATCTCCCAATCCGGATTCAGCTCATCCGTATGGATCACCGGCTTCTTTATCGGTGCGTCTTCAGCCTGCATGATATACATTTTTTCCTTAAGAACCGGCTTGGTGACGATGTTCTTGAAATGCAGATGATGATACACAAACCCAAGATCTATCTCATGATTTTCCAGCAGACTGTACAGCTCATAAGAGTAGTGCGTTTTAATATGGAGGTTGATAAACTGCTCCTTCTCATTTAGCATATTCCGGTACAGATCAAAGAAGATGGCGCTGTTGAGCGTATCCGTACACCCCACGGTCAGATACAGCTTTTCCCTGGAATGTTTCAGAAGCTGCATTTCCTGCCAGACAGACACCCACCGTTCCGCAATCGGAATAAATTCCTCTCCCTGGCTGGTCAGTTCAATCTGTTTATGTCCTTTTTTCCTCGCAATCAGCTTCACTCCCAGTTCTTCCTCCAGAGATTTGAGACGATGGCTGACGGTCGGTTGGGACAGGAACAGATTCTCCGCTGTTTTGGTAATGTTTTTTGTCTTAACAATCATCAAAAAAGTTTCGATTTCGGATATATTCATCTCCATCCCTCCAAACTGCACAAATATAAATTCTTTTTATATTATACAATAAAATTATTCATTTAACAAATGTTACATCACATGCTATGATAAACCCAAAGTACATCGAGTTGTCAAAAGGAGGCAAAAATATGAATACAGAGAAAGGTATCTGGTTCCCGGACGAATACCAGAAGCATCTGAAGGCACAGTTTTGTTATGCAGATGAAGATCCATTGTACGGACCACGTCTGTTCTTCGAAAACTCCGGCGGATCTTTACGGCTCCGCAAAGCTGTTGAAGCAAAAGCTGCCGCTGAACAGTTTCCAGACTGTCCGGAGCGAAATTATGCACGCGGTTTAAAACTGGCGGATTATGTATCTGAGGGCACAAAGGAAATCCTTGAAGTCGTGTTCGGAGCCAAAAGCGGCGCATTAGTATCAGAATTGTCTGCTTCACAGACAATGTTCAAGATTGTAGACACTATCATGGAAAATGTAAAATGGGGAACAAATGCAGTTACGTCCTGTCTGGAGCATCCTTCCGCTCATGATGCGGTAGAATATGCCTGTATGAAAACTGGCCGCGAATTTCGTGAGGTTCCCGCGAATCAGACTACAGGCGGCATTGATGTAGATGAGGTCATGAAATATGTTGATAAGGATACCTGTCTTTTAAGTATTATGGCTGCATCTAATATTTCCGGAAATGTAATGGATATCAAGGAGATTTCCCGCCGCGCAAGGGAAATCAACCCTGAGATCTACATCGTCTCTGACGCTGTACAACATGCTCCTCACGCAGCGATTGACGTGGAAGACTGGGACGTGGATGTATCAAATATCGCACCTTACAAATTCTTTGGAGTGCGTGGCTGCGGATATGCTTATGTATCTGACCGCGTAGCTTCTATGATGCACCACAAACTGACCCACAAGGATGCAAATGTATGGCAGCTTGGGACTCCGTCTCCGGGCAATTTTGCTGCTATGCTGGAAGTCATTGATTATGTCTGCACCATCGGAGAGCATTTTATCCACAGCACAGACAAACGTACTCTATTTGAAGAAGGCATGCACCGCATCCATATGCAGGAGCGTGCGATCCTCTACCGTATGCTGGAAGGTACTGATGAGGTTCCCGGCCTTCGCCATATCCCCGGCGTCGAGGTCTATGTAGATATGGAAGACCTGACCTGGAAAGATCTGATCATTGCAATGGGAATCAAAGGAATTGATTATCCAGACTGTGTGATCGAATACATGAAGCGCGGAGTCACAGTATTTGAACGTGTAAGAAGCAGCATGTACTCCAAACGGATTGTAGAAACTCTTGGTATCCCCGGCGCAATCCGAGTATCGCCGCTGCATTGCCACGGAAAAGACGATGTGGACAAGTTCCTGAAGGTCACAAAAGAAATCGCCGAAAGCGTATAGCTGTCATACCCCCTGCCCTTTTCATTCTATCCCCTGGGCAGGGGGATCTTAATACCTGAATTTAGCATAAAAATAAACCACTGTGTTATGACTTCTTTACCATAGCACAGTGGTTTTCTATCTATATTACACGCTCATTGCACTTCCTGCAATCCCGATATTCATCTTCCGGAACACTCCAACCAGGACTTTTCCCAGCGCCAATACCAGTACGGCCGCTGCGATCGCCTCCGGAATTCCTGATGCGGTAATTGTCCCCATGATCAGTCCCCAGACAGCTGTAACACCTACATTCTGCGCCTCAGCATACTGCCTGGCAAACAGAAGATAAATACTTCCCATAACCGTTATCGTGTTCACCATGGATCCTATGAACCCGACAATAGGAAGGGCAATGATCTGATTGACCTTCAGTTTCTTCAGCAGGAGCCAGAGCCATCCGGACACAAGACCTATCAAGATCCTGCAGCCTACGGAAATCCAGATTGCCTTCAGTGCTCCCGGAATTCCTGTCGTACTCATAAACGGCGAAAATGCAAAAGACAAAAGTGTCGGTGCCATCGTGTTGCTGATCAGCGAACAGATTCCAAATACTCCTCCCAGGATCGCCCCGGCAGACGGGCCTAACAAAATTGCGCCGATGATAACCGGAATATGTACAGTTGTCGCCTTAATCACCGGAAGCTGGATCATCCCGAGCGGCGTATTTGCCAGCACGATAATGATCGCTGCCATAAGTGCAACACTGACCATCCAGCGTGTGTCGTGTTTCTTTGCTTTCATTATTCAATTCCTCCTTGTTATCATTCCCGCTCCTGCGGGATACAATACAATTACGGTGACATTATAGCACCTGCCTTTGCAGCCGACAAGCATTTTTTGTGGAATATTTAAGGCAGACCACACCTAAATCTGAGTTCATTTCTTGCAAGATAGTGCTAAACACGATATAGTAAAAAAAGAAACTTGGTAAAAACTTATTAATATATAAATAGGAAAGGCTGGAAGATTTATGTTAAAAGAAAAAACAATCCTTCTTGGCGTTACCGGCGGCATCGCCGCCTACAAAAGCGCTTCCCTGGCAAGCAGACTGGTCAAGGCAGGAGCTGAAGTCCGTGTAATCATGACAGAACACGCCACAAATTTTATCAACCCTATTACTTTTGAAACTCTGACAGGACATAAATGTATTACGGATACCTTTGACCGCAATTTTGAATTTCAGGTAGAGCACGTGTCTCTGGCTAAAAAAGCTGATGTCATCATGGTCGCTCCCGCCACTGCAAATGTAATCGCAAAGCTGGCTCACGGCCTGGCAGATGACATGCTCACCACTACGATCCTGGCAAGCCATGCGCCGAAACTGGTTGCTCCGGCTATGAATACCGGCATGTATGAAAATCCGGTGACACAGGACAATCTGGCTCTGCTAAAGAAATACGGCATGGAGGTCATAGAGCCCGCTGCCGGACATCTGGCCTGCGGTGATGAAGGAAAAGGAAAGATGCCTGAACCGGAAATTTTATATGAACATATCCTTCGTTCCTGTGCCTGCAAACAGGACATGAAAGGCTTAAAAGTACTTGTCACTGCCGGCCCTACACAGGAAGCTGTCGATCCGGTACGCTTCCTCACCAACCATTCTTCAGGCCGTATGGGCTACAGTATCGCCAAGGCCTGTATGTTAAGAGGCGCAGACGTCACTCTGGTCACCGGACGGACAGCTCTTACACCGCCGCTTTTTGTAGACGTCGTACCCGTGGTTTCTGCAAAAGATATGTATGATGCCGTTATTTCACGGAGCGACGAGATGGACATCATTATCAAGGCAGCCGCCGTAGCGGATTACCGTCCGGTCCATGTAGCAGAAGAAAAAGTCAAAAAATCAGACGGTTCATTTTCTCTGGAACTGGAACGGACAGATGATATTCTGAAATATCTGGGTGAACATAAGAAACCTGGACAGTTTTTGTGCGGCTTCTCTATGGAGACCGAAAACATGCTGGAAAATTCCCGGAAAAAACTGGAGAAAAAGCATCTGGACATGATTGCCGCCAACAACCTGAAGGTACCCGGCGCAGGCTTTGAAACCACAACGAATATTATCACCATCATCACTCCGGATTCTGTCAAAGAGCTAGAATTAATGAGTAAAGATGACGCCGCATTCCGCCTGCTGGATGAAATTCTTTCCAGACGATCCCTGTAAATCTCCGGATTTGCCGCTCCATTTTGTCTCTTTTTTAACAGATTTGCATATGAAAGCTTCAAATATTTCAATTTTTTGAATTTTCTTACATAAAAATTAGGATTATCCTCTATTTTTTGCAAGAAACTATTGACGAAATGTCAGATTCACATTACAATGTTGAAATTGAGGGATAGAAAAAAATGGAGGATGGAAACGTGACAGCATATAAAGAATTATCAAAAGAAGAGTTATTGGAATTAAAAAGCAGTCTTGAGGCTCAATTTGAAGAAGTAAAGGCACAGAATCTGAATCTGGACATGTCCAGAGGAAAACCGTCAACGGAACAGCTCAATTTGTCTATGGGCATGATGGATGTTCTGACCAGCGATTCCGATCTGAAGTGTACAGAAGGAGTGGACTGCCGCAACTACGGCGTGCTGGATGGAATCGCAGAAGCCAAACAGCTTCTGGCAGATATGATGGAAGTTCCGAAGGACAACATCGTAATTTTTGGAAATTCCAGCCTGAATGTGATGTTTGACACTGTTGCCCGCAGTATGACACACGGTGTCATGGGAAGTACACCCTGGTGCAAGCTGGATAAAGTAAAATTCTTATGTCCAGTTCCCGGGTACGACAGACATTTTGCTATCACTGAATATTTCGGCATAGAAATGATTAATGTACCTATGACTCCGGAAGGACCGGATATGGACATTGTAGAAGAACTGGTAAGTTCTGATCCTTCGATCAAGGGAATCTGGTGCGTGCCAAAATATTCCAATCCGCAGGGCATTACTTACTCCGATGTCACAGTTCACCGTTTTGCAAAGCTGAAACCAGCTGCAGAGGACTTCCGTATCTACTGGGATAATGCATACGGCATCCACCATTTATATGAAGATAAACAGGATTACCTGATCGAGATCCTGATGGAATGTAAAAAAGAAGGCAACCCGGATATGGTCTATAAGTTCTCTTCTACTTCCAAGATCAGTTTCCCAGGCTCCGGTATCGCAGCAATCGCTGCATCCGATGCAAATCTGGCTGACATCCGGAAAATGATGAAGATCCAGACAATCGGACATGACAAACTGAATCAGTTAAGACATGCCAGATATTTCAAGAATATCCATGGTATGGTAGAGCACATGAAGAAGCATGCAGATATCATGCGTCCGAAATTTGATATCGTTCTGAAAACCTTCGAAAAAGAGCTGGGCGGTTTGGAGATCGGTTCCTGGCTTGCACCCCGCGGCGGATATTTCATCTCCTTTGATTCCATGGATGGCTGCGCCAAAGCAATCGTGGCAAAAGCAAAGGAAGCCGGACTTATCATGACTCCGGCCGGCGCTACCTTCCCGTATGGAAAAGATCCGCACGACAGCAACATCCGTATCGCACCGTCCTATCCGACGGTAGAGGAACTGAAGCTGGCAACCGAAATATTTGTATTAAGCGTGAAGCTGGTCAGCATCGAAAAACTGCTGGCTGCGAAATAAAAAAGTGACAGGGGACGTACACCTTTTGCAAAGGTGTACGTCCCCTGTCACTTTTCCGTTTCTATATCAACAAAGTTTACTCCCGTTTGCGATTAATTTGAACTTACAATTTAATTTTTCTGCCGCACGCTTACACATCAGCATACGGCCCAGGAAAATTTCAAAATAGTCCATAACTGTACAGATGGAATCATCAAGCTCCAGTTCCATCTGTATGATTTCTTTTTCTTTTTGGATTCTTAATGCCGAAGATAAGGCCGCATAGTTTACCCGGTCATGAATATCAAAAGAAGCCGGCACCGGGTTTTGCACACGATTTCGGCGTACATCTGTCTTATCTGCCAGTATCAGGGCCGCAGATACTTCGTCCACAGCTGTCCCGGTTCCCTCGTCATGATGACCGATAGCCGTAGTCACTACCAGAATATCTCTGTACGAAAAGTCAAGTTCTTTTAAAATCTGGTAAGCCAGGATTGCCCCGCTTTGGGCATGGTCATGACGATTGATGCTGTTTCCGATGTCATGCATATATCCTGCGATCTTTGCCAGCTCTATCTTCCGTTTGCCGTATCCCAGCTCCTTTAGTATTTTCCCTGCGGTTTCTGCCACCTTCATAGCATGTTTCCGGGAGTGTTCCGTATATCCCAATTCGTGCAGGATTTCATTTCCCTTCTCTATCAATAAGCTTATTTCTTCATTTTTACAGATCTGTCTATAATCCATTTTCATGCTTGATACTCCTGTCTGATACATCATTCTGTTCGTATCTTTTATTTTCCCATGCATTTGACAGTTTCTCTACCTATTTCATGTAAAAAGATTGTTAAATGACCCGTTGGCTATTCTCTCTATTTCCTTTGCGGCACATAATACCGGAAACTTTCCCCATTCTGAAGTATGCGCCTTGCATCTGAAGCATCTGCGATCTCACCTAATGCTTTCAGCTGGATTATCAGATTGCCCAGTGCAGTCGCCTCTACCGGTCCCGCAGTCACCGGCCTGCCGCAATAATCTGCTGTCATCTGACAAAGCATCTCTGAACGGGCGCCTCCTCCTAAGATCTGCAGTTTTTCAATCCTCCGTCCACTTCCCTGCTCCAGTTTTTTCAGTTCCTTGCTGTATGTGGAAGCCAGACTTTCATAAATACACCTGACGATATCTCCCACGGTTTCCGGTATTCTCTGTCCGGTTCTTCTGCAAAATGTACGGATTTTTTCCGGCATATTCCCCGGCAATGCAAAATCCGCTGCATTTGGATCCAGAAAACTCCTGGATGCACCTGCCTGTTCTGCCAGCTTCTCTAATTTATCGTAGGAATAGCAGTTGCCTTCCTCTTCCCAGGTTCTGCGACATTCCTGCAAAAGCCACATCCCGGTTATGTTCATGATACAATGAATCCCGCCGTAAGGTCCCTGCTCATTGGAAATGCCAAGTTCGTACCCTTCATCAGACAGTATCGCTTTCTCATTCTCAATTCCTAACAGACTCCAGGTACCAATGTTTAAAAATGCTGTCGTCCCCACGTCCTCTGTCATAGCCGCGCCTGCACTTTGAGTGTCATGTCCTGCCACCGTAATTACTTTGACTCCCTTATATTCTCCAATGATAGTTCCTGTGTCTGTCATCGTCCCGAAAATCTGCCGGGGGATCTGAAACTCATCCAGGATCTCCTGGCTCCACATGCCACTGTCTGGATCCAGCATCTGAGTTGTAGATGCAATCGTTCTCTCACAGACCGCATTTCTGCATAAAAGGTAGGAAACCAAATCCGGTATATGCAGAAGCTTTCTGGTCTGATTCCATATTTCGGGTTCTGTCTTACGCAGCGCCAGAATCTGATATAAAGTATTTGTTGCATATGTTTGATTACCGCTTAACTGAAACAATCGTTTTCCTGTAATTCTTTCCTGTGCTTCCTTTATCATACCTTCTGTACGAAGGTCTCGATAGTGTACAGGAAGAGACAGCAGATCTCCATTCTGATCCAGCACGCCAAAATCTGCCCCCCATGCATCAATGCCGATGCTGTCGATTTCTCCTGCCTTTTCAATCCCTAAATAAATTTCCTTCATAATCTTCTCAAAATCCCAACATAAGTGTCCATTATGCCATATCGGAACGTTTTTAAACCGGTGGATTTCTTTGTATTGAAGTTTTCCATCCGCATATTTTCCTTCTATTGCCCGGCCACTGGAAGAACCAAGGTCAAATGCCAATATCTTTTTCATTCTTTTCCTTTCTGTATCCGTAAAAATGTATTAAAAAAGACAGTATATTAAATACTGCCTTCAATTCAATGCTTTATTATTTAAGATATATGTACCTTCAAAACTGCAT
>NZ_MIEH01000024.1 GCF_001754075.1 Merdimonas faecis | reverse complement strand
TAAAGTTCATAAGGTAGGAAACGCCACGCCATACTTCCTTTCGTCCGTGGTCTTGGCGTAACCCCCTCCAGAACCGTGCTTACACCTCTCGATGTACACGGCTCGCCATCTTTCATAGTTTAAGTGATTTTGTCTTTGCTTCTTCGTAGCATTTCGGGCAGAGAGCCAATGACTTCCGCCTTTTCAGTAACATCAGTTCATCAAATTCATTATCAGCGTTCAAATCTTTTAAGCGCTTTACATGGTGCATATACACTTTCACGGGGTTTGCTCCGCACATCTCGCATTGTCCGCTTTTTAAACGTCCTGCAAGACTATTCGGTTTTATCTGCCCTCTGTATTTCGGCATAATGTCTACAAATTCAGGTGCGATATTGTTATTACGCCTAAATCCTTCATTGTAAAACTCACACCGCTTTGTTCCACTCTTGGTTTTGTAATCTGCGCCAAAGTCGCCCTTTACGCTACGGTATTTCTTATACATCTTCATAACAGAAGAATTATATTTTGCCGCCAACGTCTTTAAACAGCTTCCACGCATGATAGAATGAAATTTCCCCAGATTGCATACATTGATTGCTAACCTGTAATAATTGTACAATCCTCTGATTTCAGAATTATATTTACTGATGATTGCCACATCGTCTAATGGCATAAGCGCCCCTCTGTGGAGTGGCTTCCAAATCTCTTTGCCGTTTTCGTCTTTTTTGATTTTAAACGCACCGTATTCGTGCAGTTTCGCAATCCATTTTTCTTTCGGCATATATAACTGCACTTTTCCATACCACACCCGTTGCAGACCTTTTTTCGTCCGCTTTGTGTCCTGACTTCTTGATATTCTTATGTCGTATCCAAGATACCGCACCTTTTCAGAGGAATGGGTAACGTGAGTTTTCTCCTCCGACATTGTGAGATTTAGCTTGTCTTTTAGAAATATCTTTACCTGTTCCTTGATATTTTCAGCATCCTGCTTTGAACCTGTTATTGAAATCAGGAAATCGTCAGCGTAACGGTTGTATTGAAGTCTTTTGTAATTCTCATCCATCTCGTCTAAATGTGGTGTGGACAACATCACTTTCCTTGCTTCTTTAAATGCTGCTAGGTTTGCTTCTGTGCGCTCTATTTCCAGATTTTTCTGCGCTTTCCGATAAGCCCAGCGTACCTTATCATGGTCTTTGTGGACTTTACGGCTTCTTGTATCGCCTTTGTCAAAACTCTTTTTCATCCTTGCCATGAACTCATCAAGTTCATTCAGATAGATGTTGGCAAGTATCGGACTGACACCGGAGCCTTGTGGACTGCCGGAGTACGTTTCATGGTATGTCCACTGTTCCATATATCCTGCCCTTAGAAACTTCCACATCAGCGATATGAACGCTTCATCTTTTATGCGCTTTCTCAAAAGCTGTATTGTGATATGGTGGTCGAAGCTGTCAAAACAAGCCTTAATGTCTCCTTCGATTATCCACTTTGCACCAGTGAACAGCGTTACGATTTCTTTTAACGCTGTGTGGCAACTTCTTTTCGGTCTGAAACCATGTGAATTATCAGAGAATGTCGGCTCATAGATTGCTTCAAGTATCATACGGACAACTTCCTGTAACAGTTTATCGTCCGTTGACGGAATCCCCAATGGGCGCTTTTTACTGCTGTTTTTCTTCGCAATATAAACACGCCTTGCAGGGTTCGGCTGGTATGAGTGGTCTCTCAGCTTCTGAATGAGCTTTTCAATGCGCTCCATGCTCATACCGTCAAGAGTGAATCCGTCTGCACCTGCCGTCATGCTCCCCTGAGAGGTCGCAATATTCTGGTATGCAAGCAGATAGAACTCTGGGTTGTACAGGTTACGGTATAATCTCTCGTACCTGTACTCTTTGTTTTTTGCTTTTTCACTTAAACTTTTCAATACATTTTCGGGACTTCTCATAATGCCTCACGCACCTTTCCTTATTATTTGTATTGAAGAAAGACTGTCTCCCTTCGCCATGTGGACGGCTTTCCCGTCCTCGGACTACTACGGAGACTCTGTTGCCATAGTAAATATTCAGAGTCACTTTTCTCATAGCACTCATAGCCGATTTTCGGCATTTTACCTTAGGCAATCCCCGTTTAGAACTGTAATAACATAAGCCTGTTATGATTTCGGATGTGACGTTCGTCGTTTTCCATTATCCTATGGCTGATTTACTCTGGGTATCTTGTGGATACGCATGGCCGACTCATATCCACCAGAGTACATGCGAGTATAACTTCCTTACGCATGGAGCAACATTTTGCCCAATCTCCGACTGTCATTCAGGCAGTTTAGCTTTCATCCTTATTCATAACTTTTCGCCACTACCACGCAAACACTTTGGAAGTTTCCGTGTTTCGTGCCCTCCGACATGCTACACTCCCCATCGGGTTTCCCCTTTTGGATAAGTCGGGTGACGATAGGGTGCGGATTATTCCGCTTTGATACCTTGCCCTATTACTTGCTCAAGGTAAGATTATTACAGCCCCTTACGGGCGCAC
>NZ_MIEH01000023.1 GCF_001754075.1 Merdimonas faecis | reverse complement strand
AAATAAACTTTTCACTTCAGCATTCTCTGAAAAACCGTTGTTTTCTATACGATTCCCTGAGCATTCATGGCATCTACAACCTTTTCAAAACCTGCAATATTGGCGCCTGCCACATAATTTCCTTCCATGCCGTAGCGCTTTGCAGCGTCCACCATATTGTGGCAGATATTTACCATGATACCTTTCAGTTTTCCGTCTACTTCCTCAAAACTCCAGCTTAACCTCTCGCTGTTCTGAGACATTTCTAATGCGGAAGTTGCAACACCGCCGGCGTTGGCAGCCTTTCCAGGCGCAAACAATACGCCGTTCTTCTGCAGATATTCTGTCGCTTCCATAGTAGTCGGCATATTTGCTCCCTCTGCTACTGCGATACATCCATTTTCCACAAGAAGCTTTGCATCTTCCAGATTCAGTTCATTCTGAGTTGCGCAGGGAAGTGCAATATCTACCTTTACAGCCCACACGCCGCGTCCTTCGTGGTATTCAGAATTCGGACGATATTTTTTATATTCGGTCAGCCTTGCGCGCTGTACCTCCTTGATCTCCTTCAGGGCAGAAACGTCAATTCCATCCGGATCATATACCCATCCGGTAGAGTCACTGACTGTCACTACCTTTGCGCCCAGCTGCTGTGCCTTTTCTGTCGCATAAATAGCAACGTTTCCGGAACCTGATACCGCCACGGTTTTTCCAGCCAGTTCTATGCCGTTCAGTTTCAGCATCTCCTCAGTCAGATAAAGAAGCCCGTAGCCGGTAGCCTCTGTTCTTGCCAGAGATCCTCCATAACTTAATCCTTTTCCGGTAAGTACTCCTTCGTAAAGGCCTCTGATTCTCTTATACTGTCCGAACATATATCCGATCTCTCTTGCACCTGTTCCGATGTCTCCTGCCGGCACGTCAGTGTCTGCTCCAATATATTTACAAAGCTCTGTCATAAAGCTCTGGCAGAATGCCATTACCTCTCTGTCAGATTTTCCCTTCGGATCAAAATCAGATCCGCCTTTTCCTCCGCCGATCGGAAGGCCTGTCAGCGAATTTTTGAAAATCTGCTCAAATCCAAGGAATTTGATGATTCCAAGGTTTACTGACGGATGCAGGCGAAGACCACCCTTGTAAGGTCCTATCGCACTGTTGAACTGTACACGGTAGCCAGTATTCACCTGTACCTGTCCCTTATCATCTACCCACGGAACACGAAACTTGAACTGTCTCTCCGGCTCTACCAGTCTTTCAAGAAGCGCGTCTTTTCTGTATTTCTCCTCATTTGCTTCAATCACTACTCTTAAAGACTCCAGGACCTCCTTCACCGCCTGGTGAAATTCCGGTTCCGCCGGATTTTTGGCTACTACTTTTTCCAGGACTTCATCAACATAAGACATTCTTTCTTCCTCCTTGATGCTTTGATATAATATACGTGAAAAGGAGCCGGCAAAGAGCCAGCTCCTTTTGACACCTTTGTCTGTTTAACAGAATAAAGTATTCTGCCAAAAAACTCAAGTGTTTTTTGTATTTTTTTATCATTTTTTTGCAGCTTTATACATCTGTTCCTGCATTTTCCACGGATTTTTTATAGCTTTTTAATCCGGATTGCAATATTCCTCTCTGAAAAATGCAATTTTATTTGAAGTAAGCCACACCGGATTCAAAGATCTTCATATCCTGTTCTCCGTAAATATTTACTGCCACACTGCGGCCTCTGCGCTCAGAGTGAGCCATCTTTCCAAGCACTCTTCCGTCCGGACTTGTAATTCCTTCAATGGCATAATAGGATCCGTTTACATTCCACTCTTCATTCTTTGTAACATTTCCCTCCGGATCGCAATAGCGTGTAGCCACCTGACCATTTTCAAACAGCTTCTGGATCGTCTCTTTCGGAGCCACGAATCTTCCTTCTCCATGGGATGCCGGATTGACATATACGCCGCCAAGCTTGGCTTTCGCAAGCCACGGGGATTTATCCGTTACTACCTTTGTGTAAACCATTTTGGAGATATGGCGTCCGATAGTATTGTAGGTCAGCGTCGGGGACTGTCCGTTCTGTCCGGTAATCTTTCCGTCCGGAACCAGCCCCAGCTTAATAAGTGCCTGGAATCCGTTACATACGCCGAGTGCCAGCCCGTCTCTTTCATTCAGCAGCTTCTCTACTGCTTCCTTAAGCTTTGCATTCTGGAATGCCGTAGCAAAGAATTTTGCGGAGCCGTCCGGCTCATCGCCTGCACTGAAACCGCCTGGGAACATGATAATCTGCGCCTGGGCGATCGCCTGTTCAAACACCTGGACAGAGTCCACGATATCTGCAGCGCTTAAGTTCTTAAATACCTTGGTGACTACCTTTGCACCGGCACGTTCGAAAGCTTTCGCGCTGTCATATTCACAGTTCGTCCCCGGGAATACCGGAATAAACACGGTAGGCTGTGCAATCTTGTGTTCACAGATATGAACGCGGGAAGCATGGAAGCATCCGTCTTCCTGCAGTTTTCCGTCTTCGCTCTCTTTTACAGACAGTCTCCAGTCATCTGTATCTTCCGCGCCAGAACTGGTAGCAAATACCTGTTCCAGAGTTCCTTTCCATGCACTTTCTGCCTCATCCAGCCCAATCACACAGTTTCCATAGGAGAAGCGTCCATCGTCTGTCACCTCACCGATCACAGTATAGGAAATCTGGAGATTTCCAACTTCTCCGGCCGGTACCTCTGCGATCAGGTCTCCAAAGCCCGGTGCGAAGAAGTCTCTCGGATCCAGATTGTGCTCGATCTTTACGCCACAGCCGTTTCCAAATGCCATCTTGCTGACTGCCGCCGCAATCCCGTGACGGTCCAGGGCATAAGCGGATACGATCCGGCCGTTTCCTATATCTTCATGGAATTTTCCGTACTGCTCCATCACTTTTTCATAAACAGGAATGTCATACTCATCTGTCTCTATCCGAAGCCATACCAGTTTATTTCCCGCCTTCTTAAGCTCTGGCGTGATAATATCCTTTTCTCTTGCAATGTCTACCGCAAAGGACACTAAAGTCGGCGGAACGTCAATATCCTCGAACGTACCGGACATACTGTCCTTTCCTCCGATAGACGGAAGGCCGAAGCCAAGCTGTGCGTTATAAGCGCCAAGAAGGGCTGCAAACGGCTGGCTCCATCTGTGTGGATCCTCTGTCATGCGGCGGAAATATTCCTGGAAGGTAAAGCGGATCTTCTGATAGTCTCCGCCGGAAGCCACGATCTTCGCCACTGATTCTGTTACCGCATAAATTGCTCCGTGATACGGGCTCCAGGTAGACAGGAACGGATCGAATCCATAACTCATCATGGTCACCGTGTCACAGTCGCCTTTCAGCACCGGAAGCTTAGCTACCATAGCCTGGGTCTCTGTCATCTGATACTTGCCGCCGTGAGGCATAAATACAGAGCCGGCCCCGATGGAACCGTCGAACATCTCCACCAGTCCCTTTTGTGAGCACACATTCAGATCTTTCAGGGTACCAAGCCACTGTTCTCTGACGTCACCCACCTCCTGACGGGTCAGGATGGTATCTTTACGGTTCGGAATATCTACAGCCACAGTTGTCTCCTGGTGTGCACCGTTGGTATCCAGGAACGCGCGGGAAAGATTTACGATCTCTTTTCCTCTCCAGGAAAGTCTGAGTCTTGGCTCTTCCGTCACAACCGCCACCTTTGTGGCCTCCAGATTTTCTTCTGCTGCATAAGCCATAAATGTATCGGCATCTTTTGGATCAATAACCACTGCCATACGCTCCTGGGATTCAGAGATTGCAATCTCCGTTCCGTCCAGGCCGGCATATTTCTTCGGCACTTTGTCCAGATCAACTTTAAGGCCGTCTGCCAGCTCTCCGATAGCTACTGATACACCACCTGCGCCAAAGTCGTTACATTTCTTGATCAGCCTGCTGACTTCCTCTCTGCGGAACAGTCTCTGGATCTTACGCTCGGTAGGCGGATTCCCCTTCTGTACCTCCGCACCGCAGGTAGTCGTGGACTCTTCTGTATGCACTTTAGAAGAGCCTGTCGCTCCGCCGCAGCCATCGCGCCCGGTGCGTCCGCCAAGCAGGATGATGATATCTCCAGGATCAGAGGTTTCCCGGATCACAGCTCTTCTGGGCGCTGCTCCAAGTACCGCCCCGATCTCCATACGTTTTGCCACATAATTGGGATGATAGATTTCTTTTACTGCTCCTGTCGCCAGACCGATCTGGTTTCCGTAGGAGCTGTATCCATGAGCTGCTTCTCTGACCAGTTTTTTCTGCGGAAGCTTTCCTTTTAAGGTGTCTTTCACTGATACTGTCGGATCTGCCGCACCTGTCACACGCATAGCCTGATAGACATAGGTACGTCCTGACAGCGGATCACGGATCGCTCCGCCCAGGCAGGTAGCAGCTCCACCGAAGGGTTCGATCTCTGTGGGATGGTTGTGGGTCTCGTTCTTAAAGTTGACCAGCCATTCTTCCTCCACGCCGTCTACCGTTACCGGAACCACGATGCTGCAGGCGTTGATCTCTTCAGACTCCTCCTGGTCCTCAAGCTTTCCTTCCTTTTTTAACTTACGCATAGCCATCAGAGCAAGATCCATCAGGCAGACAAACTTATCCTCCCTGCCCTTGAAAATCTCACTGTGATCCGCCAGATACTGCCGGTAGGTCTCTTCGATCGGAGCTTTATAGTCGCCCTCTCCGAAAGTAACGTCTGTCAGTTCTGTGGAAAAGGTGGTGTGCCGGCAATGGTCAGACCAATAGGTGTCCAGCACCCGGATCTCCGTCATGGACGGATCCCGTTTTTCCTCTCCCCGGAAATAATTCTGGATATGGAGAAAATCTTTAAATGTCATCGCCAGGCCCAGCGAATCATACAGCTCTTTTAACGGCTCTTCTTCCATATCTTTGAAGCCTTCGAAGATGATCACATCCTCCGGCTCTTCAAACTGTGTTACCAGAGTTTCCGGCTTTTCCATGCCTGTCTCTCTGGAATCCACCGGATTGATACAGTGTTTTTTAATCGCCTCAAATTCCTCATCTGAGACTGCCCCCTCTACCACATATGTGGTAGCCGTATGGATCACCGGCTGTTCGTCTTCTTTAATGAACTGTACACACTGAACCGCCGAATCTGCTCTCTGGTCAAACTGTCCGGGCAGAAATTCTACGGAAAACACACGGCTTCCTTCTTTTACCGGAAACTCTTCCCGGTACAGCGTGTCCACAGGCGGCTCTGAAAAGATGCCGCTGCATGCCTTCTCGAAGGTCTCGTCTGTCATATTTTCTACATCATAACGGATCAGCACCCGCACATTTTCAAGGCTTCTGATCCCCAGATAACCGGAAATCTCATGGTACAGATCCTTCGCCTGTACTGCATACTCCGGCTTTTTCTCTACATATACGCGTTTTACATTGCCCATAAAGCTTCCTCCATCTTCCGTCTTATTATTGAAGTAATGCCACGGATCACTGGCACATCCCATGCTCACGCAATCCTAAGACCATCATAACACAGGAATCCCGATTAGTAAAACCAAACTATTGGCTGTCTGTCGATTTCCTGTCATTCTTTTTATGCCGTTCCCAGAATTTCCAGAGAGCCCTCTGTCTCCATCCGGCCATGACCGCGAAAAGTAAAACCAGGCCTCCCACAAACCAGGCCCCGATCCGCATGACCATATCATAGAAGAATCCCTCCGGCAGCATCCGGATCATATAATCCGTCGCCGGATCAAAGAGCCACAGATCATTGGTAAAGAAAATTTCATGAAAAAGAGTAAAGCTGGCGGTAAAGTCCACGGCAAAAGAGCACAGCAGCACCACGATCAGCACGCCGAACACGCCAAGCGCCAGAAAATACCCTCTGGTGATCTGCTTTCTCATGTCCGCCTTTGTGGCCGCCAGAAAGAGCACAAGCAGCACTGCCAGCACAAGGCAGACCGTACGAAGCTTTAGCCCTCCCAGGAACAGGTTCTTCACATCCTCCATGTGCAGTCTGTCCTGCTCATTGAAGAAATCCTGGGTTTCTCCATCCACATTTGTCTCGATGGAAAGCACCTCTTCTCTTCCAATCAGATAATCCATCATATACTCTGTTACTTCCATGACATCTTCTATGGTCATATCCAGAGAATCTGTCACGTTATACTTTTCATATTCCTCTTTGTAAAATCCATACTCCGGATCTCCATAGATCCCTATCTGGAAACTGGTGATCAGCAGTGCGATGATGACCAGAAACATCGCCGCAAAGCCTGCTGCCCCATGCAATTTCTTCATGCTGTCACTCCTTTTTATTGTAATCAGTCTTCTTTTTCCGACTCCCAGAACTTTCGGATCTTCTCCGATGCGTTTTCTCCATTACAAAAGCTGTAGGATGCCCATTCTCTGGGAAACGTCTCCCGGTACCGTCTGTCCGCAAACCGGTCGTCCAGGAGAAGGATCACGCCCCGGTCCTCATCCGTACGGATCACCCGTCCGGCCGCCTGGAGCACTTTGTTCATTCCCGGATACAGATAGGCATAATCGAATCCCTTAACCCCCTGCCCGTCAAAATACTGTCTCAGAAGCTCCCGCTCCCGGCACACCTGGGGAAGCCCCGTCCCCACGATCACTGTGCCGATCAGCTTATCCTCCGTAAGATCAATCCCTTCTGAAAAAATACCACCCAGCACACAAAAGCCCATCAGGCTGTTTTTCCGGTCTTCCTCAAAGTTTTCCAGGAAAATCTCCCTGGCCTCCTCCGACATATACTGGGACTGCATCACATACTCCACGTCCCCGCCTTTTTCCTCCAGGAGAGCCAAAAACTCCTCGTATACCTCTTCCATAAACCGATAGGAGGGGAAAAACGCTATATAATTTCCCGCTTTCGCTTCCGCCACCTTCAACAGGTACTCTGCGTATTTCCGGTACATCAGAGTTCCCCGAAGCTTGTACCTGGTGCTCACATCCGTCCCCAGCATCAGCAGCCTGTGCTCTGTATCAAAAGGCGATTCTGCATAAATCGTGTAATCGTCCGTCACTGTGCTGAGAAGCTTTTTGTAATAGTGGATCGGAAGGAGTGTCGCTGAAAAAAAGATCGTACTTGCTCCCTTTTCCAGATATTCTTTCAGTCTTCCGGCAGGATTGACACAGAACAGGTGAAGATAAAATTTATCATCTCCGCCAAGTTCCGAATAGATCATATAGTTTTCATCCAGCACCTCATACACACCGATAAATGTCCGGACATCAAAATATAATTCCAGAACTTCTTTCCGGATCTCTTCCCTGTCACATTCCTCCAGGAAACGCTCCATCTCGCCCATTAAAGAGACCAGCTTCAAATAGACGTTCCCCGCACTGTTCAGAACCTGACAGCCGTCGCACTCCCGCTTCAGGGATAGAAGCTGGCGGTTACATTCCTCCAGCCGTTTTCCAAGCTTTACATCCTCTGTCTTCACCAGCCTCTTAATCTTCAGAAAGTCTTCTTTACAGATCCTGGCGCTGTACATCTCCCGGCCCCGGTCTACCAGGTTGTGGGCCTCATCGATCAAGAACAGGTAGTCGCCTTTGTTTCCCTCGCCAAAGAATCTCTTCAGATGCGCATTGGGATCAAAGACATAATTATAGTCGCAGATCACGGCATCTACCCAGGTCGATATATCCAGCCCCAGTTCAAAGGGACAGACCTTCCATTTTTCTGCCTGCTCCTCGATCACTTCCCGGCTGATGGCGTCAGTGGTGGTCAGAAGCTCATAGACGGCATCATTGACCCGATCGAAATGACCTTTCGCATAGGGGCAGGCGTCCGGGTTGCACTCCGTCTCTTCACAGAAGCAGATCTTTTCCTTTGCCGTCAGCACGATCACCTTCATCCGGAGCGCCTGGTCACGCAGGGTCTCGAAAGCCTGCCAGGCCACGGTCCTGGTGATGGTCTTGGCCGTCAGATAAAAGAGCTTCTCGCCTAGTCCTTCTCCCATTGCCTTGATGGACGGAAAGACTGTGGCAATGGTCTTCCCCACGCCTGTCGGCGCCTGGATAAAAAGCTTCTTTTTCCGTTCGATCGTCCGGTAGACAGCAGCGGTCAGCTTTTTCTGCCCTTCCCGGTAGGCAAAGGGAAAATGCACCTCCCGGATCGAAGCATTTCTCTTTTCTCTCCACTCTATCTGGAATCTGGCCCATTTTTCGTACTGCCCGACAATCCCCAGAAACCATTCCTTTAAGCTTTCCGTCTGATAGACGCTCTGGAACCTTTTGATGTCCTCGGTATCCATATTGCAATAGGTCATCTGTACGCCAATCTCTTCCAGGCTCTGCTGGCTGGCATAGATATAGGCGTAGCACTTGGCCTGGGCAAGATGTACCGGAACCGGTTCTTTTAAAAGCTCCAGTTCTTTATATATCCCTTTGATCTCATCGATCACAATGCCGGAAGGGGTCTCTATAACTCCGTCCGCTCTTCCTTCCACGGACAATATGAAACCGCGACAGGGAATCTCCATTTTCATCGCCACTTCGGCGTGGTAATCTGCTCCCATTCTGCGCTGGATTTTCCGATGGATCTTTCCTCCAAGGAGCATTGCATCTTTGTCTGCCCCTCCTGCCCGGTTATCGATATCTCCGCTGCGCAGGATAAATTCCACCAGGTTTCGGACAGAAATCCGGACCAGCGGCTGTTCTGTTTCCATATGATCTCTTCCTATCTTTTCTATTCAGTCCCTTTCCGGACTCCGAAGACATCTTACCACACTGGCTGCGGACTCTGCAAGAGGCCTGCTCTCTCCTGCCGTTCTCTTGATTCTTTCCCGCAGATGTTCCGCTGGGGCTTTAGCGGATATTTCCCTCTGTAAACTCTGTCATATTCGGCCGGTATCGAAGCGGAAGATGGCTGAGCTGGCACCCTGGATTTTTCCGTTCTTCAATCGAGATCGCCCGGCAGAATCCCTTCCACAGGCGGACGTATTGTCCCTCCTCCACGGACACACGATCAAACTTTTCTTTCTGCTTCTTTCTCATTTCTTCTGTCTCTTCTGCCAGAACCCACTGCTTCCCCGCCTCATGGACGGCAAACATCTGATGGTTCTTATCATGGATCATCCAGTTTTCCAGAGGCAGTCGGTCTGCAAAATGCGGTGCGAGACAGGTAAGCACCTGGGCTTTCGGTGTGATCGGCGCATACAGCACGCCATTTTCCAGTTCCCGGAACCTTAAGAACCCTTTCAGATTATGGGCTTCTCCTCCCACACTCCGACTCAGTTCAAAGACTTTTTCTACCATCGGGTGGCTTAGATGTTCCATGATCCTCCTGCTGTCCGGAAGACGCCTGGCCGCCATCATGGTTCCAAGCACCACATTTCCTTTCTCTCTGTCATTGGAAAGAAGCGCATAATAGAGGTCCCGGTGCGTTCTTTCTCCCAGGTTTTTCCGAATCATCCGGTCCACTGCGGCAGCTTTTTTCCAGCTTTCCTCCACTTCAGCATAATCACAGAACAGCTCCTGTTCTACCAGCCCCTTCAGGGCGATTCCGCACTCCCCTTCTTCCTTTCCGCTCTTCCAGGCGTCGTAGATCCCGGAATAGATCCCTGTCACAGAATCCTCACACACATAGATCGTTTTCATAGCATCACATTCTCCCTGAATCTAACGTCGTCAAACAGCGACATCTGCCGGTATCCCATGTTTCTGACCTCCACAGGCAGCTTTTCTTTTGTCTCCAGCAGATTCCTTGCGATATAATCCTCTTCCATCCGGGTAGGATACATCATTTTCCCGCTGCAGGTAATAAAGTACAGCGCCCTTTTCAACACCACTCCCATTTTCTTCAGATCCTCGAATTTCAGGACTCCCAGACGTCTCGCCTTCACGATCCTGGACGCCGACTTGTATCCGATCCCCGGCACCCGAAGGAGCATCCGGTATTCTGCCCGGTTGATCTCCACCGGAAAATAGTTCAGATGCTTCAGTGCCCAGTTGCATTTGGGATCGAACAGTACATTGAAGTTCGGATCCTCCTCAGACAAAAGCTCCTCCGCCTGAAAGTGATAGTAACGCAGCAGCCAGTCCGCCTGGTACAGCCGGTGCTCCCGAAGAAGCGGAGGCCCTTCTCCCGTCCTGGCGGGAAGCGCCGAATCTTCATTTACATGCACAAAGGCCGAGTAAAACACTCTTTTCAGGTCAAATTTCTGATAGAGGGACTGGGCCACCTGGATAATCTGATAATCTGTCTCCGGAGTAGCGCCGATGATCATCTGCGTACTCTGTCCTGCCGGCACAAATCTGGGCGCTCCCCGGTACACCTGGATCTCCTGCTTGTTCTGCGCTGTTCTTGTCTGCACCAGACGCATAGGCTCTAATATTTTCTTTCGTGTCTTATGGGGAGCCAGGGCTTTCAGCCCGTCCGCCGTAGGGAGCTCCAGGTTTATGCTCATCCGGTCTGCCAGAAACCCCAGACGCTCCACCAGGTCCCTGCTGGCCCCCGGAATCGCCTTGACATGGATATACCCCTGAAAATTACACTCTCTGCGCAGTTTATAGAGCGTGGCGTATAAAAGCTCCATGGTATAGTCCGGGCTCACAAGCACACCTGAGCTTAAGAAAAGCCCCTCGATATAGTTTCTCCGGTAAAACTCCATAGTCAGTGTACAGACCTCGTCCGGCGTAAAGGAAGCCCGCGGCACATCATTGGTCCGGCGGTTGATGCAGTATTTGCAGTCGTAAATACATTCATTGGTAAATAAAATCTTCAAAAGCGAAATGCAGCGGCCGTCCGCCGAGAAGCTGTGACAGATCCCCGCCCGCTCGCAGCTTCCCATCCCCGTGCCGTCTCCCTTACGGTCCGCCCCGCTCGACGTACAGGCCACATCATACTTTGCCGCATCCGTAAGAATCTGAAGTTTATCATAAAGGTCCATCGTCTCCTGGATCCGCATACAACCACCTCCCGGGGACGTACACCTATCGCATTTGTCTACGTCCCCATTTGCGCAAAAGAACATTTGTTCGATAAATCAATTATATGAACAAATGTTCTTTTTGTCAATCCGGTATTCTTTTTTATTCAAACATTGCATCATGCTCTGCCAGCAGTTTTCCCAGGTTTAAAGTCAGACCTTTGATCACCCGCGAAGCCATCTTTTCCCTGAAAGGCTTTACCACGGGCGACATACCTTCCTCCAGGTCATACATCATGATATTTTCCTGTTCAGGATCGATGATCCAATACTCCCGCACATCGTATTTCGAATAAATTCCCAGCTTCTCCAAGCAGTCATACTTCTTATTCCCTGGGGACAGAATTTCCACCACCAGATCCGGCGGCCCCATACATACTCCGTCCTGTATCTTTGTCCGGTCGCAGATCACCGACAGATCCGACTGTACCACCACCGCGTTTCGCATACTTAACACGACGCAGAACGGCGCAGGGATCACCTCGCATTTTTTACAGTGCGTTTTAAAAAACTGATAAAATTCCATATAGATCTGACCCACAATAATCTGATGCCGGTCTCCCGGAGCGTTTTTCTTGACCAGATTTCCTTCGATCAACTCGTAATCTGTGCAGTTTGGCAGGTCAAAATAATCCTGGACCGAATATTTCGGCTCTACAAAATACTCTGCCTTGGCGTCCCGGATCAGATTGGGCGTTCCATAGTCGTACCGTCCAAGCAGTTCATCCACCGAAACGTACAATTCCTTCGAAAGCTTAGCAATCATTTCCACATCCGGAGAACGCTTTCCCGCCTCATATCCCGCATAAGTGGATCTGGCAATCCCAAGCCGCTCCGCCATAAACGCCTGGCTGTATCCCCTTGCCCTCCGCGCAAATCCAAGATTTTCCGCAAAAATTTCGATCATTGTCTTGTTTTCCATTGTACACATCCCCTTTCTTCCATCACCTAAATGCACTATACCATAGCATGACGCAATACGCAACTTTTCTCGCAACATCCAAGATTATTACTTAATATTCCCATCGCAAACCTTGTCATCGGGGACACGCTCTTTATCAAAAGGGGACACCCTGAAATGCGATCGGGGACACCCACAAACGCGATTGGGGACGTACACTTTTGCAAAAAGTGTACGTCCCCAATCGTTACATTTTATTTACCACGTCTGCAAGATATGAATTATCTGCTTCATAGAACCGTTCCTGCTCTACAGCTTCTGCAAGTCCTGCATCAATTGGCATCTTTGCGAGTACCGGGATGCCCAGCTCTGACGCAGCCTCGTCTACATGGCTTTCCCCAAACACGGAAATCTTTTTTCCGCAGTCCGGACATACCAGGTAGCTATAATTTTCTACCACGCCGAGCACTGGAATATTCATCTGTACAGCCATGTTATATGCTTTTTTCACGATCATCTGTACCAGATCCTGCGGTGAAGTGACGATGACCACACCGTCCACCGGAAGGGACTGAAAAACGGTCAGAGGCACGTCACCGGTTCCCGGAGGCATGTCTACAAAGAGATAGTCAAGATCTCCCCAGATCACATCAGTCCAGAACTGAGTCACCACACCTGCGATAATCGGCCCCCGCCAGATGACCGGGTCGGATTCGTTTTCCAGAAGAAGGTTGACAGACATGATTTTTGTGCCATCCTTCGCCTCTGCCGGATAAATCTCTTCCCCGTTCCCCGAAGCCGTCCCATGGATCCCGTACATCTTCGGGATGGACGGCCCCGTGATATCGGCATCCAGGATTCCGACGCTGAATCCCTGTTCCCGCATGGTCCTTGCCAGGGATGCCGTCACCATTGATTTCCCCACGCCGCCTTTTCCGCTGACTACCGCAATCACCTTCCTTATTCTGGAATGTGCGTTTGCCGGCTTGCGGAAATCCTGCGGTTTGCTGCTGCAGGAATCAGCATGAGCACACCCTGCACAGTCAGATGGAGAACATCCGTTTTGCTGTTCAGCCATTTTCTTTACACCTTCCTTACTCTTCTACCACCGCGATCACTTCGATCTCGCACAGTGCGTTCTTTGGAAGTGTCTTTACAGCCACACAGCTTCTTGCCGGCTTGGAGGTGAAATATTTAGCATATACTTCATTAAATGCTGCAAAATCTCCCATGTCAGCCAGAAAACATGTTGTCTTTACTACCTTATCAAAGGATGTTCCTGCAGCTTCCAGAACAGCAGCCATATTCTGGCATGCACGGTCTGCCTGTCCTTCGATTCCTTCTGCCAGGTCTCCTGTTGCCGGATCCGCGCCCAGCTGTCCTGCTGAATAGAACATACCGCCGTGGGTATATCCCTGTGAATATGGTCCAAGTGCTGCCGGTGCTTTTTCTGTTGCTACGATTTTCATTGTTACCTCTCCTTTGCTATCTCTAATATTTTCTGTGCAATGCACACATCAAAAAGACCCATTCCTACTGATTTGAAGTAGGTAGTCTTTCCGTTCCCCGATTCTTCCCGTTCTCCAGATGCCAGGTAATCGCTCATCAGAACGATTCTGTCCTTCGCAAGCCTTCCCTCAGAAAGCGGCTGGCTTAAGTCTCCGCTCTCCTCACATGCATACGGAAGCTCAATATACACCTTTTCGGCCACATCCCAGACAGCATCCGGGATTTCCCGCATTTCCGGCGTATAAGATCCGATCGCTATGATGCATTTTCCTCTTAAAGTCTCCGGATCATCAGGCAGTACCGGTGTCTTCGAAGGAGTGGTGGTGCAAATAATATCACTACGATGTACCAGTTCCTCCGCTGTCTTACATTGTACTACCTTTACCCCCGGATTATCAATAGCTTTTTTAAGCCTGCACAGATAATCTGTCAAATCTCTGTCACTGTGATTATACACGTAAACGGTATGGATATCTCTTGCCGCACAGGCATACACGGCCTGATAGAATCCCTGTACTCCTGCCCCGATGATCCCGGCTGTATGAGCGTCCCTGTCCGCCAGATGACGGATGGCAACACCTCCTACGGCTCCGGTCCTCCAGGCCGTCACCGCCTGCCCGTCCAGGACTGCCAGAGGCGCCCCCGTTTTCGCATCGTTTAAAATCACCAGCCCGTCGATCGAAGGAAGTCCAAGCTTTGCATTTTCCGGGAACATTGTCAGCATTTTTGTCCCGATTATTTCATCCGTATAGCACGGCATATAAATTAACGTCTTGTTTTCATGTTCAATCACCGGCCGGGGCGGCATATAATAAGCTCCCTTTCCAAAAATCCGGTAGGTCTCCTCAATCTGATCCATCATCATATTTACATCAATCAATGCTTCGATCTCTTCTTTTCCTAAAAAAATCATTTTCTCTTTATCCTCTCTTTGCTTTTTATTGCTTTCTTAATTTCTTTCTGATTTCTTAGCTGCTTCTCTCCTGCTGCCGCTCTTTTCTGCCGTCAGGATCAGGACGGAGCGTTCTCCCGCCAGCACCCGGCTGTTTCCGATTATCAGAGGAATATCCCGGTACTCTTCTCCTTCTGCCCCGGTATTGATCTCCATCTGCCATGCCAGCCCCTCCGGCAGCCCGGGGAGCTCTACTTCTGCCGCTTCCCAGAACGCATTGACGATCAGATACACAATATCATCCTGATTTCTATGCGGATCATATCCTGCAAACATGACTGCCACTACTCCTCCATCGCTTTCGTAATCTGCCTTCCATGGCTTCCTGCCGTGAAGACTGGTCTCCGGGAATCCGCAGACAGCCGCCTTTCCCGTCCCCTGAATCGCCGGGTGGCGCTTTCTGAATCCGATCATATGCCGGAAAAACTGATAGATTTTCTGATATGTCTGAAGCCGTCCCCAGTCCAGCCAGGAAATCTCATTATCCTGGCAGTAGGCATTGTTGTTGCCAAACTGCGTATTGCAGAATTCATCTCCTGCCGGAAACATCGGTGTTCCCCTGCTGGTCAGAAGGACTGCACAGGCATTGCGTATCAGCCGCATCCTGAGCTTTATGACTTCTTCATTCTCTGTCTCCCCTTCCGCTCCGCAGTTCCAGCTGCGGTTGTCGTTGCAGCCATCTGTATTCTCCCACCCGTTTGCCTCATTATGCTTCCAGTCATATGCATACAGGTCATACAACGTAAAACCGTCATGGCAGTTGATAAAGTTCACTGACGCCCCCCGCCCCCGCACAGCCGGATCATAAAGATCCAGGGAGCCGGTAATCCTCCGTGCCGCGGCAGCCGCACACCAGATACCTCCCTTTAAATATTCTCTTAAATCATCCCGGTAGCGTCCATTCCATTCACTCCAGCGATGAAAGGCCGGAAAATCCCCTACCTGATATAATCCTCCCGCATCCCAGGCCTCAGCGATCAGCTTGGTGTCCGCCAGGATAGAATCCCTTGCCAGCGCCTGCAGAAGCGGCGGATTTTCCATAGGCGAGCCATCTTCGTTTCTCCCCAGGATCGAGGCCAGATCAAACCGGAATCCATCCACCCGGTAGGTAGTGACCCAGTACCGCAGACAGTCAATGATCATCCTCTGCACCACCGGATGGTTGCAGTTCATGGTGTTGCCGCAGCCGCTGAAGTTATAATAATATCCTTCCGGCGTCAGCAGATAGTATATATTATTGTCAAAGCCCTTAAAAGAGATAAACGGTCCGTCCTCATTTCCTTCAGCCGTATGATTAAACACAACATCCAGAATCACCTCAATCCCATTCTCATGCAGCGCCTTGATCAGCTCTTTCAGTTCCAGTCCTTCCCGGTTATACTCCACTGCAGATGCATAACTGGTATTAGGCGCGAAAAAGCTGACCGTATTATATCCCCAGTAATTCAAGACCTCTTTCCCATTCACGATTCTGCGGTCGCTAAGCTCATCGAATTCAAAAATCGGCATCATCTCGATCGCATTGATCCCCAGCTCCTTCAGATAAGGGATCTTTTCCCGGATTCCAAGAAAGGTGCCAGGAGCAGTCACGTCAGCCGCCATTTTTGTGAATCCCCGCACATGCAGCTCGTAAATGATCAGATCTTCCATAGGAATCTTAGGATTGGCAGCCGCTCCCCAGTCAAAGTTATTTCGTACAACTCTGGCCCGGTATCCTTTGTCACTTACCTTTTTTCCCCAGGTACTCTGCCCGGTAACTGCCTTGGCATAAGGATCCAGGAGAATATGATTGCGGTCAAACAAAAGTCCCTTACCCGGATCATAAGGACCATCCAGCCGATACGCATACTCAAACTCCTCCACGTTCAGTCCGAAGACGATCATGGAGTAGACGTCCCCGATTTTGTAATTTTCAGGAAACGGAAGCACCGCATACGGTTGCTCTGCCATCCGGTGATATAAAAGCAGTTCGCAGGATGTCGCACCGTGAGAATGTACTGTAAAGTTTACTCCATTCGGAATCGGGGTCGCTCCTTCATATATATAAAATCCCGGCCGTACGTCAAACCCTGCGATACAGTCCAAAGGAATCATATGGCGCATCTCATCAGTCCATAATAAATATTTCTGTACATCCTCCATCCTGTCTGCTCCTCCTCTTTCTCTCAAAACATACCTATACAGCCAAACCGGAAAACTTCAAAGCATTATAAATATTGATCAGCACGATCACTGCCATCAGAAAGATAAAAAGTTTATCCACGCCTGCATCACTGATCTTTTTATTAACCTTACTTCCGATTGTCCCTCCCAGGATTCCGCCTGCGATCATGCATACCAGATAAGAAATCTCCATTTCCGGAATAGTTCCCGTCACACAGGTTTGAACCAGACTGGTAATCTGGGAAAACATAATAATGTAAAGAGAAGAAAGCGCTGCTTCTTTGGTCGTCATAGAAAAGAAATACCCCAGCACCACCAGATTAATAGGTCCTCCTCCGATTCCCAGGAAGCTGGACATAATGCCAAGAAGCAGGCCAATGACAAGGCAGACCCAGATCTGCCCGCAGGTCCTGGTATGTATACTTTTCTTATATAATGTATAGACCAGTGTTCCCAGCGTGATGACAATCAACACCAAAGCCTGTACCAGTCCCACCAGCTCTTCGTTCCCTGCCGCCTGCTTCAGCGACTGAAACATCGATTTTCCGGCCACGCCGCCCGCAGCGGCACCTGCTGCCAGAGCCGTGGCAATCTTCATGTTCAAGTTCGCCGTGCCAGCCTTTATGTTTTTATACACAGACACCAGCGACATGGCAAGCACCGTACATCCGGAAAGGAAACTGATGCTGCTCACACTCATAATACCGACCGCATCCAGTACCGGTTTGATGATTACTCCTCCACCAATCCCGCAGATAGAACCAGCTATAGATGACAAAATACTGACCGCAAAAAATACAAATACCATTCCCATTATTTGACGTTCCACCCTTTTCTCATATGTTTTTTCATTATAACCTGTTTTTCTTTTTTCTTCTACCCCTCGGCGCCTCTTTTCTCGCCGGAATCTTCTTGCTTTTCCATCTGGATTGTATTATTGTAGAACTAATAGCAGCAAAAGGAGAGAGACCATGAAGAGACCAAACATTATTTTACTTATGACTGATCAGCTCAGAGGTGACTGTCTGGGATATGCAGGGCATCCGGATGTAAAAACTCCATATCTTGACACGCTCGCCTCTCGAGGCGTTGTTTTCGACCGCGCCTACAGTGCCTGTCCAAGCTGTATCGCTGCCAGAGCCGCTCTCCATACCGGTATGGAACAGAGCCACCACGGCAGAGTTGGATACGAAGATAATATTCCCTGGAATTATACCCATACTATGGCAGGTGAGCTGGCAAAAGCCGGTTATTACACCCAGTGTATCGGGAAGATGCATGTACACCCATTGCGGAACTATCTGGGATTTCATCACGTGGATCTTCATGACGGATACCTCCACAGCGCCCGGTATGGCAGTGTTCCCTTCCGGGAATCTCAGCTTGTTGCGGACGATTATTTCTATTGGCTGAAAAAAGAACTGGGAGCCGATGCAGACGTTACCGATACCGGTATCGACTGTAACAGTTTCCTTGCGCGCCCTTGGACACATGAGGAAAAATACCACCCCACCAACTGGGTCACTGACCGGTGTCTGGATTTTCTCCGGCGCCGCGATCCCCGGACGCCTTTCTTCCTGATGGCATCTTATCTGCGTCCTCATCCTCCATTTGACGCACCCGAACCTTATTTTGATCTGTACCGGGACAAAGAGCTGCGAAAGCCTTTTGTCGGCAGCTGGGAGACAGACGAATACCTGAAACGGGACGGCCGCATTTTTGATTCAAAAACTGGCCCTTCGGATCCGGAACTGATACGCCAGGCACAGATCGGCTACTATGCCTGCATTACCCATCTGGATCACCAGATCGGCAGGCTGATCATGGCACTGATCGAACAGGAGCTGTATGACGACACCGTCATCATTTTTACCGCCGATCACGGGGAGGAGCTTTGTGACCATCATATGTTCCGCAAATCCAGACCGTATGAAGGAAGCTGCCATATCCCGCTTTTTATTGCAGCCGGTAAAAATGTCCTGCCAGATTTGAAATCTTCACAGGTCTGCCACAGCATTGTGGAACTGCGGGATATCATGCCCACACTGCTGTCTGCTGCCGGAGCTCCGATTCCGGACAGCGTGGACGGTTCAAGCCTTCTGCCCCTGACAGTCCATCCAGAAGCATCGATCCGCACCTGGCTCCATGGAGAACATTCCTATGGAGAATTTTCCAATCACTGGATCGTCACCAATAAAGACAAATATATCTGGCATTCTGTCACAGGACAGGAACAATATTTTGATCTGGCAGAAGACCCTCATGAGCTGAAAGATCTGATCAGCGACAGTTCCCGCAGAGAACGGATCCAGTTTCTTCGCTCCTGCCTGATCCAGTCCCTGAAAGACCGTCCGGAAGGCTTTACGGACGGAGAGCGGCTGATCGCCGGACGCGATTATCCCCCTACTATGGACTGTGCCGAGGACATCTGATGTCCCCGGCAGTCCAGGCCATTATTTAAAAAAAGGAGACTTTCCATGAGCCACAGACAGTATTCCATTCAGACTTCTGATATTGAAAAATTAAATGTCCGTCTTCTTTCCATCTCCTTTTCCAAAGATGAGAAAGACTGGCCCAGCGTTCTCCACACCCATCACTTTACAGAACTGTTCTTTGTTGCCGGGGGCGGAGGAAATTTTCTCTTCCGTGACAAATCCTATCCCATCAAAACAGGAGATCTGATCATTGTCCCTCCCTATCTGGAACATACAGAGCAGTCTGCCCTGAATCATCCTCTCCAGTATTATGTAATCGGAATAGACGGGATCATCTTTCAGCCAGAGACGGGAGAAAGCTCAGGGGTTCAGTTTTTCTGCAATTTTCCCAATCAGGATCTGATTGCGGGTCTGTTTGCCCAGATCCTGTATGAAGTAAGGAGCCAGTCCTACGGTTCTGATAAAATCTGTCAGAATCTTCTGGAGATCCTGATCCTCAGGATCATCCGTTCCCAGCATCTTATTCCTGTGTCCATGACGTCCACTCACATGACAAAAGAATGTGCACAGATCAAGGAATACCTGGATACAAATTATGCAGATCATATCACTCTGGATACCCTGACAGATCTGACACATATGAATAAATACTATATGGCCCATTCCTTTACCAAATATACGGGGCAGTCTCCGATCCAGTACCTGAACCAAAAAAGGCTGGACGTAGCCTGTACGCTCCTTCGGGATACAGATCACTCAATTTCCTCGATCTCTTCCTCCGTAGGATTTTCCTCCCAGTCATACTTTACCCAGTCCTTCCGGAAAAAGTACGGCATTACTCCGGTCAAATACCGTAAGGAAAATGCCTCCTCAAAGCCGTAAGCCTTTCGAGCCGTCCAATACTGTGAGCAAAAAAATTCTGATATGCCTCACAGTATACATTACGGAATCCTTCTTTTTCTGTTTCGCAGTCTCTTCTGCACCCACCTCTGCACAGCGGATACCATCTGCACCCGCTACACCTGGCATCCCGTTTCGCCGATTCTCTGAAAAAGGGCGCAGGGTGTTCTGACACAGACCATTGCCACAGCTTTACAAAATCCAGTGCCGGATCCTTAATATTTCCCATGGCCCAGGCATCCAACGCATAAAAATCACACGGATACACTGTACCGTCGCTTTCAATCACATTCTGCATGCTGCATTTTCCATACATACTGCATGCCTCCGGTTGTCCTCCCGCTAACATCTCCACATAATTTTCAAACTGACGTATGTATACAGGGACTCCCGACATCTGGTCTGCATACCAAAGGTCAAAAAGCTTTTTCATCACGCTTTCGAATACGGCCGGTGTCAGAGAGTAAGACTGCTTCCCCCTCTGCTCTCCCAGCGGATCCAGGCAAGGGATATATTGCTGTGCGTAAAATCCCTTCCGGCAAAAAAAACGATAGATCGCTTCGATACGCTCTGCCGTCTGCCTGTTCAGTACACAGAGCACATGAAAGGGAATCCGATACTCCTGCAGCTTCTCTGCACAGGCAAATGCCCTGGAAAAGCTTCCTGCGCCGTCCTGGTCTTTTCTGTTCTCATCATGGGATCTCCGCACCCCATCCAGAGACAGTCCCACCAGGAATCCCTTCTCTCGAAAGAAGTCCATCCATTCATCGGACAGCTCTGTCCCATTGGTCTGGATCGTATAAGACACCTGCTGTCTGGGTCTTTTCTTTTGTTCAACATATGCGGCAAATTCTTCAAAAAAAGGCAGACCTGCCAACGTCGGCTCCCCTCCCTGGAAGCCGAACACGCAGGTCTGCGCCGCCGCAAGTGCCTTATCTACGATAACCTTCACCGTCTCTGTATCCATCCTGCCTCTTCCTCGATCCATGCGGTGCTGCTCCTCATCTCTGTAAAAGCAGTAGGCGCACTTTAGATTGCAGGCGGAAGAAACTGGTTTTATCAACAACTGCAGCTTTTTCATAAAAACCTCTTTCTGTTTTCCACCTCTGTTTTAAATTTCGTACCAGTAAATACCATTGGCTTCCAGATCCAGATCGAACTTAGTTCCGTCGCCCTTGTATACTGTTGTACTCTGTGGTTCATAAGTATTATTGACCACGCAGTATTTTCCGTTCTTTACATATGCATGGACTTCTACATTATAATTAGTGCTGAACCACTTGTAAAGGTTTTCCTCATCGTGGGATGACCAGATGATGGAACGGTATAACAGCCGGCTGTTTTCAAAGCTGTACGGAAGCCCGCTGATATAAACGCATCTTCCTTTTCCAAATTCATTGACTGCCAGCTGTACCTCCTGATTTCTCTGGCTGAGGATCATTGTGCCTTCATACGCATAAATATTCTTCTTTCCTTCGCCAAAATCAATCTCGCCTTTACAGTCCTCTGTGATGAAATGATCATGTTCTTCCCAATTGTACTTATCCACATTCAGGGTAAAGCCATTTTCTCTCTCAACCCCCATCACAGATGCCAGCTGGAAATAATGTCCTTCATACTGGTGTGCCGCCGGTTCTCCAACGCCGATAAATCCGCCTCCGCGATAAATAAACCTTTTGATCGCCGTGATGATTGTCTCATCCGTCCAGTTTTCCCCGCCGGAATATGCTGTATCTCCGTCTCCGACATTCAGGATCACATCGATATCGTCTAAGATTCCGGGATCTCTCCGAATATCATCAAAACTAATAAAGCTTACATCAAAAGGCGCTCCGCTCAGTGCTTCGATAATGCCGGCGTAGGAATAATTCTGTTTATAGTAGATCGCATGATGAACCATATGGTTGCCCCATGCACGCATCTTTCCCCAGCAGTTTAATACTGCCACCTTTTTAATGCAGTAAGGCGTTGTCCCTTTGATATTATCATACAGTGTGCGGAATTCTTCGCAGACACTTTCCACATAGTCGATGAATTCCGGGAACTTCATGGCGAGTTTCAGGTAACCGCCGTATCCAATGCGGTCGATAGGTTTTCTTAAGATTGCCCGTCTCGCCGTTACCCAGTTAACCTTCGCCTCTTTCACCGGATCCCCGCCTTCGTGGAATACATCCGGGAAAAAGTATGGAAGCAGCCGGGCTTCTGTATATTTCACACCTTCAATGTTACTGATCAGCCGCAGGGTAGATCCATTTCCCACACTTCCTACCACAGCGTCCAGTCCTACTTTTTTGAACTCATCCATAAACGGTTCCATGCCGATCCAGTGATCGCCCAGGAACATCATAGCTTCTTTCCCACATTCATGGGTGATGTCCACCAGCTCTTTTGCCAGCTTCGTTACCTCTCTTCTCTGGAACGCCTGGAAATCCTGGAATTCCTTCGACGGTATACGGTAGGTATTATTCATATAGCCCTGATCGATGATATATTCCGGCCGGAACGGATAGCCGACTTCCTTCTCGAACTGTTCCAGAATATAAGGGCTGACCGATGCCGAATATCCATACCAATCCACATATTTTTCCCGTGCCAATTCATCAAACACAAGCGTGAACTGATGGAAAAATGTGGTATATCTAATCACATCAATATGCGGATTATCCGTGATATATTTACGAAGACGATCCAACGAATACTGATGGGTTTTGGGCTGGCGCACATCGAAAGTGATCTGCTTTTCAAAATTTGTCCATCCATTAGTCACTGCATTGTACATATGCACCGGATCCCACATAATATATGCAAGAAAGCTGACGGTATAATCGTGAAATGCTACCGCCTCATGGATCGTGACGTCTCCAGTCTCTCCATCGTAATCCCACTGCGATACCGGAACCACTTCTCCAGTTGTACGGTCAATGACTTCCCACCATCTGGTGATATCATCATGATCGTTGACCTTCAGCATATCCGGGTACAGATGATTCATCAGATGAATAGACAGTTCACTGTCCACAGCCGTATAAAATGGTGTCATGATATACATCTGCTGGATTTCGTCCGGATTTGCCTTTGCCCACTCATTATCCTTTCTAGTCGTATAATATGTAGAATAAACCTTCGCATCTACACTTCTCAGTTCTTCGGGATAATCAGTCCCATCGCAATCCCGGATTGCGTCTGCCCCCCAGCGCTCTAAGAGTTCCAGGGTCTCCGGCACCACATCTATATCTGTTGGAATCGTAACTCTGCCTTTTGTGTGTGCTTTCACATTCGTTCTCCTTTCTTGTTCCATGCTGCTACTGATATCTCCTATTATAGATAAACAGCAGCGTCAATAATCCGACCAGTCCAATAAGTTCCATCGCAAGTCCGGAAGCACTGATATTTTTCTGGCCGATGATGATCAGGGCGAGACAAACAATAAATACAATGATCATGATCAGATTTCTTACAACATTACTCATTCTATGCTCTCCCTCCTATCCTTTCAGTCCGCCAAGTGTCATACCCTTGGTGAGCTGCTTCTGTACACATACATACAGGATCAGTACCGGGATCATAACGATCACGAGACCTGCATACATGATACCGTAGTTAGTGGCCGTCCTCTCAACCGCCATCAGATTCTTTAATCCTACTGCCAGAGTACTGTTTTCATCCATCAATGTGAACGCGATAATGTACTCGTTCCAGAATGACAGGAACTGGAAGAGGATTACTGTGATGATACTCGGCCGCGCCATGGGGATCATAATCTTGACCATAGTCTTGAAATATCCGCAGCCGTCAATATATGCCGCTTCCTCATATCCTTTCGGGAGTGTCTTAAAATATCCGCTCAGCAGATAAATGGAAAACGACAACGAACTGGATGCATAAATAATCGACAGGATCAGCCGGTTATCCAGGAAAAATTCAACCCCCAGCATCCGATTTGCGCCGCTCAGCATCAGGAAAATCGGCACTACAATATAGTTGATATTTACAAACAAACCTGCCATGAAGGCAATATTTAATATTTTCTTTCCTTTAAAATCAAATCTTGACAATGCATAAGCCGCCGGGAGTGCGATCACCAGCAGAATCACCAGAGACAGCGCTGTTACGATCACGGAATTCAGGAAAAATTTTCCCATTTCCGCATCCACAAATGCGGTCACATAGTTCTGCCACTGCAGCTGTTCCGGAAGCGCCCAGGGGTTAGTTCCTTTTCCGATAAATTCCGCATTCCGCTTAAAGCTTGCCATAAATACCCATGCAACCGGAATGATGATCGAAATCGTCATCACGATCAGCGCAATGTAGACGATCGCTTTAAACAGGGCTTTCGTTGCCGGATTTTGTTTTTTCATAGCTCTTTTGTCCCCCTTCCTAGAATTCCAGAACTTCTCTGTCTGTGATCTTGTTGACAACTGCTGCAAGTACAAACGAGAAGAGGAAGACTACCACGCCGATGGCCATTCCATAGCCGTAGACGCCAGCTCCATATGCCTGTTTATACATATAGTTCAGGAACACTTCTGAGTGTCCGTTCGGGCCTCCGTCAGACATGATCTGAACAAACTGGAAGCTTAAGTTGATCGTACTGATAATGTAGAAGGTAAGTGTCGTACGGATGTTGCTCCATATCAGCGGCAGGGTTACCTGGAAAAACATCTGGATCTCTGTTGCCCCGTCCAGAGACGCCGCCTCATAAAGATCCTCAGGGATTGCCGCCATGCTGGCCATATACATAACCATATAGTAACCGATCGCCTGCCATACCAGTGCGAAAATGATGGAATACAGAACGATTTTCTGATCTCCCATCCATTGATGTGCCAGTGCATCCAGTCCGATGGCTCTGAGGAACGTATTGAGAAGTCCGGTACTCGGATTGTAAATCGCCCCAAAGATACCTGCGATAACAACGATACTTAAAATATTCGGTATGTAAAAAATCACACGGAAGAAATTTTTCCCTTTAAATTTTCCGCGATGGAGGATCGCTCCAAATAAAATCGCAAAGAAGATTGTAAATAATGTTACAAGAACAATGATCGCGATAGAATTTTGCATCGTCTGCAGGAAGTTCTTATCGTCAAACAGGGACTGGAAATTACTGAGTCCCACAAATTCCTTTCTGTTCGTGATCCCGCCCATCCGGTACAACGACATTCTAAAAACGTTGATGGTTGGGATAAAAATGAAAAGGGTCACAAGTATGGCCGCCGGTGCTATGCAGAAAAAGACAAATCGTCCCTGCGCCCGTTTTCTATTCATACCATTTCTCCTTTCTTTTGAAAAACGGTGAGCGTAAGAACTCACCGTTTTTTTACACTTTCGCTATTGCATTTTAAAGTTTTATTCCATTGCATCTGCACACTGTGACCAAACGTCTACCAGCTGCTCCTGCCACTCGTCAACAGTCATATCGCCTGTACTGATGGAATCAATTGGTTTGTAGATAGATCCTTTCATATCAAGACCTTCGATCGGGGATGTGGTAGCCCATGTACCTGTAACTGCTACTACATCATCGCCAGTCTGGAAGCTTGTCTTGATCACGCCGTCCGGAAGTTTCTCTGCTGCGCCCTGAACCGGTACTACGATCGGTGCGTCAGACTCTTCTCCGGTCTCAGCATTTGTGGTCTTGTTAGCCAGACAAAGATCTACAACTGTATCAGAATACATAAATCTGATGAAATCTTTTGCCAGATCCATATTCTCAGCATCTGCCGGAATCCACATCTGCTCTGTAAAGGTGTAAACAGACTGTGACTCGTCTGCACTCCACTTCGGAACACCCATTACGCCCCACTCATAATCAGAAGGTGTGGAGTTAGCCATCTCACCAACTACCCAGCTTCCGTTTGGCATGAAGAGTGCTTCACCGTCAATGACTGCCTGCTGGTTAATCTTAAATCCGCCGTCTGTGTTTGCGTTGGATACTGTGTCAGCCCAGAGATTGTCGGAAGATACCAACTGAGCGATCGTATCAAGAACTTTCTTTCCTTCTTCGGATGTCCATGTGTTCTCATCATATGTCAGTGCGTTGTTGTAGAAGTCTGTTCCGCCTGCCTGTGCCAGCATTGCATAAATTGTTGCATCAAAGTATCCCGGCTGCGGATAAGTGAATAAAGATCTTCCGTCTGCCTTTGCCTGCTCACCCAGTGCAAAGAACTCGTCCCATGTAGTAGGAACTGCATATTCTTTTCCTTCACCTACCAGATTTGCATTATACCAGAAACCTGTCTGTGTATAGAAGATTGGAGCAAGATAGATCTTTCCATCGCCGTAAGGCTGTGCTGCGGTACCATCCAGGATACCTTCAACCATTTTACCTCTCAGCTCATCATCAAACACGTCTGAGATATCTGCTACGGCTTCTTCCTTCAGCATAGTCTCTGTAAATCCGCTTTCCTGTCCCAGGTTGTAGTAAACCACATCCGGAACATCTCCGTTCTGGATCTCTTTAGTCAGTACCTGGTCAAGTTCAGAAGACAGTTCCAGTTCTACTGTACAATCATATTCTTCTTCAAAAGCTGCTGCAATCTTTTCCCAGATGTCAGCTCCGTTTCCCCCTTCAAAAGCTGCCACCTTCAATGTCTTGCCATCGCCGCTTCCGCCTTCGCTGTCATCGCTTCCGCCGCTGCTTCCGCATCCAGCCAGCAGTCCCACGGTCATTACTGTGACCATTGACGCTGACAGAAGTCTTTTGACTGTTTTCTTTTTCATACTTTTACCTCCTTTAAGACTTTTTATGTTACTCTCATTGTATTCTTTTTTTTAATCCTTTTCCATATGAATCTTGGTTTTTATTTTATAATTCTTGCTATTTACGACATTTTCTTCTAAAAAACAGCACATTTTTTTGTGCTTTCTATTTACTCTATTTCTCCTCTTCTTTTTTATTTTATACAAAATGCATAATTTTTCACCCTATATTTCTTTATAATTCTTGCTTTCAAGATTCCGCTGCAGGCGCAAAAAAATACCGCCGGTACGGGCCTCTGCCACGCCGCCGGCGATATCTGTATCTTCTATTATTCTTCCAAATCTTCAAAGGCTTCTTTCATTTTATTCATAAAGCCTTTTTTCTTCTTGCCTTTGCGCCCCTCGCCCTGGTCCTTGTCGGAAGATCCAAGCGTATTTCCCGACAGCTCGTCGAACCTGCGAAGAGCCTCTTTCGCCTCCGCGCTCAGATGCTCCGGCGTCTGGATCACCAGAGTAACATAGTGGTCGCCTCTGACCTGTGAATTCCGGATAGACGGAACACCTTTGCCCTTCAGACGTACCTTGGTATCAGTCTTGGTGCCCGGCTTTACAGTATAGAGTACTTCTCCGTCCACCGTCTTGATCCTGATATCGCCGCCAAGCGCTGCCTGCGCAAAGGAAATCGGCACAGTCGAGAAGATGTGTACATCCTGCCGCTGGAAGATCGGGTGTCTGGACACAGTCACTTCTACCAGCAGGTCGCCCCTGGGACCTCCGTTTACGCCCGGCTCTCCCTTTTCCCGGATGCGTACGCTCTGCCCGTTGTCGATGCCTGCCGGAATCGATACGGAAATCTTTTTACGGCTTGACACATATCCTGTTCCGCCGCAGTCCGGGCACTTGTCCCGGATAATTTTTCCGGTACCATGACAATCCGGACACGTCTGGACATTCTGTACTGTTCCGAAGAAGGACTGCTGGGTATAAACCACCTGCCCTTTACCGCCGCATTTCGGGCAGGTTTCCGGAGAGGTTCCCGGCTTGGCGCCGGTTCCGTGACATTTCGGGCAGGGATCCTTCAGAACCACATCCAGCTCTTTTTCACAGCCGAACACGGCCTCCTCAAACGTAAGCCGCACGCTTTTGCGGATATTCATTCCCTTCATCGGCCCCTGATTCGCACGGCCTCTACGACCGCCCCCGAACAGATCTCCAAAGATATCTCCAAAGATATCACTGAAGTCCGCACCACTGAAGTCGAATCCGCCGAATCCGCCGGCTCCTCCTGCACCGCCCTCAAAAGCAGCATGACCAAACTGGTCATACTGCCTTCTCTTATCAGGGTCACTCAGCACCGCATATGCTTCTGAGGCTTCTTTGAATTTTTTCTCCGCCTCTGCATCTCCGGGGTTCATGTCAGGATGATACTTCTTGGCAATCTGTCTGTATGCTTTTTTCAGAGTCGCTTCGTCAGCATCTCTGCCAACACCCAGCACCTCATAATAATCTCTCTTTGATTCTGCCATGATTTATCCCTTTTCTAGTTATTAAACTTTTTTATCATTTTAGATTAGACTTCTTTGTAATCTCCATCGACTACATCGTCTCCCTGGAATCCTTCCGGTGCGGGACCTGCCTGCTGACCGGCTCCTGCTCCCATATCCGGACCTGCTCCTGTTCCTGCAGCTCCTGCTGCCGCACCTGCCTGCTCATACATCTTTGTAAACAGCTTCTGAGCGCTTTCAGTCAGTTTATCCTTTCCAGCCTTGATCTCTGCCACCTGTGCATCTGTCATCTCTTCCATATTGACCTTCTCAAGCAGCTCTTTCAGCGCCTTGCAGTCCGCTTCTACAGCTTCCTTATCAGCACCGTCCAGCTTATCGCCTACTTCTTTCAGTGCCTTTTCGGTCTGGAATACCATGGCTTCTGCCTCGTTCTTGGCATCAATACCCTCTTTACGCTTTTTGTCCTGTGCCTCAAATGCAGCGGCTTCCTTGACAGCCTTGTCAATCTCTTCGTCAGACATATTGGAACCTGCCGTGATGGTGATGTGCTGTTCTTTTCCTGTTCCCAGGTCCTTTGCAGATACATTTACGATACCGTTGGCATCAATATCAAAGGTAACCTCGATCTGCGGAACTCCACGCGGAGCCGGTGCAATGCCGTCCAGTCTGAACTGTCCGAGGGACTTATTGTCTCTTGCAAACTGACGCTCGCCCTGTACTACATTGATGTCAACAGCTGTCTGGTTATCTGCTGCTGTAGAGAAGATCTGGCTCTTCTTCGTCGGGATTGTTGTATTTCTCTCGATCAGTCTAGTAGCCACGCCTCCCATGGTCTCGATGGACAGTGACAGCGGGGTTACATCCAGAAGCAGGATATCGCCTGCGCCGGTATCGCCTGCCAGCTTGCCGCCCTGTACAGATGCTCCCAGAGCTACACACTCATCCGGGTTCAGAGACTTGCTTGGCTCTTTGCCTGTCAGACGCTTCACTTCTTCCTGTACAGCAGGAATACGTGTGGAACCTCCTACCAGCAGTACCTGACCAAGATCAGCTGCTGTGATGCCCGCATCAGATAATGCTCTCTGCACCGGTTCGGATGTCTTCATAACCAGATCATTGGTCAGTTCATCAAATTTTGCTCTGGTCAGATTCATGTCAAAATGCTTCGGTCCTTCTGCTGTTGCAGTAATGAACGGAAGGTTGATGTTTGTAGTAGTTGCGGAAGACAACTCTTTCTTTGCTTTCTCTGCAGCCTCTTTTAATCTCTGCAGTGCCATTTTATCATTAGAAAGATCTACGCCTTCCTGTTTCTTAAACTCAGCGATCATATAGTCGGTCAGCTTCTGGTCGAAGTCATCACCGCCCAGACGGTTGTTTCCGGCTGTAGACAATACTTCGATAACGCCGTCGCCGATCTCAATGATAGATACATCGAAGGTACCGCCGCCCAGGTCATATACCATGATCTTCTGTTCTTTCTCGTTGTCAAGTCCATATGCCAGCGCTGCCGCCGTAGGCTCATTGATGATACGCTTTACATCCAGGCCTGCAATCTTTCCGGCATCCTTGGTTGCCTGACGCTGTGCGTCATTGAAGTAAGCCGGTACTGTGATGACCGCCTCTGTTACTTTTTCTCCCAGATATCCTTCGGCATCTGCTTTCAGCTTCTGAAGGATCATTGCAGAAATCTCCTGCGGAGAATATTTCTTGTCATCAATCGTTACCCTGTAGTCAGATCCCATCTCTCTTTTAATCGAGGAGATCGTTCTCTCAGCATTGGTAACAGCCTGACGCTTTGCCGGCTCTCCTACCAGACGCTCGCCTGTCTTTGTAAATGCCACAACAGACGGTGTTGTTCTTGCTCCTTCTGTATTTGCGATAACGGTTGGCTGACCGCCTTCCATAACGGCTACACAGCTGTTTGTTGTTCCTAAGTCAATACCAATGATTTTGCCCATTTCTAATTCCTCCTAAAATAATTTATTACAATTGATTTCCCTGCGTATCAGGTGTTAGTTTGCTACTTTTACCATACTGTGTCTCACAACAGAGTCACGGTACATATAACCTTTTTGAAACTCCTCGGCAACAATGTTTTCTCCCAGATTTTCATCCTCCACGTGCATAACCGCATTATGGAAATTGGGATCAAATTCTTTGCCTACTGCCTCGATCGGTTTCACCTCGATTCCCTCTAAGGTTGTCATTAACTGTTTGTAAACTTTTTCCATGCCCTGTACAAAGGCATTTTCCTTTTCCTCCTCGGTCACCGCGCCAAGCCCGCGCTCAAAATTGTCGACCACCGGAAGGATTTTTTCTATGATATCTTTCGCTCCAACCTCGTACATCTGGGATTTTTCCTTCTCTGTACGCTTGCGGAAGTTATCAAACTCTGCCATTTGACGGGTCAGCTTATCCGTCAGTTCTTCGATCTTTTCGTCTTTTTTGTCTTTTTTCTTTTTACCAAAAAACTTCTTTTCTTTCTTTTCTCCATCGTCGGAAGCTTCTGATGACTCCTGCCCTGGCTCCTGATCAGCTTCTTCTGCTTCTTCTGCGTCAGCTGCTGTTTCTGCTGTCGCTTCCTCCGGGTCCCCGTTTTCATCCTGAGGATCACCTTCTGCACCGGCTGCCTTCTTTGCCTCTTCCACGGCTTCCTTCACCATTTCTTCCTGGCTCTTTTCCTGATTATTTTCCAAGGGTCCTTCCACCTTTCTTTCTTACTTGGCTATGTTTCATCATTTTTATGAAACATCTGATCCAGCTCATTCTGAAGACGTTTCATGGATTTCAGCACATGTTCATAATCCATACGCTTGGGACCGATAATACCTATCGTTCCCTTCATGCCTTCTCCTAATTCATAAGTGGCTGTCACAACGCTGCAGTCTTTCATGTTCTGGACCGGCGTTTCGTCGCCGATATATACCTGGATTCCGGTGTTGTCCTCTCTTGCCAGCGTCTGTGTGACCAGCTCGTTCAGCTGCTGTTTCTCTTCAAATGCACTGATGATCTCCTGCGCGCTCTGCTTATCGCTGAGCTCCGGATATTTAAATATGTTGGTGGCTCCGCTGGTATAGATCTGCATGTCGTTGTCCACCTGAATGACCTCTGCCACAGCGTCCAGGACATTTCCTACCACTCCACTGTGGATCCCGGCCTGCTCTTTCAGTCTTGCGATCAGCCCCAGATTAATCTCTTCAATGGACATCCCTGTCAGCGTCGTGTTCAGCAGCATATTTAATTTCAGAAGATTTTCATTGCTTAAGGGCTCTTCCACGTTGATGATCTTATTCTTGATCACGTTCCCGCCAAGAACAATGACCGCGATGATCTGTTCCTCATCCACGGCCGACAGCTGGATGAATTTCAGCTTATTGGCGCTGCTCACAGGAGTTGAAACCATGGTCGCATAATTGGTACTGTTGGCCAGCACCCTGGCAGCCTGGCTTAACAGCTGCTCCATCCGGTCAGCCTTATCCAGCATCTGCTCCTGCATCTCATTTAACTCCTGCTCCTTTTCCTCCATCAGCATATCCACATAGAGGCGGTAGCCCTGGTCCGAAGGGATACGTCCTGCTGACGTGTGAGGCTGCAGGATGTAGCCAAGCTCTTCCAGATCCGCCATCTCATTACGAATCGTCGCTGAACTCAAATTCAGGTCCGTGTACTTGGAAATAGTTCTGGACCCTACCGGCTCCCCGGTCTCCAGATAATTCTGGATGATCGCATGAAGGATCTTCAGCTTCCGCTCACTAAGTCCATGTTCCGCTACCATGCATCCTCCTCCTTTCGGCTTTATTAGCACTCCCCAAAAATGAGTGCTAACATCTTCGACTATTAATTTAGCACTATGCTATTTGTTTGTCAACACCCTTTCACAAAATTTTCAAACGGGGACGTACACTTTTGCGTCAGGTGTACGTCCCCAATCGCAATATACGGTGTCCCCAACCGCATTTCACCCTGTCCCTTTTTGCAAAACCCCCTGTCCCCAATAAAAAAAGAAGCAGGATCTCTGCTTCTTTTTTTATTAGCTTAATTCTACTTTTGCCGCTTCTTCGGGCTTGAAGTCGTTCTGCAGATCGTAGATGTTATGTCCGGTGGATTCGCTTAAGACCCTTCCTTCTAATGAATAGCAGCGGATGAATCTTTTCCCGTCTACGCTGGACCAGTGCTCCACATCCCAGCTCATGTATCCGTCCTCATCTGACTTTTTTTCTTTCAGATACAGGTCTACCTGCCGGCCTTCCTTCATCTTTTCGATCAGGCCCTTGGTTCCGTCCACCTCTACCTCTGTCTTGTTCACTGCATCATAAACCTTCATGACATTTCCTCCTATTTAAAAGTTTCTATGTAAATTATAGCTTCTGAAAATAAAAAATACAATCTTCTTCTTTTTTTATCTTGACAAATTCATTTTTCAAATATATTATTGTATTAACTTAATAATACACTAATACATAAATACATTTGAAAGGAGCACAAATATGAGTGTCATATTACGCACAAACCAGCTGACAAAGCGTTACGCTCACCGCACTGTGGTGGATCACCTTTCCATGACCATCCACGAAGGTGATATCTATGGATTTATCGGGAAAAACGGAGCCGGGAAGACCACGCTGATACGCATGATCACCGGACTTGCCGCCCCGGATGACGGGACCATCCTTATGTTCGGGAGCCCGGATCTGCCCGAGGGCCGTAAATTTACCGGCACCGTTATCGAATCTCCTGCACTCTATCCAGGAATGACAGCAAAGGAGAATCTCCTGGCCCAGTATAAGCTCCAGGGCATCCGGAATGAATCCCAGGCCGATTCTATCCTGACACTGGTTGGTCTTGACGATGCCGGAACGAAAAAGGCAAAGGACTTTTCACTGGGGATGCGGCAGCGCCTGGCAATCGGCATCGCTCTGATCGGAAATCCGAAATTCCTGATTCTGGATGAACCGACAAACGGCCTGGACCCGGAAGGAATCAAGGAGATCCGGGACCTGATCCTGAGACTAAACCACGACCGCAAGATCACCGTGCTGATCTCCTCCCACATCCTGGGAGAACTTTCCAAATTTGCCACGCGCTACGGGATCATCCATCAGGGAAAACTGATCGATGAATTTACAGAGGAACAGCTGATTCAAAGATGCAGTGCCCCGGACGGGACACCGATCATGGATCTGGAGGATTATTTCTTAAAGAAAATACAAGGGGGAATCTAAAAATGACACATATATTAAGAAGTGATTTTTATAAACTGAGAAAAGCCAGGTATTTCTGGGTCTGCCTGGCTGTCACGGTAATTCTGGCTGTCGGGAGTGTTTTTCTTCTGGATTTTACCTATCGTCTGGCGGGAGACCAGATGGAGACCCAGGTCGCCTCACAGCAGGAAACGCTGGAGGAAAGCGGCGTCAGTGTCTCTGTGGAAGGCGTACCCTTAAGCTACGACGAACTAAGCGGCTCAGGCCAGCTCCTCTCCTTCTTTGCCGGCAACACAACATTGATCCTGGCGGTACTCATCTCTCTGTTCGTAGGCAGCGAATTTAACCATGGCACCATCAAAAACATGGCCTCCAGACAGTACAGCCGGGCAGCCCTCTATGGCTCCAAGCTGATCACAGGCATGGCCGCAGGAGCCTTTCTGACTCTGGTCTACGTCCTGTTCGCAGCTGTCACGGCTTCCATCCTCTGGGGATTTGGCCCTGTTTCTTCAGGGTACTGGCCCCGGACACTCGGGGGAGCCGGACTTGAGCTTTTGCTCCTTTTCGCCTTCATATCTGTTTTCGTAATGTTTAGCTTTATCATCCGGCAAAATGGAGGATCGCTGGCCGTTAACATCTGTTTCCTGGAATTTTTATCTCTGTTTGCCATGCTGGGAGAAATGCTGGTCAAAAAATTCACAGGCAAAACCATGACATTATCTAATTATCTGATTGATGCTAACATGAATGCTCTGCTTGGCGGACTTACCCGAACTTCCGTGATCCGCGCTCTCTTCGTTGCCGCCGGATTTTTTCTGGCAGCGCTTCTCATCGGAATGGTACATTTCCAGAAGCGGGATATCAAATAAGCCAGAACTCACTTTTCCGGTAATCCAAGACCCCATCCCGGCGGAGCTTTGAAAGCTCCGCCGACATGGCGCTTCTCTCCACACACAGATAATCCGCCAGTTCCTGACGGTTAAACGGAATCACAAAATGCCGGGCATTCTTTTGCTTCGCCGTTTCTGATAAATAAGAAAGTAATTTTTCTCTGGTCGTCCGTTTGGACAGATGACGCAGCTTTTCACCGAGCATTACATTTTTTCCGGCCAGGATCGTCACCAGATTCCGGATCAGCTGCTGATGAAACGGGCAGGATGCCGGACACACTTCGAGTACACGCTGTATATCCACCTGGAAAACCTGACTGTCTGTCACAGCCACTACACTGACCGGACTTCCTCCCACGCCCGCACATGCGTAGGCCGCCCCGAACAATTCCCCCGGCATCAGTTTCTCAAGGATATTCCTGTTTCCGAACACATCCTCACTGACCACCTGCACGCAGCCGCTCAGGACGATCCCTACCTTTCTGGCAGGCTCGCCTTCTGACCAGATCACTTCCTGCTTCTGAAAATATCTTTTTCTGCCATCCAGACAGTGCAGGATACTCTCACAATCTTTCCTGCTTATTCCTTGAAACAGCGGCATTTTCGCAAATAGGTCCTGATATGCTTCCATAATTTTTCTCCTTCGTTGGAAATCCAACATACTTTTGGAGGAAATTATAGTAAACTGCAGACATCAAGTCAAGGAGGGATTTCATATGATAAGAAAAATTATCCAGATAAATGAAGAAAAATGTAACGGATGCGGCGCCTGCGCGGCTGCATGCCACGAGGGAGCCATCCAGATGATAAATGGAAAAGCAAAACTGATCCGGGACGACTACTGCGACGGACTGGGAGACTGTCTGCCGGCCTGCCCTACCGGAGCCATCACTTTTGAAGAGCGGGAGGCCGCCGCTTATGATCCGGAAGCCGTCCAGCTTCATCTGAAAACCAGAAAGGATTCCAGCTCTCAGGCACAGCCGACTTTCTCAGGCTGTCCCGGCCAGGCCCCCAGATCCATCAGCCATACACCTTCCGACTGCAGCGCCGCCAAAACGCCCCTGGAATCAGCTGCCCCGCAAAGCCAGCTCTCCCAGTGGCCGGTGCAGATCCAGCTGGCCCCGGTAAACGCGCCGTATTTCCAGGGCGCCCATCTTCTGATCGCAGCCGACTGCACCGCCTACGCTTATGCCAATTTTCACCAGCGTTTTATCCGGAACCATATCACTTTGATCGGATGTCCGAAGCTGGATCCGGTGGACTATACTGAAAAACTGACGGAGATCATCCGGGGCAACGACATCAAAAGCCTGACCATCGTCCGCATGGAGGTTCCCTGCTGCGGAGGGATCCAGCATGCCGCCACCCAAGCTTTAAAGGCCAGTGGAAAATTCATCCCCTGGCAGGTGGTGACAGTAAAAATCGATGGAACTATTCTGGAATCAAACGGATAACATTTAAGGGGCGATTACTCGCCCCTTAAAAATTTCATCCATTCCCCGATCTTCTTTTCATATCCGTTCTCGCCGGGTTCATAGAACTTCGCACCCAGGATCTCATCCGGCAGGTACTGCTGCTCTACATAATGATGTGGGTAATCGTGGGCGTACTGATAGCCGATACCGTGCCCCAGCTTTCCGGCGCCCTTATAATGCGCATCCTGAAGATGGGAAGGCACCGTCGTTTTCTTAGATCTCACGCTTTCCATCGCTGAAAAGATCGCATTTGTTGCAGAATTGCTCTTAGGTGCTGTGGCCACATAGGTCACTGCCTGCGAAAGGATGATCTGAGCCTCCGGCATACCGATCCTCTCCACTGCCTGAGCCGCTGAAACCGCCACGTTAAGAGCCATAGGGTCTGCATTTCCCACATCCTCTGACGCACATATCATGATCCTGCGGGCGATGAACTTGATATCCTCCCCGGCATAAAGCATTTTGGCCAGGTAATAAACCGCCGCATCCGGATCGGATCCCCGCATACTTTTAATGAAGGCAGAAATCGTGTCATAATGATTATCCCCGGTCTTATCGTAGCGGACCACCCGCTTCTGGATACATTCACTGGCTACCGGAAGAGTCAGATGGATCTTTCCGTCTTCGCTTCGCTCCGTCGTCAGGATCCCCAGCTCCACTGCATTTAAAGCGCTTCTTGCATCTCCGCCGCAGATGTCTGCCAGAAAATCCAGCGCATCGTCCTCGATCACCGCCTGATAGCTTCCCATACCCTTTTCCACATCATAAACCGCCCGGCGGATCAAGGTTTTGATATCCTCCGGCTCCAGGGGATAGAGCTCAAAGATAACCGACCGGGAGATCAGCGCACTGTTCACCTCGAAATATGGATTTTCTGTAGTGGCGCCGATCAGGATGATCGTCCCGTCCTCCACAAACGGCAGAAGATAATCCTGCTGCCCTTTATTGAACCGGTGGATCTCATCTATAAAAAGGATCGTCCTTTTCTGGTACATCCCCTGCAGATCCTGGGCTTTCTTTACTACCTCTTCCATATCCTTTTTCCCCGCTACCGTAGCGTTGATCTGGGTAAACTCCGCACTGGTGGTATGGGCAATGACCTTTGCAAGCGTTGTCTTCCCGGTTCCCGGCGGCCCATAGAAAATGACAGAGCTTAGCTTGTCTGCCTTGATTGCCCGGTACAACAGCTTATCCTTCCCGATGATATGCTGCTGCCCCACCACTTCATCCAGAGTCGTGGGCCTTAGTCTGGACGCAAGCGGCGATTCCTTTTCCTGGTTTTGTTCCCGCATATAATCAAATAAATCCATTGCTTCCTATCTTCCTTCCCATCCAATGATTTCCCGGACTGCCTCTCCGGCGATCAGAAGCCCTGCCACCGGCGGCGTAAAAGAAATACTCCCGGGCAGCGACCTTTTGCTCCCTTTTTCTTCTCCTGTCTCTTTGCCGGATACATCCACAGGTTTCTCTTTTGAATACAATACTTTCACCCCACGGATCCCTCTTGCCTTCAGCTCTTTTCTCATTACCTTGCAGAGCGGGCAGACGGATGTACTGCTGATATCCGCGATCTCAAACAATTCAGGATGTAGTTTATTGCCGGTACCCATGCAGCTGATCAGCGGGATTTCTTCTTTCTTTGCCTTCTCGATCACGGCAAGTTTCGCTGTCACCGTATCGATGGCATCGATGATATAATCCGGACGGATCTCAAAAATCTCTTCGATATTTTCCGGCAGCACAAAGGTTTCGTAAGTAAGGACTTCTGTCTCCGGACAGATATCATGGATCCTTTCTTTCATGATTTCAGTCTTATACCTTCCCACCGTACTGTGATACGCGATGGACTGACGGTTGATATTAGTAAGAGACACCTTGTCATTATCCACCAGGATCAGTCTTCCCACGCCGCTCCTTGCCAGGGCCTCGATGCAGTGGGATCCTACGCCTCCCACTCCAAGCACCAGGACCGTTGTCCTTCGAAGCTTCCCGAGCGCCTCTTCTCCGATCAGGAGCTCCGTCCTTGAAAATTCATGTATCATAAGTCTTCTCCATTCCTGTATGCCAAGAAAAACTGCGGAATATCCGCAGTTTTTCAGAAGCTATCTTTTCTTAACACTCCATCCGAATCTTCCCAGGCTTTTGCCAAGTCCCAGATATTCTCCATGGGAATAAGCCAGAAGCCCGGTATGGTTCAGCTCAAATTTTCCATTTTTCTTCATATATTTCTCATCGACCTGAACAGCCGTTACCCTGGCAAGAAACATGTGATGGCTTCCCAGTTCTTTGACCTCTGTCACCTTACACTCGATGTTCACCGGGCTTTCCAGGATCACCGGCGCATAAGAAAGGGTACTCGCTTTCCCCTTTGTCAGCCCCATTTCCTTCCACTTATCCACATCTCTTCCAGATTTTACACCGCACCAGTCCGTGGCCTTTGCAAGCTCCTCTGTCGTAAGATTCACGACAAATTCTCCGGTCTCCCGGATCATTCCGTAGGAATAGCGCTCCGGGCGCACGGAAATATAAAGCATCGCCGGATCTGTACATATGGTGCCTGTCCAGGCCACCGTCAGTATATTTGCATTGCCTTCCTTGTCGGCGGCGCTCACCATCACCGCCGGAAGCGGATACAGCATATTCCCCGGCTTCCACACTTGTCTTCCCATAGCATATTATCCTTTCTTTCCTGTCATCTCCTACTGCTGCATTGTGCTCACAAGCGTAGGGATCAGCTGCTTCTTCCTGGATACCACGCCTTTCAGAATGATCCGGTCTGTATCCTCCCTGAGATCAAAGGCCTCCAGCACCTTTTCCTTTGCCCCGGCTCCACAGCACAGAAGCTCTGTGGACTCTTCCAGGATATCTGTCAGCATGAAGAAGATCATCTGCAGATTGTGGTCCTTCAATACCTTTGGAAGATGAGGATCCAGGGTCTGCCGGATCTCATCCAGTTCTTCTTTATTCATCGAATTGATCTGTCCTACGCCGAATACCATATCGTTGACCGTAAACTGCTTAAAGTCCTGGAAGCAGATTTCTTCCGCACTCTTGCCCTGCAGATTGCTTCCTGCCCGGAACATCTCACTGGCCAGCTGTTCCAGATCGACCTCTGCGATCTTCGCAAGCTTTTTGGCCGTCTTTTCATCCACTGCCGTACATGTAGGCGAACGGAACAACAATGTATCCGAAATGATCGCGGAGCACAAAAGCCCGGCAATCGTCCGGCTGATCTTAACCTCGGCCTCCTGATACATCTGATACACGATCGTCGCTGTACAGCCCACCGGCTGATTCCGGAAAAATACAGGTCCTACCGTCTCAATATTTCCCAGCCGGTGATGGTCGATGATCTCCACGATCTCCGCCTCCTCGATGCCGTCTACGGCCTGGGATTTCTCATTGTGGTCTACCAGGATAACCTTTTTCTTACTTACATCCAGGAATCGCCGCCTGGAAATAAAGCCGCGGAACCGTCCGTGCCGGTCCAGGATCGGGAAATCACGGAACTTCTTTTTCGTCATGACTTCCTTGATATCATCCACATAATCATTGAGCTGGAAGCTGGTCAGCGGTGTCTTTGTCATAAAATATTTCACCGGGATACTCTGGTTGATCAGCCTTGCCACCGTAAATGTATCATGCGGCGTGCGGATGATGACAATACTCTGCTCCTCCGCCTTTTTAATCAGCTCATCCGGCACTTCCGCATTCTGGCATACCACCAGGCAGCTGGCGTCGATATCCACCGCACAGGCCTGAGACTCATACCGGTTTCCCAGGATGACCAGATCGTCTTTCTCGATAAACTGTTCCATCAGATCCGGATTGGATGCGCCAATCGCCACTTTTCCTTTGGTGAAATGCCCGTGCTCGTTGCCGGTTACCAGCGTACCGTCCAGCGTTTTGATAATATTACGGTACTGAGTCTTTGCAGCTGACAGTACCCGGTTGTCATATACGTCCATATAGGATGTAGCTATATCTCCGGTAGAGATTACACCAACCAGCTCTTCATCCTTCAGAACAGGAATTGTTTTGATATTATTTTCTTTCATTTTCTGCCAGGTATCTTTAATAGACATCTGCGGATCCACACCGTCGATCTTGTGGATATCGATATCCTTCACCTGGAGTTTGACATTCTGCAGAAGAGGCGGTGCGTCCACACCGAACCGCTGAAGAACGTAGGCTGTTTCTTCATTGATAAGCCCGGCTCTTCTGGGAACATACTCTTCTCCTGTAATTTCTTTTTTCAAATGAGCATATGCGATTGCAGAACAGATGGAATCTGTATCCGGATTCTTATGCCCTACCACATATACTTTTCCTGATTTCTTTCCCATAAATTCCTACACCTCACTCGACATCTGCCATAAAAGATGACCCTAAATTTAAGCTTGCCATCTTTTCTTCCTTTCGTCAACCATAAATTTAGATAAAGAATTCATTTTTCTTTGAACAAGTCCGGAAAATTATGCTATACTGAAAGAAATATGTAAATATGGATACAAAAACTACTCTGAGAAAGGAACTTTAAGACTATGAGCGAAGAATTATTACAGGAAGAAACAACAATGGCTGACCTGGAGGAGCATTTTGATGATGCTAATCCCTGGAACGTTGTACAGTCATACATGGAAAACAAGACCATCCTTCCGGTCAAGGTAGAAGGAATCGTCAATGGCGGCGCCATTGCTATGGTAGAAGGACTGCGCGGCTTTATTCCAGCATCCAAGCTTTCCCTTTCCTATATTGAGGATCTGGAGACCTATCTTCTGAAAGATATTGAAGTCCGGGTCATCGAAGCAGACGAGGCAGAAAACCGTCTGGTGCTGTCTGCCCGTGAGATCCTGAAGGAAAAAGAGAAAAAAGCGATGGAAGAAAAAATCGCAAATATCCAGATCGGCACTGTCATGACAGGAACCGTAGAGTCTCTGCAGAATTACGGAGCCTTTGTCCGTCTGGAGGACGGTCTGTCCGGCCTGGTACACGTTTCACAAATCAGCCAGAAACGGGTAAAATCTCCGAAAGATGTGCTGAATGTCGGGGACGAGGTGAAAGTAAAGATCATCGGCATCAAGGATGGCAAGATCAGCCTCAGCATGAAAGCCCTGGAAGAGCCTGAAGAAGCTCCGGTAGAAAAGGTAGAGATCCCGAAATCAGAAAATATCGGGACAAACCTGGGAGATCTCTTTAAAAACCTGAAACTCTAATTTTTAAGGTGGCCAAATGATCTGGCCACCTTTCTTTATGCCGTAATCGGAAAATGGATGACTACCATTCCTCCTGCATCTCCAGAGTTTCCAAGTTCCAGCCGTCCCCCGTGTTTCTGAAGCAGCGTAGATGTAATATAAAGCCCCATTCCATAGTGTGCGGTCCCTTTCCGGCTCTTGTCCGCCTGGTAAAACTGTTCCGTCCCATGGAGCAGCGCCTCTTCTGTGAATCCCGGACCGCTGTCTGTGACCGTGATCTTTAAGAAGATGACTTCTTCCTGTCTTTCCTCCTCTGCCCGGATCACAAGCGTCCCTTCATAAGGGCAGTAGTCCGCTCCATTGGATATCACATTCAAGACCGCCCTCTCCAGCTCCTCCCGGATTTCCTTTCTTCCCCGTATCACTGTTTCCGGCATCTCAAACCTGGACTCTATCTTCAGTTTTTTCCCTCTTCCGAGAGCTTCTGCCATTTCCCGAATCCCGTTCAGGAAACTGCCGGTTTCAAATTCCCCGGCTTCTTCCGAAGCTTCCCCGCTCTGCTGCAGCGCTTCCTTAAGAGAGATAAGATACTGTTCCATGTCTGCCGTCCGCTCCAGGATCTCCAGGTCCCAGCTTCGGATCTCCTCCAGCTGATCCGTCTCCTGGATCAATTCCGCATTTCCGCGGATAATGGTTAAGGGAGTCTTGATATCATGGGCCAGTGCGGCGATCTGTTCCTGCTTCCTGCGCTGCGCCTCCCACTGCTCTTTCAGAGAACTTTGCAGGGCTTCCTTCATAAGGAACAAAGACGCCAGTACCTGATCGATCTCCTTGATATCCGAATATCCGCGTCCGAAATCCAGATCCTTCCTGGTCACCTTATCCGCCGTCTCTTCTAACACGTCCAGCCGCTTTTTCAGAAAGCGGCCAAAATGCCGGGCATTCAGCCAGACTCCGGCTGCGAACAGGATCAGGAACACCGTCAGCATCAGAAATTCCAGATTGGGGATCAGCCGCCTGAGCAGTGGATTTTCAAACTTGGGGATCAGCTGATACTGGATCAGGACCAGGTCCCCGTTCTCCTTTTCAATCCCGCGGTAAAAGGTGTTATATCCCCTTCCTCTGTCTCCCTGCTCCCAGCTTTCCCAGATACGTCCTGCCTCTTCTTTGTCAAATGTCCCCCGTAGAAACTCTCCTCCGGGACCGAACACGCCAAAGCTGCAGCTGTCCGGGATCAGCGTCTCTTCTCCGCCCGCGCTGCTTCGGATTTCTTCTGCATTTTCCTCGATGCTCGCCTGCTCATAGTCCGCCGTGCGGATGACTCCCGTGCCGGCCAGGAGCAGATATAAAAGCACAAGACCTGCTGCCAGAATCACCATCCAGGCGCAGAACCGGAAGAGATAACGGATAAACACCAGATACAGGCTTATTTTTCTTTCTCTTTTCTTTTTCACGCCTTCCATTTATATCCAATCCCCCATACCGTTTCAATCGGCTCCAGGTCCGACTCCCGGAACTTTGCCCGGATGTTTTTTATATGCTCTGTGATGGCAGAATCGTCGCTCCTGCCATCATATCCAAACACATGCTCATAGATCTGCTCTCTCGAAAACACCTGTCCCCGGTGCAGCGCCAGGAATTCACAGATTTCATATTCCCCCGCCGTCAGAGAAAGTTTCCTTCCTTTTGCCTCTATCCTTTTCTCCTGCAAAAAAAGGCGTACCTCTCCTACAACGGCCGCATATTTCTTTTCCCGTTTTTCCCGGCGGATATGTGCCTCTGCCCGGCACCTGAGTTCGCCGATCCCAAACGGCTTTCGGATATAATCATCAGCCCCAAGCCCCAGGCCCTTCATCACATCCTCCTCTGCCGTTTTTGCCGTCAGGAACAGTACCGGACAGTCCGTCTGGTCCCGCAGCCTTTCAAGAAGTTCAAATCCATCCATTCCCGGCATCATCACATCCAGCATCACCAGATCGTACTGTGCGATCGGAAATTCCGCTTCAAGAAGCCGAAGCGGATCCGATACCGTATCTACTTCCATCCCGCTTCTTTCCAGCGCCGCTCTTATAATCTTTAAAATCCCCTCTTCATCATCTACTGCAAGCACTCTAGCTCTCATTCTTCCTGACTCCTCCTGCCCTCATATTTATAAAACCACACAAACGCCAGTAAGATTATACATATCGCTATTGCAAAGCAGACACCGGCCTCCTTCCAGATTGTTTCTGAAAGCTTCAGCCCCCTGTCCTTTTCCGCCATATATAGTAACAGATAAGTGGAAAATCTTCCACCCCAGGCCCAGGGAAAAAACATCCATTTTCCGTCTCCCAGGCCAGTCAGGAACAGAAAAGAAAGCAGTGTCCCTGCAATTCCAAAGCATATGGACACGCCTTTTCCGGCGGCAAAGGACAAGGCCAGATGGATCAGATACACAGTCACCTGCCCCAGGAAGATCAAAGCAGCACTGGAAAGACAGATCCAGAGCCCATATGCATTTCCATCCGGAAAGCAGCGGTAAACAAGAGAAAATCCCATGAGAGCAGCAAGACCGGCCAGCATCCCAAGCCCCAGCAGCACGATCCATTTCGCAAGCAGCGCATGAAATCTTCTGCCTGGCAGAAGGAAGAAATTCTGATATCCTAAAGCTTCCTCCATCTCCGCGGAAAGCCCGCATATCATGCCGCAAAAGAAGGGCCACACACAGGCCACCGTCTGGAAATAGACCAGGACCTCAGAGCGGCTCTCCCAGCCGGCAAGACTGTAATACCAAAGAAATGCTGCCGTCCCGGCGGCGGGGACAGCTATATGGAGATATAAAAGGGATGTATGCCTCAGCCTCTTAATCTCACTATAAAGCAAACGTCCGAATCCTCTCATACAGCCTGTGCCCCCTTTCTTACATACCAGATCCTTGATACGGCCCAGCACAGGACAAGCCACAGAGCCGTGACAACCGCTCCCGGAAGGATTGCCCCGCTGCCCTCAATCCCTGGTGTGTACGTAACACTTCCCGGGATTGCCAGAAGACCGTTGGGCAATACTCCGATCACTCCTGTCATCAGACGGGACGGCGCCGCCCAGGGATTCAGGATCCAGAACGGTCCCGGCGCCATCACGACTCCGGCTATATTCATGACCATATTCACGATCAGCGCCGGGAGTGTGCCCCACCTGTAATACAAAAGGAGACAGAACGGAACCTGCCAGAGCACTGTCACCGTCATGACTGCAGCCGCCTGTATGGTCTCAAAAACTCCCAGCTCCAGCGACTGGGAAATCCAGAACCTCGGGATCAGATAGTTTCCCAGAATCAGATTGAGTCCCCCTCCCAGAACATTTGCAAGCACAACTGTTTTCATGCAAACTGTCACTTTCGCGTCCCACAGCTTTTTCGGAGCCGCCGGAAGGCAAAGCGCCGCCCGCTCCGAAAGCTTTTTATCCTTTTCTCCGTGCAGACATGCCGCCAGCGCCGTCATCCCCGGAAGCATTGTTGTATACCACCAGTTATAAGCAGAGCTGACTCCATTCTGCTGGGAGATCCCATACGCCAGAAGAAATGTCAACACGGGCATCAGGATCCAGAGCTTTCCTCCAATACTGTGCCGTTCTTTCAGATTTTCAGCCCGCCAGAGTCTTAAGCTTTCCTGCATCATGCCTTTACTCCTCCTTTCCTGTTTTTCTCCGCCACCTTACTGAACAGTTCTTCCAGATGCCCTTTTTCCGGCATCCCTCCCTGATATCCGAGAATGCCGTCTGTCAGGATTCCGATATGATCTGCCATCTGTTCCACCTCACTCAAAATATGACTGGAAACCAGCACCGTGATCCCATGCTCCGGAAAGCTCTTGATCAGGTTCCTGAGCTCCTGGATCCCAAAGGGATCCAGCCCATTGGTGGGTTCGTCCAGGATCAGGAAGTCCGGCCTGCCTATCAGGGCAGCGGCGATTCCCAGCCTCTGCTTCATTCCCATCGAAAACTGGCCCGCCTTCTTTTTTCCCGTATCCGGAAGTCCTGCGATCTCCAATGCTTCTTCTATCCTTGCTTTCGGAAGCCCAAGGGCCGTAGTCCGCACCAGCAGGTTCTCCCTGGCAGTCAGATGACTGTAAACCGGCGGACTTTCGATCAAAACTCCCATATTCCGCAGGCACTCCCGGTTCCAGGCTTTTCCCTTATACCAGACTGTTCCCTGATCCGGCCTCAGCATTCCTGATATAATCTTCAGAAGTGTGGATTTTCCTGCCCCGTTGGGCCCCAGAAGGCCATATACGCTCCCTTGGGGTATACAAAGGGACACCTTGGAAAGCACCGGTCCCTGCTGTTTCTGGAAGGTCTTGCTCACCGCCTTTGTTTCTAATATCATGTCTCGCATATTTATTTTCCTCCTTTATCAGAAAGACTCTTGCCTCTCTGCATTAAGGAGTATAGAGGAGGGTTATAAGGATTTTATAAGGATATCTGATATTTTTTTGCATACCACAAAAGCAGGGAGAACCCAAGGGCTCTCCCTGCTTCTAACACATTTTGAATCTGTTACTCGGATGCTTCTTCTTCCTGCTCTGCCACGTCGTCTGTCTGTACCTCATTGGCATAGTCCTCAGTTTCATCCTGTACATAGGTTACGCTCAATGTCTGGAAATCTATCTTGTCCCACACCCTGTTGTTAACCTTTATATCCGTCTCTTCCTTCCAACCGTCACAAGTTTCATTGTAAAGATCCGTCTGTCTCTGGGCAATGATATTCTGCTTTTCTGTATCAGTAGCTTCCTGATCAAAAAGGCTTGTCACCCTTGCCACATAATAGCCGGTATCTGTCTCGATCACTCCGGTAGTTTCTCCTGCCTGCAGCTTGTCCGCCGCTTCTACCACCTCCGGAGCCGGGCTTTGGGATTCGGCATCAAAGGTAGCTGTTGACGCTTCCAGCCCCTGCTCGGATGCATAGGCCGCAAAATCCGCCTGGCCTTTTACTGTCTCTGCAAAAGACTCTGCCTGGGCCTTAGCTGTCTCCGCCACAATCTCCTGCATGTCTTCGGTTTCCGCGTCTTCTTCGGACGCATCTGTGCCTTCTGCAGAATCTGTGGTCTGGGATGAGAAAAAGACATACTGCATACTCTTCTGTGCTGCTTCTTCATCTGATACCTCTGTATCAACTCCTGCCTGGATAGCATCCATCATCTTTTCCTGGATAGACATCAGCGTCATGATCCGCTCCACAGTATCCACATCCCCGGATACCTTCTCTTTCGCATCCAGTCCATTGGTCTCGTCAAACTGGTCTGCCGCTTCCTGTATGGCCTGTTTTTCTGCATCGGATAAAGAAATATCATACTCGTCCATGTGCTGCTCCAGGAGTACCATATCCTCCAGCTGGTCCAGGATGGAATCCTTAACAAACTCCTCATAGCTCTGTCCCTCTTCTGCTTCGGAGTTCCACATATCGTCTCCCATATATCCCGCATAATAGGTCTCATACTGCGCCTGGGTATATCTGGCATAAAAATTGGCTTCAGCACCGGTAATCTCGGTATCTCCTACCGTGACAGCCACATCATTTTCGTCGATGGAAGAGCTGCAGCCTGTCAGGGCTGATGCCGCAAGAAGCCCCGCCAGCGCATAGATTCCTGCTTTTCTTTTCATTGCTTCCTATATCCTCCTTTTGCACCGTTAACTGTTTTATTATAGCCTTTTTTTAAGCTTCTATCAATCCCTTAAGTCCAATTAATACATTTTTCACAATCTCCAGCGGATCCTCCGTTTCCCCCTTCCTGTTTCTGCTCTTCTTCTCATAGAAAAAGCAGGGCGCCTGCGTATCTGTACGGATGCTTAAGTCTCCATGGAAGGATTCGATCAGCTCAGGAATCCTCTGAGGCGCCACCCTTGCCCTTTCATACATCGTAAAGACAAACCGGACTCCCTTTTGCTCTACGCTGGTCACATATGCTGCATGCGCCATTGTCTTTAGGGCCGCCACTTTAAGAAGCTTCTCCACTTTCTTCGGGATATCCCCAAAACGGTCTAACAGCTCCTCTGTCATATCTTCCATCTCTTCCTCGTTTTCGATAGCGGCAATCCGCTTATAGACATCCAGCTTCTGATATTCATTCGGAATATAGCTATCCGGAATAAAGGCATCCACATTAAGATCCATAGTGGTCGTGAAATCCTCTTCTTTAATCTCCCCTTTCAGGAGTCGCACCGCTTCATTCAGCATCTTACAGTAAAGGTCATAGCCCACGGCCTCCATATGCCCGTGCTGCTCAGCTCCCAGAAGATTGCCTGCTCCGCGTATCTCCAGATCCCGCATAGCGATCTTAAACCCGGAGCCAAGATCTGTAAATTCCCGGATAGCCGCCAGCCGTTTCTCCGCCACTTCTTTGAGCATCTTATCCCGTCTGTAAAGCAAAAATGCATAGGCCATGCGGTTGGATCTGCCAACCCGGCCCCGCAACTGATAGAGCTGGGAGAGCCCCAGCCGGTCCGCATCATGGATGATCATGGTATTGACATTTGAAATATCAAGCCCGGTCTCAATGATAGTGGTAGATACCAGTACATCAATCTCTCCGCTGATAAATTCATACATGATCCGCTCCAGCTGATGCTCCTTCATCTGTCCATGCGCATAGGCTACTGTCACTTCCGGCACCAGCTTCTGGATATGGGCCGTAACCTCTGCGATATCCTCCACTCTGTTGTATACATAGTACACCTGTCCCTGACGGGAAATCTCACGCTCAATAGCCTCTCTTACCATCTCGTCATTATATTCCATCACATAGGTCTGGATCGGCATTCTTTCCTCCGGCGCTTCCTCCAGCACACTCATATCGCGGATTCCGATCAGGCTCATATGAAGCGTTCTCGGAATAGGAGTCGCCGTCAACGTCAGTACATCCACATTTTCCTTCAGCTTTTTGATCTTTTCCTTATGCTGTACCCCGAACCGCTGCTCTTCGTCAATGATCAGGAGCCCCAGATCCTTAAATTTCATATCATCGCTCAGTACACGATGAGTACCGATGACGATATCCACCAGTCCTCTTTTTGTATCAGCCGCCGTCTTTTTCTGCTGGGCCGGCGTCCGGAAACGACACATCAGATCAATCCGCACGGGAAAATCCTTCATTCGCTGTACAAAGGTATTGTAATGCTGCTGGGCAAGAATGGTCGTAGGTACCAGGTAAACCACCTGCTTATCCTCCTGCACTGCCTTAAAAGCCGCACGTATAGCGATCTCTGTCTTTCCGTACCCCACATCTCCACAGATCAGGCGGTCCATGATCTTTTTACTCTGCATATCCTTTTTGACCGCGTCAATAGCCAGCAGCTGATCTTCCGTTTCCTCAAACGGAAACATTTCCTCAAATTCCTTCTGCCAGACCGTATCTTCCCCGTATTCGTAGCCTTCCTGCTCCTGCCTTGCCGCATAGAGTTCTACCAGATCTCTGGCGATTTCACGGACAGCTCCTTTAACTCTTGTCTTGGTTCTGGTCCAGTCCTGTCCCCCCAGCCGGTTCAGTTTTGGTTTCTTGGCATCCGCACTTGCATATTTCTGGATCAGATCCAGCTGGGTAGCCGGAATATAGAGATTGCCTCCCTGCGCATAAGAAATCTTCATGTAATCCTTGGTGATCTTATCCACCTCGATCTTCTCGATCCCTTGATAAATCCCAAGGCCATGATTTTCATGCACTACATAATCGCCCGGCTTCAGCTCCGAAAAGCTCTGGATCTTCCGCCCTTCATAGGTCTTCCGCTTCTTTTTCTTTTTTACCTTGCCGAAAATGTCCGTCTCCGAGATCACGGTAAACTTCAGCATCGGATATTCATATCCTTCTGCCACATGTCCATAGGCAGTCATGATCTCGCCCGGCTCTGCCAGCCGGTCCAGATCGTCGCTGTAGTAGCTGCTTAAATTATAATCCCGCAGATCCTCGGCAAGCCGCTTCGCCCTGGTCCGGGAACCAGATAAGAGCACCACCCGGTAGCCGTTTCTTTTCAGTCGTTTCAAATCCTGGATCAGCAGCTCGAAACTGCTGTTATAAGGGTTCACACTCTTTGCCTGGATATGATAAGACTCCCTGATAAGAAGCCCCTTACATCGCATATCCAGCGCATAGAAACCTATCGAGCTGTAGGTATTGATCCTGTTTAAGATCTCTTCGGTTCCATAGAGGCGCACCTCTCCGTCTTTTAATTCATAACCGCTTTCCACCCTTTTTTTCTGGGCCTCAATAAATTCTTCTTCTACTCCCTGTCCTTTTTCCATCAGCCGCACCGGCTCGTCTAAAAAAAGCAGGGTCTCGTCCGCCGGAAAATAATCCAGAAAAGAAACGCCCTGCTCTCCTTCTCCCGGAAATTCGATGGACGGACTGATGGACACCTCTGTCAGATTCTCGATCGAGCGCTGGCTTTCCACATCAAAGGTACGGATAGAATCCACTTCGTCCCCCCATAATTCAATCCGCACCGGCAACTCTTCCGTCAGCGGGAACACATCCAGAATGCCTCCCCGTACCGCAAACTGCCCCGGTCCTTCGATCTGCACCACACGCTCGTAGCCAAGGTCTGCAAGAGCCTTTTCCATTGCGGACAGTTCCAGTGTGCCGTCGTAGCTCACCCGGATGGTCCTGCCTGCAATGATCTCCTTTGGGAGCAGGGAATCCATCAACGCATCAAAGCTTGCCACCACCGTCAGCGGCCTTCCTTCTATCACGGCCTCCAGCACTTCCATACGTTCCCTGACCAGCTCCTTGCTTCTTAAGTCAGCCTGATAAAACAAAAGATCCTTGGCCGGATACAGATAAACGCTTCTGTCCAGGAAACGGTATTCTTCATATATCTGCTTTGCCTTCGACTCGCTGGAACAGATGATAACCTTATAGCGGCAGCCATCACTAAGCCCGTACATCATATGCGTCTTCTGGGAATTTACGCATCCCAGGATCCGGATCGCTCCGGGTCCCTTTCTTTTGTTTTTGACAATCTCTTCATAATCCGCCAGCTCCGTAAGCGGATGGATCAATGCCTGCATCTATTCTATGGCCTCCTTAGGCTTTGCTTTCCTGTTAAACACATTCATCGCCTCGTCCAGCTCTCCCGCAAGGATCATCTCAACTGCTTCCGCAGCCTTCTGATAGCCCTCTTCCATCATTTCCCGCTCTTCTCTGGAGAAATGTCCAAGTACATAATCTGCAAGATCATAGCCTTTTGGCTTTTCCCCTACGCCGATCTTGATCCTCGGAAATACGTCCGTCCCCAGGTGCCTGATGATATCTTTGATCCCGTTGTGTCCGCCCGCACTCCCTTTTCTGCGGATCCTGAGCTGTCCCACATCAAGACTTACATCGTCGTAAATCACCAGGAGCTCCTGCTCTTCATCCACCTTATAGTAGCTAACCAGTTCTCCAATACTTTCCCCGCTCAGGTTCATATAGGTCTGTGGCTTCACAAGGAGCACCTTCTGTCCCGCTATGATGCCTTTGCCGATCAGCGCCCGGCTTTTTCTGGTCTCTACAGCTATATTATATTTATCTGCCAGTGTATCTATCACATCAAATCCCACATTATGCCTGGTCCCACGATACTGAAGCGTGGGATTGCCCAGTCCTGCAATTATAAACATATCCTATCGCCTCCTACAGTTATCCTAATTCATTCTACAGGAACCCTTCCCTTTTGTCACGCATAAATGTTATGAATAATTTCCGCTTTTTGCTCATACATTATAGAAAGTAACGATCATGATACATGATAAAGGAGGGCTTTATGAGTTCCAAAACAAAAATCGTCGTGCTGCATATGAAGGAGATCATTTATACCGTCATATTCGCAGCCCTGGCACTGCTTCTGATCCTTTTGCTGGTATTTATGTTCCTTCCAAATAAAAATGAATCTGAAAACAGCAAGCAAAAATATATCCCGGGGGTCTATACCTCTGACGTCACCTTAAACAATACGGCTCTGGAGGTAGAAGTCACGGTAGATGAATCTCACATCAATTCCATCCGCTTCTCCAACCTGGATGAATCTGTAGCAGCCATGTATCCCCTGGTCCAGCCGGCCATCGAGGATATTGCGGAACAGATTTATGACAGTCAGTCACTGGAAAATATTCAGTATTCCTCTGACAGTCCTTACACTTCTCAGCTGATCTTAGGCGCCATCGGAGACGCACTAAAAAAAGCCTCAGCCAGTGAATAGCTGAGGCTTTTCATATTCCTTTCTGTAACTTATCCTTCAACAATAAGGTACCGTCCATCCGGAAGCGGGAATATCTCTGAAGCATCTTCGATCTCATCCGCACTCATCCCGTCGATATCCATTCCTTCTTCCTCCAGATAGGACTTTACTTCATCCAGACTATCTGCGATCACTGCCATGCAGTCCTCCAGAAACGCTTCTGCTTCTTCCAGCGTCTCCGCCACCGGCTCATCAAACAGCTGCCCCTGCTTTTTCAGAAATGTTTTCAGACATTCTTCATCATACTCATACATCTTTTCGCATCCCTCCTTACATTTTCTATCTGGATCTGACACTGCCGGCAGACAGTGTCCTATCGGCTCACATATATGAAAGCAGCTCCAGCGGGCTGTCAATCACCGTCCTTGCGCCAGCCTCTTTTAATTCCTCCCGGGTACGGAATCCCCAGGATACAATGATGGTCCGTACCCCTGCATTATTCCCTGTCCGTACGTCCACTTCCGAATCTCCCACGTACAGACACTCCTCATTCGTAAGCTTCAAGGTCTCCATGATATGTATGACCCCTGCCGGATCGGGTTTCTTTTCAATCCCTTCCTGCTGGCCGGACACATAATCAAACCATCTCTCACCAAATATCTCTTTTACCACCTTCACGGCCTGCTCGTGAGGCTTATTCGACAACACAGCCAGCAGAACGCCTTTTTCCTTCAGGCTCTGCAGAAGTTCCGGAATTCCCTGGTATGGTGTTACATGATATGTACAATTTTCATCAAATATACGCCGGTATACGGCAAGACTTTCTTCCAGCCTGGAAAGATCTTTCTCTCCTGCCGCAAGGAGCGAACGCTCCATCAGGACCTTCGCCCCGTCTCCTACGAATCTTCTGCACTGCTCTGTCGTAATCTCGGGAAGCCCCATCTCCCGCAGGGTAGCTTTCACCGAATACGCAAGAGACTCCAGCGTATCTGTCAGCGTCCCGTCCAAATCAAATATACAAGCCTTCATCTTCCTGTCTCCCTTCTGCCATTATCATAGTATGAGTCCCCGGAAAATGCAAGACTATTCTTTTGTATGCGAAAAACCATAAAAGTGCCGGCCGCAAGTCCCGGCCGGCTAAAACTCAAAAAAACATCTGTCAGCTTAAATACTGACGCATTACACGCAGGGCATGTTTCTCAAGCCGGCTGACCTGGGCCTGGGAAATACCGATATCCTCAGCCACCTCCATCTGTGTCTTTCCTTCAAAGAATCTCAAACGGATGATATACCGCTCTCTTTCACTCAGATGATCCATGGCCGCCTCTAACGACAGATCCTCTACCCACTTATCTTCTCTGTTTTTGCTGTCGCTTAACTGATCCATTACATAGAGGGCATCTCCGCCGTCATTATAAACCGGTTCCTGCAGACTCATGGGAACCTGTATTGCATCCAGGGCAAATACGATGTCTTCCTTGGATATCCCGATCTCATCCGCGATCTCCTGGACCGTAGGCTCCTTCAGATTACGCTTTACATAATTTTCCTTTGCGTAAATCGCTTTATAAGCAGTATCACGCAGAGACCTGCTGACACGGATGGAATTATTATCCCGCATATACCGGCGGATTTCTCCGATGATCATCGGCACCGCATAGGTGGAAAATTTCACATCCAGCTCTGTATTGAAATTATTGACAGCCTTTATAAGCCCGATACAGCCGATCTGAAACAGATCATCCGGATTCTCATTGCTTGCGCCGAATCTCTTGATCACACTTAAGACCAGCCGGAGATTGCCTTTGATATATTCTTCCTTTGCCTGCTCGTCCCCTTTCTTGATACGTGCAAACAACTCTTCCTTTTCTTTTTCGCCGAGAACCGGAAGCTTCGCCGTATTCACCCCGCAGATCTCTACTTTTCCCTGTGCCATATTCTAAGAACCTCCTGCCAGATAAATGTATGCTATCTAGTAAAATGATTCTCCATATGGCTTCTGGTTATTCTTTTTTCATCTCAAATAAAAAAACTTTTAGTCCTTGACAAATCGGGTTTTTTCTACTATCCGTCCTCTGTCTGTCAGCGATCCCATTTGTCAGCCAGATTCTGGATCTGACTTTCAAATTTTGCCAGTTCTTTGTTTGCCAGACCTTCATTTTTGTATACCACTTCAAGCAGACGTTTGGCAGCGGCCACCACCCGTTCGAAAGCCGCCTGAGCCCGGCTTCTGGCCGGCTTCTCCACAGCCTTTTTCGGCATCTTTACACCTTCGCTTATGATCTGGTTTGCCGCCAGATCCACACAGCCTCCGGAATAAGGCGCAAAGGCCGGACAGCCGATCTTGTCTTCCACCAGGCTTGCAAAAGAATCTGTAACCGTGTCCTCTCCATGTACCACGATCACCCGTTCCAGGTCTGTTTCGAAGCCCTCCAGCCACCGGATCAGTCCGTTCATATCCGCATGGCCGCTGATCCCGTTCAGGACCTCGATCTTCGCGTTTACTGTGATATTTTCACCGAACAGCTTCACGCTCCCGGCGCCTTCTATCAGCTTTCTGCCCAGCGTCCCCACAGCCTGATATCCTACAAAGCAGACGGTACATTCCGGCCGCCAGAGATTGTGCTTCAGATGATGGCGGATCCGGCCCGCCTCACACATACCGGAAGCAGACAGAATGACTTTGGGCTTTTCATCAAAGTTGATCAGCTTAGACTCCTCGCTGGTAATTGTAGTCTTAAGTCCCGGGAAAACCAGAGGGTTGATCCCCTGTTCAATCAGGGCAAGCGCTTCTTTGTCAAAACAGGAGCGGACATTTTTATTGAATACACTGGTGGCCTCGATCGCCAGCGGACTATCCACGTATACCTCAAATCCCGGATATTCCGGAAGCAGATCCTTTTCTTTGATCTCTCGGATAAAATAAAGAAGTTCCTGGGTTCTCCCCACCGCAAAGGAGGGGATCACCACATTGCCTCCCCGGTCAAAGGTCTCTCTCAGGATCCTGGTAAATTCCTTCACATAATCCGGCCGCTCATCCCCGTGGGTACGGTCTCCGTATGTAGACTCAATGACCACGTAGTCCGCCTCCTTCACCGGCTTTGGATCTTTCAGGATCGGCTGATCTGTATTGCCTACGTCTCCGGAAAATACGATCTTTTTTGACACTTCTCCTTCTGTGACCCACACCTCAATGCTGGCGGAGCCCAGAAGATGGCCGATATCATTGAAGCGGACCTCTATTCCCTCGCACAGCGTGATCTTCTGATCATAATCACAGGGGGCCAGAAGATTTACCGCCGCATCTGCATCCTGCATATCATACAAAGGCTCATACAGGGCTTCTCCGCTTCTCCTCGCCTTCCGGTTTCTCCACTGTGCCTCTGACACCTGGATGTGAGCACTGTCACGGAGCATGATGCTGCAAAGATCCGCAGTGGCAAAGGTGGTCACGATATCCCCCTTAAACCCATGTTTGCATAAAAGCGGGATATTTCCGGAGTGATCGATGTGCGCATGGGTCAGCAGGATAAAATCAATCTCTCCCGGCGCCACCGACAGTTCCTGGTTTTCATAAAGATCCGGTCCCTGCTCCATTCCGCAGTCGATCAGAATATGTTTACCGCAGGCCTCCAGAAGGTGGCAGCTTCCCGTCACTTCATGGGCCGCGCCGATACAGGTAAGTTTCATACGCTCCAACCCCTTTTTCTTTTTATTGTAGCATGATTTGACGGGCCAGGCTATGAATATTTCACCATCTCTTTTTTCAGTCTTTTCATAATCTTCTTTTCCAGTCTGGATATGTAGGACTGGGAAATCCCCAGCATGTCTGCCACCTCTTTCTGGGTCTTTTCCTCTCCGTCCGGCGTGCCGAGTCCGAAACGCATCTTTATGATCGCCCGCTCTCTTCCGGACAGCCGGCCGATCGCCCGGTTCAGAAGCTTTCGCTCTGCTTCATTTTCCAGGTCTTTGTAGATCGTGTCTTCTTCCGTCCCCAGGATATCTGACAGGAGCAGTTCATTGCCGTCCCAGTCCACATTCAAAGGCTCATCGATGGACACCTCCAGCCTGGTCTTATTGTTTCTCCTCAGATACATGAGGATCTCATTTTCAATACACCGGGATGCATACGTGGCAAGTTTGATATTTTTCTGCGGATTAAATGTATTGATCGCTTTGATAAGCCCGATGGTGCCGATCGAGATCAGATCCTCCACTCCCACGCCGGTATTGTCAAACTTTTTCGCGATATATACCACCAGCCGGAGATTATGCTCGATCAGAAGCTTTCTGGCCTGCTCATCTCTCTCGGATCCCAGATCTGCTATGGCTTTTGCCTCTTCCTCAAGATCAAGGGGCGCCGGAAGGATATCCGCTCCGCCGATATAATGGATCTCTCTTCTGTCAGGAAAGAAGAATGTGCGGAAATCCGGCACTACTTTCAGTTTAAAACGATGTGGTACAGCTACTTTGATCATCAAATTTCAGTCCTCCCATTCAGATATCTAGATTTAAAATTATGTCGTACTGTTCCGTGACCTTTTCCTCCTCACAGACGGCCACCAGCGGGCGATCAATTGTTATCGTTTCCGTCTCATTCCCCCGCCGTCTCAGAATCTTCATCCGGTCAAGCTCCAGAAGGGGCATTATGCCGTTTTCCCTGCCTACAGAGTGATAACTCACATACCTAAGTCCTGTAACCGGCTCATCCTTCCACAGTCCCCGGATGGCCTGCCTGCCGACGATATGGACCGGTTTTCCGGACTGTGCGTCTCTCAGGCTGTTCCCACTGTCGATGAGCGCCTGAAGCTTCAGCGTGCGCCCCTTGCAGGAGACCAGTACCGTACACTGAAAGCCCTTTTGCCGGGAAAACGCAGTGATCAGCTCCCACACCTTAAGGAGCAGGTAATAGCTCCCGACAGCCAGCAGGAAAAACAGGCTCAGACTTTGTATATAAGGGCGGAAAACCATCATTGCGCCTCCCAGCAGAAATCCACTGACATACAGGAGTATCCACGCATACACAAGGTCCCTTCCCCAGTTCACGCCAAGTCCCGCTTTCAACATAAAAACATTTACAAATCCATGGAAAAGTATCATTTTAAGCGCCGCGGACGGTATAGGAAGCGCTATGACCAGACAGGTCAGAAGGGATCCGGCCGCTGCCCCCAGAAAAATCCTCTTCCTTTTCACCTGGCGCTTCGAAATCCTGGCGGCAAACAGGAGCAGAAGGGAATCCATCATAAAATTCTCCGCGAAAAATAAATCTATGTATAATTCATAATACACAGTTCACCTTCTTTCCTTTCCTGGAGCCGTCCGGTTCCAGAGGCAAGTTCTATTATACGGATTGGGGCATAAAGAATTTGTCAGACGGTGGAGCAAGATTCCACTTTTTTTCGACACGAACATCGTTCATTAGAAAGATTTTTAAGTTTTGTATTTGGAAATTGAATCTGAAAAAATATGAAAAAGAAAGAATCAGGCGTACTATAAACGTACGCCTGACATAAGATGTAATATCAATTATTTTTTAAAGAAATCCGGAATCTTGATGGACTGCTCCTTCACCTTGCTGGTAGGAGTTTTCGGTGTTTCCAGAGTAGGCACTGTGCCGCCTGCCGGTCTCTTTACACCAGCTGTTCCGCCATTTTTTGTAGGAGCCATACCAAGATCCAGCCTGGATGAACTGCTCTGTGGCGCCGCGGACGCTGCGCGCGGTCTTTCAAAGCTCTGTGCATGTGATGCCGTATGCGAAGCTGTATGTGTTGTTGTGCGTCCCGCAGTGGCCATCCTTGGATTCTCCAGTCTTGACTTTAATTTAGAAGCACTTCCCTCTACATTATGAAGTCCTGTAGCAATAACAGTGATCGTAGCTTCGTCAGCCCTGGAGTCATCATACATCGCACCGAAGATGATGCTCGCCTCTTCTCCTGCAAGCTCCTGAACATACTCAGCCGCATCGGAAGCATCCATCAGGGTGATGTCACCGGATACATTGATGATCACGTGAGATGCACCTGCAATCGTGGTCTCAAGCAGCGGACTTGCAACAGCCTGTTTTACTGCTTCCAGTGCCTTGTCGTCGCCGCGTCCCTGTCCGATACCGATATGTGCAATTCCCTTGTCTGTCATGACAGTCTGTACGTCTGCAAAGTCCAGGTTGATCAGAGACGGTACATTGATCAGGTCGGTAATACCCTGGATACCCTGCTGAAGCACTTCGTCAGCCTTCTTAAGCGCCTCCGGCATGGTGGTACGTCTGTCTACAACTTCCAAAAGCTTATTATTCGGGATAACAATCAAGGTGTCAACGCTTTCTTTTAATTTTTCAATTCCTGCCAGTGCATTGTTCATGCGGATCTTGGACTCAAAACTAAAGGGCTTTGTCACTACTCCGACTGTCAGTGCACCCTGCTCTTTCGCAATCCGGGCAACTACTGGTGTGGCACCTGTTCCGGTTCCGCCTCCCATACCGCAGGTTACAAATACCATGTCCGCACCTTTCAGTGCCGCGGATATCTCCTCCGCACTTTCTTCTGCCGCCTTTTCTCCGATCTCTGGTCTTGCGCCGGCTCCCAGTCCTTTTGTGATCTTATCACCGATCTGCATCAGTGTCGGAGCTTTACATAACTGCAGTGCCTGTTTATCTGTATTAATAGCAATAAATTCAACGCCGGCAATCTGTTCGTCGATCATGCGGTTTACTGCGTTATTTCCACCGCCGCCGACTCCAACAACAATAATTTTTGCCGCCGCTTCTGATTCGTTTGTCTTAATCTCTAGCAAGGGTTTCTCCTCCTTTGTTATCCTTATTATATATATTATACATCCCATATATAGGCAAGGAAATTGTTCACTTTGCCATATATACTATATAATATAGACTTTTGTATAAAATATCAATAGAATTTCCCCATTTTTCTTTTTTTTATTGCGGAATTTCTCCAATATCAAAGGTAATCGTACCGCTCGACTCCGAATAATTTTCCAGATGCAGGGTTCCTTCCTGATCCCCCAGTTTCTCAAGAATCGGCGGCACCTGTGCCACCTGGCTGGAAGACACCTTGTTTCCCAGGTTTACGTATACTTTTCCAATATATAGATAAATCTCATCTCCCTTACATACGATCCGGTCCACGTTCAACTCGTACTTTACCACCTCCTGGGATGCTTCCAGGATTTCCTGGAAAATTTTACTGTCCTCACTTTCCAGCTGCCCGTAAAGCTTTATATCTTTCATGCTGATTCCCTCAATACACGGAAGCCCCTCGATCAACGCCGTGGATTCAGACACCACCATTCCCTCCTGATCGAAGTATGCATAATGATCCTCATTTTCCACATAACCGACAATGGGTTTTTCTTCCACCTTTACTTTCAGCGCCCACGGCGCCTTCAGGCTGACCTTGATACTGTCCAGGCAAGGCAGGGATTCGCCTTTTCCCACTGCATATTTAGCCAGTATATACAGCGTATTGATCGAATACTTATCATTCTTTACTGTATCAACGATCTGCTGGTCCGTACAGTATTCGTTTCCGTCCACTTCAATTTCCTGTACATAGAAAAGAATCAGCACGCCCAAAGCCAGGATGGCCGCGGCGAGCAGAAGCACCACAAAGGCATACAGCCGATGCGACTTCCGTTTTGTTCCTTTTTTTCCCATATGTAATACTCCCCTTAAAAATCAATTATTTACTCCAAAATCTGTTTTTTCTATTTTACCAAAGATGACACACTGAATACAAGCCCCATTTCTATCAGCAGAAATACCACGGAAGTACCGCCGTAGCTGACAAAAGGCAGTGTAATTCCCGTATTCGGTATTGTGTTGGTCACAACAGAAATATTTAAGATCACCTGGATCATCATATGCGCCATGGCTCCGGATGCGATCAGTGCGCCGAACAGATCCTCCGCCCGGGAGGCAGTCACGTAAAACCGCCAGATCAGGATCAGGAACAAAAGAAGAATGATCCCGGCGCCAAAGAGTCCCAGCTCTTCGCAGATAATGGAAAATATCATATCATTCTGGGCCTCCGGCACGAATCCCAGCTTCTGTACACTTTCTCCCAGTCCTCTGCCGAACAGTCCCCCGGAACCGATGGCATAAAGCCCCTGAAGCGTCTGGTAACCTTTCTCATAGTCTTCCGGATTTCTCCAGATAGCGATCCGCTCCAGGCGATAGCTCTCAAGGGCCAGAAAAACTCCCATAAATCCCATTCCCAGCAGTCCCATGACCACAAACTGTCCATACTTGGGGCTGGCCACAAATACCAGCACGACCGCAATCCCCAGAATGATGATCGCGGTACTCAGGTTGCTTGCGCCTACCAGGCCCACGATGGGAAGGATCATGGCCATAATCTTGAGAAGGGTCCGCATTTTTCCCATTTCCTGGATATTTCTCGTGATCACATGGGCGAGAAAGAGGATCACTGCCACTTTTGCAAACTCTGAGGGCTGAAAAGAAAGAGGGCCCAAAGACAGCCATCTTTTGGACCCATTGTATTCATCTCCTACAAACAACACCGCTATTGACAAGAGGACCGCCGCCAGATACCCAAGCACTGCCACATGCCGCCACAAATGATAATCGATCCGGGCCGCCGCATACATCCCCGCAGCTCCAAGAGCCGTGGCAAACAGCTGCTTCTTCAGATAATAAAAGGGATCCTGAAACTTGATCTGACCGTTATATGCGCTGGTACTATAGAGGATCAGAAGCCCTGCCAGCACCAACATACATAATGCCGCCATCATTGTCACATCATATTTCCTTTTTTCCGGTTCGCTCAATCTATGCTTCTCCTTATAAGGAATTTACGATCTCTTTAAACTTATCTCCTCGTACCTCATAGCTTGGAAACATATCCCAGCTTGCACATGCCGGGGACAAAAGAACCGCGTCTCCCGGAACCGCCTGCGCCACCGCAAGATGTACGGCATCTTCAAAGCTTTCCGCAAACAGATAGTCTGTAAACCCGCACTTTTCAGCGTCTTTTGCAATCTTTTCCTTCGTCTCGCCAAGGAGGATCAGCTTTTTCACTTTCCCCTCAAAGCTTTCGATCCATTCCGTATACTCAGAATCCTTGTCGTATCCGCCTCCAATCAGAACCGTTGGACGCTTCATTGCCTGGATTCCTTTGATCGCCGCATCCGGATTGGTTCCTTTGGAATCATTATAGTATGCCACACCGTTCTTTTCCGTTACATATTCGATCCGGTGTTCCACACCGCCAAAAGACTTCACCGTATCCCGGATTATCTCCATCGGCACGCCATAGACATACGCCATGCCTGCAGCCGCCATCACATTTTCAAAATTATGCGTTCCCAGGATCTTCAGCTCGTCGGTATGGCAGATCAGCTCCTCATTTCCGCCAAAGCTCAGGAACAGGCCTCCATTCTCAAGCCAGATCCCTTCTTCTAGTTTACGCTGACTGCTGAAATATAGAACCTTCGCTCTTATATTCTTTCCAAATTCTCTTGTAACCTTGTCCTCATAATTTAGAATGCAGTAGTCTTCCTCTGTCTGATTCTTTGCCACATTTTTCTTTGCCTGGATATAAGCTTCCATGGTATGATGCCGATTCAGATGATCCGGCGTGATATTCAGGATTGCGCTCACCTTTGGCCGGAATTCACAAATTGTCTCCAGCTGAAAGCTGGAAACCTCTGCTACCGTGACAGCCTGATCTGTCATCTCTCCCGCTACTTTCGTATAAGGGTTACCGATATTTCCCACCACATAAACTTCTTCTCTGGCATTTTTCATGATCTCGCCAAGCAAAGAGGTGGTTGTGGTCTTTCCGTTGGTCCCGGTGATGGCAAGCACGTCTCCCTTTCCAAACTGATATGCCAGCTCAATCTCACCGATAATGGAGACCCCTGTCTTTTTCATTTCCTGCACGATCGGAAGATCTGTAGGCACTCCGGGACTTAAAACCGCCATATCCAGCGTATCCAGAGTTTCGCGGGGAAGCTCTCCTATCACTACCCTGACTTTACTTCCTTTCCCCAGTTTTTCTTGTAAGCTCTCTTCTTTTAACTTCTGATTCCCATCATAAAGAATCACCGAAGCGCCATGTGTTTCCAGGAGTCCGGCAGCGCCGATCCCGCTGATCCCCGCGCCAAACACCAGTACATTTTTCCCCTTTACATCCATTGACCTGTTCCTCCTACATTGCCATCAGTGCGATCAGGCACAGAAGTGCGGTGATAATTGAAAATACAGCGACCACCCTTGTCTCTGACCATCCACATAATTCAAAATGATGATGTATCGGCGCCATTTTAAAAATTCTTTTTCCGCCGGTTTTCTTAAAATATGTGACCTGAATGATGACAGACAATACTTCTACCAGATAAATCAGCCCTACGATAATGATAAAAATAGGCATCTGCAGCATATAAGCCGTGGAAGCCACAAACCCTCCCAGTGCCAGGGACCCCGTGTCTCCCATAAACACACTGGCAGGATATACATTGAATAACAGGAAGCCTAACAGCGCTCCCACCACCGCACAGGTGATCGGGGAGATCCCGCTTTCCGTCCCCACTGCCACCACCGTAAAGAAGGTAGCCACCAGCACTGTCACGCTGGAAGCCAGTCCGTCAAGCCCATCGGTAAAGTTAACACCGTTAACCGTTCCGATCACTGCAAAGAACAAAAGCGGAATAGCAAGCCAGCCGATATTTAAGTACTGTCCTCCGGAAAACGGAATCAGCATTGCCAGAGAAACATCCGTAAATTTCACCAGATAAAACGCAAAGATTGCTGTCACAACAATCTGAAGGGCCATTTTCTGCTTGGGATAAAGTCCGTCAGAGCGCTTCATTACTACCTTCAGATAATCATCCAGAAATCCGATCAGACCAAAGCCCAGTGTGACAAATAAGATCGGGATGATCTTTGGATAGGCGGGAATATAAAACACAGATGTGATCACCACCGCAAGCAGGATGATCACGCCTCCCATGGTGGGAGTCCCGGCCTTTTTCAAATGAGACTGCACGCCGTCTTCGCGCTCTGTCTGCCCCATCTTCAGTTTTCTAAGAATCGGAATAATCACCGGTCCCATCACAACACTTAATGCAAATGAGATCAGTACCGGCATAAATATCGTATAATCCATAATCCACCTCTTTATCTTCTCCGTTAATTCTCTTTTTAACCTTACATAGTATACTTCATTTTCTACTGTTTTTCAATGCCAAGATAGGGGAATGTGTTCCGGAAGATGTCCCCGATCACAGGTGCGGCAATCGTTCCTCCATAATAAATCCCCTGAGGATCATAGATCACGCATATAGCAAGGATCTGCGGGTCGTCCGCAGGCGCAAATCCGACAAAAGACGAGATATATTTATTCGCACTGCGGGGCAGTGTCTGAGAGGTGGCCGTTTTCCCGCCGATCCGGTAGCCCTCCACATAGGCATTTTTCCCGGAGCCTTCTGCCACTACGCCCTCCAGCAAAGTACGCATCTGCGCAGAAGTCTCTTCTGAAACGATCCGCCCTCCGGACCCATAGGAAAACTCTTTCACCTTCTTTCCTTCTCCATCCAGAATTCGCACTCCCAGATGAGGCGTCACCCGCTCTCCCCCGTTGATCAGAGAGCTTACGGTAGCCGCCAGCTGGATGGGGGCGATCTGGAAGGACTGCCCAAAGCTCATGGTTGCAAGCTCAACCAGTCCTACATTTTCCTTTTTATGCATGATAGTCCCTGCCTCTCCCGGAAGATCCACTCCGGTCTGATCCATCAGCCCGAACTGCTGAAAATAGTCAAAGAACCGGTCCGTCCCAAGCCGGAGCCCAATATCAATAAATACCGGATTGCAGGAATTCCTGATCCCTTCCACGAAGGTTTCGGCCCCGTGTCCGCCTACCTTGTGGCAGCGGATTTTTCTGTCTTCTACCACCCGGTATCCCGGACACTGGAAGGTATCGTCCAAATCCACCACCCCCTCCTCCAGGCAGGCTGAAGCCGTAATGATCTTAAAGGTGGATCCTGGTTCATAGGTATCATTGATACTGCCGTTCCGCCACATCTGATTTAAAGCTTCCTGCTTTTCTTCGTCAGACAGCGCCGCACCTCCGTCCTCCGTATTCAATGTAAACGGATCATTTAAATTAAATTCCGGCACATTGACCATGGCAAGGATTTCTCCATTTCCGGGATCCATCATCAGAATCGCTACTTTTTCCGCCTTCTTTTCTTCCATTACCTTCTCCGCCATCTGCTGGGCATAGGTCTGGATATTATAATCCAGGCTGATCTGGAGCGTGTTTCCCGCCACAGGTTCGATCCGGTCTTCTGCCACCTGGGAGAGCTCGATCCCTCTGGCGTCGGTGGTGGTAAGGATCTTGCCGTTGATCCCTTTCAGGTATTCTTCGTACATGACTTCCAGCCCGATGATCCCCTGATTGTCCCCGCCGGTAAATCCAAGCACCTTGGAAGCCAGCTCATCGTAAGGATAATACCGTTTATAATCTTCGTCCACTTTTACTCCGTCAAGCCCCAGAGAACGGATCTGATCCCCGATTTCTTTATCTACATTTGTCTGGATCCGCTCCATAGAGGATACCTTTTCCACCTTTTTCCGGACACTTCCCTCATCCAGCTCCAAAAGCCTGGAAAGTTCCCGGATCACCCGCTCCGGATCCGTGATCTGGCTGTGGATCACAGAGATGGTACACACGGTGCGGTTTGTGGCCAGCACAGTTCCATTCACGTCCAGGATCTCCCCTCTGGCCGCCTTGATATCCCGCTCCCTTTCATGAAGCTCCTCGGCCTGTTCCTGATAATATGGAGCTTCAAAGACCATCAGATAGACCAGACGTCCGATCAGCCCTGCAATGATCAGTACCGCAAACAAAAATACGATCAATATCTTCCGTTTGTTGTAGGTTTTATTTCGCATAAAAATAACCCCGCAAAAGCCGTTTCTATAACTTATTACGGATTTTGCAGGGTTATTCTGTTAATTCGTCTGCGTGTCTGCCGTCTCTGACGATTTGGTAATCCCCAGATACGGGAAGATTTCTGACATGATCCCCGACGCCAGCTCTGTCGCATAGGAACTGGATGCCTGCGCCGCCACATTGGGCTCATCAACCACCACATAAACCACAACCTCCGGATTCTCCTGAGGTGCATATCCAATGAATGATACCAGATATTTCCCGTTTCCACGGGGAAGCTTCTCTGCCGTACCGGTCTTTCCTCCGATATCGTAGCCTTCTACCGCGGCGGAAGATCCTGTCCCTTCCTGTACAACACCCAGCATGTAATCTTTGATCACTTCGCTGGTTTCTTCGGAAATGGTTTTCTTTACCAGCACCGGATCAATATTCTCTGTCACGTTTCCGTTTTCATCCTGAATCTGTTTTACCACATGGGGTTCATAATAATTTCCCCCGTTGATCAAGGAACAAAAAGATGCCGCAAGCTGCGTCATGGTCACATTAAAGTTCTGGCCGAACGCATTGGTAGCCAGACTGGCCGCATCCATATTCTCCGGCGTATACAACAGTCCCGAGGTCTCTCCTTCACCCGGAAGGTCGATCCCTGTATATTCTCCGAACCCGAACAGTTCCTGGTACCGGCAGAACTCTTCTGCCCCCAGAGCCTCGCCGATCTCCATCAGCGCTACATTACAGGAATTTTCCAGTGCCTGCTTCAGCGTCTGGGTTCCGTGTCCGTCCCGGTTACTACAGTGGATATCATGATCCCCCACATGCAGTACACCGCCGCAATAATAGGTCTCATCCCCTGTCAGGATCCCGGTTTCCAGCCCGGCCGCAATTGTAAATGGCTTAAATGTGGATCCCGGTTCATAGGTGTCGCTGACACAGAAATTGTTCCAAAGGCTGTTTAAAGTCTCCAGCTGTTCTTCGTCCGACATAGCATCTATCGTTTCCTGAGTATAATACTTCGTCAGATCCCGGGGCTGGTTCAGATCATAATTCGGATAAGAGGCCTCCGCCAGGATCTCTCCGTTCTGAGGATTCATAACGATGACTGCGGTATTCTTGCTTCCTTCTCCCGCAGACGCCTCGTTTTTATGCTGCTCGTTAAATTCCAGGATGTGTTTTTCCACGATGCTTTGCACCTGCAGGTCAATAGTGGACACCACTGTATCTCCGTTCACCGCCTCTTTTACGGTCCTTTCTACGGTAGATGTCTCATCCAGATACCCATATTCTCTTCCGTCTGTTCCATTCAGGATATTATTATAGGAGGCTTCAATACCGTTGCTTCCCACATTTCCGTCTACCGTAAAGCCGATCACGTCGCTGGCCAGTGTGTTATAGGGATATGTTCTCACATAATCTTCTTCCAGCCAGATTCCTGCTACATCCGGATAATTCTCATCATCCTCATCAATAGCCTCAAATTTTTTATATGTCTCGTAATCTACTCCTTTTTTCAGGATATTATAACGGCTGGATGGACTTTCCTCGATCAGGTCTCTGACCTCTTCCTCATCTATCTCGAAGCAGTCCTTCAGGACCTGGATCGTTGGTTCAATACTGTCTTCATCGCTGGTCATCACTTTGACATCCAAAATCACGTTGTAGACCCGTTCGCTGGTAGCCATCTTTGTACCGTTACGGTCCACGATGTCTCCCCGTTTAAAGGGGATCGTCCGGCTGTCATACTGCTGCTGGTCCAGTACGATCCTCGTATAATCCTCACCATTTGCCGCATTGATATATGTAATTCTTCCAATTAAGAAAACAAAAGCTAGTATGATTGCCACGAAGAGCAGTACTAGCTTTTTCTGCATATTTTTGGAAAATTTTTTCCGAAAGAAAGTTTTTGTCTGTTTTGCCATAGATTCACCTATCCTGCATTGTTGTCCGACTGTGCCAAAACTCCGCTTTCCGGAATGTCTTCATATTGTTTCACATAGTCTGCCGCAGGATCTTCATAGTTGATGATCTGATCCTGTGAAGCATATACCATTCCAAGCTCGTTCTGAGCCTTATCCCGGATCTCGTCCAGATTTACGGAATCCAGCACCGCATTTTCTCTTGTAGTGTTTTCTTCCTTCAGCTGTGCAAGCTCCTCCTGCATGGAAGTGATTTTTTTAGAATGTTCCGTGATGGTCGACTGCAGCTGGATATAGTTAATACAGATCACCAGTGCTGCAATGGCTGCCACGGTTAGAAAAATCACATAGGCGGGATTCATGTGCATGGCTTGTTTTCTGTTTCTGCGGACCTGGCTGCTCGCCCTTCTTTTGGGCCGCTGCGGACGCACGTTCTCACGGTCCGGCTCATATGCCGGCTTTGTCACTGTATTTCCATATACGTACATTCCGGACACACTTCTGTCCGTATTTCTTGTCTGTGCATATCTGGTATTTGTTCTGCTGTATGACCGCCTTGCTGCCATGAATACGTGCCCCTTTCAAAAATTACATCTATGCCCGTTCAAAAATCCGAAGCTTTGCGCTTTTTGAACGGCTGTTATACTCCTGCTCTTCTTTACTGGGAAGGATCGGTTTTTTGGTGATCACTTTCCCTTTTGATACATTTCCGCATACGCACACCGGGAAATCCGGCGGGCATGTACATGGATTTTCATTCTTTCGAAACGCACTTTTGACAATCCGGTCCTCCAACGAATGGAAGGTGATAATACACAGCCTTCCGCCCGGTTTCAGAAGATCAATCATATCGTCCAGAGAATCTCTCAACACATCCAATTCCCTGTTTAGTTCGATACGGATCGCCTGAAATGTCCGTTTTGCAGGATGCCCGGACATTTTCTGGTACTTCATCGGGATAGATTCCCGGATGATCTGTGTCAACTGTCCCGTGGTCTCTATGGCTGCCCTACCGCGTGCCGCCACGATATGTTTGGCGATATTTTTCGCAAACTTATCCTCCCCGTAGTCCCGGATCACACGGTAAAGCTCCATTTCACTGTAGTCATTGACGATGTCCCTGGCCGTCATAGTCTGACGTGTATCCATCCGCATATCCAGAGGTGCATCTTCGCGATAGGAAAATCCACGTTCTGCCGTATCTAACTGATAGGATGATACGCCCAGATCAAGGATGATTCCATCGACCTTGTCAATTCCCAATTCATGGAGCCGCGACTTCATTTCACAATAGTTGCTCCTGACTATCGTGACCTTCTCCCCGAAGTCTTTTAAGCGGATGCCTGCAGCCTCGATGGCTGCCGCGTCCTGGTCTATTCCTATAATACTCCCCTTGTCACTGAGGCGTCTTGCTATCTCATAAGCATGTCCGCCTCCACCAAGCGTTCCGTCCACATAAGTGCCGTCCGGCCTGATATTAAGTCCATTGATCGTTTCTTCAAGCAATACTGATTTGTGTTCGAATCCCATATCTTCTCCCTCTTAGATACTGAATCCGCTGGCTTCCATATCCGATGCAATATCTTCAATGTTCTCTTCCACTTCAGTATTCTTTTCGATCCATCTCTGCTTGTCCCAGATCTCGGCACGCTTCCCCATACCGATAAACACAACTTCCTTATCCAGCTGTGCAAATTCTCTCAGGTTTGCAGGGATGAGTGTTCTGCCTTGTTTATCAAGGTCTCCGTCAGTTGCTGCGCCTTGAAAGAAGTACGCAAATGCACGTGCTTTTTTGTCGGTGGTGGTCGGTAAGGCGTTCAGTTTTGCTTCGAAGGTGGCCCATTCGTCTTCCGGATATACATACAGGCAGTTCTCCATTCCCTTGGTGATGACGAAATGCTCCCCTAAATCGTCACGAAACTTCGCAGGAATGATAAGTCTCCCTTTCGTGTCAATATTATGACTGTACTCTCCTTTCAACATAGAACTTCACCTTCTCCCAAGTGGCTACCACTTTTCTACCACTTAGCTCCACTTTCAACCACTTTCTACCACTTGACCCCATTGTAAACTACTTTTTCTCTGATTTCAACCCCTTTTTGTGAAATAGTTGCTTTTGGGGACAGGGGATTTGACGATTGGGGACACCGGCAAACGCGATTGGGGACGTACACCTTTTGCAAAGGTGTACGTCCCCAATCAAAAACTGCCGTACGTTTCCGTACGACAGTTGACTTTTCGCATTTTTACTCTGCTGCGGCCGCATCCGCTTCCTGTGCAGCTGCAAGTTCCTGAGGCAGCTCATCCATAGCCGTATAATCGATCTGAACCTCGTCTACCGGCCGATTCGACTGATATGTGTCGTATGCGGAGTATCCGATCCACCCGATCAGCACGATACCGATAACCCCCACCACACACTTACGTGCCACATTCTGCAGCTTCTGCTTTTTGATATTTTTCTTGCGGTCTGCTTTTTCTTTCTTATATTTATCTACCTTTTCCTGGCTCATGTCACTTAACTCCTTCTGGTTTACATCTGAAGTGTATTTTACCACAATCCCAGGAATTATACAACCACTATTACGCCTCCGTCTGCCGCATACATACTGCTGATTCCGGCTGTGTCCAAAATAACCACATCCTTAAACTGTGCCTTTGCTTTCAGCATATCACACACATATTCCGCCCGTTTCCGGCAGTTGCAGTGAGATATTGCCAGCACCTTTTCTTTTGGGTTCTTTAAATTTTTCACCACCTCATCTACCAGCTTCACCAGCGCCTTCTTTATTCCCCTTGCCTGGCCCAGCTGGCAGATCGTTCCCGCTTCTGTCGCACCCATAACCGGCTTAATGTTTAAAACAGTGGCAACCACCGCCTTCACACCCGTCAGCCGTCCGTTCTTTCTCAGGATATCCAGTGTCTCCAGTACAAAATAGGTGTCCTGCTCCCGGATATAGGCTTCCACCGTCTCAACGACCTTTTCAAATGCCATGCCCTTTTCCTCACACTCCCGGATTTTCATGGCGATCAGAGTTTCTCCCACTGATGCCGAGCGCGAATTAAATACATAGATATCCTTTTCCCCATATTCTTCATGATACAATTCTTTTCCAAGGACAGCACTGTTATAAGAACCGCTCAATTCCGCCGAGAGAGTAACGGCGTAAACTCTATCCTCTTCACAGTGATATCCTTCCATATATCTTTCCGGCGACGGGCAGGATGATTTTGGACATTCCGGAGACTCTGCCACCAGCTTTAAAAACTTCTTCTGATCAAAGGTCTCATCATCAATAATATGATGGCCTGCCACGTCTATCTGCAGAGAAGCAGTTTCAAAATGTCCCGATGCCTTCATTTCCTCTGTCAGTTCTCCGCAGCTGTCCACAATAATCTTATAACTCATTTTCAACCTCCCGGCACGCAATTATTCACAATTCACAGCATGTCTTCCACTTCTATTATATGTAGTTTTGAATACTACATTTTTAATCATAACATAATTATGCCGGATTGAAAAGGCTTTTATTCTTTAATCTTAATCTTCGCCGATATCCCAAGCGCAATTCCCATTTCCGCCATCAGAAACAGGATCGACGTCCCTCCGTAACTAATGAACGGCAGCGTGATTCCAGTGGTGGGGATCAGGTTGATCACTACCATTACATTTAACAATACCTGCAAGGCGATATGGGTAAAGATTCCCGTCACTACCAGCGAACTGTAAACATCCGGGGCATTTTGGGCAATAAACATCAGCCGGAATAAAAGAAGCCCGAACAGGACCAACACGATAATGGCGCCGAACACTCCCAGTTCCTCACATATAATAGAAAGAATCATATCGTTCTGCACTTCAGGAATGACCATTTTCTGCGCACTGTTTCCCAGTCCTTTCCCAAAAAAACCTCCGGAGCCGATAGCATAAAGCCCCTGCATAACCTGATATCCGCCTTCTGAAGCATATTCTTCCGGATTCAGCCAGACCAGAATACGCCTGAGTCTAAAATTCCCGCTCGTAGAAAGCATTGCATCCAGGATCTGTACCCCGACCAGGATCAGCACCAGTCCCGCACCGGCAGCCGCTATAAAAGGTCTGGTCTGGGGATGGACCACAAAGATCATTACACAGGTAATTCCCATGACGATGACAGCGGTACTTAGATTCTCCGTCAGGATAAATACACATCCTGCCGCCACCAGACCCCATAAAAACACCTGCCCCATACCCTTCAGCGTACGTATTTCTCTTCCCAGCTGGCAGATCAGCACTGGAATAAACAGGATCACGGCGATCTTAGTAATCTCCGCCGGCTGCAGCTGCTGTCCGAACGGCAGCTGGATCCAGCGCTTTGCTCCGTTTACCTCGATACCCAGCGGCGTCTGCACCAGCGCCATCAGTACGACCGCCACGAAGTAAATTCCCCGGGCCCATTTAATATAGTAATGATAATCGATTCTGGAAACCACATACATACCGATAAAGCCCACGATACAAAAGAGGATCTGCCTCTTAAAATAGTGCATGCTGTCATTGTGCTGCACCAGCGCGCTGTAGGCGCTGGCGCTGTACAGCATGATCAGCCCGAAGCAGACCAGAAAGATCAGGACAGCCAGCAGACTATAGTCAAAATAAATGGTTTCGTTAGACCTTTTTCGTTTTACACGTTTGGTTTTACTCATCTGATTACACTCCCATCGTATATATTTAATCAGATATAAAAGTAAAATGCAACCGCCAAATCAGATTTCACATTTACATCCTCTGGTGGAACGTACGGGAAATCACCTCTTTTTGCTGCTCTTTTGTCAGCTTATGGAAATTCACTGCGTATCCGGACACCCGGATCGTAAGGTTCGGATATTTTTCTGGATTATGGTATGCATCCACCAAAAGCTCACGGTTCAGCACATTTACATTGAGGTGATGCGCCATCTGTGCAAAATAGCCATCCAGCACCGCCGTCAGATTGGCAAGCCGCTCTTCCTCCGTTTTCCCCATGGCCTGCGGCACGATAGAGAAGGTATTGGAAATCCCGTCCTTGCAGTCATCATAAGAAAGCTTTGCCACGGAATTTAAAGACGCTAACGCTCCGCTTTTGTCCCTCCCATGCATCGGATTCGCTCCGGGTGCAAACGGCTCTCCAGCCTTCCTTCCATCCGGCGTTGCCCCGGTTTTCTTTCCATAAACTACGTTAGAAGTAATGGTCAGGATGGAAAGCGTCGGCTCTGCATCCCGGTACAGCTGCTGCTTTTTCAACTCCTCAAAGAACAGCTTTACCTGCTCTTTAGCGATACTGTCTACCCGATCATCATCATTTCCGTAGGCCGGATACTCTCCCTCCACCTCATAGTCTGTGATCAGCCCGGTCTCTTCATCACGGATGCATCTGACTTTCGCGTATTTAATCGCCGAAAGAGAGTCTGCAAGGACGCTTAAACCTGCGATTCCAAACGCCATGAACCGGTGTACCTCTGTGTCATGGAGCGCCATCTGCGTTTTTTCATAAGCATATTTGTCATGCATGTAGTGAATCACGTTCATGGTATTGGCATACATAGCTGCAAGCCACGGCCGATAGATACTCAGGAGCTTAGTTACTTTATCGTAATCCAGGTATTCTCCCTGATAAGGCTCATGCTCCGGTCCCACCTGCATGTTCTGTTTCTCATCCTTTCCTCCGTTTAAGGCCATCAGGAGCAGTTTCGCAAGATTTGCCCGCGCGCCGAAAAACTGCATTTCTTTTCCAATCCTCATAGCAGACACACAGCAGGCGATCCCATAGTCGTCTCCAAATTTCGGCCGCATCAGATCATCATTTTCATATTGGATCGCATCGGTATCACAGGAAACCTTGGCACAATAGGTTTTAAAATTCTTCGGAAGGCCGGCAGACCACAGCACCGTCAGGTTTGGCTCCGCAGAAGGCTTCAGGTTGTAGAGCGTGTGAAGGATCCGAAAGCTGTTCTTCGTGACCAGCGTTCTTCCATCCTCTCCCATCCCTCCGATGGATTCAGTGATCCACATGGGATCTCCGGCAAACAGCTCATTGTATTCCGGCGTCCGCAGGTGTCTTGCCATGCGCAGCTTCATAACAAAATCATCCATGATCTCCTGCGCCTGCTCCTCTGTCAGGATTCCTCTTGCCAGATCCCGTTCAAAATAGATATCCAGGAAAGTGGAGGTCCGGCCCAGGCTCATGGCTGCGCCGTTCTGCTCTTTGATGGCTCCAAGATAGGCAAAATACAGCCACTGCACTGCCTCTTTAGCGTCCTTCGCCGGCCCGCTGATATCAAAGCCGTACATTGCCGCCATCTCCTTTAATTTCCCCAGGAAATTAATCTGCTGGTACAGCTCCTCCAACTGGCGGATATGGTCCACATCCATCGTTTCCATGCTGATACGGTCTTTATCCTTCTGCTTTTCTTCGATCAGAAAGTCGATGCCGTAAAGGGCTACCCGCCGGTAATCGCCAATAATACGTCCTCTTCCATAGGCGTCCGGCAGCCCGGTGATCAGCCCGCAGTGTCTTGCCGCTTTTGTTTCCTTATTATATACGCGGAACACACCGTCATTGTGGGTCGTCCGGTATTGAAATTCATCCTCTACCTTCCGTGACAGCTCATAGCCATATGCCCGGCAGGCCTCTCTCGTCATGCGAAGTCCGCCGAAGGGATTGACGCCCCGCTTCAGCGGACGGTCCGTCTGGAGCCCCACGATGATCTCCTTCTCCTTATCAAGATACCCCGGCTTATAGTTCAGAAGCGACGTTACCGTCTGGGTATCGATGTCCAGCACACCGCCGAATTCCTGCTCAAGCGCCAGCAGGTTCTCCAGCCTATGGAGCAGCCCCTTCGTCCGCTCAGTCGCCGGTTTCAGAAATGATCCATCCCCGGTATAGGGGGTATAATTCCTCTGGATAAAATCTCTGACATCAATCGTCTCCTGCCAGTTTCCCGGCTTAAACCCTTCCCACTGTGTAACCATTTTTGTATTTCCTCCTTCTTTGTGTGTGACATCCCGGGAACCGCTTTTTTGAAACCCGGCAAAACACATATCAAGCGCGTCTTACCTGAAATCCGGCAACAAAAAAGCAGCATCCCTGAAGATGCTGCCCAGACGGTCGGCTGATACAAAGACGTTCCGTTCCCCTGTGGTAACCCACTGATCCGTCAGTAACGGACGTCCCTATGTTACTTACATTCGTAGTATAGCATCCCGCCTCTTTCCAAGTCAATCCCTTATTTTTATCTGCCTCGCTGCCAATGAAATGACCGCCAAGGGAATAATGCCGGAAACCATATGCCGACAGGCCGGAAAATATGCACAGTTTTCCATCATATCCATACAATATTATTGAAAAGTGTATCTGAACAAGATCCGGATAACCGGAGATTGTCTGAAAGGAGCATGGCAGATGCCAAATTATCGATATCATACAGCTGGTCAAATGCGTCAGAACGGATGTATGCGCCAAAATCCACCGGCAATGCCCCAGGTCGGCGGCTGTCCTCTGCCAACAGAAAACATCTGTAACCCTGACATGGATCATGGCGATCTGGCGGATATGTCACTGGCAATGGCCTATGTCCCCTGGCAGGAATGGAGAAACATCTACAAAGCCGAGAAAGCCTTCCAGCGTGGAACTATTTTTGAAGAACTGGATAAACCTTTCCGGGGAATGGGAGGTGTCTGCAATGGAAGAGCGTAAACGTCCCTGCCGCAGGGAGTTGTTAAACTGGATCAATGTGGTCAGCTTTGCCGCAGACGATACCAAATTGTTTCTGGATACTCATCCGCACCACCAGGAAGCCCAGCAGTATTTTGACACCTTGAAAAAACAGCGTGTGGAATCCCTAAAAGAATATGCAAAGTATTACGGCCCCCTGACCCTCGATACCGCCGCGGCCTCTTCGGACCGCTGGAGCTGGATCAACGAACCGTGGCCATGGCAGGAAGGAGGATGCTAATTTATGTGGAATTATGAAAAAAGACTGCAGTACCCGGTAAAGATCACCCGAACCAATCCTAAGATGGCCCAGGTCATCATCAGCCAGTTCGGTGGCCCTGACGGCGAACTGGCCGCATCCATGCGGTACCTTTCCCAGCGATACACCATGCCGTATAAAGAAGTCACCGGAACGCTGACAGACATCGGCACCGAGGAGCTGGCCCACTTAGAGATGATCTGCGCCATCGTCTACCAGCTGACCAAAGACCTGACACCGGAGGAAATTGAAAAATATGGATTCGAGAAGTACTATGTGGATCACACGCTGGCCCTCTGGCCCCAGGCGGCCGCCGGTACCCCCTGGACGGCCACCTATTTTCAGTCCAAAGGGGATCCCATCACGGATCTCCATGAAGACATGGCTGCCGAACAGAAGGCCCGCACCACTTATGACAACATCCTTCGTCTGATCAAAGATCCTGAGATCTGCGATCCCATCCGTTTCCTCCGGGAACGGGAAATCGTCCATTACCAGAGATTTGGTGAAAGCTTAAGGATCGTACAGGATCATCTGGACAGCAAAAACTTCTACGCCATCAACCCGGAGTTTGACATCAAAGGAAAATAGACATATACCGCAATGGGGACGGGGGATTTCTAAAAATCCCCCGTCCCCATTCGTATTCCTTTTGGCATATGCCCTTTTCTTGCACCTCTCCCATATATTGCAGCCGCATTCATAAATGCGATCATATTTTCTTTGGAAGTTCCCACCGGCGTCGTACACCCGGGACATAAATTGTAGCCGCAGGGATTGTCTGCCGCATCTGTAATACACTGGCGGACGTTTTTTGCAATTTCTTCCGGCGTGCCGTTGCGCAGCACATCTACCGGTACCACATTTCCGCTGATCGCGATCCTTTCCCCATAGGCTTCTTTTAATTCTTTCAGACTCTCGCAGTTATCCACCCAGAAACTGCTGACTCCTGCGTCCACCACTTCCGCCCACCGGTCATGGGTAGTGCCACAGATATGAATGCCGGTGGCTCCCTGAAATTCATTCATCCTCTCTACACACTGTCTGAGATAAGGGACAAAAAACTCCAGGAACTGCCGCTTGCTCAGCAGATTTTTAGAAACCATGGGCTCGGAAAGGGTAAATTTGATCCCCAGCTTCCGGTTGAGATCCCGGGAGCACTTCACCACACAATCCGTGCTGTACTGCAAAAGCCTGTGCACTCCTTCTTTATCCTTTACCGTTGCTTTTAAAAATTTTTCTGTTCCATACAGGCTGGCCGCCGTCGTAAAAGGTCCCGCAAGACCGCTTCCTAAGATCCTCTCCTCTCCAAACCGCTCCTGCAGACGCTCAAAGGCTTCCGTAATCAGCGGGAAACGTCCGTCCTTTTCCACATTGATCAGTTCCATATTTTCCACATCCTTTAAGGACGACAGCGCCGGCTTCACAATGTAGGATACACTTTCTTTCGGATAGGCAAGCTCTGTCCCAAGCGCCTCCACCAGCGTCCGAAGTCCCAGCCCGATCCCCATGTTATCCGCCTGAAAGTCTTCTGCCAGCCGGGTTTCCACTTCTACCATGGCGTCTGCGGAAAAATAATAATCACAGATGGTGATCCCATAGAGCGGAGGCGCTGTCTCTGAAGCGCTAAGAGATGTAGGGATCCGGTCCACTTCTTCTCCTCTTGCGTAGGCAAGCGCCCGCTCTTTTGGAGTCATTTCCAGTTTGATCAATTCCATTTCACTTCAACCTCTTCTCCTCGCTTTTTCAACATGGAAAAAGGCAGCCAGACTGCCGCCCTTTTCTTATCACATCTATGATTTTCAGCGCCTATTCCCAGCACGGAATCTGTGTTCCTGCTTTATCTGTCTTAAAATATTCTGCAAGGTCGTCGCACTGTACAGCTTCTGCGATCTCTTTTGCCCACTCGGCGTCTTTGTCTTCAGCCCTTACAACAAATCCCACTGCATAGGTCTCATTGTCATCGGACTGGCACAGATAATTGTCCGCCGGAAGTCCGGCATTGACCATATGACCTGCTGCTAAACAGATGGCGTCTGCATCTTTGAGAGACTGCGGAAGTACAGACATTTCCGCCTCAATAAACTGGAAGTCATGAGGGTTTTCTGCAATATCATACATGGTCGGGGACTCTACGGAATCATCCAGTGTGATCAGCCCCTGGGATTCCAGCATGTTCAGGCCGCGGGCCTGATTGGTGGCATCGTTGCAAAGGCCGATGGTCGCGCCATCCGGGATTTCCTCTACAGAATCCCACTTGTCAGAATACATGGCAAATAACGGGTAGAATGTTTTTGGCTCGATCATGACAAGATCCGTACCGTTCTCCTCATTGTAGCTCTGCATATAAGGCTCATGCTGATACCAGTTCATATCCAGGCTTCCTTCTGCAAGGGCCACATCCGGCTGTACACTGTCGTCAAATACGCTCTCCTCTACCGTATATCCCAGTTCTTCGATCTCATCTCTCACGGATTCCAGCTGGTCTACCATATCCGCACGGATCCCGATCTTTACAGTCGTCTTTTCTCCGTCCTCCCCGGAGCCCTCGGAAGCGCTGTCATCAGAGCCGCCTCCACAGCCTGCCAGCAGAGTTCCCGCCATAGCCATTACCAAAAACATGCTCAACACTTTCTTTTTCATAATCCTTTGTTTCCTTTCTTCAAATATTCTTAACATATATCCTAAAAATAGATGGTTCTATTTTTATTCCTTATTTCAGCTTTTTGTAGATCCAGTCTCCGAAATACTGGATGGCCGCAACCAGGACGATCAAAACTACACAGATGGAATACATGATCTCCTGATTAAAGTTCTGATACCCATAGGTCAGAGCCACGGCTCCCAGTCCGCCGGCTCCCACGGCCCCGGCCATAGCCGTCGCGCCCAGCAGATTGATGATGGCAAGACACAGGCCGGAAATGATGGACGGCACAGATTCTTTGAGCATAACCTTTACTACGATCTGCGCTTTGGAGGCGCCAAATGACTTTGCCGCTTCGATCAAAGCCGGGTCTACTTCCTTAAAGCTGTTCTGGAAAATCCTTCCCATAAACGGCGTGACCGCTACCGTCAGCGGAACCAGAGCCGCCGTATCTCCGATCGAAGTCCCCACGATCAGACGTGTAAACGGGATGATGGATACCATCAAAATGATAAACGGGAAGGATCGCACAGTATTCACGATAAAATCCAGGATCCTGTTTACGACCACATTTTCGCACAGACCGCCTTTTTCCGTAATGATCAGGATCACTCCCACAAAGAATCCCAGGAAAGTAGAAAGGACTCCGGAAATCACCAGCATTTTCAACGTATCAAAAAACGCCGGAACAATGATCATCTGACAGATTTCTGCAAATGTAAAGTTATTTAATGCCATGCTAATTCTCTCCTTTCCTCTTAAGCCTCTTCCCCGGCACTTTCCAGTTCGTGCCAGTTATAATTTCTCTGTGTCAGGTAACCGGTAACCGCATCCAGATGTTCATCATCTACATTGATCACAAAAATCCCCATGTTGTCGTTCTGGTATTCCATGATCTTTCCGTCCAGTATCGGGAACACATAATCCAGATCCCGGGACATCTTCCCAAAAAGTTCGCCGTCTTCCAGGCTGCCCAGCAGATGGGCGATCTGGATATTATGTCCGGTTTCCGGAAGCTTCATCTCCTCTTCTCCCAGAAGTCTTCTCAGAGACCGGGGCTGTTTGATGAAGATTTCTCTTACCGAGCCCTCGTCTGCGATCTTACCGCCTTCCAGGATACAGGCTTTATTGCAGGCCTTTCTTACTACCTCCATCTGATGGGTTACGATCACCACCGTGATGCCGGTCCTGGCATTGATCTCCATCAGAAGTTCCAGGATGGAATTGGTGGTCTTCGGGTCAAGCGCCGATGTCGCCTCATCACAGAGAAGGATCTTCGGATCCATGGTCAGAGCTCTTGCGATCGCCACTCTCTGTTTCTGCCCGCCGCTTAAGTTTCTGGGCCTGGCATTCATCTTATCTGACATTCCTACCAGTTCCAGCAGCTCCTTAACCTTTTTATCAATCTCTTCTTTACTGTATTTCCAGCATTGCATGGGAAGCGCCACATTCTGATAGACTGTCTGTCTCTCCAGAAGTGAAAACTGCTGAAAGATCATACCCACATGTCTTCGGAATTCCCGCAGTTCTTTTTCTTTCAGCTCCTTTACCTCGCACCCGTCCACTTTCAGACTTCCTTCCTGATAGGATGTCAGACCGTTGATACAGCGCAGCAGCGTAGATTTTCCCGCACCGCTTCGTCCCACCAGTGCATAGATATCACCATCTTCGATTTTCAGGTTGATGCCTTCCAGCACACTGCTGCCATCATCTTCCCAAATCTTTTTCAGATTTTTGATCTCAATCAATGTTCTCCCTCCCATGCTTCCTTGTCATGTCGCTTTTTCACGAAACCTGTAAAATTATACCACGATGCATTTTTCGCTTCATTGGCAGTGAAAACAAATTTTTCCAGTTCTGTTGTGTATTTTATCCATACAGCTTTTCTATTTTCCAGATAACTTATTTGCTTTTTCTATCAATATCTTCCCAGTCTCTTTTTGTTCCGGTTGGTAGAAAAGGGATTAAAAAAATCGCCAAAGCCATACGACTTTGACGATTTTTGTTCTCCTGTTTTACAGCATCTCCAGAAACGCAGAGATACGGACGCTCAGCTGGGCGATATCCGCCCGGGAAAAATCAGTGGTCACATCCATATAAGGGATGTGCTTTTCCTCATGGATAAAGTTACGTACACTGATGGATTCTATGCTGTCGGAATGACAGCCCTGCAGGATCATCTCAATCACGCCGTCCACATGGAATTCATCGATGATCCGTCCCAGAAGTTCGATCCGGTTGTCGTTCGGGGTCATGATTGCACAGCCGATCATCAGGTAGCGTTCTGCAAGCGCCTCGTAGATATCCGGGGTTTCTTCATCAACCAGGCGGTCCTGCGCTTTGATCCCGGTACAGTTTTCAAAAGCCACTACCACGCCTCCGTTGTCCTCAATAATGTCTACTAGCTTCGAGGAATCCCCTCCCATGGGACAACCGGTGATAAGGATCCTGGGCTTCTTTTTTGCCGGCGGATCCCTGTGGTATTCCTCCAGGATCTTTTCCCTCACCTGATCCAGGATCCCCGGTACTTTCTCCAGATCCAGCTGATATTTATTTCCATACAGAATCTGAAAAAGCTCCCGTCCGCTCATCGGCGGAGGATCCAGTTTCATCAATCCATACAGCCGCTGTACCGCCCTGCGGTTTTCGTTGCTTAAATGGATCGCCTTCTTTACCATCTCGTCTGTAATGACAATATGGAAACGCTCTTCTAAATATTCCTTGAAACGTATGATCTCTTTTCTCCATAATTCCAGCCCGTATTCTGACTGACGGTTGGGAAGCTCCATCACATAGACTTCCTTAAAATCCGACATCAGCTCATACATCTTCTTTTTGCCGTCGCAGGTCGTCTCCCCGATCACAAGATCTGAGAAATAATAGAAAGGACACCTGTCTGAAACCGCAAATCCATAGCTGGACTTGATCAACGGGCAGATATTTGAAGGCAGCGTCTGCTCCGCGATCGCTACCGTATCGTTTGACGAAGAACACAGCCCCACCGGGATTGCCCCGATCGCCATGGCAAGCTCTCTCGGGAAATAGGAGCAATAGGCTCCGATCACCGGTTTTCCTGCCTCTTTGTACTTTTTTACTTCCAGAAAGGATGCTCTTTTTTGTTCTCCGAATTCTTCGAATATCTCCGGCAAATCTTTGACTAGCTTCATATTTCCTCTCCAATTTCTGTTGCTGACACTATCTTATCATATTCCGTATAAAATGCAATCTACTCTTTTTGTCCGCACTGAAATTCCCGGAGGATCATGGTCAGAAGAAGCTTTCTGGAAATATCCGGCTGATTGATGTCAAGTCCCAGGATCTCATGGATCTTGGCAAGACGGTATACCATAGTATTCCTGTGAATATACAGATTCTTCGCCGCATGATTGACATGATTTCCAGAAAGAAGATACTCTTTCAGACTTCTGTAAAAATCCGTGCCTTTTTCCCGGTCTTCTGCCGCCAGCCGGTCCAGATCCCTGTATCCGTATCCTTCTGCCCCCAGCTTCTCATAGGCATAGGAACAGATTAGCTCCATATAATGCTCATACTCTGTAAAGAAATGTGTGTCCGGTTCTACCCGCATTCCGATCTTTAAGATCCGTTCCAGGATCCGGCGCTTTTTCCATATCTTTTTTTCATCCTCGAACACCTCTGTGATCACCGCTGTCCCTTCACATTCCAGTGTGATCTTCTCTGCCAGCAAAGCCGCTTTTTTCTGCTTTTCTACAGAATCGCACCGGGTAAAAAGGACAGCCGCCTCCTCTTCTTCTATGCACACCAGTACATCCTCGAAATGATCGCAGATCTCTCTGTGGAGATGCGGGCTTTGCTTCATAAAGTCCCGGGATGTTTTCAGCAGCACCAGAAGAAACGGACGGACCACATATTGCCGGAAAGAGCTCTCAATGCCCGCCGGAAGCTGGTCAGGGACGGCATCCCTGCCAAGAAGGAGTCTGCTCAGCATCTGCTTTGTCCCCAGATCCCGGTAACCGTATATCTGTTTATTCCAGCTCATTCCGATGGAAACCGCCCTGGTGATCATCCGGTTCAGGGAAGCGGCATTCCGTCTCTTTTCATGAAACGTAATGCAAAACCCAGTCAGGATCCCTCTTACCAGAAGCGGTCCTGCTGCCATAAGGCCCTTCCCCACCTCCTTTTTAAGGATCTTGTCCGTCTCTCCTTCCGTACTCTCACCTGCGTAATACTCTCCCATCAGGCCTGTCCAGAACGAACGGCTGCTCTCTTCTATACCCAGCTGTTCATAGAGCTGTTCCGCACCGGAATCAAATTCTATCTTTCCAGAGGGATCGATCACGATCACCGGCAGATCGAATGTCGCCGACAGTTCCTGCAGCATCCCTTCCATCTGATCGTTTCTTTCCAATACTCCAAAAATGATTTCACTATACCGTTCGTACTCTTTTCCTTCCGCCATACTCAACTTCCTATCTTCCACCTTTTACTCTGCCGATATATACTACTATTTACATCCTACCACAAACAGAAAGGCTGCCCAAATTGCTTATTTTAATGCAGTTATAGAAAACATCTATATTTGCCCGTCGGTGTCTGCCACATAGGTATGTTGGCCGCCCTCCGGGTGTACGCACAAAAAAGGAGACGCTACGCTTTTAACGTATACGTCTCCTTCACACTTTCTTATTACCGGAAAAACAGCATATATACAATCAGAGCCGCCACTACGACGATGGCGATCGCAAGAACAATGATCGGAGCTTTGGACATTTTCTCCTCTTCTTCCTCCAGGTCGTCAAAGAAATCATCGTCAATTTCTTCTCTCTTTCTGGTCTTTTTCTTCTTGCCTCTCTTACCTTCTTCTACAGCAAGCATTTCATCATATGCCTTACGCATCTCAGTCTCCCGTTTTTTCCGCACGTGTTTTGGCGGTATATTGGAATAAGACTGTTCTTCTTCTGCCGATGCCCTGCGTACTTTCTTTTCTGCCTTCTCAGGCTTTTCTGTCTTTTTCTGTGGAACCTTAAATTTCTTCTTGCATTCGTAGCAAAGGAAATAATTCGGATCTTTCTTACTCGGCCGTAATTCCTGACCACATATTGGACATTTCATCAGAATGTGCCTCCTCGTAATTGTAATATATTTAGCATTATACTACATCTGACAAAAAAATTCAAAAATTTCTTTTAAGATTCCTCATTCCTTCTCTGTTATTTCTGCTTCCTTGCATCATGGAAGAACAGAATTGCACAGATTACCATTACCACACATACAAGATATGTAAGAACAGTAAGCGGAAGACTCGTTACAATAAATCCGGCAATCAAAACGCCGATCGCACCACTTATAATCATCGGAATCGTTGCCGCACGATTATATTTTCCCTCTTTGATAAATGTAATACCACATGCCGGACAAAGATATGCACAGGATCCCATCATAACAGGGAACGCCACATCCGCACTCATTCCAAGCAGAAGTACAACCGCCATACAAGGAGCATACAGTCCGATCCCGGCCGTCATAAGGATACCCAGGATAAAGTTGGCAACAACACCAGCCACCAGAAGTCCTCCGGTCAGTCCTCTTGCCGTACCCAGGATACCGAAAGGACCAACGCCGTTAATCTTGCAAAGAGTAATAATCGCTACCAGGATCAGTGCGACACCCATGATCACACGAATCTTCATAATATCCATTCTGGAAATGATCTTTGCTCCAAGAATAGACCCCACGATAGCTGCCGCTATCATCAGAACCAGCGTCAGGGAATCCATCTCAATTCTGGTCATTGTGATTGTTGCTTCCACACAGATCGGAATACCGAATGCCACATTCAATGTACCGGGAATCAGATCATCTTTAATCGACTTGTTGAACTTCCATGCGGAGGTTGCGATAGCATAGCTCCCGATTCCCAGTGTGTCAAAGAAGTTTGCCACCATACTGACAATCACGTTGAATCCCATTTTACTCTTATCCAGCTCATTTTTGTGTGCAATGACATCCTTCACCAGCACTACAAAAAATACAGCGGCAAAGATCCACATAATAATTAATAAAACTGTTGCTGCGCTCATAATTTTCCTCCCTTGAAACATATATTTCGTGCACTATGCACAACTTTTGATAAATTTTATTATACCCCTTCGTTAAAAATGTGTCAATAACAAATCATTATAAGCGCGCTTTTATCTGCCTGATAAAAAAGCCGTAAACCTTTATCAAAAAGATTTACGGCTTCTGTCAACTCTTATTCATCTATCTGTAACCGTTCTTACTGTGCACTCTTGCCCAGGGTCACTTCCACATCCGAGCTCTCGTACTCACCGTTGTTTCCGGCAGTTGCTACCGTCAGTGTCACGGTCTCCCCCGCTCTGTAATACTGAAGCTGTTCCTGAAGCGCTGTCATGCCATCTACAGATGTACCATTGATCGCAGTAATGATCGAACCTCTCTGGATGCCTGCCTTCTGCGCAGCACCACCGTCAATGATCTCTGATACATAGACGCCGGTAGGCATATTATACATATCGGCAAGGTCGGAGGTCACATCCGCTTCACTCCGGATCCCAATGTACCCCTGCTCCTCTTCCGATACCTTTGTCTTGGTTTCCTGGTTCATCAAATCTGTAATAATGTCACTGGCATCTGAAATCGGGATTGCATAGCCCATGCCTTCCACACTGTCTGCTGACACCTTGGCTGTATTGATGCCTACTACCTCGCCATTGGCATTCAGAAGGGCTCCGCCGCTGTTTCCAGGATTGATCGCCGCGTCTGTCTGCAGCAGGCTGCCGTCGTAGCCGTCCATGGTACGGTCTTTTGCAGAAATAATACCCGTAGTTACGGATTGTCCGTACCCCAATGCATTTCCGATAGCAATCGCAGGCTCTCCGACCTGAATCTCATTGGAATCTCCCATAGTCGCCACAGCAATCTCTTCTTTCGTAGAGTCTTTGATGTTATTCAGGTTCACCGCTACTACAGCCAGATCCTTACTGGAATTTGTACCTTTGACATTGGCCTCTACACTTTCCTCATCGATAAATGTAACAGTCAATGTATCATTCCCTTCCACTACGTGGTTATTTGTTGCGATCAGAAGTTCCGAATCATTCTGTCCGATGATGATTCCTGATCCTACGCTTTCACTCTGCTGCTCCTGTATACCGCCAAAGAAATTCTGCACTTCTTCCACGCTCATGTTTGTGATGGATACGATAGAAGGCATCGCATTTGCAGAGATCGTGGCAATATCCGAGGACACTGTGCTTCCCGAAGAAGTAGTGAGTTCTGCATTACTGGATGTAGATGTCTGCTTAACCGTTCCCGCGCTGTCATTATCATTTGTGCCGAAGACTCTGTCGCCGATCACATTCACTGTCTGAAAAGACGCACCTGCCACAAGGCCAAACACCAGACCCAGGCATGCCACCTTTATCCATTTCGGCATCTTCTTTTTCGGCTGTCTGTAGGGATCCGGCTCCGGCCCCTGTGTCTGAAATCCATTTCCTCCTGTATATTGGTTGCCGCTGTCCTGCTCCGGATTGTAATACGTATACTGGTTATCCATAATCTATTTCTCCTTTCAGATAGGTCAATTTTCTTTCTATATCTGTAGTGTATCCTGAAAATGTGTTAAAACTGTGATGAAAAGATAAGGAAACTATGAATTCCAGTTCTATTTTCTACATATCCGGCGGATATCTTCTTCAGTCCCTGTAAGAGAGCCTTGTACCATCTCCGGCTTTCCGCCTCCCCGGCCGTCAAACGCCTCGTTAAGCATCTTTCCGACAGGGCGTACGTCTTCGCTCCTGCTGCCGATCACATACCGGTATCCGGAAGCATCATCCCCTGCAAAAACCAGGCAGATCCCTGCTCCCCGTTCCAGCAGAAGGTTCATAAGCTCTCTTGGGCCATTTCCGGTAAGGCTGGCGTCAAACACCAGTGTCATCTCCTCGACAGGGATTTCCTTCGCCTGAAATCTCAAAAGCTTCTGCTGCAGGGCTCCCAGTCTTTCTTTCTGCTCCTTCGCCTCTTCCTTTAAGCGTGCAACGGCCTCAGCCGCCTCATTCTCCTTTGCGCACAAAAGCGCCGAGATTTCCTTGATATTTTTTTCTTTTTCTCCGTAATCCTTAAGCGCCCGGTCTCCGGCCAGCATCGTGATACGCTCGCCGCCTTTATAATGATCCATCTGCACCAGCTTGATCAGGCCGATCTCCCCTGTCTTTTTCATGTGCGGCGCACAGCAGGCACATACGTCATATCCAGGGATTGTAATGATCTGCACCTCTCCGCTCAGTTCAATCTTGCTCCGGTACTCCATCCGGCTCCGCTCCTCTTCAGAGGGGAAGGAAGAAATCACATCTAAATTCCGGAACACCGCGCGGTTTGCCTCCCGCTCGATCTCCTTTAGCTCATCCTTTGTGATCGGGCCGTTGAAATCCATGGTGCAGTAATCTTCTCCCAGATGAAAGCCCACATTATCATACCCAAATTTCTGATGTACCAGTCCCGAAATAATATGCTCTCCGGTATGCTGCTGCATCCGGTCAAACCGCACCTCCCAGAGAATACGGCCCTCCACCTTCTGTCCTGCCTCAATAGGCTCCTTCGTATAATGATAGATCACACCATCCTTCTCGTGAACATCCACCACTTCCACTTCTCCCAGGAAGCCCGGATCAGCATACTGGCCGCCGCCCTCAGGAAAAAACACTGTACGGTCCAGCACGATCCGCCAGCCATCCTTCCATGGTTCGCAGGACAGCACCCGGGCATCGAAAACGCTTCTGTGGCTGTCCTGAAAATATAATTTTTCCGTCGTCATCTTTCTACATCCTCTCCGGAGCCTCGAAGCCAAGCACTTCAATACACTCCTCCAGCACACACCTTACCAGCAGCAGCAATGCAATATAGCTCTGCTTTTTCTTTGCATCTTCCTCTGCCAGAATCTTCACCTCATGATAAAATCTGTTAAAAGCATTGGCCAGATCATAAATATAGGCACAGATCTTATGAGGCGCCAGTTCTTCATAAGCCGCCGCCATTACATCATTGTATTTTGAAGCCTCCAGCTGAAGCGCCTTTTCGCTGTCGCTGTCCGCGGGCATCACACAAAGCCCTGCAAGGTTTCCTCCGTCTGCCTGGTATTTATTCAGAATGGATTTGATCCTCACAATCGTATACAGCACATATGGCCCGGTATTTCCTTCAAATGAAGTAAACCGGTCTACATCAAACACATAATCCTTGGATGCCTGGTTCGAAAGATCGCCATACTTAATAGCCGCAAGACCTACCAGTCTGGCGGTCTTTCTGGCCTCTTCCTCATCTACAGTCCGGTTGTCCATAATTTTTTTCAGCATTTCGCCTTCTATCTCAGCGATCAGATTCTCCAGACGCATCACGCCTCCTTCTCTGGTCTTAAAAGGCTTTCCGTCTTTACCATTCATAGTTCCAAATCCCAGGAACTTAAGATCCGTCTCTTCTGGTACGATCCCTGTCTTTTTTGCCGTCCGGAACACCTGGACAAAATGCAGCTCCTGGCGTTTATCTGCCAGATAGATCACCTGGTCAGGATGATAGTCTTCCTCTCTTTGCACCAGTGTTGCAAGATCCGTGGTGCTGTAAAGCGAGGCTCCATCTGATTTCTGGATAATACAGGGCGGCACATCCTTTGTGTCTGTCTCTTCTTCCACATCTACCACCAAAGCCCCGTCATCAATATGCGCATACCCTTCTGTTTTCAAACGTTCCACCATATCCGGGATATAAGCCTGCGCATCTGACTCGCCCTTCCAGAGATCAAATTCCACATGAAGGTTTGCATAGTTTTTCTTAAGATCGCTGACAGAGACCTGTATGATATGATTCCATAGCGCTGTATATCCGCGGTGTCCATTCTGCAGAAGATATGTGGCATGCAGAGCCTTCTCCCTGTACGCCTCATTCTCCTTAGCCTTCTGGCTGGCTGTCGGGTAAATTTCCTCCAGTTCGCCAATGGTGAACGGCGCCTCCTTCGGATACTCTCCTTCATATTCCTCCTGGAAATAAGGAAGTTCCGGCTTCCTTTCCATAAGCTCTGTAATGATCAGTCCCATCTGATATCCCCAGTCTCCCAGATGGATATCTCCCAGAACCTTATGCCCCATCTTTCTCGCAATACGCTTCACACTTTCTCCAATGATCGCAGAGCGCAGATGTCCCACATGCAGCGGTTTCGCCACATTGGGGCCGCCGTAGTCCACCAGGATCATCTTGGGATCCTCTACCTTCTCAAGTCCCAGATCCTGATCTCCCGCCATCTGATTTATATAATCCGCGATATATGTCTTCTGAAGCTTTAAATTAATAAATCCAGGCTTCACAACAGAAACCTCTTCAAAACAGGGGCGCGCCTTAATTTTTTCCGCCACGTCTTCCGCAATCATAAACGGCGCCTTCTTATAAGCCTTTGCCCCGGCCAGGGCTCCATTGCACTGGTATTCACAGAGATCCGGGCGGTTGGAAATCGTCACTTTTCCATAGGATGCATCATATCCTGCCTGTGCGAATCCATCTGCCAGCTCCTCTCCGATCAGATCTATTATCTTCTTCATTTTATACCTTCCTTCCATCTTGCGTTTACTTTGTTATTCTATCACAAGCCCGGGGCGTCAACAACCAAATCTTAAAACTCTTCTTGCAAATCCGTCAGATCCGTGCTATCATTTTAGTAACAATTACTATTATTAAAAAATAGACAGGAGGAAGCACTATGAATAAAAAGGTTTTCCGAAATCTCTCTTACGGCGTCTATGTAGTCTCCACTCTTGACGGAGACAGACCGGTAGGCTGTACTGCCAACAGCATTATGCAGATCACTTCTGATCCTGCAACCATTGCCATCAGTATCAATCATGACAATTACACCAACTCCTGTATTGCAAAAACAGGAAGATTTGCGGTTTCCATCCTCTCCGAGAAATCTGACCCGTCCTTAATCGGCACTTTTGGGTTCCAGTCCGGAAGGGAGATCAACAAATTTGACGGTGTACCGCATACTTTCCGCGAGGATATTCCGGTGTTGGATGACAGTTGCGGCTATATCGTCTGTCAGGTAACCGACACGATGGAGACTTCCTCGCACACGGTATTTCTAGGGACTGTTCTGGACGGAGACGTACTAGATACCTTCCCTGCCATGACCTATGCCTACTACCATAACGTTATCAAAGGAAAGAGCCCGAAAAATGCTCCCACCTATCTTCCCGAAGAAGATCCTGCAGATAATACAAAATGGGTCTGCAGTGTCTGCGGATATGTCTATGACGGCGACATTCCTTTCGAGAACCTCCCCGATGACTACACCTGTCCGGTTTGCCGGCAGCCAAAATCCAAATTCATCAAAAAGTAAAAAAGAAAGGGCCATATGGTCCTTTCTTTTTTACTTTTTCTTGACATTCCGTGCAAAACGCATTATTGTATTAATTAGATAATACAATTGTATTCTTTATAATAAAAGAGAGGTGAAGTCTATGCCATGGGATCTGGATAATGACCGCCCTATTTACCTGCAGCTGATGGAACGTATCCAACAGGATATCGTATCCGGCGTCTACAAAGCCGGCGATAAACTGCCCTCTGTCAGGGAACTCGCCATAGATGCCGCGGTAAACCCAAACACAATGCAAAAAGCCTTGTCCGAGCTGGAGCGGGACGGACTGGTACACTCCCGCCGTACCAGCGGACGGTTTATCACGGAGGATGAGACCATGTTAAAAAACTTAAGGGATGAGCTTGCTTCCCGCCACATTCAGGATTTTATGGAAAAAATGAAACAGCTTGGTTTCCAGGAGAAGGAGACTCTTGAAAAACTCCAGGACACCATAAAGAGGGGGACACTGATATGAATCCAATCTTAGAATGCCGAAATCTATCCAAAAAATACTGCAACCACTTCTATGCCCTGAACGACCTGACTCTATCTCTGGACAGCGGCCAGATCGTCGGTCTTCTGGGACCGAACGGCAGTGGAAAAACAACACTGATCAAACTCATCAACGGCCTTTTAAACCCTTCGTCCGGGGAGGTGCTGATAGACGGAAAAGCTCCGGGAGTGGATACAAAGAAGATTGTTTCCTATCTTCCGGAACGCACTTATCTGGATGAATCCATGAAGGTCCGGGACATCATCCGCTTCTTTGCCGATTTTTACGATAACTTTATCACAGACCGGGCTTACCAGATGCTTTCGGATCTGGAAATTTCCGCAGACGCAAGGCTGCGCACCCTGTCCAAGGGTACGAAGGAAAAAGTACAGCTGATTCTGGTCATGAGCCGGGACGCTAAGCTTTATATCCTGGATGAGCCCATCGGCGGTGTGGATCCTGCTGCAAGAGATTATATTCTGCACACGATCCTGGCAAATTATAACGAAGAGTCCACAATCCTTCTATCTACACATCTGATCCACGATATTGAAAATATCCTGGACCGTGTAGTTTTCCTTAAGGAAGGACGTCTTGCCATGAACGCTCCCGTGGATGACATCCGCATGGAGCAGGGCAGATCCGTAGATACTTTATTCAGGGAGGTGTTCCGATGCTGATCAAATTAATTAAATACGACCTCAGATCCCTGAACCGGTTTCTGATTATCCTGCACGGCTTTTTACTGCTGATGACCATATTTTTACGAATTTTTATCACCGGGCAGATCCACCTGTCCACTGATACCGACGGCTTCCTGTTCGGTCTTGCGATCGTGATGTATACGCTCCTGATCACAGGAATTACTTTTGGTACATCCATTGTCATTGTCGTGCGGTTCTACAGAAACCTGTTTTCCGACGAAGGCTATCTTTCCCAGACCCTTCCTGTGACTCCCGGCCAGCATCTTCTTGCCAAAACGATCTCCGGAAGCATCTGGGCTATGATCGACTATGTTTTTATCCTGGCATCCCTGTATATCGGGATTGCCACCCCAGCTTTCATGGAACTGTTTTATGAAAATCAGGGGGAACTGATGAAGGAACTTGGCTTCACAGGGAAATATGCAGATGTCACCGCGGGCCAGATCATCCTTGTCCTCCTGATCTCAGGATTTATCGGATGCGTCGGCAACATAGTCATGTATTACGCCTCCATCGTGCTTGGCCAGCTGTTTTCCTCTCACCGTGTGATTGGAGCTATCGCCTGCTATTTTGCACTATCCACACTGATGGCTGTAATTTCCTTTATCGTTATGTTTGCCGCAGACCTGGCATACGGAAATTTTGCTATTGTTCCCGCGGGAACAGAAAGTTCCTTAAGTCTGGTCGAATATATGGTCAGAATATTGACGTTCTCACTGGCTCTTTCTGTAATTACGGCAGTGGTCCTCTATATCCTGTCCTATATACTGATGAAGAAAAAAATGGATCTGAATTAAAAATAAACAGCGGGCCAGAAAACCGGAAGTCTTTTCCGGATTTGGCCCGCTGTTTTTTAGGAAAAACACTGGATCAGAAACATATAAAGAACAGTCCCCACGCCTATACTCAGAAGGTTATTCCGTTTCCAGACATGAAGCGCCGCCGTCACTATGACAGCTGCCGCTTCCGGAAGTCCATAGGGTGCAGCCAGGATCTTTGTCGAACGCAGACAGTAAACTACCAGCATCCCGATCACTGCCGGCGTCAGCACCTTTCCTAAATATTTCACTACATCCGGAATTTCTTTCCCTCTTGGAAACACCAGAAAAGGGAACACTCTGGTGGCAAAAGTGGTAAGCGCCACTGCCAGAATGATCAGAAAAGAAGTTATCGCATCTACAGGCATCAGCCTTCCACCTCCTTTTCCAGACGGGTTCTCCCCACAAACAGCAGAAATGTGATCAGCAGCATAGACGGAAGAACAAAATTATCCGCACCGAAGATACTAAGACAAAGCAGTGCGGCGGCCACCCCGATCATTTCAGGGATGCGGTTTTTCGCCTCCATCCACTGTTCCACGAATATTACTACAAACAGCGCTGTCATGGCAAAATCAATGCCTTCCGAATCAAAAGGCAGGAAATTCCCTGCAAGACCTCCGATCACCGAACCTATGACCCAATAGGATTGATTCAGCAGAGAAACTGCCAGCAGAAATTTATCTTCCTCTATGTCTTCCGGGATCTTTGTGGTACACAAAAGGGAATACGTCTCATCTGTCAGGCCAAAGATCATATACCATCTCTTTTTTCCCATACCGTGAAACTTTTCCAGCAGAGAAATCCCATAGAAAATATGCCGGATATTAACCATCAAAGTCATAAATACCACCTGCAGGAATGAAACACCCGGCACAAAAAAATTCACGGCAAGATATTGGCCGGATCCCGCATAGACCATAAGGCTCATCAATGCCGCCCATAAAAAGGAATACCCCTTTTCTTCAAACATCACCCCAAAGGCAATCCCGATAAACAGATATCCCGTCAGCACCGGAATTGTATACGGAAATGCTTTTTTAAATGCCCTCCCATAATTCCTCATCATTTTTCTCCTAATGTTCTTTATTCATTATAAAAAGAAGCCGTCCTTACAGGGATCGGCCTCTCTTGTCTCTATCATTTATCGTATATTCTTCAGCTTCCGGCTGAATCTTCATAGGCCTGCTTTAAATCCAGCAGAGCCTCCTTAAGCAGTGCATCTGACTGGACAGCCTGCCGGTAAGCATTCTGCGTCTCTGTAAGCAGCGCCTGCACATCCTCATGGCCGGTGACCGCCTCTACAAGATCGTGAATTTCATCTTCCTCCACCTGGGTCTCCACCTGGCACTTACCATCCTCATCCTCTGTTACATAAAGTGTACCCAATCCCGGCACTCCGGTATAGACATCCCTGATCTTCATATCATACCGGACAAAAGCCACATATGTATCCTGATATTTCCCAAGCTTTGTATAAACATTCAGATTCTCATATCCCTCCACAAAGCTTGTCTCATCTCCAAGCGCACTGTAATACGCCTCCACCGCCCGGGTCACCTGCGGATACTCTCCTTTGAGCAAAGGATTATCAGCCATATTCTCCCAGCCTTCATTTTCCTTTTTCTGCTCTTTTAAACTTATCTTTTGTGCTTTCTGGCTTTTATCTTTAGTCAGGATCCATCCGCCTGCTCCTACCGCAAGAACCAGACCGGCCAATACAGCAACAGTCACGATCTTTCTCAGCAGGAGTATGCCTTTTTGTCTTCCTTCCATAAAGACTACCTCCATATATGCACATGCTGATTTTGTCCGTCCCGCATAACTCTGCGAAACGTTTATCAGATGGAGAAATCTCTCCATCTGATAAAAAAAGTACACACCCGGGCGGATTCGAACCGCCGCTCCCGCCTCCGGAGGGCGGTGCTCTATCCCCTGAGCTACGGGTGCATAAAAAGGCTTTATGAAATTGCCTTAGTTATATTAACACATTTTTTTTATAAAGTAAAGGAAATGATGAACACAAATCTCACATTTCCTTTACTTTTTTATACAGGCATCAGAAATATGTCAATTCCCCTCGTGTCCTGTCGTAATAATAGGCATGGTCCGAGAGCACTTCCTCCGCTTCTACCTGTGTTTCATTAATCTCCTTTACCATAGCTGACAATTCTTCATAAGAGAACTGATGTCGGTCCGGAGTAATGATCACTTCATGAATACTGCTCGGCAGCACAAAATAGTTGCAGAAAAGCTTCTTTGCAATCTGTTCTAAACACCCCTCATAGAGAAGCGCCGACGCACCGTGACTTCGAAGGCGGTTCGTCAGTACATAGAGGGTCTCTACAAACTCTCCTTCTTCGCTGTTTACGGATGCTTCCCGGGGCTCCAGGTCAAACATGTCCTGTATCACAGTATGCATAGTACAAAATTCCTCCGGCAGGATTCTCCTGGTATTTTCTCCGGCCCGCCGGTAGAGCTCATCCTCTGTTACCTGCCACAGCTTCATATGCTCCTTTTTAATCATCATTGCCGCCGTCCCAAAATCATTTACCTCTAGCAGCACATAGTAAACGACCGCCAGATCCAGAAATTCTCTGTGGGGAATTTCCTCTAAAAGACGCATATTCGCCTTCTTTCCTATCAGCCGGTAGATGATATGATCCCGGACAGATACATATTTTTCAAGCTTTCCCTTTTCCCAGGAACGCCCGGCGCGCACCTGGTCATAAAGCTTTATCACTTCCTTTGCCGCCTTTTCTTCCGTCATTCCTCTAAGGAACCTCTGATAAAATTCCTCCAGATAGATAGTTGGTGCGATGTTCACTCCTTTTTCCGTCAAAGTCAGGCCCTTTCGCTTTGTGCCATTGTTCTTCACCGCTGTATAGACAGATACAGACACAGAGTCCCCCACACCTTTTTGCACCCTTTCCAGGATACTCATAACAAAACGGTCATACGTCATTGAATCTCCTTTCTTTTGCTGCAGTTTTTTACATTCTGTGAAGATACCGGTGAAATACCGGATTGAAAAATAGTAGAACAAGAATCTGCCGGCAGGAACACCGGCGCGTATTGGATAGATATGAACATTATAAAAAAGCCCTGCACAAATTGCAAGGCTTTTCCTAAGATCTTTATACGATTCTTAAACTCTTGACAGATATTCTCCGGTACGGGTATCAATCTTGATCATCTCTCCCTGATCAACGAACAACGGAACTGATACCTGAGCTCCTGTCTCTACGATAGCCGGCTTGGTAGCACCCTGAGCTGTGTTTCCTTTGAATCCCGGCTCAGTCTCTGTTACCTGCAGCTCTACCGTAAGAGGCGGCTCAATCGCAAACGGCTTCTCCTGATAAAGGCTTACCGTTACTTCCTCGTTCTCTTTTACAAACTTCAGAGAATCTCCTACATCCTCAGCTCCTACCGCAATCTGATCGAAGGTCTCATTGTCCATAAAGTAATAAAGATCTCCGTCATTGTAAAGATACTGCATCTTCTTTCTCTCAATAAATGCTTCCTGGAAAGACTCTGTCGGACGGAAGGTTGTCTCTACCACACCACCGTTGATGATATCTTTTAATTTTACACGGACAAATGCCGCTCCCTTTCCGGGTTTTACATGCATAAACTCCATTACCTGACATACCTTGCCGTCAATTTCAAGTGTCATGCCATTTCTAAATTCGCCTGCTGACTTTGTTGCCATTATATAATCCTCCTTAAACCGTGCCTCTCCGGCACTTCTTACGTTCTATTCGCTCTAATCATTTTATAATATATTCCGCCTATTTTCAACCCTTTTTTCTCTTCTGCTCTCTCCGATAAAAGAAGAGGACTATTTTCTCCAGATACCTCTTTAAAACAATCTGGATCTCCTCCTTAGGATGAATCGGCTTTACCAGGATATTAGGGATCCCTGCCCTTTTTGCTCCCCACACGTCTGTAAAAAGCTGGTCGCCGATAAAAATCGTGTTGCTCCGGTCCGTTCCCATGATCTCCATGGCGCGGATATAATTTTTCGTAGATGGCTTATGGGCATTATACACATAATCCACCTGGATTTTTTCATTAAACATTTTTACTCTGGGCTCCTGATTATTTGAGATCAGGCAGCACCGGTAGCCGATCGACTTTAACCTCTCAAACAGCGCAATGGCCCTGTCGTCTGCCGGGGCGTTATGCGGCACAAGAGTGTTGTCAATATCAAAGATCAGTCCCCGGAATCCTTCTTTATATAGCTTTTCAAAATCTATCACATAGGTAGATGCCAGGTACTGATCTGGATAAAACGTCTTAAACATAATCCTCTTCCATTTCCGACAGCCGCCGCACCAGCTCCTCGCAGACCTGAAGCACAGTCTTGTGATCTGTCTGTACCACGATATCAGCGGCCGCCTCATATTTCTCCCGGCGCTGTTCCATCAGTTCTGCAATGCCGTCCACATTTTTACGGCCTTTCAGCACCGGTCTGTCGTCACTGTCCTTCACTCTCTCGTAGATTGTCTCCGGGCTGGCCGTCAAAAGGACGACACGGCCGTTTTTCTTCATCTCAGCCACATTGTTTTCCCGAAGAGCAGTCCCTCCGCCGCAGGAAATGATCACATTTTTACGGTCCTGCAGCTCCACCAGAAGACTGGTCTCCAGATCCCGGAAGTACTCTTCCCCGTATGTGGCAAAGATATCCGGGATGCTCATCTCTTCCCGGTCCGTGATCTCCTGGTCCATCTCAATAATATCCATATCAAACATCGTACTTAAGTAATCGGACACGGTAGTCTTTCCTGCTCCCATAAATCCGATCAGCACGATATTATAATCAAACAGTTTTCTTGCCTGGATCCGCTTGCTGTTTTTCAGGATCCTCTGGAACACATCATAGATCTCATCCTGGTACTTATTGTGTTCCAGTTTCTGCTCCAGCCTTACCTTCTGCTTTCTCTCCTGCTGAGGCTGCAGGATCGGCATCCCATATTCTTCTTTATATGCCATGATCTTTTCGATGATCGCGTTTCTTTCCATCAGCGCATCGATGATCTTATCATCGCAGAGGGCAAGCTGTTCTCTGTACATCTCCAAATCGTTCATGCCTTCACGCCTTTCTTCTCTTCCTCTACATTTACCTGTACAATCATATCAGTAATTCTGCTGCCTGGCAAGAGTTTCCTTCACATCCTGCCGGAAGTTTTCCCAGGCGTCCTCATGATCCACAAAATATTTGGGACACTCTTTCCCCGTCACGTCATAATGACGGATCACGTCATCGGCTCCAAGATCAAACTTCATGCACAGCCAGGCGCACAAATTTACCACCGACCGGTATGTGGCATCCGTAAATTTTCCGGTCTCATCCGGATGACAGCACTCAATGGAAACCGTATCAATATTCCGGCTGTTGGACGCGTATGCCACCTCCCAGGTCGGAACGCACTGTACAATCTCACCTTCAATCCCCACCACAAAATTACTGCTGGCTTTTGTCTCATGGGTATCCTTAAGATTCTCAAAATAATTCCTGTTCTCCATGGCAGTTGCCCCGGGATTGGCTGTGTAATGCACGACGATCCCGGTGATCTTCTGTGTACTGGTCCCCGGTCTGGAATAGGGATTTACTGTCAGAAGCTCCACATCCATCTCCGGCCGGAGCGCATCTATGGCATCTCCTGTCCGCTCTGAATATTCATTGGAGCACCGCCCGGAAACCTTCATCACACCAAGCAGCAGGGCCAATAAAATCAGCAGCACAAAACCGAGGCGCAACGCACGTTTCATCCGCCTCTTTTTTTGTGCTGCTGTTCTTCCTTTGATCTTTTGTGTCCGTTTTCGTTTCATCAGATATCCTTCCCATCTGCTGCTATCTTATCACAGAACCAGGAAGATTTCCGAAAAAGAACCTTAGGATTTTATGAATTTTTAAAAAAGTGATATTCCGTGGTGGTGTCATAGATCTCCCCGGCATGTACTACAGGAGACGGGAATGATTCCTGATGGATGGCATCCGGGAAGAACTGTGTCTCAAAGCAGGCTCCCTGCCGTCTTCCATACACGGCGCCTTCCTTCCCTTTTTCATCTTCCACGAAATTGGCCGTGTAGAACTGCATCCCCGGCAGATCCGTATACACTTCCATCCCAATCCCGCTCCGGGAAGAACACATACCGGCCACGCGCCGCAGGCCGCTGCCATTCAATACCCAGTTATGGTCATAGCCTCCGCCAAAATTCAGAGCCTCATAATCTTCCCCGATCCGGGCACCGATCAGCTGCCCGGTCCTGAAATCCATAGGCGTCCCTTCCACCGATACGATCTCTCCGGTAGGGATAGACTGCCGGTCCGCCCGGGTATATGCATCTGCATCAATCCATACTTTCTGCTCCAGCACATTTCCTGCTCCGTGTCCGTCAAGATTAAAGTAGCTGTGATTGGTAAAATTAAGGATGGTGTCCTGATCCGGCATGCCATGATAATGGATCCTAAGTACATCGTCATCCGTCAGCTCATATGTAACCCTGATATCCACTGTTCCTGGAAATCCCTGGTCTCCGTCCGGGCTGTGCAGAAGGAAGGTGATGCTTTGCGCCTCTTCTTTCTCCACCTTCCACAGTCTCTGGTTTGTGAAATCCCGTCCGCCATGCAGCGTATTGACACCATTGTCATTTTTCTCCAGCAGGAAGGTCTTTCCACGCAGTGTAAAACTTCCTCCTCTGATCCGGTTGGCGCATCGTCCCACCGTAGCGCCAAAAAAGCAGGTGCCCTTTTCATATCCCGACACGTCCCCGTATCCAAGCACCACATCCCGCATCCTGCCGTCCCGGTCCGGCACCATCATCCGCACAAGCGCCGCCCCATAGTCTGTCACCTGGGCTTTCAGCCCCTGCCTGTTTTCCAGTGAATAAAGCCAGGCGCTTTCTCCTTTTTTCGTCACTCCAAATGCTTCTCTTCTCATCCTGTCCCCTCTTTTCTTTTATTTTCGTATCGGTATTTTGATCGTTACCGTTGTCCCGCTCTCTTCTTTGCTGACAATATTGATGCCATAGTCCATACCATAGATCATTTTAATCCGGTCATCCACATTATTCACACCGATCCCGGTGAAATGCTCTCCCTTGATCTTCTCCTTCTGCTTAAGCGACATCAGCGTTTCTGCATTCATCCCCACGCCGTTATCCTCAATATCAAACCGGAGATACCTCTCCTCCAGCCGTGCAAAAATCTGGATGCAGCCGGTACGTCCCTCCGGAAATCCATGGAAAAATGCATTTTCTACAAAAGGCTGGAGGATCAGTTTGGGAAGCCTTAACTCCATACACTGCACCGGAATATAATATTCCACCTTTACATGATCTCCGTACCGCACCTGATTGATCTTTACATAATTTTCCAGATTCCGGATTTCCTGCTCAACCGTGATAAATTCATCTGTATTGCTGATCGTATTTCTGAGCAGCGAAATAAATGCATCGATCACCTCTGTCGTCTTCTTCGTATCCTGCTGCCAGGCCAGCCATTTTATACTGGCCAGAGTATTATACATATAGTGCGGATTGATCTGCATCTGAAGCGCATGGATCTCTGCGGTGCGTTTCTCTTTCTCTATGGAGACAATCTGTTCAATATACTGATTGATATCACGGATCATCGTGTTATAAGTGCTGGTAAGCTGACGGGCATCTGATAAGAGCGCACACTGCCGGAATCCATTATCGTCATATGTTTCTGCCCGTCTTCCTCCATGCTTTTCATGATACGGGCCACCGCTTCTGACTTTTTCCACGTTTTCCGCCTTGTCGATACTGGAAAAATAAGCTCTCTTCATGGTTCCGATATCCACCTGGCACTTTTCCATCTCGATCAGATAATTGTAGAAAAGATTTTTCGTCAAATTTTTCAGCCGGTACACATCCGCTTTCGCTTCGCACAAAAGAAACGTATATTCCCGGAACATCTCCAGCGCCCTGCCATACTGCCGCCGCATCAGTGCACTGCTGTAGTCTTCAAACGCGAACCGGGTCTCCTCGGCCGTTATCTTTACCTGGCTGCTAAGAAGCATCGCCGTTCCCGGGTAATAAAATTTCATTCCAAGATTCGGACGTATTTCTTTCTGATAACTTTTCCGTATTCCCTGAATCCCGGAAAAGCTGTCTCCTATCACAAAGAATACCCGGTCAAAGATGCTGTTCATTTTATCCGCAAACCCCTGCATATCCCTCAGAACACGCTCTTCATCCCTGACGCGGAAATTGAATACCATGCAGAGGATCTCTTCTTCAATGAGCACTGACAGCATTTCATATTCTGTCTGTCTTTCGAAATATTCCTCCGCCATATCGCTAAACTTCACGATGCGGGGCTTTTGCCCTTCCTGCAAAGCACGCAGATCAATTCCCGCGACCCGGTACAAACTATGTGGAAAAGTATTAACAAACAACACCTCATCCAGTCTATCCCGGTATCCCATCAGAAAGCGTTCCAGCATCACTCGGGGCGACAGCTCCTTCTCCTTGCGCAGTGTAAGCCCGGGGATGTTCCTTGCCGCCTTCTGCAGGGTTTTCAGAAGGATCTCCGGATTGAGTGTGGGCTTCAGTATATAATCTGACGCTCCGTTCAGCAGTGTAGATTTTACATATTCAAATTTGTCATAGCTACTGAGAATGATCAGCTGGATTCCCGGATATTTCTGCTTCAGGATCTGGGAAAATTCAATCCCGTCCAGCACCGGCATGACAATATCCGCAAGCACGATATCCGGCTCCAGCTTTTCAATCAAATCAAGGCCCTCTTGACCGTTGGTGGCCTCACCAACGATCTGAAAGCCTTCTTTTTCCCATTCCAGCATATGCTTCATGCCCTGACGCATGATGAATTCATCATCAATGATCAGAACCTTACAATAATCTTCCATATTACACCTTTTGAATGGTAAATTTTATATTCCGGTCAATATCCGAAGAAAGTCTGTATTCCTCATGCACTGGAGCTCCCCAGCTGTCATCTCCTCCAACTCCCATCTGGCTCTCAAGGATCCGTACCCAGCTGTAGTGAGCTTTCGGCAGTTCTTCCCGGTGCGTGGCCGCCTCCAGCTCGTAAGCACTGCAGGGAAGAACACTGTTTTCAAAAGGAACACCTTCTGTTTCAAAGCGAAGTCCTTGACCGTCCGCGTCTGTTACTTCTACCCAGCGTACATCCATACGGTTTCCGCACTCCTGCGGGAACAGATAAGCAGATAAGTTATCGGCAGCCTGATAGCTGTACACACCAAGCCTTGCCCCTTCCCTGCGGTCCAGATAGTTTTCCTCAGGTCCCCGTCCGTAATACCTTACTCTATCATACCTTGCTTTCAGTTTCATGTCCATACCGAAAGCAGGCATTTCCGGCAGCCCGTCTGTTCCCTTATACAAAGCATGTACGTGGATCTTTCCGTCGCCTGTCACCCGATAGGAAACATAGGCTTTGGTCTGCGGAACCGTTGGAAGCAGATATTCAAACGTAACGCACACCTGGTCTTTTTGCTCCTGTACATCCACATCAGTCAGTTTATAAAACAATCCTGCAGTCATCCACTGAGCAGCGTCAAAGCCGGTCTTTGCTCCTCTGTCATTGTCCGTAAGCGCTCTCCAGAATGTGAGCTTCGGTGTCCTCGTAATGTATTCCACGCCATCATAGCAAAGAGATGCGATCCCGCCCTCCGCCTTAGAGAACATGGCTGTAAATCCTCTTCCTCTGACCCCGATGTTTACATCCCCCCGGATGATCTCCAGCGGGCAGGTCTTTTCTTCTGCCTTGTCTGCTGTCTTCTTCACGTACTGCCCAAAAGATATCTCATGGCCGGCCTTTGCCCACAGAGTGTCATCCTTAAGCCGCAGAGATACTTCATAGATGAATTCACCAGTACCTGGAAGTTCCGGATAGGTCAGGTTCACATAAGCCTCGCTTTCCGGCGCCACATCCGTCTCTGTCTCCGCTTCGTAAAGACACCGGTCCTCCTTTAACAGACGATATGCCAGCACATATCTTCCGGTAGAGACAAACAGGCTGTCATTTATAATCTTTACACCCTTTTCATCCGGCTCCAGCTTGATATCCGCATATAAAGCCTTCACCTCCTGAGCTTTTGGAGATGCCTTCCTGTCCGCATAGACAATGCCGTTTCCGCAGAACTCATAATCTGTGGCTCTTTCATCGTGATCGCCGCCGTAAGTCAGTACCCGCTCTCCCAGCTCATTGACCCGGTACAGAGACTGATCAATATAATCCCAGATAAATCCTCCCTGATAAAGAGGATACTTTTTCTCCAGATCCGTATACAGCTTCATACCGCCTGTGGAATTCCCCATAGAATGCATGTATTCACAGCTGATATATGGCTTTTTCGGATCATTCTCAAGATACTCTTCGATCTCCGCCGGCTTTGCATACATCCGGCTTTCCATGTCACTGATATGGTCGTATTTCCGGTTCCAGAATACCCCTTCATAGTGCACCAGCCGGGAGTCATCCTTCTCGTGAAAATATTCGGACATCGCTTCTATATCTGTTCCCGCATAGGATTCGTTTCCGCAGGACCAGATCAGAACAGACGGGTGGTTCTTATCCCGTTCAAACATAGATGACGCACGGTCCAGGACCGCAGCCTTCCATTCCGGACGATCCCCAGGTACATTCCAGGACGGCTCCACTTCTCCTAATTTCTGCCAGGATCCATGGCTTTCCAGATTGGTCTCGTCGATGAGATAGATTCCGTACTCGTCACAAAGCTCATACCAAAGGGTCTGATTCGGATAATGAGAGGTGCGGACTGCATTTATATTATGCTGCTTCATAAACCGGATATCCCACAGCATATCCTCTCTGGTGATGGCCCGGCCTCTTACCGGATCAAACTCATGCCGGTTCACACCCTTAAACAGAATTCGCTTCCCGTTCAGACACATGATCCTGTCTTTCATCTCAAACCGGCGAAAGCCCACCTTCTGCGGGATAAATTCCAGAATCTGTCCTTCTTCGTTCTTTACATACAGATACAGGCGGTAAAGCCTTGGCTCCTCTGCACTCCACGGCAGAACAGCAAGTCCGGAAGCTTTAAAAAAGACCTCTTCCTTCCCCTCTGCATTTCCGTTCCAGATTTCTTTCTCATCCCCGTCCCGAAGACTTGCCTCAATCGTTACATCGTCTATATCTCCAATAAGCTCTGCCCGGATCTCAAGCGTCCCCTCCTGATAGGAATCCGTAAGACCTGCTTTCACGAAGATATCCCGCACGTGCACTCTGGGAATACTGTAGAGAAATACATCCCGGAAGATTCCGGAAAACCGGAAAAAATCCTGATCCTCCAGCCAGCTTGCACTGCTCCTTTTATATACCTCTACCGCCAGTTTATTTTCTCCCTCCCGCAAAGTCTCTGTCAGCTCAAATTCTGCCGGCGTAAAGCTATCCTCGCTGTAACCGATGAATGTTCCGTTCAGCCACACATAAAAGGCAGTTTCTACCCCCTGGAAAGAGATGAAAGTCCTTTTTCCTTTCATCTGTTCTTCCAGAGTAAAATACTTCACATAACTCCCCACCGGATTATTGCGTTTTGAGACCATGGGCGGACGTAAGAATTCTTCCCCGTCCCAGGGATACATGGTGTTAATATACTGGTTTCGTCCATACCCCTGAGTCTCCAAATGACCCGGCACCTGTATCGTATCAAATCCGCTGCAGTCATAGCTGTCCTCATAAAATCTTTCTACACGCATAGACGGATTTTTTGCATAGGAGAACAGCCAGGAGCCGTTCAGACACTGTCTGAGCGGCCTCTCCTCTGTCTCCTTTTCAAAATAGGTGTGGTCCGAATGTGCCGGGATCCGGTTTACGGCAAAAACCTCCGGATCCTCAAGCCACGAAAGCTTCGCTTCTTTTGCTGTCATATATCTGTTACTCCTCTCTTCCTTTCAAAGCTATCCCTTTACAGAGCCTGTCATTCCTGCCACAAACTGTTTCTGCATCAGGAAGAAGATCAATGCTGTCGGGATTGTCGCGATCACAACCGCCACCATCATCATACCATAATCTGGCGTATAAGAGGAACCCATTGCGGAAAGAATCAGCGGCAGAGTTCTCTTTTCCGGCGACTGCAGTGCGGTCAACGGCCACAGATAATTATTCCAGCTCGTCATGAACGTGGTCACGATGGCCGCCGCATAGCAGGACTTCATGGTCGGCATAAAGATTTTGACTTCATTCGATGAACTTTTTTGGATGTATACACTTTACCACAGCAGACCTTCGAAGCATTAGGACAAAGTTTCTGTGATTTTTCACTTTTTTTAAATATTTTTTACATTCCCTTTTTTCATTTGTACTTTTTTAAGATTTTAGTAAATTTTTACTGTCCTGTCAAAAAAAGCCAGACGCATCTGCGCCTGGCTTTTCATTCTCTAATCAACTATTCATCTACACTATAGTTTGGTGCCTCTTTCGTGATATGAATATCATGCGGATGACTCTCTCTGAGTGCAGCCGCAGAAATCTTGATAAACTGACCCTTCTGCTTCAGATCCTCAATTGTCGGAGCGCCGCAGTAGCCCATACCGGACCGGAGGCCTCCCATCAGCTGGAATACTGTATCTTCCACGGATCCCTTATATGCCACACGGCCTTCCACTCCCTCCGGCACCAGTTTTTTGGCGTCGCTCTGGAAATAGCGGTCTTTGCTTCCGTTTTCCATAGCCGCGATAGAGCCCATGCCGCGGTAAACTTTATATTTTCTTCCCTGGTACAGTTCAAAGGTTCCCGGGCTTTCGTCACATCCGGCAAAAATACTTCCCATCATGCACACGTTTGCACCTGCTGCAATGGCTTTTGTCATATCTCCGGAATACTTAATACCGCCATCCGCAATGATCGGGATTCCGTATTTGTCTGCAACTTCATAGCAATCCATAACTGCAGAAATCTGAGGAACACCGATACCCGCGATAATACGGGTCGTACAGATGGATCCCGGTCCGATTCCCACCTTCACCGCATCTACGCCGGCCTTGATAAGGGCCTCTGTTCCTTCTCCTGTAGCAACATTTCCTGCGATCACCTGCAGATCCGGGAATTTGGATTTTACCATGTCCACTGTCCGCATAACATTAGCGGAATGTCCATGAGCAGAGTCCATAACCACTACATCTACCTTGGCGTTTACCAGTTCCTGGGTACGCTCCAGACAGTTCGCGGTGATACCGATTGCGGCTCCGCAGAGCAGGCGTCCCTGTCCATCCTTTGCTGACAGAGGATATTTGATCTGTTTTTCAATATCCTTGATCGTGATCAGACCTTTCAGGTTAAAGTCCTTATCTACGATCGGCAGCTTTTCTTTTCTTGCTTTTGCAAGGATTTTCTTTGCTTCTTCTAATGTAATGCCTTCCGGAGCTGTAATAAGTCCCTCGGAGGTCATGGATTCTTTAATCTTTTTAGAAAAATCTTCCTCGAACTTCAAATCACGGTTGGTAATGATACCGACCAATTTCCTTCCTTCTGTGATCGGCACACCTGAGATCCTGAATTTTGCCATCAGATTATTGGCATCCTCCAGTGTATTTTCCGGAGACAGGAAAAACGGATCTGTGATTACCCCATTTTCCGATCGCTTTACCTTGTCTACTTCTTCTGCCTGTTCTTCAATGGACATATTCTTGTGAATAATACCGATTCCTCCCTGACGCGCCATAGCAATCGCCATCCGGTGCTCAGTGACTGTATCCATTCCGGCACTCATCATCGGTATATTCAGCTTCACCTTCTTGGTCAGATACGTAGACAGATCCACCTGATTGGGGATCACTTCTGAATAAGCCGGTACTAAAAGAACATCATCAAATGTAATTCCTTCTCCGATAATCTTTCCCATGATTTTTCATCCTCTCTTTCACCATTGCAAAATTGTAATATTTAACAGCTATCATATCGAATCCTGACATGATTTGTCAACTATTTTCTGATGACTTTTCTGGGTGCCAGCACAAAAAAGCCTTCAATAATCGTTTCATTTGGCTCAAATACCACTTTTTTCAGTTCCCCGTGATCCGCTACGACTAATGTGTACAACTTAGCCTGTCCGGTTCCGGAAGAAAAGTCCAGCGTCTTTGCGTTCTGATACTGACGAAGCTCCGGAGCATCTGACGGCGCCAGAAGTTCCATCTCTGAAACATTCATCGAGAACATTCTCTTACGCTTTGCACGGCTCATGATCTTGTCCACGTCAAGATCTCCGTTGACAAACAGATATTCATACTCCACATTCAGCCTGCGGAACATGAATACATCCAGCACAACAGCCAGTATCGGCAGAATGATCCCTAACGGAAACATAAGCACGATAAACACGGCGATGACCGTCAGTACGATCAGCCCCGCTCTGATCGCCATCTCCTTTGCCCCAGACTGTTTTTTTACAAGCTGTTCTGTATAGAAGTCACTCATTTATTTATTCCTCCAAAAAATATATACTGATTGGTATCATTGTAACACATTTCTACACAAAAAGAAAACTCCCCCTAAGGGGAGTTTTCAAAATTTTCACTTTTATCTGTGAGAACCAGACTATGGCTCACAGTGTGAACTGTATTTATCCGGGAATTACATCATTCCCATTCCGCCGCCTGCCGGTGCTGCAGCCGGTACTTCTTCCTTAATATTTGCCACAACAGACTCTGTAGTCAGAAGTGTAGCTGCTACGCTGGTCGCGTTCTGAAGTGCGCTTCTTGTTACCTTTGCAGGATCCAGGATACCGCTCTCTACCATATCTACATACTGCTCTGTCAGTGCGTCGAATCCAATGCCAGGCTCAGACTCGGATACTTTATTAATGATAACAGATCCTTCCAGTCCTGCGTTGGCAGCGATGCGGTACAGCGGAGCTTCCAGCGCTTTCAGGACTACATTTCCGCCTGTCTTTTCATCGCCTTCCATCTCTGCTACCTTCTTAGCCACTTCTTTTGCAGCGTGGATGTAAGCAGATCCGCCTCCTGCGATGATACCTTCTTCAACAGCTGCTCTGGTAGCTGCCAGGGCATCTTCCATACGAAGTTTTGCTTCTTTCATTTCTGTCTCAGTAGCCGCACCTACACGGATCACTGCTACGCCGCCGGCCAGTTTTGCCAGTCTCTCCTGAAGTTTTTCTCTGTCGAAATCAGAAGTGGTCTCTTCAATCTGATTCTTGATCTGAGCCACACGGTCTGCAATAGCTTTCTTGTCGCCAAGTCCGTCTACGATAACAGTGTTTTCTTTCTGTACTTTAACGGATTTTGCACGACCCAGCTGTTCCATTGTTGTATCCTTAAGATCCAGTCCCAGCTCTTCGGAGATCACTTCTCCGCCTGTCAGGATTGCGATATCTTTGAGCATCTCTTTTCTTCTGTCGCCATATCCAGGTGCTTTTACTGCTACTACATTGAAGGTTCCACGCAGTTTGTTTACAATCAGGGTAGTCAGCGCCTCGCCTTCGATATCCTCTGCGATGATCAGAAGTCTTGCTCCGGACTGTACGATCTGCTCCAGCAGCGGAAGGATATCCTGGATGTTGGAGATCTTCTTATCTGTGATCAGGATGTATGGATCTTCCAGGTTTGCTTCCATTTTATCCATATCAGTTGCCATGTATGCAGACACATATCCGCGGTCAAACTGCATACCTTCTACCAGGTCAAGTTCTGTCTTCATGGTCTTGGACTCTTCAATGGTGATAACACCGTCGTTGGAAACTTTTTCCATAGCGTCTGCTACCATCTCGCCTACTTCCTCGTCACTGGCAGAAATTGCTGCAACCTTGGCGATCTGATCTTTGCCGTTTACTTTGCTGGACATCTTAGCGATTGCTTCTACTGCTGTATCTGTCGCTTTCTTCATACCTTTACGAAGGATGATCGGATTTGCGCCTGCTGCCAGGTTCTTCATTCCTTCGTGCACCATAGCCTGTGCCAGTACGGTAGCTGTGGTAGTTCCGTCTCCGGCCACGTCATTTGTCTTGGAAGCAACTTCCTTGATCAGCTGTGCTCCCATGTTCTCAAAAGCATCTTCCAGCTCGATCTCTTTTGCGATCGTTACACCGTCGTTAGTGATCAGCGGTGCTCCAAAGGATTTATCCAGGACAACATTGCGTCCCTTTGGTCCAAGTGTAACTCTTACTGTATCTGCCAGCTGATTAACTCCTGCTTCCAGTGCGCTTCTGGCCTCGGCGCCATATTTAATTTCTTTTGCCATGATCTTACTGCCTCCTAATAAACTAAAATGGTTGATTATTCTACGATTGCCAGGATATCATCCTGCTTTACAATAATGTACTCTTCGTCATCGATCTCAACGGTGGTTCCCGCATATTTGGAGTAAATGACCGTCTGTCCGGCAGACACGTTCATCACTACTTCTTTTCCGTCTACTGTTCCGCCAGGCCCTACAGCAATTACTTCCGCCTGCTGCGGTTTCTCTTTTGACTGTCCGGGGATCACGATCCCGGATTTGGTCGTTTCTTCTGCGATTAACTGTTTCAATACAACTCTGTCGCCTAATGGTACTAGTTTCATAGAATATGCCTCCTTAGATTTAAATCTATTTGTTAGCACTCACTAAAAGAGAGTGCTGAAAAACTCTAGGTATAAAATAGCACTCTCTTTCGGATTTGTCAACACACTTTTATTTAGTTTACAAGATTTTTATAAAATCCATTCTGAATCCGGAATTTGATCACATTCCCTGATTTATTCCAGTAACGCTCCAGCAGCATTCCGGTACAGGCAAGGGTCCCTTTTCCGGTATCAATCTGACATTCATAGATTCCATCCAGAGAAAACGATGAAAGTTTGTTTTCCGTTAATAAGTATATGCATTCCTCCTCCGGACGATACTTTATTACACTGCACGGATGAGAAACCTCATCCAGATATCCGTCTTTTAAAATGACCCGCACCATACGGAGCCTGGCAGAACACTCTTCGTACATAAAGTCCCTCTCCTATTTCTGCATGCGCTCAGCCTTAATATGCTCCAGCTCTGTAAATACATAATCATTGACTACCTTGATGTAAGTTCCTTTCATACCGGAAGAACGGGATTCGATGACACCGGCGCTCTCAAACTTACGGAGCGCATTTACGATCACAGACCTGGTAATTCCCACACGGTCTGCAATCTTGCTGGCTACCAGGATTCCCTCTGTTCCATCCAGCTCATCAAAAATGTGGATGATCGCTTCCAGTTCGGAATATGACAGCGTGCTGATGGCAGACTGGACAATATGCTCTTTCCTGCTTTCTTCCGCATTTTCCTCGTTGACAGACCTTAACATCTCAAGCCCTACCACCGTGGTTCCGTATTCACTCAGGATAATATCATCAATTTCATAAATCTGGTCAATCTTATAGATGAACAGCGTTCCCAGCCGTTCGCCGGCGATATCGATCGGTGTGATGATCGCCTGATACCCCTTCACCACATCAGCGGAGAAGCCTAAGGTCTCCAGATTAACATTTTCCTTCGTAGAAAGGATACTTAAGAGCCTTTCATTCAGCATCCCGTCAATATGCGTTCCTACCTTCTGTTCAATAAGCTCTTCGATCAGCGGCACGCCCTCGCATTTGCTGCAGCCCAGCACCTTCCCCTTCTTACTGATCACAACCACGTTGGAATTCAAAATTTCTGTCAGTACCGCACAAATGTCGTTAAATACGACCTTGCTGGAATTGTTATTGTGCAGTAATTTGTTGATTTTCCTTGTTTTATCTAATAATTGTACACTCATGGCAATCCTCCATCCTTTGAAAGTAATATTATCATACATTATATAAACATTCAACAAATTTTCTAAATATTCTTTACATTTCTCTTATCTTCCACATAACCACAGGTCTCATCACTGCACAGAAGCTTATTTCCCTTCTCTACCATATAGCTTCCGCAGCGCGGACATTTCTTTACCGATGGTTTCTGCCATGACATAAATTCACAGTTCGGGTTATCCTCACAGCCATAATATTTTCTGCCTTTTTTTGTCTTGCGGATCACTACATCTTTACCGCAGACAGGGCAGGGCACACCGATCTTTTCCAGATATGGCTTGGTATTCCGGCACTCCGGAAATCCGGGACAGGCCAGAAATCTTCCGTGAGGGCCATATTTGATCACCATATTCCGACCGCACTGCTCACAGATCACGTCGGTCACTTCATCTTCGATCTTTACCTTTTCCTGCTCTTCTTCCGCTTTCTTCACAGCAGCATCCAGATCCGGATAGAAGTTCTCGATAATAGTTTTCCATCTTACCTTCCCTTCTGCAACACCATCCAGCAGTCCTTCCATATTTGCCGTAAAATTCACATCCACGATGCTGGGGAATGATTGCTTCATGATGTTATTGACTACCTCGCCAATCTCTGTCATATAAAGATTTTTATTTTCCTTCGCCACATATCTTCTGGAAATGATCGTGGTGATCGTCGGCGCATAGGTACTGGGACGTCCGATCCCAAGCTCCTCTAAGGTTTTGACCAGAGCGGCCTCCGTATAGTGAGCCGGCGGCTGTGTAAAGTGCTGTTTCGTCTCAAAGCTTTCTTTGGAAAGTTTTGCATTCTCATCCAGCCCTTTTACCAGCACGTTATTTTCTTCCTTCTCTTCATCGGCTTCTGTATATACACACCGGAATCCTTCAAACGCTATCCTGGATGCGGCTACTGTAAACCGATATTCCCCTGCCGCGATCCTCACGGAGGTAGTCTCATATTTAGCCGGCTGCATCCTGCTTGCCACAAAACGTTTCCATACCAGCTGGTAGAGACGGAACTGGTCTCTGGTCAGGGAATCCTTCATAGCCGCCGGTGTTCTCGTAACATCTGTAGGCCGGATTGCCTCATGAGCATCCTGTACTCCCCTGCCGTCCCTGGCACTGGAAATATCTCTGGAGGCCACATATTCCGGGCCGTAAGTACCGCCGATATATTCCCTCACAGTCTGATCCGCCTCTGCCGATACTCTTGTAGAGTCCGTACGCAGATAGGTGATCAGACCTACTGTTCCATTTCCTTTGATATCAATTCCCTCGTATAGCTGCTGGGCAATCCTCATAGTCTTTGAGGTAGCAAAATTCAGAGCTTTGGATGCCTCCTGCTGCAGAGTACTGGTTGTAAAAGGTACCGGAGCCTTCTTGACCCTTTCGCCTTTGCGGATCTCGTCTACTGTATACTCCGCCCCCTCCAGTTCTTTTAATATCTGCTCCATCTCTTCCCTGGATCCGATGGTCAGTTTTTTATTTCCTTTTCCATAGAATTTGGCTCTGAGGAGCTTTTTCTCCCCTTCCACCTTCAGGTTTGCATCCAGCGTCCAGTATTCCTCCGGAATAAAGGCATTGATCTCTTCTTCCCGGTCGGCAATAATGCGCAGTGCGACTGACTGCACACGCCCCGCGCTTAATCCCCGTTTTACCTTTGCCCACAAAAGCGGGCTGATCCGGTAGCCTACAATCCGATCCAGAACTCTTCTTGCCTGCTGAGCGTCTACCAGATCAGAATCAATCTCTCTTGCATTTTTTAACGACGCCTTGACCGCGCTTTTCGTAATTTCATTAAAACTGATCCGATATGTTTTCTTTTTATCCAGCTTCAGCGCCTGGCTTAAATGCCAGGAAATCGCTTCTCCTTCCCGGTCCGGGTCGGTTGCCAGATATACTTTGTCCGCCTTTTTGACTTCCTTTCTCAATGCCGCCAAAATCTCACCCTTCCCTCGAATCGTGATATACTTTGGCTCAAAGTCATGCTCTACATCGATGCCAAGCTGGCTTTTGGGCAGGTCGCGCACATGGCCGTTGGATGCCATTACAACATAATTGCTCCCCAAAAACTTTTTGATTGTTTTCACCTTTGCCGGTGACTCCACGATTACAAGATAGCGTGCCATATCTTTCCTCCGTTTTATATTTTTCTGCCAGGGCCCTTTTCGGCTCTGACATAATGATTTTTTGATATTTCTCTGGCATATCCCTCAAGTACCAGCGTGATCAGAGCCTCCATGACTCTTCCCGGCTCCAATCCTGTTTCTTCTATAATATAGCTGACGTCCTTTGGAAATAAACCGAGACAACTATACACCATATTTTCGGGACTTTCAAGCATTTTTTTATTCTTGTCAGATTTTTTCATAATGCAGATTCTCTCCATCCCCAGTTCCTCCAAAAGATCCTGCGGCGACAAAAGGATTCCTGCCCCTTGACGGATCAGCTGATGACACCCCTCGCTTAGAGGGCTGTCTGCCGGCCCCGGCAGGGCGTAGACATCTTTGCCTTGTTCCAATGCCTGATCTGCCGTAATGAGCGATCCGCTTTTTCTTTTCGCCTCCATGACCAGAACTACATCTGCAAGCCCGCTGATGATACGGTTCCGTTCCGGAAAATAGGCCGGCAGCGGCGGCTCTCCCGGTATGCGTTCTGACAGGATCCCGCCATTTTTCATGATATCTGTATAAAGGCCAATATGTTCTCTCGGATAGCAGATATCCACACCACAACCCAGCACCCCATAAGTCCTCCCTCCTCCGTTCAGTGCTCCTCTCTGACCGGCGCCGTCGATTCCCCTTGCCATTCCGCTGATTACCGCAATCCCCGCTCCGGCCATTGCCTCACCATACTCCAAAGCCATCTGCTCCCCGTAAGGTGTACATTTTCTTGCTCCTACAATTGCTACCGCCGGCTGATTTTCCGGCGGAAGATCCCCCTTGACAAAAAGCGCAAAAGGCGGATCCTGGATTTGTGTCAATCTTTGGGGATACTCTGGCGCGCCATATGGTATCATCTGTATCCCGGCCATTTCGAGCTTTTTCCACTCCTCTTCCAGCTGCTTTTCTGATTCCGTTTTCCGGCACAGCAGCCGGATCTCCTGTTTTGTCAAAATTCCCAGCCTGTGCAGGTCTTTTTCTTCTATATAATATACGGCTCTGGCACTGCCATATGCGTCCTTCAGCTTTCTTTTTTTCCTGGCCGATAACGGCCTCACTTTCGCCAGCCAGTATTCATACATCATGATTTTGTCTCCTTTTCATCTGCCCCAGTATTTCTTGTCCATAGTCCGGTAGCCTGCCGCCTCTTTCAGATGAGGCGCCTGAATGTGTTCGCTGCCGTCCAGATCTGCGATCGTACGTGCGACTTTTAAGATCTTGTGATAGGTCCGTGCCGTAAGATCCAATGCAAGGAACGCTTTTCGCATTAGCGCTTCCCCCTCTGCATCCAGAGCGCAGTACTGCTCCAGATCTCCGGAGCCCAGCATCGCATTGGACAAAACCCTTGTCCCCGCATACCTTCTGGTCTGAATCTTCCTTGCCCGGCACACCCGTTCCCTGATTTCCTCCGAACTCTCTTCCTTTACCGTCCCCTTCAGATCATCATACGCAATCTTCGGTGCCTCTGTACACAGATCCATCCGATCCAGGAACGGCTGACTCACCCGGCTTAGATATCTCCGTATCTGGCTCGGAGTACAGCTGCATTTCCCCATATCCGGAAAATTTCCACAGGGACAGGGATTCATTGCCGCTGTCAGCATGACGTTCGCCGGAAACCAGTAAGACCCGTGACTTCTGGCAATTATCACCTGCCGCTCTTCCAGCGGCTGACGGAGCATTTCCAGGACTGACTTCTGAAATTCTGTCAGCTCGTCCAAGAATAAAACACCCCCGTGAGCCAGGCTTAATTCTCCTGGAACCGGAACCGCCCCTCCTCCGATCAGGGCAGCCCTTGTCACTGTATGATGGACTTCCCGAAAGGGTCTGCCTGTGATCAGCGGATGCCTTTCATCCACCATACCCCGGATACTGTAAACCGTGGTAATCTCCATACTCTCTTCTTCCGTGGGCGGCGGCAGGATTGTGGGGATCCTCCTTGCGATCATGGACTTCCCGCTGCCCGGCGGACCCACCAGCAAAAGATTATGCCCGCCTGCCGCCGCCACCTCGGCCGCCCGCTTCACAGCCTGTTGCCCTCTTACCTGGGCGAAATCCAAAAGTTCTGTCAGTTCTTCCGCCGCACCGTCAGTTTCTTCTTTTCCCTCCCGGCCTGCTAAAGCTTCTGGTTCCAAAGTATGAGTCAAATACCCCAGAGCTTCCTTCAGGTGAGAAACCCCGATCATACGGATCCCTTCTACCAGATTTCCTTCTGTCCGATTCGCCAGGGGCAGGATGCAAGTATGACATCCCGCATCCCGGGCCTGCTTCACTATGGGAAGGATTCCCGAAACCTTCCGCACATGTCCGCTAAGGCTCAGTTCTCCGATCACCAGCACCCGTTCCAGCTCTTCTTTGGGGATCACACCAAGAGAGGCCAGCACGGCCAGCGCGATCGGCAGGTCATAAGACGCCCCTTTCTTTCTCATCGTCGCCGGAGCCAGATTAACCATGATCTTCTTTGCAGGGAGAACGATATCTGCATTGCGGATCGCAGTGCGCACCCTCTCCGCTGCTTCCTTCACTTCCGATGACAGGTATCCCACCATATGAAACACAGGCAGACCATTACTGATATCTGCCTCTACATGCACAAGCTCCACATGCATCCCCCGGATTCCGGCGGACAGCACAACACTAAACGCCATTTGCACACCCCTTTCTCTTTACCGTCCACATATTATGGGTCTCATATTTTCAGTTATCTTCTCTTGTTTGGAACAACTGGCCGAAACAGCCGTTAGAAAACTCAAAGCTCTGAACAGAGCATCCGATAACACTCCAGCTTTGAATAGGTGACAATATCTTATCGTATCCCTCTTCCCCTGTCAACCGGGGACAGGGGGTTTTTCAAAAAGGGACACCCTGTTTTTCAGATGGGGACGTAGACTTTTGCAAAAAGTCTACGTCCCCATCTGAAAATGTTTCCGAAGCTTTTCGATCGCGCTTTTTTCAATCCTGGAAACGTAAGAACGAGAGATGCCTAACTGTCCGGCGATCTCCCGCTGCGTATATTCTTCTTCGTTATATAACCCATAACGCATTTTCAGCACAGTCCGCTCTCTTGGCGACAGCTCGGATTCTACCTTCTGGTAAAGCCTTCGGATGTCTTCTCCAAGCTCCACCTTGTGGTGTGCGTCTTCCTCTTCTGTTTCAATAATGTCAAAGAGCTGGATCTCATTTCCTTCACGGTCCGTCCCTATAGGTTCATACAAAGAGATATCCCTCGAAGATTTCCGCTTTGAGCGCAGGTACATCAGCACTTCATTTTCGATGCACCTTGCGGCATACGTTCCGAGTCTCACGCACTTATCGGGGTTAAACGTGACTACCGCCTTGATCAGTCCTATGGTTCCGATGGAAAGCAAGTCTTCCGTCTCTTCTTCATAAGTCTGGTACTTTTTCACAATATGGGCTACGAGGCGCAGATTCCGTTCAATCAGTATATGCTTCGCTTCAAGATCACCCTCCGTATATCTCTGCATATATTCTCTTTCTTCGGAGGCTGTGAGGGGTTGGGGAAAAGACTTCAAGAAAAGCACCTCTTGGCGTATTTGATATAATCTATGTCACATTTTCTTTTTTTGTGCTTTTCCATGTAAAATTATCTATACAAAAACCCCGGAAAAAGTTATAGTAAATATATCAATCTTTTTTATCATGGAGCTGTTTTATGAATAAAACCTATCAGCGGATAGCTCTGTGCAGCCTGGTCGTTATTCTGGCAGCACAGCTGAGTGTAAACCTTTTCTTTGCAGATTTTGAAATCTCCGTAGCAGTCACTCTGCTGCCTTTATTTTTGTTTTTGACAACGGATTTCCCCTTGCCTGCAACCACGCTGTGCGCCGCTGCAGGCGTATTTCTGATGCGGCTGTTCCTCTCTTTTCTCCGGTATGGAGATCTGCAGGCGGCGGAACGGCTGTTTCCTGAGATGATTTTTTATATCAGCTACGGACTTCTTTTGTATCTCTGTGACCGGCTCCGTCAAAAAAAGGCGGCGGGCTATCGGATTCTTCTGCCTTTTTTGGTTGGAATCGATTATATTTCCAACCTATTAGAGCTGCTATTCCGAGCCGGCACTGATGCCTTTCATCCATCCACTCAGCTGGGCATCTTCCTGGTAGCCGTCCTCCGGACTCTGGTCATCGCCTGTGTGCTCCTGGTCTTCCGGCAGTACAGGCGGATCCTCCTCCGGAGAGAACATGAAAAACGCTATCAGGAGCTCCTTCTTCTGATCTCCCGTCTGAACGGAGAGGTTTTGTGGATGGACAAAAATACAACTTTAATCGAACAGACTATGAATACCTCCTACCATCTGTATGAACAGTTAAAAAACAGTCCGGCACTGGAAGAGCAGGCACGGTCCGCACTTGCAGTATCCAAGGATATCCATGAGATCAAAAAAGAATATCTGCTGATCATGCGGGGAATTTCTGAGGTTCTGGATCAGGAAGTGAAAAGCGACGGCATGTATCTGGATGAAATCCTGAATGTTCTGAAAAACGCCACGGTCCGCCTTGGCAAAGACTCCGGAAAAGAAGTGTCCATCTCGCTCCATCTTCCACACAGGCTGTATACCGGACAACATTACGCCTGGATGTCCATCTTCCGCAACCTCTTTACCAATGCACTGGAGGCAGAAAAGAGTTCTTACGTACAAATTGAAGTCGTCCAGAAACTTTCCGGAGACAACCGTATTTTCCAGATTACCGACCACGGTCCCGGCATTCCGGAAGAAAACCAGCCGGAAATATTCTGTCCCGGATTTTCTACCAAGATTAATTATGAAACCGGAGAGGTCAGCAGGGGACTCGGCCTTAATCTGGTACATGATCTGATAAAGGACCAGTTCCACGGCACCATTTCCCTGGAGTCCGTCCCCGGAAAAACTACGTTTACAATCACAGTACCAAAGACAACTTTTACGCAGAAAGGATGATACTAATGAAATTTTACCTGCTTGATGATGACAAACATATACGGATGATCTTAAAACAGATCATTACCGACCGGGAGCTCGGAACCGTATGCGGAACCGGCAGTAATGGACACGAAGGACTGGAGGATGTCTTCGAACTAAAACCGGATATTATCATCGTGGACCTTTTGATGCCCGAGATGGACGGGATCACCTTCGTGGAACATGCAAGGACACGGCTGCCGGATACCGCCTTTATTATGCTCTCCCAGGTTTCTTCCAAAGAAATGGTCTCCGCCGCCTATGAAGCAGGGATTGAATTTTTCATCCAGAAGCCCGTCAACAGTATCGAGGTAGAAAACGTTATCCAGAAGGTCCGTCAGAACCTGTCGATGAAACGCACTCTTCAGAAAATGCAGGAGCTTTTCACGGAAGATATCCCCGGAGCTCTGCCCGAAGAACAGGCAGGCTCCGCCGAAACCTCTGCTGACACACAACCTCTGCCTTCCCGAAACGAATCTATGGTCACTTTGCAGACGATTCTCCAGAGACTTGGGATCATCGGTGACATCGGAAGCCGGGATATCATAACTGTGGTAGAATATATGATCCAGAACCATGCAAAAATCAGTGAATTAACACTGAATGAACTGTGCAGCCGTTTCAGCGACTCTCCCAAATCCATGGAACAGAGGATCCGCCGGGCCGCGGCTGCCGGGCTCGTTAACCTGGCTCATTTGGGTCTGGAGGATTATGGCAATGAAATTTTTACAGAATATTCCAATACCCTGTACAATTTTGAACAGGTTCGGCGGGAAATGGATTTTATCCGCGGCAAAAGTGAACGCCACGGAAATGTAAAGATCAAAAATTTCTTAAATGCACTGGTCGTATACAGCGTGCACAAATAGTTCCTTTCAATTGCCAGGAGCATCATCAGTATTTTGTGTATTTTTTACAAAATTCTGATGATGCTCGTTTTTTTATTGTCAATTTTGATACTATTTGAAACTATTTGAAACCTGATATGTATATTTGTTTCATCAATAAATGACAGAGACATATTCAAAAACAGACAAGAAACGGAGGAAACAATCATGATGACTATTTTATCTGGAGTTGGATTACTGCTGGTAGCGCTGGCAGGATTCTCACTGTTCAGCCTGAAAATGCCAAAGGGCCAGCTTGCTATGTCAGGAATGGCAAATGCTGCCGTTGCCACCTTTCTGGTAGAAGCAATCCACAAATACATTACCGGCGATCTTTTAGGAATTGACTTTTTCCGCACGGTAGGCGAAACTTCCGGAAGTCTTAGCGGAGTGGCAGCCGCCATCATGGTACCCCTGAGCATGGGAGCCAATCCGGTCCTTTCCGTGGTTGCCGGCGTTGCGGTCGGATCGTATGGTATTCTTCCCGGATTCATCGCGGGTTATCTGGTAGGAATGCTTTCACCTATCGTTGAAAAGAAACTGCCCGAAGGATTAAATATCATTCTTGGCGCTCTTTTGATCGCACCTTTTGCCCATCTCATTGCCTGGGCATCTGATCCGGTGGTCACTGTTCTCCTGACCCGCATCGGCGGAACCATCACCGCTGCCACCGAACAGTCCCCTATTGTTATGGGCTTCCTTCTTGGCGGTATTATGAAAATGATCTGTACCTCACCGCTAAGCTCTATGGCCCTGACTGCTATGCTGGGACTCTCCGGACTTCCAATGGGAATTGCGGCTATTGCCTGTGTGGGAGGCTCTTTTACGAACGGAATCATCTTTGCAAGACTGAAGCTGGGAAATAAGAGCAATGTGATCGCTGTCATGCTGGAGCCTCTGACCCAGGCGGATATTGTGACTTCCAACCCGATCCCGATCTACTGTTCAAATTTCTTTGGGGGCGGCCTTGCCGGAATTTCTGCTGCTGTTTTCCAGATCATCAACAACGCACCCGGGACAGCATCGCCAATCCCCGGACTTCTGGCACCATTTGCATTTAACCCGCCTCTCCAGGTAGTTCTTGCACTCGCATTTGCCGTTGCAGGCGGAAGCCTGGCGGGCTTTGTCGGAAGCCTGGTATTCAAAGGCCACAAAAAAAGAGCGGCAGAGACTGCTTCTGCGGTGACTGTCGGCGCATAATTCCTATCCTTTTTTATCACACATGCATAAAAATGGCTCTGGATTTTTTGATGATCCAGAGCCATTTACTATTCTTCCGCACGTCTTAAAATATCAAATTTTTCTGCTTTTCCTTCCAGATCCACGTAGAGAACCTGTTTTGAATGAGGTGCGCTTTCCATCTCCTGCCCCTCTTCATCCAGGATCTTCTGAACGGTCACCTGGATATTCTCGCCGTTTGGCTTCATGATCTCTATGGTTTCACCCACAGAAAATTTATTTCTCTGCTCGATCCGGTAAAGGCCGTCCCGCTCTCCTCCGATGATCCCCAGATAAGTATATTCTCTGATATAGGTATTATTATCATAAATCTGGGCTTCCTCGTCCGGCTTTCCGAAATAAAAACCAGTGGTAAACTGCCTGTATGTGCAATTTGAAATCTGATCCAGGTACCAGGGCATGTTGGCCTCATACTTATCCAGATTCTCCAGATAATCATCAATGGCTTTCCGATAGGTCCTGGCAACCGTTGCTACATAGAGTGCCGTCTTCATCCGCCCTTCGATCTTAAAGCTGTCGATTCCCGCGTCGATCATTTCCGGGATATGCCCGATCATACACAGATCCTTAGAGTTAAAGATATATGTCCCTCTCTCATTTTCATAAACAGGCAGATATTCTCCCGGCCTCTTTTCTTCCACCACCGCATATTTCCACCGGCAGGGATGGGTGCAGGCTCCTTGATTGGCGTCTCTTCCGGTAAAATAATTGCTCAGCAGGCATCGTCCCGAGTAAGAAATGCACATCGCTCCGTGGATAAAGCTTTCAATCTCCATCTCTTCCGGGATTCTATCCCGGATCTCCCGGATTTCTTTCAAAGACAGCTCTCTTGCGGACACCACCCGCTTTGCTCCCTGCTTCCACCAGAAAAGATAAGTCCCATAATTAGTATTATTTGCCTGAGTGCTGATATGTCGGTCGATGTCAGGACAAATCTCCTTTGCCATCTCAAAAATGGCTGGATCTGCAATGATCAGCGCATCAGGCTTCAATTCTTTCAATTCTTTCAGATATTCTTCCACTCCCGGAAGGTCATCGTTATGGGCCAGGATATTAACCGTTACATGCACCTTTGCCCCATGCTCGTGGGCAAAAGCAATTCCTTCCCGCATGTCATCCTTCGAGAAATTTTTGGCCTTTGCCCTCAGTCCGAAGGCCTCCCCGCCAATATATACTGCATCTGCCCCAAAGATCACGGCAGTCTTCAATACCTCCAGGCTGCTGGCAGGTATTAACAATTCTGGACGTTTCCGCTCCATGGTACTTATCTCCTCTCTTCGTTCTTCTTCACACTGAGTGCCACACCGTCTCCAAGCGGCAGAATTGAGGTTTCCAGATTCTTATGATGCTTCAGTGTATACAGATACTCCCGCATCCTGCTGTGGATCGTACGGTCCCGCCTCTCCACCGCAAAACGGGACTCAATCAGATTCCCGTCCTGCAGCACATTATCAGACATCAGTACCCCGCCCGGCGCCAGAAGCCTTAAGACCTCCGGCAGATAATGCGGATACTGTCCTTTTGCTGCATCCATAAAAATCAGGTCGTATGGTCCGTCCAGGGATTTCAGCACTTCCATGGCATCTCCCTCTATCAGTGTGATCACATCATCCTTCCCGGCTTTCCGGAAATTTTCCCGGGCAATGGGGATCCTCTTCTCATACTTCTCAATCGTGGTAATATGAGCGCCCTCCGGCATATATTCACTCATCAGAAGCGCAGAAAAGCCCACCGCCGTCCCCACCTCCAGGATCCGCATAGGACGCGTGATCTCCAGCATCACCTTAAGAAAACTCTGTGTTTCCTTACGGATGATCGGCACATAACTTTCCAGCGCCTCCCGCTCAACCTGTTCAAGGAAGGACCTTTCCGGACTCTCCAGCGATTTAAGATATGTCGCAAGTCTGTCATTATTCATCAATCTGGGACACCCCTTTTCGCAATTTGGGACGTACACCTTTTGCAAAGGTGTACGTCCCCTTTCACAGTTTGTTCACATTTACACATCCATGATGATCGGCAGAATCATCGGGCGGCGCTTCGTCCGCTTCCATATGAATTCATTCATCGTATCCCGGATTACCAGCTTTATCTTGCTCCAGTCCGCATTGCGCTGATGCATCAGACAATCCTCCACCGCATCCATCAGCACATGTCTTGCCTCTTCCATCAGTCCCTCAGACTCTCTTACGTATACGAAGCCACGGGAAACGATATCCGGGCCGGCCAGAAGATGGTTGCTCCGTTTTTCCAGTGTCAGCACCACGATCAGGATTCCGTCCTCTGCCAGATGCTGGCGGTCACGCAGTACAATATTTCCCACATCGCCGACTCCCAGTCCATCTACAAGTATTGTCCCTGTATGGACCTTATCCACAACCTTCGCCTCCTGGCTATTTAACTCCAGAACATCTCCGGACTGGAGTATAAATACGTTTTCCTTCGGTATGCCAAGTGTCTGCGCCAGCTCTGCGTTGGCCTTCAAATGCCGGAATTCTCCGTGCACCGGAATTGCATATTTGGGCTTCACCAGGGAATAGATCAGTTTCAGTTCTTCCTGACAGGCATGTCCCGATACATGAACATCCTGGAAGATCACATTTGCTCCCTTTGCAGACAATTCATTGATTACACGGGATACCGACTTTTCGTTCCCCGGGATCGGATTGGAACTTAAGATAACCGTATCTCCCGGCATAATCGTTACTTTCTTATGGATATCCGCCGCCATACGGGACAAAGCTGCCATAGACTCGCCCTGGCTGCCCGTAGTGATCAGCACCGTCTTCTCCGGCGGATAATTCTTCATCTGGTCGATCTCGATCAGCGTCTTATCCGGCACGTTCAGATATCCAAGCTCCTGAGCCACCTGGATGATATTTACCATGCTGCGGCCCTCTACCACCACTTTCCGGTCATATTTACAAGCCGTATTGATAATCTGCTGCACACGGTCCACATTGGACGCAAAAGTAGCAATAATAAGTCTCGTGTTCTGATGTTCCGCAAAAATATGGTCAAAGGTTACTCCTACCGTCCGTTCAGACTGCGTAAAGCCTTTCCGCTCCGCATTGGTGCTGTCGCTCATCAGCGCCAGTACGCCCTTCTTTCCGATTTCAGCGAACCGCTGCAGATCAATCGCATCGCCAAACACCGGCGTATAATCCACCTTAAAGTCACCCGTATGGACCACAATGCCTGCCGGAGAGTAAATGGCAAGCGCGGCCGCATCCTGAATACTGTGGTTGGTTTTAATAAACTCAATCCGGAAATGTCCCAGATTGATAGATTGTCCGTGTCTGACTACTTTTCTTCTGGTACTCCGCAAAAGATTATGCTCCGTAAGCTTCCGCTCAATGATACCCATTGTCAGTTTAGTAGCATAGATCGGAAGATTCATCTCCCGAAGCACATAGGACAGTGCCCCGATGTGGTCCTCATGCCCATGGGTGATCACAAATCCTTTTACTTTTCCGATATTCTCTTTCAAATAAGATACATCCGGGATCACAAGGTCGATGCCAAGCATGTCGTCCTCCGGAAACGCAAGTCCGCAGTCCACGACAATAATACTGTCTTCGTACTCAAAGGCAGTAATGTTCATTCCAATCTTCTCCAGACCTCCCAGCGGAATGATACGCAATTTTCCATTGTTTTCTTTTTTCAAATTTACACCTCCACGTGCTTTTCCGTACTATTTCTGCCTGTTCCGGCATTCCCTGCATTGTCCATAGAACTTTAATTCGTGGTCTAACACGTGGAATCCTGTCTCATCCTCGATCCGACGCTCCAGTTCTTCCAGGAGATCGTCATAAAACGGCAGGACCTTCCCACAGGTCTTACAGATTAAATGGTGGTGATGGTGCTTTCCCTCGCCGAGCCCCGGCTCCCCGATCTCATAGCGCACACATCCGTCGTCCAGATTAATCCGGTCCACTAATTGCATTTCTAATAACAACTGCACTGTTCGGTAAATTGTAGCCAGTCCGATCTCCGGACAGTCCTCTTTTACCAGTTCATAGATATCCTCCGCAGTCATATGCTTATCACGATGATCTGCGAGCACCTCTAATACAAGCAACCTTTGATTGGTCACTTTTAACCCTTTTTCTTTCAGCATTTCTTTGAATTTTTCTTTACTGATAGACATTCGTATATTACCTTTCAATCTCTACGTCTTCCAGAAGTTCTTCAAACACCTTGGACAAGGCCGAAAGCTCCACATCGTCTTCAACGATCTCATAAACGCTCTCTGCCGCGCCAGCCTTTGATGTCTCTTTCAGTATCAGGCATTCCGCCTCATCATCTTCGGAATCAGCCACCAAAATGTAGTTCACTGCATTTACCGTTGTCTGTTCCAGTACGAAAAATTCTGTTTCCTGCATATCGTCAGACATGAACTTAATTTTTTCCATAGATCCATCACACCCCGAACACATCTTCATTCCGGATCTGGTCCAGATATCCCTGCAATATAAAAACAGCCGCAATCTGATCAATATACTTCTTGCGGTCTTCACGTCTTACCTTATTCTCGATCAACGTCCGTTCTGCTTCCACCGTCGTCAGGCGCTCGTCCCACATCACGACCTCAAGGCCGGTCCGTCTTTCAAGCATCCGTCCGAATTCCATAGATTTTTCTGCCCGATCCCCAATATCATTATTCATATGCTTCGGAAGCCCCAGCACGATCCGCTCTGCCTGATATTCTCTGATCAGTTCCTCAATGCGGGCGCAGGTTCTCCTGAGCTTATTCTCATCTTTCCGAGTAATCGTCTCCACGGCCTGGGCGGTGATCCCCAGGGGATCACTGACTGCAACGCCGACGGTCCTGGAGCCATAATCCAATCCTATGATCCTCATAGACATTATCTCCAGCCATTGTGCTCGATATACGTCTTCAGCATCTCTTCCACCAGCTCGTCCCGCTCCATCTTCATGATCAGACTTCTGGCGCCATTATGGCTGGTGATATAAGTCGGATCACCTGACATGATATATCCAACCATCTGGTTCACCGGGTTATATCCCTTTTCACTTAAAGCCTTGTACACAATCTCAAGAATATCTTTTGCCTGAATCTGTGGACCGCTTTCTACCTGAAAAAACTGAGTGCTGCTTAAATCCTTCATATACTCACGTCCTCCAATCATACTTCATCCTTATTCTACATGATAACTTTCCAAAATTCAATGAATTATTTGAAAAGGATTCTCTATTTCTATCTGCACCAGCCGGTTGGCCAGTTTTTTTTCTGTCCTGATTCCTATCTTGACATATTCCCTGGTGTGTCCCACCTGGTAAATTTCTCCATTCCGCCGGATTTCTTCTTCAATCAGCACCTCCTGCGTCGTCCCCAGAAGCCGCTGTTCATAAGCAGCCTGCTTTTTCCGGCTCAGGTCAAGCAGAATATTACTCCGTCTGGTTTTTTCCTCCTCCGGCACCTGATCGGGCATAGCCGCCGCTTTTGTCCCTTCTCTTCGGGAATATTTAAACACATGGGTCTCATAGAAATCCACCTTATCTATAAAATCCCTGGAAGCTTTAAATTCCTCTTCGGTTTCCCCCGGAAATCCTACGATCACATCCGTGGTCAGGGCCGGTTCCAGGAAATATCTCCGCAGGAGCTCGCATTTCTCATAATATTCCTCTGCCGTATACCGCCGGTTCATCCGCTTCAGGGTCTCCGTACAGCCACTCTGCAGCGACAAATGGAAATGCGGGCACATTTTGGGAAGCCCGGCGATCGCTTCAGCAAACTCTTCCGTTATGATCCTGGGTTCCAGTGATCCCAGCCGGATTCTTTTTATTCCAGCCACCTCATGCACGGTCCGGATCAAAGAAAGCAGATCCGTTCCCGTATCAATACCATAAGAGCTCAAATGAATCCCGGTCAGCACGACCTCCTGATATCCGTTCCGGGCCAGTGTTTCCACTTCCCCACGCACACTTTCCATGGAACGGCTCCGTACTCTCCCTCTGGCATAGGGAATGATGCAGTAGGAGCAGAACTGGTTACATCCGTCCTGCACCTTGATATAGGCCCGGGTATGCTCCGCTGTCCGTGAAAGATGAAGATCCTCATACTCCCTGGCATGGCCGATATCCACCAGATCTTTTCTGATCCCTTCCCGGCCTTTTTCATATTCTTCCAGGATATGGACGATCTCTTTTTTCCTGTTATTGCCAATCACAATGTCCACGCAGTCCGCTACTTCCTCCGGCTTTTCCTGCACATAACAGCCGCAGGCCGCCACGATGGCGTCCGGGTTCATCTTCCGGGCGCGGTGCAGCATCTGGCGGGATTTCCGATCCGCCATGTTTGTCACCGTACAGGTATTGATAATATATATATCTGCCTTTTCATGAAAAGGCACGATCTCATAGCCGCTGTCCTCCAGCAGTTCCTGCATGGCCTCCGTCTCATATGCGTTCACCTTGCAGCCCAGGTTGTGCAGTGCAGCTTTTTTCCTCATATTTACGTCCTCTTTTCCAAAATGTTCCTTGACTTTTCGTTTTTATCCTCTTAATATGTAGGTAGGAAAAATGAAAATCAAGGAGGAATCATCGAATGAAAACAGTTAAAATTTCCTTAAATTCTATCGATAAAGTAAAGTCCTTTGTAAATGAGATCACAAAGTTTGATTATGATTTTGATCTGGTATCCGGAAGATATGTCATCGACGCAAAGTCTATCATGGGTATCTTCAGCCTGGATCTTTCCAAACCTATCGACCTGAATATCCACGCAGACAATGCCGCCGATGTGGATACCATCCTCGAGTTACTTACCCCTTATATCTGTGAATAAAAATTACCGGTCAGACCTCTCTTAAGAGGTCTGACCTTTTTATTTTTCTTTTATTCTCCAACCTCTATGATCTCTACGGATTCGACAGCTTCTCGAAGCAGCTGATCGATCTTTTCTGACAGTCTCTCCTCAGAACGACGGATCACCTCCACATTGGGCTTTGTCACCGGATGCTTCGCCACAAAAATGGTGCAGCAGTCTTCAAATGGCTGGATGGAGGTCTCAAAGGTACCGATCTTTTCTGAAATATTCACGATCTCCTGCTTATCATACCCGATCAGCGGGCGGTATACAGGCATGGTGCACACGTCATTGGTCGCCGCCAGGCTCTGCATAGTCTGGCTTGCCACCTGCCCGATACTTTCTCCTGTAATAAGCCCCAGGCAGCCTTCTTCTTTCGCAAAATGTTCTGCAATACGCATCATATAACGGCGCATGATGATCGTCAGCTCATCGTGCGGGCACTTATCATAAATATATAACTGGATATCTGTAAAATTGACTACATGAAGCCGGACCGGACCGGAATACCGGGATACGATCTTTGCCAGATCCACCACCTTCTGCTTTGCCCGCTCGCTGGTGTACGGCGGTGCATGGAAATAGGTAGCGCTAAGGCCCACGCCTCTCTTGGAAATCATATAGCCGGCCACAGGGCTGTCGATTCCGCCGGACAAAAGGAGCATCGCTTTCCCGTTGGTTCCCACCGGCATACCGCCGGCACCCGGGATGATCTGAGAGTACACATAGATTTCATTGCGGATCTCTACATTCACCTGTACATCCGGATGATGCACATCCACACGGATCTCCGGAAACGCATCCAAGATCGCTTCTCCCAGATCCCTGCTGATCTCCATGGAATTTTTCGGGTAGGACTTCTTCGCCCGTCTGGACTCTACCTTAAATGTGATATTCTTATCCGGATAAAGTTCATCCATATAAGCTACCACGTCTTCTTTCAGTTTCTCAAAGCCCTGATCTTCCATCCGGACCACCGGACAGATCCCTACCAGGCCGAACACTCTTTTTAAGTGCTCCACCACTTCCTCATAATCATAATCGCCTTCGCAGTCCACATAGATCCGGGCCTGGGACTTGTGAACCACAAATTCTCCGTCCACATCCCGGAGTGAACGGCGCACCTGGCGCACCAGCGCATCCTCAAACAGATACCGGTTTTTTCCCTTAATCCCAATCTCTCCGTATTTTAATAAAAATGTATGAAATCTCATCTGTACAGATCTCCTTCGTTCTTTTTCCTATCTTCTGGTATATCTTCGAAGCATCGGTACTATATTATATAGTGTCTGAAGCGTCTCGTCAATCTCTTCTGCCGTGGTAAACTCTGACATACTGAACCGGAGTGTGGCGTCCAGGAATTCCTGACCAGCTCCGATTCCTCTCAGCACTCCGCTGATCTGCGGATGGTTAGAGGCACAGGCAGATCCGCTTGATACATAGATGCCCTTGTCTTCCAACGCATGAAGGAGCACCTCGCTTCGGATACCGGCAAATCCCACGCTCACGATGTGGGGCGCCGACGTCTCATCGTACAGGCCATGGATGGTCGTTTCCGGAATCCTCTGTACGCCCTCGATAAACCGCTGCTTTAATGCCCGCATACGATTTACCTTTTCGTCCAGATCCTGGTAGATCATCTGGGCCGCCAGCCCAAGTCCCGCAATCCCCGGCACGTTTTCTGTCCCGGAACGGATATTTTTCTGCTGCTCACCGCCAAATACGATAGGCTGAATCTTCACATGTCCGCCAATATAAAGAGCCCCGATCCCCTTTGGTCCGTGAATCTTATGCCCGCTTAAGGACAACAGATCAACTTTCAGCCGTTTCGGATAAATCCGGTACTTTCCGAAGCCCTGTACGGCGTCCACGTGGAATAAGATTTCCTTATTGTATGCTTTCACAAGACTGGCCGCTTCCTGTACCGGCTGGACAGATCCAACTTCATTATTTACATACATCATGGACACCAGAATGGTTTCCTCACAGAGCGCTTCTTTTAACGCCTGCAGGCTTGCCCTTCCATAGCGGTCCACCGGAAGGAACGTCACACGAAACCCTTCATCCTCCAGATAATGCATGGTATTTAAGATTGCCGGATGTTCGATGGATGTTGTGATCAGGTGCTTTCCCCGCCGCATATTTGCCCGGGCCGCACCGATCAGGGCCAGGTTGTCACTTTCTGTGCCGCCTGATGTAAAAAAGATCTCCTTTTCTTCCACCTTCAAAAGCTTTGCCAGCCGTTCCTTTGCTTCCTTCACATATTTCTCCGCCTCTACACCCTTCCGGTGCATAGAGGAGGGATTCCCGTAATCCTGGCACATCACCTTACGCACCAGGTCTCCTACCTGCGGATAAGCCATGGTCGTCGCCGAATTGTCCAGATATATTTCTTTCATACTTTCACTTCCTGCTCAAATTTCTTCTCATTACCAGAGTATGTTCCTATGACTCCAAATGGTACATCAGGACCGACAGCACCGCCAGTCCCGCCGTCTCTGTCCGGAGGATCCTTCTCCCAAGAGTCAGGGCCTTTGCACCGCTTGCTAAAGCCAGGTCCACCTCTTCTCTTTCAAAACCGCCTTCCGGACCGATGAAGATGCCCACCGACTGCCCGGGCCGGATCGCTTCTATCACAGAGCGGGTGTACTCCATGCCTTCCGCCAGTTCATATGGGATCAGACAGACATCCAGCTCCCCGGCAAGTTCCAGCGCCGAAGGAAACGGCATCACGTCCGATACTTTCGGGATATAGCCTCTCCCGGCCTGCTTTGCCGCGCTCTCTGCGATCTGCTGCCACCGCTGTACTTTTTTTGCCGCCTTTTTATCGTCCAGCTTCACCACGCAGCGCTTTGTCTCCACCGGGATCACCTGACAGACGCCCAGCTCCACTGCTTTCTGTACGATCAGTTCCATCTTGTCCTGCTTTGGCAATCCCTGAAAAAGATAGATCTTCGACGGAAGCTCTGTATCCACATCCCCGGCTTCCAGGATCTCAAGGACAGCCCTCCCGGCAGGGTATTCCTTTACCGCACACCGGTACTGCCGGTTATCCCCGTCGCTTACCATCACTTCTTCCCCGGTTTTAAGCCGGAGTACATTTTTCATATGGTTGACGTCCGAACCCTCAATATAGATTTCCTGTTCCCCCACCTGACCGGGAGTTACAAAAAAACGCTGCATAGTTTTCTCCTTCTTGGTTATCTGGGCTTTCTGGCTGTCACGCTGGCCCATTCTCCCTGGTGGTGGATCTCCAGGACTTCCATCCCGGCAGCCTTTACTGCTTCCGCCACAAGTTCTTCTTTTCCTTCAATGATACCGCTGGTGATATAAATACCGCCCTTTTTCAGGTGATGTACGATCACCGGCGTAAGCGGCACCAGCACGTCCGCCAGGATATTGGCTGCCACGATGTCATAGGCTTCATAGCCAGCCTTCTCCTGTACCTCTTTTGTATCAATAATGTTTCCGATCATGACCTCGTATTGGTCTTCGGAAATTCCATTGGCTTTCATATTTTCATGGGTAGCGTCAATGGCACAGGGATCCAGATCTGTTCCTACCGAATACTTCGCTCCGAACTTTAACGCCAGCATTCCCAGGATGCCGCTTCCGCAGCCCACATCCAGGATTTTCGTATCCCGGGTCACATATTTTTTAAGCTCCCGGATGCAAAGCTGTGTCGTCTCATGCATCCCTGTCCCGAATGCGGTCCCCGGATCGATATGGATCACCAGCTTGCTTTTATCCTTTTCCTCCACCTGCTCCCAGGAGGGGATTACCAGAATATCATCGATATAGAACTGGTGGAAATACTGCTTCCAGTTATTTACCCAGTCCACGTCCTCTGTCTGGGATTCCTCTATGGTGCACTCTCCCACGTTCACGTAGGCGCGCATCTCCTCCAGTTCTTTTTGTACCTTTCCCAGCATTTCTGCCGGATCCTCTTCTTCCTCCAGGTAAAACGTCAGAAATGCCGTACCATCATCCTCCGGCATCTGGGGCAGGATGTCCACAAACATCTGCTCCTTGTCCTGGCTGGTAAGAGGCACTTTGTCCTCTATCTCTACTCCCTGGATCCCCAGGTCCATCAGCATACTGCTGACAATATCTTCTGCCTCTGTCGTCGTTTTCAGGCGAAACTTATTCCATTTCATCGGATGAAACCCTCCTTATAAAATTCCCAGATGCTCCAGCAGGATCTTCACCCCGATCAGGATCAGGATGACGCCCCCGAAAAGCTCTGCTTTTGACTTAAATCTTGTCCCGAATATATGTCCTATTTTAACACCTGCCACCGACAAAGTAAACGTGATCACACCGATAAAACAGACAGCCGGAACGATATTGACCTTAAGAAAGGCAAAGGTCACGCCCACGGCAAGAGCATCAATGCTGGTGGCCACAGCAAGAGCCAGCATCCCCCGGACATCCAGAGAACCGCTTGTGGTCTCACATTCCTCAGGGCCACAGGCCTCCCGTATCATATTGCCGCCGATGATGGAAAGCAGGACAAATGCGATCCAGTGATCCACCGAAGTAATCACATTCCGGAACTGCACTCCCAGAAAATATCCGATAAGCGGCATCAAAGCCTGAAATCCTCCGAAATAGATTCCCACGATCCCTGCCTTAAGAGGCGTACACTGCTTCATGGCAAGGCCCTTACAGACGGACACCGCAAAAGCGTCCATCGAAAGTCCCACTGCAATCAGAAAAAGCTCAATCCATCCCATTTTCTTACACTCCCTGGCTCCACTCTTTTTCCCGGAATCCCACCAGGACTTTATCCCCAGTCACCAGGATCGGCCGCTTTACCAGCATCCCGTCTGTCGCAAGAAGATCATATTGCTCTTCCTCCGTCATTTCCGGAAGCTTATCCTTCAGCTTCATTTCTTTATAGAGATTGCCGCTGGTGTTGAAAAAGCGCTTCAATGGGAGCCCGCTTTTCTGGTGCCACTCTTTTAACTCCTCTTTGGTAGGATTCTGAAGTTTAATGTCTCGTTTTTCAAACTCCAGCCCCTGGTCCTGAAGCCACTTTTCTGCTTTCTTACAGGTCGTACATTTCGGATAACACACAAATAACATCTCTTTTCCTCGCTTTCGTTGCTTTGTTAAAATACTGTTAAAGTCTCCCCTGATCCATTCCATCTGCTTTTTTCATGACATAAAATAGAGACAGATTTTTGCAGAGGAGGTATTTTTATGGATACAAACATTGGTTTACTGATACTTATGATCATCGGCGGAGGTGCCGGCGTGATCACCAGCCTCTACCTTCTTATCAGCTTTCCCGCGGTCATCATCTGGAAAATATACCGGAAGCTCCGCTATGGATATAAATTAACTCAATAGTCCGCTTAGATCCTCAAGGATTTCCTGCTGCTGCCCATCGGACAGCAGTTTTTTATTATATCGGTAATAGAGGTCGCAGTCATTTTCCTTTAAAAACCGGATACTGGCAGCACTGGTATTCAACTCCGTGACAAATACCACCATTTCCTGACTGTCTCCGAAGGCTTCCTCCATAAAACGGAAGCCATTGTTCAGCGCTTCCAGCGTCTCTTCCGTCACAGCTTCCAGCATCTTTGTCTCCCCGGCAAATTCCTCCCGCACTCTCGCAAACCCGGCACTGCCTTCAAGATGCTCCGCCCGGACTAACAGAAGATAGTCCCTGAACCTGCCTAAAACCTCCTGCCACATTTTATCCTCATCCTTGTTCAACAGCTCGGCTCTGCGAAGCTTTTCATAGTCTGACTCAGCTTTCCCGGCCACCTCTTCCAGCCGGCAGCTTTCCTTATATTGCTTCAGGTAATCATAAAGAAGCTCCGTAAAGCTTTCTTTCTGTCCCCAGGATAAAAATCTGTCGTTCAGCTGGCTAAGAAGAAGGCTTACCACACTGAGCCTCTCGTCAAAGGCCGCATAATTAAGCTTTTCCAGCGTCTCTTTTTCCCATTTCCCTTCCAGGATCCCGTCAAAGCCGTAATCCTTCCGGTACTTTTTGTATAACTCCAGGTAGACGGCAAAATCTTTTGCAATCTTCCAGTGCTGGATGTACTGATGTACAACCTCCTGATCCGCCTGTTTTCCAAGCGCTTCATAGGACTTCAGAAGCCAGGACAGGTCCTCCCAGCCTCTGGCCGTGGCAAATTCTTTTCCGTCCACTGTCGTCTCCATGCGGTAGAAAAAATCCCTGCGGATTTCCAGATATGCAAGAATGGCAGGATGGATCCGGACCTGTCCGGCATATTCTTTCCACACCTCATAATTTTCTTCTACATCAATTTTCTTGATCCGGTCCAGGGTCACCACGTCAAATTCCCGGACAGATCTGTTATACTCCGGAGGGTTGCCTGCTGCCACGATCACCCAGCCTTCCGGCAGCTTCTGGTTTCCAAAAGTCTTACACTGCAAAAACTGCAGCATTGTTGGCGCCAGTGTTTCGGATACACAATTGATCTCATCAATGAACAGGATCCCCTCCCTAAGACCGGTCTCCTCCATTTTGTCGTACACCGAAGCAATGATCTCGCTCATGGTATACTCTGTTACCGAAACCTTCCTGCCCTCGTACTCTTTCTCCCGGATAAACGGCAGCCCTACCGCACTCTGTCTGGTGTGATGGGTGATCGTATAAGAGACCAGACCGATCCCGCACTCTCTGGCAGCCTGCTCCATGATCTGTGTTTTCCCGATCCCCGGCGGCCCCATCAGCAGGATGGGACGCTGGCGGACATGGGGCATCACATAATTACCTGCCGCATCCTTTTTCAGATAGGCTTCAATGGAGTCCTTGATCTCCTGTTTCGCCCGTTTAATATGCATAATCTTCTTCCTCCAGTATCAGTTTCATCGCCCAGGAGGGAACCTGGGTATCCTCATAATCTTCTTTCATAAATACAAACGCTGTCTCATAGGGCGGTTTTTTCGCAGGGTAGATTCCTTTGCCGTCAGTAAAGTACAAAAGCCCTTTTAAGTTTGAAAACACATGCTCTCTCATCAGCTCCTCCACATAGATAAAGGCCGGTCTGAAATCTGTACCGCCCTCCCCCTTCAGTGTCAGATTCTCCATGTAATCTTTCAGCTCCTCCTCGCAGGTAATCTTCTGATCTGTCTGTACCTGGTCATCGCATTGGATCACATGAATATTGATCTTGCGGAAAAAGCTTTCATTTTCACTGAGTACCCCATAGGTTTCCTCCAGGAAATGCCGCACCAGTTCTCCGGAACAAGACATAGAAGTATCGATCACGATAACAAACTCCTCGATCTTCTGTGTCTCTTTCCATTCCTGCGGCTCAATAAGCGGCATATTTCCATACAGCGACAGCCCATAGCAGTAAAAGGAATAGTCAAATGCATCCTCGTCAATCTTCAGTTCTTCCCGCAGAACCGAAAACTTCCGGAGAAACTGGCGGTAGTCATAACGCGCCCGGTTCTCTACCCGCAGCTGTCCCAGAAAATGTCCGGCCTGTTCTGAAGCTTCTTTGGAAAAGGTCTCCATATCAGTCTCCGTCTGCTCACTGATCTTCCTCCACTGATTCTCAATCTGCTCCTGCTTCTTTCTGTCCTCATCCTCCGGCCAGTAACTGTGGTCATCCAGGCGGAATTCCTGCCTGAGACGAAGGATTTCCGTTTCCGAAAGTTCCCACTCCCGCAGGCTTTTGTAAATCCGCTCTGCCGTCAGCACCGGATGCCTGGCATTAAGCTTCCGATAAGTTTCTCTCCTTAGAAAGGAACGGCTCTTTTGTACTGCCCTGTGCTTCAGCCCGTCAATGATGGATTCTACCGCAATATCACAGGACAGCCAGTAAATCTCCTCATCCTTCCCCTTCCTTCGGATCATATGGCGGAAAATTCCATGCAGGACCTCATGAAGATAGAGGCGCTGCACCAGAACCGGATCCCTTTGGTATATCCTTCCCAACCCTTCCGGACAATAGTAAAGGACCAGTCCGTCCGTACCCATTATTTCCGCATCCGGATCTGGCACAAAAAACAGACTGCAGAGTGCCACGTCCAAAAAACGCATCTTCAGATACAATGCACTTCGTGATGCCTTTAGAATCTTTTCTCCTACTGCTGCAAGCTGCTCCTCCCGCCGCTGCGCACCCTGGTCTGTCATCTGACCGTTCACTTTATATTTTTCCATTCTATAACTCAAACCTCTGCTTTTTTTCTCTTGGGAAAAGACGGCGCTTTTCCTCCATCAGGAAACTGAAAAGCTCTGTTTCTCCCCTTGCAGCCGCTTTTTCCAAAGCATACTCCATTGCTTCGCCCGTCCAGTACGGCTGTCTTAAAAGGAACCGAATTCCCTCGCTGTCATCCGCTTCAAAAAGCACATCCGCGCCATCCTTCAGATGCTCCTTCATATATCCTTCATAAGCTGCTCTTGCACTTTCTGAGAGTCCAAACGGAAACCGAAGCCGGTTCAGGGAAAGCTCTGCCGTGACAGCAGGCGCCTCTTCTGCCTCCGCCCGGAAAAAAATCTCGTCATATTTCTTATAATCGAGCTTCCGGTCATAAAAGCACTGCCTGTAATATCCGCCTGCCCCATGATGGTGAGTCACCAGGATCCTGGCCGGCGTATTTTCCACTGCCTCTTCGTAGTGCTCCGGAAACAGGATCCTTACCTCCTGCTCTTTCCCGTCCAAATGATAAAAAAGCCGGGCCTTAATTCCAAACCGGATTTCATCCAGGATAGACTTCAAACAGCTTTTTTCACCTTCCATAAGCTCCATCTCTACCTGTCGGACCTGGCATCCGCTTAAAGCACCTCCGCCAATCTCCGGAAGACTGTCACTTAAGATCAGTTTCCCCAGCTCTTTGCATCGATAGAACGCATAGCGCTCCACCTCCCGCAGATACAGCGGAAGCCACACCATGGTAATCTTTGTTCTTGCAAACGCATATGCGCCGATCCCGGTCACCGGCTCCCCCTCTATCTCGTCAGGCAGGATCAGCTCTTCATCTTCTCCGCTGTATCCGGTCAGATAAATCCCCTGTTCCCTTTTCTCCCATGCCACTCCCTGGCTGAGCTCACTTTGTCGCTTTTCCCACATGAGGCTAATAGTATCCTTTCCACAGATTCAGATACATGTGCAGATTAGTCTCCCAGTAAAGAGAAAGCGTCTCCTTAAGGCTCTGCCCTTCCGGCTCTTTTGCCCGGACCATAACATAGGTAAGCCCGGCCCGCCTTGCATAATGGTCTGCCTTTCTCAGATGCCAGCCGCTGGTCACCACGGCACAGTCAGAAAATCCACAGTTCTTCATCACTCTTGCTGCATTTTTCAGGTTGCGGTAGGTGCAGTCCGCCTCTTTTTCTTCCACAATATATTGCTCCGGAACACCAAGCTCCATTGCATACCGCTTCATAACCTCTGCTTCCACGTAGGCATTCTTCACCGCACCGCCAGACATCAGGAGATATTCTACCCGGCGGGCTTTCCACAGCTCCGCCGCCTTCTCTACCCGGCATTTCATGACCCGGGACGGGCTTCCGCCTTCTTCCGCATGATAGCCGCATACCACGGCGCAGTCATAGGTATCCTGCTCCCACCGCTTTTTAGGCCCCGGGAACAGAATCTTGAATATCAGAAGATTAACCCCGAGAAAGCCAAGGATCAGTCCTACGCATCCCAGGATCCATTCTTTGATTCGTTTCATAAATGCTCCTCTCTTTTAACCATAATAGTAGCTCCGTTTATTTTACCCTTTTACAGTCAAGATTGCAACCCGAAGGCCATATACATAGAAAAAATAACAACTGGAGTTTTTATGTCCATTTCCAAAAAACTGTTGAAGGCTACGGTGCTCCTTCTCTTTTTTTCTCTATGCTTCCTAGGCGGCAGGACAGTCTCCTGGCTCCTTTCTACCCAGGAAGAAGCCGCCGCTTCTTCCTCTCTCCTTTTCTCTTCAGAAAACTGGGGACTAAGCTACCCTGAAGAAGGCAAGCTTCCCACCGGCAACGCCTCCATTGAAGAACTGGCGGCTCATCATGCCTACTATGCCAAAAACACAGAAGAAAAGGTTCTGTATCTTACCTTTGACTGCGGATATGAGAATGGTTTTACAGCTGCGATCCTTGACACTCTGAAAGAGAAAAAGGTGCCTGCCGCTTTTTTCGTTACCGGTGATTTTCTGGATGCCGCTCCGGACATGATCAAACGAATGACAAAAGAAGGCCACATCGTGGGGAACCACACAGAACACCATCCGGATATGTCTGCGATCTCATCTCTGTCGGCATTCCAGCAGGAGCTTTCCGCCGTAGAAGCATCCTATGCCAAGATCACAGGCGAATCTCTGCCAGCCTACTACCGGCCTCCGCAGGGAAAATATAGTCCGGAAAATCTGAAACAGGCCGACGAACTGGGATACGCCACCATTTTCTGGAGCCTGGCCTATGTGGACTGGAATCAGGATGACCAGCCCACCAAAGAAGAAGCCTTTGAGAAGCTTCTCGGCCGCATCCATCCTGGCGCTGTCGTCCTTCTCCACTCTACCTCCGAGGCCAATGCCTCCTATCTGGGAGAACTGCTGGATCAGTGGAAGGCTCTGGGCTATCGCTTCGGAACGCTCGATGAGTTGACCGGGCAGGATCTCTCTTCTGATGATCCAAAGGCCGATCCCGGCGGCTCCGCCGATGTATGACCTTTCTAAAATAACATGACCCGGCAGGTGTAACCAGCCTGCCGGGTCGTTTATAGGGCGATTTGTTTTTTATTCCACTGTTACAGATTTGGCCAGATTCCTCGGCTTATCCACGTCACAGCCCCGCCCGATGGATATATAATAAGCAAACAGCTGCAGCGGGATGATCGCCAGCGAATTGGTAAAATATTTGTTCGTCTCCGGGATATAGATCACATAGTCCGCCGCCCGTTCTACTTCTGTGTTTCCTTCCACTGTTACCGCCATCACAAAAGCTCCTCTGGTGCGGACCTCTACCATGTTGCTGATCATTTTCTTGTACAGGTTCTCCTGCGTCAGCACTGCCGCTACCAGAGTTCCTTCCTCGATCAGGGATATGGTGCCGTGCTTAAGCTCTCCGGCTGCGTATGCCTCGGAATGAATATAGGAAATTTCCTTCAGCTTCAGGGAGCCTTCCATGGAAATGGCGTGATCCACGCCCCTGCCAATGAAGAACACATCTTTTGCAGCCAGATAACGGTTTGCAAATCTCTGGATATTTTCCTGGTTATTTAGAAGCATCTCCACCTGTGCCGGCAGCGCCTCCATGTCGTTCAGCATTTCCGCCAGCCCCTCGTCGCTAAGCTCCCCTCTCACATGGGCAAATTTCATAGCCAGAAGATAAAGGGCAATCAGCTGTGCAGAATATGCCTTTGTCGTTGCCACCGCGATCTCCGGGCCTGCCCAGGTATACATGACGTTATCTGCCTCTCTGGCAATGGAGCTTCCCACTACATTGACTATGCCAAGTACTCTGGCTCCCCGCTTCTTGGATTCTCTGAGGGCTGCCAGAGTATCCGCCGTCTCGCCGGACTGGCTGATCACGATCACCAGGGTCCCGTCATCCAGGATCGGATCCCTGTAGCGGAATTCTGAAGCCAGATCCACATCCACCTGGATCCTTGCCAGACCTTCAAAAATGTATTTGCTGGTATGTCCGGCATGGGCTGCCGAACCACAGGCAACTACCATGATCTTCCGGATCTTCCGGATCTCTTCGTTGCTCATCCCAAGCTCCTCGATTACGATCTGTCCGTCCCGGATCCTCGGAGAAAAGGTATCTGTAATTGCTTTTGGCTGCTCGTACATTTCCTTTAACATGAAATGCTCATATCCGCCTTTTTCTGCCGCATTTACATCCCAGTCAATATGAACAGCTTTCTTTTCGATAGGCTCCTCGTCTACAGTAAAGAAATCCATTCCCTCTGCTGTCATGCGGACAATCTCTTCATTTTCGATGAATACCACGTCCCGGGTATATCTTAAAACTGCCGGTACATCCGACGCCAGTATACTTCCTCCGTCGGTATGTCCTACGATCAGCGGGCTGTCCTTACGGACCGCATACAATTCCTCCGGATGATCCTTGAAGATAATTCCCAGCGCATAGGATCCTTCCATCCGGTGCATGATCTTTGTCACCGCCTCCAGCGGATTCCCTTTATAGTAATAGTCCAGGAGGTGGGCAATCACCTCTGTATCCGTCTCTGATACAAACTGATATCCATGCTTTTCCAGCTTCTTTTTCAGCTTCAGATAGTTTTCAATGATCCCATTATGCACTACCACAATACTTCTGTCTTCATTTGTCTGAGGATGTGCGTTAATGTCTGATGGCGACCCGTGGGTTGCCCAGCGTGTATGGCCGATCCCCAGAGTCCCCGGAAGACTTTCTCCTCCATGTGTCAGCTCGCTTAATACCTTAAGCCGTCCTTTCGATTTTACAAGTTCTATTTCTTCACCGTTGTAAACTGCTATACCTGCCGAATCATATCCGCGGTATTCCAGCTTGGAAAGTCCGTCCAGAAGGATCGGCGCTGCCTGCATATTTCCGATATAACCTACAATTCCACACATAGTCTGATGCTCCTTATGATTGTTTTTATTTGCACAAATTGCTGATTTTTTTGCACTATCAAACCATATTGTATCAGATTGCAGAGCATCTGTAAAGAAAAAGAGGATGTCACAAAGACATCCTCTCTGATGAATCGTCCCGATTCACTCTATTAATCCAAGTCAATAAAGTCTACCTTAAAGGTATCATCCGGTTCCATATGGCTTCTTTTTTTCTTGGGCTGTCTGCTGAGCAGTTCATCCAGATCGTCGATCATTTCATCTGCTTCATCCTCTTCATACTCATCAAACTCGTCCTCGTCTAAATCTTCCATCTCCATGGTACCGTAATCATCAAATTCCTCTTCTTCGTAATCCTCGAAATCGTCAAAATCGTCCTCATCAAGGTCGATCTGCGCCGTCTGCGCCGGCTTTCTTACTGCCGGACCGCCCTTCGGGCCTCCCTTGACTGCAGCAGTTTTTTTCTTTCCTTTAGAAGACTTGGATGCTTCCTCTTCATCCAGGTCAATGCCATACTCATCGTAGAGATCGTCAAGCTCCAGATCACGATGGCGCAGCTTCACCGCCGTTACGATCAGCACGATCAGAAGGATCAGGAATACTACCGCCGCAATGATCACGATGATATCCAGGAAATTGCTGATAAAATCAAGGATCCTGCCCCAAAGTCCGCCTGCGGAAGAGCCGCTTTCCTCTTCGGAAGAAGCTGCTGTATTCTCCACATACCGCTGGTAAGTCCCATCCACGGTATCATATTGATATAAGCCTTTCTGCCCGTCTGCATTCAGTGCATAGACAACATAGTAATCTGCGTTATCTGTATTCTGCCAGGCCGGAAATTCTTTACCGTTCAGGGTCAGTGTAGTCTCCTGATACGCACTTGGAAGACTGACGCTTCCGTCATCCTGCAAAAGGACGATGTATCGGTCCTGAGAAAGTTCTACCTGTTCAAAAGGTGAAAACGTTCCATTTTCACTATCATACAAAAAGAAATCTGACTCTCCGCTGTCGGCAGCTGTCAAATAGAAAGCAGTCTGTCCGCTGGCCTCCTGTGTAACAACTTCACAGGATGTTCCTTCATACTGTGTTTCGCCCTTTGTAAAACCAGTCGGGATCAGTGCCTCTGAAAAACCGCCTGTGATCGTATACTGCACCCCGTTTACTTCCACTTGCGATCCGTTTCCAGAGGATTCCGTGGAAGACGTACCATCCTCCTCTGTAATCAGCGATGGATCGCCGGGGCCGATCGTCACCGCCGAGCTTCCATTCGTAATATCCAGGGCAACTCCAGTCGCATCTGTTCCCGAAGACTGGGACACCTGGATGTTCGTCGTTCCCTCTGCTAATGCCTGAAAGGTCAGTGCAAAAGACGCCTCTGTGGCACTCCCTCCGTTTCCGGAGATCGTAACGGTACCGTCACCGCCTGTAGCGCTGTCGCCACTGACGAACCTGAGCTTACTGGAATCATAAGTAAGCGTCGCCTCCAGCGAATCCATCAGCACCGGTGCTGTAAATTTCGCAGTCACCTCTACTTCCGCTCCCACCGTCGTTGAGGGATCTGTAAACCGAAGTTCCGCTGAAGCCGCATGTGTCACCAACGATATGCATGGGACGAACAAACACACTATCGCAAGGGCCGCAAGGGCTTTTTTAATTCTTCTCATGTGCTTTACCTCATTTTCTTATTTATAATAATTACATTTATTGCTTTTATCCCACCGGTGCAGTGCCGTCTCCTGTACCGCTTCCGTCGCCTGTTCCGGTTCCGCCGCCTGTGTCTGTACCACTTCCGCTGCCTGTTCCATCTCCGCCTGTTCCGGTTCCGCCGCCTGTATCCGTACCAGTTCCGCCTCCTGTACCAGTTCCGCCGGTCCAGTCAGTTCCGCCTCCTGTACCAGTTCCGCCGGTCCAGTCAGTTCCGCCAGAATTTGTTCCCGAACCACTCTCTCTGCCTCCAGAAGTACCAGTTCCTAAGCCTGTAGTACCGCTGTTTGTATTATAATCGTAAGTTTCCTCTTCTTCTTCTGTATAATTTTCTTCTGTTGCACGATCCGCTGCACGGGTATTAATCCCACTCTCAATTCCTTGCACTGTACTGGATACTGTATATCCGTCATTGCCAAACAGAAATTGGTGTAAATCTTGTACACTCTGGGTCAAAGAATTAGGAATTACAACACTTCCCACTTCATTTAAAGTGTCTGTTGTATTATCCTCCGGAAAACCAATAGTTTCTCCTATTTTGTAATCTGCAATATCTTTTAAATATCCAAGCATTTCTGTTAGTGTAAAATTTGTAGATATCTGTGGGAAAACATCATCAGCAATTTTGTTAAGTTCTGATATTCCCATTGTCTTTGCTTTATCTGCAATCATCATCAGAATCGTTCTCTGTCTGGCCGAACGTAAAAAATCCCCTCCCGCCGTATATCGAATTCTCGAATAAGACACAGCCTGTACACCATTTAAATGATAGGTTCCAGCCTCTTGCGGATCAATTCTTTCGTAATCTTTTCCAGTTACCTTAGAAGTTTCCACACAATAATTGTTCATATGGCCAACTTCTTCTGCTGTCATAGTTACATCCAATCCCCCAAGAGCATCTATAACATCTACCAGTGCATTAAAATTCACAGTCACATACTTTTCAATATTCATATCCAAATTTCTGTTCAGCATAGATACCGCCTCTTCCGGGCCCCCAAACGCATAAGCGGCATTTGCTTTATTGTAACTTCCGTCTTCTAATTCTAAAAGCGTATCGCGGAACACTGAGACAAGCTTCACCTCTTTTGTCTCTCTGTTCAGGCTGGCAATCATGATGGTGTCGCTTCGATTTCCCTTTCCCAAGTCATTTTCTCTGGAGTCCAATCCGAACAGTGCTACATTGACATATCCAGTTTCGTGCTCCACTTCATCTGAAATATTCAAGTTTTCCGCATTTAATTCCGTCGTTTCGATCTTACTTAATTTGCTTGCCAAAATCACCGTGCCGATTGCTAAAACTCCCAGTAATGTCGAACTTAAAATGACTGCAATCTTTTTTCCTAATGACCAGGAAGCGAATCCTCTCTTTTTTCTTCGCCCTCTTCTATATCGGCGTCTTGTTGCCATGGCCTTTATCCTTTCCTTTGTGTCATATTTTCATGAAATAGTACGTTTTACATAATACCTTATTTTTTTTGAAAATTCAACATTTCTACGCATTTTTCGTAACTTGAAGAAGTGTCATAAGCCAGTTCCTCAATGAATATTTCTGGTATACTTCCTGAGGAAGATCTTCGTATTCCTTTGTAAAAAAAACGCTCGTACCGTCAATCTCCCCCTGGAATACTAAAATATTGCTTTCCCGATAGAAATCATAATTTTTAACATCTATATTTGTAGTAATCAGCTTCCGCTTCGCCCCCAGACATTCCATCGTACGGATTGTCAGTCCTCGCTGACCAGCCTGAGGTGCATCCAAAATGCATTTCGATTCTTCAAATATTTTTGCTGACACACTGCCCGGAAGCTTCTCCTTCTGGAATTCTGAAAACCGAGCACTGTGGTATTCCTTTGCAAACAATTTGTGATAAAAATATTTCAGATTCGATGGCATATAATGATAGACAAACTGTCTTGGCATCAGCCCTTTCAACGCTTCCGACATTTGGTTAATGCTCTTATATTTCTGCGGATGAGCCGTGCCGATATAAGAACAGTCATATTTCCACTTCCGTCTTTTTGAATGTTCACCTATTTTTTCATATTGCCTGTTATAGAAAAGTGGAAGAAACGTGTAAATTTCATTTTCTTTGCAGTCTACAGGGTCAAAAGAATAGATTCTGTCGAAAAAAGGATGTATCTTCTTCACATAAGGGAGATTTTCTTCTGAATCCCACTGATATAATATAAACTCTGCCTTTTGCTGAATCTCCCTGATCTTTTTCACCATATCCGTCGAAAAGGCAAAGGTCATTCCCGCAACCACAAAAACAAAGTCATATTTCCTAGCGCAGATCTTCGGGAGGATATCTCTTAAGAAGGCTTTTTTCATAGATCCCAGAATCAATTTCTTATTTACCCGTCCCAAAGCCTTAGAGAAGCTGGAGTTGCTGTAAGTATCACAGATATAATCTGCCTCATAACCCATGTCACATAGCTCATCCAGAATATCTTTATAGTAGTCAAAAAAGACAGGAGCTATCAGCAATATTTTTTTTTGCCCCATTACTCTTCCGACTCCTCTTCATCTTCTGGCTCCGGATAGATTCCTGTAATATACGCAATATTATCGCTGATACTGGTCAAATTCTCTGTTGGCGTATATTCTTCATCTGGAAACAGGAATTCATGAAGTTGGATCACATTGTTTTCCAGTCCTACTGGCACTACATAGGATCCAGAATATCCCGGAACCGATTCTGGCGTTGCAGCATCAATCGGAAATCCTTGTGTATCACCCAGACTATAATCAAATACTCCCACTGCCATCTGCAGGATTTCACTGGCAGACAAGCTTGTAGAAACCTCTGGCAAAACTTCATCAATAATCTCATTGATCTTTACGATTCCTGCATCTTTTGCCTTCTCCGCAACTTTTTCAATCAAAAGCCGCTGGCGCTCTGTCCTGGTAAAATCTCCACCCGACGTATACCGGATTCTCGCATAGGACACCGCCTGCACGCCGTTCAGGTGATAGGTGCCTGCTTCTTCGGGTTCAATCCTTTCATAATCCTTTCCCGTAACCTCGGACGTCTCCACACAATAATTATTCATATGGACGACCTCCTCATAAGTCAGGTCCATATCTACCCCACCCAGCAGGTCAACCACATCCGCCAGCGCAAGGAAATTTACACTGACATAGTCTTGGATATCAAGGTCGAGGTTGCGGTTCAGCATAGATACTGCCTCTTCCGGGCCACCCTGGGCATAGGCCACATTTGCCTTATCATAATGTTGCCCTTCCTGCTCCAGCATCGTATCCCGGTATACAGAAACCAGCTTTACTTCTTTTGTCTCATTGTTCATGCTTGCAATGATGATCGTGTCACTTCGGGCAGGTCCGCCATCCTCCCCGGCTTCTCCTCTGCTGTCGTTCCCAAAAAGGGCAATGTTCGTATAGCCTTCCTGTGTCCAGCCGTTATTATCAACATTTAATGTGACATGATTTAGCTTCCCCAGTTTGAAGATTGCATATGCCGCCACACATAAAACTGCAAGGATAATAATTTCCAGCACAAGAACCATGATTCTTCTGCGTCTTCTTTTCCGCAGCCGTTTTTTTCTCTCTTCTTTTGTAAGCCTTGCCGCTTTTCTACTTCTTTTCTTTGCCATATCTTCCCCTTTGATTATCAGTAGGCGTTCTTATTAATAAATCCTTTGATAAACGTCAGAATGATAATTTTCATATCCAGCCCCAGGGTCCAGTTTTCAATATAATATAAATCATATTCAATCCGTTTATAAATAGAAGTATCTCCCCGATATCCATTCACCTGAGCCCACCCGGTGATCCCGGGCCGAACCTGATGTTTGATCATGTATCTTGGAATTTCTTCCTTAAACTTCTCCACAAACTGTGGACGCTCCGGTCGTGGCCCTACCAGGCTCATATTCCCTTTCAGAACATTAAAAAGCTGGGGAAGTTCATCAATACTGGTTTTCCTGATAAACTTTCCCACCGGTGTAACCCTGGGATCATTCTGTGTCGTCCACTCGCCTTTTTCTGTCTCTTCACTCTGTACCACCATGGAACGGAACTTATACATTCGGAAAGGACGGTTGTGAAGCCCTACCCGTTCCTGCACAAAAATCAGTGACCCAGGAGCCGTAACTTTGATCGCAATAGCCGTGATCAGCATGACCGGCGAAAAGATAATGATCGCTACAAAGGCGCCAAAGATGTCCACCACCCGCTTCAGCCACCGGTTCAGCGGGTCATTTAACGGTACTCTCCGTATATTGATAACCGGCATCCCTTGTATATCTTCCGTATAAGCTCTGCTTGGTATCACTTTATTGTAGTCCGGCACAAATTTGGTGTGGACGCCGGATTTTTCACACATTTTTACAATACGTTCGAGTTTATGATATTCTGCCAGACCCAGAGTAATGATGATCTCATCCAGCCTGTTCTGTGGCAGTACGATTTCCAAATTGTCAATCCGTCCAAGAACCTTGATCCCCTTGTATTCCGTTGCCCTTGGCACGTTGTCCGCAAGGATGCCCCGTATATTGTATCCCCATTCCGGGTTCTGGTGAACACGGTCGATATACTCTTCCGCCGCCCGGCTATAACCAATCAGCAATATATGCTTCTGATTATATCCTTTGCTACGCATTTTTCTGAGCGCATAACGGATCAGATTTCGCGACAAAACCTCCAAAAACACGTTTAGCACATAAAAAATGAAGATCATTAACCGCGAGAAATCTGACTGATGGCGAAAATACAAAATCAATATAAAAGCCAAAAGCCCGATGCTGTTAGCCTGAAGGACATTCCAGGCCTCTAATCTTCTTCCGCGCATCCGCCTTGGCACATATAACTGAAAAATATAATATAATAACAGATACCCCGGCAAAATAAATATCAAGGCAGACATATATGCCCGCAAAGACAAAAACCAGGGATCTAATTCAAAAATCCCGCTTTTAAAACGCAGATACCACGCCAGCACGTAGGATATCACAATAATAATCCCATCAATCACTACCTGCAGACGGTTTAAAAGCGGTTGATTTTCACGTATCAAAACTTCATCAACTCCGAAATCATTTCGTAATACTTTTGTAACATACTCAATTAATCATACATTATTTTACACAGATGCGCAAGGAAAACGAGTCATTCTGCATTATTTTTAAGATAATAATAAGTTTTTCACAAAAACAGTCGAAGTATGTTGATCCATAATTCTATCTGTATTTTCAGATAATTCCCAAAATTCTTCTTTTGATACCGGACTCTTTTCTCTTTTTTCATCAATGCCGGTGCTTCTGCAAGACCTTTCAGATAAGATTTCCCCATACCTTTTTTCAGGAAAAACAGGAATTTTATCAAAAACCCTGCCAGTAAAAAGGGAATGTTAATCAGGACCTGAAGAGGAGGCATATTTTTGTAGATCAGATATACGTTATTCCTCGCAGACAAGTGTACCTTAAAATCATTATGCCTGGAACCGCTGGACGCACTCCCTACATGGATGATCCTGGCCTTTGGCTCATAGGCATTCCGGCAGCCGAATATTTTCGCCCGATATCCGATATCCACATCCTCCAGGTAAGCAAAATGCGTCTCGTCAAAGTCTCCGATCTCATCGATCACACTCTTCCTGTAAATCGCCGCCCCTCCGCAGGCACAAAATGTATCCGTTCTCTTCCGGTACCCTTCAGAAGATTTGTCTTTCCCCCGTGCATATGCCCACCCAAGGGCGTTATAAAAAGTTCCTGCGCTGTCGATCTTTGTCCGGTCCTGATATTGGATCATCTTTGCTTCCACGGAAAAGATCTTCTCGTCTGATTCCATTTCCGCAACCAGGAAATCGATGGCATGCCTGCACACAAGCGTGTCGTTGTTCAAAAGAAATACATAGGGCGTCTTGGCCTTGCTGATCCCCACGTTGACGGCATGGCAGAAACCATAATTCCGGTCAAGCATGACACAGGTGACATCGGGAAAATTCTCTTGTATCTCTTCCATGCTTCCATCGCCCGATGCATTGTCCACAATGATCATATCCAGTTCCTGCTCTGTATTTTCGTAAACGCTTTCCACGCAGGGTTTCAGATATTTTTTCCCTTTATAATTTGGTATTACGACTGTAACCTTCTTCATTTCTTTCGTCTAATTTCCTTTCAGGGAATAATCCCATCTTTTCAGGCTTAAGTTGACATTATACATGGGATCACCGTTTTTCAGGATGTCGATCCATCTGCAGCGCATAAATTCGATCTCGCTCTGGAATCTTCGGATCTTTTCTTTCGTATCCTCCGCTCCGCGGCTCTTCGACTCATAATGGTACAGTTCCACGTACGGATCATATACGACCAGGTAACCGGCCTTCCTTACCTTCAGGCACAGGTCCACATCATTGAACGCCACCTTCAGTTTTTCTTCAAAGCCCTCTACCTGCTGAAAAACCTCTCTTTTTATCATCATACATGCCGCTGTGACAGCGCTCAGATCCTGCTGGATCACTGCCTTATGCATATATCCTGTATAGCCTCTTTTCAGGCCGACGAACATATTTCCTGCGATGCCGCCGATCCCCACGACGATCCCGGCATGCTGGACCGTGTCGTCCGGATAATACAGCTTTGCACCAACGATCCCTACTTCTTTCCTTTGGCAGTTTGCCAGCATCTCTCCCAGCCAGTCGCCATGGATCACTTCAATATCATTGTTCAGGAACAGAAGATACTCTCCGGACGCATGTCTTACGCCAAAATTATTGATAGCGGAATAATTAAATTCCCCGTCCCAGTATACGACCTTGACGTTTTCTCCTGCGATCTCCTTATAATAGGAGAACGTCGCCTCTTCTTCGCTGTTATTTTCAATCACGATAATCTCATAATTCGGATATTCTGTCTTCTGTTTTATGGAATTGATGCAGGCCGCCAGTGTATCTGCCTGGTCTTTGTTGGGGATCAGGATCGATACAAAGGGTTCGTCTTTCAGCGAGTATTTCACACGGTAAAAGCCCAAGTCCTTTGTATGGGACACTTCTCCCTTTTCGCCACATCTTTCCAGATGCTCTTCAATTGCTCTTTTTCCGGCATCATAGGCATACATCTTGCTGAGAGGATTATCCGCCGTAGATGCCTTATGGACACGCCAATGATACAAGATCCTTGGGATGTGTACAATATTCCTGGCCTTTTCTGCACACCGCAATACCAGGTCATAATCCTGGGCTCCGTTAAATTCTCCCCGGAAAGCGCCCACCTGCAGGATCAAATCTTTTGCTGCGACGACAAAGTGACAGAAATAATTGTTGGCTCTTAACAGGTCAAGGTTAAAATCCGGCTTGAAATGGGGTGAAAAATACTCTGCCGCATCTGAAGAAATCTTATCCTCATCCGTATAGAGCATGTCCACTCCGTCCTTTTCATTCACCGCCTTGACCACCTCATACAGGGCGTCCGGAGCCAACAGGTCGTCATGGTCTAGGAATCCGATATACTCGCCCTCTGCGATCTTCAGTGCAGCATTTGTGTTTTGGGCGATCCCTTCGTTTTCCGGCACATCCGTCACTTTGATCCGCGGATCCCCCGCGCACTTTTCTCTCAGCAGGGCGGCAACCTCCTGGTTCGCCGGGTTTGCATTGGCAATGCAGAGTTCCCAGTTTGCATAGGTCTGCTCCTGGACAGACCCGATCATATCTCTTAAAAATTTTTCCGGTGTATTATACACAGGGACAAGGATACTGACCAGTGGAGTCTTTTCGAATTTTTCCTTTCTCTGCCGCTCCAGCTCTTTTTCTGAGGCACAGTGCTTCAGATACCATTCCTGGTAGTCAATTTCATCCTTCTGAAACCGTTCCGACAGCTTCACCCAAAAACCTTTGGCTCCATAATGACGGAAATAAAGTATCCCCTTCTTGATATTGTAAGGGGATACTTTTTTCAGCATATTTACATAGTCGATCTTATTCTTCATGAATTAATCCTCACCTTTAACCTCTATTCCATTGAGATTCTCTATGCCTTTCATTTTTTTCCATCTTTTCCGCATCTTTTTGTACATTTTCTGCGGGAGATATTTCTTGAGATAGCATTTCATCCTGAATTTTATGACAGCCTTAAACGATCCGCGGAGCGCAAACACCTGATTCATCAGGGCAACCATCTGGTCATAGTAAGGGCCAATCCCGCTATTCACCAGAACCTGATTGTAGCCTCTGACATAATATCTCAGGTTGTTGTACTCGATCGCTGCAAATTTATCTGTCATCCCAATCGCCGGGTAATATCCTGACTGCTGGGCGATAAACGGATAGATCCTCTCGATCGCGTGCAGCAGCGTACCGTCAATCTTATTCGGTTCCTCCGGGAAATCTTCATATTCCCAGTTTCTGTCGTACAAAGGCTTCATCGCCGCCGGCCGGAACCAGAACATCGTCCCCAGCGGAGCAACTGGCGGAGACATCACGTTCATCGGAACCGTCAGGCCAAGCTCTTTTGCCAGCTTTTTCGTCACGTTATAATTCGGGCCCCACTCAAAGCCGATCGTTGTAAAAAACGTACTGTGGTTCGGCTCCGGAGGCGACAGGATCCCAAGCCTCGGGTTATTGATAAATGTATTGATCACATTCGCCACATACGCTTTGTTTGACAATACATTTTCAAAACATTTATAGGCAAATGATGCGCCAATCGTTCCCGGTTTCACCTGAGCCGTCTTTTTATCGTGGGCAAAGCAGACGATATCGTAATCCATGATCACATCCTTCACTCCTACCAGAAGGCTGCTCACATCCCTGCCACGGTTCTGTATCACACGTACTTCCAGCTTCCGGCAGGGCAGCTTCGAAAATACCTTCTCGATCGCCGCTTTTTTTGCCTCCGTGTCTGTCGTAAGATAAATATCCGCTTCCGGCGGCATTGCCGAAACATAGTGATAAGACTCTTCTAACAGATCTTCGAAAAACAGATGCATGACTAATGCGATTTTATGCTCCGAAACCTGGGTCTTAAATGTTTCTTCGTTAAACTGATTTGTCGGAAGTATATACGCAAGATTCAGGTTCTTTACAATGTCATACTGATGGTAGTTCCGAAGGATCGTATCCCAGATCAGATCCACGTCATAATCCGTCTCATATCTGAGATAGTCAAACAGTTCGCTGGTCTGTTCACCAGCCGTATTCTTCAGGAAATCATCTTCCATGTGGAAGAAACTGCGCTTTTTAAAGATCGGGCATCTTCTCTCTGCGATCAGTTTTTTCGGGCACATCATCAACGGATATCCGCTGTATGACCTTAAATCTTCACATTCAACAGAAACTGCCCAACGATACCCTTTGTCAGCAAACCGCTTTGTAAAAATGGACTCATGCTTCCCGACTGCCTGTGCATAATCCTCGATCATAGGCATGTTCTCCCAATATTCCTGGAAATCACTGCTGGAGACCAGGCTCCTTCTGCAGGCGATCCAGTGGGACTGGATATGATCCGGCAGATATCCATAAGGGGAGTAACCAAAAGGATCTCCTTTTATTTTAAAATATTCGGTCAGTCCCCAGAAATCCAGATCCTGCCCGTCCATTTTTTCGAAAGTTTCACTAAAGGAATACACAGGACCCATGATCGTGTTGTTCAGCATGATCACTTCGTCGTAGGTCTTCAGTTTTTCCCAGCCATAGCTTTCGAGCGCTGTTTTATAAGCCCAGACATCAAACCCTTTGTTTTCACGAACCAATACGTGTCCGTACTTCTCCAGCTGTTCTTTTCCATCCGGAGTCAGCTTTCCGTTGCAGACAATAAATATTTCACTGACATTCTTTTTCAGGTCGTCCAGAAAATATGGGACATATCTGTCTACAATGCCTCTCTTGTCATAGAAAAAATAAATAGCCAGCCTGTTCGCATTTTCACTATTGATTATCATTCCCTGTCTCCTTCGTAAAACCTATTTTCTTTCAATCATTCCGCTTCGCCGTAACGTTCACATACTCTCTCAACCGCATCATCCATCAGCATTTCACCGTGGCTCAGCAAAATTGCACGGCTGCAGACTTCCTTCACCTGATCCATACTGTGGGATACAAACAGCAGCGTCGTTCCCTGCTCCAGCATCTCCTGTATCCTGTGATGGCATTTTGCCTGGAACTGCCAGTCTCCTACAGAAAGGATCTCATCTACGATCAGGATGTCCGGCGTATAGATCGTCGCGACTGCAAATCCCAATCTTGCGATCATACCGGAAGAGAAGTTTTTAATCGGCACGTCCATAAACATCTTCAGTTCAGAAAAGTCGATGATGCGCTCCATATTTTCTTCCAACATTTCCTTGGGATATCCCAGGAGCGCTCCATTCAGGAAAACATTTTCCTTCGCAGTCAGATCCATGTCGAATCCTGCGCCCAGCTCTATCATGGGGGCAACCGTACCGCGCACTGTAACGCTGCCTTTTGTCGGCTTCAGCACCCCTGCGATCGTCTTCAGCAGGGTACTTTTCCCTGAACCGTTTTTTCCCACAAGACCGACGGCTTCTCCTTTTCCAACCTGAAAAGAGATATTTTTCAAAGCCCAGAATTCATCGTATGAAATCTGCCCTTTCAGTTTTTTTATTAAAAATTCCTTTAAGCTGTCAACATTTTCTCTGTATAGTCGAAACATCATCGAGACATCATTGACTTCTACAATTGAATTGCTCACGCTTTTCCTCCCTACACCTTCAAAATAAATTTATCCTGCTGTTTGTAAAACGTCCATAACCCCAATGCCATCACGATGATGCACGGAACGATACACATCAGCTGAAGTCTTGCGTCAGGCACTTGCCCATACATGATCACTTCCCTCAGCATCTGTACAATACAGGTCAGCGGATTGTGTGTTACGATCGTCCTTACCCATCCCGGGAGCATTTCCACCGGATAAAATATCGGGGTTAGATACATCCAGGCTGTGGTCAGCACGCTGTACAGGTGCTGCAGATCCCGGAACGTAACGACAAGCGCTGACAACAAAAGCCCCATCCCCAACGAGAACAGGAACACATAGAACACCGGGAAAACAAGCAGGATCACCGTCCACGAGAGGGACGTCCCGGTAGCAACGATTACGATCAGCAACGCGATGAAGGATGTCAAAAGGTTTACAAAACAAGAGCACACTTTTGACATCGGGAACAGATATTTCGGCACATATACCTTCTTTATTAACGCCGCATTCCCCAAAATAGAACTCATGGCAACAGTACTTGCCTCATTAAAAAAGTTAAAGATCACCTGGCCGCACATTAAGTAAACAGGAAAGTTCTCAATATTCGCCCGAAACACATGGGAAAATACGATCGACATAATGATCATCATGCCTAACGGGTTCAAGACTGACCAGAGCATTCCAAGAAACGACCTTCTATATTTCGTCTTCACGTCTCTTCTGACAAGTTCTTTCAGTAGCTCCTTATATGCCAGGAAATTATGTATATAAGTCGACACCTCTTTACCTCCCAAATCTACCATCTTCGCGACTAGGCTTTCTTAAAGTCCTTGATGCCTGTCCATTTCTGGTCCTTTTCAGAGATGATCAGCTCCATTCCCTCAGGGATCGGCCATTCCACGCCGATATCCGGATCATTCCATGCAAGCCCGCCTTCATCGTTCGGATGATAGAAATCTGTACACTTATATGCAAATTCCGCCGAATCAGACAACACAAGAAAACCATGCGCAAAATTCTTAGGGATGAAGAACTGCTTCTTATTTTCTGCAGACAAGATGACTCCATGCCACTGCCCATAGGTCTTCGACCCTTCTCTCAGGTCAACTGCAACGTCAAACACCTCGCCGCTTACTACCCTAACCAGCTTATCCTGGGGATAATTAATCTGAAAATGGAGCCCGCGGAGAACTCCTTTTTTGGAGCTGGACTGATTGTCCTGTACGAATTCCATATCAATCCCTGCAGCCTTATAATCATTATAATTATAAGTTTCCATAAAATAGCCTCTCTCGTCTCCAAAAACGGCTGGCGTAATAATTTTTAGTCCTTCAATCTCACAAGTCTCCACTTGAATCTTTCCCATTTTTATTTCTCCTTATTCAATCAAAAATATTTTACAATCCTTCTGCTACTTCGATCAGATATTTTCCGTAATTTGTCTTCAGCAGTGGCTGAGCCAACTCGATCAGCTGTTCTTTTGTGATAAATCCCCGCTTATACGCAATTTCTTCAATACAAGAAATATATAACCCTTGTCTCTTCTGGAAAGCGGCAACAAAATCCGCCGCATCAAGCAGTGCATCATGATTTCCAGTATCAAGCCATGCAAATCCACGCCCCATCGTCTCCACATAAAGGTCTCCTCTGTCCAAATAAGCATTATTTACACTGGTGATCTCAATCTCGCCTCTGGCAGACGGCTTTACGTTTTTAGCTATTTCCACAACATCATGATCATAAAAATACAGCCCTGGCACTGCATAGTTGGACTTGGGATGTTCCGGCTTTTCTTCGATGGAAATAGCCTTTCCGTTCTCATCAAACTCAACAACCCCATACTCCCGTGGATCTCTTACATAATATCCAAAAATCGTGGCACCTTTCTGCTGCTCTACCCGCTCTACCGCAGTCCGCAGTGTTCTGGAAAAGCTCTGACCATAAAATATGTTATCTCCAAGAACCAGTGCTACATTGTCATCCCCTATAAATTCTTCACCGATAATAAAGGCATCCGCCAGCCCCCTTGGGCTATCCTGTACCGCATAGGACATCTTCAGCCCCAGGCTTTCTCCTGTGCCGAAAAGTTCCTGGAATACCGGCAGATCTCTCGGGGTTGAGATAATCAGAATTTCCCGTATCCCCGCCAGCATCAGCGTCGATAACGGATAATAGATCATGGGCTTATCATACACCGGCATGATCTGCTTCGACACCACCTTCGTCAACGGATACAATCTGGTCCCAGAACCACCTGCTAAAATAATACCTTTCATGGCAACCTCCTGTTTATAAAAATCCATGCACATATTTCTTTATCCGAATAATTGTAACACATTCTTAATATGTCCGCAATATTTTATTCTTTTATTCATTCATATCTTGATTTTTCTCATAACTATATAACTCCCTCTTTCGTAATACTAGACAGAAACACCTATCAAGTGTTAATATGACTTAAAAATAATCTATCATAAGGAGAATCAAGTGGCAAACATGAATAAAGTAATAAAACATGTAGTATCTATATCCTTTTTACTATGTATTTTCTTCTTTACACACTCTACCGTACTAGCAGAAGAATCATCTTTAGAAGACACTTCACAAATTAATTTCCCTTCATATATGCGTGAAGGTGCTGCTGCAGAACTCGGAACAAATCCCCAAACACAGGATGATCGTAAAATCGTTTCAGTGTTAGGAGATAGTATCGGAACATATGAAGGATATACTCCTTGGAACATATTCTATTACTACTATTGTTCTCAGTATATGGATGTTTCCGAAACATGGTGGATGCACTATATTGAAGCCAACAACATGAAACTGGGCGTAAATGAGTCTTTAGGAGGATCAAAAGTTGCCTGGTGGGAAGAAGACCCCAGCGGCTATAACAGCAAACAATGTATGGCCGCAGAAGAAAGAATTGAGCGACTAGATGATAATGGGACTCCTGACATAATTTTATTCTTTGGTGGTACTAATGACATCGCCAGTACCGTATTAGGTGAATTTCTTCCTGGAGAAAATATCGGTGATATATCCACCTTCAAATCTGCATATCAAACTGCGCTGGTCCGTCTCAAAACACACTACCCATCAGCTCAGATTATTTGCCTGACACCCTATTACCGAGATATCAGTTCCTGGAGCGATACTACGAATGAAGATGTAGATCTCTATGCCAATAGTATTATTGAAATATGTCAGTATTATGGTATTCAGTATGTTGATTTGAGATATGCTGATATAGATGAGCGGGAAGATATGTGTAAATCGGATTATCTTCATGTAAACGAAAAGGGACATCATAAAATATGGCACATGCTTCAATACAACCAACCCGCGTTTGTCTCTAAAGGAATTAATATACTTCAAAATGATAAAAATATCGTGCGTGCTGAATATCAAGTCTATGGAGCCTCAGAAAACACGGAATACCAATGGCAAGTATATGACTGTAATGCAAACTCCTGGATTTTATGTACCGATTGGAGTAACAATAGTGTATTTTCATATGAACCTGAAAAAAGCGGTACTTATTGGTTATATTGTACCGCCAAAAACGCTCTGGGCGAGACGGTATCTGGCGTGACTGGCATTTCAGTCGTACTACAACCAATTGTAATAGATGGAGTTTGCTGGCTTTACCAAGAAACAGAAATCCAGATAGGCGTCGCATATTCAGCTTCTAGTTCCTCATCTCTAGTTCGATGGCAGTCTTATAATCTAGATACGAAAAAATGGAATATTATCAGTGATTGGAATACTGGAAACTGGAGTTCTTGGAAACCCACAAAAGGAAATTACTGGCTTCACGTAGAGGTCAAAGATGACAAAGGAAAGATTGTCTCTCATACTATCAATTTTGCCGTTAGCAGGAACTATCCTGTATATATTAACGGAAAATATCAAGGACCAAATCCTTATGGAGCCGGCTGGCTTATTGGGGTGAGTTCTAATATAAATCCCAAACAAAACTATCAGTATGAACTTCTAATATTGGATTGCAACAAATATGTATCAGGAGACCCTAATCCCTGGATATATGGAACAGGGTTGCAAAAACTATCATCAGGAACAGTCTTCTGGACCACTTGGAATCCTCCTCACAACGGCTACTATTGGACTTATTTTCGAATATATGATGAGCATGATATTTTAGTTGAAGATCAATGTTATGGAACACTTTTTTAAATTTTAAGCAATGTAAAAGTAAGCGCCAAATATTAATGCGGTCAGATACAAAATTACCCCAGCCCTTTGCGAGTTGGAGTAATTCACTATAATTCACATGCGATTTTTGATAGATTGGAGTTTTTCACTCCAAGGTGCCAGCTCTGCCAGCTGTTCATCGGTCATATCTTTACTTGGCCGGTGCTCCAGCAGAAATTTAAGATATCCATAAATATTCAGCCCATGTGCTTTTGCCATCTCAACCATTGTGTAGACTGCCGCACTGGCATTCGCTCCGTCAATGGAATTACTGAACAGCCAGTTCTTCCGCCCTACTGCAAATGGACGGATCGCATTCTCGCTGAGATTATTGGTAAAGCTGCACCGCCCGTCTTCCAGATAGGTCTCCGCTGTATCACGCCGGTTAAGAACATAATTAATGGCTTTATCCATCCGCGTATTCCGGACGGGCTTCTGCTGATCCAGCCACGACCAGAAAGCCTCCAGAACGGGTTTTTCCTTCTCGAGACGCAGCTGCTTCCGCTTTTCATAATCACCGGGATACTTTTTGTTAATGGAGTCCTCAATGGCGAACAACCGGCTGCAGTACTGGACGCCCTGCACTGCCGGCTGGCTGTAGTCATACTGTTTTCCTTTG
>NZ_MIEH01000022.1 GCF_001754075.1 Merdimonas faecis | reverse complement strand
GCGTTTTTAATCCGACTCTGAATGGTGAAAATCGCCCGACGCTAACAGTTAGTCAAAGAAGAGAACCTGCCGGATATGACAATTCCTATGTATGGAGAAGAAGATTTAAACGTTCTAAAATAACAGAAATCAAAATAAAATATAGCCCTACTACCGGTGTAAAGTCCAGTGGTGGGGCTGTGTTTTTATGTGCTGCTTTCTTGATCGTTTTTGAATGTAAAGTGGATATCATCAGTGTTGTAGATCGTGGCGTGTTTCGAAAGAAATATGTAGGGATGAAAAGTTGTAAGAACAGAGACATTAAAATTGAGCGGACGATTGCTATATAAACAAAAAGGAGAACCAGACGCATCCAGTTCTCCCAAGTACGCTCCGTAGAGACGCACCGCAATTCACATTTATAATATACAATAAATGAAAATAAAATGCAAGGTATTTCAATTTGAAATAAATTTTTTTAATAAAAGGATTTTTGAGGGATTATCGGTATGGATAATCTGGTTAAAAATGCTTGTTGGAACATTTGCCCTAAGTTTTTCGACAATATCCTCAAATCCGGATATAATCCGTCTCATTTCTGTTTTTGATGCATGGAGAAGTTTCAATTGATAAATGACAAGTATTAAATAGTCTGTTATTGTTCCAAAAGTAAGATTGTTGATTCCTGTTACATTGGAAATTGCATGGCTTACTTGTTTATCAATTTTTCCACTTCGAAAGCGTGTGTCAAAAATAACATCATTATGTGCAATTGCGTTTCTGAGATCTTTTGTAGCATAAATTAGACGCTGTGGCATCATTGCATTTGTGTCATCAGTGGGCCGGATTCCCAGTTTTTTTGAAATATTAAGTCGACAATCTTTATTGAGACAGGATACAAAATAACCAAATTCGCCTAAACTTAGAAGTTCAAAAATTGCCCATATTGGAAGGTTGATATCTTTTCTAAGGTAATGATCAGCAATTTTGTTGCCATTGCCATATGCATCTGTTTGAACTTTATATATTCGATTACGCAAATCCAAACGCCGCTTTAATTCATATTTGAATTTATCCTCAGCTTTCCGACGCTCAGAAGCGTTTTTGTATGTTTTTTCTGTGACAGAGAACATTTTGTAGTTATCCAGTAATTGGTTATAGATAACGATAAAATTTTCTGAGTTGGTGCAAGTAACTAAAATATCGAGAACATAATTTTTCAGGGCCGTTTCAATAAACATTACATATGGATAAAATAAAGATTTTAACTGTGCATCAAAATCGTATACAGAAACTAATTCCTCAAATTCAGTATAGGGAACTTTATTAGAAGGGGTATTAATGTAGCGATAACCTTTATAGCCGTGATAATATCCCATATTCATTAATTTTCTTTTTTGCGACGAACCAGAAATGGCGATACCTTTTTTGTCTCGAAGATATCGCATAAGGCCATCAGTACTTTTTGGATGTGATTCAGACATATGGGGACTCCTCTCCTTAGTAATAATATAAGTATATATGGGATCAGACAATGCGTAAAGATGAAAATTAGTATTTTAATGAGAGGAACAAGCAAAGCATACGGGTATTGGGAAAGCAGCATTCAGAGTATTATTGGCAAGATAAAAGTTGCTGGACTCTAGGTAATGGAGTTTATTGTTGGAGAAGGATTGGCTTACAATATTTATCAAGGAAAAGATGATGCGAATAACGCAAAATTAACGCCAGCAAAAGTGAAAATGGTGTTAATGGTGTGGAAAATGGTATTGGTGGCATTACAGTATAATTCGATAGGGAGCCAATATAGGTAAAAAATTATTGCAAGGGATAGAAAATATTCTATTTCTGATACAAGTTTATCATGAAGTGTATGGAGATATGAAAAGTTGTTAAAATAGGATATTAAAATTAATTTGAGTATTGGCATATAGACATCCAGGAGAAACGGATATATTTGCTTCTCCTGAATGTATTTCGTAGGGACGTGCTATGTTTTACATTGAGTAATAGAAATGATTTTTATGTGCGAGGAAGGAGATATAAAAATGGAGAGGTTACATACATTAGAATGCACTCATTTCTGTTTTGGTTAATTGTTGAAAAATTAGAACGAAGGATAGTGTCTTTGTTTGGTTACTGTCTTCTTTGCCTTGACAAGTAGAGAAACAGTCTACTGTCCTGGGGGCAAGTTGCTTATTTTTTGCCGCCTCGTATGATTTGCGTGATGTTTTGCATCACGGGCGGCCTGTTCTCGCTCACGCTGTTCTCGTTCGCGGGCGTAGAGAAAGGCATGGATTTTACTAATCAGAATGACTGCCTTAGTACATAGCTGGATAACAATAATTGTAAAAAGAAGAATTTCCTGAATGGTATCCATAATCGTTCATCTCCTTTGCTTTAACTGAGAAAATTCCAGTTGATTCATTTAACTGCTTCTTGGTAGTTCTGATACGGGGGAGAAAAGTAGTAAGAGAAATACCAATGGATTTTGAGATAGTTTCATCGGAAAGGCCCTGCATATGTGGCTTTCTAATATCCAGTAGCTTACGGCATCAGATTGGCGAGGCACTTGAACAGTTGATCCAAAATGATACGGTCGGCATCACAGCCCCACCATCTATTGGTGGACAGCAGCAAAGGCCACGGTCCAGTATTAAGTGACAGTCGGGGTTATGGAAGAGGGTGTATTCCTGATGGATTTCTTTGGGTGGTTTCTGCCAACGGCGCTGGCTACGGATGTAGATACGAGGCGTGTTGTTTTTACTTTGGTTGTCATAGTTTGACATGTTAAAAGCCCTCCTTTGGCGGCACTTCACTTCCGGTGATCAGTACAGAATATGATTTTCAGTTGAAGTCACGTGGAACCGGAAACGCCCTGCGCAGATGACTTCCACGTGCTAAGGCAAGTATGCCATTTTTAGAGATGGAAACCTCGGACATAGGTATGTCCGTTTTTGCGGTGCTAACAGGTAAAAACGGATAGGTTAAGATGGGCTTTACATTGAAAAAAGGCAAAAAAGGACGGACACAGTCGTGTCCGGTGAGAATTTTTGAAAACGCACAAATAAAAAATAATATCAACAAATAACAGAAAACTCTTGAAAGACCACATTGATGATGTATACTAAAATTGTTAAGCTGTATGCAGATTCAAATCACGAGGTGAGAGCATGGAAGAAATCATGAATGACAAATGGATAAGCATAGATGAAGCTGCGGAATATTTAGGAATTAAAACGGTCACTCTTCGTAGCTGGATCAGAAATAGTAAAGAAGGATTGCCTGCTCAAAAAATCGGAAAACAGTGGAAATTTAAAATTTCCGAACTCGATGAATGGGTTAAGAGCGGTAAAAGTGCTGACTGATTCAAGAAGAAAACCAAAGAAAAATATTAGGCAAGGAGCAGACAAAGATGGCTGTCAAGAAAACACAATTATATGCATCGCTATGGGCGAGTTGCGACAAACTTCGTGGAGGCATGGATTCCTCAGAATATAAGGACTATATCCTGACGCTTTTATTTATGAAATATGTCACTGATAAATTTAAGAATAAAGGGGCCTATGAAGACATTAACGTCTTCGATAAGGCACACGATAAAGATCCCGATCCGGAAAAGCGGACGGGTTGCTCCTTTGATGATTTTATTGCTCTGAAGGGAAAGAAAAACATCGGCGAGGGTATGGATAAAATCATAGCCCGCCTTGCTGACGAGAATACTGACCTGAAGGGTGTTATTGATATTGCTCATTTCAACGATGAGAAGAAGCTGGGAAGCGGTAAGGAAATGGTCGATAAGTTGACCGATCTCATTTCCATATTTCAGCGTCCGGAACTCGATTTCTCTCGAAATAAGGTGGAGGGCGATGACATTATTGGTGATGCCTATGAGTATCTGATGCGTAAATTTGCTACGGAAAGTGGAAAGAGTAAAGGACAATTCTATACGCCTGCTGAGGTATCCAGAATCCTTGCTAACGTTGTGGGGATTAGTCGTTGCACTGACAGCAGCGCTACGGTATGTGATCCGGCCTGTGGCAGCGGCAGCCTATTAATCCGGGCAATCGACGCGGCTCCATTTCCGATCATGGGTTATGGTCAGGAGAAGGAAAGCACGACAGCTGGTCTTGCCAAGATGAATGCTGTTCTGCATCGCAAAGCTGAGATTACAATCAAGAGCGGCAATACATTTTCAAATCCGCAGTACCTTGATAAATCTGACAACTCTATACTTGAACGTTTTGATTATATAGTGGCCAATCCGCCTTTTTCCATGAAAAACTGGCGCGACGGAATTGCTGGTAAAGAATACGGTCGCTTTGAGGGATATGGAGATATGCCTCCGGAGAAGAACGGAGACTATGCTTGGCTTATGCATATCCTTAAAGCACTGAAGTCAAATGGTAAGGCTGCGGTTATTCTTCCACACGGAGTTCTTTTCCGTGGAAATTCAGAAGCCACAATTAGAGAAGCTATTATTAAAAAGCACTGGATAAAGGGCATCATCAGCCTTCCGTCAAACCTCTTTTATGGCACCGGGATAGCAGCCTGCGTGCTTGTAATTGATAAAGAGGGCGCTGCTAACCGACAGGGTATCTTTATGATTGATGCCAGCCATGGATATGTTAAGGACGGCAACAAGAATCGTCTACGTGAACGTGATATCTATAGAATCATTACGACATTCAATGAGCAGATAACTACCGATCCCAAGTATGCTCGTTTCGTACCCAATGACGAGATCGAAAAGAAGAATGGGTATAACCTGAACATCACCCGCTATATTGACTCCACAGATCCGGAAGACATTCAGGATATCTATGCGCACATTCATGGAGGAATCCCTGCGGTTGATATCGATGGCCTCTCCAAGTACTGGGAGGCATTTCCTTCGCTGAAATCTGAGCTGCTGACAGCTATTAGTGAGAAATACTACAGTTTGGATGTTGAGCCCGAAAACATTCGACGGACGATATATGAAAACGCCGAGTTTTCGGAATACGGTGAAAAAATCGATGCGGCTTTTGCAGCATGGAAAGCCAAGGAATACCCTGCTCTTTCGTCCCTTGATGGAGATATATTCGCAAGAGAGTTGATTGTAAGCCTTGCGGAGGATATTCTTGCAGAATTTGAGCACCTGACACTGATTGATAAGTATGATGTTTATCAGGTTTTGCTGGCATATTGGAACGAGGTTATGAATGATGATGTCTCTTTAATCATCAGTGAACCGGATGGATACGCCAATGCCAGAGCGACAGATAATATTGAGGAAGAAATTACACAGGGCAAGAATAAAGGTGAGATGAAGGTCACTGGCTGGGAAGGACGCCTGATTCCAAAATCTATAGTAATTGATGCCTTTTTCCGTGTTGAAAAGAACGCTATCGAAGAAGCGGAGAATCTTGTCGCAGAGACTGAATCCCAGCTTTCTGATCTGATTGAGAGCGCCGACGAAGAATCTGCTCTTGCCGATGTGGCTGAAAACGGAAAAGTCAAGCCAAAGGACTTAGAGGCCAAAATTGAGGAACTTACCCAGCATGTAGAGACTGAAGAAACCATAGAGCTGGAGCTCCTGATGGCTCAGCTTCCGATGCAGAAAAAGCGTCTTCAGGCATATTTGGTGGGACACCCGCTTTGCGAAAGCGCTTTAACAGAAAAAGGAACGGTCACAAAATCATCAATCATGCTCAGATTATTTGTTATTCGTACCGTTGAGAGTGTGCCGGAAAGCCTGCGGGACGACGTGAATCAGGTTAAGGCTGCGTTAGAGTTTTGCGGAAAAGTATCCGACTACAACAAGGTTGTGAAGGATCTGAACAAGGCAATGGATGAAAAATGCAGAGCAAGATATGACAGTCTGACAGACGAAGAAATTCTGGAGTTGCTGGTAAACAAGAAGTGGTTTGACAGCATCTTCTCAGGCATAGCTGATCTGTATGCTGCGATTTCTCATCGCTTGACAAATAGAATTGTTGAGCTTGCAGAGCGTTATGAAGACACGCTTCCAGAACTTGAAAAAGATACAACAGAGTATGAGGCAAGGGTAAAGTCTCATCTGGAAAGGATGGGATTTAAATGGTAAATGGATGGATTGAGTGTCCGATAACTGAGGTGTTAAGACCGAATGGAATTAAAATAGGACCGTTTGGTAGTCAATTAAAAAAAGAAATGCTTTTGTCAGATGGTGTTTACCGTGTCTATGGACAGGAAAATGTATATGAACATGATTTTAATTTAGGCGACAGATTTTTAACACGCGAACATTTTAATCGGTTGAAATCTTGCGAAATCCTCCCGGGTGATTTTGTTATGAGCACAATGGGTACGATAGGAAAGTGTGCTATTGTCCCTTCTACAATACAGCGAGGTATAATGGATTCGCATTTAATCCGACTGCGCTTTGATGAAAAAAAGGTTCGCTCCGACTATATCCTACAGCTGTTTTCTGATCAGTTTCATTATTTGAGTGATCAGACAGCAAGGCTTGCAGTGGGCGGAATAATGGACGGATTAAGCGTGGGAATTGTGAGCCGCCTCAATGTAGTTTACCCAGAGAGTGTTGAGGAACAAGGGGAAATAATAAAAATACTGTCCGAGGTAGACAAGTTACTTATTGATCTAAAAAAGCTCATCCGAAAGAAGAAAAATATTCGTCAAGGCACAATGCAAATGCTTGTTACTGGGAAGAGGCGTCTGGATGGTTTTACGGAAGATTGGGTTAAAATCAATCTTGCAAAAAACTCAAGGCTTAAGGCACGTATTGGCTGGCAAGGATTAACCACAGCTGAATATTTGGATGAAGGCTATTCCTATTTGATTACAGGAACGGATTTTAAGGTTGGTCGAATCAACTGGAATGGGTGCCATTACGTGGATTACTATAGATATGAGCAAGATCCCAATATTCAAGTTTCGAATGGAGATCTTTTGCTTACAAAAGACGGTACCATTGGGAAAGTTGCATATGTGTCTGATCTAACAAGGCCTGCTACACTAAATAGTGGGGTATTTCTTATAAAGCCTATAACGGATGCATATACATCACATTTTATGTTTTATGTGTTAGAGTCATCAGTATTTAAGGATTTCCTTCAGCAGCTATCGGCGGGGTCGACGATTAATCACTTGTATCAGAAAGACCTTGTGAAGTTTGACTTATATGTCCCGCCGACGAAGGAAGAACAAGAATCCATAGCCGATATCCTTTCCGATATGGATTCAGATATTCTTAAGCTCGAAGAAAAGCTATCAAAATATCAGAAAATAAAGCAAGGTATGATGGAAGAATTGCTGACCGGCAAGGTCAGATTAATGTAAGGAGGTGCCTACTAGATGAGTATTGGGGATGCTGAAATCAAAACACAGGAAAGAGTAATACGCTTCTTTAAAGATCCGGAAATTTTGAGTTATCAGTATATTGGTAACCTGTCTGAACAGCAGAATAAGAATATCAAAGAAGATCGCCTGCGCCAGTACCTTCGTTTGAAGGGCTATGCTGACAAGATAATTGATGGTGCTATTACACAGCTTCAACAGGAAGCAGGTAATCTTTCGCGTGGACTATATGATGCCAATAAAACTGTATACTCTCGTTTAAAGTATGGTATCCCGGTTAGCGAATGCCCTGAAAAGCGTCCAGTTACTGTGCAGCTTGTTGATGAAGAAAACCCACTGAACAATGACTTTGCTATCGCTGAAGAAGTGACGGTCGTTGAACAGTCAGAGAAGCGACCGGATCTTGTCGTTTACCTGAATGGTATTGCAGTAGCGGTTATTGAACTGAAGCGAAGCAGTATTTCTGTATCCGAGGGCATCCGTCAGAATCTAACAAACCAGAAGAACTCTTTCATACAGGGCTTCTTTACAACGATGCAATTTTGCATGGCAGGAAACGAATCAGAAGGCCTGCGCTATGGCACGCTCCTGACCGGAGAAAAGTTTTATATGGAGTGGAAGGATGACGGCTTTAAAGAACACGAGGATGAACGTGATCCTGTAGATGTCCGGATCAGTAAAACATGCGAGGACATTGAGAATAAACTCCTGAAGCAGATATACGCCATGTTCGATAAGGAACGTTTTATCGATCTTATCATGAATTTTGTTGTCTTTGATAAAGGCATCAAAAAGGTGTGTCGGTACAATCAGTATTTCGGAATCAAGCGCACCCAGCAGAGGCTTAATAATCTGAGGACGGAGCTTCACGATCCAAACCGGGATATGAAGAAACCGCTTGGTGGCATCCTTTGGCATACACAGGGTTCCGGAAAAACGTTGACAATGGTATGGCTTGCTAAGTGGATTCTGACACATTGGGCGGAATTAAATGCCCGCGTCCTTATCGTTACAGACAGAGATGAGCTTGATGAGCAGATTGAAAAGACATTCACTGGTGTGGATGAGAACATCGTTCGTACCAAGAGCGGTAAGGATTTATTGAATCGTCTGAATGTATATGATGATTCACTGATCTGTTCTCTTGTGCATAAGTTTGGCCGCCGTGGCGGTGAAGTAACAGAAAATGACTATGACAAGTACATAGAAGAATTGAAAGCCTCCCTCCCTGCCGATTTTGAGGCAAAGGGAAATATTGTGGTTTTTGTTGACGAATGCCACAGAACGCAGTCCGGTAAGCTTCATACGGCAATGAAGACCATCATGCCGAATGCTGTATTTATCGGATTTACGGGTACTCCGCTGCTGAAAAGGGACAAGAAGATCAGTATCGAAGTTTTCGGTACATATATCCACGCGTACAAATTTAACGAAGGAGTGGCTGATGGCGTCGTGCTAGATCTGCGTTATGAATACCGTGATGTTCCGCAGGATTTGTCGTCGCAGGATCGTGTTGACCAATGGTTCGACATAAAGACCAGAGGTCTATCTTCTCGTGCGAAGGCAAAGCTGAAGGAAAAATGGGGCACGATGCAGAAGGTATACAGTTCCCGATCTCGTTTGGAAAAGGTAGCGTGGGACATCATTCAGGACTTTAATATGAAGTCTCGACTGATGGACGGAAACGGCAATGCGATTCTCGTAGCTGATGGTATCCCTACGGCTTGTAAGTACTATGAAATATTCCAGCAGATGGGATTTAAAAAGTGCGCCATCATATCTTCCTATACTCCTAACAAGGGAGAATTGAGAACTGACACGGTCAGCGATGAAGATGATACGGAAACCTTCCTTAAATACGAGACATATTTGAGGATGCTTGGACTTGATCCATCTGATCTTCCGAATGCAGGATCGGTTCAGGCTAAAGTGGAGGAATTTGAAAAGGAAGCAAAGCGCAAATTCGTAGAGGAGCCTGCGAATATGAAACTCCTTATCGTCGTGGACAAGCTTCTCACCGGATTTGATGCACCTCCTTGCACCTATCTCTATATTGACAAGAAAATGCAAGACCACGGCCTGTTTCAAGCGATTTGCCGTGTCAATCGTCTTGACGATGATACGAAGGATTTCGGCTATATCGTAGATTACAAGCAGTTGTTTGGTCAGCTCCAAACGGCAATGAAGAACTATACTTCCGACGCTTTTGAAGGATATGATCCGGAGGATGTAAAAGGACTTGTTAAAGATCGCCATGATGCTACAGTATCTTATTTCGAGGAAGTGTACGATACGGTCGAGGAACTCTGCGAAGGTGTCGAGGAACCTCGCAGTGAGATCCAGTACATCCATTATTTCTGCGGTGTTTCTGGTCAGTCTGAGGAAAGTGATGAAATATACGCTCGCCTGAGAGAAAGGCTATATCGGCTGGTGAGCAGTCTTATCAGAGCCTTCGTGGAAGCAAAGCCGTATCTTGTGGATGATATCTCATCCTGGAAGCTGAATGAGTATGACAAGAAGGTCACTTTCTATATTGAGTTGAAGAAGACCATAGGTACTGTCAGTGGTGATTTTTTGGATTTGAAGGCTTATGAGCCGGATATGAGAAAGATGATCGATAATTACATCACTGCAGCAGACGCTGAAAAGATCGGCGATTTCGACGATCTTACTCTGCTGGATTTTGTCGCAAAGCAGGGCGAGACGCTTACTGGCAAGGGCGATGATGGTCATAAGGAAGGCGCAGCAGAAGCCATCGAGAATAACATCCGTAAAAAGGTTATTGAGAAGGTTACCGTTAATCCGCGCTACTATGCAAAGATGTCCGAAATCCTCGATAAGCTAATCGAGGAGCGGAAGCAGGGCGTTCTTGACTATGCCGAGATGCTTGAAAAATATATAAAGCTGGCCAAGGATGTCGATTGCCCGGAAGATAACGACAAATATCCAGAAAGTATCCGTAAGAGTAAAGCCCTCATGGCTATTTACGATAATACAGGCGAAGATGAGAAACTTGCTATCAGAATCCGCAAAGCAGTGAAAAAGCAGGCGCTGTCCGGGTTCAGAGATAATCAGGTAGTAATTCGAAGAATAAAGAAAGCACTTTATGAGATTTTAGGTGATGACTCTGAAGTGGAGCGCATCTATAAGATCATTGAGAAGCAGGAGGAGTTTTAATGCGCATTGTCATTTCCGGAATTCCGATTGATGTGCAAAAAAAGAATATAAAGAATATGCATCTTCAGGTGAAACCACCGGATGGGCATGTGGTAATTTCTGCGCCTTTATCCGTGGATGATAAAGCAATAGAGGCTTATGCCAGAACTCAACTTGGGTTTATCAAAAGTTCTATCGCCCAATTCCAGGATCAGCCAAGGGCATCAAAACGACAGTACGTTTCCGGCGAGACAATGTATATCTGGGGAAAGCAGTACTTCCTTGTCTTTAAGCCTGACAATCAGAAGAACAGCTTCGAGATTCAGAATCAGAATATTGTCATTTCTATGAGTGCAAAAAGCACAGTGAAACAACGAGACGCCTATGTCAAAGAGGAATATCGAAAGATTCTGAAAGAAGAAATAGAAAAACGCCTGCCGAAATGGGAAGCACAAACAGGCCTTAAATGCGATTCTTGGCAAACAAAATATATGGTCACAAAATGGGGGGCCTGCAGTACGGATAAAAAGAAGTTGTGGTTTAATTTGCAGCTCGCTCAGAAACCATATGCGTGCCTTGATTATATTATTTTGCATGAACTTACGCACTTAATTACAAGAAAACACGATGCTACATTTATCGCGCATATGGATAGGTATATGCCAAACTGGCGGGAGATTCGTAAGGAGCTCAACGACAGCAGACTGGATTACTATGAAGCGCAGGATGAGAACCCGCTTCAAAAACTGATTGATCAGTCACGTTACGATGACATTCGAGATGCTGCTATTGCCTTCATTCAGGAAGAGCATTCGGGCGATGGAAAGAAAACGTCGGTCGTTGATGTGGAAATCGAAAACGTTATTCATATTGAGCAGCCGGAAGAAGGAGTAATTGCATTTGATGTTATTGCATCCTGCGATGTTGAAATGCCGTCTGTTTCCCGAAAAGGATACTTTAATGAGCGTTGGCTTAAAATCCATTGTCAGGTCACCCTTGGTATTGACATGAGTGGCTTTCGTATCATGGCGATTGGAAACTGTGAGCCACAGGAAGAATCTGATAACGATCGCCTTTCCGGAGAACTTGTGCCGATCATTTCTCGTGATCAGTTTGAGTATGAGGCTGAAAAGTTCCTGAAAAGATACTGTCCAGAAGCTTTGGATAAACCGGTCAGAGTTCCGATTGAAAAAGTAGCCAGCGATATGAAGTTGCGGGTCATAGAAGATATTCCATTGTCAGATGATCTCACTTATTTCGGAACCATTATCTTTGATAACGGAAATGTTCTCGATAAACATCGTAAGATTACAATTCGCAATGCTAAACGTGGAACAGTATACCTTGATCCGCGTGTCTCCTATGAACGATCAGTAGGGACAAAGCGTACTACTCTGGCTCATGAATGTTTCCACTGGTACCGTCATCAGCCTTATCATGTGTTGATGAAAATGATAGGTGCTAACGATAATCTTGGAAGGGCTATCCAGTGCCAAATAGTTGCAAATACTACTGATTCAGATAAATGGAAGGCCGTAGACTGGATGGAGTGGCAAGCAAAAGGCATTGCTCCCAAAATTATAATGCCTGAAAAGACGACTCGCGTGAAGGCGGACGAATTACTTTCTGAGTATGGAGGTTCTGAAAATGCGAGCATTACAGCATACGAGAATGTAATAGATGAGCTTGCGGGATTGTTCGATGTGTCGAGGCAGGCTGCAAAAGTTAGATTGATTGATTTGGGCTATTCCAAGGCCGAAGGAGCATACCCGTTTGTAGATGGACAGTATGTTCGTGGGTATTCATTTGAAGCAGGAGCATTAGAGAAAAACCAGACTTTCACAATTCCCTATGCAGACTTGTTCAAGGCTTATTGCTTTGATCGTGAATTTAAAAAACTGATTGACAGCGGGCAGTTTGTTTTTGTAGACCATCACCTCGTACTCAATAATGAGAAGTATGTAGGGCTTGATCAAGTCGGAAATGTCATGTTATCGGAGTATGCGCTCTCTCATATGGATGAGTGTTGCGTAGTATTTTCGAAGGGATATATCTATCAATCGAAATACCAAGGAACGAGAAATTACATACAGTTCATGAGGAACTCCGCTCCGGTTGAAAATCAGATTGAGTATTCCTTTGAACTCAATACGCACAACAAGGCACTTCTTGATCAGATCAAGAACGCGAAGCGCCGTTCTGAAGCACTACGCAGATATCCTGGTTCTTTTGCAGAGACACTGGTCGCATTACAAAAAGAGAGAAAACTCTCAAATAAGCAATTGGCAGACCGTTCGCTTGTTGGGGAAAAGACCATTCAGCGGTTAAGAAATGATGAGGAATACCCGACTTCAGTTCAGACAGTTCTGGCATTATGCGTAGGTCTGAAGCTGCCTTTGCCAGAGGCTGAGATGTTTCTCGGTAAAACAGATTTTAAATTGAATTCGATGAAAAACGAAGGTTACGTTTATCAATGTGTTTTAGCGGCCTGCGCAGAGAATTCGATTTATGAAATAAACGAAATGCTCGAAGAAAACGGAATTACACCTCTTGGAAGTGATCCGTGAGAAAGATAGCTATGGGAAAGGGCTGCCCTTGTTTTAAAAGTGGAGAAATGAGATTGTCCAGCTGTTCCAGGGATTCTAGGGGCTGGTTAATGCTGCTGCGAGAAGAAGATTTGATCTCATGATAGGAGTCATCTGTATATTTTGCCTGATAGAAAAAGAAATCATGGGAACAGGAGCGCGGTTTTGGGCATTTATTACAGAGGTCGAATGAAAAAGTAAATGCAATCAAGTAGAAACAGTCGAAAAAGTCAATGATCGTTGAACAAGTTATTGTATCCAGAACTGGCTATCTTTTGGCATTTTTATTATACTTAAGAAATAGGAAGCAAGGTGGGATTCGCTTTTTCAGGCATCATAAATAGACGGCTGGGTTACTTTTGCAGAAGTAGCCCAGCCGTCAGACGGTGCTTTATGGTGCCTGTGCCCGAAGCTAATGTTGTTGATTTATTTTAAGAGCGACGGCTTTAGTACCACCTGATCAGCCGGTATACTGGTCTGACGGCAGAGTTCCATCAGTTTTTTATCAAATAAGCATCTGAGCCAGTTCAAATGGGGTGTGGCCATTTAAACTGGCTCAGATGCTATTGATGTGGTTTGCCACCCGTGTGGTGGCTTCCTGGGTAAGACCCGAAAAGCAGCTGCCTTTCGGAAGGGTATAACGGATGAACTCATGATTCTTTTCTAATCTTCCTTTTTGTCAGGAGGCCATGGGGCATAGTAGTACATATGTGTAGCCTCTCCATTTTCGTTTCCTCGTTCAAAGATTTGTGTCAGGAAAATGTTCCCATCTTTTCAGCCAGCCCCTTCTACAACATCCATTTCCACTACGGAAAAGTCCGGGGGCTGTGCCGGACAGAACCCAAACCAATCGGCTTCGGGCATCGGTTCAGATAGAAGTATCATAAAGCATTGCAGGAGTAAATGTCACCCATAGTTTGCAGGACTTACTGTAGTAGCAAATGCAATAGCAGGTATTTTGGTTACCTAAAATTTGCATTTACTTTTTCATTTAGAACTGTTCATATGTGATCCCTTCCCACGCCCCTCGCCATGCACTTCGCGAACTGTGTTCGCTCAGTCACGGCTGTCGCCGTATAGATGCAGAAGCGAGCACGTCCTTATGTGAACAAGTTCCCAACGGACGACTCACCTCCTGCATCTGCATGGCTCGTAGCTTGCGTGAAAATTTAGCACTCGACACTTGACAGTGCTAACAACAAGTGTTATATTGCTAATAGAACAAAGAAACTTTCCATGTCAAAGGAGGGGTATGGTTATGAATATTAATAAATTTACACAGAGTTCTCTGGCAGCAGTACAGGGCTGCGAGAAGATAGCTATGGAATATGGCAATCAGGAGATCGAGCAGGAGCATCTTTTATATGCGCTTCTGACCATCGACGACAGCCTGATTTTGAAACTATTTGAAAAAATGGGCATCACGAAGGAGTCTGCCGTTAACCGGGTGGAGGAAGCCATCCGCAAGCGCCCGAAGGTGCAGGGCGGTCAGATGTTTATCGGCAAGGATCTGAATAATGTGCTGATCTATGCTGAGGACGAGGCGAAGCAGATGGGTGATGAATATGTATCCGTAGAGCATCTGCTCCTGTCCATGATCAAGCATGCCAATAAAGAGATGAAACAGATCTTCCGGGAGTTTGGCATCAACCGGGACAGCTTCCTGCAGGTGCTGTCTTCGGTCCGTGGGAACCAGAGAGTGACCAGCGACAATCCGGAAGCAACCTATGATACCTTAAATAAATACGGGCAGGATCTGGTAGAGCGAGCCAGAGAGCAGAAGCTGGATCCGGTTATTGGCCGCGACGAGGAGATCCGGAATGTGATCCGGATTCTTTCCAGGAAGACCAAGAATAATCCGGTGCTGATCGGTGAGCCTGGTGTAGGTAAGACGGCGGTTGTTGAAGGACTGGCACAGCGGATCGTCCGGGGAGATGTCCCGGATGCCTTGAAGGATAAGAAGCTTTTTGCCCTGGACATGGGTGCTCTGGTAGCCGGAGCAAAGTACCGGGGAGAGTTTGAAGAGCGTCTGAAAGCGGTGCTGGAGGAAGTGAAAAACAGCGAGGGAAATATCATCCTGTTTATCGACGAGCTGCACACTATCGTAGGAGCCGGAAAGTCAGACGGGGCTATGGACGCAGGAAATATGCTGAAGCCTATGCTGGCCAGAGGAGAGCTTCACTGTATCGGCGCCACCACACTGGATGAATACCGGCAGTATATTGAAAAGGATGCGGCCCTGGAACGTCGTTTCCAGCCGGTTATGGTGGATGAGCCGACGGTGGAAGATGCCATTTCTATCTTAAGAGGATTGAAGGAACGCTATGAAGTCTTCCATGGCGTAAAGATTACCGACAGTGCCCTGGTGGCAGCCGTCACTTTGAGTAACCGTTATATTTCTGATCGGTTCCTGCCGGATAAAGCCATCGACCTGGTGGACGAGGCCTGTGCACTGATCAAGACGGAGCTGGATTCCATGCCGACAGAGCTGGATGCGCTGAACCGTAAGATCATGCAGCTGGAGATCGAGGAAGCTGCCCTGAAAAAAGAGGATGACCGGTTAAGCAAGGAACGGCTGGCAAAACTTCAGCAGGAGCTGGCAGAAGAAAGAGAAACATTTGCAAAACAGAAGGCACAGTGGGATAATGAAAAGAGATCCGTAGAGCATGTGCAGAAGCTCCGTGAGCAGATCGAGCAGTTAAACCGCGAGATTGAGGCCGCGCAGCAGAACTATGATCTGAATAAAGCGGCGGAGCTCCAGTACGGCAGACTGCCGCAGCTGCAGAAACAGCTGGAAGAAGAGGAAGAAAAGGTCAAAGACGAGGATCTGTCTCTGGTACATGAAAGTGTATCAGAAGATGAGATCGCCAAGATCGTTTCCCGCTGGACAGGAATTCCGGTAGCCAAGTTAAATGAAAGCGAAAGAAGTAAGACGCTGCATCTGGCAGATGAGCTTCATAAGCGGGTGATCGGCCAGGATGAAGGCGTTACCAAAGTGACGGAAGCGATCATCCGGTCCAAAGCGGGTATTAAGGACCCGAGCAAACCGATCGGCTCCTTCCTGTTCCTTGGACCTACCGGCGTCGGCAAGACCGAGCTTGCCAAGGCCCTTGCCCAGAGCCTGTTTGATGATGAGAATAATATGGTCCGGATCGACATGAGTGAATACATGGAGAAATATTCCGTGTCCCGTCTGATCGGAGCGCCTCCGGGATATGTGGGCTATGATGAAGGCGGCCAGCTGACAGAGGCAGTACGAAGGAAACCGTATTCGGTCGTTCTGTTTGATGAGATCGAAAAAGCCCATCCCGATGTGTTCAATGTCCTTCTGCAGGTATTGGACGACGGACGGATCACCGATTCTCAGGGGCGGACCGTGGACTTTAAGAATACGATCCTGATCATGACTTCCAATATCGGTTCAGCATACCTTCTGGACGGTATTGATGATAATGGAAATATCAAGCCGGAAGCAGAAAAGATGGTGATGAACGACCTTCGGAATCATTTCCGTCCGGAGTTCCTGAACCGTCTGGATGAGACCATCATGTTCCGGCCTCTGACAAAGGACAATATCCATTCGATCATCCGGCTTCTGGTGGACGATCTCAACCGGCGTCTGGCAGATAAGGAGATCCGGATCGAACTGACAGAGGATGCAAAGCAGGTTGTTGTGGACGGCGGATATGATCCTACCTATGGAGCCAGACCGCTGAAACGGTATCTGCAGAAGAATGTGGAGACTCTGGCGGCGAAGCTGATCCTGGAAGGAAATGTAGGCACCGGAGATACCATTTTGATTGATGCGGAAAATGGAAAGCTGGCAGCAAGGATCAAGCAGCATTTGAAAGAGATTTAATCCGGGCGTCCGGCAAAATGCCTGACTGCCTGATACAGGAGAAAATAAAATGAGCCGGGTCATTTTTCATATTGATGTGAACTCCGCCTATCTAAGCTGGACGGCGGTAGAACAGATAAAGAATGGAAGCAGCCTGGACATCCGGACTATCCCCGCCATCATCGGCGGGGACCGGGCGTCCAGGCATGGTGTCGTTCTGGCAAAATCGATTCCGGCAAAAAAATACGGGATCACCACGGGTGAACCGGTGGCGAACGCCCTGCGTAAATGTCCGAACCTTCACATGGAGCCGCCGGACCATAAGATGTACCGGCGCTACAGCCAGAAGTTGATGGAGTTTCTTCGGACGTATTCGGAAGAGATCGAGCAGGTCAGTGTGGATGAGTGTTACATGGACTTTACGGAAGCCGCGGCCAGATTTTCTTCGCCGGTGGAAGGGGCGCTTGAACTTAAAAATGAGGTGAAACGCCGGTTTGGCTTTACGGTAAATGTTGGAATCTCCAGCAATAAGCTGCTGGCGAAGATGGCGTCAGATTTTGAGAAGCCGGATAAGGTACATACGCTTTTTCCCCAGGAGATCCAGGTGAAGATGTGGCCCCTGCCGGTGCGGGAGCTTTATATGGCGGGAAGATCCAGTACGGAAACCCTGAAGAAACTGGAGATCTACACCATCGGCGACCTGGCAAAGACAGATCCGGCAATCCTGGAGCTGCACTTAAAAAGTCATGGCCGGAGACTGTGGGAATTTGCCAATGGCCTGGGAGAAGACCGGGTGGAGTCCGAGCCTGCGGAAGCAAAAGGGATCGGCAATTCCATCACCCTGCCCCGTGACGCCGTGACAGAAGAAGAGGCAAAAGAAGTCTTAAAAGAGCTGGCGGCCAGTGTGGCCAGAAGACTGAAAAAGGCTGGCCAGAAGGCTGGGATGTTAAGTGTGGAGATCAAATACCATACTTTTGAGAGTGTGTCCCATCAGCGGCAGCTTGCGAAAGCGACTAACCAGGAGGGAGACATTTATACAGAAGCGGTGAGCCTGTTTCTGGAGCTGTGGAATCATCAGCCCATCCGGCTTCTGGGGATCCGAAGCTCCAAGCTTTCGGAGGAAAGCGAACCGGAGCAGCTCAGTATTTTTGATATAGAAGTGGAACCGGAGGAAAAGCGTAAGAAGCGGGAACAGATCCGCAAAGCGATGGATGAACTCCGGGGCAAATATGGAAAAGATGTGATCCACAAGGGTCCGGGGTATTGACAAATTCAGGAAAGGCCGCTATACTTAGGCACATAAGAGCATCGGCGAATTATAGTTTTTATAGTTTGCAGGTGTTCTTTTTTTGTGGATATCAGAAATTGAAAGTACAGATAATAGCATGAGAAAGAGAGGTATGATCCGATGAAACGTATTGATTGGAAAGAGTTGGGGCTGGACATTTTGGTGGATATTGCGGCAGGTCTTTTGATCGCCATAGGTGTGTATAATTTTGCTTTAAATGCGGATTTCCCGGTAGCAGGGTTTTCGGGTATTGCAATTATCATGTATCATCTGCTGAATATCCCGGTAGGTGTCGGTACTGTGATCCTGAATATTCCGGTGGCGATTTTCTGCTATAAATTTTTGGGAAGAACATTTTTCTTAAAATCCTTAAAATCTATCATAATTACTTCGGCGATCATGGACTATGTGGCGCCGCTTCTGCCGGTATATGATGGCAGCCGTTTTCTGGCGGCATTGTGTATGGGAGTGCTTTGCGGCATTGGATACGCCATTATCTTCATGCGCGGATCATCCACCGGAGGCCAGGATTTCATCAGTGTATCTATTAAGAAGGTAAAACCGCACATTACTCTGGGAATCATTACGTTTGTGCTGGATATGGTAACTATCGTGCTGGGAACTGCCCTGGTATTCCGTGATGTGGACGGCTTGATCTACGGTATCATCGTAACATATCTGATGGCTATCGTTATGGACCGTATCATGTATGGAATCGATGAAGGCAAGCTGACCTTGATCGTCACCGAGAAGGGTGAAGAGGTGGCAGAACGGATCGACGAATATTCCGGAAGAGGTTCTACCATCCTGAAGGGAATGGGAAGCTACAGCAAAAATAAAAAGGATGTAGTCATGTGCGCCTGCAACAATAAGCAGATGTATACAATTAAAAAGATGGTTCGTAAGATAGATCCGAAAGCGTTTACGATCATCATGGAGTCTAATGAGGTAGTAGGAGAAGGCTTTAAGGAAGAGATTTCGGAACTGTAAGACAGGATCCTGCAAAAGGGCTGAAACATTTGGAAACAGTGTTTCAGCCCTTTTTCTGTAAAAAAATATTTTTTTCATTTTTATAAAACTTTTTTGAAACTTTGCTTGTCCTGGTAGTGAAAACAAAAAAGGGATAATGGAAATTCTATAAAATCCCAACTACCATGAAAAAGGAGAGAAAGAAAATGAGAAAAACAAAAATCAGGAAAATGCTGTGTGGAGGAATGATCATCATGAGTATGGCGGCAATGCTAGTCGCATGCGGAGCAAACAAGTGGGTCGGAGTCTATGGAGGAACAAGCTCAAGTGGAAGCAAGATAGAGATCACGGTTAATAAGGACGGCACTGTGGAGTATAACGATGATGGCGATGTGGAAAAGGGAACATGGAAGGAAAACGAACACAGTATCGAGCTTGATTTTGATGGAGCGGTTTCCAGCAGCAGTGAACCACTGATCGTGACGATGTCTTCTGACGAAAATGTCATTACGGTAGAATCGGATAGCAGCCATTGGAACGCAGATATTTATCAGAGGAGATAGCTCCTTTGGCAGCTGAAAAATAAACTGGACGGAGGAAAAACAATGAAAAGAAAAATGGCAGTTTTGTTGGCAGTGTGTATGACAGCAGCGGGAATCTGGGGCTGTGGAAGCCGGGAGACAAACGAGAGTACAAAAATAGAGACAGTGGAGGCAAAAGAAGAGAGCAAAGATGCCGCAAAGGAGGAAGAAGAGACGGTTCCGGCTGTCAGCATCACACCCGTAGAGACAACGTCCGAGGCTCCGGCGAAGATCGGAGAGTGGGTGGCAACAAAGAAGCCGTCTTCTGTGGATAATCAATTCCATACCGTGTACTATCGGATTACAGATGTTGTGCGGGATGAAGCGGAGGTGATGGCTGCCGTAGAGGCGTCTGGCAGTACCTTTGAACCGGATCCGCTGGATGAACACCTGGAATACTGTATGCTGACTTATGAGGTATATTTCCCCTCTGATTTTCCCCAGGAAGAAGCCGGGATCATGGATACAGGCCTGTCATTTTATGTAGAGAATCCGAACGGTTTTAATTATTTTGAAGCAGATGAGGGGAGTTATCAGTTCTACAGTGGAAGTGCAACGGACATTAGCGAATGGCCAGATGTATTTGAATTAAATGCAGGGGAGATTTTTACAGAGGGGAAGGCAGTATTCGCTATGGTAAAGGATGGTTCTGATTACATTTTCGAAACGTCTTATATGACGCAGACCGGAGAAATCGGACGTTCTTTTGTGGCGGGAAAATAAGTGGCGGGAGATGAGTAAACTGAACAATAAAAATGTGATCCAATGGTTTGTCTGTCTGGTCAGGCGGGATATGGAAAGCTATGCAGAAGATAAAGGAGAGAAGCGAAAGCTGTACCAGCTTTTGAAACGAAAGCTGAACTTTCCGTGATAGATCGGAATGATTGACGATATGCGGCATTTGAATTATAATTTTGTCAGAAAAATCTGTACGAATAGTTGAAATGTCATTGGTTTAACGTATGCTTGTTATAAGGAACAGAGGAGGAAATGGTGTGAACTATACAGAAGCAGTCGCCCTTGCAAAGGCAGGGGATGAAAGGGGATACGGTTTTCTTTATGAGACTACCTATAAAAGTAAATATTATCTGGCGCTCCAATACGTAAAAAATGAGGAGACGGCCAGGGATGTTCTGCAGGAAGCCTATATCAGGGCTTTTACGAAATTAGATATGCTGGCAGAGCCGGAGGCGTTTCCGGGCTGGCTGGGAAAGATCGTGGCAAATACGGCGAAGAACGTTCTGGTAAAAAAGAATCCCATGCTGTTTTCTGAGATGGGAGCAGAGGACGAGGGGGAGGATTTTGAATACAGGATTGAAGATGACAGCATTGAAAGTCAGCCGGAACTGTCCTATACAAGGCAGGAGACACAGGAGTTGGTGCATCAGATGATCGACTCCCTTTCGGAAGAGCAAAGAATGTGTATCCTGATGTTTCATATTGAAGGAGTTCCGATCAGCGAGATTGCTTCCACCCTGGGATGTTCAGAAAATACGGTCAAATCCCGGCTGAATTATGGACGGAAAAATCTGAAGAGAAAAGCAGAAGAATTACAGAAAAAGGGATACAAGCTGTACAATGTGGCTCCGCTGCCGCTGTTCCTTTATCTGCTGCGTACGCAGGAAGGATATCTTATGGCAGACGGAAGCCTGGCTGCCGCGGGGAAATCAGTGGTCGATGCGGTCTTCCGGTCGGTCTCGCAGGCAGGACCCGGCGGAGCTGGCGGCACCGGTACGGTGGCGCAGGATTCCTTTGGAGCACAGCCGGAAGCTGGTGTGCAGCCACCGCCGGGCGCGAAGCAGGGTTCCGGTATGCAGCCCACCCTGGGCGCTGCGCAGACAGCCGTAAAGACTGGATTTTTGCATACAACGATCGGAAAGGTTGCAGCTGTGACAGTCGGGGTATGCCTGGCGGGAGGCGCTGCATTTTACGGGGTGTCTCAGATCCTGGGACAGCAAGAAGAACCGGAGATCGTCCAGGAGAAGCAGGAGCCGGAAGAAGCCGGGGAACAGCAGAAGCAAAAGCAGGAGGCGGAAGAAACGCCGGCAGAAGTAAAGGATGAAGATTATCCAGAATTAATTGCCGGAAATCTCACCAAAGAAGAAGTGGAATATGTGCTCGCTTACGGTCCGCAGGAGATTCCGGAGCAGGGATTTACGGAAGAGGAGATCAGGCAGATTTTAAATGCAGTCTGTGAAGCTTCCAGCCGCAGCGGGGACATTATAGAAAGCTATGGGGCAGATGCAAATTGGCATCCGATGTTCTCGGCGGCAGATGTAAACCGTATGTTTGCCTCCTTTAGTGACTACCAGTTTACGGAGGAAAACGATGAAGACGGCGTAGAGTACGGCGTGAATATTGACGGCGAGGTGCTCACGTTTGTTCCGGCGACACTCAGCTATGTCTGCGAGACGGAGATTATATCAGCGGAATATACAAAGGAAACGATGGAGATATATTATAACTATGAATGTAGAAGAGTAAGTGGGCAGGAGAATGTCCAGAAAAAGGCGGTGCTCATGCCAAATGAGGAAGGCCTATACCAGATTACAAGCATCGAGGAAGTAGGAACGCCAATAGCAGGAAACGAGGGGGAGGCCGGAAATGAAGAGACTGGTCAGAGCAGCCCGGGATTCCCGGTGGGAACTTACAGTTATGTGGCGATGGCAGGAGGAACGAGAGCTGAACTGACGATCGAAGAATCCGGACGCACTACGATCATAGAGATCATGTCTGCAAGCGGAAAGACTTATACACACACTTACCAGATGTCTGTGGATACGAGTGCGACTGCGAATGGAGTGATAACCTATATTCTCACGCCTGTGGATGGCGGCACAGAACGAAGTTTTACGTATAATGAAAACCAGGGGAGCCTGTATGATGTGACGAATGGATTTTCCTGGACGAAAGTAGAGTGATAGGATATGAAGGGGGGAGATGAAATGGCAGGCAGGAGAAAATGGATCGTGGTCTTATCTGTCATACTCGTACTGCTTCTGATCGTGGCTGGGTTGTGTTATGTCAAGGGCTGGAGCTTCACAGGAAACAAAGACGGAGCAGGTGAACGGGAGCGTTGGCAGGAGGTATTGTCGGAGGAAGTCCTGGAGCAGTATGATTCGGGGGTGAGTTACAAGGAGCTGGTCGAGAAACCGGAAAAGTATCAGCAGAAGACGACTGTAGTGCTGTCCGGAACGGCAGAGGCTGTCTCCGACGCGCAGGGAGGGAATCGGCAGGTGGATTTCCAGACGGAAGACGGGCGTCTGATCGCCTACGCAGAAGATAAGACCGGAAATCTTGAGATTGAGCAGGGGAAAGAGTATGTGATCTGCGGACACTTCCAGGGAATGGACGTAAGCGGGGAAGTGCCGATGGTACAGGTGTTGGTAATAGAACCATTGTAGAGAAAACAATCCGGCCGGGAAACTTATGAACGTTTCCCGGCCGGATTTCTTTTATTAAGCGTATAATTTTACTAATTCTACCAGTACGTCTACGGCCTTATCCATTCCTTCTACGGTGATGTGCTCGTATGGCCCGTGATAAGCGTGTCCGCCGGTTCCAAGGTTCGGGCACGGCAGGCCTTTGAAGCTTAACTGGCATCCGTCTGTACCGCCGCGGATCGGAAGTACCAGAGGTGTAACGCCGGCTTTTTCGCAGGCAGTCTTTGCATTGTCGATCAGGTGCATGCAGTCTGCGATAACTTCAGCCATGTTTTTGTACTGATCTGTGATCGTCAGCTTAACTGTGCCTTCGCCCCATTTTTCGTTCAGATCCTTCTCGATAAGGCGCAGGGTGTTCTTGCGGCCTTCGAAGAAGTGCTTGTCATGGTCGCGGACAAAGTAGTTAAGCTCAGCATGTCCGCAGTCGCCGGACATGGATACCAGATGGAAGAATCCTTCGTATCCTTCGGTTCCGCGTGGTGTCTCAAGACCTGGCAGCATCTGATTGATCTCCATAGCTACCAGGCAGGCGTTGATCATGGTGTCCTTGGAGGAACCAGGATGTACGCTGAAGCCGGTGATCTCGAATTTTGCCTTGCAGGCGTTGAAGTTCTCATACTGGATCTCGCCCTCGGTGTCGCCGTCCAGAGTATAGCCATACTGAGCACCGAACTGCTCTACATTGAAGTGAGAAGCGCCGGTGCCGATCTCCTCGTCAGGAGTGAAGGCAACAGAGATTGGTCCGTGAGGCATCTTTGTCTCATTTAAGATTTCGATCAGGGTCAGGATCTCGGCGATACCTGCCTTATCATCAGCGCCAAGGACAGTGTGACCGTTGGTGGTGATCAGGGTGCGTCCCTTCAGGTCTTTTAAGTGCGGGAAGGTTTCCGTGCTTAAGATCAGGCCGCTGTCGCCTAAAGGAAGGTCCTCTCCATTGTAATTTTCTGTGATGACAGGGTGAATATCCTGGTCACAGAAATCAGATACTGTGTCCATATGAGCGATGAAACCGATAGAGGTCTTGTCCTCATATCCGGGAGTGGCCGGAAGCTTTCCATAGAGATAGCACTGGTCGTCCAGCACTACGTCTGTAAGTCCCAGGCCTTCCATCTCATCCTTCAGAAGGCGTGCCAGGTCAAACTGGCACTGGGAGGAAGGAACCGTCTCGCTGTTTTCATCACTTGGTGTACGTACAACAACGTACTTTAAGAGTCTTTCGTAAGCTTTCATGTTAAGATTCCCCTTTGCTTTGTTTTTCTCCTATATACTATAGCACAAATTCAGCTTTTCGGCACATAAAATTAATGTTATACTATTAGAAGTACCATACCATACAAAAGGGAGGCATTAAGCTATGAAATTAACCAGACTGCTGGAACGGTTAGAATATGAAGTGAGACAGGGAAGTGACGAGATCGAGGTCACGGAACTGATCAATGATTCCAGAAAAGTAACGGAAGGAAGTGTGTTTGTCTGCATCAGCGGGGCGGTGTCAGACGGACATGACTATATAGAAGATGTGGCGGAAAAAGGAGCGGCGGCCGTGATCGTGGAGCGGCCGGTAGAGGCGCCGGAGGGAATGACAGTGATCCATGTAGACGATACCCGGTACGCTCTGGCCCTGATGTCCGCCGCATATTTCGGATATCCGGCAGAAAAGCTGAAAGTGATCGGCATTACCGGAACGAAGGGAAAGACCACGACCACCTATATGGTGAAATCCATTCTGGAAGGTGTGGGACATAAAGTGGGGCTGATCGGCACCATCGAAGCGATCATTGGCGACAAGTCGATTCCGGCTAACAACACGACGCCGGAGTCCTATACCATCCATCAGTATTTTGCACAGATGTTGGAAGCAGGCTGTGACTGCGTGGTCATGGAGGTATCATCCCAGGGGCTGATGCTTCACCGGACAGCGGGGATCCAGTTCGAGATCGGTATTTTCACGAATCTGGGCGAGGACCACATTGGGCCCAACGAGCATAAAGATTTTGAGGATTATAAGCGCTGTAAAGGGATTCTGTTTACACAGTGCAGGCTTGGGATTGCAAACGTGGATGACCAGTGGTTTGAGGATGTGTTCCGCAATGCGACCTGCAAGGTGGAGACCTATGGATTCTCGGAGAAGGCTGACCTTAGGGCCACCAATGTACAGCACATTGCCACACCGGGTTATCTGGGCGTGAAATACCATGTCAATGGATTGATGGATTTTGATGTAGAGATCGACATACCGGGGAACTTCAGCGTATACAATTCCCTGACGGCGATCGCTGTATGCCGGCATTTCGGCGTTCCGGTGGAAAATATCAAGGCGGCTCTTAAGGAAGCAAAGGTCAAGGGAAGGGTAGAGATGGTCAAGGTATCCGATGAATTTACCATGCTGATCGACTACGCCCACAATGCCATGAGTCTGGAGAGCCTGCTGAATACGTTGAGAGACTATAACCCCGGACGGATCGTCACCATCTTTGGATGTGGAGGAAACCGTTCCAAGACCCGCCGTTACGAGATGGGAGAGGTGTCAGGGCGTCTTGCGGACTTTACGGTTATCACGTCGGATAACCCAAGATTTGAAGAGCCCCAGGATATCATCGACGATATCATTGTGGGCATGAAGAAGACAGATGGAAAATACATCGATATCTGCGACCGGAAAGAGGCGATCCGCTATGCCATCGAGCACGGACAGCCGGGAGACATCATTGTGCTGGCCGGAAAAGGCCATGAGACTTATCAGGAAATCAAGGGCGTCAAGTACGATATGGATGACAGAGTCCTGATCAGAGAAGTATTAGAGGAGTTACATGTACGCTGATATTATCATCGACATTACACATGAGAAACTGGATAAGATTTTCCAATACCGCATCCCCTCTCATCTGGAGGGGATGCTTAAAATTGGTATGGAAGTTCTGGTCCCTTTTGGAAGATACAATAAAGAGACCAAGGGCTATGTGACCGGATTTTCGGAAAAGGTGGATTACGATCCTGAGAAGATCAAGGAAATCAGCGGGATCGTGGAGGGAAGCATCGCCATTGAAGCGAAGCTGGTGGCGCTGGCTGCCTGGATGAAGGAATATTATGGCGGGACTATGATCCAGGCCTTAAAAACGGTGATTCCGATCAAGAGGCAGGAGCGGACCAGAAAACGGCGGACCGTTGTGCTGAAGCTTTCAGAGGAAGAAGGAAAAGAAAAGCTTAAGCTGTATCTCCATAAAAACCAAAAAGCCAGGGCCCGCCTCCTTTCAGGCCTTTTAGAGCAGCCAGGCCAGGATTACGAGTTGCTGACGAAGAAGCTGCATGTGACAGCCGCGGTCATTAAGGCACTGGAGGAGCAGGGTGTCATCGAGATCCGGACGGAGCAGATGTTCAGAAATCCTATTCCTGCTGCGGCAAAGGAAAAAGAAAGTGTCACACTGACTGGGGAGCAGCAAAAAGCAGTAGAGGCCTTCTGGCAGGATTACGAGCAGGGAAGGACCGGTACTTATCTGGTATATGGCGTCACCGGAAGCGGTAAGACAGAAGTTTATATGGAAATGATCGGCCGGGTCCTGAAAAAGGGAAAACAGGCTATTGTGCTGATTCCGGAGATCGCATTGACCTATCAGACGGTCATGCGGTTTTACGGAAGATTTGGAGACCGGGTTTCTATCCTTCATTCCCGCATGTCTCAGGGAGAACGCTATGATCAGATGGAGCGGGTGAAAGCAGGAGAAGTGGATGTGATGATCGGGCCAAGGTCCGCACTGTTCACGCCATTTCCGAACCTGGGACTGATCGTGATCGATGAGGAGCATGAGGGCACCTATAAAAGTGAACAGGTGCCGAGATACCATGCCAGAGAGACGGCCATCCACCGGGCACAGGAGGAGGGGGCCAGCGTGGTCCTGGGATCTGCGACGCCCTCGCTGGAAAGCTTTTATGCCTGTAAGACCGGCAGGTTTACGATGCTGGAGCTAAAGAACCGGACAGGGGAAAGCGCTCTTCCGGAAGTGTTTATTACAGATATGCGGGAAGAGCTGCGCCGGGGGAACCGCTCGATCTTAAGCGGAAAGCTGGAGGAAATGATCCGTGACCGTCTTGAAAGGAAGGAACAGATCATGCTCTTTTTGAACCGGAGAGGCTATGCAGGGTTTGTCAGTTGCAGGGCCTGCGGATATGTAGTAAAATGTCCTCACTGCGACGTTTCCTTATCTGCCCACCGGAACGGGAAACTGGTCTGCCATTACTGTGGTTATGAAACACCGCTTCTTCGGAGCTGTCCGTCCTGCGGTTCCTCTTATATCGGAGGATTCCGGGCAGGGACCCAGCAGGTGGAGGAGCTGGTCCGCAGGACGTTTCCGGAAGCGCGCATATTGCGCATGGACATGGATACCACACGGAAAAAGGACGGATATGAAAAGATCCTGGAGACCTTCGCGGACGAGGAAGCCGACATCCTGATCGGGACACAGATGATCGTCAAAGGCCATGATTTCCCCAAGGTGACTCTTGTTGGAGTCCTGGCGGCAGATCTTTCGCTGTACAGCGATGATTACCGTTCGGGAGAGCGGACCTTCCAGCTTCTGACGCAGGCGGCCGGAAGAGCAGGCCGGGGAGCGGCGTCCGGCCAGGTGGTGATCCAGACCTACAGCCCGGACCACTATAGTATCCAGATGGCGGCGGCCCAGGACTATGAAGGGTTTTATGAAGAAGAAATGGGCTACAGAAAGCTGATGGGCTACCCGCCGGCATCCCACCTTCTGGCGGTGCTTCTTACGGGGCCGGAAGAAGAGCGGCTTTTAGAGGCGGCAGGGTACCTGAAGGAATTCCTTGGGCGGATCGACCCGGGGGGACGGATACAGGTGATAGGGCCAGCCAGCCCTTACGTGGGAAAGGTAAACGATGTGTACAGGAAAGTCCTGTATCTGAAAGAAAAAGAAGCGCACATCCTGATTGAGGCAAAGAACCGGATGGAACAATATATAGAAGCAAACCGGGGATTTCAGACCTTAAGGATCCAGTTTGACCTGGATCCCATGGGCGTGTTCTAAATAGAAAAATATGGAGAAGAGAGGTAAATTATGGCAACGAGAAAAATCAGAGAAATCGGCGATGAAGTGCTGACAAAACCATGTAAAGAAGTAACGAAGATGAATCTTCGGACAAAGATCCTGATCAGCGATATGCTGGACACGATGTATGAAGCTATGGGCGTAGGCCTTGCGGCGCCCCAGGTGGGGATCTTAAAAAGGATCGTGGTGATCGATGTGGGAGAAGGCCCGATCGTGCTGATCAACCCCAGGATCGTTGAGACCTCCGGAGAGCAGACCGGCGAGGAAGGATGCTTGAGCGTGCCTGGAAAAGCCGGGCAGGTGACAAGACCGGATCATGTCAAAGTGATCGCCCAGAATGAAGATATGGAAGAGATCGAGCTGGAGGGAGAAGGACTTCTGGCACGTGCTTTCTGCCATGAGATTGACCACTTGGACGGACATTTATATGTGGATCTGGTGGAAGGAGAACTCCATGATGTAGAATACGCAGATCCGGAAGACGAGGAAGAAGTATAGAAGGAGGGACCAGGATGAAAGTCATATTTATGGGGACACCGGAGTTTTCCGTGGGGACACTGGAAGCTCTGATCGAGGCCGGGCATGAGGTGGTGCTGGCAGTGACGCAGCCGGATAAGCCAAAGGGCCGCGGCGGGAAGATGCAGTATCCGCCGGTGAAGGAAACAGCCCTGAAATACGATATCCCGGTCTATCAGCCAAAGAAGATCCGGGAGGAGGCGTGTATCGAAGAACTGCGGAAATATCAGGCGGATATTATGGTGGTGATCGCCTTTGGACAGATCCTGCCGCAGGCCATTCTGGATATGACGCCTTATGGGTGTGTGAATGTTCATGCGTCTCTGCTTCCCAAATACCGCGGGGCGGCACCGATCCAGTGGGCGGTCATAAATGGGGAAAAGGTCTCCGGCGTGACGACCATGCAGATGGATGCGGGGCTGGATACCGGTGATATGCTGTTAAAGACAGAAGTAGTCCTGGATGAAAAGGAAACGGGAGGAAGCCTTCATGACAAGCTGGCCGAAGCCGGAGCCAGGCTCTGTGTGGAGACGCTGAAAGGGCTGGAAGCCCACGCCATCACTCCGGAAAAACAGGGGGAAAGCCCTACGGAATATGCCAGGATGCTGGATAAGAGCTTAGGGAAAATCGACTGGACCAGGCCGGCAGAAGAGATCGAACGGCTGATCCGGGGATTAAATCCCTGGCCCAGCGCCTATACAGACTGGACGGGCAAGACCATGAAGATCTGGGAAGCCCAGGTGATAAGCCAGGAAGAGGCGAAAGCTGCACAGCAGCAGGAAACAGCAAAACCAGGCACCGTGGTGAAGGTAGAAAAAGACGGATTCCTGGTGCAGACGGGAAAAGACCTGCTGAAGGTCTGCGCACTTCAGAGTCCTGGGAAGAAGCGGATGGACGCTGGTGCGTTCCTGCGGGGATATACGATGGAAGCCGGAGAGAAGCTGGGATCAGAGGGATAAAGTGATGCCTACGGATTGTTCCGTGCTTCGCACTTCCACAATCTCATGTGGGTTCAGACTTTTCGACCCTGGCATTAAGTTTATTAAGAATTATTAAAATTGTATGAATCCACGGTTTTTTTCTCGCTTTTCTATTATAATGTAATACCAGGAGGCGGTAACTATGTATTATCCAATGTATTTTGATCCAACATATATGTTAGTGCTGATTGGTGTGGTCATCTGTCTGGCGGCATCGGCGAAGATGCGTTCCACATTTTCCAGATATTCCAGGATACGCAATCATTCCGGGATGACCGGAAGAGAAGCGGCGGAGCAGGTGCTTCACCGGGCGGGCATTTATGACGTCAGGGTAGAGCATGTGTCCGGAAACCTGACGGACCACTATGACCCCAGAAGCAAGGTGCTTCGCCTGTCGGATACGACGTATGGATCTGCATCTGTGGCGGCAGTGGGTGTGGCAGCCCATGAGTGCGGCCATGCGATCCAGCATGCCACCGGCTATGCGCCGCTTGCGTTCCGGAGCGCTCTGGTTCCGGTGGCGAACTTTGGCAGCACGATTGCCTGGCCCCTGATTCTGATCGGACTTTTATTTAACAGCCAGTCATCGGTCTTATTTTTAAATCTTGGGATCCTGGCTTTTTCGCTGGCGGTATTGTTCCAGATCGTGACGCTGCCGGTGGAATTTAATGCATCCAGCCGGGCCATCCGCATGCTGAGCGGAAACGGGATGCTGTATGAGGATGAAGTGCAGGCTACCAGGAAGGTCCTGACGGCAGCCGCGCTTACTTATGTGGCGGGAGCAGCGTCGGCGATCCTGCAGCTTCTCAGGATTATTTTAATATCAAACTCGAGGAGAAGATAGGAGATGAATGAAAGAGAACTGGTGCTGGAAGCGTTGCTTTCCATTACCCGCGACGGGGAATACAGCCATATCGTTTTGAAGAATCTTCTGGATCTTTATCAATATCTGGACAAACGAGAGCGTGCGTTTATCACGAGAGTGGTAAACGGCACGCTTGAACGCATGATCGAAATTGATGCGGTTATCAATCAGTTTTCCAAGGTGAAAGTAAATAAAATGAAGCCGGTGATCCGGACAATCTTACGGTTCAGCGTCTATCAGCTGAAATACATGGACAGTATCCCGGACTCCGCGGTATGCAATGAGGCGGTGAAGCTGGCAGCCAAAAAAGGATTCCATAATCTGAAGGGATTTGTCAATGGCGTTTTAAGAAACATCAGCAGAAATCTGGATCAGATTACATACCCGGATCCGTCGGATCCTGTTTCCTGTCTGTCTGTCCGGGAGTCCCTGCCGGAGTGGCTTGTAAGCCAGTGGCTGGAAACCTATGATTTTGACACGGTGCAGAAGATGGGAGAGGCTTTCCTTAAGGCAGACCCGTTGTCTGTGCGTTTTGATCCGCAGAGGATCACGAAAGAGGCGCTGATGGACATGCTGGAAAAGGAAGGGGTAACAGTCCGGGAAATCCCGGATACTCCCTGTGGGCTTTATCTGTCAGGCTTTGATCATCTGGCGGCTCTTTCCAGTTTTCGCCAGGGGTATTATCAGGTACAGGATGTAAGCTCCATGCAGGCGGCGCTGTGGGCGGATCCCAAGCCGGGGGACGAGATCATCGACGTCTGTGCGGCGCCGGGCGGCAAAGCGATCCATCTGGCGGAGCTCCTTTCCGGGACCGGTCATGTGGAGGCCCGCGACCTGACGGAATATAAGGTGGGACTGATTCGGGAAAATATTGAAAGAAGCGGTCTTACTAATATAGAAGCGGTTGTACAGGATGCGCTGGAGACGGATCAGGAGTCGGTAGAAAAGGCGGATATTGTCATTGCGGATCTTCCCTGCTCTGGTCTTGGAGTGCTGGGAAAGAAGCCGGATCTGAAGCTTCGGATGACCAAAGAGGCGCAAGAAGAGCTGGCGGCTCTGCAAAGGCGGATCCTGGCCGTGGTGAAGGACTATGTAAAGCCGGGCGGGAAGCTTTTGTACAGTACCTGCACGATCAACCGGAGAGAAAATGAAGAAAATGCACAGTGGTTTGCCGGAAAATATCCGGAATTTTCCCTGGTGCGGGAGCAGCAAAGACTTCCGGGAAAAGACGAAGGGGATGGATTTTATCTCGCACTGTTTCGGAGGAGAGATGATGAGTAAGCAGGACATCTGTTCATTGAATTATGAAGAAATACAAGAAGAGATGAAGCGGATCGGTGAGAAGGCCTTTCGGGGCCGCCAGATCTACGAGTGGCTGCATGTAAAGCTTGCAGATGATTTTTCGCAGATGACGAACCTGTCGAAGTCCCTGAGAGAAAAGCTGGAAGCTCATTACGAGATTCCGAAGCTTCATGTGGCGGCGCATCAGATATCCAGAAAGGATCCGACGGAAAAGTTTCTGTTCGAGCTCTCTGACGGCAACATGATCGAAAGTGTACTGATGAAATATGAGTATGGCAATTCTGTCTGCATTTCATCCCAGGCCGGCTGCCGGATGGGATGCAGGTTCTGCGCCTCGACGATCGGCGGGCTGAAGCGGAATCTTGCAACCTCAGAAATGCTGCGGCAGATCTACCAGGTGCAGAAAATAAGCGGAGAGCGGGTATCCAACATCGTCATCATGGGAACCGGAGAACCGCTGGATAACTATGAGAATTTCGTAAAATTCTTGCATATGATCAGTGATGAACACGGACTACATATCAGCCAGCGGAGCATCACGGCGTCTACCTGCGGTATTGTGCCGAAGATGCATGAGCTTGCAGAGGAAGGCTTACAGATCACTCTGGCCCTGTCTCTCCATGGATCCAGCCAGGAGAAGAGGCGGGAACTGATGCCGGTGGCGAATAAATATGCACTGCCCAAGGTGCTGGAAGCCTGCGACCACTATTTTGAGAAGACCGGCCGCAGGGTAACCTTTGAGTACAGCCTGGTAAAAGGAGTCAATGACCGGGAGGAGGATATCCGGGGACTGAAGGGGATCCTGCGTCACAGGAACTGCCATCTGAACCTGATTCCGGTCAATCCGGTCCGGGAACGGGATTATCAGAGGCCCACCAGTGAAAATGCGCTGGAATTTAAAAATAAACTTGAAAAAAACGGAATTAATGTTACTATAAGAAGGGAAAGAGGCTCTGATATTGACGGAGCCTGCGGACAGCTGCGGAGAAGATACGCAGCTGGGAATAAAGGAGAAACAGATGAAACTATATGCAATGACTGACGTGGGGAGAAAGCGTGAGGTCAATCAGGATTACGTATATGTGACGGATCAGCCGGTAGGGCCGTTCCCGAATTTCCTTGCGGTGGCCGACGGAATGGGCGGACATAAGGCGGGGGATTTTGCGTCAAAATATACGGTAAATACGGTATTGGAAGAATTGGAAAAGACGCCGCTTGACAAACCGGAAGAGATCCTGCGCAATATTGTCAGCATTGCCAACCATAAGCTGATCGAGGTGGCGGCAACGGATGTGAAACTGGAAGGGATGGGGACCACGCTGGTGGCAGGCACGATCATAGGGAATACCTTGTATTTTGCCAATGTAGGAGACAGCAGGCTCTATCTTATCAATGAAAAGATCCGTCAGATATCCAAGGATCATTCTCTGGTAGAGGAGATGGTCCGTTTAGGGGGGATCAAGGCGGAAGAGGCAAAGAATCATCCGGATAAAAATATCATCACACGGGCGATCGGCGTAAAAGAAGATGTGGAAGCTGACATCTATGAATACCGGCTGAAAAAAGGAGATGTGATCCTGATGTGTACCGACGGACTCAGCAACATGGTGGAGGACGAGGATATGTTTGACATCGTCAAGGGTTCAAGAGATGTGGTGGAAACAGTAGAAATGCTGATCGAGAAGGCGAACAGCAACGGTGGAAGAGATAATATAGGGGTTGTGATAGCGGAACCGCTTTCGGATGAGGTGAGTGTATGGTAAAAGATGGTATTGTTCTTGGAAAACGATATGAAGTGCTGAGTAAGGTCGGAGCCGGGGGCATGGCTGATGTCTATAAGGGCCGTGACCAGATGCTGAACCGGTATGTGGCAATCAAGGTGCTGAAAAAGGAGTTCCGGGAGGATGAAAATTTTGTCCGGAAATTTCGGTCGGAGGCGCAGGCGTCCGCCGGACTACTGCACCCAAATGTGGTAAATGTTTATGACGTGGGGGAAGACCGGGGCCTGTACTATATGGTTATGGAACTGGTGGAAGGGATTACTCTGAAAGAATATATAGAAAAGAAAGGCAGGCTGTCCCACAAGGAAGTGATCAGCATTGCCATTCAGATGTGTTCCGGTATCGGGGCGGCTCATGCGGCCGGGATCATCCACAGGGATATTAAGCCGCAGAATATCATTATATCCAAAGATGGGAAGGTAAAGGTTACGGATTTTGGTATTGCAAAGGCCGTGACTTCTAATACGATCAGTACGAATGCGATGGGATCTGTCCATTATACGTCGCCGGAACAGGCCAGGGGCGGATTCAGCGATCAGAAAAGCGATATCTATTCCATCGGTATTACTCTATATGAAATGGTAACCGGACAGGTGCCGTTCGACGGTGATTCTACAGTATCTGTAGCGATCAAGCATCTTCAGGAGGAGATTACAGCGCCGTCGGAGCTGGTTTCGGATATTCCATACAGTCTTGAACAGATCATACTAAAATGTACCCAGAAAAACGCCGAAAGACGATATCCGAATACTGATGAACTGATCCAGGATCTGAAGAGATCCCTGGTAGATCCGGACGGGGATTTTGTCGTGATCCCGCCTCTTGGAAATGCGGATACTCTTATCATCACAGATGAAGAGCTGGATGAGATCCAGAACTCTTATGATGAAGATGAATACGATGAAGACGAGTATGACGAAGACGAATACGACGAAGATGAATACGATGAAGATGAGTACGACGAAGACGAATATGACGTCGATGACGGAAAGCGGGGAAAGGGATCGGATGAAGTTAATCCGAAGATGAAAAAACTGACCCGTATCCTGACCGTCGTTGTAGCGATTATTATCGCCTTTATCGTGATCTTTGCGATTGGACGGGCTGCCGGAATCTTTCGGATTGGACCGGAGAGCCCTAACGAAACAGAAGATATGGTGGAAGTGCCCAATGTGGTGGGCATGACCGAGGATGACGCGAAAGAGACACTGAATGATGAGGGACTTGGCTTTAAGGTAGTCTCAAGAGAAGAGTCGAAGGAGTATGAAAAGGGAAGGGTTTCCGAGCAGAAAACAGAGGCCGGTGAAGAGGTGGCAAAAAACACGACCATTGAAGTGGTGGTGAGCTCCGGACTGGTGGGTGACAGCATCACCGTGCCGGACGTCAGCGGCATGACGGAGGATGAAGCCCAGAGTGCACTGGAGAATGCAGGATTCCGGAATATTTCTTCTGAATTTACCTATCATGACAGCGTGCCGAGCGGTCAGGTCATCGGTACGACTCCGGAGGCAAATGCCGAAGCTACAGAGGATACGGAGATCGTGATGCAGGTCAGCAAGGGCGCTGAGAGGAAGACAGTGCCAAATGTGGTAGGACAAAAGGATGCCGATGCGCAGAATGCGATCAAGAGCGCAGGCCTGTCAGTCGGAACCGTTACCTATGAGTATAGTGACAGCGTAGCACAGGGAATCGTTATTTCCCAGAGCGTGGACGGCGGGAAAAAGGTAAGCGCCGGAACGACGGTAGATCTGGTGATCAGCAACGGACCGGAACCGGCGGCAAAGGTAAATGTGCCTCCGGTAACAGGAACCTCTGAGAGCAATGCAAGACAGCTGATCCAGAATGCGGGACTGAGCGTGGGTACTGTTACCTACCAGCACAGCAGTTCCGTGGCGGCAGGCTATGTGATCAGCTGCAGCCCGGGTGTGGGAAGCAGCGTGGATGAAGGAACGTCTGTAAGCCTGGTGGTCAGCACCGGGCCGGAACAGACTAGTCCTGATCCCGGAACCGGAGGAGATGATGGGGATGGAGAGACAGACTAACAGATGAAGGGAAAGATCGTAAAAGGAATTGCCGGATTCTACTACGTTGACGTGGTAGGATCCGGTGTTTATGAATGTAAGGCAAAAGGTGTTTTCCGCAAGGAAAAGAGAAAGCCCCTGGTGGGGGATAATGTGGAGATAGAGGTGCTGGATGAGAAAGACAGGGAGGGAAATATTACGGAAATCCTTCCCAGAAAGAATGAGCTGGTGCGTCCGGCGGCGGCCAACGTAGATCAGGCGCTGGTGGTTTTTGCCGTGGCGAAGCCGGATCCGCATTTTCACCTTCTGGATCGTTTTCTGGTGATGATGGAAAGGAAAGAAATCCCTGTGATCCTGTGTTTTAATAAGGATGATCTGGGAACGGAAGAAAGGATTAAGGAACTCCGGGACATTTACCGGGACTGCGGATGTACGCTGGTGTTTGCCAGCGCAGGCATGCAGCGCAATATCGAGGAGATCCGCGGACTGCTTGCAGGGAAGACTACGGTGATCGCAGGGCCTTCCGGAGTGGGAAAGTCAACACTTATCAATCTTCTGCAGCCGGAGGCCAATATGGAGACAGGATCTATCAGCACAAAAATTGAACGGGGAAAGCATACTACGAGACATTCGGAATTATTCGCACTGGGAGATCATTCGTACATTATGGATACGCCAGGGTTCAGTTCCCTGTACGTGGAAGATCTTGAAAAGGAAGATCTGAAGTACTATTTTCCGGAATTTGCGCCTTATGAAGGAAGCTGCAGATTTAACGGATGTGACCATATCCACGAACCGGGCTGTGCGGTGAGGCAGGCCGTGGAAGAGGGAAAGATCCATCCCTCCAGATATGAGAATTATAAAGCGTTTTATGAAGAACTAAAAGGACAGAGGAGGTATTAGGTATGGAGTACATACTGGCGCCGTCGATCCTTGCGGCGGATTTTAAAAATCTGGGCTGTGAGATGAAAAAGACGGAAGAAAACGGGGCAGAGTATCTGCATTTTGATGTAATGGACGGTATGTTCGTTCCCAGTATTTCATTTGGGATGCCGGTGCTTGCGTCAATCTGCGGGGCGACAGAACAGGTGATGGATGTACACCTGATGATAAAGGAGCCGATCCGTTATATCGAAGACTTTAAGAAAGCAGGAGCCGATCTGATCACGATACATCTGGAGGCCTGCGAGGACGTACATGCGACAATCGCAAAAATCCGGGAGTGCGGGATGAAGGCAGGGCTTTCTATCTGTCCGGAAACGGATACAGAAGAGCTGGCGCCGTATTTAAAAGAGATTGATATGGTACTGATCATGAGTGTGCATCCGGGATTCGGGGGACAAAGCTTTATTCCGGAGTCCCTTTCCAAGATCCGCCGGACCAGACAAATGATCGCGGAGCAGGAGCTTTCTGTGGATGTTGAGGTAGACGGCGGCATTTATCTTACGAATGTAAAAGACGTGCTGGATGCGGGAGCAAATATCATCGTGGCAGGGTCTGCGGTGTTTAAAGGGGATGCCGGGGAGAATACTAAGAATTTCATGGAGATTTTAAAAAGCTATGAGTAAGAGAATTGTGATCGTAAGCGGCGGAAAGCTGGAAGAATCAGTGTGCCTTCCGATCCTGGAAGGACAGAAAGAGGGGTACATCATTGGTGTGGACAGGGGATTGGAATTCCTGTATCAGCACCAGATTATGCCGGATTACATTGTCGGAGATTTTGACAGTGTAAAAAAAGAGGTGGTGGATTACTACCGTGAAGAAACACATGCAGGTATCCGTGAGTACAACCCGGTAAAGGATGCGTCTGATACGGAGATCGCCATCCGCCTTGCCATGACGCTTGGAGGAACCGATCTGGTAATCCTGGGAGCGACCGGCGGACGGATCGATCATCTGTGGGCGAATGTACAGTCCCTGGCTATTCCGTTTAAGGCAGGCGTGCATGCCGAGATCCTGGACAGTCAGAACCGGATCTTTCTTCTGGGAGAGGGGGAAACCCATATTAAGAAGAGTGAGGCATATGGGCCGTACTTTTCGGTTTTTCCGCTGGGAGATGAAGTGTTTGGTTTCACGATCGAAGGAGCGAAATATCCGCTGCATGATCATGTGCTGACTCCGTACAACAGCCTGTGCGTCAGCAACGAGATTGCAGGGGAAGAGGTGGTGATCAGTTTTGGGGCGGGAATCGTGATCCTGATGGAGACCCGGGATAAGGAATAGGCAATGGACTTTTAGGCTCTGGTATGGTAAGATGTATCTGCTGTACCAGAGTTTTTTTCTGGTATTAAAATATATGGATGAGGAGATGTAACGATAGATGAAGCTTGGAATCGTAGGACTTCCGAATGTAGGAAAGAGTACATTATTTAATTCACTGACAAAGGCCGGGGCAGAGTCCGCCAACTATCCGTTCTGTACCATCGACCCCAATGTGGGCGTGGTAACGGTGCCGGACGAAAGGCTTAAGGTATTGGGAGACATGTACCACACAAAGAAGATCATCCCGGCGGCGATAGAGTTTGTAGATATTGCGGGACTTGTAAAAGGAGCCTCCAAAGGAGAGGGACTGGGGAATCAGTTCCTGGCGAATATCCGCGAGGTAGATGCCATCGTGCATGTGGTGCGCTGTTTTGAGGACAGCAATATCGTCCACGTGGACGGCAGCATTAATCCCCTGCGGGATATTGAGACGATCAATCTGGAACTGATCTTTTCGGATCTGGAGATTTTGGAGAGGCGGATCGCCAAGACGACCAAGGTGGCGAGAAACGATAAGACAGCTGCAAAGGAGCTGAAGCTTCTGGAAAAGATCAAAGCTCATCTGGAGGAAGGAAAGCTTGCCAAGACCTTTGACGGTGCGGAAGACGAGGATGAAGAGGCATGGCTTGCAAGCTATAATCTGCTGACTTATAAGCCGGTGATCTATGCGGCGAATGTAGCTGAGGATGACCTGGCGGACGATGGAGAGAGTAACGAAGGGGTACAGGCTGTCCGGGAGTATGCGGGGACAGAGCAGAGCGAGGTGTTTGTGGTCTGTGCACAGATTGAGCAGGAGATTGCAGAGCTTGACGATGATGAGAAAAAGATGTTTCTGGAGGATCTGGGATTATCAGAGTCCGGACTGGAAAAACTGATAAAGGCAAGCTATCGTCTGCTGGGGCTGATCAGTTACCTGACGGCGGGAGAGCCGGAGGTCCGGGCATGGACGATCACGAAGGGGACGAAGGCGCCTCAGGCGGCTGGAAAGATCCATACGGATTTTGAACGTGGATTTATCCGTGCGGAAGTGGTGTCTTATGATGACCTGATCGCATGCGGCAGTCATAATGCTGCAAAGGAAAAGGGACTGATCCGTCTGGAAGGAAAGGACTATGTGGTGCAGGACGGTGATATCATGCTGTTCCGCTTTAATGTATAAGGGAAGAGGGATAGAGGATGCACACGTTTATTGATTTTCCGAATCTGGGGATTCACCTGGAAAATGTTGGAAAGACAGTGACTGTATTTGGCTTTGATATTGCATATTACGGAATTACGATCGCTGTCGGCATGCTGGCGGGAATCCTGGTGGCAACCCAGGTGGCAAAAAGGACCGGGCAGAAGCAGGAGGACTATATTGATCTTGCGATTTTCGGGATTATTTTCGGTATTATCGGCGCCCGGATTTACTATGTGATTTTTGCCTGGGATATGTATAAAGATAATCTTCTGGAAATTTTTAATACCCGGCATGGGGGACTTGCCATCTACGGAGGTGTGATCGCGGCGGTGATCACGGTCTTTGTGGTAGCCCGTGTGAAGAAGATCCCGGTGGGACTGATGCTTGATATCGGCGGATGTGGATTGATCACGGGGCAGATGATCGGGCGCTGGGGCAATTTTTTCAACAGGGAAGCATTTGGGGAATATACCAATGGTCCTCTTGCCATGCGGCTGCCGCTGGATGCTGTACGAAGCTCTGACGTGACCCAGATGATGAGGGATCATGTACAGACGGTTGACGGAGTATCCTGTATCCAGGTGTCGCCTACTTTTCTGTATGAGTCCTTCTGGTGTTTGCTGGTGCTGATCCTGATGCTTCTCTACACCAGACGTAAGAAGTTCAATGGAGAAGTGTTTTTGCTGTATCTGGCCGGATACGGGGCAGGCCGGTTCTGGATCGAGGCCCTTCGGACGGATCAGCTGTGGATTCCGGGAACTGAGATTCCGGTATCCCAGGTGCTGGCTGGAACGCTGGTTATTGTATCGGTGATATTGATCATCTGGGGAAGAAAAAAGCAGAAAAAAGTAAGGGAGGCACAGGCATGATCGTAAAGAACGTAAAGGTATATCGGGAGGATCAGACATTTGCAGATGGAGAGATCAGAATCTTAGACGGCGTATTTGAAAAAGTCTGTACGGGAGCCGGAAGAGGGGAAGGAATCCTGGCGGAAAAGGATGAAACTGTGATTGACGGTGACGGCGCATATGCGATTCCTGGTCTTATCGACCTTCATTTTCACGGCTGTATGGGAGATGATTTCTGCGATGGCACCAAAGAGGCAATCGGAAGGATCGCAGAGTATGAGGCGTCAGTTGGCGTAACGGCGATTGCACCGGCTACTATGACGCTGCCGGTGGAGGAACTTGTGCGGATCCTTTCTGTGGCAGCAGAGTATAGAAGAGAAGAGGCTTCCGGGCAGGACGCCAAAATTCGTGCGGATCTGGTCGGTGTTAATATGGAAGGCCCGTTTATCAGTAAAATGAAAAAGGGGGCGCAGGATGAGCGGAATATTCTGCCCTGTGATGCTTCTATCGCACGCCGTTTTCTGGAAGCTTCCGAAGGACTGGTAAAATTTATTGGCATCGCTCCGGAGGAAAGTGAACATTCAGCTGCATTTGTGAAAGAAATGAAGGACGATGTCCATATTTCTCTGGCGCATACAAATGCGGATTATGACAGTGCAAAGGCTGCTTTTGACGCGGGTGCCAGTCATGCGGTACATCTTTATAACGCTATGCCGCCGTTTACACACCGGGCGCCGGGCGTAGTAGGCGCTGTGGCAGACAGCCCGCAGGTAATGGCAGAGCTTATCTGTGACGGTGTGCATATTCATCCGGCGGTCGTAAGAGCGACGTTTCAGATGATGGGGGCGCAGCGGATGATCCTCATCAGCGACAGTATGCGGGCTACGGGTATGCCGGACGGAAGATATACGCTGGGCGGTCTGGATGTTGATGTGGTGGGGAACCGGGCTACTCTGGTTTCCGATGGTGCATTGGCAGGATCTGCGACTAATCTGATGGACTGCCTGCGGACGGTGGTAAAAAAGATGGGAATCCCGCTGGAGACGGCAGTGGCCTGTGCGTCCGCCAATCCTGCAAAAAGCCTGGGAATCTACGACAGCTACGGTTCTGTCACGCCTGGGAAGAAGGGACATCTGGTGCTGCTGGATAAAGACCTGGAACTAAAAGCAGTGATCAAAGATGGGAAGGTGCTGTAATGGGAGAAACAGAACGACGCGGAGCCTGCCTGATCTGCGGGGCGGATCTGGTTTATTTTCAGGAGGCAAAGGAAATGACCTGTGTTTTCTGTGGGAAAAGGGAGTTAAGCCATGCATCCTGTAAAGACGGGCATTATGTCTGTGATGCCTGCCATGCCAGAAAAGGCATCGAGGCGGTTATGCGGGAGTGCCGGACTACAAAATCCAGAAATCCTATTGAGATCATGCAGAAGATCATGGCAGATCCGTACATTTATATGCATGGCCCGGAGCATCATGTGATGGCAGGTGCGGCGCTTCTGGCCGCGTATCATAACAGCGGCGGAGAAGTGGATCTTGACTGGGCGCTTGCGGAAATGAAAGAACGGGGCGGACAGGTGCCGGGCGGCGTGTGCGGGTTCTGGGGATGCTGCGGAGCAGGTGTCAGCACTGGCATCTATATGAGTATCATAACAAAAGCCACGCCTTTAAGCGGGAAATCCTGGGGGCTTTCCAACCGTATGACATCCAGAGCTTTAAACGCCATCGGTGAGATCGGCGGTCCCAGGTGCTGTAAACGTGATACCTTTACGGCTGTAAAAGAAGCCGTGCAGATGACAAAAGAAGAACTGGGCATAGAAATGGAACTGCCCGAAAAAATAGAATGTGGATTCCATGTGGAAAACCAGCAGTGTCTGCGTGGAAAATGTCCTTATCATCCAAAGGAAGATGCCACACGGGCGATGTCGAGAAGTTAAGCTGATCGACATCGCCCGTGTGGCATCTTTTTCTAAATAATATCATTTGATTTTCCATTTCAAGGAAATTATAAAATCTTAAAAATTTGAAGGTAGAGCCAAAAATATTCTATGTTTTCTCAAAGACAACTCCGATATACTGACAATATCAATAAAGGACGATAAAAGTCTTTAAAGAAGGGAGAAAAGTATATGAAAAGAAAGATGGCTTTATTGACAATCGCAGCAATGCTCAGCCTTTCTGTAGCTGCATGCGGTTCAAGCGGAGACTCGGGAAGCGGAGATTCTGGATCAGGGGAAAGTTCCAGTTCAAGCGGGGATGTGGCGAACAAGGACAAACCTCTGGTTTGGTTTAATCGTCAGCCTTCCAATAGTTCGACCGGAGAGCTGGATACGACCGCTCTGAACTTCAATGAAAATACATATTATGTAGGCTTCGATGCAAATCAGGGTGCAGAGCTTCAGGGAACCATGGTTAAAGATTATATTGAGGCTAACATTGATACTATTGACCGGAACGGTGACGGAGTGATCGGATATGTTCTGGCAATCGGAGATATCGGACATAACGATTCTATCGCACGTACGAGAGGTGTCCGCAAAGCCCTGGGAACCGGCGTTGAAAAAGACGGCAACATCAACAGCGATCCAATCGGAACAAACACAGATGGTTCTGCATCTGCTGTACAGGATGGGACCCTTGAAGTTGACGGCACATCTTATGTAGTCCGCGAGCTTGCTTCACAGGAGATGAAGAACTCCGCAGGAGCTACCTGGGATGCAGCAACAGCAGGAAATGCGATCGGAACATGGTCTTCTTCTTTTGGAGAGGATATTGATGTTGTTGTTTCTAATAATGACGGAATGGGAATGTCTATGTTTAATGCATGGTCCAAAGATAATGAAGTTCCTACTTTTGGATACGATGCTAATAACGATGCAGTAGCAGCTATCGCTGAAGGCTATGGCGGAACCATCAGCCAGCATGCGGATGTACAGGCTTACCTGACACTTCGTGTTCTGCGTAATGCCCTTGACGGTGTAGACATTGATACTGGTATCGGCACGGCAGATGAGGCTGGAAATGTTCTGAGTGAGGACGTATACAGATACAGCGAAGAAGAGCGCTCCTACTATGCATTGAACGTTGCAGTTACCGCAGATAACTATCAGGACTTCACAGACTCTACTAAGGTTTACGAGCCTGTTTCCAAACAGCTTGACGAGAGCGCATCTCCGGTGAAGAAAGTATGGCTGAACATCTACAATGCTTCTGATAACTTCTTAAGCTCTACTTATCAGCCGCTGCTTCAGAACTATGATGATCTTTTGAATCTGGAAGTTGAATACATCGGTGGTGACGGACAGACAGAGTCCAACATTACAAACCGTCTTGGAAATCCAAGCCAGTATGATGCGTTTGCCATTAACATGGTTAAGACAGATAATGCGTCTTCCTACACATCAATACTTAGTCAATAACAGTTATTGAAACAGGAATGAAGGGGTTATTAGGGAGAAGAAATTCTCCCTAATAACTTATTAAAAAGAGTTACTGAAAATTAATATAGCAATATGGGAACAGGAGTAAAAAGAATGGCAGATAAGAAAGATGATATCGTCTTATCGATCCGTGGCATGTGTAAGTCGTTTGGCCGCAACCGGGTACTGGATCACATAAATCTGGATGTAAAACAGGGAACGGTCATGGGACTGATGGGGGAAAACGGTGCCGGTAAGTCGACTATGATGAAGTGCCTGTTCGGTACTTATCAGAAAGATGAGGGAAAAATCTTTCTGGACGGGAAAGAAGTAAGCTTTTCCGGGCCTAAGGATGCTCTTGAAAATGGGATCGCAATGGTCCATCAGGAATTGAACCAGTGCTTGGAAAGAAATGTAATGGATAATTTGTTCCTGGGACGCTATCCGGTCAATTCTGTGGGAATCATTGATGAAGGCAGAATGAAAAAAGAAGCTTCCGAACTTTTCCGAAAACTGGGTATGACAGTCAATCTTACCCAGCCTATGCGGAACATGTCTGTGTCACAGAGACAGATGTGTGAGATTGCAAAAGCGATCTCCTACAATGCCAAGGTGATCGTTCTTGACGAGCCCACGTCCTCACTGACGGTGCAGGAAGTGGAAAAGCTTTTTGATATGATGCGGATGTTGAAAGAGCAAGGGATTTCTTTGATTTATATTTCTCATAAAATGGATGAGATTTTTGAAATCTGTGATGAGATCTCTGTGCTCCGTGACGGAAATCTTGTTATGACTAAAAGCTCCAAAGAGACAGATATGAACGAACTGATTGCAGCGATGGTAGGACGTTCTCTAGAGAACCGGTTCCCACCGGTAAACAACACGCCAAAGGATGTGATCTTGTCTGTTCAGCATTTGTCTACTAAATTCGAGCCGTATTTGCAGGATATTTCCTTTGACGTAAGAGAAGGAGAGATTTTTGGACTGTATGGTCTGGTAGGAGCGGGACGAACAGAACTTCTGGAAACCATTTTTGGTGTGCGCACCAGGGCGGCAGGGCGTGTGTATTTTAACAATCGTCTGATGAATTTTAACAGCGCAAAAGAAGCGATGGATCATGGCTTTGCTATGATCACAGAGGAGAGAAAGGCCAATGGGCTGTTTCTGAAAGGAGACCTGACCTTTAATACGACGATTGCAAATCTGGACAGCTATAAGACGGGACCAGCCCTCTCTGATGCCAAGATGGAGAAGGCGACAATGAAGGAAATCAAAGTCATGCGCACTAAATGTATGGGGCCTTCAGACATGATCACAAGTCTTTCCGGCGGTAATCAGCAGAAGGTGATCTTTGGGAAATGGCTGGAGCGGGAACCACAGTTGTTTATGATGGACGAACCGACCAGAGGAATCGACGTAGGTGCAAAGTATGAAATCTATGAACTGATCATCAATATGGCAAAACAGGGAAAGACGATCATCGTTGTTTCCTCGGAAATGCCGGAGATCCTGGGAATTACAAACCGTATCGGCGTAATGTCCAACGGTCATCTGTCCGGGATTGTCAATACCAAAGAAACGGATCAGGAGGAGCTTTTGAGACTCAGTGCGAAATACCTATAGTGAGGGAGATGGATAGATATGGCAAATGGAAACAGTAAAGTTCTGACGGCTGAGCAGGAAATGAAGCTTCGCCAGCCGATCGAAGAACATGTGGGAGAGATTCAGGCAAAGATCAACAGTTTGAGAGAAGACGGTACGGACCAGGTCGTGTCTCTTCAGAACAAGATTGATGGGATCAGGAGAGATAAGAGCCGGACAAAGAGTGAGCGGGAAAGCGCGATCGCAAAGCTTCAGAAGGAACTGGAGACGGCGAAAGCGGTAGAAGCAAAGAATAAAGACGAGATATCCAAACTGATTGCCAGGGCAGAGGCATATCTCAAAGAACATTTTGACAAAGACTATTATGAATCAGTAAAGGCCAGCTGCGAAGCTGAGAAGGCCGAAGCAAAAGCGGCATATCAGAAGAGGCTGGCAGAGCTGGAAAAAGAACATAAGGAGACGGTTGCAAAGCTTTCTGACCACCAGGAGGTCAAGGATGAGAATTATGTTTATAAAAATCGTCAGTTTGACGCGAAGGTAGGGCTGGAGCAGAACCTTCAGCAGATCAAGGACCGCAGGCATGCTGCATATACCTATAAATATCATCTGATCGATATGCTGCGTATGTCCAAATTTACATTCCTGGAGACAACTGCACAGAAATGGGAGAATTACAAGTATACATTCAACCGGAGGGCATTTCTTTTACAGAATGGATTGTATATTGCTATTATCCTGATTTTTGTTGCCCTGTGTGTCATTACACCGATGGTCAAAGGAGCGCCGCTTCTTACATATAATAACGTGTTGAACATTCTGCAGCAGGCATCGCCGAGAATGTTCCTGGCGCTGGGAGTAGCAGGCCTGATTCTTCTGGCAGGAACAGATCTGTCTGTCGGACGTATGGTAGGTATGGGCATGACAACGGCCACGATTATTATGCATCAAGGCGTCAATACAGGAGGCGTATTCGGACATATTTTTGATTTTACAGGAATGTCTATTGTAGGAAGAATGATTCTGGCGCTGGTAATGTGTATTCTTTTATGTACATTTTTTACAACGCTGGCGGGATTCTTTACTGCTAAGTTTAAGATGCACCCGTTTATCTCTACCATGGCAAATATGCTGATGATCTTCGGTCTTGTAACTTATGCGACCAAGGGAGTGTCCTTTGGAGCTATCGAGCCTTCGATCCCGGCGATCATTATTCCAAAGGTAAATGGTTTCCCGACCATTATCCTTTGGGCAGTAGCCGCTATCGTGATCGTGTGGTTTATCTGGAATAAAACCACTTTTGGCAAGAATCTTTATGCAGTCGGAGGAAATCCAGAGGCAGCGGCAGTATCAGGAATCTCTGTATTTGCTGTAACTGTAGGAGCATTTGTACTTGCCGGAATTCTCTATGGATTTGGTTCCTGGCTGGAATGTGCGAGAATGGTTGGTTCTGGTTCCGCAGCTTACGGACAAGGATGGGAAACTGATGCAATTGCAGCCTGTGTAGTAGGTGGTGTGTCCTTTACAGGTGGTATCGGTAAGATTTCCGGCGTGGTAGTCGGTGTGCTGATCTTCACAGCCCTTACCTATTCTCTTACAATCCTTGGTATTGATACCAATCTGCAGTTTGTATTCTCGGGTATCATCATTCTTGTGGCGGTAACCTTGGACTGCCTGAAATATGTACAGAAAAAGTAATAAGTGAACCGGATAATATACAACAAAAACCAGATCCGCATTGGACAGAGACGGACCTGGTTTTGTTGTATTTGCTGAAGATAGAGAAAAATGCTGACATGGATTTATGCATTTGGTATAATGAGAAAGGTTTGGCAGGTGAAATAGAAACAAAAGGAATGAGAAATATGGATAAATACACGGTACTGTTGGTAGATGACGAGGAAGAAGTTATTCAGGTCATTATGAAGAAAATAGACTGGGAAGAGCTTGGACTTTCCGTGATCGGCTACGCAAGTAACGGAGTCAAGGCTCTGGAGCTAGTGGAAGAATTTCAGCCGGACATTGTGATGACGGATATTAAGATGCCCTATATGGATGGGATGGAATTATCCCAGCAGATCAAGCGAGAGTTTCCGGCAACAAAGATTTTGATCTTTACAGGCTTTGATGAATTTGAATATGCCAAGGAAGCGGTCCATCTGGAGGTGGAAGAATATATCTTAAAGCCGGTCAACGCGGCAGAGTTAAAAGAAGTTTTTATTCAGGTAAAGAACAAACTGGATCAAGAGATCAGTGAAAAGAGAAGCGTGGAGGTTCTGCAGAGATATTATATGGAATCCCTCCCTGTTCTGCGGGCAAACTTTTATTCGACTCTGATCGAAGGAAGGATCCAGGAAAATGAGCTTCCGAAATATCTCCAGGATTATCAGATCGCGTTTGCGGGCCCATTATTTTGCTGTCTGGTGATCCATACATCTTCCAGACAGGTGCCGGAAGGCATGAACCCCCTTCTGCTGGACACGTCTGTGCGAAAGCAGGCGGAGGAACGGCTTGGAGAAAAGTGGCGGGCGAAATCGTTCTCTTATCTTGGGAATACCGTTATGATCGTTCAGTTTGAGGAGGAGTGGCAGGTGGCAGACTTGACGGATGAATGTGACAGATTCTGCAGATATGCCCGCCGTATGATCGGAGCGGTAGTCACTGTGGGAGTGGGAAAGGTGTGCCGGGATGTCCTGGAACTGGCCAAGTCCTACATCGGAGCAAGGGAAGCAGTTTCCTACCGGGCAATCTATGGTGCTTCGCGGGCTGTTAATATTCGGGAGATCGATCCGCAGGAGACAGCCGGAGGCAATCCGACAGATGATACCAGGCTGGGGGAACTGTTTAAAAGAATCTGTCTGGGATCTGAGCAAGAAGTGCGGGAAGCTGCCGACAGATATCTGGCGAAGAATTCATTTCCTGCCCAATCTCTTCAGGGGCACCAGATTGCGATTATGGAACTGGTGAGCGGGCTGTACCGGTTTTCCGCAAATCACGACATTTCAATGGAGGCGTTTGGGAAAAGAGTCGATGATCTTTACAGAACGTTTCTTGACCTGGAGCCGGAAGCGCTGAGAGAAAGACTTATAGACATCTGTCTTTCTCTGCATGAACAGATGATCCGTGCGAGAAGTATGTCTACGCAGTCTTTTGTCACAAAGGCGAAGGAGTATGTGCAGACCCATTATTTTGAGGCGGAGCTTTCGCTGGATACGGTATGCAGGGAGCTGGGCGTGTCGAATTCCTATTTTTCTACGGTCTTTAAAAAAGAGGTGGGAAAATCTTTCATTGGATATTTGACAGAATACCGCATGGAACAGGCTTTGCGCCTCCTTCTGGAAACCAATGACAAGAGCTATACCATCGCAAAAAGCGTAGGATATACAGATCCAAATTATTTCAGCTATGTATTTAAGAGACAGTTTGGCGTATCACCTTCAAAGTACAGGACGGAGTATACAGGAAGTGAAAGATAAGTATATTGCTCGTTTAGAAAAGTTAAAGCCGGAAGGGATCCAGTCAACACTTATGATTGCGTTTTCTGTGATTTCTATCTCTATCATGATGGTCATTGGGATCGTCATGTATATGTGGTTCTCCATGTCGACCCGTCAGGAAGTGGTACATACTTCCCGGACAATGATGGAGCAGACGGGGGAGAATCTGGAGGATTATCTGATCCGTATGCGCCAGATTTCGGATGTGGCTTACTACAATGTGGTAAAAGAGAACGATTTCTCTGGCCAGTCAGAGAAAATCCAGGAGGGTATGAATCTGCTGTATGAGGCCAACCGGGATAACCTAAGGAGTATTGTAATCTATAATAATTACGGAAGCCTTCTGGCGGCGGAACCGATTGTCTCCCAGAAGGAGGACCCGAACGTTACGAAGCAGGAATGGTTTATACAGGCAATGGATGAAATGGAAAATATGCATTTTTCTACTCCTCATATTCAGAACCTGTTTGACGATGGAACCCAGCGGTATTACTGGGTGATCTCCTTAAGCCGGGTAGTGGAACTGACGAATCGGGGAGAATCACAGCTTGGGGTATTGCTGGTAGACATGGACTACAGCGGTATCTCGCAGATGATGACGCAGATTAATTCTACCAGCAGCGGGCAGTATTATTATCTATGCGACAGCAGCGGGAAGATCATATATCATCCCAAGCAGATACAGATCAGCGATGGGATCATCAGTGAAAATAACAAGGTCGCCGCCCAGTGGGATGACAATGTTTATGATGAATACTTTGGGGGAGAACACCGGAAGGTTATCGTCAATACCGTCAGCTATACAGGATGGAAACTGGTGGGAGTGATTCCATATTCCACATTTACCCACGGAATGGCTGATCTGAGGTATTTTATCATCATTCTGATTCTTTTGATGGTCATGATGCTCATGGTGATCAACCGGGTGATTTCCGTACGTATCTCCAGGCCTATCTTAAGGCTTAACGATTCTGTTGTGGAGTATGAGGCGGGAGAGAAGCCCAGTATCTATATCGGCGGTTCACAGGAAATCCGGCATCTGGGTTATTCGATCCAAAAGTCCTATGAACAGATTGATCTGCTTATGAAAGAGATCGTATGGGAACAGAATGAGAGGAGAAAAAGTGAACTGGAAGCACTCCAGAGTCAGATCAATCCTCATTTCCTGTATAATGCGTTGGAGTCGATTACATGGATGGTGGAGGGAGAGAAAAATGACGAGGCTGTATTTATGATCTCACAGCTTGCCAAGCTTTTCCGGATCAGTCTGTCAAAAGGGCGGACGGTGATCACGGTAAGGGATGAGCTTCAACATGCGGAAAGCTATATGAATATCCAGAAGATCCGGTATAAAAATGCCTTTTCTGTTACCTTTGATGTGGACCCGGCGGTATATTCCTACTGTACAGTAAAGCTGATCCTGCAGCCGATTCTGGAAAACGCCATCAATTATGGTGTGAGTGGTCTGGATGATTCGGGAGAGATAAAGATCACGGGCAAGCTGGAAGGAGAAAGGATCATACTGGCTGTGGAGGATAATGGCATTGGCATGCCGAAAGAGGAAGCGGATCTTCTGCTTACGGACAGTCAGAGAGTGCAGAAGAAAGGATCAGGAGTAGGGCTTGTAAATGTAAAGAACCGGATCCAGATTCTGTTTGGAAAGGCATATGGGCTGGTTATCGAGAGTGAACCGGATGAAGGCACTACCGTCTTTGTTCACCTTCCGGCAGTACCATATACAGAAGAAAACCGGACAATACTGGAACAGGGCCGGGCTATTTTTGCGGAGGAAGAAAATGAGAATAAGACAAAGAATCGGAAAGATGAAAAACAGTAAAAAGATGTTTATTCTCATAGAAGCAGCCCTGGCAATGGCGGTGATTATACTGGCGGTCATCATGTTTCTTGGGAACAATGTCAATGACAGAGAAAGAGTGTCTGTGATCGTACAAAACTCTGACGACAGCCAGTGGGCGGCGTTTAAATATGGCCTTAAGATGGCGGCAGAAGACCAGAAAATTGAAATGTTTGTTGTGGGCACTGAAGGGGCGATGTCTGCGGAAGATGAGAAAAATGTCATTGAGCAGGAGATTGATAACGGAGCGGATGCACTTATTATACAGCCGGCAGCAGGGGAAGATACGGAGGAGATGTTAAAGGATATTTCCCAGAGAATCCCTGTACTTCTCGTAGAATCTGAGACGCTGGGTGATAAAGAATCACCTGAAATCCCGGTGATACAGGCGGATAATTACAGCATGGGAAGAACTCTGGCAGAAGAGCTCTTAAAGGAATATGACGGGAATCTGGAAGGAAAGACCATAGGGATTGCGGTGGAGACAGAAGCGTTGGAAGCGACCAGGAGTCGAAGAGAAGGGTTTATGGATGGCCTGGAGGAATCTGGAGCTGATGTACGCTGGTCGGTTTCAGGAGCATTTGGACAAGGAAGGAAAAGTTTAGAAGCTCAGCCGACAGTGGATTTGGTCGTGGCGCTTGATGACCGCAGCTTGACGGCAGCAGGAGAGGCAGCGGCAAAAAATGATCTTCATGGAGCACTGGTATATGGGATTGGAAACTCTTCGGAGGCAGTATACTATCTGGATATAGGTGTAGCAGAATGTCTGGTGGTACCGGACGAGTTTAGTGTGGGATATCAAAGCCTGACAAGGCTTGCGGAGAATCTGAGACGGTTTTTTAAATCAGCAGAAGGTAGTACTGTTACACACACGGTGATCAGAAAGGAGAATCTGTTCACGGAAGAAAACCAGGAGATTATTTATACAATGAGTCAGTAAAAGTCTGAATAACTAACAGGGGAATGAAGAAATGAACGGGAAGAGGTTTCTGGCAGCAGTAGTTTTGTGCTGTTTTAGTATTTTAGGAATGTCTGCCTGCAGGAGTCAGCAGGCGGGCGGGAGTGATAAAATTTATGTGGGAGTTGCCAGCTATAACCAAAGCGATACCTTTATCAGCGAATTGGTGGGCTGTTTTGAGGAGCAGCTGAATAGGCTTGAGAGCGAGAAACGGCGGACAGTAGTAACGATCCGGGATGCGGCCGGGCAGCAGCGCAAGCAGAACGATCAAGTAAAAGAAATGCTGGATGCGGGATGTAATGTGCTTTGTGTGAACTTAGTAGACCGGTCAGATCCATCGGAGATCATTGATCTTGCAAGGGAACATGATGTGCCTATTATATTTTTTAACAGAGAGCCTGTGGCGGAAGATCTGCTGCAATGGAACCGGCTTTATTATGTGGGGGCGTATGCGAAAGAGTCCGGTATCATGCAAGGGGAACTGGCGGCGGATCTGATACAGGAAGATGCCTCGATTGATCGAAACAGAGACGGACAAATCCAGTATGTGGTACTGGAAGGAGAGCCCGGGCACCAGGATGCAATCATTCGGACAGAAAATGCGGTAGATACTTTGAAGAGCAGGGGGGTGAAACTGGAAAAGCTGAGTTATGGGATTGCCAACTGGAATCGGGCGCAGGCCCAGAACCGGATGCTTCAGATGATCGGGCAACACCAGAACCAGATAGAGCTTGTTCTGGCTAATAATGATGATATGGCACTTGGTGCAATTGAAGCCTACGAGAAGCTCAATCGCACAGAGGCCAGTATGCCGGCCTTTTTGGGGATTGACGGTACGGATGTAGGATTAAAGGCCGTGGTAGATTTGAAACTGGACGGGACTGTATACAATGATAAGGAAGGCCAGGCGGAGGCAATGGCAGAATTGGCGGTCGCAGCAGTGACAGGTACAGGAATGGATAAAATTGAATTTGTAAATGAAAGATACATATACCTGCCCTATGAGAAGGTGACAAAAGAAAACGTCCGGGAGTTCCTTGCGGAGTGAAAGAGAAAACGGAAGGCGCCACAGAATGGGGCGGCCTAATTTTAGGCTTGACAAATATCCACAAATAGCATAAGATTGCAATCAGATGAAACAAATATGTCGAAAGGCTTGGAAGAGAGCAAGTAGTATCCGGGACACCCGAACAGAAAGCTGCCGGCTGATGAGAGGCGCACGAAGGAACCGCATATGAATACGTCTCGGAGCCTCGCACTGAACCCTGGGACAGGAAGTAGGCAGCGACGGGTTGGCGCGCGTTAAAGTGCCAGGCTGTGAACGGATAAGATATGCGGGAGCAGCCGGATGAGGTCGGCATCGCAAGATGCCGGTGAAGCAAGGTGGTACCGCGGAAAATGTAGATTCGCCCTTACTGTGAAAGCAGTAAGGGCTTTTTATATGTTTTGAAACATGTCGGCAGGAGATCCTGCGAAGAGAAAAGGAGGGGGGAATATGGAGAAGCAAAAGAAAGTGAGTAAAGCAAAACAGAGGATTGTCGATAATTATGAAAGGCAGAAGGCAGATTTTGAGCAGCGTGGATATAAAGAATATTCGGAGGTGTTTTCGGCAGCAAAGGCCAATGCAATGGTCTTTGTGACATCTTTTCCAGTGGCACTGATCCTGATTCTGATCTGGGTTTTGGCGGACCGGGGGCCGATCTGGACTGCCGATCTGAATTTTATATTGGTGCTGGCTCTGGTACTTGTCACAGTATACATTCACGAAGTGCTTCACGGCGTAGGCTGGTGCCTGGGAACAAAAGAAAAGTGGAAAAGTATCTATATCGGCATGATGTGGTCGAGCCTTACGCCTTACTGTCATTGTAAAGAACCACTGGAGCCGGGGAAATATTTATTTGGATGTCTGTTTCCGGGAACAGTTTTGGGGATTGGAATCTACGTGGCGGCTTTCGCTACGGGAAGCAATTTCCTCTTGTGGGTTAGCCTTTTTAATGTACTGGCGGCGGGAGGGGATCTGCTGATCGCCTGGTATGCCAGGAAATACCGGACCGGCTATGTGCTGGATCATCCTACGGAATGTGGGTTTGTCATATTTCAGAAGTAAATAAATAATTAAAATAAGTTCAGAAATGAAAAGGAGAAAAGATATGGGAATCTATGAAGAATTACAGGCAAGAGGGCTGATTGCCCAGGTAACGGATGAGGAAGAGATCCGTGAACTGATCAACAACGGAAAAGCAACTTTCTATATCGGGTTTGACCCAACTGCAGACAGTCTTCATGTGGGACATTTCATGGCACTGTGCCTGATGAAGCGTCTCCAGGAAGCTGGAAACAGGCCGATCGCACTGATCGGAGGCGGAACCGGTTACATCGGCGATCCGTCCGGAAGAACGGATATGCGTTCTATGATGACGCCGGAGCAGATCCAGCATAACTGTGACTGTTTTAAGAAACAGATGAGTCGTTTTATTGATTTCTCGGAAGGGAAAGCATTGATGGTCAATAATGCAGACTGGCTGCTGGATCTGAACTACATTGAGATGCTGCGTGAGATCGGACCTCATTTTTCCGTCAACCGTATGCTGACAGCAGAGTGCTACAAGCAGAGAATGGAAAAGGGGTTAAGCTTCCTGGAGTTCAACTACATGATTATGCAGAGCTATGATTTCTATGTGCTGTACCAGAAATACGGCTGCAACATGCAGTTTGGCGGCGACGACCAGTGGAGCAATATGCTGGGCGGAACAGAACTGATCCGCCGGAAGCTGGGCAAAAACGCCTGTGCGATGACCATTACGCTGCTCTTAAATTCTGAGGGCAAGAAAATGGGCAAGACTCAGAGTGGAGCTGTCTGGCTGGATCCAAATAAAACTTCGCCTTTTGAGTTCTACCAGTACTGGAGAAACGTGGCGGATGCAGACGTGCTGAAATGTATCCGGATGTTAACTTTCCTTCCGCTGGAGGAGATTGACAAGATGGACGCATGGGAAGGCGCTAAGCTTAATACGGCAAAAGAAATCCTGGCATTTGAACTGACCAAGCTGGTACATGGTGAGGAAGAAGCCAGAAAGGCCCAGGAGTCTGCAAGGGCACTGTTCAGTCAGGGAGCGGCGGCGGAAATGCCGACCACAGAACTTACAGAGGCAGACCTGACGGACGGAAACATTGATATCCTGACCATGCTGGTAAAATCCGGTCTGGTACCGTCAAAGTCAGAGGCCAGACGTGCGGTTCAGCAGGGCGGCGTGGCCGTAGACGGTGAGAAGGTAACGGATATCTATGCAGCATTTGCCGGTGAGACTTTAGGAGGCGACGGCGTGGTGCTGAAAAAAGGAAAGAAAAATTTCCGTAAGATCGTATTGAAATAAAAGGATATAAAACTCCATATAGTCACTGCCAGAGATTTATGCTACTATATACACAAAGCATTATATTTCTGGCAGTTTTTCTTTAGCGGCAGTTGCCGTGTCTGAATTTCTAAAAAGATCTAAAAGAAATCTCAATGCTTTTCATTTCCATTTATAAAAAGGCAGGGAGATTTCCTATAAGGTTGCATTTTTGCCGGAAATCTCCTGTAAGAAAAAGGAGGTTTTTATGAGCAGGAATTCCTGAGAAAAACCGGGCGGAGGCGAAGAGAATGAGCATTTACGAATATGACCAGGAAAAACATTTAAGGCAGGAGCGAGAAGCATCCTGGGAAAAAGGAAGAGAGGTGGGGAAAGAAGAGGGAAGAGAAGAGGGAAGAGAAGAAGGCATGAAGCTGTTGGATGATTTGTATGGGCTTCTGGCGGAAAGCGGCCGTACCGATGATATTCTCCGGGCGACAAAGGAACCGGAGTACAGGGATAAGCTGCTGCAGGAATTTTTGGGAAGATAATGGCTGCAAACCAATATAGAAATGTAAGAATTTTAAGAAAGAAGAAGAACGGAGTTGCTGTGTCAAATTATGGACGCAGCAGCTCCTTTATAATATCCATATATTGAAAACGGACATTTAATGGAGTATAATATTAAAAAATATCCAATTATGGAAAGTAAAGGAGGCCATTTATGGATATTCAAGATCTGAAACGAATGAAAAAGGAATCAGGGATGACAAATGCCAAAATAGCTGAACTGTCAGGCGTTCCTTTAAGTACGGTGAATAAAATCTTCTCCGGGGCGACAAAGAATCCTCGTTATGCTACGCTGCTGGCTGTTGAGCAGGTACTTGTTTCAAAGGAGAAAATTCCATTCAGCTATGACCGGTTTAAAGAGGAGCCTGTCCTCTTGCGGGAAGAGACCGCTCCTTATGCGTATTCCGCACGCGAATATGACGGTAAAGATATGGAGAATCTTTCAGAGTACAGCCGGGCGGAACTCATTAACGGGAAATTGTATATGCTGTCCTCTCACAGCCGGCAGCATCAGTATTTGACAGGAGAACTGTTTTTTGAGATTAAAAGTTTTATCCGGAAGCATCAGGAGGACTGCGAAGTATACTTGTCTCCTTTTGATGTACGGCTTTTTAAAGATGATTCGGCAGTCGTGCAGCCAGATCTTCTGGTGGTATGTAATCGTGATATCCTGACAGAAAAGGACTGCTCTGGTCCGCCGGACTGGGTGGTCGAGATTACATCAAAGAGCAACTCTTCCCATGACTATGTGCGTAAGCTCATGCTGTATCAGAAAGCAGGGGTCAGAGAATACTGGATCATTGATCCATTCCGGGAACAGATCCTGGTTATTAATTTTGAAGATCCGAAGAAAAGCGGTGAGTACACATATGCCGACCCGGTGCCTTCCGGGGTGTTGGAAGGATTGAAGATCCGGCTTGGCGGGATACAGGAGAGGTTTTAGCTTTTTCCGGCTGCATTATGCTTGGCATTACGCTTAATAGTTTCTTTGTTAAAATTAGAAAAATTATACGTCTGTTCTGCAAAAATATGCTAAAATAAAATGACTATATTTTTTTCAGGAGGGTACATGAGATGGCTGTTTTGGACGAAATGAAGAATCTGGAAAATCAGAAAAAGGAATTTATGGCACAATTAGGAGAAGTTTATTATAAAAACTGTAAGGCGGATGGCGCAGATGTTCCTGGAGAGGCAGCCGGGATCATTGCAAAGATCGATGAGACGGACAGACAGATGAAGCTTTTGATAGAGCCGGAAACAGTCCGGGCAGGAGAACAGGAGCCCCCGGTTGAAGAAGCGGAAGAAGTGCAGTCTGAGTATCAGGGAAGTGTATGCCCTAAATGTGGCGCTCCGGTGGAACCGGATCAGATATTCTGTGTGAATTGTGGTACAAAACTCGAAGAAGAGGCTGCAGAGCAGACGGAAATCATCAGCGATATTCTAAATGATATCCAGTCAGAAGAAAGAGAAAAAGCTGCGGCCAAAGAGATTGATGAGCCGGAGGAGAATGTATGCCCAAGGTGCGGTGCTCCTGTGGAGGAAGATCAGGGCTTTTGCATCATCTGTGGGGCAAAATTGGAAAAAGCAGGGGCAGGCGCTGCATATCAGGCGGAGCCGGAGCGCCCGGCAGGACCGAGGATCTGCCCGAACTGTGGGAAGGTGCTTCCGCCGCAGATGCGTTTTTGTACATCCTGCGGGACAAAAATGAATTAGTCAGGCGACGTTTTTATACATAAGAATATGAATGTGGGAAGAGAGAGAAGTTAGTACGATGAGATGCAAAAGATGTGGCAGTGAAATTCAGGACGGGGATATGTTCTGCGGGAATTGTGGATGGAAGGTAGAAGAAAAGAAAAAGCCGGTGATCCCGATCATCATAGGGATCGTGGTGGTCGTGCTGATCGCCGTAATCGGTATCTTCTGGTATCTGCATCATCAGGAACAGAAAAAGGTAGAAGAGAATCTGGCAAAGTTCCAGGAAAGAGTAGAAGAGGGAAAGAAAGAGTCTGAAAGCGATCAGGCGGATACGGCGGACCAGGAGAAAGCAGAAGATGCTGATGAGGCAGAAGAAGATACAGAGGATGCGGAAAATACAAGGCAGGCTGCGGATCCGACAGAGGGTGGGATCCACAGATATGAGTATATGATCAGCGACGTGACATGGACACAGGCATACCAGGAATGTCTGGACCGGGGTGGATATCTGGTCAGGATCAACAGCAGAGAGGAGTATGATTATATCATTTCACAGCTGAACAGCCGGGGACTTTCCAATATCCAGTTTAAGATTGGCGGTATGAGAGCGACAGATTCAAGAGATTATTACTGGGTGGATGAATCCGGCCAGATGTATGGGGACGTGATCAATTCCGGAAGCTACTGGTGCGCGTCTGAATGGATGGCAGGGGAGCCCAGCTACCAGGACGGAGCGACACAGGAGCAGTATCTGGATATCTTCTATCATCAGAACTCAGGGAAATGGGTATGGAACGACGTGCCGGATGATATTCTGGCGGCGGTTCCATCATTTAGCGGGAAACTGGGATATATTTGCGAATATGAAGAATAGGAAAACGAGAGAGTAAAGTGAGGAGGGAACGGATATGTTTTGCAGTCATTGCGGACAGGAATTAAAAGAAGGAGGAAAGTTCTGCCCAAGGTGCGGTGCGCCGGTTGACCCGGCAGCGGGAGCAGGCTTTAGCACAGGATATCAAAAAATGAATCCAGGGCCTCAGGGGGCAGTGATGAAAAAAGGCGTATCCCCGGCGGTGGCGGCTGTGATTATCGGAGTGATCCTGGTGTGTATCGCAGGGGCCGTATTTATGGCATATTTCCTGTTTTTCAGGAATACTTATAAGACGCCGATCAAAAATCTGGTAAAAGTCATGGAAGATCAGGATACAGATGCCGCCCTGGCGCTGATCCCGGAACGGTACCTGAAGGTGATGGAGGGCGTTACCGGTATGGATTCGGATGAGCTGGCAGATATGCTGGAAGATGAACTGATCAGCGGTTTTGACGAATATACCGGAGATATTAAAGTAGATTATGATATAGGAGACGCCAGAGATCTGACCGATTCTGAGATTCAGAGCCTGGAGTCTGATTATATGGGATATTTGGGCGATATTGAGGATGCAAAAGAAGTAGAATTTTCCTATGAAATGTATGTGGACGGAGAACTCCGGGATTCAGGAGAAGATGAGCAGCTCACAGTCATTAAGCTTGATGGAAAATGGTATCTTAATCCGGGAGATATGTAAAAATGTTTTGTCAGAAATGTGGAACCGAAAATGTAGAGGGAGCGAGATTCTGTAAAAACTGCGGGGCGCCCCTCAAAAGATGGAACGGCACTTCGGCGGGCGGAGGGGGTCTGCCGCAGGGGGGAGATCCCGCAAGGGGCGGGAAGCCGCCTGCGGCTAAGAAGCCCGGGTATGCCAGATGGGCGGCTGCGGCAGGCGGCATAATCCTGGCTGCAGTAGTGATTGCAGGGGTCTTTGCATTCCGAAGCTATGCAGAGCGCAGAGACTATGAGAATTATATTGCCCAGGCAGAAAATTATCTGGAAGAAATGGATTATGAAAGTGCAGAAGCTGCATATATGAAAGCGATTGAGATCGATCCAAAAAAGGAAGATCCGTATCTGGGTCTTGCGGATGTGTACATTGCCCAGGACGACTATGAAAAGGCGGAAAAGATTATCGCCCAGGGTGAAAAGGCTGTTTATGGCAGTGAGGAGCATAAAAGCGGCAGCGGAAAAACAGAGAAAAACGAAGGGGAAGAAGAAAATACGTTTACGGACAAAGAGAATGACGTGACAAATAAAAGCCGTTACACCTGGGCTGTAGAGCCGACGGATCTGGCCGACGATATCTATTATATCCGGAACGAAAATACGTTTGATTACCCGGCAAATGATCTGTCCCGTCAGATGGATACTTCCTATGCCGTAATCCGCAAGGAAGATTCCTATGGACTGATCGGTCTGGACGGGCAGCTGGCAGCAGAGCTGGAATATCGGGGAATAGACGCCCTGTCAAGATTTTATCTGCTGGAACGCAAAGAAGCAGTCTATGACCCGGAATATCAGACAGAAATGACGGACTACTATTTTGTGGAAGAGGAGAAATCAATAAAGCCGGCAGTAGCGGTAATCGGAGATGCAGGGAATTATTACCGGGGCGTTTTTTATTACTGTGACGGCCTGCATAATACAGGTGAGTACCAGGTAGAGCAGGGATATATGGAAGATTATCAGAGAATACCTTCCGGAGTGATCCCGGTCAAGCGCTCCGAGGAGATTTATGACGGCAGCGTGTATGATATAGACTGGTATGACAGCCTGGAAAGTAAATATGCGCTTTGCGATACAGAGGGAAATCTTATCACTGATTTTATCTATGATGACTGCGGAAGCTTAAGTTCCGGTCTTCTGGCGGTGAAAAAGGATGATAAGTGGGGATATGTTAATGAAAAGGGTGAAGTAGTGATCCCTATCGAGTATGATGCCTCCTGGTGCTATGATACTTACGTGTTCAGCTATGACAAGGAGAGTGAGTCAGAGAGGATCGAAGCCTGCTACGGGGCTACAGACGGCTATGTGCCCCTGTGCAAGGATGGCAGATGGGAGCTTTGGGATACTTCCGGAAAGCAGTTTATTGCACCGGGCACCTTTGAAGAGATCCGGCCGGTATATGACGGGAAATGCTGGGTGAAAAAAGATGGCAAATGGGGCGTGATCGAATTGACCGGACAGAATGACAGCAAGGAGGAGACAGCGGGGACGGAGAACTGGAAGAAGCTGTATACCGATTACGTACAAAGTGCTCAGTCGGAGGGCTATGCGGGATACAGTTTGATCTATCTGGACGGGGATGACGTGCCGGAGTTATATCTTTATGGGAGCAGTACGGCTCAGGGAGATCAGATATGTACGGTAAAAGACGGTCAGATAAGGGCCCAGGCGCTGGGGAACGGAGGATTGTCCTATATTGAAAAGCAAAATTGCTTCTGTGACAGCGGCGGACGTATGGATGTTTACTACGACCATATCTATCAGATACGGGATGGAAGTTTTGTAAAGACGGCAGAAGGAAATTATGGGGCGGAGGACAATACGAATGTTCAGACCGACGCACAGGGGAACCCCATATACCAGTACTCCTGGGACGGGACCGAGATGACAAAGGAGGAGTATGAACAGCGGTTTGCAGAGCTGTTTGATAAGGACAGAGCCGTATGGGCATCTAAGGGAACGGTGGATGCCGCAGAGATCCTCCGGCAAATAGAGGATCGGTAAAATCATAAACGAAAGACAAGGAAGCAGTCAGATGAACGAGCATATTTTGACGATCATTGATACAAAAGGTGAATTAAGAGAACTGAATCTTGACCATTTCCGAAAATCAGATATCACATTGGGAAGAGACGCTTCCCGATGTGATATTGTGATTCCGGATCAGATTGTATCCAAGGTTCACGGAACATTTTCTATGGAAGGCGGACAGATCCGGTACCAGGATCTGGACAGCCGTAACGGGACTTTTCTGGGAATCGGATCCGGACGGCGGTTATTATCCGGTGAGGATGGATTTGTGGAAGTCTATGATAAAAGTATTCTGTGCATCGGCAATCTGAATCAGGCGGAAAACATGGTTCTTTTGCTGTATTCCACAAGTGTGGAGAGGGAGCTGTGGAAACGGGAGTCTCTGGAACGGCCGACGACGACGATCGGGCGGGATCAGGCTAACCATATCTGTCTGCCGGGGCCGGGAGTGTCAAAGCTGCACTGCCGCGTCTATCGGCGTGAGGACGGCTATGTACTGGAGGATGCACACAGTACCAATGGCGTTCTGTTAAACGGAAGCTATCTGAAAGGAGCGGAACGGCTCCGGGACAAAGACGTGATCCAGATTCTGGGATTCCAGCTTTTATTCTGCCGGGGATGCATTTATTATAAGTCGGCGGCAAAAGGAATCTCGCTGCAGGTGCAGCAGGTGACAAAGGTGGTCGGAAAAGGAAAGCAGAAGAAGCGGATCCTGAACCGGGTAAGCTGTGAGATCCAGGGAAATGAGTTTGTAGCGATTATCGGAGGATCCGGCGCGGGAAAGACTACACTGATGAATGCCATCAGCGGATTTGAGCCCACATTTGAAGGAAAGGTCTACTGCAACGGCACCGACCTGGTGCAGAATTTTCAGGCACTGAAAAGTGTGATCGGTTTTGTGCCGCAGCAGGATATCATTTACGAAAATCTGACATTACAGAAAATGCTGTATTATTCCGCCAAGATCCGAATGCCAAAGGATACCCGCCCTGCAGAGATCCAGAAACGGATCAGCGAGGTGCTGGATATGGTGGATTTAAAAGCTCATAAAGATACTTATATCCGGAAACTTTCCGGAGGTCAGAAAAAACGTGCCAGCATTGCGGTAGAGCTTTTGGCGGATCCCAAGCTGTTTTTCCTGGATGAGCCCACCTCCGGCCTGGATCCGGGGACAGAGAAGAATCTGATGATCAGCCTGAAGAAGCTGGCAAGAGAGCAGAATAAGACCATTATCATGGTAACCCACACCACGGCCAATCTTCATCTGTGCGATAAGATCATCTTCATGGGGCCGGGCGGACGCCTCTGCTTCTGCGGAAATGTAGAAGAGGCAAAGCAGTTCTACAAGACGGATGATCTGGTCAATATTTATAATATGATCGCGGCGGATCCTATGAAATGGGAACAGGATTATCAGAGATACCGGAGGATGGACGACCGGACAAGAGGGCAGGGGCAGAGAACAGAAAAGCTGTCCATGACAAAGGAGAAGGCAGGATTCCGGCAGTTCCTGGTACTTCTCCAAAGATACACAGAACTGATGTTCAATGACAGGCAAAGGCTGTTTGTCCTTCTTTTACAGCCCTGCCTGATCGCGGTGCTGCTCTATATCGTGGCGGATGAAAATATATTTAAGATCTATGAAAGCACCAAATCCATGCTGTTTGCCTTAAGCTGCTCCGGCATCTGGATCGGGCTTTTCAATTCCATACAGGAGATCTGCAAAGAACGGACGATCGTAAAAAGGGAATACATGGCAAATTTGAGGCTGTCAGGATACGTGCTTTCCAAGTTCGTGTTCCAGATGGCGCTGGGAGGCCTGCAGGCAGTCCTTTTGACGATGATTTTCCTGAAGCTTGCAGGAAATGAAAAGGAAGGGATCTTCCTTGATCATTTTTCCCCGGAAATGCTTCTGACCGTGTGGCTGACCGTGCTGGCATCCATTGCGCTTGGCTTTGTGATCTCGGCGGTGGTAAAGACCGGGGACAAGGCGATGGCGATCGCTCCGTTTGTGCTGATCATCCAGCTGCTGTTTTCCGGTATCCTGTTTACACTGGAAGGGGCCGGAGAGGTGATCTCCTATGTGACCGTAAGCCGCTGGTCGGTAGAGGGACTGGGGAGCATCGCCAAACTGAACCGGCTGGATCTGAAGCTGCAGGCGGACTACCCTATGCTGGAGCATGAGGCGGAATCCTTTTTCAAGGCTACAGGCGCTCATGTGACACAGTGCTGGGGAATCCTGATCTTTATGACTTTATTGTTCCTGGTGGTGAGTATGATTTCCCTCAGGCGCATTGCGAAAGATACAAGGTAGGAGGTTAGAATCATGAGAGAATATCTGAAAGGCTGGAAGGAAAAAGGAGAGATCCATATTCCTCCCATACCAGATACCGGGGAAGAGGACGTGGTAATCCGGGCCTATATACCGCCTTACAGAAAAGAGACAGTGGAAGAGCCGGAAAAAGAGAAGGAATACACGGATTTTCCGGAAGCGGACGATGAGATGACCGTGCCGCTGAAAACAGGTGTAGAGCCGGAGGGAGATGATGCGCCGACAGTGCTGCTTCGCCGGGAAGTGAAGGGAACGCTTTATCTGACAAGATGCAGTACAGGGGAACGGATCCTGGTTTCCAAAGATTCCTATATCATAGGGAAGGGGTCTGAATGTGACTACATAATCAAAGGGAATCCGTCTGTCAGCCGGATGCATATAAAGATTTACCAAAAGGACGGGGCCCGCTATCTGGAAGACCTGGTGTCACTGAATCACACGTATGTGGGAGAGCAGGAGGTGACAGAAGACATAAAGCTGGAAGATGGGATGGAGATTATGCTTGCGGATGAAGCCTTCCGGGTGGAGATTGAAATAGAGAAGTAAAAGGAAGTAAAAAGTTATGAACCGGTTTGAAGAGTTTTCAAATACATATCAGATTCTGGAAAAGCTGGGCGAAGGCAGCGGAGGGGTCGTTTACCTGGCATATCACAGGAGACTCCAGAAGGAAGTGGTTTTAAAACAGATTAAGAGCAAAGGGCTTTCCATGGCGGATAAGCGCCAGGAGGTGGATATCTTAAAAAATCTGAACCACTCTTTCCTGCCTCAGGTGCTGGATTTTCTGATGATGGGCGATGAGGTTTATACGGTGATGAGCTATATTCCGGGGAAATCCCTGGCAAGGCTTATGAGAGAGGGGGCCAGATTTTCGCTGGGACAGCTGATCCGGTGGGGGATGCAGATCACAAGTGCGCTCAACTATCTCCACAGTCAGCGCCCGCCGGTGATCCATGGAGATATCAAACCTGCCAATATCATGCTGACGCCGCAGGGGAATATCTGTCTGATCGACTTTAACATTTCCTTTTTCCTTGACGAAAATGCGATCCTTGGATATACAGACGGCTACAGCTCTCCGGAGCAGTACATCATTGCGCTGGACAGTGCGTCGGAGCGCCCGATAGGAAATTACAGGAAGATTGATGAGAAGGCGGATATCTACAGTGTGGGCGCTACCTTTTATCATCTGGCGACAGGCCGGAGGATGAGAGACTATCGGGATCAGATAGACTATGATCTGTTAGTGTCCCGTACCAGCGAGGCTTTTGCACAGATTATTGCAAAAGCGGTGGAAAAGGATCCGAACAAGCGGTTTAACAGTGCTTTTGAAATGTTCCAGGCCTTCCAGAATGTGGAGAGGAAGGACGGGAAATACCGGGCGCTTTTGAAACGTCAGACGGCTGTAAGGATTGCGCTTTTTGCCTGTATGGCCGGATTTATCGTGATGGGGGGATTGGGGATCCATACCATCCGGGTGGAGCGGACGGATGAATACAATGACCTGGTAGAAAAACAGGAGGAATACCGGGAGGCCGGAGATTATGAAAAGCAGGAAGAGACCTTCGAAGAGGCATCCGCAATCCTTCCCTCCTCTCTGGAAAGCTATTATCAGAATGCCTGTGCGCTGTATGAGCAGGAAGCATATCAGGACTGTATTTCCTTTATCGAATATGATGTGGAACAAAACGAAAAGATCGACCTGATGCAGCCAAGAATGGCAGATCTCTATTACCTGGAGGCGGAAAGCCATATGGAGCTTGAAAACTATGAAAATGCGGTCCGTACATTTGATAAGCTCTTCCAGGTGGGCGGATTTGAAGAGGAATATTACCGGGACTATGCCATAGCGCTGGCATATAATGGAGAGTCTGAGAAGGCACAGGACGCTCTGGATGAGGCGGTTGAGCTTGGCCTTACCGAGGATTCTGTCTACTATGCAAGAGGAGAGATCGACCGTTCTCTTGGCGAACTGGAGCGAGCGGAGTCAGACTTCCAAAGCTGTATTAATATTTCCGAAGACCCGGAGATAAAAGCCAGAGCCTATGTGACCCTGGGCGATATCTATGAAGAGCAGGGCAGGGATCAGGATCAGCGGGATATTCTGGCGGAAGGCCATGAGAACCTGCCTGTGGAAAACCAGATGATCCTCTTGCAGCGCCTGATCCAGGCGGATATGGATCTGGCGGAGCGGACCGGAAACAGCACCTATGCAGCTGAGGCCGCTGCCTTGCTGCAGCAGGTGATCGAGCAGGGGTGGGATACCTACGACACCTATGACAATCTGGTAGTCCTTCATGAAAGAATGGGGAATTATCAGGAGGCAAAAAATTATCTTGATCAGATGGTAAAGAAATTCGGAGAAGATTATAATATTTATAAACGCCTGGCGTTTCTGGAGATAGACTATCAGGAGACAAAAAGCAATGCTCAGAGAAACTATCAGACCTTTGCAGAATATTATCAGAAAGCAGAAAAAATGTATCAGGAGCAGTTGAAAAATAATGATACAGATGAAGAAATGCAGCTTCTTCAGAATGTATATCAGCAGGTAGCAGCAGGAGGGTGGTTGAATTGACAGCAGGATGGATATTGACGATCATAAGCGCGCTGGGGATCATAGGGTGTCTGGCGGCACTGATCGCAACGATTAAGATATTTCCCAGGCAGAGGAGAGAGCTGCTGGAAGAGATTGAAGAGGAATGGGAGGGCAAAAGATGAAACAATATATGAAATATGTAACAGCACTGCTGTTTGTACTATCGCTGGTGATTCTTTTGTTCCTGCCGGTGATCACGGTAGCGTCGATGGATATTTCAATGATGGATGTTCTGCGGCTGGGAGGACAGGCCGGAAGCGGCAGCGGTGTGTTTGCGGAGCTGCTGCAGAGTTATCTGGAGCCGTACTTTTTTGGGATTCTGCTGGTACTCCTTGTGATCCTTGCGGCGGCAGTTCTCAGTGCGGTACTGCCCTGGCGATATGCGTATCTGGAAGCCCTGATCGGAGCCATTGCGGCGAATCTTGCAGTGATCATCTGTGTGGCATCTTTGTATTCAAAGGTCAGTGAACTCCGAACGGGACTTGGGTTTTTCGGGATGGGAGATGTGGTGGAAATCCATATACTTCCGGTTGTTTGCTGGGCGATCTGTTATGTGGCAATCTTAGGGATCAGCATCTGGGGGATCGTTATGACAGCGAAACGTCCAAGAACCTATGTGAACCGTCAGATCCTGCCGGAGAATTTCCATCAGCGGAAGAATCCGTGGGAAGACCGCCGGGAGCTGACGGAGCAGGTGAAGCGAGGGACTGTAAATGCCACAGCACAAAATGATCTCCAGGCGAAGCATCAGCTGACGGAGCAGGTGAAGCGAGGGACTGTAAAAGAGAAGGAGATTTACACCGGAGAGACCGGCTATGACTTTCACGGTGCACTTCTTGGGATGCAGGATATCTATCGGGACAAAGTGTATCCGCTGGAGGAAAAGGTGCCGGTTTTTCTGGCGCAGGAAGAGGCGGGGATCTATGTTTCCGAGAGGAAGGAGCCGGAGGCTTTGGTGGAAATTTATTATATCAGCGAGTATGGAGAGTACTGTGTAACACCGGAGAAAAAGGGAGTGTGCTTTCTGGAAAGCGGGCAGCCCCTGGGAGGAGGACGCCATTATTATCTGAAGCGTGGAACCAGAATCTGTGCGGGAGAGAAACGTATGATCTTTGAACTGGCATAGAACAGGAGGAGTAGAAGAGATGGAATATCAAGATGAGACTGTATTTGTCAATTATGAAAAACTGGATCAGAGGCAGAACAGACAGAACAGGGACGGGCGCCGTGAACCGGTGGAGAGCAGGCAGGACTGTCCGGCACCCGGAGAACTGGATCAGGCCTACATGAAACTTGGAAAGGCCTATTATGAAGGCGGATTTGAGGAACCATTGCCGGAGCTTCTGCCGCTGTTTGATCAGATTACGAGACTTCGGAAGGCCAGAGAACAGGCAGAGGAATCACAGTTTTGCCCAAATTGCGGACAGAAGGTGGAAAAGAGTTCTGTTTTTTGCGGGAAATGTGGACAACGACTTAAATAGCCGGTGATGGATGGAGGATGAGAGAGGTGCGCTGTAGAAAATGTGGAAAAGATAATCCGGAAGGCAGCCAGTTCTGCGGATATTGCGGGGAGGCCCTGCAGCAGGACAATATGAATCTTCAGACCAAGATGAACGGCGGGGAGGACAAAAAAGAACAGAAGAAGGATCGGGGCAGAAAGGGCGGAAGAAAGTGGATCTGGGCTGCGGGTGCGGTCCTTGTCATCGGCGTGGCGGCTGCATCATTTTTTATTACCCGCAGCGTGCAGGAACGGCAGGCCTATGACGATAATCTTGCGTCCGGAGAAAAATATCTGGAAGAGCTGGATTATGAAAATGCGGAGGCCTCCTATCTGAAAGCGATTGAAATTGACCCGAAGCAGGAAAGGCCCTATGTGGCGCTGGCACAGATGTATATGGACCAGGGAGAGGTACAGAAAGCGAAGGATATTCTGGAGCAGGGAGAGAAAAATGTTCCGGAGGAGAACCGGGGCGGCGGCAAAGAGGCGGATAATACTAGCGATGGAGAAGAGGAGAAAAGTATTCCGGATCTGATAGAAGAAATCGAGAATGTGATTCCTTATCAATGGGTGACAGAGCCGACGGTAGAAGCAGATAATATCGAGTATGTTAAGAGCAATGATTTCCCGGACTTTTCTCAGAATGAGCTGTACCTGCAGAAAAATTCGGAGTATGCAGTTGTAAGAACCGGGGAAAGTTATGGATTGATCGGATTCGACGGACAGATGCCGGCAGAATTAGAGTACGTACAGATCACGGACTTTGTAGGATCTTCTTATCTGATGTATCTGGAAGAAGAACAATATGAGCCGGCGTTTAATGGAATGTGGAGTGTTTATCTCTTTAACGAGAATACCGGGGAAATCACGCCGGCAGAAGGGCTGGGCGGAGACTATGACCCTAACGGCTACTATTATTATTGTGATGGACTTCATAACTGGAACGAATCCTATAGTTATGGAAATTATCAGTTAGAACCGCCGGAGAATGCAATCCCTGTACGGCAGACGGAAAGCCTGCATGAATCTTTCGATTCCCGGGATAATTCGGGCCTTGAATCCTGGCAGACCCAGATCGGTGATAGTAAATATGCAGTTTACTATCAGAATAAGCTTGTGACAGATTTTATTTATGAGGAATGTGGCTCTGAATCCGACGGCCTGCTGGCTGTGATGCAGGACGGCAAATGGGGCTATGTTAACACAGAAGGAGAAGTGGTTATCCCCATTGAGTATGATGGCTCCTGGAAAGGGTTGTCTTTTAATGATCCGGCTACGGGAGAGTTGAAGGAGATGGATTACTGCTACGCTTTTTCCGACGGTTATGTGCCGGTCTGCAAAGACGGGGAATGGGAGCTGAGGGACACAGAAGGAAATACCGTGATCCTGGCGGGAACTTTCGAGGAGATCCGGCCGGTACAGGACGGCAGATGCTGGGTAAAGAAGGACGGCAAATGGGGAGTGATTGAGTTGGAAGATGGCGAAGCGTCAGAGACTCAGAATAATCAGGAAAAGGAAGTGGCGGAGGATGATCAGAGGAGCGAAGCAGTTACCACACTTTCTGAGGATGAGATTATGACAGAAGTGGTAGATCATCTGAATCAGGAGCTTCTGGAAGAAGGAAGCGGAACGTATTCCATTTTCCGTGCGGAAACACAGCAGACAGATACAGAATATGTTTTCATGCTCCGATATGCGATGTCGGATGAAGAAGCGGAGGCCATCATTGAGAGAGGCGGAAGTCCGTCGGCGAATCAGATGGCAGGAACAGTGACCGTAAATAAAGAAACGATGGATGCGGTCTATGAGGATACAACGGGTGAAGAGGTATTCCGCTGGAATCTGATCACGGGGGAATAGATGTATAAGGGATAAAGGAGGAGATGGTATGAAGTGTCCGGTATGTGGATTTGAAAACGAAAATGATTCCCAATTCTGCGGGAACTGCGGGACGCCGCTGATTCCGGAGGAGCCGGAAAAGAAAGGATCCAAAAAGACGCCGGTGATCATTGCGGTCGTAATCATTGTTGTGATCATAGCGGCAGCTCTGATCGGGTATTTTGCCTATGACATGATTTCTGACAACGACGATATGATAGTGATGGAGGAGACAGAAGAAGAGGCCACAGAGCAGGATGCGAAAGAGGAGTCGGATAAGGATACAGGAGAGGACGGAACCGATGAAGAGGAGACCGAGACAGCGGCCGCGGAAGAGACAGAGCCGGAAGACGGAGTCTGGACATTTTCCTATACATCGGCGCCGGTTTCCCTGGGAACATCCTTTGAGCTTCCGGTGGCACAGGCTATGGCAACGTCTGTGATTGATCAGGAAGGTCATGACAATAGCGCTGCCATGGTCCTGGATGGCCGGGATGAAACTTCTTGGCAGGAGGGAGTCGCCGGAGAAGGCATCGGGGAGGGAATCTCCCTGTATCTGGACCGGGAATATGAGGTAAAGTATCTTGCTTTTAAGCTCGGTAACTGGAGATCAGACGACTATTATCTTCAGAACAACCGTCCGGAGACGCTGAAGATCACCATGGGCGGACAGGAAACGGAAGTGTCCTTTTCCAATATGAAGCAGGAGCAGTGGATAGCCGTGGAAGGCGACTGTGACACTTCGGAGATTAAGTTTGAAATCGTGTCTGTTTATCAGGGAACGAATCCGTCCTGGAATGATACCTGTATTGCGGAGATCAGTGTTTATGGAGAGGAAGCTGAGTAAATGGGCTTGAAAAGGAAATGGGCCGCATTGGCGGCTGGCTGTCTTTGTATGAGCCTGTGCCTTCTATCATGTGGAAATCCCGTGAAACCAGAAAAAGCAGAACAGGGCACGGAGGTTAAAGAAGAGACAAATGAAGAGCCCCTTTTGTCAGATATCTCCGGGATAGAGCCCGGAACGGTGCTGGATGCAGAGGAACTGGATCTTTCCCGGCCAGAGCAGTATTTTCAGATCCAGGAGATTAACGAAGAAATACGTGGAGAGATTTCCGGAAAGTCCTATACGGAAAATCCGGATATATTCCTGGAGGATTTGCGGTATCTGAAGGTTCTCCATTATAATTATGAACACCAGATCCAGGTTGGAGAGCTGATTGTGAACAGGAAAATTGCCGAGGACTGTAGAAATATTTTTCTGGAGCTTTTCCGGGCAGAATATGAGATTTTTTCGATGTATCTGGTGGACAGGTACTGGACAGGAAACGGAGTGGACTCTGATACAAATTCCATCGGGCATAACAATACCTCGGCGTTTAATTACCGGGTGGTGCCGGGGACGGATCGTTTGTCTAACCATGCCATGGGATTTGCCATTGATCTGAATCCGGTAGAAAATCCTTATGTGCAGTATGCGGCTGACGGATCATTTGCTGTATATTATAAAGATATGGAACTTTATATTGACCGGGAATCCGGGAAACCACATATGATAAATCATCAGGATATTGCGTATCAGACATTTTCGAAATACGGATTTACTTGGGGTGGAGACTGGACAAGCACAAAAGATTATCAGCATTTTGAGAAGAAGGTCCCTTGATAATTTAAAAATTTTGTACTAAAGTATATATGTAATTTTTATGAGATTCGAAGGAGGAAGAAATATGGCGTTTCGGGAAACAGATATTCATACATTAAAGTTCAATCCTTTTGACAAGATCAGTAAACAGTGGATGCTAATTACAGCCGGAGACCGGACGAAGTCCAACACTATGACCGCCAGCTGGGGCGGTGTAGGAATCATGTGGGGGAAGCCGGTGGCAACTGCTTATATCCGCCCGCAGAGATACACGAAAGAATTTGTAGACCAGAACGAATATTTTACCCTTTCTTTCCTGGCAGAAGAATACCGGAAAGCACTGAACGTGTGCGGCAGCGTGTCCGGAAGAGACGTGGAAGACAAGTGGCAGGAGGCGGGGCTCCACCCGTGTTATGTGGCCGAAGGGACACCAGAGGAAACAGCTGCCGTGGAAGAGGCAGAGATGATCTTCGTGTGCCGGAAGCTGTATGCACAGGAAATGTATCCGGAGTGCTTCACCGAAGATGAGTGTGATGCCAAGTGGTATCCGCAGCAGGATTATCATACTATGTATATTGCGGAGATTGTAAAGGTGCTGGTAAAATAGCAAGTGGTGACAGCAAATGACAGCAAATGGGGACGTACACTTTTGCAAAAGGTGTACGTCCCCATTTGCGTTTGCCGGTGTCCCCATTTGCGTTTATCCCTGTCCCTTGCCGTCACTAAAGTTGAAGGTACTGGATACTGTATGCCGGCATTTCCAGGCTGCCAGCCAGAGATATCCCGTCTCCGGAGAGTAATTCCCGGGCGGAACCGGTCAGATCACCATGGCAGGCGGTATAGGGAGTATCGGAAGCATTGATGGCCACCAAAACCTTCTCGGATTCTGTGGCGCGTTCAAAGATCAGCTGATGGTTGGTCAGCACTACGTTTCGGTAGGAACCGCTGCAGAGCGCGTCGCTTTTCTGACGGATCCTGATCAGCTTCTGGATCAGCTCTGTGAGTGCATTAGGCTTTGGCTCTTCAAAGCAGGGACGTAAGGCATAGTCGTTATCCGGCGCTTTTTCTCCGGGCTCGCCCCACTCACTGCCGTAATAGATACAGGGAATCCCCGGCATGCCCATCATAAGCCCATAAGTAAGCGGAAGATGATTTTTGTTATTCAGAATAGTGGCAATCCTGGTCACGTCATGGTTATCAACAAAATTCATGAGATGTTTTCCCCGGTAAAGACACCACTGCTCGGCCCCGTATTGACGCTGGAGGGAATGAGCAATTTCAAACATATTCATAGAGTTAAAGCTGGAGTAAATGCCTTTATAACATTCATAATTGGTGCAGCTGTGGAGCATGTCGTCATTGACGATCCGGTTATAGTCTCCGAACAGAACCTCCCCGATCAGAACAAAATCGCTTTTCAGATTCTGTGTATAAGACCTGAGACGGCGCATGAAATCCGGATCCAGGCTGTAAGCCACATCCAGGCGGAGCCCGTCGATATCAAAGGTGTCTACCCAATATTTTACACATTCCAGCAGATAATCTGTGACCGCGGGATTCTTCAGGTTCAGCTTGACCAGTTCAAAGTGTCCTTCCCAGCCTTCATACCATAAACCATCATTGTACCCGTTATTGCCGTCAAAATTAATGAGGAACCAGTCTTTATAGGGTGAATCCCATCTCTTCTCAAGGACATCCTGAAAAGCCCAGAATCCCCTGCCTACATGATTAAACACACCATCCAGCACCACTTTTACATGGTGTCTGTGAAGATCCTGACAGACCTGTGCAAAATCTTCGTTGGTTCCCAGCCGACAGTCGATTTTCTTAAAGTCTCTAGTGTCATAGCCGTGATTGTCGGATTCAAATACCGGATTCAGAAGGATGGAATCTACCCCCAGATTTTCCAGATATTCGCTCCAATCCAGCAGTTTTCGGATGCGGGGAGTACAGATGCCATCATTGTGTACTGGCGCACCGCAGAATCCGATTGGATAAATCTGATAAAAAATGCCGTGATAAGCCCACATAAATAAGTATCTCTCCTTTTTCAACATTTATAAACGACGCCGGCATCCGGAAGGAACCGGATTCTATTTGGCGGCGCCAGAAATATTATAACAGAAATCATAGGAAATACAAATATTTAACTGAGAAAAAGAAGAATTTACAGAAAATAGACAAGTTTTTGGTTGTGAAAACAGACGAAAGCAGATATAATGAAGCTAGATGTTTATTTAACATTTATACTTTATGAGGAGGGAAATTTAATATGAGAAAATTGATGTGTGTGATGCTGTCATGCATGATGCTTCTAGGCCTGACTGCGTGCGGCGGAGAGGAAGAAGTAAAAAATGCAGCGGTGGGAACGTTTGAACAGAATGGTATTACGATTACCATGAGTTTTGACGCAAAAGGAGATAAGGTTACAAGACTGACCCAGAAGTCTGTGATCCCGACAGAGGGTTATACTGAGGAACAGCTTCAGGCTCTTCGGGAGGTGGTCGATCAGGCAGCCGCTACCTATGATGATTTTGAAAGTGTAGAATATACTTCAGAAGAGGAAGAGGGTCAGATGGTTGAAACGATCGTTATCCCTACGGATGAAGAAACTTTGAAGCAGGTAGTTGAAGCAGGACTCCTTCCGGTTGACGATGAAAATGTGACGGAGCTTTCCTTGGAGCAGACAAAGAAAAATCTGGAAGACACCGGATGGACATTTGAAGAGTAAATAAATATGGGCAAGAAAGAGACTGTCATGGGACAGTCTCTTTTGATATCAGTAATTGGGGACGGGGGATTTTCAGAAATCCCCCGTCCCCAATTGGCGTCAGGAAGTTTTTATCATTTTTTTCAAAAACCTCAAAAACCAGCATAAAAGGATAATTCCTTTTAAGATACTGGAAATCGTAATGCTCCACCAGATTCCGTTCAGGCCAAGAGCCGTGTTCACCAGGATCAGGGCCAGCGGGATCCGGATGGCGGTAAACAGAATACTGACAACAGATGGAGGCACGGTTTTGCCGAATCCGGCGAAAGCTCCGGCAGTGGTGATCTCTACACTCATAAATAGCTGAGACACACCGAGGATTACAAGATAATCCACGCCCATGGGCAGCACATCCGCCTCTGTGATAAAGATACGGAAAATAGGCGCCGGACATCCGATCAGCAGGAAGGTGCAGAACAGTCCCCAGATGAGGACAATGACCATTGCGTTTTTGTAGCCCTTTCTAATACGCTTCGAATTGCCGGCTCCATGATTCTGGGCAATGAATGAATTTACCGCAGCAGCAAAGCCATCCGCGGTCATCCAGGAGATGGATTCGATCTGAGAACCTACTTTCTGAACAGCCACTGCGGCGTCTCCATATCCTGCCACCATCCGTGCGATGATCATAGAAATGCCAGTAAACAGCATGTTCTGGAGACAGGAGGGAACTCCAATAGTGATAAGTGACCGCAGCTTTTTAAAATCCGGCCGGCTAAATAGCCGCATATGGTTAAAGAGCAGGTCGTCCCGAAGGGCAAACAGAATGAACATACAAGTTACGATCATCTGAGCAAACACTGTGGCAATGGCGGCTCCCATGACGCCAAGTTCCGGGAAAAAGCCAATACCAAAGATCAGGACAGGATCCATAAAAAAGTTGATAACAAGCCCGGTGGTAGTAGCAAGAAAAGCGGCCCGGCTATTGCCGATCGCAGTAAAAAGTCCGGTAAAGGTCTGGTTTAAAAACGAGAACAGGACCAGACCGCAGGTAATCTTAAGATAAATCTGTGCGTCTGCAATGACTTGTGGACTGTTCAGTTTAAAAAAGCCAATCAGTGGTACGGAGAATATGGCACAGATAAGACCAAAGAGGAGGCCTGTAAAAGCGGCCAGCTGCAAAGCTCCGGACGCATATCCGGCGGCCTCTCCGGCATCGCCTGCCCCCAGTGAATGTCCGGTAGTTACCTGTCCGCCCATCTTTGAAAGAACGGCCAGACCATTGGAAAGCCACATGTACATTCCGGCAGCTCCAACTGCGGCAACGGCATTGCTGCCAAGTCGTCCGATCCAGATCATATCGGTAAGGTTGTAAGCCATCTGAATCAGGGAAGTGGCCATGATCGGAATTGCCAGCCTGGTCAGAGAAGAAAGAACAGGACCGTGCAGCAGATCAATATGTTTTTGCATTTCTCATTCCCCCAGCAATAGTTATCGTAGATGTAAATGCATACAGGCAAAAGCTGCCTGCCGTGCAGAGAAAAGTATAGCACATCAGGAGAAAGGGCTGCAATAAAAAACGCTGAAGTGAAAAGTTT
>NZ_MIEH01000021.1 GCF_001754075.1 Merdimonas faecis | reverse complement strand
GTGCGCCTGGCGGCGCACGTTTCTTAAGGGTGCAAGTCCCAAATCCACCCGGTAGCGGGAAGGATATAGCCGAAGGCAAGGGTGTTGCAGGTGACTGCAAATCTGAAGGAAGCCGGATGTGGGGAACTTACTAACCTACGGGCAAACCTCTGGTCTGACGGACAGAAACCGTATAGAAGGCTGTGCATGAGGATAAGTCTGCATCACAAGATGAAGTCCGATAGCTACACGGAATCATGTACAGTAGATACGGCAGATGGATGGAGGAAAAGAAACGTGTGGTACCCAGGGAGATCTGTACGGAAAGCCCTGAAAGGAGTAACCATTACTGAGAGGTAATGCTGAACGTACAGAAGTCAGCAGAGGTCATAGTAGCTGTATTGTTTCAGTGAAGGACCGAATCAATAGGAGTCTTTAGTACAACTGGGAAAGGAGAAATGGGCAGATGGGTACAGAAAACAGAGAAAGCTGCTCACAAAGAGATAGCGCGGAACGCAAAGGGTATGTGAGAGCGCACCGCTCATTCAACCGGATATGGAAGGAAAGGGACAGTGCGGAGCCTGACATCTTAGGTAAGATACTGAATAAGGATAACCTGAACAGGGCTTACAAAAGAGTGAAGGCAAACAAAGGAGCGCCGGGAATCGACGGAATGACCATCGAGGCGACACTGCCATGGCTGAAGGAACATAACCGTGAACTGACAGAGAGAATCCGAAGGGGGAAATATACCCCGTCTCCTGTCAAACGGGTGGAAATCCCGAAGCCGGACGGAGGAATACGAAAACTCGGCATCCCGACCGTCATCGACCGCATTATCCAACAGGCAATGCTCCAGCAGCTCATGCCAATCTATGAGCCGTTGTTTTCGGATGACAGCTTTGGCTACCGTCCGGGAAGAGGGGCAAAAGACGCTATTTTCAGGATAAAGGAGTACATTGAGCAGGGCTATACAAGGGCAGTCGTCCTTGATCTGTCAAAGTATTTCGATACGTTGAATCACACAATCTTGCTGAATCTGCTGAGAAAACAGGTAAAAGATGAGAGGGTCATACAGATGGTAAAGCGGTACCTGAAAAGCGGAGTGATGGAAAACGGTGTTGTAACAGAGACAGAGGAAGGCTCGCCGCAGGGAGGGAATCTATCCCCACTATTAGCAAATGTATATCTGAATGAATTCGACTGGGAGCTCCACAGACGGGGCGTGCCGTGTATCCGATATGCAGACGATATCGTGCTGCTGGCAAAAAGTGAACGGGCCGCAGAACGACTGCTGGAATCCAGTACGAAGTATCTGGAAGAAACGCTGAAGCTGAAAGTGAACCGGGAAAAGAGCCGGACGGTGAGTGTATTCGCAATCCGAAATTTTAAGTTTCTTGGCTTTTGTTATGGGAAGAACGGAAAAGGAATTTATATCCGGGTCCATGGGAAGTCATGGAAGAAAGCCAAGGAGAAACTGCGCAGGATTACTTCCCGGAGCAGGTGCGGAAGTATCGTCCAAACCATGGAGAAAATAAAGGTCTACATGAGAGGATGGCTGAATTACTATGGAATAGCGGATATGAAGAACAACATCGAAAGCCTAAACGGATGGCTGTACCGCCGGATACGGATGTGTATCTGGAAACAGTGGAAACAGCCCAGAACCAGAATGAGGAAACTCATAGGACTGGGAGTGGACAGTCATTATGCGGCAACGATAGCCTACGACCGCAAAGGATACTGGTTCAATGCCGGAAACAAGGCAGTCAACTGGGCATTAAGTAAAGAAAGACTGATAAACTGGGGCTTCTATGATATAGCCACAGCCTATCAGTCACTGCACATCAACTATTGAAAGCGCCGGATACGAGAACCGTATGTCCGGTGCTGTGAGAGGACGGGAGCTAATCACTCCCTCCTACTCGAT
>NZ_MIEH01000020.1 GCF_001754075.1 Merdimonas faecis | reverse complement strand
TTCTTATATGCAGTTTTGAAGATACATTGATATCTTCTGAAATGGCCCAGTGGCTCAGTTGGTTAGAGCGCCGCCCTGTCACGGCGGAGGTCGAGAGTTCGAGTCTCTTCTGGGTCGTTTATGGGGTCTTAGCTCAGCTGGGAGAGCATCTGCCTTACAAGCAGAGGGTCATAGGTTCGAGCCCTATAGGCCCCATACAATATGGATGGATTCCCGAGTGGCCAAAGGGGGCAGACTGTAAATCTGTTGGCAACGCCTTCGAAGGTTCGAATCCTTCTCCATCCATTAGCCGTTAGATCTCTAGTAGGCCGATGTGGCTCAATTGGCAGAGCAGCTGATTTGTAATCAGCAGGTTATCGGTTCGAGTCCGATCATCGGCTTTGTCTTGAAAAAGACAAAAATTAAATATCGCGGGGTGGAGCAGTCTGGAAGCTCGTCGGGCTCATAACCCGAAGGTCGTAGGTTCAAATCCTGCCCCCGCAATTTCGCCCAGATAGCTCAGTTGGTAGAGCAGAGGACTGAAAATCCTCGTGTCGCTGGTTCGATTCCGGCTCTGGGCATTTTCTTTACCTAGAAAATAGTTTATTTTGGGCGTGTAGCTCAGGTGGTAGAGCACTTGACTTTTAATCAAGTTGTCCGGGGTTCGAATCCCCGCACGCTCAGTTTTTGAAAGTGGCTCAAACTCAGTACTTACAAGAGGTTTAGCCATTTTTGTTTTATATGAATCCAGTTAAGAGCCCCCAAGTAGCCCGTTTTATTTGTGTCATTTTCGTATCATGAGGCGTAGTCTATTGCTGATGTTGCTTTTTTAATGGCAATATGCTTATAAACGTTCAACATTATCTTATTTAGAATCCCTACCAGCATCACCGTTTTTCAATTTATCTGTTAAAAGCTTTATCAGTTCACTTAATGTGATTAATCTCTGATTCATTTTTGCTTTATTCCGTACCTCTGTCCTATCTATATTCTTCCATTTTAACAAGCATACTTTCTAATTCTGATTTCGTCATCGTAACTTCTGCATCTTTTCCATAATACTCCTTTTCGAACATTATCTCCTAAAAACGGATATAAAAATACCACTCACTCCGAAGAATGAATGGTATTAGTATCTGGAAAAGTTTATGGTAATCTTAGCTCCGGATTTGTTCCATTCGGCAATGCGAAGCCGATCATCCCAAGCATCCAATTTAGATTCTTCCTTTCTCCACTCTTTTTCAAATTCAAGGACCTGGCTCATCGGAATCAGCCAGCCAGATATATCCTCACCGGATATTTCATCGGTTTCAATCTCCCTGCCTTCGCTGCAATCCATAAAAAACTTTGAATTCATTCATATACTTCCGAACAGATATGTCTTTGATAAATGGTTCACACCAATGGCAACAGTTCATTCCACATAAACCTGTAACGGTTCCCAGACTACAGTTGAATATTTCAGAATTACTCATGCCAAGTACCTTTGCCAGTTTCCTTACAAGTATCCAGTAATATGCATTTGCGTTAAGGATTCTCTTTCGCTAGTATTTCTTGATTTCAATGAGATGGAGAAAGTGGCATTTAAATTCAAAGATTTCTGGTATAATATAACTAGAAAGAAGGTATGACCTATGAAATGGGGAAAAAATATTGAAAATATAGCAAAAGGGAAAAGTCCTGGTAAGTGTCCATATTGCGGAAGTGAAAATACGGATTATAATTGCACTATAGTTATACCGGAAAAGAGACTGGGACATATGATGATTTGGTGCAACGATTGTATGAGAGGATATCACATATCACGGATGGAAGTTCCAGAAGGGTTAAAAACAGATAAAGAAATCCCACAGGGATTGAAATACTAATACCATTCATTTTTAGAACTGAGAGATATTTTTATACCCATTTTAGGAGCTGAAACAAATGCTGATTTCCCGAATATAGTGAATAATTAAGGAGAAAGCCATTCATCTGATTAAATGTATCGCCATAGATATCTAAAAATAATTCATAATTGATATAAGGAGTGGAGCGGTTTGAATCTGTGCTGGGAGAACAGTAGGCTGGAATAGCTTATACAGTTTTCAAAAACATTGTAAAGTGGTATACTTCAAGAGTAATGGCGTTTGTAGTTAGAAAGGTGGCCGTATTATGATCTATTTAAATGATAATGCCAAGGAATACATGGAGAAGTATGGCTGGCGCCATGTGGTTCTGAACGTCGAAGAGATTACCAGTTGATGTGCGCCTCCGAGGCTGGAGGTATCGGTAAGCTTTACCGACGAGGAAGAGGACGTAATGCGGGAAAAGGGATATACCGCGGACCAGAGTGAACTGGGGAACGTGTACTATCCGGCAGAAGGTGTCTCACGGGCAGAAACGGTATCTGTCAACTATGTGGAATATCCATGGATCACCTGCTTTGAGGTGAAGGGACTGAGTATTGTGAAGGATAAAAATGATATTGAAAATTGAATACATCATTATATATACCATTCATTTGTCAGAATGGTATTTTTTTGCTCCTATGAAAGATAAAAAGATAATGATATAATAAAAGGCAATTTAAGAAAGGTCAGGAGTAGATATGTTAAAGGTAGTAATCGCAGATGATGAAAAGATGATTTGTTCTCTTATTTCACAATTATTAGATTGGAAAGCTTTGGATATAGAGATTGTTGGAATGGCATATACAGGAATAGATGCATTTGAGATGATCATTACAAAGGAACCAGACATTGTTATATCAGATATACGTATGCCGGGATATGATGGATTGGAATTAATTAAGCGTATCAAAGAGGCAGGTATAGAAGCCGAGTTTGTTATGATTAGTGGATTTAAGCAGTTTGAATATGCCCAAAATGCCATGAAATATGGAGTAAAATATTATTTACTTAAACCTATCGAAGAAGAGAAATTATTAGAAATTATTCAGGAAATTAAAGAAACTATACAAAAAAAGAAAGCACATGATATTTATGAAAAAGAGTTGAAATTAGAGGTAAAAGAAGCTAGAGATAAAATGAAAAAACGTTTTTTAACTTCAATACTGTCTCAACAAAACTTTGAAACAGAGGGAACAGCGGATCATCAAACAATTAATACAGAGTATAATACGAGTTTTAAAGAAGGAATCTTTCAGGCCGTATTTGTAAAATTAGATACCGAAAAAGAGGTAGAAGACGGGAATAATTCTATTATTGATAAAATTGAAAAAAAGGTCACCTTATTAGAGGAGGTATGTGAAGAGTATATTACTACAAGAGTTCATTCTGGAATTATAGTATTAATGAATTATCAAGTAGATCAGGAAGTAGTAATAAAGCAAAAAATAGAAGAGTTATATGATGATATAAAAAGGGATGTGGATAAATTTAAAGAATTTTTTGTCTTTTTAGGAGTAGGTAAAAAAAGCAATAGATTTTTGGATGCCAGAATTTGCCTGCAGACTGCTGTAGATGCAATTAAATATAGAATCAGTATTCCAACTACGGGTATTATTTATTATGAAAGTTATAAGTTTGCTCCCTATGAAATTGATAAAATAATTACTCCAGCAAAGAAGCAAAACTATTTATCAAAAATTGAAGCTGAAGATATCGATGCTGCAAAGGACTGTTTATCTACAGCAATAAGAGAAATAAGATTTGACAGTAAACAGTATTCACCAGTTCTTTTTTTTGATATCTTAATTTCATATGTGGAAACACTTACAGATTATTGCAAAAAGAAGAATTTTTATGACGAAAAATATGTAGAAGGGTTGAAGCAGTGGAATACAAAAATTGATAATGGGTATTCTGAAAAAATGTTGATAGATGAAACCAAAAATTTTATTAATTTTGCAGTTTTACATATTATAGAAGAAAAGAAAGAAAAAGATATTAAACCGATTCGTATTGTAAAAAAGTATATTGAAGAAAATTTTATGCAAGAAATAAACCTTGGACAGCTTGCACAGCTTGTAGACATGAATTCCTCATATTTAAGTTCTATCTTTAAAAAAGAAACAGGAATGACGTATTCGGAATATTTAGTATGTTGTAGGATAGAAAAAGCATGTAAAATGCTTGTTGAAACGAATATGAGTATTAATGATGTAGCATTACAGTCAGGATATCAGGATTCAAGATACTTTAGTAAACAATTTGCAAAACAAATCGGTTTGAAGCCATCAGAATATAGAAAACTGTACTCGTAAAGGATATTATAAAAATGCGGAATTATTCAGTAGGAAAAATAAAAAAATATATGTTTTATGGAATTGCCTTGATCATAACAGATATGATATTTGCGATAATGATATATACCAGCCATAATCTTTTAATAAAGATAGGGATGACTGGAATCGTTTTGGCAGGATTGATTGCTTATTTTTATTTAATATATATAAATATTTATCTGCCTAATTTGGAACTCCAAAAATTGGTAGAAGAATATAGAAAAAATGAAGAATTAAAGTTAAATTATCGGAGTGGAAGCAAGGAAGATCTAATACAAGAAATACAAGAAATTATTTTATCTCTAGATACAATGGCCATAAAACAAAAAAATGCTGAGATTCTGATGAAAAATGCAGAAATTAATAATCTGCAGGATCAAATCAATCCGCATTTTTTATATAATACTTTAGAGGTTATAAGGGGAGAAGCCTTAATTAAAGGTGATAAAAAAATCGCAGAAATGACGGCATCTCTAGCAAATTATTTTCGATACAATATTAGCCGGAAAGAAGCATTCGTGTTTTTAAAAGATGAACTCAAAAATTGTATGAATTACTTTAACATTCAAAAAAACAGATTTGGTGATAAAATTTTTTGCGAAATCGTATATCATGATACTGAGAAAGATAAAGTAGGAAATTGTTATATCCCGAAACTGATTCTTCAGCCTATCATAGAAAATGCTATCTATCACGGCCTAGAATTGAAAATGGGACCTGGAACTATTAAGATTCATATTACAGAATCAGAAGAAAGCTTAATAATACATGTGGTAGATGATGGGTTAGGAATGACACAGGAAAAGGTAGATGAACTAAATAGTGATTATGATTTTGAAAATGACGATGTATCAAAAAAACATAATGGAGTAGCAATACAAAATATAAAAAAGAGACTGAAATTATATTGGGGAAAACGAGCATACATATTGGTAACTAGTGAAATAGGAGAAGGAACTCAGGTTCTTATTCAGATGCCACTCCTGTATCAAAAAGAGGACTATATGAATTAAAAATGAAAAGATCAATACTGTCGTTAAGGAAAATAAAAAAAGAGAAAATGGGAAATTTGATTTTAAATCAATTTTCTTTGGAAATCTTGAGTGGGGAAATCATAAATTTAATCGGCTTGGAAGGAAGCGGAAAAGAGGAGCTTTATGCAATTTTATCAGGAAAGGAATTTATTGATTCCGGAGATGTTTGGTTCAACGGAAAGCAGTATAAAATTGGAAAAGAGTCTCTGCCAGTAGAAAGAGTAAATGGAATTTTTTTAATTGGAAACTATGATTTGATTATTCCTGATCTTACGGTCGCAGAAAATATATATATTATTGAAAAAATAAACTATTTTCAATTTAGTGTATCTAAAAAGAAAATGGAACAACAAACAAAGAAAATATTTGATCAATTTAATGTAAAAATTGATCCTAGGAAAAAGGCAAAAAATCTTACACCATATGAACGCTGTATTTTACGATTTACGAGGGCATATGTGAAACGAGCAAAATTGATAGTTGTAGACGATATCCTGGATGATTATTCCTTAGATAAAATTCATCAGATATTAGAAATATTGAACCTTTTTAAAAAAGAAGGAATTTCTATATTATGGATTAATAATTATCCAGATAGCATTACGGAAGCAGCAGATAAGATAGTTGTTATTCGAAACGGGAAAAATGGAATGCTGTTTTATAAGGAGGACTACGAAAAAGAAAAAATCAAAAGAAGTCTAACAACAGGAAAACAATATCTTGAGAATTATGAAGGAGTTACCTCTGTAAGAAAAGAAAATGCAATCTCGATTCAAAATATAAAAAATAATTATTTTAATGAACTATCCTTTGAATGTAAAAAGGGTGAAATTCTTGGTATCTATGATATTCAAAATAAATTCAGCCGAGAATTAAAAAAAATATTACTTGGTAAAAAGAAATATCAAGGGAAATTTATTATAGAAGATGAAGAAATAAAAACAGATGCAGAATATAAGCTGTTAAAGAGTAAAATTGCAGTAGTAGACGGAAACGCATATCAGTTGTCTATATTCCCTGATTTGTCTCTTCAAGAGAATCTGGAAATATCTGCTTATCAGAAAACTGCGAAAGGGAAATATTTTATTAATAGAAGAGTGCAAAAATATGTGAATAGAATGGGAGAAGAACTGTTTGAGAATAATGTAACTTATAAAAGTATGAGAGAGATAAGCAGAAGAGATGCAATGAGGGTTGTCTATTATAGATTAGGATTTGCGAAGCCTAAGATATTGTTCTGTTTTCAGCCTTTTCTTCGACTGGATCCAATTTCAAGAAAACAATTATGTGAGATTTTATTGAAATTTAGTAGTCAAGGAACTGGAATGATATTGAGTAGTGCAAGCGTATCCGACTTGATTTTATTATGTGACCGTATTTTAGTTGTAGAAAAAAACAGAATTTATCAGGAAGTAGAGAGAGCGTCATTTTTGAAAGTATTCCAATAAAAGTACACTTTTTCCAAAATTTGATACATTGTTGCTGTATCGCCATGTTGCTATAATAAATTTAATTCAAGAACACATGCAGTTACAATGTAAGGAGGAAATGGGATGAAAAAGGAAACGGTAAAAAAATTGTTATCAATAGGTCTTATCGGTATGATGACAGTCTCTTTGGCAGCATGTGGTAGTTCTGGCGGAAGCGAAGAAGAGACAGATAGCAGTGAGAGTGGAGAAAAAGATGTAAAAGTTGGGTTTGTTATCAGTGACATGTCAGATGCTTTTTTTGCACATCTAGTTCAAGAACTCGAAGAGTATTCAGAAGAAATAGGTGTTACATTTACTGCAACAGAGTGTCCAGAGATTGGCGATAAAATTACTGGAATTGAAAATTTTGTTCAGTCTAATTGTGATACTATTATTTGCCATGTAACAGATGCCGATGCATTAAAGGATGCGGCTTTAAGTGCAGAAGAAGCGGGTGTTAAGTTTATTTCGTATGATTCAGACATAGAAGGAACATCCGGATTTATTGGGGTCGATAATTACAAATACGGATATGAAATCGGAAAAAATGCATGTGAATGGATTAATGAAAATTTTGATGAGTCGGAAACTGTACAAGTAGGTGTATGTAATTATCCAGATTATCCATTCTTGGTTACAAGAGAGGAAGGAATTCTTGCAGCATTAGATGAATTAGCACCTAATGCAGAAGTTGTAGTTTCTGCAAAAGCAGGCTATACGCCAGAAGGTGTGGATGTAGGAGATGCATGGGTACAGTCAAACCCAGATTTGAATGTTGTTGTCGGCATTAATGATGCGGGAGTTCTGGGAGTATATGAAACTTTTAATGCAGCAGGTATTACAGGAGATGACCTTGGAATGTTTGGAGGAGATGCTGTAGAAGATGCGTTAGCTGCATTACAGGCGGGAGGAACTTTCAGAGGAACTGTAAGTACAGAGATGCTTCCAAATGCTCATAGTTTTATTGATATGGCTGTAGAACTTGCTGAAAAAGGAGAAGTTGAAGAAAGAGAACTTTATTTCCCAATGAAAGCTGTCACGAAGGATAATGTTGAAGAAATTATAGCAGAGCAGGAATAGTTTAACGAAAACGAGTGGTATAGATCAGCAATGCTATACCACTCGTTTTTCCTTAATATAAATTAGGACGGTGACAAACGTATGGGTAACATATTAGAAATAAAAAATGTGACAAAAAGATATCCGGGTGTAGTGGCGCTCGATAAAGTTTCTTTTTCGGTAAAAGAAGGAGAAGTGCACGCTTTAGTAGGGGAAAATGGGGCTGGGAAATCTACGCTAATAAAGGCCATAACAGGAGCAATTACTCCAGATGAAGGAGAGATTATATACCTTGGGAAAAAATATACAGAATTGAACCCTATTTTATCTAGCGAAATTGGAATAGAAGCAATTTACCAGGAATTTAACCTGGCGCCAGAATTAACGGTAGAAGAAAATATCTATATGGGCACAAAGGTAAATAAAGGGATATTTATAGATAAAAAGAAGCTGACCGATAGTACATTGGAAATTTTAAAATCATTAAATACAGATATTAGACCGGGAACAAGAATTAAAGATTTAACTGTTGCATATATGCAGTTGGTAGAAATATCAAAGGCATTAGCCAAAAATGTTAAGTTACTGATCATGGATGAACCAACAGCGCCATTAACAGAAAATGAAGTAGATGTATTATTTAAGCTGGTTAGAAAATTGAAAGAAAAAGGGGTCTCGATTATATATATATCCCATCGAATGGACGAGATTTTTGAACTGTCAGACACTATTACTGTTATGCGGGATGGAGAAGTAATAAAAACGGTACCAGCAAAAGATATCACGAAGAACCAATTAATTTATGATATGGTTGGCCGAGAATTAACAGAGACATATCCAGTAAGGGAAGTAGAATGTGGAGAAAAAATTTTAGAAATTAAAGATTTATGTGGGCCATCCAATCAAAAAACCTCATTTTGTGTACATAAAGGAGAAATTGTAGGATTAGCAGGATTAGTAGGGGCGGGAAGAACAGAAATTGCCAGACTGATCATAGGAGCGGACAAAAAATTTTCAGGAGAGATTTTCATAAAAGGGAAAAAAGTAGAGATACATTCTCCTAAAGATGCAATAGAGCAAGGCATAGCATATGTCTCCGAAGACCGGAAAAATCAGGGTGTATTACTAAAAATGTCCATACGCTGGAACATTACATTACCGATCTTGAAAAGATTGTCTCATTTTTTATTTATTGATAGAAAAAAAGAGAACGCTTGTGTAGAGAAATATAAAGATGCTCTTCATATAAAGACACCTTCTATAAATCAACTGGTAGGAAATTTATCAGGGGGAAATCAACAGAAAGTAGCAGTTGCAAAGTGGTTGGCAAGTGAATCAAAAGTTTTAATCTTAGATGAACCGACAAGGGGAATTGATGTCGGAGCAAAACAAGAAATCTACGAACTGATAAATCAGTTAACGAAAGAAGGATTAGGGATATTGATGATTTCATCAGAGATGGAGGAAATTATGGGTATGTCTGATCGAATGTTAGTTATGGCAGAAGGAAAAGTTGTAGGAGAATTGTCAAAAGAAGAATTTTCACAAGACAAGATCATGCGGTATGCATCGAATATTACAGCATAGGAGGAGAGAGTATGAGCAGGGTAAAAAGTTTTATTAAACAATATTTTGTGTTAGTGATTTTACTATTTTTGATTATATTATTTGGTATATTAAGTCCCGATTCATTCTTAACAATGTCAAATATGTTTACTATTGTACGTCAGTCATCCATTATGGGAATTGCAACAATAGGATTACTATTTGTTATGGTTGCAGGAGGAATTGATCTGTCGCTTAGTTCTGTTATTTCGTTGCAGTCTGTTTTGGTCGCAGTGCTTTTGACCAGTTTTGGATGGGGATTATTTCAGGCATATGTATTTGGACTTTGTGTGACAACATTGATCGGAACATTAACTGGTGCCGTTATTGTTAAAACAGGAATATTTCCGATGATAGGAACTCTTGCAATGCAGATTATTTTACAAGGCGTTGCATATTTGATCTGCGGAGGAATGCCTGTATCGAATTTGCCTTCTGAGGCAAAGATCATAGGACAAGGATATGTGGGTCCAGTTCCGTGGCCGGTTATTGTATTTGTGATTGTAATTATTATTGCAGCAGTGACACTGAATAGAACTTATATAGGAAGGCATTTTTATGCAATAGGAAGTAATGAAGAGGCAGCAAGACTTTCAGGAATCAATACAGCAAAATTAAAAATTACAACTTATGCAATTGGTGGATTTTTATCAGGATTAGCAGGAATTATTATGTTAGCAAGAATTAGTTCCGGCCAGCCAACAGCAGGAAAGAACTATGAAATGGATTGTCTGACGGCTGCGGTTATTGGAGGAGTTAGTCTGACTGGAGGAGAAGGAAAAATATCGACGGCTGTATGTGGCGTATTGATAATTGGTGTTTTGACAAATGGCATGACAATTTTAAATGTTAGTGAATATTATCAGCTGATTATCCGTGGGTGTATTTTCTTAGGAGCAGTCTGCCTGGATGGAATCCAAAAAAGTTTAACAGGAAGAAAGAAGGCGGCATAATTTTATGAAAAGATATCGAAAATTTTTGATTCCTGATTATGGAGAGGTTGCCCCAGAAGTAGAGATTTTACCACCACAGATCTTAGATATGGAAAATCCAAAAGAGTGGAGAGTAAAAAATAATTATGAATCCCTGGCAGGTATGACAGCTGCATATCAAAAGTGCAGCTGCTATAAAAAGATTATGCAAGTAAAGACAGAGGAGGTTTGGTGTCAGCTATCAGAACGAAATATACGCACAAAAATATATATGCCGGCGAATGGAGAAAAAAACCCCGTGGTAGTCTTTTATCATGGAGGAGCATTTTCTATGAACAATATAGAAGTCTATGAATATGTATGTAGATATCTGTCAGCCTATGGAAACTTAGTAATTGTGTCCCCTGATTATGATCTGGCCCCAGAATACAAATTTCCGAAAGGTCTTATGGAAGCATATGATGCTCTGATATGGACAGCAGCAAATATTGAAAAATATCATGGGGATTCTAACAATATAAGTGTATGCGGAGATAGCTCTGGAGGAAACTTTGCAACAGTTGTATCTATGATGGCGAGAGACCAGAGAGGGCCTAAAATCAGGAACCAGATTTTATTTTATCCATTAACGACAAATATAGAAGATGAGATAACAGATTCGGAACGATATTATCAAACGGGATATTTTTTAGAATATAATTGCATGAATAATCCCATGGGAGCTTATTTTAATGAAGAGGAAGAAAAACGTGATCCTCTTGCATCACCTTTGCTTTCCGAAAATCTGTCAAGTCTTCCAAGAGCATGTTTCATTTCTGCAGAATGTGACCCGCTATTAGATCAGGGACTCCAGTATGCGGCGAAGTTGGAAGACTCTAATGTGGAAGTAGAGTATCATATTATGAAAGGGATGGTTCATGGGTTTTTAAATCAGACTTACGGCAAGAGTTTTGAAGCAATGAACATAGCAATCGAATTCATTCAAAGGTAAAGATGGATTATTTTGGAATACCTGATGACAGGAGGGATAAAAGTGTCCGCATATTCTGAACTAATACAATATATTGATACAATATCTATTATCAATACACATTGCCATAAGCTTCCGCAGAAGCAAGGATTTCCAGCAAGTATCAAAGATTTGATCGAGCATTCTTATCTGGGCTGGTGTCATAAGGAATGGGATGGAACAAAAGAAAAGGCGACAAATTTTATAAGAAGTTTAAGGCATAACTCTTACTTTTTTTGGATTGAAAAAAGTCTCCAGACTATTTTTAATACGCAAAAGCGCTTTGACGAGGAGAATTATCCTTGGTTCGATGAAAAAATTAAAGAATTATCGCAAAAGGTATCTTCAGATAATGGCTTTTTACGGAATGTATGCCATTACGACAAAATTATACTGGATGGATACTGGAATCCTGGTACAGATTTAGGAGATCCGGATTTATTCACCCCGACATTCCGTATTAATCAGTTTCTATTTGGATATCAGATAGATACGGTAGACGATAATGGAAATAATCCATTTTTAAATTATAATTGGCCCAAGGATCTTGATTTTAAGGGATATTTGGGGAAAATAGAAGAGAAAATAGTAGAAAAAAAGGAAGCTGGCTGTGTAGCATTGAAATCATCGCTTCCGTATGATCGATCTATTTGTTTTAAAGAACGTACATATGAGGAAGCGGAAAAAGGGTATCAAAATCCCAATGCAAAAGTAGAAGATATTATTGCTTTTCAGGATTATATCTATTTTCACATATGTAAAATAGCTGCTAAGTATAATATTCCTTTTCAAAATCATACCGGTCTTGGAAACTTAGAAGGAAGTAATGCCATGTTACTAAAAGAAGTAATTAGCAAAAATCCAGACACACAATTTATTTTGTTTCATGGAAGCTTTCCATGGACAGATGATGCATTGGCATTGATTCATAACTTTCCGAATATATATGCAGATATATGCTGGCTTCCAAGCATCTCTACCAGCACAGCAGTATATTTTATTAAACAATTATTAGAAACAGGGAAAGCAGATGCTATCACATGGGGATGTGATTCCTGGACAATTATAGAAAGTTTTGGGGCATATCTGGCTGGGCGGCATGCTGTGGCAAAGGCTTTATCTGACTTGATTGAAGACGATTTTTTAACGGTTCAGGAAGGCAAAGAATTGTCTGAAAAAATTTTTCGTGAAAATGCAAAAATGCTATATCATATTTAATGGATATAGACGTCTTCCTTTTGTGCGGGGGCATAAAGTAGCTGCTCCCGCACCATTTATTTAATAGAGAGTTTTGATATTATAAAGATGATTAGAAAATTAGTTTACTGGCAATCCTATAATAAATCTTATGCTTGTGATTATTGAGAATTTGTGATTGACAGCGCAAATATTTTCTTGTATAGTAGTTAAAGATAAAAGGGAGTAACTTGCGTCAGACATGATATATGTTTCTGACGTTTGCGAATACGTCAATACGATGATCCGTCATCCGTATCGCAATGAAAAGGTGAGACTTTTATTGCATGAAAAAATTGTGCAATAGGGGTCTTTTTTTTATCCTATTGCAAGAAGGAGAGGAGAAGAAAACATGTTAACAAGTGAACAGGCCAGACAAAACCAGGAAAAATATGGTTTTAATGAGCTGGTAGAAGGAAAAAAGAAAAGCACGCTGCAGATATTTCTGGAACAGTATAAAGATTTTCTTGTTATTATACTGATCATTGCGGCAATCGTATCCGGATTCCTTGGCGACTTTGAGAGTGCGATCGTAATTCTTGTCGTGATCACGATGAACGCGATCCTCGGAACCGTGCAGACACTGAAGGCGGAGCAGTCGCTGGACGCCCTGAAGCAGATGTCCGCGCCGGAAGCAAAGGTTATCCGTGACGGCGTTGTAAAACAGATTCCTTCCAGAGAAGTGACGATTGGCGACCGGGTGCTGTTAGAGGCAGGTGACTGTGTTCCGGCAGACGGTAAACTGATAGAATGTGCCAGCCTGAAGGTGGATGAAAGCGCTCTTACCGGAGAGAGCTTATCTGTAGAAAAATCCCTGGATGAGGTACCGGAGGGAGCCGCGCTTGGAGATCAGACCAACCGGGTGTTTTCCGGAAGCTTTGTCACATATGGCCGTGCGGCATATGAGGTTACGGCGATCGGTATGGGAACAGAGGTAGGAAAGATTGCAAGTCTGTTAAAAAGTACCTCGGAAAAGAGAACTCCGCTTCAGATCAATCTGGACGACTTTGGAAAGAAGCTTTCTATTCTGATCATCGTTTTCTGTGCGATCCTGTTCGGTATCAGTATCTTCAGAGGAGATCAGCCGGGAGACGCATTCCTGTTTGCAGTAGCTCTTGCGGTTGCAGCTATTCCGGAGGCGTTAAGCTCTATCGTGACTATCGTGCTGTCCTTTGGAACACAGAAAATGGCAAAGGAGCATGCGATCATCCGTAAGCTCCAGGCTGTAGAAGGTCTGGGAAGTGTATCTATCATCTGTTCTGATAAGACAGGAACGCTGACACAGAACAAGATGACTGTAGAAGATTACTATGTAGACGGAAAAAGAATCCCGGCTGCTAATATCGATCTGAATGATGCAAATCAGGAAAGGCTTTTAAATTTCAGTATCCTGTGTAACGATTCCACCAATACAAATGGACAGGAGATCGGAGATCCGACGGAGACAGCGCTTATCAATCTTGGAAGTAAATTAGGAAGAGAAGCGCTGGAAGTCCGTGACGTATATGAGAGAAAATCAGAAATTCCTTTTGACAGTGACAGAAAACTGATGTCCACTGCTCATATCCTGGAAGGCAAACATACCATGGTGGTCAAAGGAGCTGTAGACGTCCTTCTGACCAGGATGACCAGAATCCGTACCGGCGAAACGGTAGAGCCGATGACGGAGGAAAAGAAAGCGCAGATCGAGGCGCAGAACATGGAGTTCTCCAGAGACGGCCTGCGTGTGCTGGCATTTGCCTATAAAGAAATGGAAGATGACAGAGCTATTACGCTCGAAGACGAAAATGATCTGACCTTCCTTGGCCTTGTAGCTATGATGGATCCGCCGAGAGAGGAATCAAAGGCAGCGGTTGCAGAGTGTATTGAGGCGGGTATCAAGCCGATCATGATCACCGGCGACCACAAGGTAACAGCGGCGGCGATCGCAAAACGTATCGGTATCCTGAAAGATGAGTCTGAGGCCTGTGAGGGCGCAGTGATCGAAGACATGTCTGATGAGGAACTGCAGGAATTTGTTCCGAAGATTTCTGTATATGCCCGTGTTTCACCGGAGCATAAGATCCGTATCGTGCGGGCATGGCAGGAGCGCGGCAATATCGTGGCTATGACAGGTGACGGAGTAAACGATGCCCCGGCTCTGAAACAGGCGAATATTGGCGTGGCAATGGGAATCACGGGAACAGAGGTTTCCAAAGATGCGGCAGCTATGGTCTTGACAGATGATAACTTTGCAACTATTGTAAAGGCAGTAGAAAACGGACGTAACTTGTATAGAAATATTAAGTATTCCATTCAGTTCCTGCTGTCAGGAAACTTTGGAGCGATCCTTACGGTATTGTTTGCATCTATCGTAGGTCTTCCGGTTCCATTTGCACCGGTACATCTGCTGTTTATCAACCTTCTGACAGACAGTCTTCCGGCGATCGCACTGGGACTTGAGCCACATTCAAAGGATGTAATGTCAGAGAAACCGCGTCCGATGAACGAATCTATCCTGACCAAGGATTATCTGCTGCGGATCGGAACAGAAGGTTTATGTATTGGAGCTATGACGACGATCGCATTCCTGATCGGTCTGAACGAAAGCGGAAGCCTTCTTGGAAGCACACTGGCCTTTGGTACATTATGTACATCCAGGCTGGTACATGGATTTAACTGTAAATCCAACAAACCAGTTATCTTTACAAACAGATTTTTCAATAATGTTTATCTGATCGGTGCGTTCGTACTGGGACTGCTGCTGATCACAGGCGTACTGATGATACCGGGACTGCACAATCTGTTCAGTGTACAGACTCTGGACGGAAGCCATCTCCTGATCGTATATGGACTGGCGCTTCTGAATCTTCCGATCATTCAGCTGATGAAATGGATCAGAGAACATATAAAATAGGATGATGATATATGGAATTTAATCAGGAAACAGTAAAAAGAATCAGAGGATTGATCGTATTTGCGGCACTGGTGGTGCTGTGCTTCTGGCGGTATGATATTGTACTGGACGGCATCAATTTCGTGATCCATGTGATCTATCCGTTTATTTTGGGCGGAGCGATTGCTTTTGTATTGAATGTGCCAATGAATTTTTTTCAGAGACACCTCTTCAATCCGGACAGGATCAAAGGACATAAGTATCTGAAAAAGATGGCGCGTCCGGTGAGCATGCTGCTGGCACTGTGTTCAGTAATCGGAGTGATCGCACTGGTCATGCTGGTATTGATCCCGCAGCTGGGAGATACATTTGTCAATCTTGGAAGAAATATCCAGGCATTTATCCCCAGGCTTCAAGAGTGGGCCACCAGCATATTCCGGGACAATCCGGATATTGTTTCCTGGATCAATGGGCTGGAATTTAACTGGAATAAGATTATGGATACGGGACTCAGCTTTTTTACACGCGGAGCCGGAGATGTTTTAAATTCTACGATCACGGCGGCAAGAAGCATTGTCAGCGGACTTACGACTTTCTTCATTGCTTTTGTGTTTGCCATTTATATCCTGCTTCAGAAAGAAAAGCTGACAAGGCAGTGTAAACGCGTGATGTTTGCCTTTATGAAAAAAGGAAAGGCAGAAGCGACGCTGGAGGTTTTATCCCTGACCTACAAGACCTTTTCCAGTTTCCTGACCGGACAGTGTGTGGAAGCGGTGATCCTGGGAAGTATGTTTGTGGTTGCAATGACGGTCTTCCGTCTTCCCTATGCGCTTCTGGTAGGCGTAGTGATCGCATTTACCGCACTGATCCCCATCTTCGGAGCATTTATTGGCTGCGTGATCGGAGCATTTCTGATCTTTATGGTCAATCCGGTGCAGGCGCTGGGATTCGTTGTACTATTCCTGGTGCTGCAGCAGATAGAAGGGAATCTGATCTATCCTCACGTAGTAGGAGGATCTGTAGGTCTTCCGTCTATCTGGGTATTGGCGGCGGTCAGCATCGGCGGCAGCCTGATGGGTGTTGTGGGGATGCTGATCTTTATCCCGATCGTGTCTGTGGTATATGCTCTGTTCCGGGAAGTGGTATATCTGAAGCTGAAGCAGAAGAAGATGGAACCAGATGACATTGAGTAATTTTTTAAAGATATAACCAGAAATCCCCTGCGCCTAAGAGGTGCAGGGGATTTTTTATCGCTGTTTTCGGTCCATTATTTTACAGAACAGTACCGCGGCGCCAGTACTTACTGTTGTAGCTAATATCCCTGCTCCTACGATGGCAGCCGGGTTTACGCTGCCGTACTGGCTGCGATAGGCGATAACATTTACGGGAATAAGCTGCAGAGAAGAGATGTTGATAATGAGGAAAGTACACATTTCATTGCTGGCAATGCCCAGGCTGCGAACAGGACCGGGAAGGCGTGCCTTCCTGCGGTCATCCTCCAGCTTTCCCAGCTCTTCCATGGCTTTTAGTCCGGCTGGAGTGGCTGCCCAGCCAAGTCCAAGGAAATTAGCGATAAAATTGGTAACGATGTATTCTTCTGAAGAATGTCCGGAGGGAAGGTTCGGGAAGAGAAAGCGGATGAGCGGCTTAAGCTTCAGGGAGGCCTGGGCGATGATCCCTCCTTTTTCGGCAATCTTCATCAGTCCCATCCACATAGAGAGAACACCCATCATAGTAATGCATAAAGAGACGGCTTCCTTTGACGAATCAATGGCTGCGTTTGTGATATCGGGGATACGTCCGGCAAAAGAGGCATAGACGATTCCTATGAGGATCATGCCGGCCCAGAGATAATTCAGCATAGAAAAAGACTCCTGTCTTTTCTTACAGGATATGCGGTCTGGAACCGGATCATGCATCCAGCTTTCTCCATACAGTGAACATCATTGTCACAAAGCAGGCGGTACCGCCTATAAAGTTTGAGATAGGCTCTGCCAGGAAAACGCCCGTAGTGCCAAGATTTCCCACTGTAGGAAGCCATATGGTCAGAGGGATCACGATGACAGCCTTTCTCAAAAGGGAAAAGAAAATGGCATGCCTGGAATAGCCAAGAGCCACAAAGGTAGACTGTCCGGAAAACTGCAAAGCCATCATAAAAATGCCAAAGAAATAAACATGCAGCGCCGGGATCCCGTTATCCAGAAGAGCCGGGTCACTATTGAAAACCTGGATAAAAAAGTGGGGGAAGAAAAAGATCAGAGCCCAGACAATCAAAGTAAACACGATGCAAAAAATAGTCATAAACCGGATCGCGGATTTTACACGTCCATATTTTTGGGCGCCATAATTAAAGCTCATTACAGGCTGAGCACTGTTAGTGAATCCGTTTACAGGGATATTTACGATCTCCCGTACTGAATTGATGACGGTCATGATCCCTATATACAGATCGCCGCCGTAATTCTGCAAAGTAGCATTGCAGATGATCTGTACGGCACCGTTCGTAATGGACATGATAAATCCGGACAGTCCCAGGGTGGTAATGTCCCTGACCAGACGCCTTTTGATCCGCATGGATCTTCTGCTCAGGGTGATCAGTGCCTTTTTGCCGGTAAGAAATTTTAAGACCCAGAGGGCGGAAATCATCTGAGAAATAACGGTAGCCACAGCGGCGCCCCGGATTCCCAGGCCAAATATGAAAATAAATACAGGATCCAGGATCAGGTTTAAAACAGCGCCGATGGATACAGTCAGCATCCCCATCACACCAAAGCCCTGGGCATTGATAAAATTGTTCATGCCAAGGCTGATCATGACGAATATAGTCCCCAGGAGGTAAATAGAAAGATATGCGTCCGCATAAGGATAGGTCGTATCGCTGGCGCCGAATAAATATAAAAGCGGTTCTTTGAAGAGATAGCAAAGCAAGGAGAGAAGCAGACCGAAAATAAGGATCAGGGCAAAAGAATTTCCCATGATCGTCCGGGCCTTGTCAGTATTTTCTCGTCCTCTTTCCATAGAAAAAAGAGGAGCTCCGCCCATCCCGAACAGATTAGCAAAAGCGGTAACGATAGTGATAACAGGAAGAGTCAGGCCGATACCTGTCAGTGCTTCTGTAGAGGTATGGGGAAGGTGTCCGATGTAGATACGGTCTACCACGCTGTACAATACATTGATAAGCTGTGCAAACGTCATAGGTATTGCCAGCCTTAAGATGGCGGCGGAAACGCTTCCGACTCCGAAGTCCCGCTTTTCTGTTGATGTATGCTCCATGAAAAATCACCACAATATCTAAAAGTTCTCATTAGCAGTATATTCCTTTCCCGGAAGATTTTCAATCATAAGGGAGGCGGATCTCTCATATAAATCATATAACGGATACTTTTAGAACAGAGGGATCTATACGTGAAAATATTCCTATATATAACAGACCTGATCGTACCATTTATGATCCTTGGCATTGTGGCTTACGGAGTTGCAAAAGGCGTGAAGGTTTATGATACTTTTATACAGGGAGCAAGAGAGGGCTTTCTGACTGTGATCCGGATCATGCCGACTCTGATCGGCCTTATGGTGGCAGTGGGAATTTTAAGAGCCTCCGGTTTTCTGGATTTTCTGGCAGAAGGGATTGGAAGGGTAACTGCGGGGATAGGATTTCCTGGTGAGCTGGTCCCGTTGTCTCTGGTAAAAATGTTTTCCTCATCTGCGGCAACAGGCCTCCTTTTGGATCTCTATAAAAAATTTGGTACGGATTCCTTTATCGGACTGGCGGCATCTATCAGCATGTCTTGTACAGAGACTATTTTTTACACCATGAGCGTGTATTTTATGACGGCAAAGATCACAAAGACCCGGTATACACTGCCGGGAGCCCTCCTTGCGACTATCGCCGGTCTGGCTGCCAGTGTGGTACTGGCTGGAAAGATGTAGCGGGGAACCAAAGATACGTGATATGATTGAAAAAAGGAGGAGAGCCTATGGATAAAACATTTAGAAAAAATATGGTCTGGCCGGTTATGCTCCTGGCAGCAGGGCTGATGTCTGGCGGATGCGGCAAAGCCGAACCCTTTGATGCGTCCGGGTATGTGGAAAGTGTACTGGATGCCAATTATCATGGAGAGTATGAGGAATATGCCGGATACAGGGATATATCTGTAGAAGACGCTAAAGAGGAAATTGAAGAAAGTGTGGACGCACAGGTGGAGGCGGAGCTTTCCGATATCGATGGGATGACAGAGGAAGGAAAGGATGAGTACCGGGCGCTTCTTGCGGAAATGGACAAGCTGATGCGCTATGAGGTGGGACAGGCCGAAGAAAACAAGGATGAGAGCTATCAGGTTCCGGTGACTATTGAACCGGTCAATATTTATCAGACTCTGGAACAGCACTCTTCAGACGTGACGCAGGAAATGCTGAGCCAGGGAGAAGATCCTTCTACGGCCGAAGGATTTACCAGGGTGCTGACGGAAAGCATGCGAAGAGCCATTGACGGCGTTTCCTATGCAGAAGAAGAAACCGTAGAAATTACTGTAGCACAGGACGCCAGCGGGGCTTATGGGATCAGCGATGCTGATATGCAGAAAATCGCAGATACCATGATGCCCCAGTAAGGCGGCGCCTGCAGGCGTTTCCTGTTGTCTGTGCATGCTTAGAGCATATATTCCCGGAGCAGGTCAAAGGATGCGGGGCCGAGTTCCAGAATTTCCTGGTGGAAACGTTTTTGAGAGAAAGCTTCTCCCCAGAGACTGACAGCGTCCCTTTTCAGATCCAGGAATTCGGTATAGCCAATGTAATATTTCAGGTAGTTGGCAGGATCGGCCACGATCAGTTCGTAAATATCCCGGATAGTGGCCACGTCGGTGATGCCGTAGCTTTGAAAGAAGGCCACGGTATCTGTAAGGGCCCATCCCTCAAAATGAATGCCTATGTCTGCAAGGGCATAAAGCCCCAGTATCAGTGAACTGTTTTTTTGCAGCAGTGTGGCCGTTTCTTTTGGGAGAGGGGCATAGTAGTAGCTGATCATTTCGCTGTAAGTAGCCCATCCTTCCGTATATCCGCCGTAGTTCAGCAAACTGCGGACAGGGTCAGGATCTAAGGAGGCATAGTAAGTGGTTTGGTACAGATGGCCGGGATAGCCCTCATGAGCCAGAGTGGTAAAAAGCGTCAGATCATCCGGCATGTGTCCCCGGTTAATGTAGATCACATTTTCCGAGGAGTGATCGACAGGCGGGATCATATAAAAAGCGGGACTTAAGTTTTCCTCCATAGATTCCTGGACATATTTGATCTGGATGGAAACATCAGGGGGAGCCGGAAAATTATCGGAGAGCTTCTGTTCCAGACCGGCCAGGATCGCCGCCGGGTTGGACTCCTCGAAGGAATATCCCTGTCCCTTCAAAAGATCCGAAGAAACCGACGGGTTCTCGGGCATGGAGGCATAAATATCCTGGATAGCCAGAAGATCCTCATTCATCTGGCGGACGGTCAGTTCCTTTAGCTCCGGAATGGTACGCCCGCTTCCTGTCTCAGAAAGAACAAGAGTCTGGTAATAATCCTTGCCCCCGGGAAGATGGCACAAGCCTCCGGATTCATGGTCAGAGCCTTTCAGGGCCGGCAGATTTTCTTCCAGGAGATGAAAGGCAGGAAAAACAGAGGCTTCCATGACTTTTTGATGGGCCTTAATATATGCCTTGCGGTCGGAATCGGAAAGGTTAAGGGTTTTCAGACGCTCCTGGAAGGTGTCGTAGAGGTAGCAGTTGTCTCCCAGCGAGAGAAAGGTCTGACATTCCTCCAGGATACTATCCAGACAGGAGGAGGACATGAAGAAGCCGGCGTCAGATTTTTTCTGTTCGAATACAAGAAGTTCATTGAAATAATCCGGTATGCAGGAAAGAAGAGCAAGATAGGAATCTACATCCTGTCTGTCATAGAAGGGGTATTCCGACAGAAGGATAGGCAGCTGGGACTGTATACCGGTCAGAGGCGTCAGAGGTTCGTTATACAATAAGTAAGGGGCGCCTTTCAGAGAGGTATTCAGATAATCCAGGAGCACGTCATAGGTCAGCTGGTTTTCAGAAGAGAGGCGGCTCCTGTCAAAAGAAGAAACTCTTTTTATGGTGTTTTCCAGAGAAAGGCCATATTCTGTGCTGTCGCTGCTAAAGCTTCCCAGAGAAGGGGGGACGTCTTCCAGGCCGTAGGCGGAAGGATCCTTCAGGGTATAGTGGAGCGTCAGACTGTTGCCGGATAATTCCTGGCAGAAAAAAGAAGAAAGAAAAGCTTCAAAACGTTTGTCCTCGCTTTGCGAACAGTGCCAGAGAATACAGGCGGAAATCAGAAAAATCCCAAGCAGGGAGGACAGGATCAGTGCAATACGTTTTTTTGACATGAGAAAGATTCCTTGTTTTTTACATATATATGCGGAACTTTACAATTCAGACCGGTTCTACTATACTAAAAACAATGAGGTGATGAGGATCATGAGGATTTTGATCGCGGAAGATGAGAAGGATTTGAATAAAATTATCAGTGCCCGGTTAAAGGCAGAGCATTACAGCGTGGATTCCTGTTTTGACGGGGAAGAGGCCCTGGAGTATTTAAGGAGCGCACAGTATGATGCGGTGGTGCTGGATATCATGATGCCGAAGAAGGATGGGATTACCGTGTTAAGGACAATACGGAGAGAGAAAAATCAGACGCCGGTGCTGCTTCTGACTGCCAGGGACAGCGTGGAGGACCGGGTGACAGGTCTGGATGCCGGAGCGAATGATTATCTGATCAAGCCCTTTGCATATGAGGAACTGCTGGCAAGGATAAGGGTTCTTTTAAGGAAACCGGAGGAAGCGCCGAAGACCTGCTACAGAGTAGGTGATCTGGAGGTGCACATGGATACGCACCAGGTTTTAAGGGGCGAAAAAGAGATTTCCCTGTCGGGAAAAGAGTTTGCACTTCTCCGGTATATGGTACAGAATGAGGGAATCGTACTTTCCAGAGAGAGGCTTGAGGAGCATCTGTGGAATTTCGATTATTCGGGAGGATCCAATGTAATCGATGTCTATATCCGGTATCTCAGGAGAAAGATTGATGACGGGCAGGAGAAAAAGCTGATCCATACCGTGCGGGGCGCCGGATATGTTTTGAGGGAAGATCTATGAAGCGGTTGACATTAAAGCTTAAGCTGACACTTTTGTATACTTTTTTTATGCTTCTGGTGACCTGTGCGGCGTTGGCGATCCTTTTTTCTTTGAGTAACCGGGAACTGCTGGCAACGGTCCAGGATAGGCTTACCCACCGGGTCCAGAATAGTGCGGACGCGGTTATACTGCGGGATAATGTTCCGGCGGTGGAGACGGATTTTTATTCGGTGGAGTCGGATGTCTATCTGTCTCTCTATGACGAGACCGGGTATTTCCTGATGGGAAGGATCCCACATGGATTTGATTCCGAGCCGGAGATCAAAGACGGTCAGATCCGTAAGCTCCGGGAGGGAAATACACAGTGGTATGTATATGATATGTCATTTCGTCTGTCCGCTGACCAGACGGTATATATCCGGGGGATTACGTCTGTAACAGATGCGAAAACAAGTTATCGGGTAACGATGCGGTTTGCGCTGATCCTGCTTCCGGGACTTACTCTGGCAACGGCATTTATCGGCTATCGATTTACCAGAAGGACATTGCTTCCGGTCAGGAGGATTACGGATACGGTTCAGGAGATCCGGGCAGACGCGGATCTTTCCAGGCGGATCGGACTTCCTGAAAGCGGAGGGAAAAACAGGGACGAGATTTACCATCTGGCGGAAACCTTTGATGAGATGCTTTCGCAGCTGGATGAGGTTTTCCGGAGAGAAAAACAGTTTACCTCGGATGTGTCCCATGAGCTTCGCACGCCGGTCAGCGTGATCATTGCACAGTGCGGGGCCTGCCTTACGGATGAGACTCTGACAGAGGAACAAAGAGAGCAGATTTGTCTGATTGAAAAGAAGGCAAAAGAGATGGCAGAGATGATCAGCCAGCTTCTGTTTCTGTCCAGGGCAGATCAGGGGAGGCAGCCTCTGGAGATGGAAGAGCTGGATTTGAGCGAGCTGACGGAAATGGTGGTAGAGGAGCGTAAGTTCCTGATCAGGGAGCAGGGGCTTCCTGTCCTGTTGACGTCAGAGGTGGAGCCGGGGATCAAAAGAAGGGCGGACGAGACTTTATATATCCGGATGCTGGGAAATCTGATCTCCAATGCCGTGGCTTACCGGAAACCGGAGGGGCAGTCAAAGATCCATGTTTCTCTGACGGAGAAGGATCAATGCATTATCGGTGTGGTGGAGGATAACGGAATCGGGATCCGGGAAGATGCGCTTCCCCACATTTGGGAAAGGTTCTACCGGGAGGATGCAGCCAGGACTAAGGGCAGTCATTCCGGGCTTGGGTTATCTATGGTCAGATGGATTGTGGAAATGCATGGCGGGAAAATCCGGGCAGAGAGCCGGAAAGGAGAAGGCAGCCGGTTTATTTTTGAATTGCCCCGGACAGAAAAATAAAAAAATCTGATCCTTTAATCTTTTTTTAATCTTTGTGGTATATAGTAACATCAACAAGAACAAAACAACTATATAAATAAATGAAAATGAAGGGAGAACAAAGGTATGAAAAGATTATTGGCAGCAGCAATTTTAACAGTAGCAGTTGTAGGAACAGTCGCAGGATGCGGAGGAAAGGATATCGGAAGAGACGCAGCCCTGGAAGCGGCGCTTAACGATGCAGGAGTCAGTGAATCCGACACGACAAGGCTTCAGGTTTCGGAAGACAGAGACGATGGACAGAAGGTATATGAGATCCGTTTTGATGTGGATAATACCGGATATGAATACGAGGTTGCGGCAGCGGATGGATCGATTTTAAGTTCCGATATTGAAAATCAGGATGACGGCACTCAGGCGCAGGGGAATGTCCAGAACGGGACACAGGACGACGATCAGGGAACTGCCCAGAATAATGGAGAGAACGCACAGAACAATACTTCCCAGGGAACAGGGACTGCAAACAGCGCAAATGTAGCGGTTACCCAGGAGCAGGCAATCGAAACGGCGCTCTCCAGAGTATCCGGGGCTACGGAGCAGGATATCCGGATCAGTCTGGATCATGATGACGGAGTTTACAAATATGAAGGAGACATTATCTACAACGGTGTGGAATACGATTTTGAAATCGACGCGAATTCCGGAACGATTCTGGAATGGAGCGAAGAAAGAGATTAATAAGTAAAAAGTAAGAAAAGGAGACAACATGGAAAAATCAAAGGTATATTTTACAAGTATGAAGGCGACCTTTCAGGAGAATCTTCCGCAGAAACTGAAACGTCTCATGAAGACGGCGGGCATGGGAGAAATTGATTTTGACAATAAGTATACCGCGATTAAGATGCATTTTGGGGAGCCGGGGAATCTTGCATTCCTCCGGCCCAATTATGCGGCGGTTATGGTAGAGCTGGTAAAGGAGCTGGGAGGAAAGCCATTCCTTACGGACTGCAATACCCTGTATGTAGGCGGGCGGAAAAATGCGCTGGATCATCTGGATTCGGCATACAAAAACGGGTTTTCTCCGTTTTCTACCGGCTGTCATGTGATCATTGCCGACGGGCTGAAGGGAACGGATGAGGAATTGGTGCCTATTGATGGAGAGTATGTAAAGGAAGCAAAGATCGGACGGGCCGTTATGGATGCGGACGTGTTTTTGACGTTAAATCATTTTAAAGGACATGAAGCAACAGGATTTGGTGGAGCGCTTAAAAATATCGGTATGGGCTGCGGGTCACGGGCAGGGAAAATGGAGATGCACAGTGCCGGAAAGCCGTATGTGGAACAGGAAAATTGTATCGGATGCGGGAACTGTGTAAAGATCTGTGCCCATGACGCACCGTCTATTACGGAGCGGAAGGCTGTGATCGACCAGGATAAATGTGTGGGCTGTGGCCGATGCATAGGTGTCTGTCCAAAGGATGCGGTATGTGCGTCTAACGATGAGTCAAATGATATCCTGAATAAGAAAATTGCAGAATACAGCCTGGCGGTACTGAAGGACCGGCCTCATTTTCATGTGAGTCTTGTCATTGACGTGTCTCCGAATTGTGACTGTCATGCGGAAAATGATATTCCGATCGTTCCGGATGTGGGGATGTTTGCCTCCTTTGATCCGGTGGCGCTGGACCGGGCCTGTGCAGATGCGGTGAACCGTCAGCCGGTGATTGCAGAAAGCCAGCTGGACCGGATGCCTCATGTGCACCACGATCATTTTACAGATTCGGCGCCTGCGACGAACTGGAAGAGCTGCCTGGAACATGCAGAGAAGATCGGGATCGGCACCCAGGAATATGAGCTGATTGAGATCTAAAGAATGGGACGTACGGATGTCGAAGATACATAAATCCGGCATGTGTTTAAAAGAGATATGAGGAAGAGACATTGGAGGAGAGTCAGAGGATGAAGTTATATCAGGGAAGACCGAAAACAGCAGAGGGCAGAGAGAAAAAGGAGATGAAGGTCTACGACCTTCTGGACAGTCTGGATATTGATTATGTTCGGGCAGACCATGAGGCGGTGATGACTATCGAGGCGTGCAAAGAAGTAGACGAGGCGCTGGAGATTGAAATCTGCAAGAATCTGTTTCTTTGCAACCGGCAGAAAACAGCATTTTATCTCCTGGTGCTGCCCGGCGGGAAATCACTTCAGACCAAGGAACTGTCGAAGCAGATCCCGACGTCCCGGCTGTCCTTTGCATCCGGGGATGATATGGAGCGGCTCCTTAATGTAACGCCGGGATCAGCCACCATCATGGGCCTGATCTTTGATCCGGAGAACCGTGTGCAGCTGCTGGTGGACGAGGAAATCCTGGAAAGTCCCTGGTATGCCTGTCACCCCTGTGTAAATACATCCAGCATCAAACTGAAGACAGAGGATGTGTTCGGGAAATATCTGGAAGCGGTCCACCATGATTATATCAAGGTGACCTTGAGCGACGGAAAGAAATAGTAAAGAAAAAAATGATAAGCAAAAGAGGAGATACTATGACACAGAAGGCAAAGAAAGCGCTGGCTTTGGAGATCATTGAAAGATTAAAACAGGAATATCCGGATGCCGGATGTACACTGGATTACGACCAGGCCTGGAAGCTTTTAGTCAGCGTAAGACTGGCAGCTCAGTGTACAGACGCCAGAGTCAATGTGGTGGTAGAAGGGTTGTATGAAAAATATCCGAGCGTAGCGGCACTGGCGGCAGCAGATGTGAATGACATCGAAGAGATTGTAAGGCCCTGCGGACTGGGAAAGAGTAAGGCGCGGGATATCAGCGCCTGCATGAAGATCCTGCATGAGGAATACGGAGATAAAGTGCCGGATGACTTTGATGCACTTTTGAAGCTCCCCGGCGTGGGAAGAAAAAGCGCCAACCTGATCATGGGAGACGTGTTCGGAAAGCCGGCTATCGTTACCGATACCCACTGCATCCGCCTGGTGAACAGGATGGGCCTGGTGGACGGCATCAAAGAACCGAAAAAAGTGGAGATGGAGCTGTGGAAGATCATTCCGCCGGAGGAAGGCAGTGACTTCTGCCACCGGCTGGTATATCATGGAAGAGATGTGTGTACGGCAAGGACAAAACCTCACTGCGATCAGTGCTGTCTTGAGGATATCTGTAAGAAAAAAATGTAGCGAATGGGGACGTACACTTTTTGCAAAAGTGTACGTCCCCATTCGCATTAGCGGGTGTCCCTTTTTGCATTTGCCCCTGTCCCCATTTGCAAAGGTGTACGTCCCCAAAGAAAGGAGACTAACGAAAATGAAATATGATTTTACATCTATCATCGACCGTCAGGGAAAAGATGCCCTGGCGGTTGACGGAGTTGGAGAGAATCCGGGCTTTGCGCCGGACAAGCCGAAAGAGGGCTTTGATGTAATCCCTATGTGGGTTGCGGATATGAATTTTGCGACGGTGCCGACAGTGCCGGAGGAAGTGATTAAAAGAGCTAATCATGCATTGTTTGGATATTTTAATCCCCGTGAAGAATATTTTCAGTCGATCATTGAATGGCAGAAGGCCAGGAACAATGTGACGAATCTGACAAAGGATGATATCGGTTATGAAAACGGCGTGCTGGGAGGTGTGGTTTCTGCCCTGACTTCGTTTGCGGCGCCGGGAGACGGTGTGCTGGTACACAGTCCTACCTATATCGGTTTTACCAGGAGCCTGGAAGGCAATGGCTATAAAATCGTGCACAGTCCGCTGAAGAAGGATGACAATGGCGTATGGCGGATGGATTACGAAGATATGGACAGGAAGCTGAAAGAGGAAAAGATCCATGTGGCTATTTTCTGCAGCCCCCATAATCCATGTGGAAGAGTGTGGGAAAGATGGGAAATTGAAAAGGCCATGGAAATTTATAAAGAAAATGACTGTCTGGTGATTTCGGATGAGATATGGTCAGATATTATTCTGGATGGTCATAAACACATCCCGACGCAGTCTGTCAGTGAAGATGCCAGAAATCGTACGGTGGCTCTCTATGCGCCAAGTAAGACATTCAACCTTGCGGGTTTGATCGGCAGTTATCATATCATTTATAACAAATACCTTCGGGACCGGATCACGTCAAAAAGCGAGAAATGTCACTATAACAGTATGAACGTTTTTTCCATGCATGCCTTGATCGGAGCCTATAAAAAGGAGGGGCAGGAATGGGTAGATGAGTTGTGTGCCGTTATAGGAAAGAATGTGGATTATGCCTGCAATTATATTCAGGAGCATTTTGAAGGCGTGGAGGTCAGCAGGCCGGAAGGGACTTATATGCTGTTCCTGGACTGCGGGAAATGGTGTAAGAAACATGGGAAGTCATTGGAAGAGCTGGAAAAGGCCGGATGGGATGTCGGTGTGGCATGGCAGGACGGAAAGATGTTCCATGGAGAATATGCCCTTCGGGTCAATCTGGCGCTTCCGTTTGAGCGGGTAAAAGAAGCATTTGACCGGATGGATAAGTATGTTTTTTAAAACGGAAAAATGTATATAAGTATGGATTTTTCCCCTTGCACGGATGGTAAACATTCGTGTAAGGGGTTTTTACCATAAAGAGTTTCTATGACAAGCATAAAAAATAATCGTCCTGCACCTGGAAATGTAAGGACGATTATTCTTGAAAGTCAACGGAGAATCCGGGGAACGGTATTTTTGTAAAAATATGCAAAAATCTATTGCAATATTTTCCCATCTGTGTATAATGTTCCTTGGTTCGCTAATTTTTAACTAAAAGTATAGTATTAGAAAACCGGAGGTGAAAGTGTGGATATTGGGAAGAAACTAAAGGAACTGCGCCTGCAGAACGACCTGACACTGGGGGATCTTGCATCCAGGAGCGAACTTACCAAAGGCTTCCTTTCTCAGGTGGAGCGTAACTTGACGACACCGAGCATTGCCACACTTCAGGATATCCTGGAGGCGCTGGGAAGCAACTTGTCAGAGTTCTTCCGCGAGGAAGAAGAAACACAGATCGTATTTCAGACACAGGACTTTTTTGTGGATGAGCAGGAAGACTATCAGATCGAATGGGTGATCCCGAACGCTCAGAAAAACGAGATGGAGCCCATCCTTCTGACGCTGCATCCGCGGAAGAAAAGCCAGGTGATGTCTGCCTATCAGGGCCAGGAGTTTGGCTATGTGCTAAAAGGTGCTGTCACGATCGTGCAGGGCGGCAAAAAATACAAGGTAAAGGCAAAAGAGACCTTCTACATGGACGGAACAAAGAGCCATTACCTTTACAATCACGGGAACAGTGATGCAAAGGTGCTGTGGGTCACCACACCGCCGATGTTTTAGCAGGAGGGAGAGACAAGATGGAAGAGAAGAAGCTGATCGAGTTTCGGAATATCGTAAAGAGTTTTGACGGCCAGATCGTTCTGAAAGGGATCAATCTGGACATTTATGAAAATGAATTTGTAACGCTATTAGGACCCAGCGGCTGCGGAAAGACTACGCTGCTCAGGATCCTGGGCGGATTTCTGGATGCGGATGAAGGAAGCGTGATCTTTGACGGGGAAGAGATCAGCAAAAAACCGCCTTATGAGAGGGAACTGAATACAGTATTTCAAAAGTATGCGCTGTTTCCCCATCTGAGCGTGTACGAAAATATTGCTTTTGGTCTGAAGATCAAAAAGATGAGTAAGGACGTTATCGACCAGAAGGTCATGAAAATGCTAAGGCTGATCGGACTGGAAGGGTTTGAGGATAAGAATACGACCCTTTTGTCCGGCGGGCAGCAGCAGCGGGTAGCTATTGCAAGAGCGCTGGTCAATGAGCCGAAGGTGCTGCTTCTGGATGAGCCGTTGGCAGCGCTGGACTTAAAGCTCAGAAAAGAGATGCAGTACGAGCTGAAGAGAATCCAGCAGGAGGTAGGGATTACCTTTATCTTTGTAACCCACGATCAGGAAGAAGCCCTTACCATGTCAGATAAGATCGTGGTCATGAACCACGGAGAGATCCAGCAGGTGGGCTCACCGCAGGATATTTACAATGAGCCGGTGAACCGGTTTGTCGCAAACTTTATCGGAGAGAGCAACATCCTGCCCGGCGTGATGCTGGAGGATTATAAGGTGCGTTTTGACGATATTACCTTTGACTGTGTGGACTTCGGATTCAAAGAAAATGAACCGGTGGATGTGGTGATCCGTCCGGAGGATATCGACATCGTGGATGTGAAGGACGGCAAAATGACAGGCGAGGTCTTAAGTGTTTTATTTAAAGGGGTACACTATGAGATTATCGTGGAGACAGTGCCGGGTACCAGTGTGACGGTCAATATGCGTGTGATCAAGAACCAGGACGTGACCAGCGAGGATGGAAAAGAAAAAATCAGTGCCAACAACTTCTATGTAGATATTGACGATGTAGAGGATCTGGACGACAAGGAAGTCATTGCCCGCGCCAATGCACAGGCCTGGGATCCGGAAAGCGACGAATACATATCCATTGCGAAGATAGAGTACGAGGTGGCTAAAGAAGAAGGCCAGTATCCTGTGGTATTTGCCACTTCAAACGGCACGAAGGTTGAGAGGACGATCTTCGTGGTAGACCAGCCATTCGTGAAGAACGAAAAGGCAAATGAAGGAATCATGGCATTTAATTTTGTAAAAACAGTAGATGAGATCACAGAGTCTCAGGCGCTGGACACAGATCTTAAGACCTGGGCCAACGCACAGGGCTGGAAGTTAAGCGATGAGGAACAGAGTGTGGATATCAGCGTGGATTATGAATTTGATCCGGAAAAGGTGACGGAGGGAGTATATCCGATCACATTCTGGACGACAGGACGGGAGTTCAAGATCCACACCACAGACTACTCGGAAGAGGGTCAGGAGGTCGGCCTGACATTCTTCCCGGAGGATATCCATGTGATGTCCAGGACGGGGTATTAAAAGATGAAACGATTTTCTCAGCTGGCATGGCCGTATATTGTGTGGGCGGCGCTGATGCTGGTGTTACCCATGGCGCTGATCGCCGCATACTCCTTTATGGAGCAGGGAAACAGCATCATTTCGTTTTCCTTCACACTGGAGCATTACGCCAAATTTTTTACCGACCAGGATTTCCTGTTAATCCTTTGGCGTTCGCTCGTAATTGCGGTTAAGACAACGATTATCTGCTTTTTCCTGGGCTATCCGGCAGCTTATTTTATTGCCCGCAGCAAGGAAAAAACACAGAACATTTTAATCTTATGTGTGACGATCCCGATGTGGATCAACATGCTGGTCCGGACCTATGCCTGGATCGGGCTCTTGAGTGAAGGCGGGCTGATCCAGCAAATTTTAAGCATATTCGGGCTTGGAGATCAGGAACTTTTGTATACGGAAGGCGCCGTTTTGCTTGGAATGGTGTATAACTTTCTGCCATTTATGATTCTTCAGATCCAGACATCCTTAAGCAAGATGGATCATTCCCTTGTTGAGGCAAGTGCCGATCTGGGAGCGAATCCGGTGCAGACCTTCCGGCGGGTAACCTTTCCACTGTCGCTGCCCGGCGTCATTAATGGCATTACGCTGGTATTTCTTCCGGCAGTCAGTTCCTTCTTCATCCCGAAGCTTTTGGGAGGCGGACAGTATTTCCTGATCGGAAATATGATCGAGAACCAGTTTATCACCGTGGGTGAGTGGAATTTCGGAAGCGCCATTTCCATGATCATGGCAGTGATCATGATGCTTCTGATGATGGCAGTGCGGAAGATTGAGATCCGTAACCAGGGCGGAAAGGAGGAGTGATCAGGATGAACAAGAAAAAACGTCCTTTTGGGAAGATTTTGATGATCCTGATGATCGCCTTCTTCTATCTTCCCATTGTATATATGGTGATTTTCTCCTTCAATGAAGGAAAATCCCTGACCAGCTTTACCGGCTTTTCGCTGCGCTGGTATCAGCATATGCTGGAATCCCAGGATATGATGGAAGCTCTGTACACCACCTTCAGTATTGCGATCCTGGCCACCTTTATCTCTACGGTAGTGGGAACAATTTCTGCCATAGGATTAAGCAAGTCCAAGAAGGTAATCCGTAACATCATGGATCAGGTTAATAATCTGCCGATGATGAACCCGGAGATCGTGACAGCCATCGGGTTTATGCTGCTGTTCATTACCTTTAATGTAGAAAAAGGCTACATGACCATGCTGCTGGCCCATATTGCCTTTTGCATACCCTATGTGATCCTGTCGGTTATGCCAAAGATCCGCTCACTGGATCCTAATCTTGCGGATGCGGCCATGGATCTGGGCGCTACTCCCTGGCAGGCGCTTCGTAAGGTAATCGTACCCCAGATCACACCGGGGATCGTATCGGGAGCGCTGATCGCATTTACTATGTCGGTGGATGATTTCATCATTTCCTATTTTGTAACCGGCAGAGGTGTTAAGAACTTAAGTATCGTGGTCTACACCATGAGCAAGCGTGTCAACCCCAGTATCAATGCGGTATCAACGCTTGTGGTTGTGATCATAACGATTGTGCTTTTGATCATTAATCTGGCGCCGATCGTGGCCGCCAGGAGCAGGAAGTCGGATACGATCGGAAAGAGAAGACGCCTGGTGCCTGCAGCGGCAGCGGTTCTCTGTGCGGCAGCAGTGGGAATCTGCGCGGTGAATTTCGGCGGCGGAAGCTCGGACCGTCCGTTTGAAGGGCAGACGCTCCACATCTATAACTGGGGCGAGTATACCGGCGAAAATATCATCGGCGACTTTGAGGAAGAGACCGGCGCTACGGTAGTCATGGAAAACTTTGATTCCAATGAGCAGATGTACATCAAGGTGGCAAACGGGGAATCCTATGACCTGCTGGTGCCAAGTGATTATATGATCCAGCGTCTGATCGAAGAGGATCTTTTGCAGAAGCTGGATAAATCCAAGCTCACCTGTATGGATAAGCTGGCAGATGCGGTGAAGGGACTGCCTTATGATCCGAATAATGATTATTCCGTTCCATATTTCTGGGGAACCGTGGGAATCGTATATGATAAAAATAAGGTAGACATCGAGGATCTGGAAAGAGAAGGATATAATATTTTCCTGGATGAGAAATACAAAGGAGATGTGTATCTTTATGATTCCGAGAGAGACTCCTTCATGATGGCGCTGAAAGCCCTGGGATATTCCATGAATACGGAAAATGAGCAGGAGCTGCAGGAGGCCTATGAATGGCTGGTACAGTGTGTGGAAACCATGGATACGGAAATCGTGACCGATGAGATCATCGACAACATGGCGCAGGGAAGAAAGGCGCTGGGACTGATTTACTCCGGAGATGCATCCTATGTTATGGCAGAAAATGAAGATATGGGATATTTTATGCCTGAGACAGGAACCAATCTGTGGTCAGACGCCATGGTCATCCCGAAAAATGCCAAGAATCCGGATCTGGCGCATGCGTTTATCAACTATGCTTCTGATTATGACGGCGCTTACGATAACTCCAGCTACGTGGGATATACCTCTGCAAACCAGGAGGTTATGGATACACTGTCCGGAGAAGGCGGAGATTATGAAGGCATCAACGCATACATTCCGCGGACAGATAATGAGAACGATGAGGTGTTTGTTTATAATGAAGACACCAAAAAGATCATCAGTGATCTGTGGAGCCGCGTAAAGATTGCTGCCAGCAATGCAGGTTAAAATGAAAATTTAATTACAAAAACTAATTTACGAAAATTTTACTTACATTTTATGGCAGTGCGCTGTTAGATTTAAAATAGCTCCTCTATAATGACTCTCGTAAGAAATCAAGACGATGTAATGAGAGTGATTATGGAGGAGTTTTATTATGGATGTAAAATCAAGAATGACGCAGTCGCAGAAAATGATGGTATTTGTCTTAAGCATGTCCTTGTATGGGCTGGCGACCTTGTTTACAGAACTGATCCCATCTTTTCAAATAGGGATCGTGGAATTTTCTGTAGAATACTTTTTATTCATTCCGTTGACGCTGGCCATGCTGTTTGACCCGTTAAGCGCGGCTTTGGGGGCGGCAACCGGAGAGCTGGTGTTCAGCGAGATCATGCTGGGACAGTTCGGAGGCCTTGGAGAGCTGGAAAAATTTCTGACAGTAACGATCGGTGTTTATATTGCGGGGCGGATCGTGAAGGATCCCAGGAACCGCAGGGTTGTTGCTGCAGCCTCTATCATTGGCGTAACGGTGCAGCAGCTGATGGGATGCGTGGTAGATATTCTGAAGGTACAGTTTGCGGTGGAGGATTTTGAGGCGGTAGCGGGACTCCCGGAGAGTGTGTTCTTTACCGAAGGATTTGCATGTCTTAATGACATCCTGTTTTCAGGTATCCTGTTCTGCATGCTTCCGGCGATGTATCTGGTGCCAAGACTCTACGGCAAGATTGAGCCTCTTTTAGGCGTCAAGCCAAGAGATAAAGAGACGCAGCTGGAAGGCGGTGTCTTCACTCCGAAAAATATCGCTCTGATACTGGCAGGATTTGCAGCGGCCATTGGGGCGGAGCTTCTGGCCTCCGGCGGGTATGAGCTGATCGACTGGGAGGCAGACTGGGCAGGAAATTCCACATCTATTATCGTAGGGATTATCGTGGCGCTGGCAGTGACGGCTGTGGCGGCAGGCCTGATCCGCAGCCGGGCAGGCAGAAAAGCTTCGGCAGAGTATCGCAACTTTTAAAAGGGATAAGAGGTGAAACCTGTGAATAAAATCGAGATCGATCATTTGACATTTACCTATCCCGGGGCGAAAGAGCCGACGCTTAAGGATCTGTCTCTTACAGTAGAGGACGGAGATTTTCTTGCGGTCGTAGGAAATAACGGGTGTGGGAAATCTACCTTGTGTAAAACACTGAACGGGCTGATTCCGCATTTTATCGTCGGAGATATGGAGGGGATGGTAAAGATAGACGGTGTGGATACACGGGAGCAGGAGATCGGCAGCCTGGCGAAGAAGGCAGGATATGTATATCAGGACTTTGAAAATCAGATCGTGTGTCCTACCGTGCTGGAGGATGCCTCTTATGCCTGCCTGAATTACGCTGTAAAGGATTATGAAGCAAGGGGAAAAGAAGCGCTCAGAATCTGTGGGCTGTCTTCAAAGATTTCAGACTATGTATGGCAGCTGTCCGGCGGACAAAAACATCTTCTGGCACTTGCGGGGGCTGCGGCGCTAAGTCCGGATATCCTTATTCTGGACGAACCCATCGCCCAGCTTGACCCGGCCCATGCGGATCAGATTTATGAAGTGCTGAAGGCGTGGAACGAGACGTATCATAAAACGATTATCGTGATCGAGCATCATACAGAATATATTGCAAAATACTGTAAGCACGTTCTGCTTTTGAAAGACGGAAAGGCGGCCTGGAAGCTTCCCGCCCGGGAGGCCATGCGGCGGACAGAGGAGCTTCGCGGGAGCAATATATTTCCGCCGCAGGTGACGATAGCGGCCGGACGCATGGTACAGGAGGGGATGCTGCCAGAAGATACAACTCTTCCGGTAAATCTGGAGGAAGGAAAGAATCTGTTTGAGGGATATCTGAAAAACAGGACAGGATGCATGAGGCAGTCTTTCGTACCGACAGAAGGAGAGCAGATGGCAGCTTTTGAAAATGTTTCGGTAAAATACCGGGCAGTAAAGGGAAAAGCTCCTAAGATACTGGATCATTTCAACCTGACAATCCAGAAAGGAGAAAAGGTGGCGCTGATCGGCTCTAACGGAGCGGGGAAATCCACAATCCTGAAAATGATGATGGGGCTGATACAGCCGGAAATAGGAAGCGTTCTTTTAAAAGGGAGACCGGTGAGAGCACTTTCCAAAGAAGAGATAGGGGAGATAATATCCCTGGTTTATCAGAATCCGGAGGAGATGTTTATTAAGGATTCGATCCGGGAGGATATTTCTTATGCGATGAGAGTGCGTAAAATACCGGAATATGAAAAGCGCACGGATGATCTGCTTGAGATGTTCCGCCTGGGAAACCTTTCCGGGCGGGATGGGAGACTATTGTCCGGGGGACAGATGCGAAGAGCCTCCCTTGCCATCGGTGTGGCGCTGAATCCGGAGATCCTGCTTCTGGACGAGCCTACGGCAAATCTGGATATCGCTACCCGCCGGGAGGTGATGGAAACCCTGAGGATGCTAAAAGGGATCACGGATACGGTGATTATTGCCACTCACGATATGCAGCTGGTCTGCGACTGGGCAGAGCGGATCATTGTACTGTCAGGCGGCAGGGTGATCGCGGACGGTACGAAGGAACAGATTTTTGCAGATCTGTACGTCAGGAACCAGGTTGGGATCCGTCCGCCCCAGATCTATGATATGGGGCGGCTGATAGGGATTGAAAATCCGTGTTTTACCATTGATGAATTTTTAGACTGTTTCAGAGGTGAATGTTATGCATAAATTAACTGACAGCATCCTGGATAAATTTTCTATGGATTTTTTAAGAAACCAGGTGTTGAAAAATGCTTATGGCAATGATGATACCGTTATTGCAGGACTTGATCCCAGGGTGCTTCTGATCTGGTATTTGTTTTTCGGGCTGGTGCCGTGGTTTATCAATGATGTGGTGCTGCTCCTCGGACTTTTTCTCTTTGTGGTACTGACAACGAGAGCTGCCAGGATTGCACCGCTGGTACTGTTTCTGTTTTGCGTGGGCGTTTTTACTCAGACAGGATATCTTTTGGTCATGGCATTGTTTTTTGGAGGAGACTCTTCTTTGGTGGCGCCTCTTCTGGTAATGACTTTGAAGGTGGCGGTGGTATCTCTTGCATCGGTCACTGTATTTTCAGGGTTGGATCCGGATCGGCTTGCCAGCGGCCTTCTGTGGTTTGGATGCCCGGATCAGCTGTCTTTTAGCATTTCCTTTGCTTACCGGATCCTTCCGGTCCTGATGGAGGAATTTCAAAATATTCTGTTATCCTACCGTCTTCGGGGAAATCCGCCGAAAAAGCAGGGACTTATAGGTAAGATCAGATATCTTGGTTATCAGGTAAAGCTGATCATACAGGCTTTTTATCCGCTGATGCTGAATACGGCAAAGCGCTCGCGGACAACGGTGGAGGCGCTGGAGCTGAAAGGCTACCGGTATGCACTGAAGAATCCGGGGGTAAAGAAGATGAGACTTGCCATGTTAAAGGTGACAAGGAATGACGGGATCTTCATAGTAATCTCAGTGATCTGGGCTGCATGCAGTGTGGCTGCATCAGCAGCGATTGCGTAAAAGCGCAGGAGAAGTTATCTGGATCTGATGAAAATCAGGGTTTGCAGAGAGGAGAAGAAAAACGTGAAATTAGACATGCATACACATGGGAAACTGGCAAAGAAGCTGCCTTTTTCCCCGGAATATACAGACTGGCTGTTCAGAGAGGCAAATGAGGCGGGATTGGATGCTTTATGTCTGACAGAACATTTCAATACGCTGGGTTTTGCAGAAGTTTATCAGTATATTTCAGAGAATTATGAGGAGGAGAGGGATACGTTCCTTACACGGGAGGGGCTTCGGATCTTTCCGGGGATGGAAGTGGATATTGCGGAAGGAGGGCATACTCTGGTGATCGGAAACATGCATGTGATCCTGGAGATGAACAGGAGACTTTCGCCGTACAAAGAGAAAGGGAAATTCCTTCCCTTCGCGAAATGGGCGGAAATAGTGAAGGAATACCCTGTTCTGTTTGGAGCCGCGCACCCGTACCGTGAGGGCGGACATATCCCGGAGCTTACGGAGAGTGAATTGAAACAGTTTGATTTTCTGGATCTGAACGGAAAGGATCTGGCGGCGGACTATGAAGGAATGTCCTTGCGGATGAAGGAACTTTCGAAGGTGCTTCAGAAACCGCTGACCGCCGGAAGCGATACGCATCAGGCCTTTCAATACGGCTGTGTATATAATGTGTTCGATCAGACTGTGCGTACGGTGGAGGGGCTGTCTTCTCAGATCCAGGCAGGGCATTACCGGATTGAAACTTCGGATACATTGGAATTCCAGGTGGAAACGGCCGGAACTCTGAAACGTTCCCTAAAGGCAATACACGCCCTGGGCGGGGACTACTTAGAGGTCCTGCTCAAGGGCGCATAGACAAGGCAAATATCTTTAATATAAGAAGGAATGGCAGGAAATCTACCGGGGGATGTCGGCTTTATAGTGCTCTTTCAGCCGGAAGATTTCATCTAAGGTTTCTTTGGAACGGCTGCCCAGACGCTGGCCGGTCAGGAGGACCAGAGCATCCAGCAGTGCGGACGGAGCGGCCATGGAATGATATTCTGTGGGCTCTCCCCGGTAAATATAAAGAGGAATGATCCCGTCCCCGGAGGCAGAGTCACAGATCCGGCTGGTGAAGAGAATAGCAGGACAGCCGGTTTTTTCCCGGTAATCCAGAAGAACTCTGGCTTCTCTTGGAATGTTTTGGAATCCAAAGAGAATAAGCAGGTCTTCCGGGGTGATAAAGTTCATTTCTTCAAAAAGCTCTGAGCTTCCTGGTGGCAGGATGGTAAGTGAAAGGCCGAACCTGGTCAGCCGGAATTTCAGGAGCTGGGCCATGGAAAGAGCGGCTCCTTTGGCATGGATGTAGATCCGTCTTGCTTTTATGATAGCACTTATGGCGTCTTCTACGTCTTTTGTATTCAAAAATGAAAGAGTTTTTTCGATGCAGAACTGCTGATACCGCAGCATCCCTTCCAGCGAAGAGGTGTCGGGACGTTCCATGGAGGAAGCCAGCTTCCGGGCCGGAGAATGGATTTCCTCCTGTCTTTCAAGGAGAGCAGTTTTCAGCTCTTTAAAATCGGAATATCCGCAGTGTCTGGCAAAACGGGAAATGGTGGGTTCAGAAGTACCTACCCGCCTTGCGGCTTCGCCGATAGACATGTGGATAAAGTCTGCCGGGTTTTCCAGAATATAGTTCATAATCCGGCGTTCTGTTTTGGTAAATTCAGAGGGAGCCTTTGATGAAAAAAAATCATTCATAACAAATACCTTCTTTACAAAGCCTTTTTGCGTGATATTATAGTACCATAAAAATGAAAAAAACAGATAAAATTTTCTTTAAATTATGCGAGGAATCATGGAAATGAAAAAAGTAGAGCTGCATTTTCATACAGACGAGTCCAGCCGGTGCGGGAAGGTGCCCGCGAAAGACGGCGTGCGGATGTATATAGAGCAAGGCTATGCAGGTCTTGCGGTCACCGATCATTTCAGCGAATATGCCTGCGGGAAAGAAGGGCCGTGGGAGGATATCTGCAGCCGTTTCCTGGAAGGATGGCGGCTGGCAAAGGAGACGGCAGAAAGTGCCGGGAGCGGATTCCAGGTATATTTAGGAATGGAGATCCGCTTTCCTCATGATGAAAATGATTTTCTGGTATATGGCATGACGGAAGAATTTTTTCAGAAATATCCCTGGATTTATGAAAAAGAGCTTCCTGATTTGTATCAGATTGCCGAAAAAGAAGGGCTGACCATTATACAGGCTCACCCTTTCAGATCCGTATGTTTTCCGGCGGATCCGGAATGCCTTCACGGCATCGAGATTTTTAACGGCAATCCACGCCATGATTCCCACAATGATCTGGCCCGGGCGCTGGGAGAACAGGCAGGGCTTCCCGGTACTGCAGGCTCGGATTTCCATCAAGTGCAGGATCTGGCCAGCTGCTGCGTAGGATTTGAAAAGCTGCCAGAGGACGGACAGGAGCTGGCAGAAGCCATCCGGCAGGGCAGGTTTACGCGGGAGATCTTCCGGGGAATCTAAGGGTGCGGCAGACAGGACGTACTGGAATTTTACGGGGAAATGCTTGACAGCCGGTCTTCGGATATGCTAGGATTTTAAACAAATCATGGAAACGCGTTGAAAAAGAGAGTACGTCTGTAGAGACTTTACAGAGATGCTCCGGTAAGCTGAGAAGGAGCAGGTCAGAAGCTGACGGAAGATGGCTTTTGAGCGGTGCGGGTGAGCAATGAGCGGTTACGGACATGGACGTCTTATCCGGGATTGTAAGCCTGCAAAGGGATCCGCCCTTTAAAGCGGAGGGTGCTGCAAAAGGCACCTGCGAAGGCCTTTCGCCGTGAGGCGGAGGTGAACAGAAGTGGTAACACGGGTTTTCCCGTCTTCTCTGACTTTTCTATTCCGATAGAGAGGCCAGGGTTTTTTTATTTTATGGAACAATTGAAGGAGAGTGTATCAATGGAAAAGCAGAAGTATTACATTACGACAGCGATTGCCTACACATCTGGAAAGCCGCACATCGGAAATACTTATGAGGCGGTGCTGGCAGATGCGATCGCCAGGTACAAAAGGAGCCGGGGGTTCGATGTATTCTTCCAGACCGGAACTGACGAGCACGGGCAGAAGATCGAGCTGAAGGCTGCGGAAGCCGGAGTAACGCCAAAGGAATTTGTAGACCAGGTGGCCGGGGAGATCAAAAATATCTGGGATCTGATGAATACATCCTATGATAAATTTATCCGGACTACGGATGAGGATCATGAAAAGCAGGTACAGAAGATTTTTAAGAAGCTGTACGATCAGGGAGATATTTACAAAGGATCCTATGAGGGACTCTACTGTACGCCCTGTGAATCCTTCTGGACCGAGTCCCAGCTGGTGGACGGCAAATGTCCGGACTGCGGGCGCGAGGTAAAGCCGGCGAAGGAAGAGGCGTATTTTTTCCGTATGAGCAAATATGCGGACCGGCTGATCGATCATATCAATAAGCATCCGGAGTTTATCCAGCCGGTATCCCGGAAAAATGAGATGATGAACAACTTCCTGCTTCCGGGACTTCAGGATCTGTGTGTATCCAGAACCTCATTTAAGTGGGGAATTCCGGTGGATTTTGATCCGAAGCATGTGGTGTATGTATGGCTGGATGCGCTGACGAACTATATCACCGGAATCGGCTATGAGTGCGATGGGGAAAGCTCCGAGATGTTCAAGAAAAACTGGCCGGCAGACCTGCACCTGATCGGTAAGGATATCATCCGTTTCCATACGATTTACTGGCCGATCTTCCTGATGGCGCTGGATCTGCCGCTGCCAAAGCAGGTATTCGGGCATCCGTGGCTGCTGCAGGGCGACGGCAAGATGAGCAAGTCCAAGGGAAATGTGCTGTATGCAGATGAGCTTGTGGATTTCTTCGGCGTGGATGCCGTGCGTTATTTCGTACTGCATGAGATGCCGTTTGATAATGACGGTGTGATCACCTGGGAGCTGATGGTAGAGAGAATGAATGCGGATCTGGCCAATACCCTGGGCAACCTGGTGAACCGGACGATCTCAATGACCAATAAATATTTTGGCGGCACGGTGACGAACAAAGGCGTGGCCGATGAGGCGGAAAAGGTATTTGACGACGACCTGGCAAGAATGGCAGGAGAGCTTTCCGCAAAGGTAGATGCAAAGATGGACAACCTCCGTGTGGCAGATGCGATTACAGAGATTTTCAATCTGTTTAAGCGCTGCAATAAATATATTGACGAAACCACACCATGGGTGCTGGCAAAAGACGAGGCGAAAAAAGACCGTCTGGAGACAGTGCTTGCAAACCTGATCGAAACCATCAAAGTCGGTGCGGAGGAACTGCGGCCATTCATGCCGGAGACTGCCGATAAGATCGAAGCACAGCTGGGTGACGGCAAGGTATGTGAGAAGCCGGAGATCCTTTTTGCAAGACTGGATATTGATGAGGTCATGAAGAAAGTAGAAGAGCTGCATCCGCCGGTAGAAGAAGCAGCCGGGGATGAGGCAGGCGAGGAGGCCGGAGATGCCGCCGAGGTAATTGATATCGAAGCGAAGCCGGAGATTACCTTCGAGGACTTTGGCAAAATGCAGTTCCAGGTAGGCGAGATCATCGCCTGCGAGGAAGTGAAGAAGTCCAGAAAGCTTCTCTGCTCCCAGGTTAAGATCGGAAGCCAGGTGAAGCAGATCGTGTCCGGTATCAAGGCACATTATACAGCCGAAGAGATGGTTGGAAAGAAAGTTATGGTGCTGGTAAACTTAAAGCCGGCGAAGCTGGCAGGAGTGCTGTCTGAAGGCATGCTGCTGTGTGCGGAAGATGCCGACGGTAATCTGGCGCTCATGACCCCGGAAAGGGATATGCCCGCAGGTGCGGAAATTTGCTAATCCATTGGGGACGGGGGATTTTTGAAAATCCCCCGTCCCCAATGCAAAATAATGTGGATAACAAAAGACCAATGTGGATAAAAGGAGGAAAACATTGTGGATAAAATCAGAATTGGTATTGTAGGATATGGAAATATTGGAAAAGGTGTGGAAAAAGCCATTGCACGTAATGAGGATATGGAGCTTGCAGCAGTATTTACCAGGAGAGATCCGGCTTCTGTGAAGATTGCGACAGAGACAGCTGTTGTAAAGACAATGGAAGATATGAAATCTATGAAGGGTGAGATTGATGTTATGGTACTCTGCGGCGGATCCGCTACAGATCTTCCGGTGATGGGACCGCAGATCGCTGCAGATTTCAATACCATCGACAGCTTTGATACCCACGCAAGAATTCCGGAGTATTTTGAAAATGTGGATAAAGCGGCAAAGGCTGGTGGAAATGTGGGAATCATTTCCGTAGGCTGGGATCCGGGAATGTTCTCTTTGAACCGTCTGTATGCAGAATCCATCCTGGTACAGGGAAGCACCTATACCTTCTGGGGAAAAGGCGTCAGCCAGGGACACTCTGATGCGATCCGCCGGATCGAGGGAGTGAAAAACGCGATCCAGTATACTGTTCCGATCGAGGCAGCAGTAGACCGTGTCAGAAGCGGAAGTGAGCCGGAGCTTACGACTCGCGAAAAGCATCTGCGGGAGTGCTATGTAGTACCGGAAGAGGGAGCGGATCTTAAAGCCATCGAAGAGGCGATCAAGACCATGCCGAATTACTTTGACGAATATGATACTACCGTAACCTTTATTACAGAGGAAGAATTAAAAGAGCAGCACAGCAGTATGCCGCACGGGGGATTTGTGATCAGAAGCGGTGAGACAGGGACAGAAGGAAGCAAGCATATCATCGAGTATTCCTTAAAGCTGGATTCCAACCCGGAATTTACGGCAAGTGTTCTGGTATGTTACGCAAGAGCGGCGTATCGGCTTTCTAAGGCGGGAGAAAATGGCGCAAAAACCGTATTTGATATCGCGCCTGCACTGCTGTCCATGAAAACCCCAGAGCAGCAGAGAGCAGAGTTATTATGATTTTCGAAACACACGCGCATTATGATGACGAGCAATTCGACCAGGACAGGGACGAGATCTTACGCTCCATGGCCGCCGGCGGCATCGGCACGATCGTGAATGTCAGCGCATCTTACGATTCATGCCGGCGGGTGGTGGATATGGTTCAGGCGTACCCGTTTATGTATGCGGCGGTGGGCGTCCATCCGGATGAGGTAGGAGCGCTGAATGAAGAACGGCTGGAAGAAATGCGGAAACTCTGCGAAGATCCCAAGGTGGTGGCCATAGGAGAGATCGGGCTTGACTATTACTGGGATAAAGAAGCCCGGGAAGAGCAGCGCCACTGGTTCATCCGTCAGCTGGAGCTCGCAAGAAAGCTGGGGCTGCCGGTACTGATCCACAGCCGGGAGGCGGCCGCGGATACGATGGAAGTGATGAAGGGGTACGGAAAAGGACTGAAGGGAGTCATCCACTGTTACTCCTACTCTGCTGAAATGGCAAAAGAATATGTAAAGATGGGATACTATATCGGAGTCGGCGGTGTCGTCACGTTTAAAAATGCAAGAAAGCTAAAAGAGACAGTAGAGGAAATCCCGCTGACCTCCATCGTGCTTGAGACGGACTGCCCGTATCTGGCTCCGGTGCCTTACCGGGGAAAACGGAATTCTTCTCTTTATCTTCCTTATGTAGCGGAAGAAATCGCTGCGCTTAAGCAGGTCAGCTTCGAGGAGGTTGTATCGCAGACTGAACGAAATGCCAAAGATCTGTATGGCCTGGTGTGATGTAGGCAGGGAAGAGGATGGCTATAATACCTGTCCGTCTGCATCACAGACAATAACAGTATATTCAATATGAAGTTTATAATGGACCTCCGTGCGGTAGAGCCGTAACTCATAGCTGGCTTTTCCACGGGGGCCATTTATTTTTTGGTAATCCGAGATGACGTTCTTCGCAAATGACGCTTCCTCTGCCGGAAGCAGCGTATTCATGATCACATACAGCCGGGTTTCTGTCAGATCAGAGGAGGAAAAGACAGAGGAAGAAACGACTTCATATGGCTGTGCTTCTATATATATAAATGTAGCCAGGATCAGAAGGAGAACTCCGGTCAGGTACCGTTTTTTATTTCGCTTCATATAAAACCTCTCTGATATCTGCGTTAAAGAATACAGTGTATCTAATTACAGTGTATGTTAATATATCTATTTTTTCAACAAAAATATGGGTATACTTAACAGAAGAAACGGTATGGTGGGATGATTATGAGCAAGATAAGGATTGACCTGGAGCGCGTTTTAGCCGAAAAGGGAGTCAGTAAGACACAACTGTGCTATACCTGCAGACTCCAGAGGACACAGCTGAATAATTACTGCAAAAATAAAGTGGTAAGAGTTGATCTGCATACACTTGCCAAGATTTGTGACTGCCTGGAATGTGGAGTTGAAGATATCCTGAAGCTGGAGAGCGAAGAGGAAAAGGATGTCTGAACACCGGAATCTGATCAGAAACCATCATGAAATCACAGAAATTCTAAATTGTTTTCAAAAAATTCATTTATTCTTAATTATTATTTTTACTTTTTGCTATATCATAAAGCTCTAAAATATTGTATAATTACTAATATACTTTTTATACTGGAGTGTAATGATGAGCGGTCCAACACTGGGAAATCCAAAGAATACGATAGAAATCCTGCAAAAATACAACTTCTCATTTCAAAAAAAGTTCGGTCAGAATTTCCTGATTGATACCCATGTATTAGACAAGATTATAAAAGCAGCCAATATTACAAAAGATGATCTCGTGCTGGAGATTGGTCCGGGGATTGGTACGATGACGCAGTATCTTGCGGAAGCTGCGGGAAAAGTAATTGCGGTAGAGATAGATAAGAATCTGATTCCGATACTGGCAGATACACTGGGAGAATATGAGAATGTTCAGGTTATAAATGAAGACGTTTTAAAACTGGATATTCGTGCTCTTACAGAGCGTGAGAATGGGGGAAGGCCTATTAAGATCGTGGCGAATCTTCCCTATTATATTACGACACCGATTATCATGGGACTGTTCGAGGAGCATGTCCCGATGGAGAGTATCACAGTGATGGTGCAAAAAGAAGTAGCAGACCGGATGCAGAGCGGACCAGGGAGCAAAGACTACGGCGCGTTATCGCTGGCGGTTCAGTATTATGCAAGCCCCTATATTGTAGCAAATGTTCCGCCCAACTGTTTCATGCCCCGGCCCAAAGTGGGCTCTGCTGTTATTCAGCTGAGAAAGCATGAGCATCCGCCGGTGAGTGTGAAAAACGAAAAGTTCTTGTTTCATATCATCAGAGCTTCTTTCAATCAGAGAAGAAAAACGCTGGCAAATGGTCTCAATAATTCCGGCCAGTTTTCCCTCCCAAAAGATAAGATCACAGAAGGTATCGAGCGCCTCGGGAAAGGTGCGGGCGTACGGGGAGAGGCGCTTAAGCTGGAGGAATTTGCAAAGCTTGCAGACTATCTATGGGAACAGATCCAGGAGGGATCAGGCCCTTAAGATATAAAGAAAAAAGGAAAGGGTGAAGCAAATGGCGAACAAAGATTTTTCATTAAAAGAGTATTCATTATTTGAGGTGACACCAGAGATCGAGCACTTTGCTAAGGTATGTGAAGAAAAAAATGCCATAAATAAAGAGCTGTATACGAAGTACGAGGTGAAGCGGGGACTGCGTGACCTGAACGGAAAAGGTGTGCTTGCAGGACTGACCAATATTTCCGACGTATGTGCCACTAAAGTTGTGGATGGGAAAGAAGTGCCTTGTGCAGGAAATCTGTATTACCGTGGCTATAATATCAAAGACCTGGTCAAAGGGTTCCTTCAGGAAGACCATTACGGATTTGAGGAGATCTCCTACCTTCTGCTTTTCGGAGAGCTTCCAAATGAAGAGGAGCTTGCTACTTTCCACAAGACTCTGGTAGAACGCCGGACGCTGCCGCCTACCTTTGTCAGAGACGTGATCATGAAGGCGCCAAGCCGGGATATGATGAACAGCCTGTCCAGGTCGATCTTAAGCCTGTATTCTTATGATGCCAAGGCGGATGACACATCGATCCCCAACGTGCTGCGCCAGTGCCTGAACCTGATCAGCCAGTTCCCGATGCTGATGGTTTACGGGTATCATGCATATAACTACCGTCTGGGCGATGACTTGTTTATCTATGCGCCGTCACCGGAGCTGTCCACGGCGGAAAATATCCTGATGATGTTGAGAGAAGACCGTCAATATACGAAGCTGGAGGCCAGGATCCTGGATATGGCTCTGGTGCTTCATATGGATCACGGCGGAGGAAATAACTCCACGTTCACGACACACGTGGTAACATCCTCCGGTACCGATACATATTCTACGATCGCCGCGGCGATGGCGTCCTTAAAGGGACCGAAGCACGGCGGTGCGAATATCAAAGTAACCCAGATGTTCGAGGATATGAAAGAAAAGGTACATGACTGGGAAGACAGAGATGAAGTACGCAATTACCTGGTACAGCTGCTGGAGAAACAGGCATTTGACAAGAAGGGCCTGATCTATGGAATGGGACATGCGATCTATTCTGTATCTGACCCAAGAGCGGATATCTTCAAGGAATTTGTTCAGAAGCTGGCGAAAGAAAAAGGCTATGAAAAGGAATACGCCCTTTATGAGATGGTAGAGAACATGGCGCCGGAGGTCATTGCTGAAAAGAGAAAGATCTATAAAGGTGTAAATGCCAACGTAGACTTCTACAGCGGCCTGGTTTACAGTATGCTGGGAATTCCGTCAGCTCTGTACACACCAATCTTTGCGGCTGCCCGTATCGTAGGATGGAGCGCCCACAGACTGGAAGAGCTGATCAATGTAGATAAGATTATCCGTCCGGCATACAAGCCGCTGGCACCGTACCGGGATTATGTAAGGATGGAAGAACGGTAGATGAAACAGGAATTTTATTACCCCTCTTCGGACGGGGAGACCAGCATCCATGCAGTAGAATGGGTGCCGGAGCAGGAAGTGAAGGCAGTGCTGCAGATCTGTCACGGGATGGTGGAATATATCGATAGATATGACGGATTTGCCGCATGGCTTTCGGAAAAGGGATGGTATGTAACGGGGAATGATCATCTGGGTCATGGAAAATCGGTTCTTTCTGAAGAAAATTATGGATTTTTCCATGAGCCGGATGGCAACCGGTGCGTGACAGGTGACATTCAGAAGCTTCGGGAGCGCACGGAACAACGGTATCCGGGCGTTCCTTATTTTATGCTGGGGCACAGTATGGGTTCGTTTCTTCTGCGCCAGTATATTCTTTCACATGGAAGAGGGCTTTCAGGAGCCGTTATCATGGGAACCGGTGACAAGAGCTATCTGCTGCTGTCTGCCGGACAGCTGCTGTGCAGGGCTTTTGCGCTGGTGAAGGGCTGGCATTACAGGAGCCGTATGATCGACCGGATGGGGCTTGGAAGCTATAACCGAAAGTTTGAGCCCAGTGAGAGCAAAAAAGAGTGGGTGACCTCAGACACGCAGATCCGTGCGGTATATGAGGCGGATCCTCTTTGCAGCTTTACTTTTACGGTTAATGGCTATTACCAGATGTTTGAGGGAATGAAAAAGATCACCGGGAAAAAGGGAGCAATCAGAATCCCCCGGACTTTGCCCATTCTTCTTGCATCAGGGAAGGAAGATCCGGTAGGTGATTTTGGGAAGACTGTGGAGAAGATCTACGGGCAGTACAGGGAAGCCGGGATCAAAGACGTGACTCTTAAGCTCTATGAGGGAGACCGGCATGAGATCCTGAATGAGCAGGACCGGCAGCAGGTGTATGAAGATATCTGGAAGTGGATGGAAGAGAGGATTTGAAAACCAGCAGAATTTAGATAGAAAGTTTGGATAAATAAAAGGACGCAGACGGCGTCCTTTTATTGTGCAAATTTTCGGATGATACTGGCTGCCGGGATAGCGGCCTAAAGGTTTCAAACAAGGATCCTGTTACGCTTATAGGCTGTAGAATACAGCGAAAACCCGTTAACCATCACGGCTAACGGGTTTCGTTGTTGTTATAGCTATCTAAAGGAATGAGAGTAAAGTATATGCCGCTGAAAAATTCATCTGCGGTATTGTACTTTAATGAGGGGGAGATAGTTTCTTTAACTATCTGTGTTTTAGTATAAGTGATAAATATGTCTAAAGTATGTTAAAACTATAAAAGAAAAAGAAAATTTCTTAAGCCGCCCTTAAGAAACAGAGAAGGAGGGGGCAAAAGCTTTGTTTTCAGACTATTTCCTTAAATGGGCCGTTAATATATCCAGAAATTCACTGGAAGTGGGGCGAATACGGATAGGACGCAGAGCAATCTCCTGCAGAAGGCTTATATTTCCACGTTCCCAGCACACCTTGACAGCAGTGCGTATGTCACGCTCCACACTGCAGCTGGTAGTATGAAAGTATTTTGCAATCTGCGGATATAGAAGCTTGCTGACAGATAAAAGATAATCTTCGTCGATCAGGCATAGTCTGATTCCGTAGTTTAGATAACGGTAACCCCGATAGGTGGCGCCTATTCCCAGAGAACGCAAAAGGTGTTCGATTTCTTTTTCATTCATGTCGCTTCTCCTCAAAAATATGTAATTTCTCTGTTCATTCCAAAGTGATAGCATGCCATTTTGTTCATTATATCCAAAAATAATATAGGAAAAAGAAATTTAGACAGAATAGGAAATTGTTCGATAGAATACGACATTCTGCGACATAAATGAGAAGGAGATATTTTCAGAATTTCTTAATAATTTTCCTGTGTGGCTCTTAAAAATTCCCTGTTATTCTTGTATAGTAAACAAGGAGGTGGTTGAGATGTCGAAAATATTAGTATGTGATGATGATAAAGAGATCGTGGAGGCAATTGATATATATCTGACACAGGAAGGCTACACGGTCAGAAAAGCCTATGACGGCGAAGAGGCTTTAAAGATTTTAAAAGAAGAGGAAATAGATCTTTTGATCATTGATGTAATGATGCCGCGGCTGGATGGAATCCGGGCGACACTTAAGATCCGGGAAGAGAATAATATTCCCATTATCATTTTATCGGCAAAATCAGAAGATGCTGATAAGATATTAGGATTAAATGTAGGGGCAGATGATTATGTGACAAAGCCGTTTAATCCTTTGGAATTAGTGGCAAGAGTAAAGTCCCAGATGCGCAGATATACGCAGCTTGGCAGTACGAGAATGGACGAGGGCAAGGCGGTATATTCGACGGGAGGTCTGTCTATCAATGACGATTTAAAAGAGGTAACTGTCGACGGGGAGCCGGTAAAGCTGACTCCTATTGAATACAATATTTTACTGTTTCTGGTGAAGAATCAGGGAAAAGTTTTTTCTATTGATCAGATTTATGAGAAAATCTGGAATGAAGATGCAATAGGGGTAGATAATACCGTGGCTGTGCATATCCGGCACATCCGGGAAAAGATAGAGATCAATCCGAAGGAGCCCAGATATCTGAAGGTTGTATGGGGAGTCGGATATAAAGTGGAAAAGTTGTAGAAAGGGGACGCTATGAAACAGAAGTGGTATCAGACAACAATTGCGAAAGGGATCCTTATTATAGCGGAACATGCATTTTTGCTGATCATGGTATGCTGTTTTATGTGTTTAATGTCTTATCCAGTCCTGCGAAGCGAGATGTTTAGCGGGACTCATGCAGAGAAATATGAAGACACAAAGACTTTTGCAGATCAGGTCCTGCATACAGGGCAAGGGATCAGCAGCGCACTTGGCCGCAGGGAAGTGTTTGAGACAGACGGAGCATATGATCCGGAAAAGATTATAAATGTAGGAAACTATAATCAGGGAGAGAGCACAGATGCAGAAAATCCGGGAAGTCTTTCCTACCGGCTGGGAGATTTGGTCTCCTGGGGCAAGACTGCTGGCAGCGGATCGGAAGAGCAGGACTCTTATGAGGACAATATTGTTGTCTGCCGGCGGGCAGACGGGACTTATCATTATTATTACTATTCCGAATTTCAAGAGCTGATTCAAAACGGAGATCTTTCTTTTGTAATGGCATCAGATGAAAGTGGCATGACGCAGGAGGACATTCTTTTATCTCTCAAGGAACGTACATTTTCAACGGAAGGGACAGATACCTTTAAGGGCGTGCAGGATAAAGATAACAGGATTTTGTATGTGGACTGCTGGAACTATGACGGATACTGGTGCAAGGAAGAGTATAAGACAGTTGAAGGGAAAAGCATCCTGGAGGTGGCTAATGAAGATGAAGCCTGGAATGGACATTTGAGCGATGCCTTTGATACGGTAGAATCGGCGGTGCTGTCTATATACTGGGAAGTGGATCAGTATCGGAGTATTCTGGAATCCTATCAGGAAGGAGATACTAATTTTACTTACTTATACGTAGATCAGACTGCGAAGCAGATTATATCTAACAGAGAAGAGTACCAGATGGGAGAGGATCTGGAGACGACTCTTAATAAAATCCGGGAAAGCGGGAAGTATGCTATCATCTATCCGCGGCTTGCGGATTTTGAGACGAATATGAAGAATGTAAACGCTGAAGAATGGCGCAGTACGCTGCAGGTGCAGGGAAATGACGATGCCTATGTATTTGCTTTGAGTGTGGATACGTCTTACCCGGTGCAGGATTCTTTCTATACGGAAAGCCAGCTGTATGAGGAGTACGGGGGAAGAGCTGTGTGGGTGTTTGCCGCTGGCGGCGCTGCACTTCTCCTGTTTGTTCTGGGCTTGGTGATCCTGACGGCAGGAGCGGGGTACAACAGAAGGGATGAGGAGCTGCATCTGATGGCATTTGATCATTGGAAAACAGAGATATCCGCATGCTTGATATTCCTGGCATGGTTTGTTCCGGTCATTTTAGTGGGGACAAATATATCGGTTTCATCTGTGGTATCCTACGATGAATACGGGAATATGATACAGACAGGAGGAAGCCAGATCGGACCGTATATTTCGACAGGAAATATGATCATGATCGGTCTGTTGGCACTCTATACATGTGCACTGTTCCTGACCGGGTACTTAAGTCTGGTACGCAGGATCAAGGCGAAAATTTTGTGGAAGAACAGTCTGATCCGCAGTCTGGGGCATTTCCTGAAGACAATATTCCGGAACATGCACATTGTGTGGAAACGGATTCTGATATTTGCTGTCATAGTACTCTTCCACTGGATGGCGTTCTTCAGCTATGGAAATATCTTTTTCTTCGGACTGATGGTGCTGGCGGAAATATTGGTATTCATATATCTGATCCGGGATGCTATCGGGAAGCATAAGATCCAGAAAGGGATTGAGCAGATTGCCGGCGGGCAGGTGGACTATAAGATCGATATCGCAGGGCTTTCGGAAGAACAGAAGGATATTGCGGAAAACATCAATTCGATCGGAGAGGGACTGGACCGGGCGCTGGAAAAGAGCATTAAGAGCGAACGGCTGAAAACCGATCTGATCACCAATGTATCCCATGATATCAAGACACCACTGACTTCCATCATCAATTATGTAGAGCTTCTGAAGCAGGAAAACTTCCAGGATCCTAAGATACAGCGGTATATTGAGATACTGGAGGCAAAGTCCCAGCGGCTGAAGACTCTGACAGAAGATGTGGTGGAGGCGTCTAAGGTAAGCTCCGGAAATATTACACTGGAATTCATGAACATTAATTTTGTGGAGATGATCCAGCAGACCAGCGGGGAATTTGAGGAAAAATTTAAGGCCAGGAATCTGACGGAAGTACTGACGCTGCCGGAGGAAGAAGTCATCATCCGGGTAGACGGAAGACGGATGTGGCGTGTGCTTGAAAATATTTATAATAATGCGGCAAAATATGCCATGGAAGGCACCCGGGTCTATGCTGATCTGAAAGTCGTAGACGGTAAGGCGGTGTTCAGTCTGAAAAATATATCGCAGCAGCCGCTGAACATTTCAGCCGATGAACTTACCGAGCGCTTCATCAGAGGAGACATCTCCAGAAGCACGGAGGGAAGCGGGCTGGGATTGTCCATTGCAAAAACTCTGACAGAGATGCAGGGAGGAAAATTCGAGCTGTATCTGGACGGAGATCTGTTCCGTGTGACGATCACGTTCTGACGGGCGAAATGGGGACGTACACTTTTTGCAAAAGTGTACGTCCCCATTTGCAAAAGTGGGTGTCCCCAACTGCGTTTCCCCCTGTCCCTTTTTGCAAAATGCCCTGTCCCTATTGCGATTATCTGGAAAAAACATTACAATAAGGATTGATATGGATGAATTAAGAGTTTTATTACAGGAAAATCTAAATACAGAGTTTTTATCAGCGGTACTCAGCAATCCGCGGATTAAGGATGGCACAGAGAAGGTCAAGGTGCGCCCGCTTCTGAAGAAGGGGACGCTTTTCTTTCAGGTTGAGACGTTCCGGAACCGGCAGGCTTTTCATGAGAACCTGACGGCGCCGCAGGCCTGCGAGGCGCTGGCCCGGCAGATGGAGAATATGAAGCAGATGCAGCTGGAAACGCAGAAAAATCTTTATACGGTACTTGTAAGCAAGAAGGGAAAGGTGACGGTCAAAAAGAAAGCACAAACCGGCAAAATCAGACCGGCAGAGCTTTCTCATGACCGGAAGAAACATTACATCTTAGAGGAAGGAACTGTGGTGCCGTTTCTGGTGGATCTGGGCGTGATGACAAAGGAAGGGAAGATCGTGCACGCCAGATATGATAAATTTCGCCAGATCAACCGGTTCCTGGAATTTATCGAGGATATCCTTCCCAGGCTGGAGAGGGGAAGAGAGCTGACGATCCTGGATTTCGGGTGCGGCAAGTCCTATCTTACCTTTGCCATGTACTATTATCTGCATGAGCTGAAAGGCTATGACATCCGGATCATCGGGCTGGACCTGAAGCGGGAGGTTATTATCCACTGCAATGAGCTGGCAGAGAAATACGGTTACCAGAAGCTGAAATTTCTGGTGGGCGACATTGCGGATTATACCGGCGTGGATCGGGTTGATATGGTGGTAACGCTCCATGCCTGTGACACGGCTACGGATTTCGCTCTTGCAAAAGCTGTGGGATGGAATGCGAAAGTCATTCTGTCTGTGCCCTGCTGTCAGCATGAGTTGAACAGGCAGATTCAAAGCGATGTGCTTGCTCCGGTGCTGAAATACGGGCTGATCAGGGAACGGATGGCGGCTCTTGTAACAGATGCGCTGCGGGCGGAGTATCTGGAGCGGGAGGGCTATGATGTCCAGATCCTGGAATTTATTGACATGGAACACACGCCAAAGAATATACTGATCCGGGCGGTGCAGAACGGAAAATGCGGGGAGAATCAGGAGTCCATAAAAAAATGTGAAGAATTTCTGCATGTGTCGCCGACGCTGAAACGTCTTCTGGATCATAAAGGGGAAGTATAAATGAAGTGGAAACAAAGACTGAAGCATGCAGGGATACTGACGGGTGTTTTTCTGCTTGCGGTGATCATATTTGCATATATTACCAACCGCGGAAACGATAATATGACGGCAGATATGGGAGGAGCCACATATCCGCAGGTGTCCTTTTCTTATCAGGGCTATAGCTTAAATACATTATCCGGATATTCCGGAAGCATGGATATCCCGTCTATGAGAGATACTATCACTCCTATTGAAAACGGGAAAATAGATCTTGCGATCGAGGCCTATGAGAATAAAGTCACCGGGCTTAAATGGTGTGTTTACTCTCTGGACGGTACGGAGGAACTTCTAAACGGAGAGGAGAGTGATCCGGCGGAGAATGTATCGCTGGAAATCGATCCATCCAGGCTGACTGACCGGGAAGGTGTGCTGGAGATCGTCCTTACTACGGAAAGTGAGGAGGATATATACTATTATACGAGAGTGACGGATGCCTCCGGAAAAGATATTCTGGAAAACCTTAACTATATCCAGACATTTCACGAAGGGGCACTGTCAAAGGACAGCTCGGCAGGAATCGAATCAGCGCTGGAGCCGGGGGAGGAAAGTGATAACTCCACCTACCAGCATGTGACGATCCACTCGGATTATGACCATGTGACCTGGGGAAATCTTAATCCGCAGGTGGAGCAGGGAGAACGCTGGATGATCAAGGAGATCAACAGCGTATCTATTTCCGTGGAAATCCAGTTCCTGGCACGGTGCACCGGAGAGGAAAATGAGACGGATCTTTATCAGACGAAGGAATATTTCCGGGTACGGCATGTGGCAGACAGCGGTTCCACTTATCTGCTGGACTATGACCGTACGATGGAACAGATCTTTGATCCCACAAAGCAGGTGCTTAGCGAAAATGGGGTCCTTCTGGGGATTGCGGATTCGGATACGCCCTATCTGGTAAACGGAGACGGGTCGGTTGTGTCCTTTGTGACGGCAAACGAGCTGTGGAACTATAACAAAAATACAGATGAGGCATCTCTGGTTTCCAGTTTTATGTCTGCGGAGAATACAGATCCCAGGAATCTGGTGCGCCAGCATAAGATATGGCTGCTGGAAATAGATGATGCGGGAAATACCATGTTTGCGGTATACGGCTACATGAACCGGGGCGAGCATGAAGGACAGGTAGGGGCTGCGGTATATTATTATGACATTGAGCAGAACTCTGTGGAAGAAAAAGTATTTGTCGCTATCGACCAGTCCTATGCGCATGCAGAAAATGAACTGGGAAAGGTTATGTATTACAGTGCGGACCGAAATGTTTTGTATACCATGGTAGGAGGGACTCTGTACGAGTACGATGTGGAAAAAGACTGGAATGAGGCTGTAGTAGAGGGGCTGGAAGAAGACCAGTATGCCGTGTCTGCAGACGGTCGTCTGGTGGGATATCAGGTAGACGGGGATATCGATACGGCAAGGACCGTGAAGGTGCTGAACCTGGAGACAGGTAAAGAATGGGAAGTTACCTGCGGCGAAAATGAATGTATCCGCCCTCTGGGATTTATGAATGACGATGTGGTATATGGAGTGGTCAGTACCTCTGATACCGGAAGGACCGTTTCCGGAGAGGCTGTCGTACCGATGTATAAGGTAGAAATTCAGGACAGCAAGGGAACTGTAAAAGAGACCTATCAAACGGATGGTGCGTATGTGCTGGGAATATCCATTGAGGATAATATGATCACTTTGAACAGAGTGTCGAAAAATGGAGAAATATATACCAATATCTCACCGGATTATATTACCAACAATACAGAGCGGGAAGAAAGCAACATTTACCTGGAATCCTACAGTACGGAACTGAAAGGGACGCAGATGCGTCTGACCTATGAGGACGGCATTTCCGATAAGGAACCTAAGGTATTAAAGCCTAAACAGATTTTGTTTGAAAATCCAAAGGAGATCTCATTTGAATCCGGAGAAAAAACCGAACGGTACGACGTGTACGGCTATGGCGAGCTGCAGGACAGCTATGAAAGCGCCGGAGAAGCGATCCGGGCCGCCAATGAGATCAATGGCGTGGTCGTGTCCGAGGACCAGCAGTATATCTGGGAGCGTGGAAACCGGGATCTGCAGTATACGATCAGCGGAAAAGACGATGTGATCGAAAATATCCGGAGCCGTCTGTCACAGGGAGAGGCGCCGGTGACCATCATGGAAGAAGTCATGGGAGAAAGCCTGGATCTGACAGGCTGCACCACGGAAGAACTCTTGTATGTGATCAATCAGGACCGGCCGGTAATCGCAATGCTGGATGCACAGAATGCGGTAATCCTGGTGGGATATACAGATGCAAGCGTGATCTATGTAAACGTAAGCAGCGGGGAGCGCAGCAGCGTCAGCTATACAGAGATGGATCAGATGACCGCAGGCAGCGGCAGCACATATATCGGATAACGCAAATGGGGACGTACACTTTTGCACGAAGTGTACGTCCCCATTTGCGTTTCCCCCTGTCCCCACACGGGTTATGCCTGACAGCCGGCGGTCGGGAAGATGCTGTTTTTGTATTTTTTCAATGCGCTGTACAGTACGAAGCCTAACACGCCGCAGGAAATGACTTCGCCGATCCCTACGGTAAGCATCATGAACGGAATTGGCAGTGCCACGCCGTAAGCGTACCGCAGAACAAAGGGTACGATCAGCATGTTGGCAATGACGGGCGGCAGAGGCATCAGGAAAAATGTTTTTTCCCGCAGCCGGTAGGTGAAGCAGGCGCCGATCAGGGTAGCCAGGCTTCCGCAGATGATATCGGGAAGAATGGCGCCGCCAAGCGTATTGCCAATGAAACAGCCTACAAATAGTCCTGGGATTGCAGCCGGTGTAAATGCCGGAAGGATCGTGAGGGCTTCCGCAATGCGGATCTGAACCTCACCAAATGAGAAGGGTGCGAATACATAAGTGAGCACCACGTAGATGGCAGCAATCATGGCTGCCTGTGTCATGAAAGTAATGTTTTTGTTTTTCATTTTTTCTCTCCTTTAGTTTTGTTTTACGAGTGGAAGGTCTCGAACACTCGGCACATTTTACGGCGGTGACCGCCGGCAAGCCCGTATAGACCTTGGTTTTTATGGGCTTTGCAACGTCTGTTAGTATAGCACGGCAGCAGCCGGAAATCAAGGAAAATGTAAATATGGAAGAGCCTCCTGGCATAAGGACGGCTCTTCCATACGGGGCAGGACGTCTACTGCAGTACGAAGCCTCCATTTGGCGAGATGATCTGTCCGGTCAGGTATGGGGCAGTAAAGATGTATTCCAAAGCGCCGGCGATGTCAGAGACATCTCCGATATATCCTTCAGGAATCGTGGCGGCCAGGGCATTCAGTTCATCCTGATTTACCCCGCGCAGCATGTCGGTCATGATCATTCCGGGGGCAATGGCATTTACGCGGATTCCTTTTGCCGCATATTCAAGTGCCAGTGCGCGCGTCAGGCCAATGACGCCGGACTTTGCAGCACAGTAATCAGCCTGATTGATCACGCCGGTCAGTCCGCCGACAGAAGAAGTGTTGCAGATTACACATTGCTCGTCTTTGCTGCTGTGATTTACCATATATGGCAGAACCAGATGGGTCATGTGGAGGAAACTCATAAGGTTGGTGGCGATCACGCTCTCATAAGCCTCCGGTTTGATGTCGATCCAATTGCAGTTGTTTGTAATGCCGGCGTTGTTCACCAGGGCGTCGATCCTGTCGCCAAAACGCTCTACCGCGGCTTTTACCAGGGCTTCACATTGTTCATATTTGCTTACATCTGCCCGCACGACCAGAGTTTCTACATGATAAGTGTCTTCCAGTTCCTTTGCGACCTCGTCGGATTTTGCCTTTGAAGATTCGCTGCGGTAATTGATTACGACATTATATCCGAGCTCGCCTAATTTTAAAGATAGAGCCCGTCCAATTCCTCTTGAACCGCCAGTGATGATTGCTGTTTTTGCCATAAACACTTCTCCTTATCTGAAAAATTAAAAAAAACTACAAAATAATTATATAAAACAATAAAAAGAATGTCAATAAGACTAATAAGCGTGCTTTTGATAAAAATTAACAGATTATTGTGGAGAAATAGACAAAACCGGAGAAAGAATGATAAGAGGGCTCATATATGGTGCGTGCCAAGCTTTAAAAATCGGGGACAATATGTTATAATGGGCGAAAAGTATCTTGAAAGTAAAGGAGCAGATCAAATCATGAATTTCACAGAGATCAGAGAATTATATAAAAACAGGGAAGCCTACCTGGATCAGAAAGTTACGGTAGGAGGATGGATCCGGAGTATCCGGGATTCAAAAACCTTTGGATTTATTGTTGTTAATGACGGGACATTTTTTGAACCGCTGCAGGTAGTCTATCACGATAAAATGGACAACTTTGCAGAGGTTTCCAAGCTGAATGTAGGAACGGCGGTTATCGTGACCGGAACTCTGGTGGCTACGCCTCAGGCAAAACAGCCATTTGAGATACAGGCGGACAGCGTGGAGGTGGAGGGAGCATCATCTCCGGATTATCCGCTGCAGAAAAAGCGCCACAGCTTTGAATTTCTCCGCACGATCTCTCATTTGCGGCCCAGGACCAATACCTTCCAGGCAGTGTTCCGCATCCGGTCTCTGACCGCTTATGCGCTTCACAAATTTTTCCAGGACAGAGGGTTTGTGTATGTGCACACACCGCTGATCACCGGAAGCGACTGTGAAGGGGCCGGCGAGATGTTCCGGGTTACTACACTGGACATGGAAAATGTTCCGAAGACAGAAGAAGGAGCGGTGGATTACAGCCAGGACTTCTTCGGGAAAGAGACCAGCCTGACGGTCAGCGGTCAGCTGAATGCAGAAGCATATGCACAGGCTTTCCGCAATGTTTATACCTTCGGGCCGACCTTCCGTGCAGAGAATTCTAACACGACCAGACATGCGGCAGAGTTCTGGATGATCGAGCCGGAGATGGCCTTTGCGGATCTGGAGGACGATATGATGCTGGCAGAGTCCATGCTGAAATATGTGATCAGCTATGTGCTTGAGCATGCGCCGGAAGAAATGAATTTCTTTAATTCCTTTGTGGACAAAGGTCTTCTGGACCGGCTGAACAATGTAGTGTCTTCTGAGTTTGCAAAGATCACTTACACCGAAGCTATTGAAATCCTGGAAAAAGAAAATGACAGGTTTGAGTATAAGGTGTCCTGGGGAGCAGACTTGCAGACAGAGCATGAACGGTATCTGACAGAGGAAGTGTTCAAAAAACCGGTATTTGTGATAGATTACCCGAAAGAAATAAAATCATTCTATATGAAACAAAATGATGACGGAAAGACTGTGGCTGCAGTAGACTGTCTGGTGCCTGGAATCGGTGAGATTATCGGCGGCAGCCAGAGGGAAGACGATTACGACAAGCTTCTGACCCGGATGAGGGAGCTGGGAATGAAGGAAGAAGAGTATGGATTTTACCTGGATCTGCGCAAATACGGCTCGACCAGACATGCAGGCTTTGGTCTGGGATTTGAACGCTGCATTATGTATCTGACGGGAATGAGCAACATCCGCGACGTGATTCCGTTCCCGCGTACAGTGAATAACTGCGATTTATAGACCATAATAAAAGGAATGAAATGGGGGACATCATTATTTCTCCCCGCGGGGGGCGGATAAGGAGGTTCACATGAGTATGAATATTTTAGTAGTAGATGACGAAAAGGAGATTGCTGACGTCATTGAACTGTATCTGCAGAATGACCAGTATAATGTATACAAATTTTATACGGGTCAGGATGCGCTCGACTGTATCCACAGCATGAAGATTGATCTGGCCATCCTGGACATCATGCTGCCGGATATCGACGGATTTCAGATTTTAAAACAGATCCGGGAGAAATATAAATTTCCGGTAATTATGCTGACAGCCAAGACGGAGTATATGGATAAGATCACAGGCCTTACTTTGGGGGCAGATGATTATATCCCCAAGCCATTTAATCCGCTGGAGCTGGTAGCCCGGGTCAAAGCCCAGCTCAGACGTTATACCCAGTATAATGACGGCGGCAAGGAAGAAGGAGAGATCATCGACTTTGGAGGCCTATTCCTGAACCGGACATCCCATGAGTGTGTTTACAACGAAGTCCCGCTGACATTGACGCCGATCGAGTTTGACATCCTCTGGCTTTTGTGTGAGAACCGGGGGAAGGTGATCAGCTCCGAGGAGTTGTTTGAGAAAGTGTGGAACGAAAAATATTATAAAAACAGCAACAATACGGTGATGGTGCACATCCGGCATCTGCGGGAGAAGATGAGTGCGCCTACCGGAAAATCAGACTTTATCAAGACAGTATGGGGAGTAGGTTATAAGGTTGAAGAATAATTATCGCAAACTCAAGTTCAGCATGCTTTTGCAGACGCTTTTGGTAACGGCTTTGACTGTGCTGGTAGGCGGCTTTCTGCTGAATTATGTGATCGACGGCATTTATAACGACAGCTTTGCCAACATCTTTGTTGATGTCATGATGGCTCTGCATGTGGATGAGCAGACTGCCATTGACTGGTACTGGAGACTGATCGGGGATAATAAGACGTTCTACATGATCGTTGGTTTCCTGCTGCTCTTTGCGGCTTTTTTCTATATCGCACTGACGAAAATGACCAGATACGTAGATCAGATCGGAGACGGGATTGAAAACATCGTCTCCGATTCCAATGAGCCGATTCATTTGATCACGGAACTGAAGCCGATTGAAATCCGCTTAAATGAGATCAAAGCAACCATCCGCCGTCAGGAATTAGAGGCAGAAGAAGGAGAGAAGAAAAAGAATGATCTGGTCATATTTCTGGCACATGACTTAAAAACGCCGCTGACTTCTATCGTGGCGTACCTTAGCATGCTGGACAGCCATCCCGACATGCCGGAAGAGGAGCGGGCGAAATATACGCATATCGCCCTGGAAAAATCCATCCGGCTGGGGGAACTGATCAATGAATTTTTTGATATTACCAGATATAATCTTCAGCAGATTGAGCTGGAGCCCATTGAGATCAATCTTTCCTTCATGCTGGAACAGCTGGCGGACGAGCTCTATGGCGTTCTGCAGGAAAAGCATTTAAGCTGCCAGGTTAATGTGGAGGAAAATCTGGTGGTTTATGGAGATCCGGACAAGCTTGCCCGGGTTTTTGACAATATTTTGAGAAATGCGATCGCTTACTGCTATGAAAATACCAGGATCGAGATCGAGGCCCAGGAAAAGGGCGGAAAGGTAGAGATCGTGTTTACGAACCGGGGAGACCGGATACCAGGTGATATGCTGCAGACGATCTTTGAGAAGTTTTACCGGGTAGACGGCTCCAGGTCCAGCGGCACCGGAGGCGCAGGGCTTGGGCTTGCCATCGCAAAGGAGATCGTGGAGCTTCATGGCGGCAGGATTATGGCAAGGAGTGATGATCTGAAGACACAGTTTATCGTAACACTGCCTAGCAAGACGGAAAAGGAAGAGGAACACGCAGATGAGATTCATACACATCGCAGACGTACATTTGGGGGCAAGTCCGGACGCAGGAAGCGCATACAGCAAAAAGAGAAGCGGTGAGCTTTGGGACGCACTGGCAGAGGTGGTCCGGACCTGCAGAAGAGAAGAGACAGAACTTTTACTGGTGGCCGGGGATCTGTTCCACCGGCAGCCGCTCCTTAGAGAGCTCAAAGAGGTGGGCGGGATGTTCGCCTCTCTGGAAAAGACAAAGGTGGTGCTGATCGCCGGGAACCATGACTATATCCGTCAGGATTCCTACTACCGCACTTTTCACTGGAGCAGCAACGTTACGATGCTGAAGGAAGAGAAGCTTGAGTGTGCGGAATTTCCGGAGCTCAACCTGGCGGTATACGGTCTGAGCTATCATTCCAGAGAGATACGGGAAGCCAGGTACGAGCAGGAGCGTCCCCGCCGGAGGCAGAAATACGAGATCCTTCTGGCCCACGGCGGAGATGAAAATCATATTCCTATTCATAAAGCCGCCCTTCTGGCCCAGGGATATGATTATGTTGCGCTTGGACATATCCATAAGCCGCAGGTACTGGAAGAAAACCGGATGATCTATGCGGGAGCGCTGGAGCCGGTAGATACAGCAGACTGTGGCCCTCATGGCTATGTGAAGGGAGAGCTGGATGAAAAAGGGTGCAGGACAGAGTTTGTCTCTTCGGCAGGGAGAGAATACCGGCAGATCCGGATTGCGGTGGACAAAGCCATGACCGGCTTTCAGTTAAGAGAGCAGATCTGCCGCGAGATAGAAGCCGGCGGTACCCAGAACATATATAAAGTACGGATAACAGGGTATCGGGATCCGGAGATCAGATTTGATCTTAGAGGTATGGATGTCTACGGAAATATCGTAGAGATGTCAGACGAGACAAAGCCGGCATATGCATTTGAAAAGCTGCTGATGCAGAATGAAGAAAATCTTCTGGGCAGCTACATCAAAAGTTTTCTGGGAGCGGAAGAAAACAGTGTGGAGTATCAGGCTTTGTGCCTGGGCGTGCGTGCGCTGATCGATACAAGGGCGGAATAGAGAATAGCAAAGGACGAGGACAGATATGAAGATTCTAGGACTGCTGCTTCGGAATTTTGGGAAATTTCAGAATCAGAAGCTTCGCTTTGAAAGCGGGATCAATATAATCTATGGGGAAAATGAGTCCGGGAAGTCCACGATCCATACTTTTATCAAGGGGATGCTGTTCGGCATCGGACGGGGCCGGGGAAGGGCTTCTGTCTACGACACTTACAGTATCTACGAGCCCTGGGAAAATCCCGGATATTATTCAGGGATCCTTCGGTTTGAAAGTGGCGGGAAGACATTCCGGATTGACAGGAATTTTGATAAACAGAATAAAAAAGCAGAGCTGGTCTGTGAGGATGACGGCGAAAACCTAAGTATTGAAAACGGGGACCTGGAGCTTTTGCTGGGCGGGATGGATCTGTCGGGGTATGACAACACCATATCCGTCGGACAGCTGAAGACCCGGCCGGATCAGTCCCTGGCGGCAGCGCTTAAAGAATATGCCACCAGCTGCTGCGCCTCCGGCAACGGAGACCTCAGGCCCGAGCAGGCAATCCAGCGTCTGGAGGAACAAAAAAAGACGATAGACAAAGAAATCCGGGAGGCGCTGTATGAAAGACAGCGGCAGCGGGAAACTGTGGAACAGGAGGCGTCCTTTGTCTGGAGAGAGATCCACCGCCTGGAGGAAGAAGAAGAACAGATTCGTGAGCGGATCCGGCAGGCAGAGCGGACCAGGCGGGAACAGGGCGAGCATAAGCGCCTGGTGGACGAGATCCGTCCGGCAAAATGGAGGATCCATCCGCTGGAGATCGTCATTTTTCTTATTGCCATTGTGGCGGCAATTTTTTTGTTTCAAAGACCGCTTAATTATTTCGTGGTGATCGTGGTTTTTCTTGCCTGCACGGTATATGTGTGGAACCGCATGAAGGTAGGCAAGGATAAGAACCAGGTGTCGCCGGAGGAAATTATGGAGGAGATCCTTCCAGAGGAAGAACGGGCCTCTGTGGAAAAATTAGGATGGGAGCTGGAACGCACTGTCCGGGAGCAGAAGGATAAGCAGATCCAGTATGAAAATCTTCAGGAGCAGCTGGCGGAGATGGATGTAGTGGGGGAAAAAGACCAGGTGCTGGAGAAAAAGCGCCAGGCTGTACAGATGGCTATTGATAAGATGAATGAGCTGTCTGAGGAACTTAAGCTCCGTCTGGAGAAACAGCTGAATGAGGAAGCTGCCAGGATCGTATGCCAGATCACAAATCAGGCATATCAAAGGATCCGGGTAGAGGATAATCTGCATATGTTCCTTGTAAAAGAAGGAAAGCGGATCGCTATGGAGCAGGTAAGCCAGGGCACAGCCGAGCAGATCTGGTTTGCGCTTCGGATGGCGGCGGCCGGTATCCTGCAGGAAGAGGAGATGCCGGTGATCCTGGATGATGCTTTTGGCAACTACGATGACGAGAGACTAAAAAGTACTCTTGGATGGCTGGATGAGCATAAGAAGCAGGTGTTTATCTTTACCTGTCAGAAACGGGAGATGAAGCTTCTGGATGAGATGGGGATTTCATACCATCTGACCGAGATATAGAAGTAAATAGAGAAAGATATGAAAAAGGCGCGTCCCATGCGAGATGAATCCCGCAGGGTGACGCGCCTTGGATATTTAATGGGCAGGAAGCTGTTTCTAAACTTCTTCGCCGCGGTTATACCGTGCCACGGCTTCCTGGATCCTCTCATTTGGCGACAGGATGCTGCTGATGGAGCCGTCATGGTTCAGAGTGTCGATCATCAGTGCGATATATTTGCTCATATCACAGTTGATATAATAAGGACGCGCAAGAAGCTCCGGTGTCTGATAGATCAGGTTGGTAGTCAGGATGGCATCGATGATGCCCTCTTCATAAGCTTTGTCGAACTTGTCCATACCGTTGGTAAACAGGCCGAAAGTAGCGGCGGCGAAGATTCGTTTTGCCTTCCGCTGTTTTAGCTGGCGGGCAACATCCAGAATACTGTCTCCGGAAGAGATCATGTCGTCCAGAATGATCACATCCTTGCCTTCTACGGATGAGCCCAGGAATTCATGGGCTACGATCGGATTACGTCCTCCGACCATGCGGGTGTAATCCCGGCGCTTATAGAACATTCCCATATCCAGGTTCAGTACGTTAGCCAGGTAGACTGCACGTTCGGTAGCACCCTCGTCCGGGCTGATAGCCATCATGTGCTGACTGTCGATCTTCAGGTCGTCAAAACGGCGCAGCAGGCCTTTGACAAACTGATAGGTCGGGCGTACTGTTTCAAAGCCGTTCAGCGGGATCGCATTCTGCACACGCGGATCGTGAGCGTCGAACGTAATGATGTTGTCTACGCCCATGCGGACAAGTTCCTGCAGAGCCAGTGCACAGTCCAGAGACTCGCGGCTGCTTCTGCGGTGCTGGCGGCTCTCATATAAGAAAGGCATGATCACGTTGAGGCGGCGGGCTTTTCCGCCGACAGCAGCGATGACACGCTTCAGATTTTGATAATGGTCATCCGGTGACATATGATTGGTATGCCCGGTCAAAGAGTAGGTCAGGCTGTAATTACACACATCTACCATCAGGTAAAGATCCATTCCGCGGACAGATTCCTTGATGATACCCTTGGCTTCCCCCGAGCCAAAACGCGGAACACCGGCATTAACCAGATAAGTGTCACGTTCATATCCGCTGAAAGCCACATCGTTTTTGTGGATATGTCCGTCCTCTCTTCTCCATTTCACAAGGTAATCATTGACCTTGTCTCCCATTTCCTCGCAGCCTTCCAGTGAAATGAGCCCTAAAGCTCCGATTGGAATGTTGTCCAGGTTTCGATCATTGCGTCGCAGCATCCTTTGTACCTCCCAGGTTTAATAATTTTTTTTGGATGCGGATATCGTCTCCGGTAAGCCGAAGCAGCGTATAATTGCTGCTGATGCGGGAGAATGTCCGCTCCGAATAAATGCTTTTGATATCCTCCAGTGCCAGATTGGTGGATATGATCGTCGGTTTCTGTCGTAAAATGCGCTCGTTCAGGCAGATAAAAAGCTGTGACGTGGTGAAGGAATTGGAAAGCTCCGTTCCCAGATCGTCAATGATCAGAAGATCACAGCCATAGATATGATCCATCGTCTCATCCTCTTCGTCGGAATGTCTGCCGAACACGCACTTTGCAAATATATCAAATAATCCGGCTGCTGTAAAGTAAATTACGGAAAAACCTGCATCCATCACTTCTTTTGCGATGCAGTGGGAGAGAAAAGTTTTTCCCACACCGGTGTCTCCATACAGCAGGATGTTCTGGAAATCCTCTGAAAAATGCACGGTAAAATCCTGGCATGCCTTTAAGGCAGTCTGTACCGCTTCCAGTGCAGACCGCCCGGTCACCGGGTCTATATGATTGCTGGAATAATAATCAAGAGAAAAGGTAGAGAAATTCTCTTTGTCCAGGATTTCCTGCAGATTTGACTGTAAGTATAAAAGATCCGTGATAGCCTTTTTAAAGCAGTGACATTTTTCGGTGCCGATATAGCCGGTATCCTTACAGTCCGGACAGGTATAAGAAAGTTCCAGATAATCTTCTGAAAGCCCGTGATCTTCAAGGAGGCTCTTTTTCCTTTGGATTAGCTGGTGAAGATCCTCTTTCAGAGAAGAAAGTGCCGTGGAATCACCGTCCAGAAGACGGCGTGCCTTTTCTACGCTCAGCGAAGAAATGGACTGATCCAGCTCCTTTAATGCAGGGATCATGGAATAGGCTTTCTGATAATGATCCCGAAGCCGGTGTTCGTCATCGATCTGACGCTGTTCGTATATGCGCATTAATTGGTCATATTGAGAATTGGTTAAAGCCATATTGAGAATATTCTCCTTCTCTATTGCTGGATCAGCCGGCGCTCCAGGTCGTCCATGTCATAGGAGCGGCCGCTGAAGTTGTTGAATTTATTGGGGCGGTTTACCTTTACCGACTTTTCCCGGGAAACAGCCCGCTGCTCTTTGGCCTTCTGAAAATCTGCGTCGACGGCTTCAATATCCTTTAAATGACGTACATTTTTCGCCTGCCAGTTCTTCAGGATAGAATCCGTGTATTCAAAATTTGGCTGATGAATCGCACTCATCGTACGCGAGCATGCTTCCAGAATAATGTCCAGAGAGAAGCCGTATTCTTCGCTCCACTTGCGGATATAGGCAATCTCCGAGGAGGCGGGAGCCCGTCCGCCGATGCCGTAGGCCTTTAATACAGAGTAATAGTTCTTATGATACTGGACAGTGTTTGCCTTGGCTTCTTCCACGGTCCGTATATTCTGGGAATCCCAGGAAAGGGCTACGGCCCGGATATAGTGCATGCTTTTATGGCCGTTCTCCACACAGTATTCGATCAGATATTCGATCAGGTCCGCAGACATCTCCAGGGAATCAAAAAAGTAAGTGATCGTGTCCACATCCGTGGCCGACAATGTTTTGCCAAGATACTGCTCGGCCACAAACAGCAGCTCTTTAAAGTCCTTGTCATCTCTGGAAGGACGGCGCATAGTCTCCCGCTGGGGAGAAGGGGCTTCTTTTGGGATGCTGTCCCGGCTGTCCTCGTGGCTGCTTTCGCTGTAGGCCTCGCTGTAATCCAGGATTCCCTGCTTTTTCCAGTATTTCAGTGCCCGCAGCACGTCTTTTTCCGTATATTCCAGGACATCCGCCATTTCTGAAATAGACAGCTTTCCAGAAGACTCACCCAGGTGGCGCAGGACGAGAAGATAAACCTTTACATACTCTCCGTTGGCCTTTAGCATGTAATGGTCGATAAATTCATTTTCCAACACAGTAATATTATCCTGTGCACAATTTCTAAGTGTTAATTTCGTCATAATTCTTACGCCGCTCCTTCTAAACTTTGTGGAGTCTATTATAGCACCGGGAGGGCGTTCTAAAAAGAAATTTCTGCTTCAAAAAACAGGTTTTTTGTGGATAAAATCCTGTGGAAAATGTGGATAACTAGTGATTCAGAAGCGCCTCCCCAATATTTACAACGTCTCCTGCACCCATAGTTATCAACAGGTCTCCTTTTTTGCATTGTCTTAGACAGAAGCTTTCGATTTCTTCGAAAGAAGAAAAGTAGTAGGCATCACAACCCTGTTCTTTCAGAGCCGACGCGATATCCCCGGAAGAGATCCCCAGCGTATCTGTCTCGCGGGCTGCATAAATATCTGCCAGGATTACATGATCGGTAGTGGAAAGTGCCGATACGAAATCTGCGAACAAGGCTTTTGTCCGGGTATAGGTATGGGGCTGGAAGACACACCAGATCTCCTGATGAGGATAATGTCTGGCTGCTTCAAGCGCCGCCCGGATCTCTGTCGGGTGGTGGGCATAGTCGTCAATGACAGTGATGCCGTTTATCTCTCCCTTATATTCAAAACGCCGCTTTGTGCCGGTGAATGCTTTTAAGCCCTGCTTGATGGTTTCTACAGGCACGCCTAAGATATCGCAGGCAGCAATGGCCGCCAGCGCATTCGACACGTTATGGTCGCCGTTGACAGACAAAGAGATGCGGTCCATAAAGATACCGGATTTTACCAGATCGAAAGACGCGTCTCCTACATTGTCATGCAAAATATTGGTGGCGCTGTAATCCAGCGAGCTGTCATTTCCATAACGGATGACTTTGCACTTCAGACCTTCGGTAAATGCATCAAGGTCCGGAATGTCCGCATTGATGATCAAAGCGCCGTCTTCTGGAAGAAGCTCGGCGAATTTCCGGAAGGAGCGGCGGATATCATCAAGATCTTTGAAAAAGTCCAGGTGATCCGCATCAATATTCAGGATGATGCCGATCTTCGGGAAGAAATGCAGGAAGCTGTTGGTGTATTCACAGGCTTCCGTGACAAAGAGCCCCGAATCACCCACCCGGATGTTGCCGCCGATGGCTTTCAGGATACCTCCTACGGAAATGGTAGGATCCAGATCTCCCGCAAGAAGGATGTGGGAGAGCATGGATGTGGTGGTGGTCTTGCCGTGAGTGCCTGAAACAGCGATCGGTGTTTCGTAATTCTTCATCAACTGCCCTAAAAGCTCAGCTCTGCTCAGCATAGGGAGCCCGGCATCCGCGGCTGCCTTAAATTCTTCATTATCTTCATGGATGGCAGCGGTATAGACAACGGCGTCTATGCCGGGGATGATGTTGGAAGCCCTCTGTCCATAGAAGACCCTTGCGCCCAGGCCCTCCAGACGGTCGGTCAGCGGGGATTCTTTGCTGTCAGAGCCGGAGACCGTAAATCCTTCTTTTAACAGGATCTCGGCCAGCCCGCTCATACTGATGCCGCCGATGCCGATAAAATGTATGTGTACAGGTTTGCTGAAATTAATCTGATACATAAGCCTTCATACCTTTCCAAAAGTAGTAGTCATAAAAATATATTCTCTCCATATTATTATATACAGATATGGAGAAAAAACCAAGCTGTAAGTTTTTGTGATATTTCCATAAAAAGTTTAGGAAAAGAACAATTTATTTGTAAATATTGTTCACTGATTTTCATTTCTATGGTATAATAGATGCAATAAATTACTGAAAAGGGGTGATGACATGCGGAAGAAAGAGATGATTGCAATGCTGCTTGCTGGAGGACAGGGCAGCAGACTTGGAGTCCTTACAGCAAAGGTTGCGAAACCGGCCGTTGCATTCGGCGGAAAATACCGTATTATTGATTTTCCGCTCAGTAACTGCATCAATTCTGGGATCGACACCGTCGGCGTTTTGACACAGTATCAGCCGCTGCGTCTGAACACACATATCGGTATCGGAATTTCCTGGGATCTGGATCGTAATTTCGGGGGAGTAACGATCCTGCCGCCGTATGAGAAAAGCAGCAACAGCGAATGGTATACAGGAACTGCGAATGCGATCTATCAGAATCTGGATTATATAGAGACTTATCATCCGGATTATGTGTTGATTCTTTCCGGAGATCATATTTATAAGATGGATTATGAGGTTATGCTGGATTATCACAAAGAGCATAAGGCAGATGTCACGATTGCGGCCATGCCTGTGCCGATAGAAGAAGCGAGCCGTTTTGGCGTGGTGGTAGCAGAAGAAGACGGACAGATTTCTGAATTCCAGGAAAAGCCGCCGGAGCCAAAAAGCAACCTGGCGTCTATGGGAATCTATATCTTCAGCTGGCCGGTATTAAAGGAAGCGCTGGTGGCACTGAAGAATGAGCCGGGCTGTGATTTCGGAAAACATATTATTCCATACTGCCATGAGAAGGGACAGCGGCTGTTTGCATATGAATATAACGGCTACTGGAAGGACGTGGGGACGCTTGGCTCATATTGGGAAGCAAACATGGAGCTGATCGATATTGTGCCGGAGTTTAATCTGTATGAGGAATACTGGAAGATTTACACCAACAGCGGGATACTGCCTCCTCAGTATATCTCCGGACAGGCAGTGATCGAGCGGAGTATCATTGGCAACGGATCGGAAATATACGGGGAAGTGAAGAACTGTGTGATCGGATCCGGTGTTGTGATCGGAGAAGGCGCTGTGGTACGGGATTCTATTATTATGAAGGATACCGTGATCGGAAAGGGCTGCGTGGTAGATAAGGCGATCATAGCGGAAAACTGTGAGATCGGTGAAAATGTCACACTTGGTATCGGCAGCGATGTTCCCAATAAATTAAAACCGGCTATTTATTCCTTCGGTCTGGTGACCATCGGTGAAAATACGATAGTGCCGCCGGGGGTACAGGTTGGAAAGAACACTGCTTTGAGCGGAGCCACGGTGAAGGAGGATTATCCGAACGGTGTGCTGGAGAGCGGTGAGACTTTGATAAAGGCAGGTGAGCGCGTATGAGAGCACTGGGGATCATATTGGCAGGCGGAAACAATCACAAGATGAGGGAACTGACCAGCAGGCGGGCTGTTGCGGCGATGCCTATCGCCGGAAGCTATCGGGCCATTGATTTTACGCTGAGTAATATGAGCAATTCACATATCCAGAAAGTGGCGGTGCTGACACAGTACAATGCCCGTTCACTCAACGAACACCTGAATTCATCAAAGTGGTGGGATTTTGGAAGAAAGCAGGGAGGATTATATGTATTCACTCCTACCATCACGGCTGATAATGGCTACTGGTACAGAGGGACGGCAGATGCGATCTATCAGAACCTGGATTTTTTAAAAAGAAGCCATGAGCCCTATGTGATCATCACATCCGGGGACGCGGTCTATAAGATGGATTATAATAAGGTATTGGAATACCATATTGCAAAGAAGGCAGATATTACTGTAGTCTGCAAAGAGCTGGATGATTCAGAAGATGCCAGCCGGTTTGGAACGATCAAGATGGATGATTCCATGAGGATCGAAGAATTTGAAGAGAAGCCAATGGTGGCACACTCGCACACGATATCGACCGGGATCTATGTAGTCAGGAGACGGCTCCTGATCGACCTGATCGAGCACTGTGCAGAGGAAGACAGATATGATTTTGTAACCGATATTCTGATCAGATATAAAAATCTGAAAAAGATTTACGGTTATAAAATAAAAGATTACTGGAGCAACATATCGACGGTGGATGCGTACTATCGGACAAACATGGATTTCCTCAGACCCGAAGTCAGGGAATATTTCTTCAAACAGCGCCCGGAGATTTATTCCAAAGTCAGCGATCTGCCTCCCGCAAAATACAATCCGGGATCTGTTGTAAAGAACAGCCTGGTGGCGAGCGGAAGCATTATCAATGGAACCGTGGAAAATTCGATTCTTTTCAAGAAAACGTTTGTCGGAAATAATTGTGTGATCAAGAATTCCATTATTCTGAATGATGTCTATCTGGGAGACAACAGCTATATTGAAAACTGTATTGTCGAGAGCAGAGACACCATCAGGGCAAATACACGTTATGTCGGGGAAAATGGTGTGAAAGTAGTTGTAGAAAAGAACGAGAGATATGCGCTGTAGGAACTGATTCGGCGCAGATGGAAAGGGGCAGCAAGGATGCAGATTACAGATGTACGAGTAAGAAAAGTAGCAAAAGAAGGGAAACTGAAAGCAGTGGTTTCTATCACCATGGATGAAGAGTTTGTGGTACATGACATCAAGGTAATTGAAGGCGAGAAGGGACTTTTCATAGCAATGCCAAGCAAGAAGGCGTTGGACGGTGAGTACCGGGATATTGCACACCCGATCAATTCCGCAACAAGAGAGCGGATCCAGACCATGATCCTGGAGAAATACCAGGAGGCGCTGGAAACAGATGACGACGAAGTACAGGCATAAAGCAAACTAAGAAATGAGGGAAAGGAACAACGCTTTTGCAGAGAAGTAGAAGCGTTGTTTCTTTATTTAAAGAGATAGTTGGGGAGTCAAAGGACTATTACAGGAGAGAGAAGATGCTGAGGATTGCAGTGGTTGAAGACCATCCCCGTATGCAGAGAGTGGTCTGCGGGTACATAGAAAAAGCGAAGGAGGAGTTCCCGGAGATCCAAACCAGGACATACTGCTGCGGGGAGGATTTTTTACAGGTAAAAGAAAGATATGACATTCTGATCCTAGATATAGATCTTCCGGGAATCAGCGGGATAGAGCTGGGACACAGGCTGCGGAAAAACGGGGACGATACGGCTGTGGTCTTTCTGACGGCATATCCGCAGTATGCGGCGGAAAGTTATGTGATCGAAGCCTGGCAGTATGTGCTGAAGGAACAGATGGAGGAGCGTTTCCCGGAAATTTTGCACAGGCTCATCTCCTCTCTTCTGGAGGAGAAGAAGGATTACCGGATCGTGGGAGACGGCTGTGGAAAAGAGAAGCTTTATTACAGAGATATCCTTTATATACAGAAAGACAAAAAAGGCGGAAAGTACGCAGAGTATGTGACGGGAGAAAAGATTTACAGGGAAAGGATATCGATCGGCAGACTGTTGGAAGAAATAGGCGATGAAAGATTTATCCTGCTGGACCGCGGGCATGTATTGAATGTACAGCATATTGAGAAGCTGGAGAGAGGCTGGGTTTATCTTTTGGGAGGCCACCGCTTTTCGGTCAGCAGGATCCAGTATTCTCATATAAAGGAACGGATCGCATGTTATATGGAGGGACTGTAATGAGCGGGGAAATCGTAGGTTTTCTGCTGTGGCTGCTGTCTGCGTGGGAGGTCTGGATGGGATGGATCATCCTGAGCAGGATAACAGGTGCCAGACGCAGCGGAAAGAAAAGAGAAATTGTGATCCAGTGGGGCTGTGTGCTGGGCCTGGGCGTGCTGCTTGGAATGGCAAGGGAACGGGCATTTCTTTCTGTAGCCGCGCTCCTGGTCTGTGCGGCTGTGATCTCGGCCGGGCTTGGGCAGCTGACAAAGACCGGATGGAGGGTGGTTCTGGGGGCATCAGGCATTTATTTCAGCTTCGTGGCGCTTCTAGATTTAGCCCTGGCACTGCTTTACCGGAACTGGCGGGAAGGCCTTTTTATGTCCTCTTTGGAACCGGAGAAGGAGATCGCCTGGAATCTTCTTCTCTATACGCTGACCCGTCTTTGGATCGTGATCATAATGATATTGGCTGCAGACATGTGGGAGGATGTGAGAGAGAAGCTGGTCTCCTGCCGGAATCTTTTGCTGGTGCTCTGGGGAATTCTGACCTTGCTATTGTTTCGGTATGAGACTGCTCTGACAAGGTTAGAGTCCGATCCGGAAAGTGTGTGGGGGATCCTGGAAGGAATGTCGATTCTGTTGATCCTATGCGGACTTGGGGCCTTGGCGGCAGTATTCCTGCGGTGGCGTTTCCTGGAGCAGGAAAGGGAACTTTTGGCGCTCCAGCATAAGCTCTGGGCGGAACAGTTTCAAAAAATGCAGGAGAGCAGAAGGACGGTCCACGACATGAAGCAGCATGTTCTGCTTCTGCGTAAATATGCAAAGGAAAAAGAGTGGGAAGAGCTGACGCAATATCTGGGAGAGATCAGCCGGGAGCTGCTGGATGAAGGCATTTCCCATTTTACGGGAATACGGGATCTGGATTTTTTGCTGAGCCAGAAGAAAAAAAGGGCGGAAACAGAAGGGATTCAGATGACAGTAGACACACCCGAGCTTGAGAGGATCCCTCTGCAGCCACAGGAGCAGATGGCCTTGTTTGGCAATCTTCTGGACAATGCCATCGAGGCCTGTGAAACGCTGAAAGAAGAAAACAGGTGGATCCGTCTGACGATCCGAAAAAGTCATCAGCTGCTTATGATAAAGATAGAAAACAGTATCAGAGGGAACAGGGCCGGGGAGGAGAAGCCATCCAAAAGCAGGACCGGCCTTCACGGGTATGGACTGAAAAGTATCCGCCAGATCGTGGAGCAGCATGGCGGGGAGATGAACGCCGGGGCAAGAGGAGAGTGCTTCTGCGTAAGGCTGTTGTTTTTTTCCGAGGAAGAGAAAAAGTTACAGACAGAAAATGAGCATGTCACGGACAAATCGTTGATGCTGCAGGCAGTGGGAGAGTATATTGCTGGTAAGAGATCAGCGAGGGGGGAATCTGCCGTGAAATCAAAAAGGACTCAGACAAATTCAAAATGGAAAAAGTTTGGAATTCCGGTGATCCTTATCCTTACAGGGATCCTGGTGCAGATCTACTATCTATATCCCTGGATCCGTGGAGCGGAGCATACCTACAACAGCATCACCTATCTTTTGGCGGTATTCCGGGAAGGCGGCGTGACGGAGCTTATGAAGCAGGAGTTTCCGGTGAGCCTTGAACTGGGCGGCAATCTGACGGTGTTCGCCGTACAGTTTGCATTAATCGCGGGGCTTATGACGGTGGCGCAGCTGCTTTCTGTCATCGCTGTGATCGGCGGTGTGACAGGTTTCCGCTTTAAGATATGTTCGGCGGTTCCCGGCGTGATCGGCGGCGCGCTGATGTACCTTGCCGGGAATATTGTGGCGCCGAATGATGTATTTGTAGGGAATCGGGAAATTCTTGGGACACTTACCTGTTATTATCCTTATTTTGCGGTGATCGCCGCAGGGATTTTATATCTGGTGATCCGGGCTTTGGAGGTCTGGGACGAGTCTGCAAGAAGAGTCGAAGCGGAGCGGGAGGCGAGACGGGCCTACCGAAAGGAGAGGAAGCGCAGACTCCGGTTTCCGGGGCATTATTCCGGGCTGTTTTACCGGATCCTGTGGAAGGATCTGAAATACCGCTGGAAGGATATGGCGTTTCTCTTCCTGTCGGCGTTTTTGTCTGCCCTGTTTCTCTTCCTGGGGCTTGGGATCTATCAAAACTTTTCCGGAAGCTACGGAGAGGACGGTGGTATGCTGGGCTTAGGCCTGGTGGAGATCATGCGGGACTTTCTGGCGGCGATCGTGTTTGTCGGACTTTTCCTGGTCTCTTCGACCCTGTCTTTCTATCAGAAACGGAAGCTTGCCAGTACCGGACTGATCGAAACCATGGGGATTCGAAGCGGTACGCTTTTTGCGACCAGGATCGGAGAGCTGCTGGGCTGTCTGGTGGCATCGGTGCTGGGAGCGTATGCGGCAGGAAGCGTGTTGCTATTCTTCCTGTGCAGGGGGATTGCAAGATGGCTTCCGGGATATGAAAGCAGTGGCATGGCCGGGGCCGGCGTATATATCTGGACATTTGTGGGAATGGCGTTTCTTGGATTATGTGCCTATGCGGTTTCCCTGGAGATGCGTGGGAGCAGCGGATCCACGGATACCAGGAACACGGTAGTGAAGTGGGAGCCCCTGACGGGAAGGTTTCCGAAAGTGTCGACGGCGACAGCCGGGATCCTGGGGATCATCTTTCTGTATTTTTACCAGCAAAGAAGAATGGCAGAGAGCATCATCCTGGCCTGTGCCCTGCTGTTGTGTGCAGCACTTGCCTTCCGGGGCGTGTGGGGGATGAGGCTTGCGAAGATACAGCGGAATATCAAGGAAACTTTACCGGTACTGCCAAGGATTTACCGACTGCGCTACCGGTTCCGGACCACGGCCAGGTATCTTTCGCTTTTGATGGTGGTGCATGTGTTTGCGCTGAGCCTGTTTTCCATCAAGTTTATTTCCACCCGGATCGCCGATGATCCGGAGGACATGTATCCCTATGACTATGTCTATCTGGCAAACAGCCAGGACGGCCAGTATTTTGATCGGCTTGAGAGAGAATGTCAGGCAAAGATTTACAGTTTTCCCATGGTGCGGGCCACGACCCTGGATAATACGGAAATGCCGAATCAGTTTACGGATATTGTAGTTCAGCAGGGCCAGAATATCGGTATCTCTGAGAGTACCTACCGGGAGCTGAAAGAACTGGCGGGAGAGCCGTGGGAGGATCTTACACTGGACGATGCGGGAAGACAGATCCATGTGGTGTACCAGCAGGATCAGGCGTCGAAGGCCAAGCCGCTGGACTGGTACCTGTGGACGGATGAACCTTATGTGCATATCGGACAGGCACTGATGGCTCAAAATCCGAATACGAGAAGAGAGACGTATCCGCCAAGAGAGATCATAAGCGAGGAGCGGGAAGCACTGATCGGAGCTTTCCGCCAGGGAAAATATGAGAACCTGATCGTGTTTTCGGACGCTTATTTTCAATCCGTAAAGGATTCCTGGAAGACCACCGATCTTCTGACCGGGGAGCCGGTAGCAGCGGAAGAGGCGGTGCCGGATGTTACCATCCACGAGTGGCCTACTCAGTTAACACTGGTTAACGTTCCGGAGGAATATCAGGAACGGGCGGATGAAATCCTGGGTGAATTCCGAAAAGCCCATGCCTTTGACGAGGGGTTTGATCCGCTGGTAAAGAGCGCCTATATCGGAGGCGAAGGCCGGCACCAAAGAGAGATGGAGCGGCAAATGGAAACACTGGTCAATGGCATTGTGCTTCTGATGTTGCTGGCGGTGGGGATTTTCCTGCTTCGGATGAAGGTAAAGATGGATCTGCCGGAGCTTCGGAAGGATTACCGGTTTATGGAAACCTTTGGCATGGGAGAGAAGGAGCGGACCGGGCTTTTGAAGCGTGAGATTTCCCGGTACGTACGGATACCTCTTCTGCTGGGGGCAGGCGTTTCCCTGGTGCTGACAGGGATCTTGTGGAAGCTTCGGCTCTATCAGACGTCGGATATGACGGACTATCTGAAATGGGGACTCCTGGTATGGGGCGCTTATATTTTGATACAGATCATGAATATGAAGCTGATCCAGAGAAATGTGGTACGGGAAGTGGAGGCGGATTTATCATGAAGCGTGGAAGCAAAGGGAGTATTGTTATTATCATGACCGGGCTTTTAACGCAGATCTATTACTGTTACCCATGGATCCGGGGAGGTGAGCATACCTATACAGGACTTACCTGGCTGTCGGCAGTCTTTCGGGAAGGCGGTGCGGCAGAGCTTGTGGCGCGGGAGTTTCCGTTAAGTCAGGAGCTGGGTGGAAATGCGGGGGCATTTGCACTGCAGTTTACAGGGATCGTGCTTGCTGTGACAATCGCTCAGCTGTTGACGGTCGCGACGATACTGGCGGTTTTTTCCGGAAGGCTTTTTAAGCTGGGATCCACCATAGCGCTGGTCCTGGGCGGGGCCTGCTGTATGATCATCGCCAATCCGGTGGCGCCGGATGGGGTTTTTATTGGGAACCGGGAGATCCTTTCGGATCTGCCATATATTTATCCCTACTTTCTGGTGGTGGCAGCTGGGATTTTTTTCCTGGTTCTTCGAGCGGTGGAGGCCTGGGATGAAGGGACCAGGCGGATGCATAAGGACCGGGAGGAACGCAAAGCTTACCGTCAGGAGCGCAGACGGAGACTGTATTTTCCGGGCCGGTATTCCCGGCTTTATTACCAGATTCTGTGGAAGGATCTGAAATACCGGTTTAAAGATATGATGTTTCTGTTTTTATCTGTCTGGCTGTCCGGATTGTTTTTGTTCCTGGGCTTTGGAATATACCAGATGTTTTCCGGGAACTATGGGGAGGACGGCGGACTTCTGGGACTGGGCCTGGTGGAGATCATGAGGGATTTTCTGGTAGCGATAGCATTTCTTGGCCTGTTTTTGATCATAGCGGCTCTGTCTTTTTACCAGAAGAGGAAACTGGCCGGCTCCGGACTGATCAAGACCCTGGGGATCAGGAAGAAAACCTTTTTCTGGTCTTCGCTGGCAGAACTGCTGGGATGCTTTGCTGCAGCGTATCTTTGTGCGGCGATGGTGGGAACGGTTCTTTTGTTTTTCTTGAGAAATGGGTTTGCTGCCTGGATGCCGGAGTATGAAAATGCCGGATTTGTCAGCTTTTTTGTGGCCGGATGGTCCCTGGTGGTGCTGGCGCTGGTCTGCTTTGTGGCATATCTGACCTGTATGGAGCTGGGAAAGGGGTATGGCTCGACAGATACCCGGGGCGCGGCGGTCCGCTGGGAAAAACCAGTGGGAAGATCTGCCTGGGTAACGGTGCTAATCTCTGTGGCTGCAGGGGCAGCTTGTTTTGCTTTTTATGGACAGAGGAGGATGGGAGAGAAACTCCTTCTGGTCTGCGGGATTCTTTTGTGTGTAATGCTGATGATAAGGAGCCTGTGGGGAATCTGGCTTAGGATGAGGCAGAAGCGCCAGGAGGCATTTCTGCCAAAGCTTACGAAGGAATTTAGGATACGCTGCCGGTTCCGTACCATGATCCGGTACATGTCCATGCTGATGTTTTTGAATGTATTTGTGATGATGGTATTTTCGGTGAAATTTATATCCAGCCAGATTGCGGATGAGCCGGAAGCCTTATATCCGTATGACTATGTTTATCTGGCCAACAGCCAGGATGAGGCTTATTTTGAGGCGCTGCAGCAGGAATGTGAGGCAGAGGTCCTTAGCTTTCCCATGGTGCGTGCGACCACTCTGGATGCGACAGAACAGCCGGAGGAGGATTACCGGGTGATTGTAGTACAGCAGGGACAGAATACCGGTATCTCCGAGAGTACTTACCGGGAACTGAAAAAACTGGCAGGAGAGAAGCCGCGGGATCTTATGCTGGATGAAGCGGGAGAAAAGATCCACGTGGTATACCAGCAGGATCAGGCTTCTAAGGCAAGACCCCTGGACTGGTATCTTTGCAGCAGCAGGCCGTATGTACATATCGGGCAGGCATTGATGGGACATAATTATATCACCAGGGAACAGACATATCCCCCAAGGGAGATTGTAAGCGAAGAGCGGGAAGCGCTGACCGGTGCTTACCGGCAGGGGCGGTATGAGAATCTGATCGTGTTCTCGGACACCTATTTTGAATCCGTAAAGGATTGCTGGAAGACCACGGATCTTCTGACCGGAGAACCGGTGTCTGAGGAAGAGGCGGTGCCGGATGTGACCATCCACGAGTGGCCTACCCGGTTAATGCTGGTCAATGTTCCAGAGAAATATCAGGAACGGGCGGATGAAATCCTGGGTGAGTTCCGAAAAAGCCATGCCTTCGACGAGGCGTTTGATCCGCTGGTTAAGAGTGCCTATATCAGTGCAGACGCCCGGCACCAAAGAGAGACGGAACGGCAGATGGAAACCATTGTAAACGGTATCGTGCTGCTGATGCTGCTGGCGGTGGAAATCTTCCTGCTTCGGATGAAAATGAAGATGGATCTCCCGGAGCTTCGGAGGGATTACCGGTTCTTTGAGGTATTTGGGATGAGCAGCGCCGAGAGGATCAGGCTTATGAAACGTGAGGTTTCCCGGTATGTATGGGTGCCGCTGATCCTGGCAGGCGTGATTTCTCTTGTATTGACAGGGACTGTATTTGGTCTTAGGATGTATGAAATAAAGGATGTTCAAAATTATCTGAAATATGGTATCCTGTTGTGGGGAGGATATATTCTGGCACAGGCGGTGAATCTGAAGCTGATGCAGAGAAGCCTGGTCAGAGATCTGGAAGGAACAAAAACTGGAAGGAATAAAAAATAGAAATGAAATATAGATGAAAAAGTCAGGGAGGGGCAAAAAGAAGATGAATGAAAAATATGATGAAAAACAGGGAGAACTGGTACTGGCGGCGGAAGGTCTGATCCGCAACTATACCAAGACCGGGGAGCAGAAGGGAAAAGATGAGATCAAGGTGTTAAAGGGCCTGAATTTCCAGGTGGACCGCCAGGAGTTTGTAGGAATCATGGGGCGTTCCGGCTGCGGAAAGACGACGCTCCTTAAGATATTGGGGATGATCGACAGACAGACGGACGGAAAGCTGTATTTTAAAGGCAGCGACACGGAAGAGTTGTGGAAGGACGAGCTGGCGGACATCCGGCGCCGGGACATTGGTTTTGTGTTCCAGGATTTTTATCTGATGGACAGCCTGACGGTCCGGGAAAATATCATGCTGCCGAAGATCCTGGACAAGGGAACGGCAAAGGACTGCATCCAGAAGGCAGAAGAGAGCGCAGAGCAGTTCGGCATCCGGCACCTGCTGGATAAAAAGCCCTATGAGCTGTCCGGCGGTGAGAAGCAAAGAGTGGCGATCTGCCGGGCGCTGATCAATGACCCGGAGCTGATCCTGGCCGACGAGCCGACCGGAAACCTGGATTCTAAGTCCGGTGACGTAGTGATCTCTACCATGACCGAGATCAACAAGGAACTCGGTAAGACCATCGTCATGGTTACCCATGATCCGAAGATGGCCAGCTATTGCAGCCGTCTGATTCTCCTGAAGGATGGTGTGATCCTGGAGGATTTGAAAAAGGAAGGGGATCAGGAGGAGTTTTACCAGAAGATCCTGGTGAAGATGAAAGAATTGTAGAAAAGAGTGGCGGATGCAGGCAGACTGTTGTTAATGGTCTGCCTGTTTTTTTTGAATTGCTCTTGCATTTCTTCCGGTTGTTCTCTAAAATGGGCTTTGATATGCAATATTTCTGGTGTGTTATCTAAGTAGAACCAGGCAAAGTCAGACTGGAGGATGGATGTAGAAATGAATTACGAACGGATTTTGGAAGGGATTCTTGACATCGGTGAAGCTATGCTGTGCAGCGGAGCGGAGAATTTCCGCCTGGATGATACGCTGTACCGTATGTGTAAAAGCTACGAATTCGAGAGATATGATGTGTTTGCGATTCCCAGTAATATTCAGATTACAGTGAAGACGCCGGATGGAGAATTCCTGACCCAGATCCGGCATATTGAATCGACGGGGATCAATTACGACCGCCTGGATTATCTGAATAATCTGGCCCGGTATGTCTGTCAGAATACACCGGACGCGGATGAGCTTCATGAGAAGTTTCTGGAGGTCATGAACCGGGAGGAGCAGCCGCTTATTCTGACCTATGCGGCCGGGATCATGGGCGGCACCGGGTTTGCGGTGTTCTTTGGCTGTGGGCTTATGGACGCTCTGGTAGCGGCGCTGGTGTCCTTGATGATCGTGTTTGTGGGGAACTGGCTGGGAAAACGGGAGAGCAATCTTCTGATCTATAACCTTATCCTGGCGTTTCTGGCAGAAGTAGTGATCATCGGGATGGATTTTCTGGGAATCGGCACGCATCAGGACCGGATCATGATCGGAATCGTCATGCTGCTGATCAGTGCGCTCAGTACCACCAACGGGATCCGGGAAATGCTGCAGAGAGATTTTATTTCCGGGCTGATCAATATTATGAACTCGATCCTGGGAGCGGCCGGCATCGCGTTTGGTATTGCGATCGCCATGCGGCTTCTGGGCGGAGGAGATTCTGACGGTTATGTTTTGAACCATAACGTAGGGATCCAGCTGATCTCCTGTACGGTGGCCTGCGTGGGATTTGCGCTGTGGTTCAAGATCAAGGGAAAACAGGTGATCTACTCCGGGATCGGGGCGTTTTTTACCTGGGCGATCTATCTGGTGGTCTATGAGGTGTGGCCCAGCAATTTTGGAGCTACCATGGCAGGGGCGATCTTCGTGGCCGCTTACGCGTTTATCATGTCCAGGGTCAATAAGGCGCCGGCAACCATTTTCCTGACCGCATCTGCCTTCCCACTGATTCCCGGACCAAACCTTTACTATATGATGTACGGCTGGGTGAGCGCGGATTCTGCTATGGCCGGTCGGGAGATGGATCTGCTGCTGGAGACCTGCCTGGCTATCGCACTTGGATTCCTGATCGTAGATGTGGTGTCCAGGATCGTCCTGTACGCTAAAAAGATGGAGTACCGTGTGGGGAAAAAGACAGTATAGCAAAAGAATATAGCAGAAGATTTGCAAAGAATATAAAAAGAATATGATATGAAACGAAAGCCAGGGGCTGCGGGAAGTTAAAACCCGCAGTCCCTGGCGTCTTTCAGTTCAAAAGTCATCGGCTTGCCGGTCGTGGGGTGCCGGAAGGTCAGCTTGTAGGCACAAAGATAAATTTGCTGCCAGCCGTTTTTCCCCATATTCCACATAGAGTGTGGATTATATTTGGTGTCGCCGAGGATCGGACAGCCCATATTCGCCAGCTGTACCCGGATCTGGTGGTGGCGGCCGGTGAAAATGTGGATAAGTAGCTCGGTCGGCTCCATTGGGGACGGGGGATTTTCAGAAATCCCCCGTCCCCAATGGAAGAAGTTATCCACAGCGATGTGGAATTCCAGGCGGGCCAGCCTGGCGCCGGGGGTGTTCTGGCTGCAGACACGGGAAGTGTTGGTCCGCGGGTCTTTGCACAGGTAATCTTCCAGGATACCGCTGTCTGTGTCCGGGCGTTTTTCTACAAGTGCCCGGTAGTATTTCCCGAAAGCGGCTTTCTTGGGATCGGTGAGCTGTCGGGAAAGTTCTCTGGCGGCGGATTTGGTCTTGGCGAATACCAGGATACCGGCGACCGGCTGATCCAGTCGGTGGATCACAGCCAGATAGGGCTCTTTGCCGGCGGAGGCGGCATTTCCCGGGGCGGAGCGGCAGAGGTGATTTTTGATCAGCCGTTCCATATCGGGAACCGCTACGGAGCGGGACTGGGTGGCGATGCCGTGGGGCTTGACACAGACGATGATCTGGTCGTCTTCATATAAAATATTAAGGGGAGATGATTGAAATCTGCGTGCCATAAAGCACCTCCGAATTCTTGTTTTTTTTAATAATTTCTTTTATTTAAACATAGCATGAAAAAATATGCAAATTTTATTACTGCAGGGGAGAACACACACTTTAGGGATTGCGGCATACACTAAGGTAGATACTGATTTTAGGAGTGTGCCGGCATGGAACAGAAGCTTCCCTATTATATGGTATATCCTATGCCTTTCATGGATGGCGATGAGAGGCAGGCGAGAAGAGATCTGGAATATATGAAAAGCCTGTACCCGGAGACAGCAAAGAGGCTTGCGCCTTATGTGGAAGAGGAATGTGACAGGTTGATGTACGAAGGGAGTATGATCTATGATGAATACCCGGATCCGCTTCAGCTGCGTCTTGCCTGCCGGAGAGTTTTTGAGCGGGCTTCGGAGGGTGAGGAGAAGCCAGGAGCGTGGATGCGGGATCTGATTCAGGTGATGACCTACCAGGAGATCCTAAGGAGGAGAAGTGAACACCGGAGCAGAAGGCGGAAATTTTATTAAAAAGACAGCGAAAGCTCACAAAAGGAAGGAGCCGGGCCAGAATACAAAGAGCCTGACTCCTTTTAGCGCTTACGGGGATTTGGAATGGACGAAAGGAAAAAGATGTGATAAAATACACGAAGCAAAGGACAGAAAGGAGCATACCCGCATGGATAATGTGATATTTATCGGCATGCCCGCTGTAGGGAAGAGTACTGTGGGAGTGGTTGTTGCAAAAAGACTGGGGTACCGTTTTTTGGACGTGGATATTCTCATCCAGGAAACAGAAGGAAAGCTTTTGAGAGAAATCATTCGCGAAAACGGGATTGGGGGATTCTTGGAAATTGAAGACCGCATCAATGCCGGAGTCCGTGCGGAGCATTCGGTCATTTCGCCGGGAGGAAGTGTCGTGTACTGTAAAAATGCGATGGAGCATTACAAAGAGATTGGAAGCATCGTATATTTGCAGGCGTCTTACGAAACAATAAGTAGAAGATTGAATAATGCGAAAAACCGAGGCGTAGTATTAAAAGATGGCCAGTCCCTGAAAGCACTTTATGAGGAGCGGGTAAAACTGTTTGAAAAATATGCGGATATCACCATCTGCGAGGATGGACTGGGGCTGGAGGAAACGATTCAGGCCGTACTGGATGCGCTGGAAAAAGATAAATAATATCAAGAAAGATATTACAAATAAGTTACAAAATGTAAAAAATGTTTTACAAACGTGGATTCTATGATATAATAGCGTGGAATATGAATTTGAAAATTTAGAAATGAGAGTAAAATATAGATAGTATTTAATTGAGGTGTGTTATGGAACAGTATATTATTAAGGGCGGACATCCGCTGGTCGGAGAAGTAGAGATTGGCGGTGCGAAGAATGCTGCGCTTGCGATTCTGTCAGCTGCGATTATGACAGATGATACAGTGTTGATCGACAATCTTCCGGATGTGAATGATATTAATGTACTGCTGGACGCAATTGAAGGAATTGGTGCAATGGTTCATCGTGTGGACAGACATACGGTGAAAATTAATGGAAAAAATATTCACGATATTTCTATTGAATATGATTATATCAAAAAAATCCGCGCTTCCTATTATCTGCTCGGGGCCCTGCTTGGGAAATATAAGCATGCGGAGGTGGCGCTTCCGGGAGGATGTAATATCGGAAGCCGTCCGATTGACCAGCATATCAAAGGATTCCGTGCTTTAGGAGCAGATGTGGAGATTGAATACGGCAAGATCATGACAGAAGCAGAGCGCCTGATAGGGAAGCATATCTACTTTGACGTGGTCAGTGTTGGCGCGACCATCAATGTGATGATGGCAGCCGCAATGGCAGAGGGAATGACGATTCTGGAAAATGTGGCGAAGGAGCCGCATGTAGTTGATGTAGCCAATTTCCTGAACAGTATGGGAGCAAATATCCGCGGTGCGGGGACCGATGTGATTAAGATCCGCGGCGTACAGAAGCTGCACGGTACAGAGTATTCTGTTATTCCGGATCAGATCGAGGCGGGAACATTTATGTTTGCGGCAGCAGCGACAAGGGGCGATGTGACCGTGCTGAATGTAATTCCGAAGCATTTGGAAGCCACGATTGCCAAATTGGTGGAGATCGGCTGCGAAGTGGAAGAGTTTGATGATGCAGTCCGTGTAGTATCAAAGGGGAATTTAAAGAGCACTCACGTTAAGACGCTTCCATACCCGGGATTCCCGACAGACATGCAGCCGCAGATTGGCGTAACGCTGGCTTTGTGCAAGGGGACAAGTATCATAACAGAAAGCATCTTTGAAAATCGGTTTAAATATCTGGATGAGCTGGCAAGAATGGGAGCCAACATCAAGATAGAAGGAAATTCCGCAACCATCGAAGGCGTAGAACATTTCAGCGGTGCAAGAGTCAGTGCGCCGGATCTTCGCGCCGGGGCGGCACTGTGTATTGCGGGGCTGGCAACAGATGGCATTACGATTGTGGATGATATCGTATATATTCAGAGAGGATATGAAAGATTCGAAGAAAAGCTGCGCTCGATCGGCGGAATCATCGAGAAAGTATCGACAGAAAAAGAAATTCAGAAATTCAAATTAAAGGTAAGTTAAACCTAATTGGGGACGGGGGATTTTCGGAAATCCCCCGTCCCCAATTAGGTTTTCTGTGGAAAATGTGGATGAGATGTGGGTAACTTATGGGGAAAGAGTGGAAAAGTAATCGGTATTTTATTTTGGTGATGGCGGCGGCTGTGAATTTTGTCCATGGCAATCCGTACATCTGGACAGTGTTCCAGCCGTATATGAAAAAAGAGTTTGATGTTTCGACGGCGGTGTCGAGTCTGCCCTTTACGCTGATTATTGCCGTGTTTGCTTTTGGAAATATGATCGGCGGGTGGCTGCAGCATAAGATCGGCGCGAAGAAGACGATCCTTGCGGGAAGTGCGTTTATGTGTGCGGGATTTTTGATGGCGGCGCTGGCGCCGATTGACGCGCCGTGGGTGGTTTCGCTGGGGTATGGAATCATCGGCGGTCTGGGATCCGGATGTGCGTTCAGCATGCTGGTGGCAGTCCCGCAGGGATGGTTTCCGGATAAGCGGGGCCTGGTTACAGGTATCACCATTGGTGTGATCGGGATCTCGGGGGTTATTATGAATCCGCTGTGTGATTGGATTCTTGCGAAGCGGGGATTTCATTTTGCCATGCTGGCAGTGACTGTGATCTATGCGGTGCTGTGTCTGGGTGCGTTTTTCCTGGAGGAAGCGCCGGAAGAGATTCAGGAAAGGAAGAGCGGAGCGAATGAGCATCTGGAGAACGGCGAGCAGATGCAGAGCGCTTCGCAGCGTCAGTATACAGCCCGTGAAATGATGCGGACCAGGACATATTATTGGCTCAGCCTTGCCATGGCACTTGCGGTGCCTGCGTATGTGCTGGTTAATCCGCTGATGAAATCACTAGGTATGGAACGGGGACTTACCGGGGCCCAGGCACTGGCCGGGGTGACCATCGCATCTGTTGCAAATATTATCGGACGTGTAGTGGCTCCGGCATTGTCTGATAAGATAGGACGGAAAGCAGTGGTCTACCTGCTGTTTTTGATGGCCATGTTGTCCTCCCTTGGGTTGATCGTGGCCGGAGGCGCTGTATTTGTGATGCTGTGCGCATTTATCTGCATGGTATACGGCGGGGTGGTGAGTGTATTCCCGGTGCTGGTATCCGATTATTTTGGAATGAAACATCAAGGCGCAAACTTCGGCGCAGTCATGATCGGGTACGGGATCGCATCTGTGCTCTGTCCCGTGCTGCTTGCCGCGGCAGGACAGGAAACTTCACTTCTGATCGCAGGAATCTGCTGTGTTGGAGGTCTGGTCGCCACGAAAAAGATCTAAAGGGGACAGGGGATATTACAAAAAGGGACAGGGGGAAACGCAGATGGGGACGTACACTTTTGCAAAAAGTGTACGTCCCCATCTTGACAATATCTGCAAAAAAGTGTAAAGTCTTACTCGTACACAATTTAACATATTGCAGACTTTCTCTTATTCAGAGCAGTGGAGATACAAAGGATCTGTGAAGCTGCGGCAACCCCCGTGATCCGGGAAGGTGCCAACCTGAGCGAGCAATCGAACAATAAGAGGATTGGTTTATGAAGATATAAAACAGTCCGCTTATGCGGGCTGTTTTTTCGTTGCCATGTATCTCTTCCGGGAGCAGTCGGGACAGAAAGCCGCGATGCCGGGGAGAGGACTCAATTCAGGAGAAAGGATGCCGTAAGAAAGACGGACAAAAAGGAGAAGAAAACTATGGAAAGACGTTTATTTACTTCAGAATCTGTAACAGAGGGACATCCGGACAAAATGTGTGATCAGATTTCAGATGCGATCCTGGACGCATTGATGGAGCAGGATCCGATGAGCCGTGTGGCCTGCGAAACCTGTACCACCACAGGGCTTGTAATGGTTATGGGTGAGATTACCACAAACGCATATGTGGATATCCAGAAGATTGTGCGTGATACGGTCAGGGAAATCGGCTATACCAGAGGTAAGTTCGGATTTGATGCAGACACCTGTGGCGTGATCACTGCTATTGACGAGCAGTCTTCAGATATTGCCATGGGTGTGGATAAGGCTCTGGAAGCAAAGGAGAACCAGATGTCCGAGGCTGATCTTGATGAGATTGGAGCCGGGGACCAGGGAATGATGTTTGGCTATGCATCTGATGAGACGCCAGAGTATATGCCATATCCGATCGCGCTGGCCCACAAGCTGTCACGCAGGCTGACAGAGGTGCGCAAAAACGGCACGCTGCCATATCTGCGTCCGGACGGTAAGACTCAGGTGACGGTAGAATACGATGAAAGCGGAGTTCCCTTCCGTCTGGATGCCGTAGTGCTCTCTACACAGCACAATCCGGAAATTTCCCAGGAGCAGATCCATGAGGATATTAAAAAGCATGTGTTTGACGCTGTGATCCCGGAAGGTATGACTGATGAGAACACCAAATTTTTCATAAACCCAACCGGCCGGTTTGTTATTGGCGGACCGCATGGCGACAGCGGGCTGACCGGGCGGAAGCTGATCGTGGACACCTATGGCGGCATGGCGCGCCACGGCGGCGGAGCCTTCTCGGGCAAAGACTGCACGAAGGTGGATCGTTCTGCAGCATATGCGGCTCGGTACGTGGCAAAAAATATGGTGGCGGCAGGACTGGCAAAGAAATGTGAGATCCAGCTCTCCTATGCCATCGGCGTAGCGCATCCCACATCTATCATGGTAGATACCTTTGGGACAGGAAAGCTTAGCGATAAGAAACTGGTAGAGATTATCCGTGAAAACTTTGACCTGCGTCCGGCAGGAATCATCAAAATGCTGGATTTGAGAAGGCCAATCTACAAACAAACAGCAGCGTACGGTCACTTTGGACGGACAGATGTTGATCTTCCCTGGGAGAAACTGGACAAGGTGGAAGTCCTGAAAAAGTATATATAATTCGGAAAATAGATGAAGACCGTGTCTATTTATAAAAATTTTATAAAAGTTTATGGGCGCTTTGTTAAGAAGCGCCCGTTTTCATGCTATACTTTTGTCGGAGGATGTAGCCTATGAAGCTAAGGACAAAATTGATCATAGCATTTTTAACAGTTCTTTTGCTTCCCATTATTCTTGGCTCTGCCATGATCTATCTGGTGGGAAGTTATCAGATCAGTGCGATAGAAAAGACATATCAGATTTCAGGGACTACCGTAGAGAGCCTGTCAAACTCTATGCAGACCCTGTCCAGTCTGACGGAGGAGCCATATCATGATTTAGTGGCTATGGCGGCAAATCAGCCGGAGGAAATGGGCGATGCCACGGCGCTGGACGGATTTAACCAGATACTTCAGGAGAAAAATGCATATCTGCTGGTACGGAAGAGTGACACGGTCATTTACGTGGGGACAGATATGAAAGAAGCGGGAAATGTGATTTCTGAGCTGCCGGAATACGGAGGGGCGGAAACTACTTCTGAAAATGGGATTTACCTGGGCGGAGATGCACAGGCACTGGTAAAACAGGTGGATTTCCTGTTCCCGGACGGAGGTGAGGGCAGTGCGTTTATTGTATCTGATATCCGCAAGACAATCCCGGAGATCGGAGAATTTTTGATAGATGTATTGTTCTGTGTGGGATTTATCCTGATTTTTACGGCGGCAGTCATGACCTTCTGGATTTACCGGTCTGTCATGCAGCCACTGCGGAAGATGCAGATAGCAGCCAAAAATATCAAGGAGGGCAATCTGGACTTTGAACTGAAGCCGGTGGCTGATGACGAGATGGGACGGCTTAGCCAGGATCTGGAGGAAATGAGGGTCCGACTGCGGGACAATGCAGAGGAAAAGCTTCGGTATGATAAGGAAAGTAAAGAACTGATCAGTAATATCTCTCATGATCTGAAGACGCCGGTGACGGCCATAAAGGGTTATGCGGAGGGAATCATGGACGGTGTGGCGGACACCCCGGAAAAAATGCAAAAATATATCCGGACAATCTATAACAAGGCCGATGAGATGAACACTCTGATCAATGAGCTGACGTTTTATTCCAAGATAGACACCAACCGTATCCCTTATAATTTTAATACTCTGTCTGTCAATGATTATTTCGAGGATTGTGCGGAGGATCTGTCGCTGGAGCTGGAAGCAAAAAATGTAGAATTCGGATATTTCAATTATGTAGAAAAGGATGTAAAAGTAATTGCGGATGCAGAGCAGATTAAGAGGGTAATACACAATATTGTCAATAATTCACTGAAATATATGGATAAACCCAAGGCAAAGATCAATCTGCGGGTAAAAGACGTAGGCGATTTTGTGCAGGTAGAACTGGAGGATAATGGAAAGGGGATCGCGGCCAAGGATCTGCCCAATATTTTTGACCGGTTCTATCGGACCGATGCGTCGAGAAATTCATCGAAAGGCGGCAGCGGCATTGGGTTGTCGATTGTAAAGAAGATTATTGAGGAGCACGGAGGCAAGATCTGGGCGACCAGCAGAGAAGAGACGGGAACGACCATGTGTTTCGTGCTTAGAAAATACCAGGAGGTACCGATTTATGAGTAAGATATTGATCGTGGAAGATGAAGAAGCCATTGCGGATCTGGAAAAAGATTATCTGGAACTGAGCGGTTTTCAGGTGGAAGTGGCAACGGATGGTGAAACAGGACTGAAACGGGCTATGGAAGGAGAGTTTGATCTGTATATTCTGGATCTGATGCTGCCGGGAGTGGATGGATTTGATATCTGCCGTCAGATCCGTAATGAGAAAAACACTCCGATCATTATGGTTTCGGCAAAGAAGGATGATATTGATAAAATCAGGGGCCTGGGTCTTGGAGCAGACGATTATATGACCAAACCCTTTAGCCCCAGTGAACTGGTGGCCCGTGTCAAGGCGCATCTGGCCCGTTATGACCGGCTGACCGGCAGTGCTATGGAGGCGAACAAGATCATTGAGATCCGCGGCCTTAAGATAGACACCACGGCCCGGAGAGTGTGGGTCAACGGGGAAGAAAAGACGTTTACTACAAAAGAATTTGATCTGCTGACATTTCTGGCAAGTCATCCGAATCATGTATATACGAAGGAGGAATTGTTCCGGGAAATCTGGGATATGGAATCTATCGGGGATATTGCCACGGTTACGGTGCACATCAAAAAGATCAGAGAAAAAGTTGAACTTGACACTTCCAACCCCCAGTATATTGAGACAATCTGGGGAGTGGGATACCGTTTTAAGGTGTAGAGCATGAAGTATCAGAATATTATCTTTGACTTTGGAAATGTACTAGGACGTTTTGATGGCGCATATATTACATCAAAGTTCTGTAAAGATGAAAGGATGAGGAAGGAGTTTGCCGGACTCGTAATGGAACACTGGGAAGCTCTGGATGCCGGAAAGGCAGATTATGAAGCCGCACGGCAGGAGGCAATAAAGAAGGCGCCGGAGGACTGGAAGGAGGCAGTGAATCATTTCTTTCAGGACTGGTACCGGTATCTGACGCCGATCCCTCAAACCTGGGAGCTGGTTCGGGAATTAAAGAAGACCGGATTTAAGTGCTATATTCTGTCCAATGCTCCCACATATTTTGCTGAGCATGCAGATTATTACGAGATTGTCCGGGAGTTTGACGGTGTAGTGTTTTCGGCCCCGGTCCGGATGGCGAAACCGGATGCCAGGATTTACAGGTATCTGTTTGAGCATTTTGACCTAAAACCGGAGACCTGCTTCTTTCTGGATGATAAGCCGGCAAATGTGGAGGCCGGAAGAGCTGCCGGGATGGACGGAATCGTCTTTACCGGAGATGTGGAAGCAGTAAAAAAGGAAATATTTGCAATAATTTAATGTTATCGTCAAGATAAATTCACAATTTTCCTTTAAGATGAATACAGTAACCAGGAGATATATCCGATTGCAGTAAAGGGAGTGTGATAAATATGGTGGGAACATTAAAGATCAAAGGGAAAAATAATGAGTCCAGACTGATATTTGTAGATCATGAGTCCAGGAAAAATTGGTTTATATTTCCAGGACAATATGTGTATCTTTCTGTGGAGGATGCAAGAATCCCGGTATTGGTCCAGTACTCTCCGCGAAAGAAAAAATGGTATTTCGCAGGGCTTCCGGAGATGGAAGTGGATAATAGGAAAGTAAGTATAAAAAGTCAGGATTGTGCGTAAAAAGTACAGAGAAAATGAAACGGAGACGGTGCGGCTAAATGCCGCACTTTTTTCGGGAAATATATTGACAAAAATATATATCGAGTTACAATATATATAAGATAAAGATATAGATCGTATTTCAATAGGAAGGAGGGTATTATGGCAGGAAATTGGTCGAAAGGAAGCGGCAGCAGTACGATGCTGATCCTGAAGCTGCTGACGGAAAAGGATATGTATGGATACGAGATGATAGAAACCCTGGGAGAACGGTCTAATCACGTGTTTGACCTGAAGGTGGGAACGCTGTATCCGCTGCTTCACGGACTGGTGCAGGAGGAGTATCTTGAGACTTACAGTGAGGAAGTGAACGGCAAGCTTCGCAAGTATTACCATATTACCGAAAAGGGAAAGAAGCATCTTGCCAGGATCATCAAAGAGTGGCAGACATACGCCGGGGCGGTCTATGAGTTGATTGGAGGGTAGGTTATGGACGAGAAGAAATATCTGGATAAACTGACGAAATGTATTCACGATCCGGAGGTGCGGGGAGAGGTGCGGGAAGAGTATGCCGCGCATCTTGCAGACTGTATGGAAGCACTGCAGAAGAAAGGAATGAGCCTGGAAGAGGCAAGGGCAGAAGCAGTGCGGCAGATGGGGGATCCGGTGAAAGCCGGATGTCAGATGGACCATATCTACCGGACGAATGTAGATTGGAAGATGGCTGTCTGGATGGCAGCATGCGGACTTCTGACCGGCTTCTTTGTCCTGTTTATGCGGACAGCATATTATGGGGAAGAGTTGAAAAATGAGACCGGACTATTGATCTGGACTACGGTGGGAGTGGTCTTCGTGGTATGGGGATTTATCTGGTCTGCGGTGGAAAAATATCACGATATGGATCTCTTCTATGCATGGGCGAACAACTGGAACGGCGGCGGAGTTACCAACAGCGGCCTTATCATAGGTATTGGCCTGGCTTTCCTGGCGTCGGATGTGAAAGACATTCTTCTCATGGTCATTGTGTTTGGTCTTCTTCAGATGGCCGAACGATACCTGATCGCCCGGTGCCAGTGCAGGAAAGAAGAGCGGCTTTTGTGGGAGATAGGAGAAGCGAGTACGCCGATTTATACACACAAAGGAAAGGCTATGATCGGACAGAAGGAGATGAAGGTATGTGCGAAAAAGGGAGAGATCGCACAGGGACGTCCGGTGATGGTGATCGGCCTTAAGGGATTCTGTCCGGTAGTCGTGCCTGTTTAGATGGAACAGGAGACGGCGGGACTCCGGCGGTGGTGATAAAAGTACAAATTCCTGTTTGCGGATTCTTGAAAAGTGTAATATGATATATTTAACGCTGGCATGAGGGGGAAAAGCGTTTTGATTCTGATAAGGAGCGGAAATGGGGTAAATTATGAAAGGCGAGATGAGGCGGCTGATATCAGACACTTTTTCTGAATTAGTAAAGACCCAGGATGTAGACAAGATCACAGTCACCATGCTGATCGGAGAATGTCATATCTCCAGGCAGACCTTTTATTATCATTTTCAGGATATGGATGAAGTACTGGAATGGACAATCCTGGAAAAGAGCAAACAAATGCTGGAACAGAGCATACAGGCAGAGGAGCCGGAAAAGGCGCTCAGAGTGTTTGTGTCCTTTTTCAAGAGAAATGCCGTACAGATGAGAAAATTTATGGAGTCCAGGAAACGGGACCGGGCGGTCAGAATATTGATTGATGCTTTGATCCAGTATCTCCGGGGAGTGACCGAAAGGTATAAATCTCCGGAGATAAAGATTGACTATGACGATATGGAAGTCATGCTCCGCTTTTTTGCCTGCGGAATGATGGGAATTCTGATTCATTATGCCGATAATCCGCAGCTGAGCGAAGAAAAACTGATCGAACAGATCAGGAGGATCCTGACAGGACGGCTGGTGCCTGGAAAGCAGGATCCTCCTCAGTAGTTTATTATTCCGGAGAAAAACCGAGTCTCCGGGTAAGCTGCATGTAGTGTTTGTAGAGGATGCCGAAGCGATGGATATAGCCGGAATGCCATGGCTTGCTTTTCCCGCAGAAATGCAGGATAGAGGTGGTGCTCATGACCCAGTCCATGGTGCAGGTGCCGGAGCTTCTGATCAGGTAGTTGTTGTAGTTTCGGGCATCGTAATTCCAGACAGCATCGTCAAGCTCCAGGATCCGGTTTCCGTACAGGCAGTTCAGGATATCCTGGTCTGGGAGCAGGAGTTCTTTTCCGTGTTCCCGGACGAAACGAAAGATGTCTTCGGGGATGATTTCACGGTGCCCTGAATCCAGGTCCATTAAAAGGACTCCGGAATTAAAATAATTGTGATCCGTACCAAGACGGAGCTGGTTAATACTATTGGCCAGCTCCGTCTTTCCTGTATGAGCGGCAGCGGCAAAAAGGTTTCCATTGAGATCCATGTCCCAGAGTGGGCGCAGTGGATTGATTACCAGGGTATCCGGATCCAGGTACAGGATCCTGTGTACATGGCCGGGGAGAAGATGGGGGGCCAGCAGGCGGTAATACATTTCTTTGGGATAGGTTCTGGTGACAGGGGCGTCTGCAAAGGAGGACTCAGGAATCTGGATCGGGAAAAAGGAAAAGCCAAGAATCTGACACTGTCTTGCGACAGGTGTCAGGTTTTTTTCCGGAATCCGGCTGTGCAGGAGATAAAGCTCTACAGAGGTATCCGTCTGATTTACGGCAATGGAAGTAAGCAGGACCTGCAGCCTTGGCAGGTATGCCTGGCCGAGTGTAGCAAGTAGTGTGATCGTGCTCATAGATAAATGTTCCCCTTCGTTGTTGTCGTGATTGCCACCACTGATGCGAGTGGTGCTGCTATGTCTATAGTAACCGGACGGGAAGGATTCGGCTACTGATAATGTCTTTAATATGTCCTTATAAATCAAGAAGAATGTAAGGACAGTTTCGGGATTTTGAGGAAAAGAAACGATTACAGGGGAAGAGTTTATGGAAATATTAGAAAATGCCTAATTTCCTGCGGATATAGCTGCCGATGCTGTCAGTGCTGGTCTTCGATCTTACAGATTCCATGGGTGCTGAAGTTTACATAATCATTGATTTGGGGCATACTATCTCCTCCTTTTGTCGCGGGCAACGGTTTCTATTCCTATTATAACAAAAGGGATTCGTTCATTTCAAAAGTAGTTTTTACCCAAAATAGCGGAGGAGAAATTTAGTAAAAATGCCGGATGGATCATACCTACCCGGCAATAGCCGTCACATCCACCAGGTCATATCCATAATCCTGTTTGATCTTATCACCATAGAAAATATCGACGGATGTCCCAAGCTCAAAATCAGTGTCCTTCTGGGACTCAGGAATCGGGGCTTTGTACAGGGCATTGTCATGGACGATGGAAAGGACACCGTCCTCCTGATATACTACGTAGCCGGAGACATATGTAAGGTCAGAAAGAAGGTCCTTGCGTACCATCCAGGTGGTGCCGGCCTGGGCGCTTTTTAGAGCCAGGTAGCTGATATCCTGCCAGTCAGGCAGATCAGCAGCATAGGCATAGGTGCCGGTTTTTTCGCTGCTCTGGGAAATGACGGCAGGAAGAATCATGCCGTATTCCTTAGCTTTTGTGGGATCTACATTATTGTTCAGAGGCATGACAACTGCCTCTTCTTTGGTTCCAAGCTTAAGAGAACCGACCGATTGAAAGTCAGAGATACCAAAATAGGAGTTCTGAAGATCCAGATAAACGCCGGAGGATGAAACGCGGGCAACGGCAGAACCAGTTGTAGTACCAAATTCTGCAAGTTTGGAATCGTTTTCCAGATCACATTCGATCCGGGCCTTTACATTTTTTTCAGAGTCTTTTGAAATAACAATCTCGATAGGGTCAGAGGGGGCGGGATCGTCCGCTGTTGTAAAATAAACCTTCAGGCTCTGCCGGTCATGCATACTGTCCTGTTCGTAAGCGGCGCTTGCCAGCTGATGCTTTCCACGGAAGACCCGCAGGAGATAACGGTCATCCACGATCAGATGATTGCCGTTTTTCGTGATATCATCGGAAGTAGGAAACATTTTCTGAAAGCCGGAGCCTTTGATCTCGATATTTAGCTCTACGGAGCCGGTTTTTGTGCCGCCGCAGTAGGTCCCGTTTCCGGCAGAAAGCAGATAATCATCGATTCGTTCCCCGGACGCCGGGGATTTAAACTCCATATAGCATATAACCCCAAGAACCATAACCAGAATACACAGGATCGTTCCCAACAATTTCTTTAGCATCATGAAATCCTCCCCTCAAAGATATCACGCCTACAGTTATAAATTCATTGTACTATGCTTGCGGCGGACAGGCAATATTTTAGTACGGCAAAGGGATAAAATTCTTTGACTTCCAAATGGTACTATGTTACAATACCAATAAGAAAATTTAAGATGAGGAGGGACGCCTTTGGAATCGACGGAACTTCGCTATGTAGATTTGAAAAATTATATTTGCCGGCAGATTTATGAAGGGGTGTACCAGGATGGAGAAAAAATCCCTTCGGAACGGCAGATGGCGGCAGACTACGAGGTCAGCAGGATTACCGTGCGAAAGGCACTGGAGCTTCTGGAAGAGGAGGAGCTGATCGTAAGAGAGGTGGGCAATGGAACCACCGTGACACTGAAAAATCATGGAAATGAGACGGCAACAGATATGATCGCACTGGTGGCGCCGTCCAGAAACCCGTTTTTTGCACATTTTATTGCTGAGTTCCAGCGCTGTGTCTGGGAGCATGACGCTTTGCTTTTGTATGTGGAGGCGCCGGAGCATACGACGCTGGAGGATTGCCTGTACCGGCTTTACAGCAAAAATATCCGCAATGCTGTCGTATGGCCGGATGACCGGAGCGTGGATCAGGAAAAGCTTTTGCGTCTCAGGAGCATCGGCATGAATCTGGTATTTTTTGATACGGACGTGGCCGGACCCTATGCGGATAGTGTATTTATAGATAATGTGGATGCAATCCGCACGCTTTTGGAAAGACAGGAGAGAGAATACGGGGAATATTTATATATTGGCTGGGATAATCTGGAGATAGGAAATATCCGGAAAAGGGAGGAAAGCTTCCAGAAATTCTGCCCCCGGGGGCAGGTATATCATGTGCCCTGGAGAAGAGACCGGAGGATGGCGGAGTTTTCCAAAGAAGAGATCCGTAAGATCACACAGAAGATGAAGGACGGCATGGTTCTTTGCGGAACAGGAGAGCTGGCACAGCAGACTGCGGAAGTGATCTGGGGGCCGGGAGGGGCCGGGACGCCGGAAAAGAGGACGGGCTTAAGGATCGCACTGGCGGCTATTGATGATTTTGAGGGTTCCGGACGATTCCCGGTGGCGGTCTATAACCAGGATCTTGGCGGTGCGGCCCGCAGGATCTATCAGAGCCTGGAGCGTCAGCGACAGGAGCGTCAGAGCTGGAAAGCAAGGATCATACCCGTAAAGGGAGAGTATAAAGCATGTATGAAAGGAGAGGGTGAAGCATGGAACGAGTAAGCCCGGAGATTGTACCGCAAAGAAAATTGTCAAACGGAATGGTGATTCCGGGGATTGGTATGGGAACCTTTGGGAATGACCGCTATACCTCTGAGGAGGTGTCGGATGCGGTTTATGGAGCCATTGAGGCCGGCTACCGCCTGTTTGACTGTGCGGCTTCCTACGGAAATGAAGCCGAGATAGGGAAAGTATTCGCAAAGGCTTTTGCAGAGGGGATTGTTCAGCGTCAGGAGCTGACGATTATGTCAAAGGTCTGGAATGATATGCATGGGAAAGGCGATGTGCTGGTTGCCTGTGCCAGGACTCTTCGTGATCTTAGGCTTTCATATCTGGATGTTTATATGGTACACTGGCCGTTCCCTAATTACCATGCGCCGGGAGCGCATCTGGAGGGAAGAAATCCGGATGCAGTGCCTTTTTCGCTGGAAGAATATATGACGACCTGGTGGCAGATGGAGCGTCTGGTAGATCTGGGGCTGGTAAGAAGCATTGGCATGTCCAATATGACCATCACGAAATTAGAGCAGGTGCTGCCTCTTTGCCGGATTAAGCCGACGGTGCTGGAGGTGGAGATCAACCCGACATTTCAGCAGCCGAAGCTGTTTGAATACTGCAAGGCTCATGATATCCAGCTGATCGCATTCAGTCCGATGGGATCGCCCTGCAGGCCTGAGCGTGACACGGAAGAGGGGGATGTGGTGACCTTTGAACTGCCGGAACTGAAGGAAATCGCAGAGGCGCACTGCTGTCATCCGGCGACTGTCTGTGTGAAATGGGCGGTGCAAAGAGGACAGATCCCGATTCCCTTCTCAATTTTCGAGAAGGAGTATGTGGGAAATCTGAAATGTACGACAGAAGACTTCCTTAGCGGAGAGGAAATGGAAATATTAAGAAAGGCAGATAAAAACGCCCGTCTGATCAAAGGGAAGGTATTCCTGTGGGAGGATGCGAAAGACTGGCGGGATATCTGGGATGGTGAAGATGAATGGAATACTTTGTAGGAATCGATCTTGGAACCTCCAGCGTGCGTGCGGTAGCTGTGGACGTTTCCGGACAGACAGTGGCTGCGGGGCAGTGCGAGTATGATATCAAAAAACCGGAGCTTGACCGGGCGGAGCAGGATATGAACCAGCTGTGGGAATCTACGGTGCTGGCTATCCGGCAGATGCTGGATGAGAAGCCGGGAATAAAGGATCAGATAGGGGGCATCGGATTTTCCGGGCAGATGCACGGCCTGGTGATGGTGGATCAGGACATAAGGCCCATCGGCAATGCGATCATCTGGGCGGATCAGCGGACAGGAGAGCAGATTTCCCATATCTATGAAACTGTTCCGGAAGAAGAGTTTGGAAGGGTGTTTGAAAACCGGCTGAGTGCAGGATTTCTCCTGCCGTCCCTTGTGTGGGTGCGGGAGAAGCAGCCGCAAAGCTACGAAAAGATTTATAAGGTTATGCTGCCGAAGGACTATATCCGTTATAAGATCTGCGGGGAGCTGGGGACAGATGCTTCTGACGCCAGCAGTACCGGCATGTGGGATATGAAGAACCGGACATGGGCCTACGGGATCCTGGAAAAGCTGGGGATCCCGAAGGACTTACTGGTAGAGAGCCATGAATCCTATGAAAAAGCAGGACAGGTGACCGAGGAGTGTGCCGGGCTTACCGGACTTAAGAAAGGAACGTTTGTGGCCTACGGAGGCGGAGATTCCCTGATGATGGAACTGGGGAACGGTATGATCCGGGGAGGGCTTATGGCATCTACCATCGGAACTGCCTGCCACTTGACCTGTGCGCTGGATGCGCCGCTTTTTGATCCCAAGCTTCGGACCAATACCTGGTGCCATGGCGGGGAGCATCTCTGGAGCATTATGGGGGCGCACCTGAGCGGCGGTGTTGCCTTAAAATGGCTGAAGAACAATATCCTGGGTGCAGAAAGCTTTGATGCAATGACGGCGTTGGCGCAGGAGGTGCCTGCAGGAAGTGAGGGGCTTCTCTTCCTGCCTTACTTAAATGGCGAACGCACCCCTCACAATGATCCGAACGCTAAAGCGGTTTATCTGGGCATGACTCTGCGTCATGACAAACGGCACATGATCCGCAGTACCATGGAGGGGATTGTTTACAGTATGAAGGAATCCTACGCTATTTTCCGGTCTCTGGGAATTAAGGGAGACCGTATCATTGCAGCCGGCGGCGGGGCAAAAAGTCCGCTGTTCCGTCAGATCCAGGCGGATATGTATGACTGTCCGATCTACACGAACCAGGGAAAAGAGCAGGCCAGTATCGGAGCGGCCATGACGGCGGCAGTAGGAAGCGGATATTTTAAGGACTATGAAGAAGCCTGCGGGCAGATGGTACATCTGAGCCCGGAGGTGACAGAGCCGATACCGGAAAATGTAAAATTATACGAAGAAGAATTCCTCCGTTTTAAAGAAATATATTTTGCAAATAAGGCATTGTTTTAACATAGGTTTTGCATTATAATAAGACCAGAAAGTTTTTTAAACATCTTAATAAAGCAGGAGGGTCTAGGACTATGGATGGAAAAATGAAAGTGGCAGTCATGACCGGAATCGGCAAAATGGGATTTGAGGAAAGAGATATTCCCAAACCGGCTGCGGATGAGGTGCTGGTAAAGCTGGAATATGTGGGAATCTGCGGATCTGATATGCATTATTATGAGACCGGAGCTATCGGAGACTATGTAGTAGAGCCTCCGTTCGTGCTGGGACATGAGCCGGGCGGTACCGTTGTAGAAGTGGGAGCGGATGTAAAGCACTTAAAAGTCGGTGACCGTGTGGCGTTGGAGCCAGGAAAGACATGCGGAAAATGTGAGTTCTGCAAACAGGGAAAATACAATCTCTGTCCGGATGTTATCTTCTTTGCAACTCCGCCGGTTGACGGAGTATTTCAGGAGTATGTGGCGCATGAGGCTGATCTTTGCTTTAAGCTGCCGGATAATGTGAGCACACTGGAAGGTGCGTTGATCGAGCCTCTGGCTGTCGGATTCCATGCGGCTATCCAGGGGGATGCACACCTGGGGCAGACAGCGGTCGTTATGGGAGCCGGCTGTATCGGACTGGTATCTATGATGGCGCTGAAGGCAAGAGGCGTCTCCGAAGTATATGTGGTAGACTTGATGGATAAGCGTCTGGAAAAGGCCATGGAGCTTGGCGCTACCGGCGTGATCAACGGCGGCAAGGAAGACGTGGTTGCCAAGATCAAAGAACTGACCGGAGGCCTGGGCGCCGATCTGATCATTGAGACAGCCGGATCACAGCCGACAACAGTACAGGCTATCCACGCTGCGAAGAAAGGATCCACCATCGTCCTGGTAGGTTACAGCAAGAGCGGAGAGATGACACTTCCGATGAGCCTGGCGCTGGATAAAGAGCTGACCTTCAAGACGGTATTCCGCTACCGTCATATTTATCCGATGGCAATCGATGCGGTAGCAAAAGGAAAAGTAAATCTGAAAGGTATTGTTACAGATATATTCACCTTAGATCAGGCCCAGGAAGCTATGGACCACAGCATCCATAACAAAGCAGACATTGTAAAAGCAGTGATTAAGATCGCAGAATAATGTGAAGAAAATGTGAACGGGGACGTACACCTACGCAGTAGGTGTACGTCCCCGTTTGCTTACACTTGTATAATTAACTATTCGTGCAGTACACGGCGGATTAAGTCGTGCCAGTTCTTGTATGCGAATTTTTCGATCTCTTCTTCGCTGAATCCGGCTTTCCGGATCGCTGCGATCAGGTTCGGCACATGGGAAGCGTCTTCCAGACCGATGGTATAAGGTGTTGCCTGGCTGCTGAAGGAGCTTAAGGTAGCGCCTTCCAGGAATTCGGAGAAATCAAACCCGAATCCTACATGATCGATCCCCATGATTTCTACCATGTGGATCAGATGTTTTACCAGGTTGTCCACGGTCTGTTCGGACTCTACAGGGTGTACAAATTCATTGAATGAATTCAATCCCACCATGCCGCCGGTGTCGGCCAGAGCTTTCAGCTGTTCGTCAGTAAGATTGCGTGCCTGGTCGCAGAGTGCCCGGCAGTTGGAATGGGTGGCTACGACAGGGCCGGTGGCCACGTCGAGAACATCCCAGAAGGATTTGTCGTTGATATGGGACATGTCCAGAATCATCCCCAGATCCTGGATCTTGCGCACGGCTTTACGGCCAAGATCTGTAAGCCCGCGGTCTTTGCTTCCCCTTGCGCCGGTAGCCAGCGGATTTTCTTCGTTCCAGGTAAGGCTTGCGTGTCTGGCGCCGAACTTGTAGAATTCATCGATCATATCAACGTCCTCGCCGATACTCTTCAGGCCCTCCAGACCGATGAAGGCGTACATTTTTCCGTCCGCCTTTGCCTCCATCATATCCTTATAGGAACGGCATACCTTCATAATATCCGCACACTCCGGCTCTTCCTGGGTAATAGCATCCATCATCTGATGGGTCCGTTTCAGAGGATCCTTGTCATAAGGCGGATCATTCCAGATGACGAAAATACCACCCTCGATATCTCCCTTTTTCAGCCGTTCATAGTGGTATTTGCGGAAGATATCGTGTTCGCCGTCCAGATAGTGGTGAGTCACATCCGTCCAAATGTCACAGTGAGCATCAAAATTCATAAGTCAGTCCTCCTTTGTAAATATAAATACAGGGACGGAAAAACCGCCCCTGCGAATAACCAGGTTTTAGGCTGCACCTAAAAGACTGCCGATGATCAGACCACAGTATGTACCGATAACGTATCCGATCGTACCAACGATCAGACAAGGTCCAACCAGTTTTGTCCAGCCCTTGGAAACTGCCATAGCAGCTGAAGTGGTAGGTCCACCGATGTTTGCATTAGATGCACACAGGATTTCCTCCAGGTCAAACTTGAAGATTTTTCCAAGAACCAGGCTGAACAGCATATTTACGATAACAACGATCGCTGCGAATACGAGAAGCAGCGGGGAATTCCGAACAATCAGCGGGATGGATGCCGGAACACCGATTACGAAGAAGAACAGGTAGATCAGGAAAGTTCCCATCTCATTCGTTCCTCTGATCTCTCCAAAGAATCCAGGGGCTGCTGTTGCACAGATCATAGAGATCGTAGCGATCCACAGGTACATGTTGCCGAACAGTGTATTCAGCATGGACAGAACCGGATTAGAGGTCGGGATCACACCGGCCAGGAAATCAGCAACGATAGAGGAAACTGCCACGATCACGAATGCAACTGCAACTGCCAGGGCAATATCCTTTAAGGAAATTTCCTTACGTCCCCAGTAAGCTGCTGCTGCGGTTCCCTCGGAATCATTGTCAGCGGTTCCTGCTTCTACAGCATCCTGATGTGGATGTTTGTAGTGCTTGCGGAAGAAGTTGATACCCGGAATCATAACCAGTACAAAGAAGTACAGGGCCATCAGAAGGTTATCTGCAACAGTAGCGGCAGACAGCATCTCGCCTGTTACTCCAAAGGCCTCGCCAAGAGCTGCAAAGTTTACAGATCCGCCGATATAGGTGCCGGTAAATACACCTGCCAGTGCGTTCAGCTCCGGAATGAAGTTGCCAAGCACTGCAAAACCTATAAGGGCGCCCACCATGGTACCGACAGAACCGCATAGGAATATTCCCAGAAGTCTTAGTGAATCCTTTCCCATGTCACGAACATTACACTGCATCAGCAGTAAAGGCAGGGACAGCGGCACTACATAATTCCAGACAGTATCCCATACCGGGGATGCGGTCGGGATGATTCCTAAGTTTGACAGAATCAGCGCCATAACAAGAGCTACGATCGCTCCACTGGCTTTTGCCGCCCAGGTGTACTTCTGCTCCAGATAGATCGCTCCGGCAGCACCTGCAGCACAGATCGCCCACAGAACCCAGGTGTTATCCGCTCCGACCAGCGGATTGTCCATGTTAAAAATTTCTCCCCACATTTTCTCGTCCTCCTTTCGATGTACAATGTTGTAGAAAAAATATAGAGAGATTCAATTTTTTTAATTGAATCTCTCTATATTATAGCCATATTGACGAAATAAGTCAACTGACGGGATGAAAACGTATACAAAATGTCGAAAATGTAAACTAAAATTTCTGAAAATTGCAGTCTCTATTTTATGTGACAATTAGAAAGATTGCAGAGATTCCACCAATTCGGGGAACCACATGCCATGGGAGGCCTTAACCAGTACATTGTCGCCAGGCTGGATGATATCCTTCATTTCGGCCAGAAAATCTGCCTTGGATTCAAACCAGTGTGTTTCCACGGTGCTGTCCGTGGAAGCGCCTTCCACTAAATGTTTTGCCAGATCTCCGATTCCGCAGACTACATCAATGCCTTTCTTGGCGCAGTAAGTGCCGACTTCCCGGTGAAGAGCACATTCGTCGGAGCCCAGCTCGCCCATATTGCCAAGAATAGCGACCTTGCGCCCGATAGCCATAGAAAGCACATCAATGGCAGCTTTGGTCGAGATAGGGTTGGCATTATAACAGTCATCCAGGATGATGAGGCGGTCTGTCTTGATGATGTTGTTGCGTCCCGGCATGGAAGGAAGGCCTTCAATACCCGCCTTGATCTCTTCTGCGGAAAGTCCCATGGTATATCCCACGGCAGCCCCTGCCAGTGCATTGGAGATCATATGCGCTCCCGGAAGGGGTATGATGACCGGGAAGGAAGAGCCGTCCGGCAGATGGATGTTGCAGGCTGTTCCCCGAAGTCCCAGAGGCTCGATGCCGTCAGCGCGGAACTGATTGCCGTCCCCGGTACCAAAAAAGACAGGGGAAGCGCCTTTGACAGGGCCCATCTGGGAAAGCAGATCGTCATCGCCGTTTAAGATAATAGATCCGCCGGCCTTCATATCCTGGATCATCTGAGACTTTTCCTGGAGAATACCCTCTCTGGTCTTGAAAAATTCCAGATGGGCCACGCCGATATTCGTGATCACACAGATATCCGGGCTTGCGACAGAGGAGAGGCGGCGCATTTCGCCGAAATGATTAACACCCATCTCCAGAACCGCGATCTGGTGTTCTTCATTCAGCTGGAAAATAGTAAGAGGAAGCCCCCATTCATTATTGAAGTTGCCAAGTGTTTTGTGGACTTTATACTTCTGTGCAAGTACAGAAGCGATCATTTCCTTGGTGCTGGTCTTTCCGACGCTGCCGGTGATGCCTACGACCTTGATGTCGAAGGAATCCCGGTAGAGCTTGGCGATGTCCAGAAGCGCCTGCCCGGTGGATTCCACCAGAATATAGGGGAAATCAGTTTCGCCCAGATCCTCGTGGGAAACCACACAGAGCGCCCCTTTTTCGATAGTGTCCGGGATAAAACGGTGAGCGTTGACATTCTCTCCGTCAATAGCGACAAAAAGATTATCTTTCTCTACCTTCCGGCTGTCGATCACTACACCGGAGACTTCCTGGCCAAGCTTTGCAGGATCTCCGTGATAGGTGCCGCGGCAGACCCTCGTAATATTTTCCAGAGTAAGGTTTTTCATGTTTCTGGTTCCTTTCTTCATTTATAAATAACGTGTTTTCATAGATTCCTCAATGATCAGCTCACAAAGATCCCCATAGTCCAGACCTTCTGCCTTTGCGGCTTTGGGAATCAGACTGGATGGAGTCATGCCCGGAAGACCGTTCATTTCCAGACAATAGAACCGTCCGTCTGTTTCATCTACAATAAAGTCTGCACGGGCGTAGACATCCATACGCAGAGCCTCGAAGGCCTTTTCTCCCGCACGGCGGATCTTCTTCTGGGTTTTCTCGTCCAGGGATCTGGGCGGGCATAATTCCTCGGCACCTCCGCTTTGATATTTATTTTCATAGTTAAAGACACCGTTTTTGGGGATGATCTCTACCAAAGGAAAAGCTTTTCCGCCGATAATACTGCAGGCATATTCCCGGCCCTTGATGTAAGGCTCGATCACTACCTCGTCCTGGCGGTCAACCTCAAAGGACTGCCGGACTGCTTCCCTGTATTCATCCTCGGTGTGGACAATATAGACACCAATGCTGGAACCGCTGGAACAGGGCTTGATTACCAGAGGAAGATAATATCCCAGTTCGTCAAGCGGTGTATCCTTGGTCTTCCAGGTCAGTGAAGTGCCGCGGGGGGTAGGTACCCGGGACATTTTAAATATCTGTTTTGCCACCAGCTTATTCATAGACAGAGAACATCCCAGGGAGTTGGGGCCTGTATATTTAATGCCAAGAATATCAAAGGTAGCCTGGATCTTTCCATTTTCGCCGACAGAGCCGTGAAGGGCGATAAATGTGATATCTGCCAACCGGCACAGCTCTACGACATTTGGTCCGAAGTAACATTCGGACTGATCCGGGCGGGAAGCCTTAAGTGCCTTAAGGTCTGGAGTGGTGGTTTTAATGCCGTCGGCAATCTCAAGGCCCGCGCCGGGCAGCTCAAAGACTTCGCTTAGCTTTTCGGAAGGATAAGGAAGGCCGAAAAAGACGTCAAGCAGAAAGGCCTGGTGGCCTCTTTCACGCAAGGTTTTACAGATGCCGGCTCCGGAGGTTAATGACACGTCGCGCTCCGGGCTAAGGCCCCCTGCCAGTACAATGATTTTCATAAAAATGGTCTCCTTCAAATATGGTTTTCTTTTATCTATGCAATATCATATTTTCTGTGCCGGTCTACCCCTTGTTTACCTGATTCAGCAGGTTTTTCTTGACCTCATAGAGCTTCGGGGACAGGTCGACATAAATCTGATGCGGGTAGAACAGACGCTGTGTTTCTTCCCACAGAGTTTCTTTTTCCTGCCGGCAGTAGTCGGCAATCTCTTTTACGGACGGAGACTGATAGATACATTCTCCGTTGCGGAAGATGGGAACCATCATTTCGCGCATTGTGTAGGAGCCGCCGGGAAGCCTGGTCTTCTTCCAGGTTTCGATAGGATCGAAGAGGAGCAGGTCCTCGGAAGGGTCAAAGGTTTCATCGGCAAAGCAGATCAGATCAGCCTTCAGTTTTCCGGAGTCCTTTTCATAAATCCGGTAAATGGTCTTGTTGCCGGGATTGGTGATCTTTTCTGTATTCTCGGAAATCTTGATCTTCGGGATAAATTCTCCCTCCTCGTTCTGGATTGCAGCCAGCTTGTATACGCCGCCGAAAGACGGGCAGTCCTTGGAGGTGATAAGATGGGTTCCCACACCCCAGGAGTTGATAGCCGCGCCCTGCATTTTCAGGTCATGGAGCAGGTATTCATCCAGATCATTGGATGCCGTGATGGTAGCGTCGGTAAAGCCTGCCTCGTCCAGCATCTTACGTGCCTGTTTGGAAAGATAAGCCAGGTCTCCGCTGTCCAGACGGATGCCGTATTTTTTAAAGGTCCTGCCGGATTCCTTAAATTCCCGGAACACGCGGATGGCGTTGGGTACACCGGATTTCAGCGTGTCATAGGTGTCTACCAGAAGCGTGCAGTTGTCCGGGTACAGATCGGCATAAGCTTTAAATGCAGTATACTCATCCGGAAAGCTCATGATCCAGCTGTGAGCATGGGTTCCCATGACAGGAACGTCAAAGAGCTGCCCGGCCAGGACATTGGACGTACCGACACAGCCGCCGATGATAGCGGCTCTTGCACCATAGAGCCCTGCATCCGGACCCTGGGCCCTTCTTAAGCCAAATTCCATAACGCCGTCGCCGTTTGCCGCATAGACCACGCGGGATGCTTTGGTGGCGATCAGACACTGATGGTTCAGGATGGTAAGAAGCGCCGTCTCCACCAGCTGCGCTTCCATGATCGGGGCGATGACCTTCAGGATCGGTTCCTTGGGAAAGATTACGCTGCCCTCAGGGATGGCATAGATATCACCGCTGAAATGGAAGCCACTTAAATAATGTAGAAAGTCTTCGCTGAAAATGCCAAGACCTCTCAGATAATCTACGTCCTCATAAGTAAAGTTCAGATTTTTGATATAGTCGATCACCTGGTCTAAGCCGGCGCAGACAGAATATCCGTTGTTGCAAGGGTTTGCACGGAAGAATACGTCGAAGATCACTTTTTCGTTCTGACCTTTGACATAATATCCCTGCATCATAGTCAGCTCATACAAGTCCGTCAATAGGGTTAGATCTTGCTTATTCATTTTTCTATACTCCTTTTTCTTCATACGACCGGAACGGTGCTTTTATACATTGGGTTCATTATAGCACTTGTGCAGGCAAATGTAAAAGAAAAAAACCAGCCCCTACAAAAGGGACTGGTTTTTTCGTATGGTTTCCTGGATCAGGTCCTGGCAGTACGAAGCAACATGCTTTCTGGTCTCCTTATCCATTTCGGAGAGGCGGATCGGCTTGCCGTATTCAAGGATCACGTGAGTCTTTTTGACCAGTGGCATATGGTTTTCGAATATGGCCGCCGTGTTGTTCAGGCTCATGGGAATAATGGTGCAGCCGGTCTTTTCCGCAATCTTAAAAGAGCCGCTGTGAAAGGGCAGCATACTCAATTCCTCTCCGGTGTTGCGGGTGCCTTCCGGGAAGATACAGATAGAGATTCCCTGCTTGATATAGTCAATGGCAGTCAGGATCGTCTTCAGCCCCTCTTTAGGTGTGGAACGGTCAAGGAACAGGCAGTAGAGCCGTTTCATCCAGTCACGCAGCAGCGGGTACCGGAGCATTTCCTTTTTGGCAATATATCCGGTCAGCCTTTTGCAGCGGGAGTAGGTAAGCAGGATGTCAAAATAACTTCTGTGATTCCCGATAAAGAGGACCGGCTCGTCCGGCACATTTTCCTCGCCGATCACGGTAACTTCAACGCCCGCCACCTTCAGCATCAGGCGGAAGGTCCACTGGACCAGACGCAGACACTGATAGTCGCTGGCCTGGCGGTTTACTTTGGCGATCAGTCCTTCTATCAGAAGGACGGGGATCCCCAGCAGCAGATAAAGAAATAAAATAATTGCGATAGTCAGAAATCTTATCATATGGTAACCTCTCTTTTACGATCATAAAAGCATTATACAACATTCCAGGAATTATTCCTAGGGCGGGTGTGTATGATAATAAAGAAGAATTGTAGTTTCAGGGGGCTTATGGGAAAGTGGCGCTGTATCCTGGCTGTTCTTTTAACTGCGGCGGGGGTGGCTTTGCTCCCCTCGGGCTGTGTGGCCTATAAGCTGGATCCGGCAAAGATCCGGGATGTGGAATATACGGTGACCGATAAAGAAGACGTGCCGGAAGAATTTCTGGAGCGGATCGAGGAGGCGAAAGAAGAGCCGTTTGAATTAAGCTATGCAGATCAGGGATGTCTGTATGCTGCAAGGGGGTACGGAAAACAGAAGACCAGCGGGTACAGCATCGAGGTAACCGCATGCTATGAGGCAGAGCGGGCCGTTTACATAGAAACCGCCCTGCTGGGGCCGGACAAAGGAGAAGAGATCACAGAGGCGGCAACCTATCCTTATGTGGTGGTAAAGATGGAATATATTGATAAACAGGTTATATTTGAGTAATAGGAGGAGCAAGGAGATGGAATATCAGACCGAACGGATACAGACGTATCAGACAGGAAAGCCGGTGACGGATCAGTTCTATATGGACCATGATTATAACGTGCCGGATGCAAAGGAGGACGTGCGGGAGGTGATCCTGGGGGCGGGGAGCCTTATGCCGGAGGATGTACGGGTGGTGGAAAATTATGTGAAGATAACAGGAAAGCTGAAGTTCAGGGTCCTCTATGTAACCGATGCGGCAGAGCGGACGGTATCCAGCCTGGAGGGAAGGATTCCCTTTGAGGAAATGGTGTGCCTGGAGCAGGAGACGATCGGAAATCTGGCGGTTGCCCCGGTGAACGTAGATGTTACGGCCACGGTTATTCATTCCAGAAAGCTTCAGATCCGGGCGGTCTGTGATATCGCCGTACATACGGAGGAGGCCGTAGAGACCGAAATTACGACAGATCTGACAGAGGATAAAGATGCCGGGGAAGCTCCGCTGTATAAGAGATATGAAGAAAGGGAGCTGTTAAGCGCATTTGCGTCTAAACGGGATATTTTCAGGATCCGGGAGGAGGCGGCGCTGGAGGGAACGAAGGAAAACATAGAGACGCTTCTGTGGACGGAGGTAAACCTGCGGAAATTTGATACCAGGCTGGAGGAAGACGGTATACGGCTTCAGGGAGAACTTAAGCTGTTTGCTCTTTATGATGCAGGGGAGGGAAAAACAGACTGGGTAGAGAGAACCCTGCCTTTTGAGGGGCGGACGGAGTGCCAGGGAGCGGAGGAGACTATGTACCATCAGATTTTTCCGGAGCTTGCAGAGGTAAGCGTGGAGCCGCAGATGGATGAGGACGGAGAAATGCGGGTGCTCAGTGTGGAAGCGGCGCTTGAGATCCGCTTTGTCGTTTACAGGGAGATCAAGGTGTCGGTGCTTGAGGACCTTTATTGTCTGCAGAAGACCTGCGTTCCCGAGATCCGGGAGGAACAGGCGGAACAGCTCCTGATGCAGAATCATTCCAAATGCAAAGTGTCGGAACAGCTTTCTTTGCCGGAGATCAAGGATAACATTCTGCAGATCTGCCACAGCAGCGCCCGGATCCAGACGGAAAGTGTGCGTGCCACAGACGAAGGGCTGCAGATCGAAGGGGTTTTGCACGTCAGTTTCCTCTATATAAAAGCAGACGACCAGATTCCTTTTGATACCTGGCAGGGCATGATTCCATTTTCCTATACGCTGGAGAGCAATGAGACAACGGAGGATATGGATTATGGTCTGACGGAAGGCGTGGAGCAGCTGTCGGTGAACCTCCTGGGAAGCGATGAGATCGAGGTGCGGGCGGTGCTGGCCTTCTACTGCTTTTTCAAGCGGCCTGTGACGGTGCCAAATATCGAGAGTGTTGCCTTCCAGCCTGTGCAGGCGGAGGAGCTGGAAGCGAGGCCCGGGATCGTGGGCTATATCGTCCGCTCCGGCGACCGTTTGTGGGATCTTGCCAAACGGTATCAGACGACGGAGGAGTCGATCCGGGAGGTCAATAAACTGGAGAACGGGGAGATAAAAACGGGAGATAAGATATTGATTTTTAAAGAGAATATGAGTATACTATGAGTACACTGTATACAAGATACAGAATCTGATGTGCAAGGAGAGAATCTCGGATGGATAAAATAGAGTTAAAAGCACTGGGAAAAATCAATCTCGGACTGGATGTGTTGGGCAAAAGGCCAAACGGCTATCATGATGTGAGGATGGTCATGCAGACGATCTATCTGTATGACCAGATCATCATGGAAAAGAAAAAAGAGTCGGGAATAGAGATCAGCACCAATCTGTTTTATCTGCCCGTTAATGAAAATAATCTGGCATACCGGGCCGCCAGGCTTTTGATGGATGAGTTTGACATCCATACAGGAGTAAAGATCTCTCTGACGAAGCATATCCCGGTGGCGGCCGGGATGGCAGGAGGCAGCTCCAATGCCGCGGCGGTTCTGTACGGAATGAACCGGATGTACGGGCTTGGGCTTTCGATGGAAGAACTGATGGAGCGGGGCGTCACCCTGGGGGCGGACGTGCCTTACTGCATCATGCGGGGGACAGTGCTGGCGGAAGGGATCGGAGAGATCCTGACGCCGCTGCCTGCCATGCCAAAGTGCCAGATCGTGGTGGCCAAGCCTCCGGTCAGTGTCTCTACCAAGATGGTGTATGAGAAGCTGGACAGCCACCAGATAGAAGACCATCCGGATATCGACGGAATCATCGACGGATTAAAGGAGGAAGATCTTAAAAAGGTAGCAGACTGCATGGGAAATGTACTGGAGAAGGTGACCGTAGAGGCCTATCCTGTGATCGAGAAGATCAAGCAGTGCATGAAGGAAGGCGGCGCTTTAAATGCGATGATGAGCGGCAGCGGACCGACGGTGTTCGGGATTTTTGAAGACAGAAAACAGGCCAAGAAGGCGGCCGCCCGGATAAAGGAAACGAGGCTTGCAAAGCAGGTTTACGTGACGAATGTACATAATGCGAGGAGGAAGTAAGATGGAGTCGAATTTTACTGTGAACATGAACGAATATCTGCCTCTGAGAGATGTGGTGTTCAATACCCTGCGACAGGCGATCCTGCGGGGAGAATTAAAGCCGGGAGAGCGGCTGATGGAAGTTCAGCTGGCCAATAAGCTGGGGGTAAGCCGTACGCCGATCCGGGAAGCGATCCGGAAGCTGGAGCTGGAGGGGCTGGTGCTGATGATCCCAAGAAAAGGCGCAGAGGTGGCGGATATCACGGAAAAGAGTCTGATGGACGTGCTGGAGGTACGGAAAGCGCTGGAGGAGCTGGCGGTTCAGCTTTGCTGTGACAAGATTACAGGTAAAGAGATCGAGGAGCTCCACCGTGCAGCGGATGATTTCCGGAGGATTCTAAAGACCAGCGATGATGTGACGGAGATTGCGGAGGCTGATGTGCGGTTTCATGATATTATTTATCTGGCCACCGGCAACCAGAAGCTGATCCAGATCCTGAATAACTTAAGAGAGCAGATGTACCGCTATCGTGTGGAATGCATCAAGCGCAAAGAATCCCATCCGATCCTGATCGCCGAGCATGAGGAGATCATCCGCAGGATTGAGAATAAAGAAAAGAAGGAAGCGGCGGATATCGTATGCCGGCATATCGACAACCAGGCAGAAGTGGTGACCGGTGTGATCCGCACCAAACAAGGAGAATAAAAGGCGCGGGAAGAAAACCAGAAGCGCCTGAATAAAGAAGGGAACTCCTGTCAAGACTCTCTATAGAAATTGTAAGAGGGGAAAAGGAGATGACAGGGGTTATGAAACAGAAAATCTGTATGGCGGCGGCCATCTGCATTGCGATCGCGGGGACACTTTTGTTTAGCTTTCAGAGAGCACAGGAAGTGGAGGCAAAGGTGGGGAAGACCCAGCAGGCGCTGGCAGAGGAGGTGTTCCGTTTCCATGTGGTGGCAGACAGTGACAGCAGGGAGGACCAGGCGATCAAGCAGAAGGTCCGGGACGCTGTGCTGGAGGAAATGAAAGATCAGATGCCGGAAAGCGGGATGAAAAGCGCCGGGGATACAGAAAAATGGGCGGTTTCTCATTTGGAGGAGCTGGAGGAGACGGCAAAGAACGTGGTCCGGGCAGAAGGAAAGACTTACGGAGCCAGCGCAGAAGTGGTGACCTGCTATTTCCCGGATAAACGGTACGGAGATCTTTTGTTCCCGGCGGGCAGATACCGGGCGCTCCGGATCACTCTGGGAACAGGGGCGGGCCATAACTGGTGGTGTGTGCTGTATCCGAGCCTGTGCTTTACAGATCCTGTCTGTGCCGTGGTAGATGAAGAGGGGAAGGAAGAACTGGAGGAAGCCCTGACGGCGGAAGAGTACGAGATGATCACGGCATCAACAAAATTTCGGATAAAATGGTTCTTTTTAGGAGACAGTAGTGATGACTGATTTTTTAGTAAAAAGATTTGTAAAAGACTATGAAGATATCGAAAAGGTGTCTGTCAGAACGGCCTACGGTGTGCTGGCCAGTCTGACGGGCATCTTTTGTAACGTTTTTTTATTTCTGGTGAAGGGAAGCATCGGCCTTCTTCTTCAGAGCCTGTCGGTTCTGGCCGATGCATTTAATAATCTGTCGGACGCAGGCTCTTCCATCGTGGGGCTTGTGGGAGTAAAGATGGCCAGCAAGCCGGCGGACAAGGAGCATCCCTTCGGGCACGGCAGGATCGAATATATCGCGGCGCTGGTGGTGGCGTTCCTGGTGCTGGAGATTGGATTTACCTTCTTTAAGGAGGCAATTGGAAAGATCAGAGATCCGCAGGAAATGAATTTCCAGATGGTATCAGTGGTAATCCTGATCCTGTCTATCGGAGTAAAGCTGTGGCTTGGACTTTTTAACCGGAAGCTGGGGAAAAGGATCGACTCCAAGGTGATGCTGGCTACGGCCACGGACGCTATGGGCGATGTGGTGACCACATCGGCGACCATCGCCTCCCTTCTGATTTTTCATTTTACCGGATGGAATGTGGACGGGATCGTCGGACTTGCAGTGTCGCTGATCGTTATGTGGGCCGGTATCGGGATTGCCAGGGATACGCTGGAGCCGCTGATCGGAGAGCCGGTAACACCGGAGGAATATGACAGGATCAGCCAGTTTGTGGAGGGCTATGACGGGATCGTCGGAAGCCATGATCTGATCGTACATAATTACGGGCCGGGAAGGAGTATGGCGTCGATCCATGCAGAGGTGCCCAATGACGTGGATATTGAGACATCCCATGAGATTATTGACCGGATCGAGAGGGACAGTATTAAAAATCTGGGGATCTTCCTGGTGATCCATATGGATCCGGTAGAGACACGTGATGAGAAGGTAATAGAAACACGGCATAAGCTGGAGCAGATTCTGGAAGCTCTGGATCCCAAGGTTTCTATTCACGATTTCCGGATGGTGAGCGGAAAAGATCAGAATAATCTGATTTTTGACATGGTGGTTCCTTTTGAGTATGATGAAAAGAAGCAGGAAGAGCTTAAGAAATCGGTGGTTAAGCTTCTTAAGCTGACAGGGGAAAATTATCAGTGCGTGATCACGATGGAAAGGAGCTACGTGGGACGATGAAAAGAGAGAATGAATACATGTTTAAAAGCCGGGTGCGTTTCAGTGAGTCAGACCACCACCAACAGATTACGTTGCCGGGGATCATCAATTACTTTCAGGACTGCAGTACCTTTCAGTCAGAGGCTCTGGGAGTGGGCGTCGAAGCATGTATGGAAAGAGGCCGGGGCTGGGTGCTTTCCTCCTGGCAGGTGGAGGTTGACAGATATCCGAAATTCGGAGAAACAGTGGCGGTCCGCACCTGGGCCTGCGGATTCCAGGGCCTGTACGGATACCGGAATTTTTGCCTGGAGGATGAAGAAGGGCGGATGGCGGCATATGCGTTCAGTGTCTGGGTATATATGGATATGAAAAAAGGGCGGCCGATCAAGGTGGATGAAGAAGAGGTAAGGAGGTATGGCTACGGAGAACCCCTTGTCATGGACTATGCATCACGGAAGATCGCACTCCCGAAGGAAACAAAAGCAGGCACGCCATTTCCGGTGCGCCGGTATCACATTGATACGAACGAACACGTGAATAACTGTCAGTATGTGCAGATGGCCCAGGAGATCCTGCCGGATCCGGAAGGAATCTTTAAGATGCGGGCAGAATATAAAAAATCCGCGGTTTACGGAGATATGATATATCCGGAATATGCAAAAGAAGAGGACCGGGAGGTGGCATCCCTCTGTGACGAGGCGGGAAAGCCATATGCCCTGGTGGAATTTAAGAGGAGATAAACGTATGGCATTAGCAGATGGATTAGGAAAAAAGAAACAACTGATGGCAGTCAAGAAGGTAGAGTTTGGCATGTATCTTGGAAATAAGGACGAGCGTGTCCTGCTGCCCAAAAAAGAAGTGCCGAAAGGCCTGGAGATCGGGGATCCGGTGGAGGTTTTTCTTTACAAGGATTCTGCGGACAGGCTGATCGCCACTACCAGAGAGCCGAAGATAAAGCTGGGAGAAGTAAAGACACTTACAGTGGCGGACACCGGCAGGATCGGGGCGTTCCTGGACTGGGGTCTGCCCAAGGATCTTCTTCTTCCGTTTAAGGAACAGACTGGAAAAGTAGCAAAAGGAGACCAGGTGCTGGTATCTCTCTACATTGACAAATCCGGCCGGCTTTGTGCTACGATGAAGGTCTATGAGATGCTGCGGACAGACGCCCCCTATCAGAAGGATGACCAGGTGGAAGGGATCGTCTATGAGACCAGTGAACGGTTTGGCGTATTTGTGGCCGTGGATGACTGCTACAGTGCGCTGATCCCCCGGAGAGAAGCCTTTGGCGATCTGAAGGTGGGAACCCGCATCAAGGGCAGAGTGCTCCGGGTCAGGGAGGACGGCAAGCTGGACTTGAGCGTGCGGGAAAAGGCTTATCTTCAGATGGACGAGGATGCGAAGCAGATTTATGAAAGGATGCTGGAATATGGCGGAAGCCTGCCGTTTACGGACAAGGCGGATCCGGAGCTGATTAAAAAGGAGTTTGGCCTGAGCAAAAACGCATTTAAGCGGGCAGTGGGCCGTCTTCTGAAGGCCGGGAAGATACAAATTATGGAAAAAAGCATTGAAATCCTGGATAAATAGGATATAATGAAAAGCGTAAGGAAAGTATTGGAAAGGAGACCAATTCAGATGAAAGTGCAGAATATTACAGACATTGATAAGTTTTTTGAAGTAGTAGATTCCTGTAAAGGAAAGGTTGAGTTAGTAACAGGCGAAGGAGACAGACTGAACCTGAAGTCCAAGCTGTCCCAGTATGTATCTATGGCGAATATCTTCTCCGGCGGAGAGATCCCGGAGCTGGAGGTTGTAGCTTATGAGCCGGAGGATATTGATAAACTGGTAAAATATATGATGAACTGCTAGAGCCTGGACGCAAAAAGAATAAATGACTGCAATAAAAGATCTGCCGGAGAGAAGGAAGTTTTTCTTTTCCGGAGATCTTTTTTTTGATATAGTGAAAGAAGAATACGCAAAATAAAGAAAGCGGGCGGGAAATATGAGTTTTGTACATCTCCACGTCCATACGGAGTACAGCCTCCTGGACGGTTCCAATAAAATCAAAGAGTGTATTACAAGAGTAAAGGAACTTGGCATGGACAGCGTGGCCATCACGGATCACGGTGTCATGTACGGCGTCATTGACTTTTACCGGGCGGCGAAGGCGGCGGGGATCAAGCCGGTCCTGGGCTGCGAGGTCTATGTGGCGCCGGACAGCCGGTTTGAAAAAGAAGCCGGAGGCAGCAGTGATGACCGGTATTATCATCTGGTCCTGCTGGCGGAAAACGATCAGGGCTATCACAATCTGATGAAGATCGTCTCCCGCGGATTTACGGAAGGCTATTATTATAAACCCAGGGTAGACCTGGAGCTTTTAAAAGAATACCATGAGGGGCTCATCGCCTTAAGTGCATGCCTTGCGGGCGAGGTACAGAAAAATATCCTGCGGGGTATGTATGAAGAAGGAAAGGAAGCGGCCCTTCGGTATCAGGAGATCTTCGGGGAGGGAAATTTCTTTCTGGAGCTGCAGGATCACGGCATGAGTGAGCAGCGGCTGGTCAATCAGGCGCTCCTTCGGATGAGCCAGGAGACAGGCATCGAGCTGGTGGCTACCAACGATGTGCATTATACCTATGCAGAGGATGAGAAGCCTCATGATATCCTTTTGTGTCTTCAGACGGGAAAAAAGCTGCAGGATGAAGACAGGATGCGCTATGAGGGAGGCCAGTACTACATTAAGTCCGAGGCTGAAATGCGCGAGCTGTTTCCCTATGCCCTGCAGGCCCTTGAAAATACCCAGAGGATCGCAGACCGGTGTCAGGTAGAGATTGAGTTCGGGGTGACCAAGCTCCCGAAATATGACGTGCCGGAAGGATATACCTCTTGGGAATATCTGAATAAGCTTTGCTTTGAAGGTCTGGAAAAACGTTATCCGGATGGGGATGATTCCCTGAAGGAACGGTTAGAATATGAGTTATCCACCATTCGCTCCATGGGATATGTGGACTATTTCCTGATCGTATGGGACTTTATCAATTATGCCCGTACACAGGGAATCATGGTGGGGCCGGGACGGGGGTCGGCAGCGGGAAGCATCGTATCCTACTGCCTTGGCATCACCAGCATCGATCCGATCAAGTATCAGCTGCTGTTTGAGCGGTTCCTGAATCCGGAGCGTGTATCCATGCCCGATATCGACGTGGACTTCTGTTTCGAACGGCGCCAGGAGGTCATCGACTATGTGGTGAGAAAATACGGCGCGGACAGGGTGGTCCAGATTGTTACCTTTGGTACACTGGCGGCAAAAGGTGTGATCCGAGATGTGGGAAGAGTCATGGATCTGCCATATGGTTACGTGGACAGTATAGCCAAGATGATACCGGGAGAACTGAACATCACGCTGGACCGGGCGCTGACCATGAATCCGGAGCTGAAGAAGCTGTACCTGGAGGATGAACAGGTGCGGGAGCTGATCGACATGTCCAAGCGCCTGGAAGGGCTGCCAAGACATACATCCATGCATGCGGCGGGCGTGGTCATTGGCCAGAAGGCTATTGATGAGTTTGTTCCGCTGTCCCTTGGGTCTGACGGATCGGTGACTACCCAGTTTACCATGACTACGCTGGAAGAGCTGGGGCTTCTGAAGATGGATTTCCTGGGGCTTAGGACTCTGACGGTGATCCAGGATGCCGAGAAGCTGGCGAGCAAAAGTGCTGGGAAAGAAATAGATGTAGAGAAGATTGATTATGATGATAAAGAGGTGCTGGCATCTATCGGAACAGGAAAGACAGACGGCGTGTTCCAGCTGGAAAGCTCCGGAATGAAAAGCTTTATGAAGGAGCTTAAGCCTCAGAGCCTGGAGGATATTATCGCCGGGATTTCTCTGTACCGGCCGGGCCCGATGGATTTTATCCCTAAATACATCAAGGGGAAGAATCATCCGGAGCTGATCACCTATGACTGCCCTCAGCTGGAGCATATCCTGGCGCCTACTTACGGCTGTATCGTCTACCAGGAGCAGGTTATGCAGATCGTGCGTGATCTGGCCGGATACACGCTGGGGCGAAGCGATCTTTTGAGGCGTGCCATGTCCAAAAAGAAGGGCGATGTAATGCAGAAAGAGCGGCACAACTTCGTCTATGGAAATCCGGAGGAGAGCGTGCCCGGCTGTATCGCAAACGGCATTGATGAGAAGACGGCCAACCAGATTTATGATGAGATGATTGATTTTGCAAAATATGCGTTTAATAAATCTCACGCCGCGGCCTATGCGGTGGTGGCCTATCAGACTGCATGGCTGAAATATTATTATCCGGTGGAGTTTATGGCGGCTTTGATGACGTCTGTTATCGATAACTCAGGAAAGGTGTCAGAATATATTTATACCTGCCGCCAGATGGGAATCGAGATCCTGCCCCCGGACATCAATAAGGGTGTGGGAAACTTCTCTGTAGACGGAGGAAAGATCCGCTATGGCCTGGCGGCGATCAAGAGTATCGGGCGCCCGGTGATCCAGTCCATTATTGAGGAGAGGGAAAGAGGCGGAGAATTTAAGAACCTGAAGGATTTTATCGAGCGGCTTTCCGGAAAAGAGGTCAACAAGCGGACCATAGAAAGCTTTATCAAGTCCGGGGCCTTTGACAGTCTGGGAGGGACCAGAAAGCAGTTTATGGTCATCTATCTGCAGGTGCTGGATCAGGTCAGCCAGGAAAAGAAATATTCCATGACAGGGCAGATGTCTCTGTTTGATATTGTATCCGACGACCAGAAGGCAGAGTTTGATATTCAGCTTCCTAACGTGGGAGAATATGAGAAGGAGACGAAATTTGCCTTCGAAAAGGAGGTGCTGGGGGTCTATCTAAGCGGCCATCCTCTGGAGGAGTATGAGGAAAAGTGGAAGAAAAACATTTCCAGGACTACCCTGGACTTCCAGCTGGATGAAGAGACGGGAAGGACAAAGGTCCATGACGGAGCCAGAGAAACGGTGGGGGGCATGATCACTGCCAGGACCATTAAGTATACGAAGAATAATAAGGTAATGGCCTTCCTCACCCTGGAGGATCTGGCGGGAAGTGTGGAGGTCATCGTATTCCCCAGAGATTATGAAAAGAACCAGCAGTATCTGAACGAGGAGAGCAAGGTATTTATCCGGGGCCGGGTATCTGAAGAGGATGACGCGGCCAGCAAGCTGATCTGTGAGACGGTGATTCCTTTTGAACAGACACGCAAAGAACTGTGGCTCCAGTATCCGGACAAGGAGACGTATCTTGGCCAGGAGCAGAAGCTTTTTGAGATGCTGGCGGACTCGGACGGCGAGGATACGGTAGTCATTTACTGTAAAAAGGAGAAGGCAGTCAAGAAGCTTCCAAGGGGCAGAAGCGTGGCTGCGGATAAAGTCCTATTGAGCAGGTTGACGAATTATCTGGGAGAAACTTGTGTAAAACTGATAGAAAAACCCATTGAAAACACCCCTTAATTACGGTAAAATGGTGCTCGGAAGAGGTAGTAATTATTAGAATGAATACAATGGAGGAATTATCATGGCAGACAAAATAATTCGAACAATAGGTGTTCTGACCAGCGGAGGAGACGCTCCCGGAATGAATGCTGCAATCCGTGCAGTTGTCAGAACCGGTTTAGGAAAAGGATTAAAAGTAAGAGGTATTCGGAAAGGCTACCAGGGACTGTTGAATGAAGAAATCATTGACCTTTCTGCAAGAGATGTGTCCGATACGATCCAGCGCGGAGGAACCATTCTTCAGACAGCGCGCTGCGAGGAGATGCGTACAGAAGAAGGACAGCAGAAGGCTGCAGCGATTTGTAAGAAATATGGAATTGACGGGCTTGTTGTTATCGGCGGAGACGGATCTTTTGCCGGAGCACAGAAGCTGGCAAACCTGGGTGTAAATACAGTAGGTATTCCGGGAACCATCGATCTGGATATTGCCTGTACAGAATATACGATTGGATTTGACACCGCGGTAAATACGGCGATGGAAGCTATTGACAAGGTGCGTGATACTTCTACGTCTCATGAGAGATGTTCTATCATCGAGGTTATGGGAAGAGATGCCGGATATCTGGCATTGTGGTGCGGAATTGCCAACGGAGCAGAGCGTATCCTGATGCCTGAGGAGCACGACTATGACGAGGCGGCTATTGTTGCCGATATTCAGGAATGCAGAAAGCGCGGAAAGAAGAACTATATCATTATTAATGCAGAGGGAATCGGAGATTCCATTAATATGGCAAAACGTATTGAGGAAGCTACCGGTATGGAGACCCGTGCCACCATTATCGGACACATGCAGCGTGGAGGAAGCCCGACCTGTAAGGACCGTGTTTACGCATCCATTATGGGAGCAATGGCGGTAGATCTTCTGGTAGCAGGAAAGAGCAACCGTGTAGTTGGCTACAAACATGGACAGTATGTGGACTTTGACATCGACGAGGCGCTGGGTATGAAGAAGGGAATTCCGCAGTACCAGTATGATGTGGCAAAGGCTCTGGCACTTTAGGATAGTGTGCGCTTAGATTCGAAAAGGCAGAAGGCAGATTTTAAGTTTTGGGCTTAAGATCTGATCTGCCTTTTTTGGTGTACCCGGATTAATGGGAATTTGACTTGAATTTCCGCCATGCAGCGTTTACAATGTTGTAATACGAAGACAAAGATAAAGGAGACGAAAGTGATCGTGGGAATGGAAGAAAAAAAGCACGCGCCGGTGGGGGTCTTTGACTCGGGAGTCGGAGGACTTACAGTGGCAAGGGAGATTATGCGCCAGCTGCCCGGCGAGAATGTGGTATATTTCGGAGACACGGCGAGAGTGCCCTACGGGAGCAAGTCAAAAAATAATATCATCAGATATTCAAGACAGATCATCCGCTTTTTGCGTACAAAGGATGTAAAAGCTATTGTGATCGCCTGTAATACGGCTAGTGCCCTGGCGCTGGAGACTGTGCAGCAGGAAACGGATATTCCGGTTATTGGTGTGATCGAGCCGGGAGCAAGGGCTGCCGTCAGGGAGACCAGGAATGGATGCATCGGAGTGGCAGGGACGGAGGCCACCATCCGGAGCGAGACCTATACCAAGGTGATAAAGCGGCTCCGTCCGGATGCGCAGGTGATCGGGAAAGCATGTCCGCTGTTCGTGCCTTTGGTGGAGGAAGGCTTCGCCAAACATCATATCACGGAGGAGGTCATCGACATCTATCTCTCCCAGATGAAAGAGACGGACATTGATACCATGATCCTTGGCTGTACCCATTATCCGCTTTTGCGTTCCCGGATCATCCGGTACTTTGGGGAAAAGGTCCACATCGTGAATCCTGCTTACGAGACTGCAATGGATTTAAAAGCAGTCCTGGAAGAAAAGGGACTCCTTAATGATTCTGAAAAGACAGGGGAATACAGTTTTTATGTCAGTGACGCGGCGGAAAAGTTTACAGAGTTTGCGGGATCGATCCTGCCTTATGATGTGGCCGCCACCAGACAGATCAATATAGAGGAATATTAGGTGAAGTTATGACGAAAGATATATTGCTGAGTATATCCGGGCTGCACTATGACATGACCGGAATCCCGGACGAGCCCGGAGCGGAAGAGGAAAATGGTCCGATTGAGGTGATCACTCCGGCGTCATATTATTATAAGAATGGAAAGCATTACATTGTCTACGATGAGGTGCTGGAAGGGATGCCGGGAACCATCAAGACGAAGATCCGCATTACAGACAGCCAGATGGTAGAGATCATGAAATCCGGGCTGGCCAACACCCATATGACATTTGAGAAGGATAAGATCCACATGACACAGTATGAAACCCCTTACGGGGAGCTGCTGGTAGGGATTCACACCAGGAGTCTCAGGCTGGAGGAATCCGAAGACAGGATTGATGTGAATATTATCTATGAATTGGATGTCAATGGTGAAAAAGTGGCGGACTGCAATATAGCTATGCAGGTGAAAAGCCACGGGAAGACGGAATAAGAGATAAAATAAAAAAACACGGCAGGACTTCCATCTGTTCCTGCCGTGTTTTTTTAAGCGTCAAACATGGGCCATTCTGTCATGGTAAATCGTTTACGGTACTCTTTAGGTGTCATTCCATAGGTGGTTTTGAAAAGCCGATGGAAATGACTGGAGTTTTCATATCCGATATCCAGGATGATGGATTCAATGGGATCCTTTGTTTCGGTCAACAGATAGGCAGCCTGCAGGAGACGACGTTTCTGCAGATACTGGGTAAATGTATAAGGAAAGTATCGTTTCATGAGACGGCTGATATAATAATCAGGTTTGCCCTGCCGTTCACAGAAATCCGCAAGACTGGCAGTCTGGTACTCTGTTTCGATATAACGAAGCGCATCCAGTACGATTTTCTCTTCATAAGAAGAGGGGGATCCTACCGTGATCTTGTAGGTCCGGCCTGACAGGTCCAGAAGCAGCACCCCCATAGTGGCCTGCAGGATCTGCCGGCTGTTTCTGCGCCTTTTCAGCAGGATTCTGGTCATATTTTCCAGGAGGTTTTTTGCTTCGGGCATATCCTGCAGATGAAAATGCAAAAATTCAAATTCTGTTTTGTCGTTCTCGGAGACCTGTAGGATAAATCGGCGAAGAAGCGTGTCTTCCCGGAGCATACTCAGAGGATACTGCAGGAAAGCAGGGAGAATGGCAAAGCTGACGGAGATATCATGATATCCGGCCGCGCTGACGGAATGAGAAGTTCCCTGTGGAAGAAAGAGGAGCTCGTCTTCTTTGAGGGTCAGCTCAGAGCGTGTATTGATAATATGAGTAGTGGAGCCGCTGCACATATAGATCAGCTCCAGATAATTGTGGCTGTGATCCGGCAGGGGAACAAATCTTGGCTGCTTTAAGATGTCGATCATAGTCATGGGGGCCATGACAGTGCCGGAGTCGAAGACGGTACTGTTTTCGCCCTTTACAAAATAAGAAAGCACAGGTTTCTCGTGTCTGAGAATCTGTTCTTCCTGTGCATTTACTTTTTCAAGATATTCTAATAGATCTTTATTCAAATGTCTCACATCCCTTTTTCTGTTAGGCGACGGGTTCTGATTCCACTATAACACATTTTTTCAGATTTTGTTCTGTTTTTCGACAAAAAAGACAGAATTTTTTGAGGGTGAGGATTGATGGCAAAAAAAGACGGGTTTTCTGCAATCATCGGTCTAACCTTTTAGAAGGGATGTTTGTATAATAATGGTAGAAAGGAGAGAAAACCGATGATCAAAGTTCCTGTAAATTTTCAGCGTACAGAAGATGCCGTTGAATTTGTAAAAATCGTGAATCAGTATCCGTTTCAGATGGATCTGATCAGCGGCAATCACATCGTGGATGCAAAATCGTTACTTGGCACCATTGAAATCAGTAAAGCAGACAGATTATCCCTCCGGATTTATTCGACGCCTTCTCCGTCAACAGAACAGCTGCTGGCGGAGGTACAGGATTATCTGTAACCCCTTTTCTTTATATAAAACCTGGCAGCGGCCGTCAGCGGAGTCCTTTCGGACTTTGCGGCGGCCGCTGCTCATGCGGGCAGGAGAAGGAAGAAAACGGAAAGGTATTATGCATGAGGCACAAATATGATACAATAGAATCGTTGTGGGTACGGAGAACAGAAAAAACTGCAGCCGCAGAACAAAGAATAGTTCAGGGAAGAAGGGAATAGATTGACAACAGGGAAGACATCTGAAGGAAGAAAGCAGCTGGGATTCCGGATATTTTTTTATGTGGCTGGTCTTCTGATCCTGGCACTGGGGCTTACGTTGAATACGAAAGCGGGCCTGGGGGTTTCGGCGATCATATCGGTTTCATACAGCCTGTCGGTGGTCATGGGGAAGAATTTCGGAGATATGACGTTTGTGATTTACGGGGTTTTTGTGCTAATAGAGATCATACTCCATATGGTCAGGATCAGCAGATATGAAAGCATGGAGGGGCAGGCACTGAAAAATGCAGGGCGGACAGACCGGCGCCTGGTTCTTTTGATGGATGTCCTGCAGCTCCCGCTGAGTCTTGTTTTTACAAGGTTCCTGAATGTATTTTCGGACTATATTCCACAGTTTGGAGAAGGGGAGAATACGCCGGGGAGCTATGTCCTGCGGCTCCTTGTGCTGATCGTTGCAATTATTCTGACGGGGATCGGGGCAGCCATGTCCTTGAATATGCGTATCATCCCAAATCCGGGAGATGGGATTGTACAGGCGATTGCAGATTGTGCACACAAAAGTGTGGGATTTACCAAGAATTGTTTTGACCTTTTGAATATTACCATCAGTACGCTGGTAGGGCTTTTGCTGGCCGGAGGACTGGTTGGCGTCGGCATCGGGACGGTGCTGGCGGTGATTGGCGTCGGACGGTCCATTGCAGTTTTTAATCATTTTACTTATGAGAAGATGGCGGAGCTTTCCGGGGTACAGGAGGCATAGGGACAGGGATAAGGAAGTGGTTACGTGAGAAGGAAAGCATCTGAAATACCGTCCAGAGAGCTGAACATAGGAGGGATTTCTGTAACTCTGGAGTATCGGAAGGTAAAAAATATCAATCTTTATATCAAGCCGCCCGATGGAAGAGTGTTGGTGACGGCGCCTCCGCTGGCAGATGTTTCCAGCATCCGGAAATTTCTGGAAAGCAAGGAAGCGTGGATCCGGAAAAATCAGGAGAAAGTACGCAAGGCTTTTTCGGATGTCAGCAGAGGAGAAGGTGCGGGGAAGGGAAAGGGAGCCGGACGGAGGATATCCCCGGAAGAGCAGGAAATATTGCTTGCAAGAGTTCTTTTCTATGCGCGCCGGTGGGAACCGGTACTGAAGGTTCACGCAAAGAAATGGATCCTGCGGGAGATGAAAACCCGGTGGGGAAGCTGTACGGTGGATACCGGAAGGATCAGGATCAATACAAGGCTTGCCCTGTATCCGGAGGAATGTCTGGAGTATGTAGTAGTTCATGAGCTGTGTCATCTGCTGGAGCCTGGACATGGTCCCGGGTTCTGGGCGTATGTAGAAGCGTGCCTGCCGGACTGGAGGGAGAGAAGGCGCATCCTCAGAGAAGAGGGTGGAAAGTGACTCTGGGATGTGAGCAGAATACCAGAATATTAAGGATACGAAAATGCGGCGTGTATTTACACGCCGCATTTTTTTATTCTAGAGATTGTGATGGAAATACAAAGATTCGGGGTACAAATACTTGTTTTGTATTTCGATTACAATATATCACAGAGAATAACCTTTGGAAATATTTTTTTGGTACAGAGATTTGCAAAATAATTGTGCTTCGAGCACAAAAATGGTATTCTAAATAGAAAGGAGGGCGGAAAATGGCAGTAGAATTACAGTATTTGTATCATGAAATCCGGCCAGAGTACGAGGTGAAGCTTCATACAAAGTCCTGTTTTGACCGGAAGATCAGTTGGGTTCATATGGTGGAAGGAAGCGAACATGCAAAATTTTTGTACGGGGATGAACTGGTATTTAATTCGGGACTGAATTACAACTCCGAGGAATGGCTGGAGGAATTTCTGAGGGCTATGGACCGGGCGGGAGCTGGCGGTGTGATCCTGGCACTGGAGGAGGGGAAGGTATTTCCGCAGAAGGTGATCGACTGGTGTAATGAGCGAAGATTCCCGCTGTTTTCCGCATCAGGAAATACGCCGTATATTGATATTATGCGCAAATTTTCAGAGATCCTGCTGAAAAATGAACAGAGGGAGACAAACCTGATCGCGGCGCTGAAGAATGCCATATTTTATCCGGATAATGAAGAGCTTTATCTGAACCATCTGGAGCGGAACGGGTTTTCCAGGGACAGTTCCTATACGGTGATCATCATAAGCTGCCACACTTACGATACGGAAAAAGGGAACGAGCTTCTGGAAGCGATTCAGAGAACCCTGCATTTCCGTCTGAAGAGAACCATCGTGTACGAAGAGGAGGGAAGACTGATCGTTCTGGCGGCCGGTTACCGGGGAGAATGGCTGCAGAAGGAATTTTATGAGCTGTGCCGGGAGGATCCGAATCTTTATATTGGTGCGGGAACCACGGTAAATCGTCTGAAAGATATTCACCGCTCCTATGAAAATGCGTATACAGCCTATCAGCTTACAAAGACCACCATCCCCAAAAATTTTCTGGTGTACGATGAACTGGGGATTTATAAGATTCTTACTGACATTAAGGATCCGGGGATTTACCCGGATTTTGTCGAGGAGGTACTGGGGAAGCTGGTTGCATATGACAAAGAGCAGGGAACAGACTACATGAAAATTCTAAGAGCCTATTTTGAGAATGACTGCAGCACGATCTGTACCGCAAAGGCACTGTACTGTCATAAAAACACATTGACATATAAACTGAACACCATCAAGGAAGTATTGGGGTACGATATTTTGAATAATGAAAACCGGGTACGGATTTTGGTGGCGTTTTATATCCTTCAATTGGGGACGGGGGATTTTTAAAAATCCCCCGTCCCCAATTGAAGTTTTCCACGATTTTTGGGAAAGTGTGTGGATAACTATGGGGATAATTGTGATATAATGGTTGCATAAATGCAGAGATTCAATAGGTGATAACCTGTTTGGGAAAAGGAGGACAGACATATGAATGAAAATCGGGTAAAGAGGAACCGGCTGCTGGGAGATCGGGTGATCAGAGGACTGGAATCCCGGAATATGGAAGGGTATTATGCAGAGACAAAGGAGGAGGCGCTGAAGAAGGCGCTGGAATTAATTCCGGAGGGCAGCAGTCTTTCCTGGGGAGGATCGATGACGATAGCGGAAATCGGTCTGAAGGAGGCGGTATGTTCAGGAAATTACAAAGTTTATAATCGGGATGCGGCGAAAAATCCGGAGGAAAAAAGAGCGGCAGAGCTTGCGGCCTATGACTGTGACTTTTTCCTGACCAGCGCCAATGCGGTTACAGAAGACGGAGAGATGATCAATGTGGATGGCTTTGCAAACCGGGTGTCTGCAATTGCGGCGGGGCCCAGGACGGTATTGGTGATCGCGGGGATGAATAAGGTGGTCAAAAGCCTGGAAGATGCGTATTCCAGAGCAAGAAATGAGGCGGCTCCCATCAACACGCAAAGATTTGGCCTGGATACGCCCTGCTCAAAGAATGGAATGTGTTACGACTGCAAATCGCCGGACACTATCTGCTGCCAGATCCTGATCACGAGATTTTCAAAGATCAAGGGCAGGATCAAGGTTATCCTGGTAGATGAGGCGCTGGGGTTCTGATGATGAGCGGTTTTGTAAGAACGGAAATCAAACAATTTATGGACTGCTTTCTCCCTGTGCCTGTGACCGGGCAGCTGACCGGGGACTGCTGGGGTGCGGAACATGTCCTTCCAAGAGACCAGGATAACGGGCTGGAAGATAAAGTGCTGGAGGATCCTGCCATAACCGGAAAGGTGAATTATACATATTGGGACGGCACTATCCTGTATGATAAGGACGGCTGTGGCAAATATCATATGTTCGCCAGCCGCTGGGATGAGGCGGACGGTTTTGAAAAGGTCAATGGAACAGGAGGGTGGAGCGGCTCCCTGGCGGTCGAGGCGGTAAGTGATCACCTGTATGGGCCGTATGATCAGAAAGATCTGTATCATCCTAAGACCGGACGGTGTTTATGAGCTGCTGAACAGAGACGGTCTCATCGCCCTGTGCGAGGGGAGTATTCTGGATACATTTCACCTGAGACATGAAAATATCTGGCCGGAAATAAAAGGTCTGCCAACGGAGAACATGGAGGATCCGGTACTTTGGTACAGCGGCGGGCTGTACCACTGCGTGGTGAACCAGTGGAGCGCCAGAACCGCCTTTTATATCATTTCGGAAAATGGAGTGGACGGCTGGAAGCTGGCGGATGGCATCGCCTACAGCCCTCTCCGTGATTTTATCAGATACGAGGATTCAGATGTGGTCAATAGATGGAATAAAATAGAGCGTCCCGGGGTATATTTAGAAGAGGGGGTTGTGAAGGCTATGACCTTTTCGGTACTGGATCTTCCAAAGGAGGAAGATAAAGGAAATGACGGCCATGCCAGTAAAGTGATCGTTGTTCCTTTCGACGGGGAATCCCTGAACAGGTTCGCCAGAGAACAGTATTACGGAAAACAGAATCAAAAAGTATAAGAATCTTTTCATTGACGAAAGAGATGGAGTTTGCTATAATATGAGTGTTCCGCAGGAAGCGGAACACCGCGGCGCAGTAGCCAAGTGGTAAGGCATGGGTCTGCAACACCAGCCTCACACCATTTGATAAGTGCCAATATATTGACAACTATATAGCAAAATCCTTCAATGATGGCGCAGTAGCCAAGCGGTAAGGCATGGGTCTGCAACACCCTGATGCACCGGTTCAAATCCGGTCTGCGCCTCTCAAAAAGCCCGGAAAATCAAGGTTTTTCGGGTTCTTTTTTTGTTTTATGACGCTTAAAAAAATAAGGTGGCAGATTTTTTAGACCAACGAAAAAATTTTTAATGTTTACCTTGTTCGTTCTAATTTCAATTAAAAAGTTTCAAATTTGTAATCGCTAGAAACCGCTTAAAATCGAATAAAATCGTTTCATAAGGTGGTTCATAAGGTGGACACTATGCGATTGCATCGACCAATGCCATTTTCTTTTGCGTGTCAGTATGGAAGTAAGTTTTTAAAATTACTTCATAACTGTCTCCCAGCAATTCGGCAGCATCTTTTAGTTCCCCCATGTTTGTTGTGTTGCGGACGATATTAGTTGCAAATGTATGTCTTAAGGCATGTAAAGAGTATTCCTGTATACCAGCCCGACGACATATTTTTATCAGTGTATTCCGCAAATTCTGTAGTGTTGGACTGAGATGATTCTGGGTTGTAAGAATCAGATCGCTATCAAAATAATTTGTGTCATACAAATCCAGCATACATTGCAGACAGAAGTCTGCTTTCTTGTTTAACGGGACAATCCTTTCACTATTGGGGTATTTTGGAGCTGTCAAAACAAGTTTCGTTTTTGCTGTTGTTCCTTTGTCACGATTTTTTACACGGTTCAATGTCCGATCAATTTTGACACAGCGACGTTTATCCCGCCATAGAATTTTTGTCCTTCCCAGACCTAGAAGTTCGCCGCCTCTAAGACCTGTGTGCAAAAGAAATACAATAGCAGGTCCATAGCGGTATAGGAACTGTTCATTCCGATTCGGACTTGGCATCATTGCGATTTCCTCAATAATGGGGATATCTTTAGCGTCAATGATTTGAATTTCCTTTGTTTCCACTATCAGTGAATTTTCGGTAGGCATAATGACGGACTTCATGATGGAATAATTCTGCGGAAGTTCGCCCGTATCTTTCGCGTGTCTAATCAATGCAGACCAAAAGAGATAGATTTTCTTTAGGGATGAATAGCTTAATTCTTCTTTCTTTGCATTGATTGTCTGGGTTATATCATCTGCAGTCAGGTTCGTGAAAGATTTTTTTGCTGCGTCGGTATCTCGTATATGTGTATTATAGGTTCTTTCCAGGCGATCCAAGCTACTTTGTTTATAGTTGCCAGCCTCTACACATAGGAGTTTGCGGAAAAGATATTTCTGAGCATAGTCGCAGACTTTGATATTAGTGGTGATTGCGTCTTGAATCGCAATCTTTACCTTCCATTCATCCAGCAGCTTTTTTGCTTCTCCTTTGGTGGGTGCGTTAAATTCTTTATCCGGCAGCCCTTTTTTTCGATACCGGGCTGTCCAACCTCCTCTCTTATTCTTAAAAATGGATCCATCACCCTTGGATCGTCGTTTTTGCTGTGTACCTTTCGTAGTTGTTGCCATGATTTACTCCTTTCAGAGCCAAAATCGTGCCAACTAAGGTATGGGTCTATTGTAATATAGATCTATATCTGTGGCAATCCTTTGGCGTATCCTAAAAATACAATTCTTTTCCGATATTTTTCTTTAGGAAGTTTTGTATGGATGAAGGAGATGTGAAATACTGTCTTCCGATTTTTGTTACCGGCAGGATTCCGCTGTCAAGCATTTCTCTGGTCTTTGTTTTTCCGACTCCAAGCATCTGTGAGATCTCCAGCACAGAATAAGCCTTGAAATCATCGGGGTTTATTTGTTTATTCAAAAAAACACCTCACTCTTATGTAAGATTCAAAAGAGCTGCCGCCGGTTCAGTTCCTATGCCTTTCTTAAAGCCACGTATCAGGGCTGGCTATGCCAGGATTAAGCTGCAGGCACGCAAAATGCTATACTATCTACAGCGCCTCTATGACCACCGGGGCAGATGTGAAGTTGTCAAGGAACTAAATATTCAGAGATAATCTCTTTGTAATAAAGAATCTGTAAGATGTTTTTTTATGGAAAAAATAATGGCTATACTCATACAGAAATTTCGACATCACATTCTATATTTCTGTGTTATACTACATGTTGTAGAATTTATACTATATATAAAAAATAGAGGTGAAAATAATGCTCAATCCAGATCTTCCCATAATGAAATCCGAAGATGATATGCTGAATAGGAGAACTTTTGCAGAAATGCTTGCTCAGGTTTTGATAAAAGATCCTATATCATCTTATTCGTTTGTCTTAGGACTTTATGGGAAATGGGGAAGTGGAAAAACCTCGCTGCTTAATATGGTGTTTGAAAATATAGAGAAAATTGATAACAAAACAATAGTTTTCAGATTTAATCCATGGTTATGTTCCGACCCCAAACAGCTTATTGTTCAATTTTTTAAGCAAATGGGAACTATACTGAAAATGCAGGGAAGTAATTTCGATAAGCTTTGTAGACTTATAGATGGCTATGCGGAACTTATTGAAGCCGTAAACATAATTCCATATGTGGGTAGCGCAATGGCGGCGGTAGGAAAGTTGTTGTCTAAAAAGGCTAGAAAACACAATGAGGAACGTGGTGATTTACAAAATATTAAAAATCAGATTGCAAATAAACTAAGAGAAGAAAATATTAAAATTATAGTTTCGATTGACGATATCGATAGGCTTTCAAATGAGGAAATCATTGCTGCTTTTCAGTTGGTTAAATCGTTAGGAGATTTTCCTAATACAGTTTATGTTCTTGCTTTTGATTACGAGGTCGTAGTTAAAGCGTTAGAGGAAATTCAGCATGGTGATGGTAAAGAATATTTGGAAAAGGTTATTCAGGTTCCTTTTGAAATACCTGCTCCAATCATGACGGATTTTCATAATGCGCTTTTCTCAAAGCTTAATGCGATATTAGGGGATATTCCAGATGAAAAATGGGATACAGCTATATGGTCCAACCTGTTTCAATTTGGAATTAAAGAATATGTACAATCTATCCGCGATGTTATTCGATATTCGAATGTGTTTTCTTTAAAATACAAATTACTACAGGATGAAACAGATCCTGTTGATTTACTTGGTCTTACATGTTTACAGGTATTTGAACCAATGCTTTATTCAAAACTTCCCTATTATAAAGAAAACTTATGTGGTAATAACCTGAGATATTCATATGAATCACAGAAACAAGATGAAGAAAAAGTGAAGCAAACTATAGAGATGCTTGTTCCTGGGGATGGAACAATTTCAAACGTAGATGCTGCTAAGAATATTCTTGGAATATTGTTCCCCAGAACTAGAGTCGTTGTTAATTCTTTTTACGGTATAGGGAGACACTATGTAGATAAAAGTTTTATTATTAATAACAATATTGCGGCTCTTGAGTGTTTTGATAGATATTTTTCTTTAAGGCTAGAAGATGCTGCAATTCCGACGTCTATTGTAGAAAATCTGATTTATCATTGCAAAGAAGAAGAATTGAAAGAAGGTGTTTTGAAATTATACAAAGAAGGGAAAATTGAACGTCTTTTGGATGAAATACAGGCTCATGCGGTCAAAAAGAGTAATAGCACTATAACATCGGAAAGAGCAATATTACTAATTCGGTGTCTTTCGCAACAGTGGAGTTCATTTAAAGTGGATGATACAGGGATGTTTTCTGTACCATTTGCTTGGAGATACCTAAATTGTGTCGATCTGTTATTAGATGTAATTAATCCAGATGTTCGGTTTTTATTTATTGAATCAATTTTTGAGGATGAAGAAGTAGATGCCTCTACTCTTGCTTTATTACTTCGTGACTTCGAAACGAAATGTGGTCGTTTTACTGAAAGGACCCCGAGTGAATCAAAACAGATATGTTCTCGTGAAGAAGTTGAAAAATTAGAAAATATTTTTAAAAGGCGTGCACTAGAAGCTATAGAATCAGGGAGCGCCTTACGTAAAGAAAGGGGACTAAATTTCTTGTCTTTATTACAACAGTTAGACCCTGAATTGTTTGAAAGTAAGAAAAAACTGCTTATTACGCAAGATATCTCATTGGTAAAAATTATTTCTTATTCAATAGAACATGGAACGCAAGCAAGTTTTACAGTTAGAAGAATATGGGAATTGAATAAAAAAAGATTTGAAGAATTTATTGATATAGAAGAAGCATATCCGCGTATTAAAGACTTTGTCTTGACAAAACAGTTTTTAGAACTTCAAGCTTCTGATCAGATGGATGTAGTGGCGTTTTTGCTTTCGGTTGAAAATAAAACAGAAGATAGTGCGGAAAATGAGATTTATGAGGAAGAAATTAAAAAGGAGCTAAGTAAATTAATCGAAGATAATCCATGGAGTAAATAAAATCGAGGTGATTTTCAATAACACTGAAAAACGTAAACATTCACATTTTTTTAAGTAAGATTATGATGAACACTATTGAATAATACAAAATACAGTATTAGATAAGTTGACGCACACTATATATTGTGTTAATATACAATTGTATTATTCATTATGTGTACCCCAAGAAAGAGGGGGAAGTTTTGGGATAGATATGAATCCCAAACGATAAAGGTGGCGGTAGTTTTGCCATCCAGCATAAGTTGTTTATGATTGTAAGTAGTGCCATAGACTGCTCAAAAGGCGGACTATGGCATTTTTTGTTGGCAGATGTGCCACACCGAAAGAATGGAGAGAACGATAGCGTTATTCCATTCTTTTTTTATTGTCAGAAACGGCTTTTGAGCCGTTGATGAATAAATTAATTTAAGAAAGGTGGAAAGCAACATGGGAGACAAAAATGTAATTGCAGACAGGTACTTTACCAGTTTTGCAAGACAGGGAGACATGATGACGTTTTTACGCCGTAGAAGTCAGAACAGAGAGTGGCTGAGGAGGCCTACAAATGAATTGGAGCTGGTTCCAATGGAGGATGAAAGGGTTCAGGTAGCATACAAGGGCTTACCTGCGTATGATGAAGTTTTAGCGGATACGAGAAAAAACACAAAGTTGATGCTAAAAGTACCGGATTCCACTTATCCAGGAGAGTTCCTTCCAGTCAGGGATTGTGCTATGCATACCATTTTATCGCGTGCAGGTATTAGGGGTGATGGACTGAAGAGAGTCGGACATGAGAAATATGCAGAAATCATTAATGCCTGCTTGAAGTGTACCAAAGGATTGGCATTGATCAAACTGTCAGATGGAAAAGTGTCTGCGGTACATGGCGGGGATGAAACGGAATATAAGATTCTGGATATAGAAGAACTATTCCAGGAGACGATCTTCTATCTTCATTCTCAGTATCCGGGAGTGCATTACGTGGAAAGTTCTGGAACCTATGATCACTCTTCCGTATCTGCAATCTGGGAATTATCCGGGAATCCGGAGCTGATACAGGATTATCAAAATGCTTTAGATACGTATGGGATTAAACGGAGAGTCTATGCGCCGGCCCTGCAGCTTTCTACATCTGACGTGGCTGCAAAAAGTGTTACCATCCATCAGATGTTATTGTGTGATAACGGGCCGCAGGGAATCAACCTGGGATATCCAATCCGGCTTCCCCATGCAGGAAATGCGGATATAGGGAAGTTCCGGGAACAGTTGAAACAGATCTATCCGCGTTATCAAAAGGCGATTCTATCTATGCAGAAATTATTGGAGATTCCAATTGAGCATCCGGTAAACACGATGATTGGAATCATCAATAGATATCAGCTTGGGAAGAAAATCGGAAGCAACGCGGTCGAGCTTTTTGTGGCTCAGAATGGGGAGGGTCCAACCAATGCCCATGAAATTTATTACGGACTGAATGAACTGCTCTTTTTTGCCGCTTGCCGGGGAAAAGACAATACACAGCTTTTGAAACTGGAAGAAAAATTGATGCGTGTCATCCAGTGTGACTGGAGCGAATTTGATGTATCCGGAACGGTTGCGTGGAAATAAGGAGGATGTATATGTTGAATTTAAGCTACGAACCAAACATTATAAAGAGCACAGAAAATATGACAAGGGAGGAATGGCTGAATGACCGGCGGCGCGGAATCGGAGGCAGTGAAGCGTCTATCGTCATGGGGGTATCACCTTGGGCAACCAAGAGAGATCTTTATTACGATAAGATTGGCAAGAATCCAATCAAGATCGATCCAGAAGAAGACAACTGGGTGGCAAAGCAGGTCGGAAATCGATTAGAGGAACTGGTTGCCATGATCTTTGCAAGGAAAACGGGATTGGAAGTATATGAGGACAAGAATATGTACAGCCATCCCTTTTATCCTTTTATGATTGCGGACCTGGATTTTGTGATTGTTTTTCCAGATGGAACAAAAGGGATTCTGGAATGTAAGACCTGCAATTATAACAGTCAGTTCAAGTGGAAGGACAATCAGGTTCCGATTAACTATGAGTGGCAGTGCCGGCATTATATGGCGATAAAGAATTGTGATGTCGCCTACATAGCCTGCTTGTACGGGAATAACGATTCAGAGTTCTTTATCCGCAGGATTGACAGAGATTATGAGCTGGAAGAACAGCTAATCCAGGAGGAAAAGAATTTCTGGATAGACCAGGTGGAAGCAAGAAATGAGCCGCCTTACGAAGAAAGGCCGGACCTTGTGCTGGAGAGTATCCGCCGTTATGCGGGGACCCCGGATAAAACGCTTCCGCCGATCAATCTGGATGAAGCGGATAAAGCCCTGATTGAACGGTATCTTCAGTTGGCGGAAAGAAAATCCCGTCTGGATGCAATGAGGAAAAAGATTGAACAGGAACAAAAAAGCTTGAGCATCCCCTTTGTGGAGAAAATGGGGAAGAATTGTTCGGCGGTTCTGTTATCTGGAAACGACAGATACAGAATTACTTATAATCCAACCAGCAGAAAGACGGTGAATAAAGAAAATATCGTAAAATTGGAAAATTTGTATCCGGAGGCGTATGCGGATGTAGTGTCTGAATCCGTCAGCCGCACTTTCCGGGTAAAAAAGGAGGCAGCTTAATGGAACAAGGAGTACGAGCATATATCTGCTCCCCTTTGTCTGCAGAAACGGATCTGGAAGTAGAAAAGAACATGCAATATGCAAGAGCGTGCATGAAGGAAATCCGGAACGTGTTTGGCTATCAGACCTATGCACCGCATGCGTATCTGCCGGAACTGCTAGATGACCATGATCCAGAGGAAAGGGCTCTTGCCCTTTCTTTCGCAATAGAATTGTTGACAATCTGTCAGGTGCTTATCATATGCGGGACGCGGATCAGCAAGGGAATGGAAGCGGAAATTAAAAAGGCGTTTCAAGAGCATATTGCTGTTTTCCGTTATCTTCCAGGAGAGAAGCATATTCTGGTCGCTATTAATGATTGGAGGCAATTAAATGAAATGCAGGTATCAGTCGAAAATTTATCAGAGTGAGGAGGGTGGCTATACGATAGCCACTTATTGGACTGCGGATCCGTCTCTTCCAAGCGAGGCACAGAAAAAGCCTGCAGGCAACGGATATATCATTACAGCAGTAGGCAATGACCTCCCGTTGACGAAAAACCTGACTTATGAGATGACAGGACACTGGGTCAACCATCCCAAATATGGGACACAGTTTTTGGTGGAAACACACATGGAAGTGGTAAAGCGGACCAAGGAAGGTATCATAGGTTATTTGTCATCCGGCGTGATCCGGGGAATTGGGGAAAAGACTGCACAGGCAATCTTTGACCGTTTTGGGCTGGAGACGCTGGAGATTATGGAACAGAATCCGGAGAAGTTGCTGGCGATCCGAGGAATTACAGAAAAGAAATTGGAGGAGATCAAGGAGTCCTACGGAAGGAACCAGACATTTCGGGAACTTATGACTTTTTTGGCGCCTTTTCAAGTTACACCGAAAAAAATAAAGAAGATTCTTTTGGAATTTGGTTCCAATGCAACGGAGATTATCCGGCGGCGGCCCTATCAACTCTGTGCGGTCAAAGGCTTTGGATTCCTTACGGTCGACGAGATTGCACGGAAATTAAACGGTGCTTTGGATGATCCAATCCGCATAGCGGGATGTATTTCCCATTTGCTGCAGGAGGCATCCGGTCAAGGGGATTTGTTTATGTACCAGCAGGTGCTATTTACACAGGCCTTGGAACTTCTGAATCGGGGACTTTCATATCAGGCGGTTACAGAACGGCAGATACAAAGTGTTCTGTACCGTTTATCATTGCAGCAGGATATTGTTGTGGAAGGCAGTCGGATTTATGGATACGGATTCTATCAAATGGAGCGAAAGACTGCAAAAATGTTAGTCGATCATCTGCTGGATGCTGTTCCTGTCTACAATGTGGAGCAGGAACTAAAAGAGGCACAGCAGGTCCTTGGGATTCAGTTGTCAACTGCCCAGGCCAAAGCAGTCCGGATGGCGTTTGCCCATCCAGTCGCCATCATTACCGGCGGCCCTGGAACCGGAAAGACCACGGTACTGAAGGTCATCCTGTATATTTACAAAAAACTTTGCAGCGATCCAGTGTGCCTGATGGCACCTACGGGGCGTGCGGCGAGAAGGATGGCGGAAAGCACCGGCCAGACAGAGGCCTCTACGATGCATACAGCCCTTGGCTTAACCGGCGCCGATGAGTGTGCGGAAGATTTTGAATATCTGGAAGCAGGCTTCGTATGCGTGGATGAGTTTTCCATGGTGGATATGCGGCTTGTTTTTGAGTTCTTCCGGCATCTGGTGAAAGGCGTGCGGATCCTGTGTACCGGAGATGCAGACCAGCTCCCTAGTGTGGGACCAGGTGAGGTATTTCGTGAGCTGATTGATTGCGGGCTAATCCCGGTGACGGTGCTGGATCTGGTCTATCGGCAGGCTGAGCATATCCGAATTTATGAAAACGCACAACGGATTAAGAACAACAGTGGAGCACTCGTGGAAGGAGAGGATTTCCAGATCTTGGACTGCCATGGCTCGGAAGAGGCAGCAAGCCTGGTGGAGAAAGTTTTCCGGCAGGAGCTGCAGGGAAGAACCGTGGAGGATGTCCAGGTATTGACACCCTATCGGAAACGTGGTGCGGCCAGTGTCAATGAATTGAATCAAGTGCTTCGCGAAGTTGTGAATCCGTCAGATAGCCAGAGGCGGACGATGACCGTAGCTGGAAAAAAATTTCGGGAAGGAGATAAGATTCTTCAGACAAAAAACCGGAATGAGGTAAGCAACGGGGACAGCGGGAAAATTTTAAAATTTTACAAGGACGAAGAAGGCGAGAAAAAGGCGAAGCTTCTATTCTCTGAGAATCGGGAACTGATTTATTCCTCAGAGCAGATGGAGGAAGTAGAACTTTCTTATGCCACGACCGTCCATAAATCGCAGGGGTCTGAGTATCCCATAGTGATTCTTCCCTGGCTCAAAGGGTTTTATACCATGCTGAAACGTCCAATCTTATATACGGCAGTTACCAGGGCAAAGGAAAAATTGATCATTATCGGAGAACGACCGGCCATCTACCAGGCAATCCGGGCAGATAATCGTGGAAAAAGAAATACCCTGCTGGCAAAGCGGATTGTGGAAGAATACCGCTTGGCGACTGGAGCTGGGCAGAAAGCTAAGTATGAGCAATTAGAACTGGCAATTTAATTTCCAGAAAACAGAGGAAGAGCGGATTCTATTTCATGAGAGATGGTCTGCTCTTCTGTGTGAAAGGAGAAGTGACAAGATGAGTGAACCATTATTTAACCGCTCAAAGGCGGTCGCTGATTTAAACCGAGTGGATGGATTTGATCCGATGGAACTTGCGCGGCTCATCCAAAACGATGGGCAGGAACCACAGCTCTATCTGGACGTAAAGTTCAGAAAACTTTGGTTTCGGCTCTGTAATCCAAGAGGAAAGATTTCAAAGAAAATTTTATCTCTTCAGGAGAATATGGCAGTCGTGGAAGCAAAAATCTATCTGGATAAAGACGATCCAGAGGAAGGATATATTGCTTCTGCGCTGTCTCAGAAATTCCGGACCGATGACCCTCAGTTTGGAAATAAATTTTTAGAGACGGCTGAGACCGCCGCAACGGGCCGCGCCTTGGCCGACGCAGGTTATGGAATTCAATTCGTGGAAAGCGAGGAAAACGACCCAAATCAAGTGGACGCTGGCATCCCACTGCCACAAGGATATCCAGGGAATGGCCAGGCAGTGCCTATGCCCAATATGCCCGGAACAATGCCCTATGCGAATGGCGCAGGAAATCCTGGATTAGAGGCAAGGGGAAACAGCCAGAGAGAACCGAATATGCCGATGCTTGATCCGAGAGCATCCGTAGCAGAATTGCTGCGCAGCTTGAATTTTGAACAGGCGAAGGCGGTTGTGATTCCTGGAAACGGTGTCAACAGCGGTAAGACGATGGGACAGCTTGCGATAGAGAACCCAGCTTCTCTGGAATGGTATATCAAGAGCTATAAAGGACCTAATAATCTACTGCGTGCGGCGGCACAAGTTCTGCTTCAGCAAGCGGCATAAAAGGAGTAGTTTATATGCGGCTCCCCGGCCTGGAGCCGCAGAAAGGGAGGGTTATGAGACACCCGATTGAAGATTTCCCTTTCCGCATTGGTGATGTTCAGAGGTTGATGGGACTTCAACCGGTACGGATTCATTCGGGAAACAGTGATTTTAACTGTATTTTCTGCGGCGGCAAAGGGAAGATGAATATCAATTATGTGAAAAATGTATACGGATGCGTGAAGTGTGGCGCTGGCGGAGGGATGGTAGATCTGTATGCCAGTTACTACCATCTGACAGCAAAAGAGGCATATGACGAGATCTGTCAGAAGCTGAGTTTTGAGGAATCTGTGGAACGTGCGAAAGTGCCGGGATCAGAAGACGCAAACAGTGTTGTTCCAGAAAGCATCAGAGCTTCCGAAGAGGAAATCCATCATACCTATTCCGTGCTGCTCTCACACTTAACTCTTTCACAAAAACACAGGGAGGATCTGCTTGCCCGTGGATTGACAGAGGAGCAGATCAAGAGAGAAGGGTATCGAAGCACGCCGGTTTTTGGAGTCAAAAAGCTGGCCGGTACATTGCAGGAAATGAAATGTGTAGTGGAAGGAGTACCTGGATTTTATCAGGATAAAAACGGTGAGTGGACGATCAATTTCCATAGGAGAAATTCTGGGTTTTTGATTCCGGTCAGAACCTTTGATGGGAAGATACAAGGGATGCAGATCCGCACGGATCATGTGGTCGATGACCGGAAATACGTTTGGTTTTCCAGTGGCGGCAGAAGGAAGGGGACTTCGTCGGGAAGCCCACTTCATATGATCGGAAGGCCGGCCCCCGAAGTGTATGTGACAGAAGGGCCTCTGAAGGGAACGATCGCACATTATCTGACGGGGAAAACCTTTCTATGTGTTGCGGGCGTCATGCAGTATAAGAAACTGCCGGAGGCTTTGGAGGCATTGAAGCAGCAAGGCCTGGTCTGTGTAAATGAAGCCTATGATATGGATAAGTTGATCCGCTGCGCAGTAGTTCCAGAAGCCTGCCGCACCTGTAAGAATCAAGCGGAATGTGAATCCTATAAAGGATATCGTTCCCTCCCCGGACAAATTCGCATACAGGTATCAGAGATCCGGTGCCAACGTCTGAAAGTAAAAAGGGACAATATTCAAAGAGGCTGTATGCAGCTTTACCGGATCTGTAATGAGCTCTCCCTGCCCTGTCATCGAATGGTATGGAGCCTGGATGAGAAAGGGGAGTGGAATGGGACAGAAAAAGGGATTGATGATTATTATGCTGCGTTAAGAGAAGAAAGGAGCGGTTTATGGAACGACTGAAAAAAAAGGCTGCGCTGATCCTGATGGTGGTTGCGGCCGGTATTCTTATCTTGGTAGTCATGCAGCTGTTGGAAGCTTACCAGAACTACCAAGACAGCCAGGACACTTATAATGAGATGAAGGAAGAGTTTGTGGATCATCCGCAACTTCCGGAGGAGGAACGGACAAGCGAGAATGGATACCAGTTCTTGCAGATTGATTTTGCTGGATTGAAAGCCGCCAACCCGGATGTGATCGGATGGATTGATATTCCCGGAGTGGGAATCAGCTATCCGGTTCTCCAAAAAGAAGATAATGCGTATTATCTTTCCCATCTGGCATCTGGTGCCTATGGAACGGGCGGAAGTGTTTTCATGGATTGCCAGAACCACCCGGATCTGTCGGATCAGAATACGATTATCTATGGTCATAACATGCGGGATGACAGTATGTTTGGAAAGCTGGACGGATATCTGGAAAGATCTACGTATGAGAGTCAGCCGTATTTTTATCTTTATCTGCCGGATAAAGTGTTTATCTATCGCATTTTATCTGCATATGAGGGATATACCGATAGCGTGGCCTATACCTATCTGTTTTCCAAAGAGGAAGAATTTAAGTCATTCCTTGATGAAATGCTGAGAAATTCCGTGTATGATACGGGAACCCAGGTGGGGCCGGAAGATCGGATCGTGACGCTGTCTACCTGTACCAACACCAGCAGATACAAACGGTTTTTGGTGCATGGGGTCCTGGAACAGGAACAAGTCAATCCATAAAAGAGGAAAGGAAATGAGTCGGTATGGGTAACCCCATACGGGCTTTTCTAGAGAATGGAGGGAAATTATGTTGGAGTTTAAATATGCAGAAGCACTGGCAACCCTGTTGTTGCGGGAAAATGATTCACTTTTTGAAGTCCGGCTTCATGTGCTGCAGCAGATCTATGCCAGAGCGAGCGCCTATCAGAAACGTGGAATGATGGATAAGGTGATTCTTGCTTTTTTTGAAAAGAAAGTGGAAATGATCGTGGAAGCTCGTACCAAAGGGGAACTAACTGAAATCAAAAAGCCGCCGCATCCGGAGTTTGATGGGAACCGCTTCAGGATCGGGTCAAAATACGATACGGAGGAAGAGGAACTGCTTGTGTGGAGTATGACCTCTCTGCAAGCGCCGTTAAAACAGGAGGCGGGTGAAAGATACATGGAATTATTTGTGCGGATTCTTCCGGAGGAAGCAAGGGCGATATTTCCAAAGGAATATCAAAAATTTGCCGCGTAGGATTTTGCGCTTATGTGTTTTGTACGTATATATTAAGTAAACAGAGAAAAGGAGAGATGTTGCTATGATTAAACGCGCAAGAATTGCTATCGACCTCGGAAATCGGAATATAAAGACTGTAAACACGGTATTCACAACAGGAATCGCCGTCAGTGACATTATGCCGGGGAGAGGGACCACGTATCTTGAATATGATGGGAGATATTATCTGCCGAGTAACCGGCGGATGCCATACCAGCGTGACAAGACAAAAGATGTTCGCTTTTATGCATTGACACTGATGGGAATTGCCAAAGAGTTGGAAAGGAATAGGAATGTAGAAAAAGGAGATATTATACAAGTGCAGCTTCCGATTGGGATTCCACCCAAACACTTTGCGGAATTGTATGAGAAATACGAGAAATACTTCCGGGGAAACGGGGAGATGATTCATTTCAACTATAATCAGCAGGATTATAATATCTTGATTGAAGATGTCCGGGCGTTTCCACAGGACTATGCAGCCATCATGCTGCAGTTCCAGATGATCCGGCAGTATCCAAGAGCCGTAGGTGTAGATATCGGAGGATTTACAACAGATTACCTGATGTTTCGTACCGGTGATGTTGATATGGAGTTTTGCGATTCTATGGAAACCGGCGTAATCAGCCTGTATAACCATGTGATTGCAAGGTTACGTGCAGATTATGATCTGCTTCTGGAAGAAACGGATATCGACAGTATTATTCGGGGAAAGATAGAATTCTATGATGGTAAGATTGTTCAAACGGTCCTTCAGGAAGCACAGGCTTATGTAACAGATATTCTTTCCAGTCTGCGGGAGCGCGGGATTGATCCGAAATCCACCTTTTTGATTTTCTTAGGAGGCGGCTCGATCCTGCTGAAACCACTGATAGAAAAGACCGGGATGTTAAACCGGTATTTGTTTATCGAGGATATTCATGCAAACGCAAAAGGATATGACTATCTGTATCAGCAGGAAGCGTGATTGTTATGGCAGAGAAGAAAAATCCATATTTCTTTACCATTGGCTTTAACCAGAAAAAAGAAGATCATGTCCGGGTGGCACAGATTTTGAATCAACTTGGCAAAGGTGAAAAAGCGGACTATATTGCAAGAGCGATTCTGGCCTATGAGGGGGAATCGCTGCAAGCTGGAGAAGTGGATCCGGCAGATCTTCGTCAGATAATCCGACAAATCCTAAAGGAAGAGTACTCAGAAAAACAAAAAGAGGAAACCGTTTCAAAAGAAACTGTGGTCGATGTGTCAGAGTATGTGGAAAAGGATCCGGAACTGGCCAAGAGTGTGTTGAGAAATATGGCGGCGTTTCGTCGGTGAATATGGAAAGTAGGGGTAGTTGCTCAGTGCTTCTACCACTACATATATTATATATGAAAATAGTATGGTATTATATTTGGAAGAAGTAATCTTGGGGAGGTACATTCTCTAGGTGTGGAGAGAAAAGTGATTATCCGAAAAAATTGATTCGGCCAAGCGTAAAGAATCAATTTTTAAATACGCATTATATATAGAAGAAACACAAACAGATGAAGAAGAAACCGAGCCGGCAATATGCTGGCTCGGTATTTTTTTGTCGAAAATTGGCGAAAGTAGTCGCGGTCCTCCGTTCCGCAAATCAATCGTAATGAAAGGAACGAAAGATATGGATTACGGAGGACAAACATGGATAATCAAGATACATATAAGAATAAAATCCAGAATATGTTTACGGGATATGTTGTAAAGAGTCTTGGCGGGGCGAGAAAAAAGTACTTGGCCAAAAAGCATTACCGTGAGAGCATGGAAAATTATTTAGAGGATGATATGGAATTTGAACCAGTTGGGCTCTTTGACGATTATTATACGGTTAGAGAGAGAGAAAGGCTGCTGGAGGCAGAAATGCAAGGAAGTTATCCGGACTGGAATGAACTGTCAAACGATCACTTGGTTCGGGCAATACAGTTATTGAAGAAGGAGGAGCGAGATATTATTTTCAGGCATGTGTTCCAGGAAAAGTCTTTTGAGGAAATGAGCGAGGAGCTGGGAATTCCTCAGAAAAAATTGGTGAACCGTTATTACTATGCGATCAAGAAGATCCGTTATCGAATGAGAGGTGAATAGAAATTGAGTTTTGAGATGATTTTACAGCAGGCGCAGGAGGGGGATCCGGAGGCAAAAGCCAAAATCGTAGAGATGTATAAACCACTTTTGATTAAACATGCGATTGTGGAGGGAGTTTTTGATGAAGATCTTTATCAGGAGTTGAATCGAGTACTTCTCTATTGCATTAAAAAATTCCGATTTATTGGCTAAGTAAAGTGGAGAGTCGAAAGGAGTGCTGTGTTTTGCACTCCTTTCATTATTAAACAATATGAGTGTAGAGACTGCTATTTTTCTTTGTTTATTTGATATAAAATACATATAATATACATATAAAGAAAAAGTAGAAGGGATATGACTAAATGGTATTCTATGTTATTGGCAATGGATTTGATCTACATTATGGGCTTCAAACAAGTTATAGAGTATTTAAAAAATATCTAGCTGCAGTAAACCCTGATGTTGTAGGAAGAATAGATGATTTATTTTCTAGATATAATATGCCGAATGCACCAGAGGATATTGAGGAATGGAACAGTTTGGAGGACATGCTTGTAGTATTTTGCCACTTAGACAGGGATGAAATATATGAAGAAGCATTGAGTAATGCTGAAACTGATGATGAAAGAGCAGACTTTTTTGATAGCCCGGCTTGGAATGTCGGCTATTACACACAATATATCGATATTTTAAAACAAGAGTTCACCAATTGGATTAACGATATTGATGTAAATATAAATCAAGATGCTTATTTTATGCCAGACAAAGAGGATTTTATATTGACATTTAACTATACAGAAACTATTGAAAAAAACTATTCGCTTGATAGGGCAAATATATTGCATATACATGGAAAAGTTGGTGAAGATCTAATAATCGGGCATAACGATTATCAAGAACCGGATTTGTATAATGTAGAGTGGAATGAAGATTCAGATTATAGAAGCACAAAGTCAATGGAAGAAGTAGATAATGTATTGTTAAAGGCAGCAAAATTATATTATAAGGATAGTAAATCTGTTTTAGAATGTAATAGATCTTTTTTTGAACATATAAATCAGTGTGATAAGGTTGTATTTCTGGGACTGGCATGTGGAGAACAAGATTACATATATGTAGAAGAAATTGTAAGGCGTGCAGAAAAAATAGATTTCTTTTGGCGTGATGAAGGTGCGAAGGAAAGATTTCAGAGCATATGCGATAGTGAGAATTCCAAAGTGCAAATAAATTTCATTAAGTGGTAAAGAGGATTAAGATGGAGTGAGAAAAATTGTTTATAATTAGGGAGGCATAATGTTTATGAAAGAATACGCTAATCCATTTGAGTTTCAAGAAAATGATCCAATAATAGCTTGTGTTGGGGATAATGGTGGAACAGATAATGAAGTTATAAAAAGTGGATTTCAAAGAACTGCTAATATATTAATTGAACTGTCAAGTAATTACAATGAAACGGAAGATACATTAGTATATCCACTTGTTTATAATGCTAGGCATAGTTTTGAATTGGCTTTAAAAATTATTATTGAACAACTGTGGGAATTGCAAAAGTTAAAAGGAATTGTAAAGTCAGATGAAATTATAAAAGAAGAAAAAAAGAAAATACATTGTCATGATATTAAAACATTGTTTGAAATGGTTGAAAGTTTAGCAAAAGTAGATCGGAGACTTCCTAGTTGTTATAAGGGAATAGAACCATTGGTTGAATTTTATTATTTTGATAAAGATGGGGATGCTTTTAAATATGAGAAAGATGTACATGAAGTTCCTCATATGATTCATAATAAAATATCCCATATTTGTATTAACACATTTGGAGAGCAGTTCAATGATATTATGGGAAAATTGGATAAAATGATAGATTTTCTCGAAAATTGTATAAGAGAATATCAGTTGCATACTTTTACAAAGAACTTATCGAGGGAAGATATTGAGAATGTTTCGCGATCACTTCCTAAGTATGAGAAATGGGGTGAGGATCAGTTTATCGAAATAAGAGAAGAAGTAAAAAGGAAATATAATATTAGTAATAGAGAGTTTTCTAAAGTCTTAGATATAATAAAAGGACATAGAAAATTTTGTGTTAATATAGGTCTCGAAAACACTTATCGAGAAATTTCTGAAGAAGAATTTGAAGCGTATGCAGTAATGGTACATCAAGCAATTATTGAAAGACAACATGAGGAAGAAGAAAATTATGATCTATGGTCTTTGAGTAATACTCCGATGGCTTCTCAAGAACAAAGAAATTATGATGTAGAGATACAAATCTCAACACTAAATCTTTTGTTAGCATTTAGCGAAATGAGTAATACAGAGCTGGAAGCCGAAAATCTAGAACAAATTTTTGAATACCATTCAAAGAGTGCATATTCTAAGGACTATCTGATAAGGAAATTAAGAAGCGAACAATTTTGTAAAAAAATAATAGTGGGGTTACGAAAATGTGGACAACTTTCTTATGAAAACAGGCTGTTGAATTCGTTACGCAATCAAGGAATTAACGTACAAATTCAAGAAACGGTAGATGGTATATATATAAAATTCAACTGATTACTGATGTTGCTGAGTTCCCGACTTATGAGGCGTTGTATATTTATTCAAGCGGATACTGAAAGTGATCAGAGTGAAAGAAAAAAGGTAAAATGAAAAATGAGAAGGCTTACATTTGGATATATTTTCTATACGTCTTTCGTAGAATACTATTCTGTTGCCTCAGATAATTCTATAATGAGCGACTCTTTTAACTGTAAGGATAGCTATGAAAACCAGTTTTTAACTTTACTCGATGATTGTTCTAAAAAGGGGAGTCAAGAGAGCAACTGACAGATGAATTCAAGTCTACTGAATTAGGTATTATGTTCGTGGGAGGTAGTCTAAGTATAATTATATGAATTTTGGAACTTGTTAATTTCTTTAATTTTTTATATACCAGTATTCTAGTAGTATAGTAAATCAATTGAGGTTTGAATGGTTGTACACACTGAAGACAGCGGAGACGATCCGCTGTCTTTTTTGCGTTCTCTAATTCAGAGACGTATTTATTATATGTAGGAAGTAATGCAAGGGAGGATCCCAAAAGGGATTTTTCTTTACGCAACATAATAGCAATTATGTTGTGTTAGAACGGTAAAAACACCGGAAAACACCGTGTGAACGCAACATAATTTCACACCAACTACCGGGAAATGAACGCAACATAATTGCATTGAGGAGGGAAACGGATGATTTCGCTAATGGAATTTCAGGAATATCTGGAAGAGAGGGGAAAAGCAGAGAATACAATCCAAACTTATCTGGGGCATGTTAGAGGATACATTCTATGGTATGAAGAATCCTATGGACAAGAAATGCTTCAACTTTATCATGTTAATATTTTGGACTACCGTTCCTATCTCGAGAATATAAAGAGATTGAAATACAATTCCATTGACGCAAAACTGTCAGCACTTTCTTCCTATAATGAGTTCCTGATTGAGAATGGAATCCAAGAAGAACAGGTAATAACAGCAAAGGATAGACTGAAGTTTCAACAGATGATTGCGAGCCCGGCGGATATTGAAAAGCAGGAAGTGGATGAATTTCTTCAAGAAGTACTTGTAGAGACCGGGAAACGAAACTATGCGATTGCGACACTTTTGGCATATGCTGGCCTGCGGGTTAGTGAAAGTGTTAATATTCTTTTGACGGATATTGACTTTCAAGCACGGGAACTACGTGTGATAGGAAAAGGAAACAAGCAGCGGATTGTATTTATTAATGATAAGATCATCCATGCAGTTCGCGATTATCTGAAGGAACGAAAATCTCAAAGTGAATACCTGTTTGTCAGCAGAAAAGGTGGAAAGTTGCATCGGAGTAGTGTGAACCGTTTCTTTAGACAGTGTTCAGATCGAATTACGCCTCATAAACTCAGACACTTCTTTTGCTCACATGCTCTTAAATGCGGGTACAGTATTCCGGAAGTGGCAAATCAGGCTGGTCATTCAAGTGAACGGACTACTCTGCTGTATACAAATACGAGTAGAAGAGAGATGAAGGAAAAGGCGAACCGGCTATAAAATATTCCAAAATACTGTACAATCTGGTTTCTATCATATAGAACGATGTTAGGAGGAAGATGGAATGGAAAAACGGGAAGGAAATTTGTTCTTTAACAAGGAGGATGGAAGATATGATATTTGTTTTGGAGTAGAGTTTTACTATGGGGGACTGCATTGTGGAGAGTGTTTCGAAGTTAAGGTCAAAGAAGTCTGGGTGCCGGTCCGGATTGAAATAAATATGGACGGTCAGTGGTACTTAGTTGGATTTCCAGAGACGAAACTGGATGGATTGAGCGTTCGTATATAGGAGGAAATATAAATGAAGAAGGAGTGGGTGAAACCAGAAATAAAAAAGGTAACAGATACAGGGGCAATTCTGGAATGTCTTTATGAAGTGTATCAGATGGAAGAGGAGAGTGTTACACAGTCCGGAAAAATTAAAGGGACCATGGTTTATCCGTTTGTTAAGATGCTGGAGAATCAGGCTGCAGGTAAGAGTGCTGAGAAAATTCATAAAGATTTGTGGCGTCTGTATCTGAAGAGAGGTGGAAAGGATCAATTTATAAAAGATGCAAATAGTGCTTTGAAGAGAAAAGGGACAAGCATAAAAGGATGATTGAAAAGAAATGAGGTACAGGAATGACCGTACCTCATTTCACTTTTGATGATTGCGATTGCTTTATTCTACGTTAAAAATGTCAGATAAGAAAATTTTTGTTAGCAAGATTTTTCTGAGACAGGAGGATTTATACACATTTCTTTTTCATATTCCAGTAGCTGTTCCCAGGTCAACCATTCCGGCTTTTCGTCTTCAGGGAACTCCTGCCATAATTCTTTCATACGATTAATATGATGCCTTGGATCCTTCCCGGATAAAATGGAAAGGCTCCGGCGTCCATATCCGAGATAATACTCACAGTCGCTCTGCAGCCGGCCTAACATCATATATTGAAACTCATACAGGCTTCTTCGGAATGGCTTTGGATCAAAAGTATGCTCCTGCTGGATGGGGGATAGTGGTTCCCCATCCGGGTCATTGACCGTAACAGAGTATAAGTCTGGATTTTCAGACTTCCCCAGATTCTGATCCTTCCAAAAACGCCCGTACTGATCCTGATAGGTCGGACAGGCGAAATCATCGATGCCGATAAACTTTAAAGTTAAAATGGTGTGTTTTCTTTCTTCCATAGCTTCGTCACCCCTTTCTGAACGGAAAAAGGAACCGTCTAGATGTCTAAGATGTTTCGCTTGACTCATGTTTTACATTCCTTCGTCTGTTAAGTCAACAGATGTTAATGTATTGGTGGTGCAATTGTAGAAGTAAGGATGTGAGGAGAGAATATCGGCTTTTAAAAGAGCCGTTGCATTAACCTCCTTTATGACATTGCTAAGTTCAAAGACATCCTCGGTCTGGCTGCTTCTTATGATCAATACTTCATGGATACTGCTTGGGATGACATAGTAATCTTCGCCAAGTGTTTTTCCGATCTCAGCTAAAACATGGTCATAGAGAATACACGCAGCACCGTGTTGCCGAAATTGATTTGTCAGAACCCAAAGCTGTGTCGCTGGATTTTCCGGAAACAAAGAGGGGTCAAACTCTCCCGATTCAGAAAGGACTGTTTGAACTGTTTGAAAAGAGTAGGGAAGTTCTCTGGGAGTATTTTGCTGTGTATACTTTTGAAGATCCTCTACCTGAAGATTCCATTGTTCCAAGTGTTCATTCATAATAGGAAAACAGGCCATAAGATCGTCAGTAAACTTCAGTATGCAATAGAAAACGATAGCAAGATCGAGATAAGGAACGTGAGGCATGTTTTGCAACATTTCCTTATTTATATCTCGATTGATCAGCCGGTAAACGATGTTTCCTTTGCTTCTATCAAAGCAAGTTGAGTATTCGAGCGAGATTGCACTACTTTCCAGAGCAATTCCGTAAGCTTTCAGCAGTTTCTCCTCAATTTCTTCCAAAGAAGTTCCCTCCAGATAATCGCAATAAAAGTCATCCAGATAAACTATAGGTGAAATGGATATTCCCGGATTTTCGGGTGTTTCCCGAAACAGAAGACCATGTTGGAAGGTCTGATTGTTCTTTACTGATATTTGCGGTGTGACAGTAACTCTAGATCCGATCATGCTCTGGATCCGGCGTTGCATTTCTAATTCAAATTCTTTGTAGGTCATTGGTTTCTCCTTTCTGTTATGGCATCTATCCGTAGAATTGGTAAAACAATCCTCTGTTCCGGTTTGGACATAAAAAAAGAGAATGACGATATGCTTCATTCTCAGACTGCGTGCAAATATTCATGCAAAATAAAAAAGTCAGAAGGAGCTGCCATAACGGCAGAAATCCCTCTGACTAATTACAAACCTAAACAGCGTGTGATCATCCATCCCGGATAGACACAAGATATATGTTACAAAATAAGTATACCACTATATATAGTTTTGGTCAAATGCTATTATACTAAATATTCCATTTTGATATGTGAAAGGAGGAAGAGAGATGAAGGATTTCAGAGATTAGAGAAAGAAAGGGGATTATACATTTTGAAAATAAAAAGTGTGATAGAGAAAAAGTGTGATATTTTAAGGTGAAAACATGATATTGCAATATAAAATAAATAAAATTGTTGCGAAAAATGAGAAAATGATGTATTATTTTATTAACAAATATCGGAATAAAAAAAGAAAGGAGGCGTCAATTATGAAAAAAATTTCAAAAGAAGAAGCGAAAAAAGTGGTAGGTGGAAAGAGATATAAGTGTCAGTACTGCAGCTTTTCCACTGACTTTCATGACGTAATGGTTATGCATTATTGGGGACTTCATAATGTACATTGGTCATAATGGATGAGCTGAAAACCATGGCTAAATGCCATGGTTTTTTTACTATGGGGGTAATATATGAGTATTATTTATAAATTGACAGTGCAATATATGAAGAAAAACCGAAGACGTACAAAGGCTACAATACTTGGAATAGTGTGTACATTAACTGTCCTTAGTACAATTTATTTCTTTTCAAATACTTTGTTAGGCATGCTTAGAAGTAATATTGGAGATGAGCAAGGAAGTTACCACGTGATTTTTCATGAGTTGGATCAAGAACAGTATATGCGCTTAAGCAACGATAAGAGAATTAGGCATATACAATTAGGAGAGTGTAACAGCCACGGGACCAATAATAACACATGCGCTGAAGTAGAGATGAAAAAGGTTAATTGGCGTATATTTTCTGCTACTCAGGATATAGCAAAAAAAATTAAGATGAAACAGCTTCCAAAAAATGAATGGATTGAATTACCATATCGTGAGATTGGAAAATATAATGTTTCATACCATATGGAACTTTTGCAATATTATGGGATTAATCAGATAGGCAAATTTGGCGTAGGGTCACTCATAAATTTAATCCTTATTCTTGTGATGCTTATGGGAAGTGTATTGATTTACAATGCCTATGCAATTTCCACTTTCGAAAAGTTAAAATACTTGGGGACACTTGGCAGTATTGGTGCTACTAGACTTCAAAAAGCAAGTGTAGTTTATTGGGAAGGTGCTCTAGAAGGAATAATAGGTATTCCTGTTGGGATTGGGATAGGCATAGTTTTGATAAAATTGATTGTCCTTGGATTACAGAAGCTTTTGTTTTTTGATAGCTCACTTACGGCTATTGTGACGCCAAAAGAAATTATTTTGCTTGTTATACTCGGATTTCTCATGATTTTTTTTGCTTGTTTTTTCCCGGCGTGGAAAGCAGTTAATGCTTCCAGCTTGGAGCTTATAGTACGCCCTTATAGCATAGGAGTAAAAATACGTCAGAAGACCAATTTACTTAGAAGCCACAAGGTATTAGGGACAGTGGGAATGATGGCAGCAAAAAATGTTTGGATACGCCGGAAAAATTATATTTCTACTGGAATATTAATAATTCTCACGTTTTGTATGATTTTAGATGGAATGGCTGTTATGCGTGGATTAAACGGGGACTATTATCCAAAAGATGACCGTAAACGGGAGGAATTGCAACTGTGGACAGAATTGTATACGATGGATAATGACAAGATTGAGAAGTTATATCAAGAGGTAAAAGAGCTTCCAGAGATAACAGCGGTTTCATTAGAAAGGAATCTAGATTTGGGTGGGATATTATTAGAACCCGAGCAAATTCAGAAGGATTTGGAGGAATTTAAGATATCAGATGTAACGGGATTCTCATGGAATGAAGACTTATCACAGATTAAGAAGGTTAAGGATATGCATTCAGGAAAATGGATAGAGGGATATTACCTGCGTACAGTGATTGTTGGCCTGGATGATTATACTTTTCAAAATTATGTGAGAACCGCAGGTTATGAAATCCCACAACATTCAGAACAGTCATATTCTGTGCTTATAGAGGATTATGAAGAAGTCAAGACACCGCAAGGTGTGGATCAACGAAGTATACTGGATTTACAGCCAGGCAGCGAATTTTCTTTTTATTATAGTAGATATGGAGATATGGAGTCTTATACAGGGGGGATGTCTGGAGAACTTGATGAGATAAGGAAGGGGAATTTCAAGGTAATCGGAACAACAGAAATAGTTCCACCATATCCTTATTTTTCCGGCATGCAAGATGATATAGATGGATATCAAGAAAGAACATTAGGTATTTGCCATATTTATATGACTATGAGTGATTTTGAAAAATTATTAGAAGATCCTGCTTATAGTGAAACATATGGAGAACATCCGACAGATACCTATGCTTTTAATTATGAAAGTCACAAAAGCATTGCAACGTATTTAAAATTTGATATTGAGAAATCGGGAAAGAGTGATGGCGATACACTACTAAACGAAATATTACATGGGAAAGGAGAAGCTTCCCAAATTGAAGAAGATGAGAATATGGGGGAGAAAATTAAACAGATTGCTAAGGAAGTAGGACTGACACCGGGAGAACCATCTGATTATGATCGGATGACTGCGGATGGAATGAAATTGCCAGAAAATGATACATTCTCTTTTAACAGCCGGTTGCTTTGGCAAAGAAATCAATATTTTCATTCGGAAAAATTTCTTCAGTTAATCCTTGGATATGGTTTGGTATTGTTTATCACAATCTTATCTTTGACAAATATTTTTCAAAATATTTCTACAGCAATGCGGATGCGAAGAAAAGAGTTTTCTGCTTATCAGTCTATAGGAATGTCCCGGAACACATTGAGAAACATGTTAGTTTTAGAGACTGCTATATATGGACTAAGTGGATGCTTATTAGGCATACCAATTAGTTTTATTGTTTTGCATCAGGTATACCTCAGTTTTAGGCTAACATATGCAATCGTATGGAAAATGCCATGGGATATGATTCCGGTACAAATTGTAATTGCAATCCTCTTGATTTTTGTACCTGTAGTTTGTGCTATGTCTCAGTTAAAAAATTTGAATATTATAGACTCTATTAGGGATGAGAATATATAGGAAGGAGGGAATAAGATGGAAGTGTTAAGAACAGAGGAATTAACAAAGGAATATGGCTATGGAGAAAATAAAGTAATCGCATTAAATAGAGTGTCTTTTTCTGTAGAGAAAGGAGAGTTTGTTACAATTTTAGGCCCTTCTGGATCTGGAAAGTCTACACTTCTTCATCTAATTGGTGGGGTAGACAAACCAACACAGGGACAGGTTTTTATAGGCGGACATTCGATTTACAAAATGAAAAATCATGATTTGACAATATTCCGCAGACGGGAGATTGGGCAGATTTATCAATTTTATAACCTTATTCCCGTGCTGGATGTAAAAGAAAATATTAGTCTTCCGTTACTTTTAGATCATAAGAAAGTAGATAGAGGAAGATTACAGGAACTGTTGGAAATACTTGGGTTGGAAGAGAGAGCGGATCATTTGCCAAATGAATTATCGGGAGGGCAGCAACAAAGAGTAGCAATTGGCCGTGCACTTATTAGTCAGCCTAAATTAATTTTAGCTGACGAACCAACTGGAAATTTGGATCAGAAAAACAGTCTTGAAATTATAAAACTCTTTAGAGAGTTAAATGAGGCATATGGACAAACAATTTTATTAATTACTCATGATAAAAAAATTGCAAATAATAGCAAGCGAATTATTTATATTGAAGATGGGAGAATTATTAAGGACATAAAGAGGTGAGAAAATGAGATTTCACGGAATTTATCAACATGACACAAAAGATTGTGGAGTTGCATGCTTGGCCACAGTGTGTAGCTTTTATGGGTTAAAAGTCCCGTTATCTCTTATTCGAGAATTAGAAAAAGTGAACATGAACGGCTCTAGTATTTACGGGATATGTAAGGCTGCAGATATCCTGGGAATAGCTGCAGATGCATTTCAAGGAGAGATAAAAGAGTTACTTTACAATATAAATGAGACAAAGGAAATCTCGGTACCACTCATCGTACATACAATAAAAGATGATTTTTATCACTTTATGGTTATAAAGAAGATAAATACAAAATTTGTATGGCTGTTTGATCCGGATAGAGGTAATGTAAAAATGAAATTAGATTCATTTGCTAAAATCTGGACGGGTTATTTTATCTCTTTTACATTAACATCTCGTTTTAAAGAAGGGAATTTAAAAAAAGGGACTTATCGTAATTATTTCTTATTACTACAAAAATATAGGAAAGAATTTTTGAAAATTTTAGGTATGTCTTTATTGATCACTGGAATTACAATATTAAGCACTCTTATGTTTCAACATATTATCGATCATTTTATGATACATCCAAATTTTGAACTGATGAAAGAAGTCAATACTATTTTTGCTATCGTAATTGGACTTTATATTTTAAGGCTGGGCATATATATATTTAGGGGAATTGTAGCAGCTATGCTTTCTCGTGATATGGAAAAGGATTTTCTTGAAGATTTTCTCGAAAATTTACTAAAGGTTCCGTTGTCATACTTTGATAGTCGGAAAAATGGAGAAGCGCTTGAAAGATTAAATGATATTGAACATATAAAAGAAACTTTATGTACAACAATAGTTAATATTATTTTAGATTTGATTACTGCCATAACGTCAGGAATTATTATACTAACGAAGAGCCCTATATTATTTATGATTACTTGTATTATTATTAGTGTATATATTGTGGAAGTGGTATGTTTTAATAGAGTGTTTTATGGCACTAATCGAGAAATAGCACAAAATCATGGAGACATATTAGCTATATTCAAAGAAACCATTGATGGTTTTACTACAATAAAATCATTTGCAGCAGAGAAATTTGTTAAACAAGAAAATAATGAAAAAATAGAAAAATTAGTAAGTTCTAATTATAAGAATGAAAAAATTGCATTTTTGAATAGGGGACTTTCCTTATCAATAGAAGCTATAGGAATTATAGTTATATTTTGGTGTGGATTTTTCTTTAGTTTAAAAGGTCTTGTAACAATTGGTGAATTACTAGTGGTGATTATACTAGCGCAGAATATGCTAATTCCAGTTAGGAGCTTAATAGAAACTCAAGATAAGATCCAAAGATTTGTTGTATCTATAGAAAGGTTAAATGATGTTGTTTATGAAAATAATGACACAGATCATGAAAAGACAAAAATAAGTAGATATAGTGATAATGCCATAGAAATTAGTAATTTGTTTTTTTCATATGGTTATTCTGATGAAACACTAAAAAACATTAATATTAAAGTAAAAAAAGGAAGCAAAGTGGCTTTTGTTGGAAAGAGTGGAAGTGGTAAAACTACATTAGTTAATTTATTATTAGGTTTACGAAAAACAGAAGAAGGAGAAATTTTAATTTGTGGTGAAGATATAAATAAAATAGATTCTAATAGTCTTCATAAAAAAATTGCATATGTGCCGCAAGACATTTTTTTGTTTTCTAAAACAATTTTAGATAATTTGCTTCTGGGAAGAAACGAAATTTCTGAAGAGCAGTTGGAAAAAATTATATATGATTGTCAATTGGAAGAGATAATTAATAAGAAAGAAGATGGCTTGTATACAGTTCTATCCGAAAATGCACATAATTTATCCGCAGGTGAACGTCAACGTATAGGTATAGCTAGAGCTTTGTTACAAAAGCCAGATATAATAATTTTTGATGAAGTAACTAGCAACTTAGATGTTATTACTGAAAAAGGAATTATTGATATGATATATAGAAATTGCCAAGATATCACTTGCATTTTTATTGCACACAGACTGCATACTATTCGGAAGTGCGATGAGGTATTCGTTTTTGATACAGGAGAAATTGTTGAAGTAGGATCAGCGAACTCATTAATAAGAGAACTTGAGGTATAGTAAAAACGGAGATTATATATAAATAGAGACATTATTCATTGTATTGGCTGGAAAACTGGGAACAGTTTTCCAGCCTTATTAGTTCTCGTGTCATCAACGCACTCTAGTGGGAAAGTCGTAAGCGCCAAATATTAAT
>NZ_MIEH01000002.1 GCF_001754075.1 Merdimonas faecis | reverse complement strand
TGCAGTTTGCGGAAACTCAAGATTTCTGTACTTTTCCAGAAATTTCCCACAATATCCGTCAACTTCTACCAATACCGTCTGTACCACGGTGATCCGTATACACTGGCAACTCTTACGACATCACCGGTGTGCGGTGCATGGATCATCTGTCCGCCGCCGATATAGATACCTACATGTCCGCCGTAACATACCAGGTCTCCCGGGAGCGGGCTGCTGACTGCTTTTCCGCCGCCGCCCTGTGCCTGAGAAGTACGTGCGATGCTGATACCTGCAACTCTGTGGCAGTACTGTGTCAGTCCGGAACAATCAAGCGCAGAACCCGGAGTGCTTCCGCCATAAACATAAGGGACACCCAGCTGGCTGTATGCTGCATTCACGATTGTCTGTGCAACAGAGGTATTGCCGCTGCCTGCATTACCAGAACCGCCGCCTGTGCTGCCTCCAGTGCTTCCGCCTGTGGATCCGCCTGTTGTTCCACCGCCGTTATTTACAGTGCCGCCATTATTTCCGCCGCCGTTGTTTCCGCCGTTATTGTCTGCTGCCGCTTCTTCGGCTGCCTGCTGCTCTGCCGCCTGTCTTGCCGCTTCCTCTGCAGCCGCCTGAATCTGTGCGTCCAGATTGGCAACTTCATCTTTCTTAGACTCGATGGTCTGGCTCAGCTCTGCTTCCTGAGCCTCATACTCTGTCTGCATGGATTCCATTTTCTTCTGGTCATCCTCCAGAGTTGTCTTCAGTTCTTCAATCTGCTTTGTCGTTGCCACATACTCATCCAGCATCTGACGGTCGTATGTATGAACGTTCTGAATATATTCTGCTTTGTTTACAAAATCAGAGAAGCTTTCCGATGCGATCAGAGTCTCCAGCGCACTGCTTCCGCCCTGTTCATACATATATTTAATACGCAGCTTCATATCCTCATACTGCTGCTCCTCTTTCGCTTCTGCCTCTTCCAGATCTTCCTGCGCCTGAATAACCTCTTCTCCTTTAGAGATCAGGTCCGCTTCCAGGTCTCCGATCTTTGTCAGCAAATCTGTCAGCTGTGCCTGCAGCGAAGTAACCTCGCTCTGCGCCGCCGCTTTATCACTTTCCAAATCATCTACCGAAGGCGCTGCCATTACCGGTGTCACGATCATTGAGCTGGCTGCAACCGCTGTCAGCAGTCTGATTCCAAATCTTTTCATAATCAACCTTCCTTCTCACATAAATTATACTCGATTTCCCCTCGATTTGACATAGTCCACCTACATCTAGAGTCGATTATACTCCATCAGCATTACTTTTGCAACATTTTTTAACATTTTTGTAACATATTGGGCAAAAGTTCAGCCATGGATCTGTTCAACGAAAAATCATGCTTGTATGATTTTTTGAGTGGACAGATCCATGAGATAAGCGCCAGTATATGAGGAAAACAGCGGCGTAGCCGCAGTAAGCACGCAGTGCGGTTTTCCGAATGGCGCAGGCTGAACTGCTGAATAACGGTATGAGCTGTGCGCCCTCTTATGAGCAGTCTTGCGGCGTCAGCCGCAGGGAAAGCCCCGACAGGGGCGGGACTGCGAATTGCGGGCGCTCAGCAACGCGGTACGGCCCGCGGTTTTCCGAATGGCGCGGGCATGAAAAAAGGCGGCTACATCGCCGCCACTTTTTCATTATGATCCTTTTTCTCCGGCTGATCCGGCTTCTCCTCAATCCGCTGGATAAAGACAAACATGGTCGCGGCCACCGCCGCACAGATTACGGTTACCGTGCCCACACGCATGATGTCTTCCATCATCCAGTCCATCAGACCGATCTTTGTCGCTGTGACAGACAAAAGATTCATCGTCATATGCGCCAGGATCGGAGCTTTAACGGAGCCATATTTTTCATAAACATAGGCCAGCATCATTCCCAGGATAAACCCGTAGAGCATCTGAACCATATTCATATGCATCAGCCCAAATACCACTGCGGAATAAAGTGCTGCCTGCAAAAATGTTCCCCGCTCTCTCAGACGCCGGAATAATAATCCCCGAAAAACCAGCTCCTCACTGATTGGCACCAGGATCCCCAGACATACGATCTGTACCGGGAAGGCCGCGGAATAAAGCGCCTGGATTGTCTGTGTATAGGCTTCGTCCGAAGCAGCCAGGTTTCCGATATTGATCAGATTATTCAGTCCCAGGCACAGCGTCAGAGACATCAGCACCACTGCTGCATACTTCCATAGAGGAGCCTTTTTATTCGGTACGATCCCCATCATACGCTCCTTTACTCTGTCACGGTGGAAGAAAATCCACATGACTGGAATGATGACAAATGCGGTCATCCCCTGAATCAGGGTACTTGACTTCAGATACTGTTCCAGCAGCTGATTATATAAATCTATCATACTCTGCTCGCTATTTAAAGCTGCCGTAAAGGCATCGGGATTGGCGACCTGGTATACCATAGCCAGTACCGTCATGGCTATCATTGACACCAGAAACTCAATCCCCCATTTTATCAGAATCGGCCCCCACAGCTGCCACATCCGTTTTCCGTAATTTTCCGGCGGCATTGGCGGCGTCGGCCTGCCCTGCTGTTGTTCCATATTGTTCCTCGCTTTCCTCTGTGACTACTTTTTCTATTTTACTTCCCATATGCAGAACTTGCAATTAAAAAAGTATAAACTTTCAAAAAGCGGGAAGCCCAGGTACCAGAGGCTGTTTCGATACTTGATCCGGATGCCTGGCCTAGAGCTTGATCTTGATCACGTCTACATCCAGATCCCACAGGAACTTGTCCAGATCCTTGTAGGATAAAAAGACAGTCGCTGTATTTTCCAGCGGATGGATTCCCAGACTCTTGCATCTGCTCAGGTCTTTATCTATAAAGAATTCCACCTGGTGATCTGTATCATTCATCAGCCCGAAAGGAGACACACTTCCCTGCTTCAGCCCCAGATACTTCTCCAGGCGCTCCTCCGACGCAAAGCTTAAGTTTCCTCCGCCCAGCTGGCGCCCAAGAGCCTTTAAGTCCACCTTCTTGCTTTCCTCACAGGTTACCAGAAAATGGCGCTTCCCCTTCGAATCTCTTAAAAAAAGATTTTTACACAGGGTTCCCTTTTCCGGCAGTCCGAGTCTGTCCATATCTTCCATTGTATATACTGGTTCGTGCTCCACGACCTCATATTTGATATTCAGCTTGTCCAATGCATCATATACTTTCTGCTTCTGATTTTCCATGGCGGATTTTCTCCTTTCTGATCCCAAAACAAATTTTTCTTTATTATAGTGCAGTGCCGAAGAAATGTAAAGCCGAAATCCCTGCAGCTGTCTGAATATCCAAAGAGGAGACCCTTATCCAAGGATCTCCTCCACAGCCGCCTGGTAACGGTCATATTTTTCTGATTTCCGAATACTTTTTAACGCCTTCCCCTTCTCCGGAAACATGGTTCCCATATAGGACCACAGCTCCTTCATTTTAAACAGGACCTGCTTCTCTCCCATACTGTTTTCCTGATAATCATGAAAAATCTGATCATGGAATTTCCGAAGTTGTTCTGCCGAGGCTTTTCCGGATCCTTCTATCTCTCCTAAAAGCCCGGGATTTCTTATGATCCCTCTGCCAAGCATGACACAGGAAAGATCCGGGAATTTTTCTTCCAGCCGCTTTTCATCTTCCGGCGTAAAGATATCTCCATTATAGCAGACCGGGATCCTGCTTTCCTTCATTGCACGGGCAAACACTTCCAGATTGGGGCGATTCTTATAAAAATCCTGTTGAACCCTTGGATGAATGATTAGTTCCTCTACCGGATACTGATTGTATATCCGCAAAATCTCCTCAAATTCATCCGGACTATATCTCCCGATTCTGGTCTTGATAGAAATCTTTCCCTTTGTCCCCCGGTAGATCTGATCCAGAAACCGGTCCAGCTCCTCTGTTTTTGAAAGGAATCCGGATCCTCTGTTCTTTGACACCACTGTTTTTGAAGGGCACCCCAGATTCAGGTTCACCTCTTCGTAGCCGTATTCCCGGAGCTTTTCCTCTGTCTTCAGGAAACCGTCCGCATCATTGGACAGGATCTGCGGAACCAGATACATCCCCGGATTATTTTCCGGCAGGATCTCCCGTCTCTCTCTGGAATTAAATCCCCGTTTTGTGTGCGGTACAAGAAACGGCGTAAAATATTTGTCCATCGGGCAAAAACAGGTATGGTAGGCCCTCCGGTAAATGTGCGAAGTGACACCCTCCAGCGGGGCCAGATAATATTTCATCCTGCTACTCAATTCCAAGCACCTGGTAGTCCTGATCTTCAACGGCTTTTTTAAGCGCTTCGTCTGACACGTCTGTGCTAAGTGTCACGACAGCAGTCCCTGCCTCATGGCTGACAACCGCTTCCTCAACGCCCGGAAGCGCCTCCAGGCATTTTTTCACTCTCGCCTCACAGTGCCCGCACATCATACCCTCGATCTTCATTGTCTTTTCCATTGATTGTTCCTCCTTATGATTTCTAATTTTAATTTTCTTATCTCTGGATGCATCGTGCACCCGGAACCAGTTCAGCCGCAGTGCGTTTGTCACCACACAGAAACTGGAAAGGCTCATGGCCGCCGCCCCGAACATTGGATTCAGCTTCCATCCAAACAGCGGGAACCAGACTCCTGCTGCCAGCGGGATGCCGATCACGTTATAGAAAAATGCCCAGAACAGGTTCTCATGAATATTTCTAAGTGTTGCCCGGCTTAAGCGGATAGCAGCCGGCACATCACTCAGACGGCTCTTCATTAATACAATATCTGCCGCATCTATAGCAATATCGGTCCCCGCTCCGATGGCGATGCCTATATCTGCCCGGGTCAGCGCCGGAGCGTCATTGATGCCATCTCCCACCATCGCTACCCTGCCATTTCGTTTCAGCCGGCGGATCACGCTTTCCTTTCCGTCCGGCAGAACTCCTGCGATCACTTCGTCCACGCCAGCCTGGCGTCCGATGGCTTTTGCCGTCCGCTCATTATCTCCGGTCAGCATAACTACACGGATTCCCATGTTCTGCAATTCTTTTACTGCCTGCGGGCTGTCTTCCTTGATCACATCCGCCACAGCGATCACGCCGGTGACCGTTCCGTTTTTGCTGAAGAACAGCGGTGTCTTTCCATCTTCTGCAAACCGCTCCGCCGCTTTTCGCAAATCCTCCGGCACCTTTGCATGCTTCCGGATAAATATCAGATTTCCTCCGTACAGCTGTTCCTCCTGAAGCACAGCCGAAAGACCGTTTCCCGGAACCGCCTGGAAATCCTTTACCTCTCCGGCTTCAATCTCCCGTTCCTCTGCAAGAGCAAGGATCGCCTTCGCCAGAGGATGCTCGCTCTTTCTCTCCAGGGCATAGGCCAGTGAAAGCAGTTCTTCTTCGGACACGCCTTCCGCTGGCAGAAGATCTGTCACCTTAGGCTCCCCGCTGGTGATCGTGCCCGTCTTATCCAGGGCAACAATCTCCATTTTTCCAGCCTCTTCCAGAGAAACCGCTGTTTTAAACATGATGCCGTTCCTGGCTCCCATGCCGCTTCCAACCATAATTGCCACAGGCGTGGCAAGTCCCAGTGCACAGGGACAGCTGATCACCAGGACGGATACCGCCCTTGCCACGGCAAATCCAAAGCTCTGCCCTGCGATCAGCCACACGATCAGTGTCAGGACTGCAATCCCGATCACCGCCGGCACAAACACGCCGGATACCCGGTCTGCAATCTTGGCAATAGGCGCCTTGGTCGCCGCCGCATCGCTGACCATCTGGATGATCTGGGAAAGCGTGGTATCCTCTCCCACACGGGTGGCTTCACATTTCAGGAATCCCGACTGATTCACCGTAGCCGCGGAAACCGGATCTCCCGCCTCTTTATCTACCGGAATACTCTCTCCGGTCAGCGCTGATTCATTGACCGCACTGTGCCCTTCCAGGATCCGTCCGTCCACCGGAATATTTTCACCGGGACGCACCACAAAGATGTCTCCGGTCCTCACTTCTTCGATGCCGACTTCTGTCTCCGCACCGTTCCGGATAATAACCGCCGTCTTTGGTGCAAGCCGCATCAGACTCTTCAGAGCATCTGTCGTTTTTCCTTTCGACCTTGCCTCCAGCATCTTACCCACTGTTATCAGCGTCAGGATCATGGCGGCAGATTCAAAATAGAATTCATGCATATAAGACATGACTGCTTCCGCATCTCCCCGCATCTGTGCGTCTGTCATGGCAAACAATGCATAGGTGCTGTAAAGAAAAGACGCGCCGGATCCCAGTGCCACCAGAGCGTCCATGTTGGGCGCCCGGTGCAGGATGCTCCGAAAGCCGCTGATAAAAAATTTCTGATTGATCACCATAATGATGACGGTAAACAGTAACTGGAAAAGCCCCATTGCCACATGGTTTCCCTCAAGCTCCCCCGGCACAGGCCATCCCCACATCATGTGCCCCATGGACACATACATCAGCGGGATCAGGAAACACAACGAAGCGATCAGCCTCCGTCTTAATACCGGCGTCTCTTTATCCTTCAAAAGTTCTTCGTCTGCCGCCCGGGAACCGCTCCTTTTTGCAGCATCGGCCCCCTTCTGTGAAGCCCCGTATCCCGCTTCTTCTACAGCGGCTATGATATCCTCCGGCCGGGCCGTACCTTCTACCCCCATGGAATTTGTCAGAAGGCTTACAGAGCATGACGACACACCCGGCACTTTGGATACTGCCTTTTCCACCCGGGCGCTGCACGCGGCGCAGCTCATCCCGGTCACGGTATATTGTTCCATATATCCAGACCTCCCTGCTTGCATTTTGATGTTGTACTCATTATCTTTCCTCTTCGGCCAGCGTCTTATTTCATCAGTTTCTGCAATGTAGCCACCAGTTCATCAATGGTCTCTTCATGTCCCGCCCGGATATCATCTGCTACACATGTCCGGATATGATTGGCCAGCAGGACCTTATTGAAGCTGTTAAGCGCTGAATTTACGGCAGACACCTGGATCAGGATATCTGTACAGTAGGCATCGTCCTCCACCATACGCTTGATCCCCCGCACCTGGCCCTCGATCCGGTTCAGGCGATGGATCAGATCCTTAAATTCTTTATCTGAACGTTCTTTGGTTTTGTGTGGACATTCTCGTTTCTCTTCCATATCCGCTCCTCCTTACGCACATATTATATACCCTAATGGGGTATATTGCAACAACTTTTTTTAGATTAAATTGATTGGGGACGGGGGATTTCTGAAAATCCCCCGTCCCCAATGGGCTAAAACACATGCTCTTTTATGTTTTCATCTTCATAATCAAATACACATCGCTCAAATGCATTGATGACGTGCGTGTCCAGATACTTGTCATATCTTTTGTGCTGTCTTCCGTATGATTTGTGCACATGGCCATGAAGGAAGAATCTGGGATGGTATTTCTCGATCAGCTTCAAAAAAGCCTGGAATCCCTGGTGAGGCAGATCCCGGCCGTCATTCAGCTGATAGGCCGGGGAATGTGCCACCAGAATATCAAATCCGCCATGGCGCAAAAGCTGGAACCAGAGTCTGCGGATCCGCCCTCTCATCTGACCTTCTGTATACTGGTAATTTCCGGGCCGGTACCGCATAGATCCGCCCAGTCCAAGGATACGCACCCCCTGATAGACATAGATCTGATCTTCAATGCTGATACATCCGCTGGGCGGATGCTCATCATATTTGGTATCATGATTGCCATGCACATACAGCACCGGCGCTGAAGTAAATGTGGCAAGAAAGGACAGGTATTCCGGAGCAAGATCTCCACAGGAAATGATCAGGTCGATCCCCTCCAGCTTACTCTTTTCAAAGTAATCCCACAGATAAGGAGACTCCTCATCTGCAATCGCAAGTATTCTCATTCTTTTATTCTAACCTTTCTTCTTTTCTACTCCCTGCTGCTGTACCACTGCCCTGGACTGCTCCTCCAGCTTATCCTCCGGCGGAATCTCGCCGATTACATTGTCAGCCAGCCAGTCCATAGTCACGATCTCTTCCGGCGACAGAACTCCCTGCGGATCAGGCTGGATAATGCCGTTCTGAGAACACAGCACGCCGTCAAACGGATTGAAGTTGCCAGAGCATATGGCCTTTTTCAGCACCTTCACCAGCCGTTTCATGCCAAGCGGCAGATTCTGGGAGCAGATTACATCCACGACTCCCGCCGACATGCCCCACCAGTAATTGATCGCCTTTTTCGTAGTCGGATCATCATCGTAGCTCCAGGTTCCGTTCATAATTGTGCGGATCAGCTGTTCATAAAATTTCCCCCAGTGCCATACCGGCATTGCCAGGTTATGGGGTGATCCGTCTTCCAGATGATAGATCCCAAAAAACCTGGACCCTTCCTCCGGAATTACCATATCCTTTCCGGAAATACAGCTGGAGTTCGTCCGTTTTACATTTTCCATTACATCAATATCTTTTACAGAAGACCATTCCAGATACACCTCTGCATGCGGGTTCGTCATCTGTGCGCCAAGCGCAAAAGCATTGATATTGGCAATAGTCCCGTAAATCGGATAATCTGCAATATAGGAAAGCCTGTTATTTTCCGCCATCGCCCCCGCAATAGCTCCCATCAGGAACTTGGCCTCGTGCATCCTGGAATAATAGGTCCGGATATAGCGGTGCATAGTGTTGACTGAACAGTTCAGAATCCGCACCTTCGGATTGGCAATAGCTGCCTTTACGCTGGCCTGTACCATGACCGGTGTTGTTGTAAAAATCAGATCACACCCCTTTGCCACTGCATCCTCCAGCGTAGCGTCTATATTTTCCTGCGTCACACCGTCATAATAGCAGGTGCTGACCTCCTCCGGGAATGTCTGCTCCAGATGAAGCCTCCCCAGCTCATGGGCATAGGTCCAGGCAGAAGACGTGACCGTTTTTTCATAAATAAACGCCACCTTCAGTCTGGGAGAGCTGGGCTGTAAAAGCCTGCTCAGAAGAGGCTTCTTTTCTGTATTCGGATCCATTTTCAGCTCTACTTCCTCGTCTTCTTCCAGCATCTTAAATTCTTCCCAGCTCTTGGAGATCAGTTCCCTCAGTTCATTTACTGTTTTTTCCCGGACTTCATCATAGCCGTAAAGTGTGATGAAGGCAAGGAACGCATCTCCCGGCGTGATTGAAGGGATCGGATCTCCCGCCGCCTGATACTCTGCCTTAAAGCGGGTGTAGATAGAACTGAAATCCAGCTGGTCATCATGGCTCCATACTTCTTTCGGCCCTTTCCCTACCGCCTCCTGCAGCTTCTGGAAGCTTCCAAGCTTCGTAAACCAGATAAAGTTCACCTTTGAAAGCTCATAAAAATCCATATATTCATAGTAGATTTTATTTTCCTTTTCTTCCGTACGTCTCGGTACAATACGGGTCACCATCCCCGGGGCAGACACCACGCCGAAAAATTTCATGACGCTGACCCTTTTATTTCCCTCTTCGATATAGAATTTGTTCATGTATTCATAAGCCTTAACCGGCGTGTGTATTCCCTCGTTTACGTGGCTTTCGCTCAGTGCGATCCACTTTTGGGCAAATTCGGAATCTATTTTCAGAATTGGCATAAAATTGCCCGAAAACGCATTGCTTCTTCCATTTGTCTTGGTTCCTACCACCTGCTCCAGCGGAATCTGCACCAGTCCCAGCGGAACTTCCGAATACGATCCTCTGGGCGGCAGAATATCATCCAGCACCTCCAGGGTAGGCAGCATCCCGTGCATTGCTCTGTACTGATAATCTTTCTTCCCCAGTTTGTATGCTTTCTCATAGCTTGACTGTCCCATCTTCTCTCCTCCTTTACAACACCTTTTCAAATGCGATCCGAAGATCGCCGTCCTCACAGCCGCCTACCAGATGGATCTGGCCGCAGGGCTGGAACCCTGCTTTGGCAAGCGCTCTCTGCATAGGAAAATTCTCCGGATGCGTATCGATCCTCACAGCCGGAAATCCCATTTCCCTGGCTAGCTCGAATCCTTTGGCAAACATCTGACCGGCCACGCCTTTTCCTTTACAGCCGTCTGCCACACATACCCGGTGCATGGAAGCATAGGCGCCGTCTGTCAGCCAGGCACCGTCAATCTCCTCATAGGAGGGATCCGGCGTTGTCTGAAATGCGAAAATCCCCTGCACCTCGCCGTCATCTACAGCCAGGTAGGTACACCCGTCCTTAATATCCTTAAGCCACACTTCCCTGGACGGATATCCTTTCTGCCACTGGTCCAGGCCCATGCTGCGAAGCTGTCTCTTGGCATCTTCCGTAATCTCACACATCCGTTCAATATACTCCATAGACGCAGTCCTAAATTCCATCATCCCTATCATTCCTCCTTTGTTATCTCACACACCTCAAGCTGTCTGCCCTGTACCCGGAATTTTACTTCCATGCCGGCATACTCCATTCCATAGATCCTGCCCGGATCGTTCTGATAAGAGGGTCTTGGGTCCTGACTCAAAATCTGAAACAGGGTCTCCCTTTCTTCTTCCGGTATTTTCTCCCGCCAGCATTCCGGACACTCCACCTGGAGAGAATAGTCCTTTACCCGGTCTGCAAAACCGCCCCTGGCGCCTGGTATGCTGTCTACATAAGCCAGATAAGGCTTGATGTCATAGATCGGAGTCCCTTCCATCATGTCAGCTCCCCGTACATGAAGAACAGGGCCTTCCTGTCCATCCAGGTCCACACCTGCCAGCTCCACACAGGAAAGACCAATGGCATTTGGCCGGAAAGGGGAACGGGTGGCAAACACGCCGACTCTCTGATTTCCTCCAAGTCTTGGCGGACGTACCGTCGGATGCCAGGACTTTCCTTCCACTTCAGAAAATCCCCACAGGATCCACAGATGTGAATATTCCTCTATCCCCCGGAGCATATCCGGATTCCTGTAGTCTGGTTCGAACACAATCCGCCCCCAGGTCCTTACAAGGCCGCTCTGTCTTGGGATGCCGAACTTTGTTGGAAATCCGGTATGGATTCTGGCTATCACATGCATTGTTGTCGTATCCGGGCAATCCATCTTTTTCCCTCCTGTCTTTTGTCACCGGGTCTTCCCCATACGTTCTCTGATCCTTTTTATCTCCTCCGCATGACCTTTGTCATCCAGAGGAGTCTCCAGATAAAACGGCAGCTCTGAAAGCACTGGATGACATACCACGGCAAGCAGCGCATCCATGCCGATCTCTCCTTCTCCAAGAACAGCGTGGCGGTCTTTATGAGAGCCAAACGGCATCATGCTGTCATTAAGATGTATCGCTTTTAAATGCTCAAGTCCCAGTATGTCATCGAATTCCTGCAATACTCCGTCCAGATCATGTACGATATCATAGCCTGCCGCAAACACATGACAGGTATCCAGGCAGATACCGATCCGCTCCGGATGGGCTGCCCCTTCCCGGATCGCCTTTAGTTCTTCAAAGCGGTCTCCGATCTCTGTTCCTTTTCCGGTCATGGTCTCCAGAAGAACATAGATCTTCTCGTCACCGGTGATGGCCTGATCAAGTCCTGCAATGATATTCCGAATACCTGCTTCCTTTCCGATGCCTGTATGGCTTCCCGGATGAAATACCAGGTTTTCAACTCCCAGCGCGTCCATTCTTGCCGTATCTTCCTGGATCACGGTACAGGCAAACTCGTAGGTCTCCGGCCTGGGGCTTGCCAGATTCATCGTATAAGGCGCATGGGCCAGCAGCGCTCCAAACTCATGGTCTTTCCGCAATGTCTGGAATTTATCCACCTCTGCCCGGCTGTAATCTTTATAACTGGATCCTCGGGGATTACGGCTGAATATCTGCATGGTATTTGCCTGCATTTTGATAACGTTTTCCGCCGCTTTTGCAATTCCCTTGGCGATCGACATATGTGCTCCTATCGTCAGCATAGTTATTTCCTCCTAAATCCATTGTATCCTATCACATCTGAATTTAAAATACAAATGTTTACCAAAGAAAAAGGATGCCGTCTCCGAAGATTCAGCATCCTGTCCGATACGCCTCTGCGCTTTATTTATTTCAACCTGGCTTTAGGGTTTTCATGCGGCATGCTTTCCATTACCGGAGCGTCCATGGCCGCAAGCCATTTCAAATTCTTTCAGTTTCTGTTTTGCTTCCTCGCCGAGATGTCTGGGCACATCTATCTCCACAGTCACATACTGGTCGCCATGAACCGATGGATCCTTCATGGAAACGATCCCCTTTCCTCTCAAACGGATCCTGGAGCCGGACTGTGTCCCTTCCCTGATCTTGCAGATGACATTTCCATAGAGGGTTGTTACCAGAGCTTCCCCGCCAAACACTGCGGTCGTAAATGGTATATGCACGGTCGTATATACATCCATGCCCTTTCTTTCATACCCTGGCTTCTTCAAAACCTGTACTTCCAAAAGCAGGTCTCCCGGTTCCCCTCCGCCGCTTCCCGGCATTCCTTTTCCGCGGAGCCGGACGCTTTTTCCAGTGTCAATGCCGGCCGGAATATGGACCTGCAAAGTATGGGGCGTACCTGCGGAATCCTGAAGCGTAATTCTTTTATCACATCCAAAAACAGCTTCCTCAAAGCTTACCGTCACCTGTGCTTTTAAATCGGAACCTTTTCTGGCAAAATTTCTTCCGCCAAATCCATCTCCCGTCCTTCCAGAAAATCCTCTGCCCGCCTTGCCATGGAAAATATCGCCAAAAATATCATCAAAAATATCACCCATATCTCCCATACTTCCGCCGGTAAAATGGTATTCCTGATAGCTTCCTCCCGGCCCGCTCTGCCTGTAAAACGGTCCCTGGCCACCATAACCTCCGCCGGATTCGTCAAAGGCCGCATGGCCAAACTGATCATACATTTTCTTTTTCTCTGGATCACTTAAAACAGAGTATGCTTCCGTAACCTCTTTAAATTTCTGCTCCGCCTCCGGATGATCCTTATTCGTATCTGGATGATATTTTTTTGCAAGCTTCCGATATGCCTTTTTTATTGCGGCCGCATCCGCATTCCTGTCAATCCCAAGGACTTCATAATAATCACGTTTTATTCCCATGTGGTTCACCTCCCATACTCTGTTTCACTCAAGCAAAGACCCGGCGAAACGCCGGGCCCCTGTCTTTTATTATCCTTCTATCGCAATGGTTTTCTTTGTCTCCACTGCTTTTGCATCCTTTTTGGGGATACTCAGTCTCAGGATACCGTCTTCAAATTTGGCTTTTACATCCTCCTGGGCAACGGCATCACCGACATAGAAGCTTCTCTGCATAGCTCCCGCATACCGCTCCTTCCGGATATATTTGCCCTTCTTATCCTGTTCATCCTTATCAAGGCCTTTTGCAGCAGATATTGTCAGGTAACCATTGTCAAGCTGTACATTGATTTCGTCTTTCTTAAATCCCGGCAGATCAATGTCCAGTTCATATCCTTCTTCGTGCTCACGGATATCGGTCTTCATCAGGTTCTTTGCGTGTTTTCCATATAACGGATTCTTTCTTCCCCAGAATTCTCTGTCAAATCTGTCAAACGGGAAATCCATCCAATCATCATCAAATAAGTTCTCTCCAAAAATACTAGGCATCATCATAAGTCATTTCTCCTTTCATGTTAAAACATCAAATTTAAACTTTTTATGAACTGCTTTCGCAGCTGCCATCAGCACTCTTGAAGTTGTCTCAAGTGTTGCAAGCGAATAAAAACTCAGGACTTAGGATTTTTCTCCTTTTTCAATCCTTTTCCTTTGTTCTATTTGTACTATAACACTTATGTTTAGCACCGTCAACACTTGAGTGCTAATTTTTTCTATATTTTTTTGCAAACCCTGTAAAATCAATGGTTTGCAAGCATTTTCCACTCTTGAAATTGTCATTTTTCTTAGGTTTGACACCAATTTGACACCATTTTTTTCTTTTATGGTGTCAGAAGTTCACTGCCATACTATCCAACTTTGCTATCTCGTTTTCAATTCTTGCTCTGTCGCCCAAATGGTTATACACTTCCATAGTCACATCAAAATGAGCGTGTCCCATGATGTACTGCAATACCTTAATGTCCATACGGCACTCTGCCATTCTTGTGCAGGCTGTGTGTCGCATAACATGAGCGGAAACCTTTGGAAGCAGTTCTGCTTTCCTGTGTTCTTTCTTTGCCTTTTGGACTTCCGCTTTGTTATAAGCGTCCACAATGTTATACAATACACTGTTTACACCATAAGGCATAAGCGGTCTGCCGGATTTAGCAGTGAAAACAAAACCAGAATATCCGTCCACCTCAAAAGACTTATCTTTCGCCAGCATGAAGTTGATTTTTCTCTGTTCTTCAAATGCTTTCTGTACTTCCTGCGTCATAGGTATCACACGAATACCAGAGTCCGTCTTTGGCGTAGAAATATGGAAGCGACAGCCGTCTCCTAAATTCTTGTAAATAAGCTGGTGGTCTACATTCAAACGTCTTGCTCTCGTGTCCACGTCTTTCCATGTAAGACCGATCAGCTCTCCACATCTTAACCCTGTACCTATCATAATCGTAAGCATAGGATAATAGGTATTGTAGACATTGCTCTGCTTCACAAAATCAATGAGCTTTTCCTGTTGCAAGATTGTCAACGCCACACGTTCTTCTGCTGGTCTGCCATAATCACTGATAGAACCTTTTGCCGGATTTTTACGGATAATATCATCATCAACCGCCATTTCCAACGCAGGAAAAATCATGTTGTTAATATACTTGATAGTAGAATGAGCATATCCAGCTTTGGACAATTTTGAATAGTAGGATTTAATGTGAGAGGGTAACATCTGGACAACCTTAATATTGCCGATTTCATCTTTCACCCGATTATTCCATACACGAATGTAATTTACTCGTGTAGGCTCTTTCAGTTCACGGGTCGCCATATATCGCTCGAACAAGGTATTTAACGTCATTTTCTTGATTGCGCTGTCAGTCAAAATGTTATCGTCCATATCCTTTGCAATCTTTTTTTCTTTCTCTCTAAGCTCTGGTAAATCCTGTGCGTAGATTGTGCGACGTTTTCCTGTCCTTATATCTGTGAAGCGATAGCTGTATCTGCCGTCATTACGCCAGCTTTCGCCCTCTCTTAATTTTCTCCCTTTCGGGTCTTTTCTGCTAACTGCCATGAGAACCATTCCTTTCTTGTAGCTCTCTTTTCATGTTCTCACAGCGTGGTTTGCCTATGGATAATTATACCATATTTCCGTAAGAACATAAATAGAAAACCGTCCTATTCTGCAAGGTAAAGCAGATATTTTTTGACCCTTTCCACGGAGTAAAGAACCCTGCGACCTATGACAATTTTTGCTTCTGCCTGCTCACCGATTTTCCTTGCCGTAGCATGACCGCATGAGAGCATAGCAGAAAGCCCCTCTATATCAACAGTAATCGGCTGGCTGGTTTTTCGTTCTTTTGTCTTGTTCATATATCAGCAAAATAAGCATATCAGTATCACTTATTTTGCAACACCCCCTTTCCTGTATTTTTAGAAGCAGACAGACGGCTCTGGAAAAGCTCCGCTGGTATCTCAACCAATCTCATTCCTATGAGCAAAACCACCTCTGGGACGTATCATTATCCTGTGAATACAGGTCATGGCGGGGCGACTTTTCCAAAGGTCGCTCTCGGATCACTGCGTGGGTCGCTCGCTTTCTTTTGGAAAGGTCATGGCGTACAGTCCCCGTGGCTCGCTGTATCACAAACGTATCTGTCTGCTTTATTCAGTTGTCAAAGAACAGTGGCGAAAGCTATAGGCTCTCATGTGTAAAAGCAGAGGGCAGGACAGGAAAGAGGGGATTGCAACAAATCATGCCCTGCCATAATTGCTTTATTCTTCTATTGGCACAGTACCGATATCGAAGTCTAAAATCATTTTGATAATAGCTTCTCTGATACGCCCTTTAAGCTCCATATCTACTACGATATAAACATTACCGTATTCATCATACAGAGGACGCAAACAGCATTTTGATATGTACGGGTCATAAAATGCCAGTATTCTTTCAATAGACTGTTCATTTCCGTCCACAGCAGATGAAATAAGTCGGTAAGGTGGAAGCTTGTACCCTTTTTTCATGTTTTATTCACGCTCCTTTGTCAGTGTTTTCTTTAAATTTTGTAAAGCTCTGTAACGGTTTTTAAAAACTCCTGCTCTGGAAATTTTCTGTGCTTTTGCAATTTCTGTATCGCTCATTTCCAGAAAGTAGTACATCAGAAGATTTTCACGGTTACGTTCCGATAATTGCTTTAATGCTTCTGAAAGTTCTTCATCAAGCACTCGGATTTCAACACCGCATACCTCAAACACGGTATAGTCACTCATGTACTCGTCCCATACAGCCAGCTTTTCAACAACGATTTCTGGAAGCTCACAGAAAGGAATTTCTTTATCCTTACGACGTTTTAATTCCTTTTTATAATTCCAGATAACGCCTTTAACAGTACGTTTGAGCTTACAGTCAAACTGACACTGGATTGTTTTTTGGAAGTCAGACGGTTTCATCATCTCACCCCCTCTCTGTCCAGACGTAAAAGGTATCTATCCCTCTTTCCGCCCCACATCGGTACAGGAGTGGGTGATTTGCTAACCTGTATAAGAAAGAAATTCAAAAAAATATTGAACTTCTCATAAATAACAAAAACAGTCAATCAGCACATGAATGTACCAACAGACTGTTTTTGTTATGTTTACGATATGAATTTTTAACTCATGTTTAAGGTGTACTGACTGGATAACCATTGTAAGGCGGTTATTCAGTTGTGAATACTGGCGTATTCGCTGATACGCAATCATAGTACAACCCCCTTATTCAGAGCTGTACCGTGAGTGAAAAAGAAAAGGACAGCTCTGGTTATCCAAAACCGTCCTAATCAAATTGAAAGACATGGAAAAAGATATTACCCTAGAACGGTTTTTTTTATTTACCGTCAAGGTAATATTGATGTGAACTAATAAAGCATAATATATGTGTTTTTAACACATTCTAATCATGTGCCATGAAGTATAAACTCATGACAGGTGATTTAAAATGAGGAAAAAGAAAGATACTCACAGCTTTGATTTCCGTCCGTTGGGACTGGCAATCAGAGAAGCGAGAGAGAAAGCTGGGCTTTCCCGTAATGACTTAGGCGATAAGGTCTTTTACGGAGAACGTCATATCGCAGATATTGAGAATATAGGGAAACACCCCAGCTTCCAGTTATTTCATGATTTAGTGACAATGTTCCATATCTCTGTTGATGAATACTTCTATCCGCAGGAGAAAGCGGAAAAATCTACAATCCGCAGACAGATAGACGTATCGCTTGATAAACTGACAGATGAAGAACTCAAAATCATTCAAGGAACGATTGACGGTATCATGAAATACAAGGGAACGGGAAGCAAATAGGCTTCTCGTTTTCTTTTTCCTCTCATAAGCTATCCTGCTGATCTGCTCCGCAGAAAGCAGGATTTAATGAAAAGAGCCAATAATCTGCAAGAGTAATTCTTACAAACTATCGGCTCTGCGTCTTAGCGTCTGGCTCTTTAATAATGGTTATTTGCATTTTTTGTATGTTGATTAAATTTTCTTGCTTACATTTTGGACAATAAAGCGGATAATTTATCAAAACAGTATCTTCTCTAATTTTGTTACGGGTTTTAGCCCCGCAAACAGGGCATAATATCCATTCATATTTTTTCACATTTCTTCTCCCCAATCATTCTCTTATAGCCCATTTAATGACTTATTGATGTACAAGAAAATAGGCATTAGAAGTAAAATAATTCCAGAACTAATCATAATCCATTGCAAGGAAATAATGTCTGCTAAAGGACCGAAAACTACCATACCAAACGGATAGCAAATAGCATACATCGCTCCCATGAAGCCAAATATTCGCCCCTGCATTGAAACATTCGTATTTTCTTGAAGTAAGGTAGTAATTGTTGTTTGTATTATCGTTAAAGCAACACCATAACAAATCATAAAAATAAGATACAGTAAAAAAATTTGAGTTATGCCCATACCTATTGCCATTATTCCAAATACAGCTAAACCACTGAACATAGTTTTACTACGTTTATGAAAACCGCCCCATACACTCATTAACAACCCGCCAACAACCATACCGCCAAATCCACATATTTCAACGGCAGTCAGATACCAGTATGTATCACCATATATTCTACTTACCAATAGTCCAGATAGATAGCCTGCTGGAACACATAGAAAAGTAAATATTCCATATATCATCAATAAGATACCAATATTTTTTTGCGAGAATACATAGTTAATTCCACTTTTCATATCCGATAAAATAGGAGATGAAGTGATTTTTTTGTCTTGCTTAGGCAATGATATACAAGCAAACAATGCAATCCCTACTATTGCAGTCAAAATATCAATCAACAATGTATTCTGCAATGTTCCAACAGATAAAACTATCCCTGCGACAGCAGGAGCAGAAAATTGAACAACTGATTGCATGGTTGCATTGATACCATTATAACGCATTAAATTTTCTGCTGGTACAAGTTGCGGGATAACAGCATTAACAGCGGGTGACTGTATTCCAGCACCAATAGAACGAAGAATAGACATTACTATCAGTAAGCTAAGTAGTACGATTTCTATTGATATATAAGGCATAATAAGTATCATGCTAAATGTGACAATCGCTATTCCTAAATCAGCACCTATGATAAGAAATTTGCGATTATAACGGTCAGCCCAAACTCCACCTACAAACGAAACAAGAAATTGTGGTAAATAGGAACATACTGAAAAAACAGCTACCCATGCACCGCTGGTTGTATGAAGTGTTACATACCATACGATTGCCATTTGAACTATTTGAGAGCCAAATAATGTAATACTTTGACTGATAAGAAAAAGAATAATTTTCTTCTTCCAAGTATCCTGTGCTTGTTGCATTTTACACTTCCTCCTTATCTTTTGGTGGAAGCACAAAGCGTTGAGTAGGATACCCATATTCAGTAAGCAACTCTCGTTCCGCAAAACCAAGACGCAAATATTCTTCACGATAGCCTGTATCTGCTTTATCGCCCTCTCGATATGTAGTTAAACTAATCTCTTTTCCTGCAAGAAGTTCATCTACAAGTTTATCAAGGAAAACCTTTTCAATCCCCAAATTTCGATATTGTGGGTGAACTGCCAGAAAATCAATACTTCCTGCTTCTGCTGAAAATCCCATTATACCGATTGCCATGCCTTCATCTCTTAAAATTAAGGCTCTTTTATCAGCCATATAGAAAGTCAATTTTTCAATATAGTCATCTTCGTCTAAACAGGGATAGCCATCAACAGTTAAATGAACTAATTCCATCCAGTCATTTATATCTTTGATAGTTGCAAATTGTATATCATCTTTTGTAAAATCCATTTTTATCGGCTCTTTACTTAAATGAATTTCTAACTGTAAAGGATAAAATTCTTCAGCTATTCTAAAATCAGCAGGAGTCATTTTATACATTGCTTTAAAAATGCTTGTAAATGCTTGTTGACTTTCATAACCACTGATAAGTGCGATTTCTATAATCGGTCTTTTAGAAAAAACCAGTAACTTAGCCGCTTCTGTAAGCTGTCTCCTTTGAACATATTCATGTATTGTCAACCCAACTATCTTTGTAAATATACGGTGTAAATGATATTTAGAGTAATGTAGAGCGGTTGCAACTGTTTCCAAATCCAGCTTGTTATCTAAATTATTTTCTATATATCGAATTGCCTGTGAAACAATATACACTGCTTGTCCTTGCATTTGCACTCCCTCCTTTCCGAGGAAACAGTATAGCATGATAAAATTATCCAGTTTTCATCATTCTTGCTATTTTCAATGTATCAAAATTATCATGCTGATCTGCTTTGCAAGGAAGCATGATAATTATTTAAAATTTCGTTTTGGCTGTGATTGTGTAAATATATTCCTCTGGTGTAGTCGTTTTGTTCCCAAAATATCGCTTGAAGTTCGCCTGTACCTCTGGGTCTGTACTGTTCATAACTTCGTCAATCGTAGCCTGTATTTCTGCCCTTAGTTCCGACACAGGGACACCGCTTAATTTTGCTCCATATTTTAACATCTTTTTTACATCACGTTTTTTCAATCCTATCATAAGCTCTCCTTTGTATTTAAAAAGGGTACAACTACTTTCAACCACTCGTCAGGTAAATATATTGCTAAATATCCATGATTATATCCTTTAGCTTCGTATATTTGACATGAAGGAACTAATTTTTTAAAGAGTTGTGCCGACTCCTTTACACATTTCATTTCTTTTGAACCATAACAATACATAATTTGTGCTTTCGTTTTGGAAATATCTTTTTTTAATTGATATTCCGCCATGTATGTACGATACATAGTATAAAGCGTATTTCTCTTTAATAAGGGCATATCATGTATATAATAATTTTCAATTTCTTTTGGAAATCTCATATTAGGAGACAATCGTAGCAAAACCATTTGACATTTGCACGAAAATCTACTAAACATCAATCCCCCAAAAAACTTTACTGTAGCAATACAGAATTTTTCCAATTTAGGTTGTGGATAACAAATACTTCCATCTATGATAGCCTTTTGACAAATATCAGCTTTAAGAGAAAGCATTTCTATCACAATCTGCCCACCTAAAGATACACCACAAAGAAAAAAAAGCTGTCCATTACAATTTCGATTTATATACGAGATTAGTTTTTGAGCACTATCTGTTGTAGAGACATATTCTGTATTATACTCTTCTCCATGCCCGTCTAATGTTGGCAGAATAACATGATATTCTTTAGACAATACTTTTGCTTGTCTTAAATAATTCCACCATGAATTTCCACCGCCATGAATTAACATAATATGCGGATTTTCTTTATCTCCGAACTCATGAAATTTCATTTACATTCCTCCTCAAAAATCTGTTCTGTAATATTTTCTAATAGCTTTTTTACTGTACTTTCAATTTCTTCTTTAACTAACAAATCGCTATTTTGCAAACAAAGATTAACAAGCTGTATAAAATTTATAACAGCATTAAAGTTAATATTTTTTTTTGGTTTATCTATATACATAATATTTTTTTTCATAGAAGTTCGTATGTTTTCAAAAGGTTGGCTTCTATCCGCTCTTAAAAGAATAGTCGTTAAGTCATCTCTCGATAAATATCGAAAAATATTACTTTCATCTTTCAGAAAAAAGAATGAATATAAATCTATAAATTCAGATTTTGTTATTTTTCCATTACATTCTAAAATTTTAAAAAATCGATTTTGCAAGTTGTGTTGCGAATCTTCCATAATAGATAATATTAAATCTTCTTTTGAGTTATAAAAATTGTAAAATGTACCTGTTGATATACCCGTCATTTTTGCTAACTCTCTAATATTAAGCTGTCTATATCCTTTTTCCCTAATTAAATCAATACAATTTTGTTTTATAATTTTATACAAATACTGTTTCCTTGTTTCCGAAAAAATTTTAGGCATATTTTTCTCCTTTAAGTGATAAAATGAACGATATGTTTATATGTTCATTTTATCACTTTCTAGAATTTATTACAACTATATTTTTAAGTACAAGCTAAAACCTTAATTTATAATTTTCCAGTTGCTATCCTTATGAAGCGTCAGCACATATTGTGAAATCTGTGTCGCTTTTGTCTGATTGTCAATGAACTTCACCGCAACGCTTACTTTCACGTTGTCGCCGTCAGCCGTGAATACAGGATTGACAAGCTCAGAAAAGAGATAGTCCCCGTTTATCGGTTCAAGGGTGTTTCCCTCTACATAGTAGGCAAGCTCCTTGTCCGTTGCGGTCGGGTACAGCTTGAAGAATGTTTCCAGAAACGCCGTAGCGTCATTGATTGTGTCAGCGTCCACGCTGTTGTCCGCTTCCTGTGCCTTTGGTTCATAGCTGGATTTTTCCATAGCAGGAGCAAGGGTCGGGTTCTGTATAATAACCATATCCCCGTCAGCGTCTACATGAACAGTCACGGTATAGGTTTCTGATACGTTTCTTGTCTGGTCGCCCTCTTTTATCCGCTGATCTACTTCGTAGGTAACATTAAAAGCGTTCTTCCCAGACTGTTCTATATCCCAGATAATCACGTCCGTGACCGTGGAGCTGGTCGGTATATCCGTCCTCACGGTATCAACATTCAAATCCTGCAATTCCTGTGTCAGATAGGCACTGATAGCCTGTGTCCTCGCTTCGATTGCTTCCTTGCTGTTACTCCATGTGTAATAGGATTTACAAAAATTCTTCACGAAATTTTCTATACCGTTGGTGTCATTCAAGCGGAGCTGTATGGTTTCTATCTCATGCGTGGTGTGCTGGTCAATAGCCGTAAAATTCTTATACACACCAAAGCTCACGCTTGCGATAAGCACCACCCAGAGGGCAATGACGGATTTTTTATGCGTCCCCACTTTCATAGTGCGGATTTTCTTTTCCTTTATCGGTTTTTCTTTCTTCTTGAACATGATATTTCCATTCCTTTCTTTCTATTGCTTAATTCTGCCAGCCCCGATAAGGTGCTGTTGCCAGTAGCTATTGTTCAAATCAGCGTAGCCTATCGGGTCGCCAGCGTGGTACATCTGATTGTTTCCTACATAGATACCGACGTGCGTTACATAGCTTCCTGCGTCATAGGTACTGTGGAAGAAAACCAAATCCCCAGCCTGTGCCTGTGAAAACGGGATATGCTGGGTAGCGTCATACTGTGCCTGTGCCGTTCTCGGCAGACTGATACCAGCCTTGCCATAGCACCATTGAACCAGCCCCGAACAATCAAAAGAAGTGTTAGGATTGCTCCCGCCGTACACATAGTCCCAGCCTTGATATTTCAGAGCTTCATTCATTATCTTCTGTGCCAGCTCGCCCGATACTTGACTGACCGTGAGATACTGGCTGACAAGCTCCACATAGAACATATTCCCGTAGGCATATCGCCAGCCACCATTGCGGGCGACAGCGATAGGGTTCGTGTAGGTGACTTTCTTCCCGCCAGACTTATCACGGGCGAAATTCTCTGCCAGCGTGAAGCTGTGCTTTTTCCCGTTCTTAGCCACATAGCCGATATAGCCACCGCCATAGTTATAGGACTGTATCACGACGTTTATATCCTCTATGCCTTGATTTTCTGCTGAAGAAAGCAGGGACGCAAAATACTTGCACCCCTGCCTGATGGAGCTTTCCGTATCAAGGGAGTTAGGCGGTAAGCCCATGCTCTCGGAACTCTGCATAACGTCCTCGGCTGTCCCGCCACTTTCCACCTGTATGATTGCCAGCAGATAGGGGACGTACTCGGAAATGCCGTACTCCTTTGCGTATTTCTCTACCATAGGCTGATGTTTCAAGACCTCTGCGGACAGGTTCATGCCCGTTACCCATGAGGAAGAACCACCGCCCCCGTCGTCGTCCTCGGCACTGATAAGCACGCCAAAGAAAAGCACTATCGCAAGAAGAAAGGGAAACAGACTGCCGATAAGGGCGATATGTCTTAGCTTCATTTCTTACGTCCTTTCTTTCCTGTCATGTTTAGGGTCGCTTTCTTGATGTTTCGTTCCTTTCTGGTGGTCTGCTGGTTCAGCTCTACACCATTGAGCCTTGTTCCATGTTTCTGCAATACAGGTTCAGAAGTTTTCCTATCTGTGCCAGACGCAAGCGGACGCTCCTTGACAGGCTGTGCTTTTATCGGCTCGGTATGTACCTTGTCGGTAGTGACAGGACGCTTGATTTCCTGCATTTTTCCTGTGTCTGTCTTAGAAGCGGTGACAGGTCTATCATGAGGACGGGTAGCTCCTGTTGTCGCTGATCCGTCCGTTGTTCTTCCAGCCTGTTTTGCTTCCTGTGCCTTTTGAAGCTCCATACGCTTATCAGCGATATTCTGTCTATGCTGTTGGAGCTTGTCGGCACGCTGGCTCTGTCTGGTTTCCTGTCCCTGCACAATGCCACGCTTGAAGTCGGACACATTTGCTTTTGCCTTTTCCTTTGCGGAGTGTACGGCATAGGCGGTCTGGGTCGGCATATCCTTGATATTCTCCTTGACAGCCGTTGCCTTGTCCTTGACCTTATTTTTTGTATCAAGCACCGCACCCACCGCTGAACCAGCTCGGCTTCCAAAAGAAGCATTTTCTCGGCGTTCTTTTCTGCCCGTACCAGCTCTGGCAGATTTTCCAGAACCGTCATTCATGGCTGTTCCGGCTACTGTACCAGCCACCGCACCAGCGACACTTCCAGCACCGACAGCCCTTGCGATACGGTGTTCCATACGCCTAGCCCTGTGTCGCATGAACAGATACGGGCGACGGAATATCCTGCGTCCCATGCTCTGGCTGTCACCAGCGTTGAGGGAGAACATACTCATAAGGTCGCCCAGCTTCATGTAGATACCCGCAAAGCACACTATCTGTAAGAACGCAATCATAAAGAACGGGTAATCGGTGGATATGTTGTAGAACATACTGGAAATACTGAAAGCCACCGTGACAATGAGCGTTATTCCCGCCCTTGTCATAATCGTATTGAACACTCGGACGATTGCCTGTTTCGCCATGTTCTCATAGCTGGGTATCATGGAGAGCAGGAAGCTAATCGGCAGGAACATGGCAAAGATGATAAATAGTATCTGGGAGAATATCATCATGCCCGTAAGCAGGAAAACGAATATCGTTATCCCCAGATTGAAGATAAGCAGGAAGAACACCATTCCCAGACGGTTGATGACCTGCGGTATTGTCAGATTGTCGTTGTCGTTATCCTCGATTTCCGCTTTCACCACGTCCTCACGGGTCGCCCCGTCGTCTGCTGACGGACTGACCGATACCAGAGCTTCCACACGGTCAGCTCCGATTTCCTCTATATCGCTGTTGCCAAATTGCAGGAGTAGCCACGGCTGTTGTACCTGTATGGAGAACAAGCTGTCCCTTATCAAGTTCACGCTGTCTTTTCCTTGACTGTCGCTGTCGGGGAGCATGATTTTTGTTCCCAAATCCAGCGAAGCCGTGGAAATATCCGAAGAAAAGTCATTGATTTTCTTGATATAGTCGGGAGCGTAGGCGATAAAGGAAGCGGACACGATAAACACCACAACGAAATTGATAACGGCATGTAGTGCCTTGCTGGTTTCTCTCTTTATCAGTCCTGTGTAGGCTACATAGATACCCACAATAAGGATAATGAGAAGCAGGAAGCCCACATAGAAGCCCGTACTTCCGAAGCCGTTTTCCGTCACGCCCGCTAGGGTCTGTATGCTCTTGCCGATACTGTCTGCCATGTCATTGATGAAGTCCAGCTTATACGCCTGCTGGACGACATACCCCGTGGCGTTGCTTAGATACAGGCTGATAGTCCAGATAAAATTGGTGATACAGTAAAGCCCGTATTGTACGGATTTCCCGATACCGTCCAGCCAGTTCCACGGAAGCCAGCCCCAGCTATTGTCCACATAGAAGTCAAGCTGGTAGTTTTCCAGCGGATATTGTGAATACAGGTTGTCCGCATTGACCGTATCATCAACCAGCCCCGTGGCATGAGCCACCGTCCCGAACAGGGAGAGGAACACAACAGAGGTAAAAATGACTATCAGAGCAATCTTTAAAAAACGAAAGAGCTTCTTTTTTGTCAGAAGCCCCTTTATCTTATCTTTCATCACTCCACCTCGCTTTTCACGGGCGGTCTGGTATCAAAGGCGTGCAACAATTCTTCAAAGACAGGGTGTATCTGCACCACGCCCACACGCCCGTACAAATCTTGAAGCAGGCATTGTCCGTTCTCCAAGTCACGAAGTCGTTTCTGGTTGTTCTCGTCGTCCTTGTCGATACCGAAAAATTCAAGGGTCTGCTTTATCTCGTTGATGTCGGTACTTCTAAAGGCAAACTTCAAACCGATATTGTTTTTCAAGCTCTCCTTTGACACGTCGCCAGAGGATTGTGTGACGAAGTACACGCCCGCCTGCATAGCACGTCCCGCACGCACCAGCTTGTTGGAGAGGGTTTCGCCCTGTGCCACGTTGAGGAACGCCCACGCTTCATCTAAATCCACGATTTTAAAAATGCTTCTGTCACTGTGGATAAAATCAAGGGCAAAGGTGGAAATGACAATCAGCATAGCCACGGACAGCAGTTCAATGGTGGTGTATTCCTCAAAGGTCGTGTCCTTATCGGGGAGTACCAAGTCTGTCACCTGTATGATGTTGAGCTGGTTGTCCAAGCTGATAGCGTTCTTAACCGTTCCGTCGGAGAACAGCAGATGTGCAAAGTCATAGTCCGTAAAACTGTCGATATGGTCGGCAATATTGCGGGCAATCGCCGTTTCCTCTCTGCGTAGCTCGTCTATCACATGGAGAAGTCCTCGCTGATCGCTCTGGGTCACGGCTCGCACCGCTTTTCTAAGGACAGGGAATTTCTTGCCGTCCCTAGAGGAAATCCCCGTAAGGAATGTGAGAATGTCTATCGCCAGACTTTCAGCGTCCTTTACATTCTTCATAATCACGAACGGGTCAAGAAGCCCAGCGTTTTCCTTATCGCTGGTAAGGTTTACGATATTGATTTCATGGGCTATCTCTAGGAGCGTTTCTTTCCAGTTGCCACGCTCGCTCTTAGGGTCGAGAATGACCGCCTGTCCGCCAAAGAGGACGGAATAATAGACAATCAGATTGTTGCAGAATGATTTTCCACCGCCAAGACTTCCCACAAAGGCAGAAGCCAGAGCATTGGTGACTGTCCCCTTGATACCCTGTGAAGCAAGGGACGGCTGTAAATAGACGTTTCTTCCCGTGTCCACGGAATAGCCGATATAGATACCTGTATTCTCGCCAAGCTGTTGTGTCGCCCCAAAGCCAAGCCCAGCCAAGAAGTCCGATTTCACATACTGCACATAGTCATTGATATAACGCTTGCTGGCGGGGAGAAATTCAGAGTGAAGCCCCAGCATATCCCCAGCAGGTCGGACTAACTTTACATTGAGGTCGTCGTAGAAGTCCTTGACCTCATCACAGCGTCGTTTCAGCTCGTCGAGGTCGGGAGCAGACACACGGATAACGTAAGAAAGTTTATACATACTTTCCTTGCTCTGGTCGAGGTCGGTTTCCAATTCGTCCACGCTGTCTAATGCGTCCACCACATTTGAGCTTGTTTCACTCCCAGACTGATAGGCGTGGTTGTCCAAATCTTTCAGTTCTTTCTTTTTATTTCTCACCGTGGAAAGTGCCTTGCGGTTGCCGACGATTTCCACATTCATAGAAGTGTCCACGGGAAAAGTGAACTGCTGTTGCTGGAAATAGAATATCTCACTGGACGGAAAATCCAGCTCGCCCACAATGGCATTGACGGTAAAGTAGGACACGAAGCTCTCGCTGTCCTCATGTTCGAGTCGCAAGTATCGCTGGCTTTCTTCTACCAGACAGCGGGTCGGACGGATAAGGTCGTACTGCTTGATGAGCGTTGCCTTTTTCAGCTTCTTCTTTGGAAGCGAATATTCGTAGTCCTCATACGCCACGCCGTCCCTGCCGTAGATATGCTCGATAAGATACCCGAAGTCGTTCTTATCCAAGCGTCGGAACTTGAAACGGCGGGAGATTTTATTTTCCAGCAGTTTTTCCATTTTCATGTAGCGGTTGATTTCATCATCTGGCATGGAGATAAAGTCGTTCATCAGCGTATGGTTGACCTCATTCAAGAACTCTTTGAACGTCATAAACGCCGATTTCTTCATGCTTTCAAGGCTGACCTTTTCCTCTGTTACAATGAGCTTGAAGCCGATAAAAAAGCGGTAGTCTACTTGATTGTCCCCAATCATGCTTACTAACGCTTCTGTCTGTTCATCTATCTTCTGTATCGCCACATCACGAAGTCGCCCCGTCACCAGCTTTTTTGACTGCTCCTGTATGCTTCTTACGGAGCTTTCCGTCGCTATCTGCAAGGCGTGTATCTTACCCTCACGGGACTGTGCGATAAGCTGACGGAAGCTGTCATGGACGATAAACTTCTGTTCAGCCGATAAGAAGCTGTAATTGTACGGTATCAGCTCATAGTAGGCGAATACCTCATTGTCCTTGTTCCATACAAGGTTGTTGTCGATATATTTAATCGGGAACATACATCACACTCCTAACTGCCGTGACGGGTTCGCTGAACACTTCCTTTTCCAGCTTCACGGCTTTTCCTGCATAGGTCACTTTTGGTCGCAGGGCAAACGTAATCTGCGATTTCAAGAAGCTGTAAGGCTTCTTGCCGTCAAAGGTCTTTTGACTCATAAACCATGTGAGGGCGACGGGAATACCGAAGTATTTTAAAAATGCCCCCTCGATAAGCGATAACGGCGGTAAGTCCCCCAAGAGAATGACAGCAAACTCCGTGATGACAAACCACGTTATCTGGGTAAAGGTAACGGGAAACGGGAGAGTAAAGTCATTGATTGCATACAAGACTTTCTCCACGTTCCAGATACCCGTGTAGCTCTTAATCTTCTTCAATTCGTTTCAGCTCCTTTCGTTGTAATGGAAAAGGATAGCCATTTTCAGACTGTCCTTGATAGAAAAAGCTGTCAGTAGCGACCTTGCCTGTCGCTGATCTGCCAGCTCTAATATGGTATCTCGCATATCCCACGGCTTGTTTCAATGAACGTCCCCTCTATGGATAAGTCCCTGCCGTATGCTTCATAGTCGATATAGTTCTGCAACGGTAGCGGTATCTGTCCCAATACCTGCAACTCGTCAATGAAGTAATAGGCAACGTCGGTCATGTCCCCGCAGTCTGGATAATAATAAATCTCGTCCTTATGCTCGTAAACTTCTTCCAGACTTCCATAGTAGGAAACAAACTCGTCCAGAGCGTCCGTGATATAGTCGGGAAGCTCACAAATCATGTCGTACATTTCATTGAGTTCTTCAATGGAGATATACTCCCCGATTTCAATAGGGAAGTTGTCGGTATCATGGACAGCGTATTCCTCATAATAGCTGTTCAGCCCGATACGCTCCGCAACATCTTCCTCGTCGATAGGGAAAGAAAACCAGTCCCCGACAAGCTCACCCTCGTTGTACTTGCCAAGATTAGCGATATACACCCTCATGTCGTCCACCACAGGCTTACACCTCTTTTCTATGGAAGTTCATAGATACCGTGGTCGGTTTCCACAAAGCGTCCGTTGTCGTCAAGGTACTGCCCGTAGGCTTCATAATCGAAATAGCGGGTGACGTTCTCACTAAGGGAAGTAAAGTCTGGGTCGTTGTTCAGAATGTGGCGGGCAACGTCCGTCATGTTCTTGCACCATGAGTAATGAATAATGTCATTTCTATATCGGTGCAGTTCGTCAAGGTCGGTGAAATAGCACATCAGCTCCCCGTAGTCCTCTTTCAAGTCAGAGGGTAGACTTTCATAGGTATGGTACAGGTCGTCGAGTTTTTCAATGGTGGTATCTTCCTGCACTTCATCAGCAAAGGGAAGCTCCTTTCCCGTGATATAGTAATAGTCCGTATCTATATCAATCCCCAGCAGTTCTTCTACCTGTTCTGTGTCGATAGGCAGGGTGAACCAAAAGGCTCTGATTTCTCCGTCTGTCGGCTCTCTGGCTTCAATCTGCACACGCATTTCTTCCATGTTTCATCACGTCCTTTCTTTGCAACGCTTCCTGTATGACGGCGTAAGGCACACCGAATACATAGCGTGAAAAATCTTCTAACTGTTTTTTAGGGTAGTCGGACAGGCAAAGGCGTTTCATCTCAAACCAGACCGCACGCTTGTAGTAGGGCAGGTCGGAGAGATACGGACAGCCGATTTTTGCCTGCATATCCGTAAAAATATCTTTCAATCAATCACTCCAATCTGAAATTTGAGTATAGAAAAAGCGGTTGATCTCCAATGGAGTAACCGCTTTGTGTCGGGATATGTAATTATTAAATTAGGATTTGTATTTATTCATTTACGAAAAAAATCATCACTTCTTGTTTGGTTTTCTTTTTATTCCCAGCAGTTTAACAAAATCATCAAATAAGGCTGTATCTGTTGGCTCAAACATTAACCATTTTCCGTCGTGATAGGTTTTAGTTTCATCATAAATTTTCTGCACTTCTTTTGAATAACTATTTCTATCTGTATCAAATTTTAATTGTTCATCTTTCCCCAAGATAATCATAAATCCTACACAGTTTTCCCTTGCGTACAATGCACAAAGCGTTTTTCCGCCACGACGATATTTATACTCATAAGTCCACGCTTTACCACCTTTGTTCCATAAACATTCCATGTCATACTTTTCATCAATTAAAGCACAAAGTTTATTCCATATATCATATAATGATTGTCCGATTAAAGCAGTCATTTCTTCTGCATTAGGTATTTTATCCAGCATATTCGTTTCTCCTTTATAACTTTCAATTTGTCGATTTCTATACTCACATTATATCAGTTGAAATTCAACCATTCAATGAAATTCATAGCGTGACTATCTTTTATCTGTGTACCATTCCGTCACCCCCTTTCATTCCCCCTATGCCCGAACTCCCATAGGGGGGACAGGTAAGTTTGCGTGTCCGCAAACTACTGATTATTACGCTCCAATGATACGGTTGAACAGCTCTAACAGCACGTCCTTGACACCGCCGGCATTGAATACCAGCCCGACAGCGATTAAAGCAATCACAAGGAAGCCGATAAGTTTAGAAAACTCTCTCTTAAATCCTAAGTAGATACCGATTACCACGATTGCCATAAGCACCAAGCTCTGGGCGTTGCTTAAAAACCAGTTGTATAAGTTCTGTCCGAAATTCATTCTTTATCAATCCTTTCTTTTTTGATTTCTTCCATTTCTTCGTCAGCCATTTTGCTGACCTGTGCGATACACATAAGGACAACGCCGATACCCATTCCCAGCGATACCAGCACCAAGTCCTTGACAAGTTCTGCCATAATCTAAATTCTCCTTTACTCTGTGATAAGTTCCTCTGTGTCCGCTGTCTGCTGTTTGATTATCTGCAAGTGCTTTTCCGTCAGCTTTGCGTTGTCCTCAATCTCTTTCAGATAGCTTGTGCTGTTGCCAGCGTCTATCTTTTTCAGCATTTTCAGCGTAGGGGCGACCTGTCGGCTTATCCAGCCCAGCGTCCTTTCCAATGTGTAAGGCTCTGGGTCTGTCGTCAGCTTGACAGGCGGGCGGTCTTTTCCGATAAACCACGCCCAGCGGTCATTGAGCTTCCAGTCTGTCTTTCGCTTCTCTGGTTCTCTGTCCACGAAGCGGATATAGTGATTGATGATAGAAAATGCCGTCTGTTCTGCGTCATAATGGGTCAGCAGTTCACGGACGGCATAATAGGCTCTTTCATCTTTCAATCGTATCTCGAAGCGGTTCTTTATGTGTGCTTCCTCAATCGGTATTCCCAGCTTTGCGTACTGTTCATAGCTTTTCTCGTAACAGCAGAAGTAGACTTCCGATTTCAGAGAGCCGATATACAGCGTATGTCCCATGCCCGCCTTGTCCTGCTCGTTGTGCTTCACCAGCTCACCCGAAGCATAGGACTTGAAAGAACGGAACAGGGAAACACATTCCTCACGGTTGCATTTGGCGGTCAGATCTGGAATATCCAGTATGCCCGCCCTGTCGTTAATCGCAAGGTCAAGGCGTTTCATCACACCGCCCTCAATGAGTGCGTCCATGAGGAAGTCATACCAGCTACGCCCCTGTGCCAGCAGGTAGCTTTCAAACTGGCGACAGCCTTTTCCTTTCAGCTCCAGAAGCGTACCTTTTTCCTCGTCCTGCGAGGTGTAGACGAACACATCACCCAGATAGTAATGCTCTGTGTACTTGTAATGTCCGTAGTCCTCATGGAGCATATAGTCAATGTTGAGCTTCAATATATCTCTGATAACGTGCTGTATATCCAGCGTGGGGAAACGGATACGCACATAGTCGAACAGCAGGAACATAGGAGCGTCGGGATTGAATTTCTCGACGGCTTCCATGAGCTTGTCCTGCATATCGTCCGTGAGGTTGACCTTTCCCGCTTCGATACGGTTCAAGTGTTCACGGCTGATACCAGCCATGATAGCAAGCCTTGTCTGGGACACGCCGTAAGATAGGCGTTTCTCTTTCAAGGCGGTGATAAAGGTGCTTTCATTCAGCCTGCATACCCCCAATCATGTATTTATAGAAATTTGTGATATTTTCCGCCGATTGTCACAGTCAGCCATGAGTGAGAGAAAACCCTTATGCCTAGCGGAATTTCCAGACTTTTTGACCGTAGTTTCCAGCGGAATTGTGCCCCTCTGTTAGATACCGAGGGGCTTCTTTCGTGGAGCAGGGCAAGCCCTGCTCCACAGGACGGCTTACACGGTCTGGACGCTAAAGCTGACCGTTCCAGCCGTCAGTGGTTCAGTCTATCCTTGTCATGCCCGTATAAACTACGATAACGTCGGTATCAGCAGAAAGGCATTTTCTGACAATCTCTTTGTCAATCTCATATTCATGGTGTATCTGTCTGAAAAAATCCTTATCCACCACAAGGAACGAAAAACGATAGTTGAAGCCATGAATGGAAAGCCATTCGTCCAGCACAACGGAAAAGAGCAACGGAAGTTTCAATCTCCCAAGCCCCGCTTCTATCAGAATATCTTCCATGTGTGCATGATAGGCTTCTGTCGGAAATTCCTCACATTTATCGTCAGTCGTGCCAGCGACACTTTCCAAATCCTCAAGAAAGCGGCCAAAGTCTACGCATACACCCTCGACATGCAAATCTGTGTTAGGGTCGCTGTACCCCATTTCTAAAAGTCCCATGTATTTTTCAATTCTCCTTTCGTTCATCTGGTGCGGCTTGCCTTGCCAGTGCAAGAGAGCCGATAGTCTGTAAAAAATCATGCCCCTTTGGTACAAGGGGAGTGTAAAACTCCGATATGACGCTCGTACCCACGTCACAATAGCCACGTCCTTTGATACGCTTCTGAAAGAACTGTTTCTTTACGTCGCTTCCAAAGAGCATACCGTAGCCTAGCTCACTGATACGTCCCAAACCCACACGGAAGTTGAAGTTATCTCTGATACCGTCACTGAAATACTTTGCGTCGGGACGCTGGCAGGCGACAATGAGGAAATACCCTGCCTGTCTGCCAAGCATGACGATTTTCTTTAGCTGGCTAAGTAGGCTTATGCTTTCCTTTGTCCCCAGCATTTCCAAGAACGCCACATACTCGTCAAAGATAAGGAAGCAGGGCGGCAAGCCCAGATAGGCATAGTTCTCGCCCGTCTTGTAGTCTGGGTGGTGCTTCATTTCCTCGCTTCGCTGTACCATGCCCTCATAGAACGCATTGACACATTCAATCATATCTTCTTTGGTGTGGTACACGTTATCCATGACCGTACCCAAGTCCGCAAGGTCAGCGTTCTTAGGGTCTAAGATGAAAAGCTGGGCGTTGGTCTGCAAGAGGGCTTCAATGATTGTCAGCAGGAAATAGGTCTTTCCACCGCCAGTCCCGCCACAGATGAGGGCGTGAGGGAGTGCGTCGTATTCCCATGTAAGGTTCTTCATCAGACGCAAGCCCCCGTTTTCAGCTTTTACTTCGTCAATCGTGATACGGTTCGCTATCATGTCATAGAGCAGGGTGTACTCGATATAGCCGTCATGGAGCGTCTTGTCGGTCAGTTCACAGTAAAGCCCGCTTTCCAGCTTATCTTCCAGACGTAAAAGCTGGTCTTGATACTTTCCCAAAGAGATTTCACAGAGGATATGGAGCAAGCCCGTTTCCATTTGATAATAGATTTTAGGAAACCAGACGATTTTTTCCCTTGATCTGCTCTGCAGGTCAGTGAAAAAACCGCTGTCCTGTACGGTCTGTGCTTCATACCACTTGTTGTCCAGTATCATGCGTGCCAGCTTTTGACGGTGCGATAGCTTCTTGAAGCTGTCATAGCAAAAGCGGTAATAAAGAAAAGCGACCAATGCACAAACACCAGTCGCTATCAAAATCGTTATGAAGTTGTAGGTGGAAAGCGTTATGCCATTATCTAGTAAACTGAAATGCTCCCAATCGGTACGCATGAGCTGTCCCATGTTCAGTAGCAGGAGAACCGCCACGAACAGGAGCAGGAGCGTACCCGCACAGAAGCGGTACACAAGGTTCTTGTCGCTGGCTCTGATACGCTTTCCCTTGTATTTATATAGGTTCATAAACACCCCTTTCTGGATATGGAAAAAGCGGTCAATCGTAAAGACCAACCGCTTTTTCTTTAAAGAAACCATGTCCAGTTATATAGTAGGAAATTACTTGCACAAGCTAACACCAAATAGATAACTGGCTCGAAATTCCCCAATGAAATAGTTCGCTGTTTTTCTTTTTTGTTAAAGAAATGATTTCCAATCATTTTCCACACAACATATCCTAAAACTGCACCTAATGTATTCATCAGCAAATCATCAATATCTATCAAACGATTAGTTGGTAATTGAGCAAATTCGATAAATACCGAAAATACTAATCCTGTTAGGGCTACTTTTATTGGATTTCTAAAATTTCTCCATATATACGGCAATAAAAATCCCAATGGCATAAGCATAATTACATTCATACAATAAGTAAATAAACCGTCTGACTGAAATGGGATAATTCCAATGTTTGCCTGTTGAAAAGTCTCAATCAGCCCACCTTTTGAAATAATGTCCCATACAGTGCCGATACCCGTAACAGAAAAAACAAGCCATACATAAATCATCATAGTGTATGTCCAAAAATAATGTGTAGAAGTTGATTTTCTCTTACATAACACTAAAACTACTTGATACAGCATTACTGGAAACACAGTTAAAATGATTGGAATAATCAGCATTAAAATCACTATCCTCACTCCTCTCTGAAACTATGTACAATATTTTACTATATAATTCTGAAAAAATTTCAAAGATAAGTAAAATAGTTTCTTAATTTTATCCTACAATTTTTATTTTTTCTGCTGTCCTTGCGGAGCATGGTTCTGTGGATTGCCTGCGGGCTGACCGCCTTTATTTTTCAGCACAATGTCGTCTGCCTTGATGTACCATTCCACGTCTGCCCCTCGGTAGTTGGCGTTTGCCACCGTATCGGCAACAGGGTTGATAAGCTCCACCTCAGCATTGTACGGATAGTCCTTGACAGGTATTTCCGCTGGGATAGATACCTGTATCGTGCGTTCCTGCTGACTGCATTTCAAATCGTAAGTTCTACGCTTGATTTCCTCGGTGGTCGTCCCGTCCTCATTCTCCACACGCACTTCATGTCTAAGGGCAGAGAATTTCAGCACTCCAAACGTCTTTTCCTTATCTAATACAATTCCATTCGCTAATCTCATAGTCTGATACCCCCTTTACTTGCTTTCCTCGACTGGAAGCATATCGTCAGCGTTTAAAATGTAGTTGGTGTAGCCACGACCTCGCACGTTCTTTCCCTCGGCGGTAATCTTAGGATTGACGAGCTTTACTTTCTGCTCATACTTGAAACGCTTTTCACCAGCCTTTGCGGGAAGCACCACGATAATGTCGTCGGCTCTCTGAATGTCGGAATACAGGTTATAGCTTCTTGTCACGGGAACAAAGCGACCATTGACACGCTGTTGCTCCACGTCATTTTCTCCTGCAAACTCCAAATTTCCAAATGTCTGTGCCATGTCAGGCACGATATATTTCAATTTCATGTGTTCATACCTCATTTCTATAAAATCTGTTGATTGTTCATGCTTTTATTCTGGCTGGTGGTGTGATACCAGCAAGCCCCCAGACCGTCAAGGGCAGGTAAATGCTTAAAAGCACCCTTGACTGTCCGTGTGCTTACAGGTGGGTGGCGGACAAGCCTGAATAAAGGGAAGCTCCACCGTTTCCATGTATCGGCGGGGAACGTGATTTCTTCATCATCATAAGCAGACCGCCCGATTATGAGCGTCTACGCTTGAAGAAGTATGTTCCTGCCACGCCTGCACCAGAAAGAACAAGAAGCCCTAAGAATAAGGCAATATTTGTATTATCACCTGTCTTTGGAGCGTCCGTTGTCTTGCTCGGTGTATCTGGTGTGGTCGGCTGTTCTGGCTCTGTTGGTTCTTCTGGCGTTTCTGGTACTTCTGTGATTGTCACCGTCTGCCCGTCGTCCTCAATGTCCTTATGCTCTGTAACCTTTGTCGGTTCGTCTGGATTGCTCAAATCGTATAATTCCTCAAAGGTCACAAGCTCTTTCCCGCCCAGCTCGGAAGCGTCGAATGTAAAGGCAATCTGGACTTCCATGCTTTCACTGTCGGCAGTAAAGGTATAGTCATTCTCGACACGCTCACCATTGATGATAAGCTCGGCGTTTTCGTCCTTAATCATCTGCCAGCCTTTGAGCTGATACTTTGTGCCGATTTCCAATCCGTCAAGGGTAACGGTATCAATGATTGTCACGTCTTTTCCTGCTTCAATCTCTTTCTTTCCGTCCTCGCTGGTCGCTGTGGTATGGATAGAGATGATACGCTCTGTGATAAGCACAGTCTGTCCCTCGTCGTCAATGTCCTTGTGTTCTGCCACCTTTACAGGCTCGTCCTCATTGGAAAGGTCGTAAAGTTCCTCAAAGGTTACAAGGTTCTGACCGCCCAGAGAAGAAGCGTTGAACGTATATTCCATTTCAATCTTCATTTCTTCGCTGTCGGCTGTGAATGTGTAATCACTTTCCACACGCTGTCCGTCGATAAGAAGCTCGGCGTTTTCCTCTTTCAACATCTGCCAGCCTACAAGCTGATATTTTGTGCCTTTTTCCAGCCCGTCAAGGGTAACCGTATCAATGATTGTTACCTCTTTGCCAGCTACGATAGACTTCTCGCCGTCCTTGCCTGTGGCTGTGGTATGGATAGAGATTTCTTTCTCGTATTCATCAGTGAGTGTCCCTAAGTCAACGGTCACATTGTTTCTGGATACTACGATTTCAAACGGCGGGATAAGCTCAAAGCCTTTGTTGCCCTCACAGCGTAATTCCTCAATGATATAGGTATCGTAAAGCAATGCACCCTTGCTGTCGTCTGGCTCACTTGTTCCAAACCAGATACCGTCCTCGCTGGTCTTTCCTGCGTTGGTGTTGTGCTTGTGGGAAGCCCAGTCAGAAGAAGTGGAGAACTGCCCGTTATCATCTGTCACGATAATGTGGCTCTCACCTGTGGTCTTGCTTGTGATCCTAAACGGAACTCCCGCAAGACGCTGGTGTGTGCCAGCTCCAATCTTGACACCCTCTAGGTCGCCACGCTTCACTTGATTGTAAATGGAAGTGTCTGTCCCTGTAAGGTCAACGATTTTTCCGTCCTCTGTGATTTCAAATTCAATCGGTTCTGCACCATCCGTCAAATAGCCCTCTGGTGCTTTGCTTTCCTCGATACGGTATTTCCCGTAAGGAAGTAAATCGGCAGAAGTAGAAGCCACGCCCTCAATGTCGGCAAGGATTGTCTTTACCACTTCGCCTTTATTGTAGAGCTTGCCCTCGACAAGTACGGCATTGTCATTAAGGGAAATGATTTCAAATTCAGCGTCTTTCAAGGTCGCACTACCTTGACCTTTGGTATCGCTGGTTTCTAAATCTCTTTTCTGGATTTTTACACCACCTCTAATGATTTTATCTGATACATGATACTGATTGCTTCCAGACAGTACGGCAATGTCGCCGTCCTCGGTAATCTGTGTAAGGTACATTCCCTTAATCTGTTCCTCGCTACCATTTGCCTGCATATATGCACCGTCAAGAAGATAGCCGTTAGGAGCTTTCGTTTCCTCAACGGTCAGCGTTCCTAAAGGAAGCACGTTCTTTCCATCCTGTGTATAGAAGCTGTCCCCAGATACCTTGTATTCATCAGAAAGGCGGGAAACGTAATGGATAGTGCCGTCGCTGTCCTTTTCAGCGATTGTCTTTGTCACCCATGTTTTTGTCGGCTCGCTGGGGAGATTGTCAGCGGTATAGTGTCCCGCATAGAATTTCCATGTGAACTCCGCACCCTCTAGGGAAGCGTCGCCCTGTGGAGCGTCTTTCTGGGTTTCCATGTCAATCTTGAAAAGCTCGATAAGGGTATCTGTAACCTTTGGCGTATCTGATACATTGAGCGTTGCCGTCTTGCCAGCTTCCACATTTAAGGAATACACTGTATTATCCACCTTGTAGCCAGCAGGAGCGGAAAGCTCTTTGATGTAGACTGTACCAGCCTTTACTTCCACGGTATCAGTGTTCCCGCTGTTATCAGTCGTAAGTGTGGCAAGCTGTTTTGTGCAGCCCTTATCAGAATAGACACCATAAGTCGCACCAGCGATAGAGTAAAGCCCGTTCCCGTCGGTAATGCTGGCATTACTGGAAGTCTTTTTAAGGGTGGCATTTCCTACGGCAAGTTTCGCCCAGAACTGTCCAATGTCCTGTCCCTCGCCAGAGTAGATATAACCGCCACATTCATAGCGTCCTTTGTTCTCGCTGGCAAAGGCTTTCGCCCCAGCGTACACCTCGTCCTGTATCGCCTTTGGGATTTCATCATAGGAAGCTCTGACGTTATCGCATTGCCAGCCCAGATGAACACTCAATCTCTGCCATACGACGCACTGTTTCAAAAGGTAGATATGCTGACTGCTCAATCCGCTGTGGCTCTGCACATACTGATTGACATACTCGATTGAGAGGGCAACATCTGAAATCTGGTCGTAGCTCATGCGTGTGCTTGCGTCAGCTCTGGTCTTATAGCCGTTCTTGAAGTTGGTGTTAATATCCACGCAGAAAGCGTCCTCGCCCTCAACGGTCATGTGTCCCTCATTGAATGTCGAACCGATAGAGCCGTCATTCATTACTTTTTCAACAATACCGACACGCTCGGCACTTTCTGTCCAGTATTGCTTCTCGGAAGCGTGGACTGCCGTTGTCGGCAAAGCGGTAACGATAGTCGCAAAGGCAAGGAAGCCTGTGGCTAATCGCTTCAATATCTTTTTCATAGCTTTTAAAATTCTCCTTTCGTTTGGATATAGAAAAAGCCGTCCATTTCTGAACGGCTGGAAATAGAAAAGGAACGTTAATATCGGCGTTCCATAATCTACTTGCGATATTCAATTTTACAATTTGTGATACTGATATACTGTAACAAGAAAAGGTATCTCTCTGCTGATTGACACCAATTTTGACACCAATTTTTTATAAAATGACGATTTCTGACGAGTTGAGATAAAATCATAAAATCCGAGAAACACCCATAAATAGGCACTTACGGCACTCTATGAAGTTAGACAAAAGCCACACTGCGATAACAAGTATTGAGTGCTAATTTTTTTAATTTCTTCTTATCCTTCTTTTTATCCTTCTTATCCTATATAGGCATATACCCCCTGTCCAACATTTGTTTCTATAACGCCGTCAAGTTTTCCAAGCATCTTTTCCCGGTCCTCCGGAAGACGTCCCCGCACCCGGAATTCCAGAAAATCGTGGAAGCCGTCGTAGATGATTCCATCTTGGGCCTCCAGATGCCCTATCAGGTATCGTTCTTCTTTCAGATTCTCCAGTTCGTCTGCCGGAGCAAAATTGCCCGCCTGAATCTCCCGGTATAAAGCGAGTTTCCGGTGAAGAAACATCGAAAAATTCACAACATGCTTTGGCCTGGTCCGGTTAAAAAACTCTGCAAGAGCCTTGGCATTTTCTATTCCTCTCCCTTTTCCCGCCACGCCGGTCATAATGTGGGCGTCAAAAATAAGCCCTGCTCTATTCAGCTGTGATGCCGCTTCATACGCTTCCAAAAGGCCATGATCCTTATCCATAAACCGAAGCACGTCATCAAGCCCGCTCTCAATACCGATATACAGATGGCGCACCCCGTTTTCATATAAAGTTTTCAGTTCCTTCGGAGTTTTATTAAGGATGCTGCTCACCGTTGCATCCATGTTGACACTCTCACATCCCGGGAAATACTGATGTATAAGATCAAGAACCGCAAGCAGCTTTTCCACGGAAAGCGTAAATGCACTGCCGTCTCCCAGAAATACTCTCCTGGGATTTCCGCCAATGTCCCTGACACGCTTTAATTCTTCTTCAATCTGTTCAAGAGGAAGTTCCCGATATTTTAAATGCTTAAATAGATCACAAAATTTGCATCGGTTATAAGCACACCCAACCACCACTGGCAGCATAAAAGACGCCCGTTCCATAGGAGCCCTGCAGATCTGACCCTCATATTCCATTGGCCACTCATCCTTTCTTTTTCATCCGTTGATTTTGCACTCTCATTTTATTATAAAACGGGCAAAAAAAGAAAACAACACCTGGCCTTCGTATTTCACACGGCCAGATGCTGTCTGTTTTATTTCTTATTCTTCCTCTTCAGCGGGGGGTTCAATATGCAGGCGTACCCTGGTGATACGCTTGTCCTTTACCTCCTCTACCACAAAGGTCAAACCATCTTCTTTGATTTCTACCACATCATTGCTGCCTTCGCTTGGGATATATCCCAGCTGTTCTGTCAGATATCCTGACAGAGTATCATAGTTTTCTGTTTCCAGAGAAAGCTCCAGTTCCTCATTCAGATCCCAGATCTGCATTCCTCCATCCAGAAGGTAGGTCTGCTCGTCCAGCTTAACAATCTCCGGCTCAACTTCTTCATACTCTTCATTAATATCACCCATGATTTCTTCTACCAGATCCTCAATGGTCACGATACCAGAAAAGCCTCCATACTCATCCACCAGGATTGCCATTCGTTTTCTTGCCTTCTGCATCTCACGGAACAGTGCGTCCGCCTCCTTGGTCTCCGGCACGAAAAATGCTTTATGAAGCATACTCCGGATATCCATCTTAGCTGTCTGAGATTTTCTCAGCTCGATCATCACATCCTTGACATATAGAACACCGATAATATTGTCGATATTTTCTTCATATACCGGAATTCGTGAATGCCGGGACTCCAGAATCTCATCAATCATCTCTTCAAAAGGCTCTTCTATGTCCAGGGTAAACACATCCCTTCTCGGGACCATCAGCTCCCTTGCCGTCCGATCGTCAAATGCAAATACGGAATCAATCATCTCCCGTTCCTCGTCGTCAAAGGTTCCTGTCTCATTTCCCATCTTTAGAAGCGCTTTAATCTCTTCCTCTGTTACGGCCTCCTCCTGGTCTTCTGTCTTCATATGCAAAGCTTTTAATACCACTTTTGTAGATACAGAAAGAAGTTTGATAAACGGTGAAAGCACGATCGAAATATAGTGGATCGGCATGACCGTCAGCATAGAAAAGGCTTCTGCCTTCTGAAGTGCGATCCTTTTGGGTACAAGTTCGCCAAACACCAGATTAAAAAACATCAAAATCAAGGTCAGGCCGTTTCTTGCAATTCCACTGCTGTATGGAATCTCAAAGTTCTGCAGCCACTCCGCCACATACGGTGCCAGCCCGGCTGCCGCAGATGCACTGGAATAGAATCCCGCAAATGTGATCGCCACCTGAATTGTAGACAAAAATTTAGTCGAGTCTTCAAATAAGCCCTCGATCAATTTCGCTTTCTTGTTTCCATCCGCTGCCAGCGTATGTATCCTTGTCTTGTTTACGGATACAACCGCCATCTCTGCTCCCGCAAAGTAGGCATTCATCAGGGTAAAAAACAATAACAGCACTAATGTGAAAATAATACTAGTCCCCGCAGGGTCTGCGTCCATAATAAAAAACTCCTCCTAAAACAAATCATTTTAGAAGGAGTATATCATGTTACGGTACGTTTCGCAAGAGTTGTTTTGACGTAATGGGGACGTACACTTTTGCACTTGGTCTACGTCCCCAATTGCGTTTGTCTATGTCCCTTTTTGCATTATCCCCTGTCCCCTTTTGTTATTTTCTCTATAATGCATGAAAATTTTCGTTCCGTACACTAAGCGAAAATAAAAGCAGAAAAGTATTTCCGCACAAACAAAACAGGGACAACAATATGGTCATCAGCCCTAATTCAAACCGGCATGTTTTCTTTTTCCATAAGACTCCGGCTGGAATCAAGAGGATATTAACAATCAGCCATATTTCATTTAATGCTACTATAGGGATCTGATTCATCCAGAATCCCCATACACCGGCGCTTAGGAGCATGTTTCCCGCTAATGAAGCAAAAACAATCTTTTCAAAAAAATTCATTCGTATCCCTGCCCCCTTTTCCCCAGGACACTCCGCAATTTCCCTCTATTCAATGGCTTAATTAAAGAGCCACGCAAAATAATATTTCTCTTTTCCTATCGTCACCTTATAGGCGTCGTTGTCTTTATCCATTTCCCAATGATACAGAAATGGTACTGTCCGCTCTACTTTTGGCCTGTCGCCCTTCCTGGCGCCTTCTACACTAATTTCCCTGAACCCCGGATAAAACATATATATGTTTTCAACCTCGTCCGCCCCGTAGCGTTCTATACGTTCCAGTTCATAAATATATTGGTCTTCAAACTCTTCCACCTTAAATTTTGTCAAAAATCCTTTTCGAATAAAAGCCATCGGACTAAGCAATTTCCCGTTATAAATTCATCAGAATATTTCATTTGGGGACAGGGGCAAATGCAATTAGGGACACCCCAAAACGCAATTGGGGACGTACACTTTTGCAAAAAGTGTACGTCCCCGATTTTACCTGTTCTCCAGATATCTTTTCCGTCCCTGCTCATACAGGTTATTGCCTTCGCTGTCAATGATAACGACAAGCGGCATATCTTCCACATATAATTTCCGCAGGGCTTCTGCGCCCAGGTCTTCATAGGCGATCAGCTCTGCTTTTTTGATGCACTTGGCCAGCAGCGCGCCAGCGCCGCCGATGGCGCCAAAGTACACGCCGCTGTATTTTTTCATGGCGTCTACCACTTCCGGGAGGCGTGCTCCTTTCCCGATCATGCCTCTGGCGCCCACCGACATCATGGTCGGCGCATAAGCATCCATACGCCCGCTGGTGGTAGGTCCGGCGCTGCCGATGACCTGCCCCGGCTTCGCCGGTGTGGGGCCTACATAATAAATGGTTGCATCTGTCGGGTCAAAGGGAAGCTCTTCCCCCCTTGCCAGCGCCTCGCACATTCTCTTATGGCCGGCGTCCCTGGATGTGTAAATAGTGCCTGTCAGCAGCACCTGGTCGCCTGCATGCAAGGTCTTTGCCAGCTCTTCTGTCAGCGGTAAGGTAATCTTTCTAGCCATTTATATCACCTCCGTTTTGTGGCGTGTCACATGACAGTTGATATTCACCGCACAGGGCATTCCTGCAATGTGAGTCGGCAATGTTTCAATATTCAGGCCGATGGCTGTCGTCTTTCCTCCGAATCCCTGGGGGCCGATGCCCAGCTCATTGATCTTTTCCAGCATCTCCCTTTCCAGATCCGCATAGAATGGATCCGGATTGGAAGAATCAAGCGGTCTCATCAAAGCTTTTTTTGCAAGAAGTGCACACTTATCAAAGGTTCCGCCTATGCCGACTCCCACCACCATAGGCGGGCAGGGATTCGGTCCGGCTGTCTCTACAGCCTCCAGGATAAAGTCTTTGATCCCCTGTAGTCCCGCAGACGGTTTAAACATCCGGATCTGGCTCATATTTTCACTTCCAAAGCCCTTCGGGCCTACCGTCACCTTAATCTGCTCGCCCGGAACAATCTCCGTATAGAGCATAGCCGGCGTGTTATCTCCGGTATTTCCCCGGCGCACCGGATCTTTTACGACAGATTTGCGCAGATATCCTTTGTCGTATCCGCGGCGCACACCCTCATCCACGGCTTCCCTTAGGTCACCGCCTGTCAGGTGTACGTCCTGTCCGATCTCCAGAAAGACACAGGCCATTCCTGTATCCTGGCAGATCGGAACATTCTCATTATCTGCAATCTCAAAATTTTCTATGATATTGTCCAGAACACCCTTTGCAATCTCTCCGTCCTCACAGGCACGGCAATCCTTAATCGCACATTTCACATCCGACGGCAAGTGATTATTCGCTTCAATACAAAGCTTTTCGATCACATCCGTCAGCGTGCTTACATTAATCTCACGCATGGCAATTTACTCCTTTCGATTTCTTCTCCATTCACCACGGCCCAGCTATCAGAGGAATATCCCGATAAACTGACAGGACAGCACCACGAATACCAGCGCTACCGGATAGGTCGCCGCATAAGCGCTTGCCACGTCGTCAGTACCCGTCACACGGATCAGCGTCCCCAGAGCCGGGGTGCTGGTCATTCCGCCGCAGATAGATCCCAGCGTGTTGAACAGACTTAACTTCATCATCTTAACCGCCACAAAATATCCGATAAACATCGGGATCAGGGTAATCAGCGCACCGTAAACAAACAGGATCAGCCCCTGTTCCTTCAGGATTTCAATAAATCCGGCGCCTGCCTCCACACCCGCTCCGATCAGAAACATGGCAAGCCCAAACTCCCGCAGGCACTCCAGCACAGATTTCTCCACATGCAGGCTGATATTTCCCACATGCCCGAAGTGTCCCAGGATCAGCCCGGCGATCAGGGGTCCGCCGGAAGTTCCCAGCGAAAACTCTGCCCCTCCAGGCAGAGGGATCACGATCTTTGCCAGGATGATCCCCAGCACGATCGCCAAGGCAAAGGAACAAAGCCCCATCTCATCCACAATAAACAGCTTCTCTTTTTTCTTCAGAGCATCGTCACCCACATTCTGGGCTGCCTCAAACCTGGCCCGTTCCGCCGCCATATCCGTCTTTAAAAACTTCGGAACAAGCTGCACAAAAAGCACCACGCCCACTACGCCAAAGGGATAGGCAATCCCATATCCTACAGATGCATTGGCCGATCCCGTAGCATCGATAGCCGCCGCCAGCCCCGGTGTACTGGTCAGCGCCCCTGACATCATGCCCACACTGATATCTGAAGGCACTCCTGCGATCTCAATAATAGCTGCCGTTGTCAGCGCCCCTGCTACGATGATGATCAGCCCCAGCAAAATATAAGATTTTGCGTTCAGCTTAAAGTTCCGGAAAAATTTCGGTCCTGCAATGAAACCTACGGATGTCACAAAACAGATCAGTCCCAGCTCCCGCACCAGATCAGGCACCTCAAATCCAAAGTGGCCAAAAACCAGCGCCACCAGCAGCACTCCCGCTGTTCCAAGCTCTACCCCGCGGATCTTAATGCTTCCCACAAGATAACCGATAAACGCTACCAGAAATACAACCATCAGAGTATTTCCCATCACACTTTCCCGGAACCATGTAATGATTTCCATTCTTCATTTCTTCCTTTACCGCTCGTGTCTTGCATATTTCGGAAGCAGCAGCGGGGATACGTCGTGTGTATCCAGGCCTGCCTCTTTCAGTTCCTCGGCATAAGCGGCAAGATGATCCAGGTTCATTGTTCCAAGAGATACATCCTTTGCCTTTGCAGCTGCCGCTTTTCCGGCATTGCGTCCAAATACGATGATATCCAGAAGCGAGTTGCCCATCAGGCGGTTTCTTCCGTGGATACCGCCCACGGCCTCTCCTGCTACCAGAAGATTATCCATGACTTTTGTAAATCCGTCTCCGTTAATCTCCAGGCCTCCATTCTGATAATGCAGGGTCGGATAAACCAGGATCGGAACCTTACGCATGTCAATGTCATATCTTAAATACATCCTGAGCATGGCCGGGATCCGTTTCTCAATGGTTCCTTCCCCGCCTAAAAGCTCGATCATCGGCGTATCCAGCCATACGCCGCTGCCAAGCGGTGTAGTCACGCCTTTTTCTCTTGCCGTACACTCACGGATGATTCCGGCTGCCGCAACATCTCTGGTCTCCAGAGGATGCATAAATGCCTCGCCTTCAATATTAACAAGCTGTGCTCCCAGAGAACGTACCTTCTCTGTCACCAGCGCTCCAAAGATCTGAGAAGGAAATGCAACGCCCGTCGGATGATACTGGATCGTATCCTGGTAAAGAAGCGGCGCTCCTGCCCGGTATCCAAGGATCAGTCCATCGGCAGTCGCCCCATAATGGTTGGAGGTAGGGAATCCCTGGTAATGCATCCTTCCGGCTCCTCCGGTAGCGATCACCACCGTCTTTGCCCTGGCCACCAGGTAATCGTCAGTCTCCACATTCTGAAGAACGGCTCCTGCCACCTGCCCTTTCTCATCTTTAAGAAGCTCTACCGCAGCCGTAAACTCTGCCACCGGGATCTTCCGGTTCAGCACCTCGTCCCGAAGGGTACGCATGATCTCTGCTCCGGAATAATCCTTGCAGGCATGCATCCGCTTTCTGGATGTTCCGCCGCCGTGGGTGGTGACCATCCGTCCGTTTTCATCCTTATCAAACATGACTCCCAAGTCATTTAACCATTGTATCGCATCCGGGGCCTCCATGACAAGTCTTCTTAGAAGTTCCGGCCTTGCCGCAAAATGTCCGCCGCCGAATGCGTCCAGGTAATGCTGTACAGGAGAATCATTCTCCTTATCCGCCGCCTGGATTCCGCCCTCTGCCATCATGGTATTGGCGTCTCCGATCCGGAGTTTGGTTGCGATCATCACATTTGCTCCCGCCTCATGGGCCTCGATCGCCGCGGATGCTCCGGCTCCGCCGCCGCCGATGACCAGCACATCCACGTCATAGTCCACCTTGGAAAGGTCGATCTTTTCGCCTAACAGACGGCTGTTGGAATGAAGAAGGTGTACCAGCTCTTCCGGCGCTTTCTGTCCTTTATTCGGTCCGATCTTGATCTCTTTAAACGCTTCTTCTCTGTAGTCCGGGTGAAATTCTTTCAGCAGCTTGTCTTTTTCTTCTGCCGTCATCCGCCTTGGCTCCGTCTTCATACGTTCCGCCCTGGTAGCCTCGACTCTTTTCACGGACTCCATCATTTCCGGTGTAAACATGGTCATCCCTCCTCCTATTTCTCAATCTCTCTTGTATTATAAAGCTCCTGCATCTCTTCGATCGGCTTTTCCATGATCTGCTCGATCAGTTCGTCATACTCTCCGTGATGGATCTCTTCGACGCGGTTTTCCAGGTGCTCGGCCTTTGGTGCGATATACTTTCCTGTCAGACGTCTTGCCAGTACGCCTACCATCGGGTGAGAGATGCCTGCGGGACAGCGGACTGAACAGCAGCCGCATCCGATACAGTCGAAGGATTCTTCCGCACATTTCTCAAAATCCCCTCGCTGAGCATAAGCGATATACTGCATAACGTTCAGGTCCTGGGTGCAGGCCTTGGTGCAGGCATTACAGCCGATGCAGCTGTAGATCTCCGGATAAAGCTCCATCATGATCCTCTGCTCCGGACGGATCTCGTCAATGTCATAAGTCCTCTTATCTGTGGGGAAATAGGGGATACTTGCCACATACATGCCCTCTTCCACCTGGGTCTGACAGGCGAGCCCTGTCTTCAGTTCGTTCTTTCCCTTGATCCTGTAGATCGTGGCGCAGGCGCCGCAGAATCCGTGCCGGCATCCGCAGCCGCGCTTCAGGGTATAGCCTGCATATTCCATGGCGGTCATGATCGTCAGGTCCGCAGGCACGCTGTATTTCTTACCGAAAAAATATACATTTACCATCTTTTCCATGAGAATTCGTTTCCTTTCTTAATACTCATCCGGCATTTCATCCACTTCATCGCAGCGGAATACAGGGCCGTCCTTGCATACATATTTTGATCCGATATTGCATCTGCCGCATTTTCCTACGCCGCACTTCATGCGAAGCTCCAACGTTGTGTAGACCTGTTCCCTGGAAAATCCCAGCTCCTCTAATCCGGCCAGAGTAAACTTGATCATGATCGGCGGTCCGCAGACCAGGGCAGTTTTATTAACGTCAAATCCCAGTTCCTTCACATAATTGGGAACGAATCCTACGTGGCCGTCCCAGCCTTCCTGTTCCCGGTCGATGGTCAGATAAACATTGACCCCTTCCTTTTTCATCCAGACTTCCTGGATTTCTTTTAACTGCACCAGATCGTCTGCGGATCTGGAACCATATACAATATCAACGGTACCGTAGTTTTCCCGGTTATCCAGCACATAATTGATCACGGAGCGAAGCGGCGCAAGTCCGATTCCTCCGGCAATAAACAGAAGATTCTTTCCCAGGAGCTCATCCTCTACCGGAAAATGATTCCCGTAAGGTCCCCGCACGGTAATCTCGTCGCCCACCTCCAGGCTGTGAAGATAATCCGTCAGCATACCGCATTTTTTAATGCTGAATTCCTGATATTCTTTGTTGGTCGGAGATGAGGTGATGGAAAACATGCCTTCGCTGATTCCCGGAGCACACAGCATTGCACACTGTCCGGGCATATGCTCAAAAAGCTTTCCTCCCTCCGGTGCATTGACCCGGAAGGTCTTTACATCCGGTGTCTCCTCCCGGATATCGGTGATAACGCCCACCTGCGGGATCAGAGTATCTAATTTGTAGTTTTTATGACAGGTACATTCACTCATGAACCCTTACACCTCCTCTTCCTGAAATGCTTTCACGACTTTCACGATATTCAAGGCCGCCGGACATTTCTCTACGCATCTTCCGCATCCCACACAGGAATACATCCCGTCATTATTAGCCGGGAAATAAACCAGCTTATGCATGAAGCGCTGACGGAACCGCTCCTTCTGCGAGGTCCGGTTGTTTCCGTGAGCCATCATGGTGAAATCCGAATACATGCAGGAATCCCAGCAGCGGTATCTTTGTACCCCGTGTCCGGTATCGTAGTCCTTAATGTCATAGCACTGACAGGTGGGGCATACAAACGTACAGGTACCGCAGGCCAGGCAGGGTTTATAAAGCTTCTCCCACACCGGCGACTCGAATTTTTCCATCAGCACGTCCCCGTTCCATCCTTCCAGAGAAAGATTGGAGTAAGGGAGTTTTTCTATAATAGTCCGGATCTTCTCCTGCTCTTCTCCTACAGCCGCTTCGCTTCCGGCGTCCTCCGCCTTCTCAAGCAGGTCTGCCAGGTTCTCCGTCAGCTTCTGCCCTTTTTCTGTCTCAGGCTTCCAGTACAGATCGTCCCCGATCATCCAGGTGGCCACATCCGCCTGCGGGTCAGCCGCATCTACGCCAAACACCTTACAAAAGCAGGTTTCCTCCGGCTCATGACAGGCCATGCTTACGATGGTGCCGTGATCTCTTCTTGCCGCATAGAAGCTGTCCACAGGATCCGAAAGAAATACCCGGTCCAGCACCTCCACGCCTTTTAAGTCACAGGCCTTCATTCCAAATACGACAAAGTCCTGCTCCTTTAATGCCTCCGGCTCAACCTTAAGCTTCTTCCCGTCCCGGATGCAGGTGTACAGTGTCTCGCTCTGAGGGAAGAAGACATCCTTAGGCGATTTCACACTTTTTAACGTGTCAAGATCCACGTCCGCATCTTCGGTCCACACACCAAAATTCACCTGATCCGCAGTCCGTACCGGAAGATATAATTCCTGATCTGCAGCAATTTTCTGAAATAATGCTGTCAGATTCTCTCTCGCTATCTTGTACATCCATTATCTCCTTTCTGCCACGATCCCAGGCTCTGCATCATCAAACTGGTAACTGGTTAAGGGGCCTCTCTCCTCAAGATCGGCTCCCGCCTGATATTCGCCGTACAGTTCATTAATATCCTTGATGAACTTCCGGTTAAAAAGATGGAGCGGGATTCCCTGTGGGCATACCCTGCTGCACTCGCCGCAGTCCGTACATCTGCCTGCCACATGGAAGGCCCGTATAATATGGAACATCTTTTCTTCAAAGGAATCCACATTGGCTTTCTGCGAGCTGTCAAACTTATTACTGTCAAACACACATTTACGGCAGCTGCAGGCCGGACATACATTCCGGCAGGCATTACAGCGGATACATTTGCTTAACTCCTTCTGGAAAAAGGCAAATTTCTCTTCCGGGCTCATAGCCTCGATCTTTTCTACCTCTGCGAACCGGTCTGCATCCTTCGTCTCCTTAGACTCTCCGATCTGTTCATCATAGATCATATGATCCTTTCCCTTACAGACATGGCACCGCTCCAGCATAGCGTCCTTGTAGGCACAGGTCTTCTCTCCATAAAAGGTCTGGATCTTCAGAGTCTCTGCCTCGTCTTCGATCTCGGCTCCCTCGATACTCTCGATCCCCTTAATGCCCAGGCCTCTGATCTTTTCAATATCCAGCTTTCCTTTACAGCCCACGCCAATGATATAAGCTTTATCTCTGTCTACCCGGTGCTCTTTCAAAAGCTGCTGAAAGCTGTATGTATCACAAGGCTTTAAGAAAACCAGCGTCTTCCCCTCCAGCTTGGAGGCCTCGATCATATATTTGCTTAAATTCGCTCCGCAGAATCCGTTATACACGAAATCTTCGAAATCCTCTTCTTTTTCAAAGTAAGCCGGTTCCGGATTGTAAGGCAGGTCTCCGGCTTTCCATCCAAGCACTCTCTTAACGGTTCCGTCCGCCAGCAGCTCTTTTGCACGGTTTACTATTTCCTGCATCTTAAATCCTCCAATCTTACGTTTTTCCCGAGGGACTGGATCTTTTCCACAAACTCATGCATGGTCTGGGAAAATTTTACACCCTCTGCCGCAGATACCCACTCCACACGGGTCCGTCCGCTTTCCACACCGATATAATCCAGCATGGAGAATAAAAGCGTCATCCTTCTTCTGGCATAATAGTTGCCGGATGTATAGTGGCAGTCTCCCGGATGGCATCCGCAGATGATCACGCCGTCCGCTCCCCGCTCAAATGCCCGCAGGATAAACATAGGATTCACACGGCAGGAACAGGGCACGCGGATGATCTTTATGTCCGCCGAATAGGAAAGGCGGCTGCTGCCTGCCAGGTCCGCACCTGCGTAGCTGCACCAGTTGCAGCAGAACGCCACGATCTTTGGTCTGAATTCTTCTTTTGCTTCTATCGACATATCGCATCCACCTCCGCTAGAATCTGTCTGTTTGAGAATCCCTGCAGGTCCATAGCGCCGGACGGACATGTAACGGTACATGCTCCGCAGCCCTGGCACAGTGCGTCATTGACTACCGCAATACGCCTTACTTCCCGGATTCCGTGGTCGTTCACTTCTTTCTCTTCGTATGTAATCGCTCCATACGGACAAACATTCGCACACTGGGAGCATCCGTTGCACAAAAGCTCGTCGGAATGTGCCGTACATGGGTTGGTAAGAAGCTTATCCTTAGCCAGAAGCCCGATCGCCTTCACGGCCGCCGCTCCTGCCTGAGATACCGTCTCCGGAATATCCTTTGGTCCCTGACACACACCGGAAAGGAACACGCCCGCCGTCGGGGATTCCACCGGACGAAGCTTTGCATGGGCTTCGGTAAGGAAGTTATTGGTGTCGATGCTGGCAGTCAGCATCGTTGCGATCTTACGCACATCCGGATTTGGCTCGATGGCCGCCGCCAGGACTACCATATCCGCTTCCTTTAAGATCTGCTTATTATCCAGAAGGTCCGCTCCCTGCACCAGAAGCTTTCCATCCGGCTTGGGGATCACCTTTCCTACCTGGCCTTTGATGTAGTTGACTCCGTACTCTTCCACGGCTCTTCTGTAAAACTCGTCGAAGTTCTTGCCCGGCGTCCGCACATCGATATAAAAGACGGTTACGTTTACATCCGGATATTTGTCCCGGATCAGCATGGCATGCTTTGCCGTATACATGCAGCAGATCTTGGAGCAGTAGCTCTTCCCTCTGTTGTCTGCACAGCGGCTTCCCACGCACTGGATAAACACGATCTCCTTTGGAGCCTTGCCGTCGGACAGACGCTCCAGGTGTCCTCCGGTAGGTCCGGCCGCATTCATGATACGCTCCAGCTCCAGGGAGGTGATTACGTCCTTGCTCTGGCTGTATGCATATTCATCATAGGCATCCAGCTTGATCATATCAAAACCGGTAGCCACCACGATGGCTCCGTACTTCTCGGTAATAATCTCATCTTCCTGCTCATAGTCGATCGCGCCGGCCTGACAGACTTTCGAGCAAATCCCACATTTCCCGGTCTTAAACTTAATGCAGGCTTCCCGGTCGATTACCGGCACATTGGGGATCGCCTGGGCAAACGGGGTGTAGATAGCGCTCCGGTTATTCAGCCCTCTGTTAAACTCACTGGGGGTCTTCTTGCTGGGGCATTTCTCCTGACATACGCCGCATCCGGTACATTTGGACATATCCACGCTTCTTGCTTTCTTACGGATGTCTACGGTAAAATCCCCCACAAAGCCAGATACCTTTTCCACTTCGCTGTATGTATAGATGTTGATATTGGGATGGGCATTTGCCTCCACCATCTTTGGAGTCAGGATACAGGCCGAGCAGTCCAGGGTAGGGAAGGTCTTGTCAAGCTGGGACATCCTTCCTCCGATACTGGGCGTCTTCTCCACGATGTCCACCGGGTACCCTGCGTCCGCGATGTCCAACGCTGTCTGGATCCCGGCGATGCCTCCGCCGATCACCAGGGCCCGCTTGGTTACCCGGCTCTCTCCCGGCTTCAGCGGCGTATTTAAATTCACCTTAGCCACCGCCGCCCGCATCAGGATCACAGCCTTTTCAGTCGCTTCCTCCATATCCTTATGGATCCAGGAGCAGTGCTCACGGATGTTTGCGATCTCCACCATATATGGATTCAATCCGGCCCGCTCTGCCGCGCCGCGGAAGGTGGTCTCGTGCATCCGGGGCGAGCAGGAGCAGACTACGATGCCGCTTAGGTTCTTTTCCTGGATTGCCGCCCGGATCTTCTCCTGTCCGGCTTCCGAGCACATATATTGATAATCCTCCGCATGAACCACTCCCGGCTCATGGAGGGCCATTTCCACTACTTTTTTAACGTCTACCGTTGCCGCGATATTCGTGCCGCAATGACAGACAAACACTCCTATCCTCTGCACCTTCCATCACCTCCTGTATCTTCTGAACGCACTGACTAAAAGCTGCTGCGGGATCTCCGGATCCAGAAGCTCCGGGATCTCGTCTGCCGTCAGGTAATCTCCGCCCTTTTGCCTTTCTACGATCTGTCTTGCCGCATCGATCAGCTTGCCCGGCTTCACATCCCTTGGGCAGCGCTGTACGCATGCAAAGCAGGAAAGACATTTCCATAAGGACTTGGATTTTACCAGCGACTCAATATCTTCATTGATCACATAGGATACGAACTGATGAGGTTTGATATCCATTTCGTTGTAAGACGGGCAGGATGCGGAGCATTTCCCGCATTTCATGCATTTTAAAGGGTTTACCCCACTTATTTCCTGTATCAGTTCCGCCTGCTTTTTCTGATTCGTCACTGCTTCTTCACCTCATCTTTCACGCCCAGAGCCTCTGCCAGAAGCTCTGTAAAATAGTAGACCGGCAGGTCTGTCCGGCTGTTTTTATTCAGATTATACATACATAAAGGACAGGCTGTGATCAGCATATCTGCCCCAAATCCTTCTGCACTGTCTTCGATCTTTTCACACATGCCTCTGGACAGTTCTTTTTCCTTCAAAGATATGTACCCGCCGCAGCATTCATTCCGGTAAGGGTAGATCACCGGCTCCGCTCCAATGGCACGGATAAAGTCTTCCATGATCTTTGGATTTTCCGGATCATCAAATGCCATGATCTTCCCGGGTCTTAAGAGCAGACATCCATAATAAGCTCCGATCTTCTTTCCCTTCAGCGGATTGGTTACCTTCTCTTTCAAAGTGTCCCATCCGATCCGGTCTCTTAACACTTCCAGAAAATGAAGGACCGTTGTCTCTCCTGCATACGGCTCCTTAAGATCCATATAGTTATTGGCCTTGGTCCGGATATTTTCCACGTTCTTCATGTCATCATTCACTCTTTTCAACACATGATGACAGGCAGAGCATAGCGTTACCAGCTCACGTCCTTTTTCCTTCGCATCGTTCAACGCACGGACGGATGCCAGCTTTGTGGCAATCTCGTCCGTTCCCAGCGGATAGACTCCTCCACAGCACTGCCACTCTTCTATCTCTTCCAGTTCAAATCCCAGAGCTTTGGCCGAAACCCTGGCATATGCGTCCAGGTCTTCGGCCTTATTTTTTAAAGTACAGCCGGGATAATAACTGTATTTCATAATATTCCCTCCTTGTCTGCCCTTTTCTATATCTCGATCTGTGCGATCACATCTTTCAGTACTTTTGCACTGGCCTTAAGCTTTTCTGTCTCTTCTTCTGTAAGGCGTGCCGGTACTCTTCCCTTCACACCGTTAGGTCCGATCAGTGTCAGGGTGCTTAAGCAGACATCGTCGATCCCGTACTCTCCATGCATCATGCTGGACACGGTAGCTATCGAATCTGAAGCAGCAAGCACCATATTGCAAAGCTCGCAGACAGCTACCGCAACAGCATAGAAGGTAGCGCCTTTCTTTGCGATCACCTGTCCGCCGGATTTGTGGACATATTCTACCATGGCATCCTTATTAAGCTTTTCGATTCCCACTTTATCAGACATTGCTGTATAATAATCATCCAGACTCATGCTGGCAATATCCGCACTGGACCACGGAACAAAGGAAGAATCTCCGTGCTCCCCAAATACATAGGCATGGATATTTTTCTGAGCCACATGGAAATGTTCTGACAGGCCGGAGCGGAGTCTTGCCGTATCAAGAACCGTACCGGAACCGATGATCTGATTTTCAGGAAGTCCGGAAATCTTGGTAAATACATAGGTCAGAACGTCCACTGGATTGCTGACGATGATGTAAATAGCATCTGGCGCTGCTTTTACGATCTCCGGAGTAATTTCTTTGATGATATTTACATTTGTCTGGGTAAGTTCGATCCGGGTCTGTCCTGGCTTACGTGCAATACCGGAAGTAATGATAACGATATCAGAGCCTGCGGCATCCTTATAATCTCCTGCGATAATGGAGATCGGGTTCCTGAAGCAGGTGCCCTGCTTAATGTCCATGACCTCTCCTTCTACCTTTTCCTTATTGATGTCGATCAGGACAATCTCTGATGCAATGTCCTCACCAGACAGCTTATAAGCTATCGTTGCCCCAACACTTCCTGCTCCAATAATGGTGATCTTACTGCTCATAATTTTCCTTTCCTTTCGTTGAATATATTTTGACTTTGATAATTTTTTATCATAATATCATATTGTTAATATTTTGACAAGATGTGTTTTTATTTTTTTGTCAAAAATTTAACTTGATCTTTTTTGTCATTTTCTTTTCTGTACCTCCCGCACAGGCTCCGCCCTGACATTACATCATTCCAGTAATACAAGTGCTCCGGCATCGTAACCTGGATCATGCCGGACAGTTCTTTTCTCTCCGGACAGAGCAAGGGAAACAGGTCCTCTTCCTCATCCAGCAGCTCCGGATGAAAGACCTTCGTCCTGCTGTCATTCCAGACCGCCGCATAATAAATATCCGCCTCTACCAGATCCTGGAACATATGGCTTCCATAGCTTAGCTCCGGCATATAGCCCACTGTTTTGTCCGACACTTCACAGATACCGGAAAAACCGGAAATATCAGAAAATGTTACCGGCACCCCCAGTTCCGGCGAAGAGGTTCCTATCCTTCCCGGCGCCAGAAGGAGCAGGTTCTTCCCGCTTTCGGAGAATCGGCGGCTTATCTCGCCTATTGCTTCTGCCACCTGAGACTTTAAATGATACGGGTATTCGTAATATGCCCTGGCATCGACCCGGATCACCAGATCTACCGGCCGCATGACAGAATTCCCTACCGAAGAGTCCTGAAGTTCAAACAGTATCTCCTTTTCCGTAAGGTCCGGCAAATCTATTTTTCCGTTCCTGCTCCCCGTATAAAGAGGTCTGCACTGTAAAAGATTCACCACAAACCGGCCTGTTTCATTCAGATTCACCGTATACTCAATATCTACAGGATTCCCATATACCTCCTCTAATATTTTCAGTACTGCCTGCATAAATCTGGTAAATTCCTGATTTTCCAGCAGATGCTGGCAGGTCACGAACCAGACCTGCTTCGGCCTGTTCATCCGCTTCAGGGCATCCTCCGCCTCATAATCCCGTTCCATGACCTCCTTTTTCAGCCACAGGGGATCTGATCCAACAGCTCCTCTGTCGGGACTGTTTTCAGACAGTTTCCCCGGATATCCAGTACGTCTATATTACGCTGGCAGAACCGATGCTTATCCGCAGCTGTCACATGCATGGACATTTCCGGGCGGTCAAGACCCGCCAGGCGGGGATAGTCTCTCTCCGTGTGGTCTACCGCCCGGGTCCCAAGCCCTGCAACAATCCTTAAAAGCCCAGCCGACGGATCCATATCTTTCCGCCACCGGTATGCACTATAGCTATAGCCCACACCTGCTGCCGCCGGAAAGAAATAGTCTCCCTGATAGGAGCCGGATACCCGCTGCACCAGCACGGCCATCTGTTCATCCTTCCCCTCCAGTCCTCTCTGTCTTCGGTATTGAAGCGCTGACGGATCCATGGTACTTGCATAGACTCTGCGGACCGCCTGCGTAAATTCCCTCATGCGTTCCTTCGGTGTACCCTGGTTGACACAAAACACGGATTCATACTTGCCGGCAAACGCATTTCCAAATCCGTCCTCCAGGAAACTGGAGGAGCGGACGATGATCGGACTCTGTCCGAAATATTCCAGTACAGACCGGAATTTTTCCCGGATATCAGCCGGAAATTCCCCGGAAAGCAATGCCTTTCTCAAATCCTCTGCCTTTGCAAAATATCCTTCCTCCGTCCTCTGTGCGATCCGGATTTCCCAGCAGTTATTCGAGACAATATACGTATAGAATACATCGGATCCGATGTAATAGGAATCATGGGGTTCCAGATACTTTCTTCCCCATGGAAGCCTGGCCTGCACGATCTTTCTCGCCAGCAGCATTCCACAGGCCTTTCCTCCGATGGAGCCGCTTCCTGCCATCCGGTCCCGCAGGAGAAAATAATCCCTGGGGTCAAAATATTCTTTGATCATTTCCTGCAGCCTGGGATCCTTTGTCATAGTACTCTCGACAATCTGCTGCTGGGTCCTCTCGGAAAACCGTCCCTGCCGGTACTCCATCCGGGCCATCGAGAAAAACCTGTCATAGCTGTCCAGGCTCTGATCCTGCTCCTGTATCTCTTCCTCTTCCAGAAGCTGGTAATAACGGCTCATGGACACTCCATCCTCCACCGCCCTGAATTTCCCGCTCCCGGGATCCATGCAATGAGGCAGAAACATTCTGGGTGTATAGCGGTTCCAGACCTTCAAAGGATGCAGGTAAAGCTCCTCTCCCGAATGGACATCCAGAAGAAGCTGCGTAGTATCACGGATCCTGGAAACGGTATGAAAGGAGTGCTTTCCCCGCAGCAGTGGAAAATAGGCCACTGTATCCAGCTTAAAAAGATAGGGACAGGTAACGCGGAAAAAGTTTCCCATCATCAGGTCTGTATACCACACTGACTGAAGCGATGACAAACTGTCAAACACATAAAAGGCTTCCCTGCCCTCCCGGGTGATGCAGTTATAAATGTCTACCGTAAATGCTTCAAATCCTTTGTCCGGGTCAAATTCACAGATCTTAATCCCTGGCTCCGGCTCTAAGATCGGTTCGTGGGATGCGAAACGCATATAGATCAGATTCCTTCCCTCTTTTACCGCCTGCCTTGCAAAAGGCTTTGCAAAATAGCGGAACTCCTCTATACTTCTTACCCGCCACACTACATTGTCGCCTGTCCGGATATGATCCAATAATCCATCCATATCCGGAAATCCGCTCTTTACTTTTTCAAATGCTCCCATGAAAAGACCTCCTAAAAAAAGAAAGACGCGTAAAAGCTCATTGCTCTTACAGCGTCTTTGCCAGTTCAAATATTCTACTATGATCTCTTAGATGATTATACCAGACATTCTTTTTATTGTATAGCCTTGATTCAGGATTCCAGCTTCAGCCGTATCACATTCCATGACATCCTGCGCAGGAGGCTTTGCAGGATCCCCTGGTCCGCTGATGACCGGGATACGTTACAGGGTCTGACTCTTTCCTGTCCCGGCCCGTTTGTACACTTTCTGTCCCCACATTCCAGGACAATGTGCTCCAGGAGCCGACATTTTCCCATCCCCCGCAGATCTGCCGTAAGCTCCACATCCTCCTCGATGTTGCGGTTCACCACAAAAAGTGTCAGCTCTTTGGACTCCTCTTTGTAAACAGCAGCGCTCACAATATCCGTAACATCCTCATGCTCCGACGTATCATGCTTTTCACAGCAGACCTCTGCCCGGAGCGCAGTTCCCCTTCCATAAGCCGAGGCATGGAAGAACGGATAAAAAATCGTCTGCTTCCATGCTTTGCCGCCGTTCTTCTCTGTCATCACCGGAGCAATTACATTAACTAACTGTGCAAGACAGGCCACTTTAACCCTGTCTGCATGGTTTAAAAGCGTGATCAGCATCTCGCCTACTAACACCGCGTCTTCAAAGGTATAGATATCCTCCAGAAGCGGCGGCGCCTGCTGCCAGGGACGCTCTTTGTTCAGCTTATCATCCTGCTCCTTGGAATGGAACCATACATTCCACTCGTCAAAGCTCAGATTGATCGTTTTTCTTCCCCGCTTTTTGGCTTTTACATAGTCGCATACCGCTACAACAGTCCGGATATACTCGTCCATGTCATCAGCCTTTGCCAGATAATCCGCCGGATCATCCGCTTCATTGTCATAATACTGATGAAGGGAAATGTAATCTGCATGATCATAGGTATGCTCCAGTGTCACCGCATCCCATTCCGGAAATGTCGGCATCCCCCGGTATGAACTGCCACAGGAAACCAGCTCTATGGACGGATCGATCATCTTCATTGCCCTTGCCGTTTCTGCGGCAAGCCGCCCGTATTCTTCCATCGTTTTATGTCCGATCTGCCAGTCGCCGTCCATTTCATTTCCCAGGCACCACATCTTAATATCAAACGGCTCTTTCCTTCCATGACGGCTTCTCAGGTCACTGAGGGCCGTTCCTCCCGGGTGATTGCAGTATTCCAGCAGGGCGCAGGCCTCCTCAATGCCCCTGGTTCCCAGATTGACGGCCATCATCAGGTCCGCCCCCGCTTTCTTTGTCCAGCTGGCAAATTCATGGATCCCCACTTCATTTGTCTCAATGCTCTTCCATGCCAGATCCAGCCGCTTCGGACGGTCAGCTAACGGCCCTATTCCGTCTTCCCAGCGATAGCCGGATACAAAATTGCCGCCCGGATAACGGATTACCGGCACATTCAGCTCTCTGACCATCTCTATTACATCTTTCCGGAAGCCTTCCTCATCAGACAGCGGATTCCCCGGCTGGTACAATCCGTCGTACACCGCTCTTCCCAGCTGTTCCACAAACGACCCATAAATCCTTGGATCCACCTCTGCAATCTTAAAGTCTCTGTCAACCACTATCCTTGCCTGTTTCGCCATGTCATTCCGCCTTTCCTGCTTTGTGCTTATCTTTTTCCTGTATGCTCCTGTACCCCTCTAATCCCTGGTACGGATCGCATCGTTCTCCGTGATCACTACATCCATCCGCTGGTCATGTATGTCCACAGGAATCTCTTTTTCCATCATCTGCTGCCAGCAAAGCGCTGCCCTTAAGAACGTCGTCCCCTCCAGATACCGGTCATAATACCCGCCGCCTTTCCCCAGACGTCTTCCCTTTCCATCGCAGGAAAGACAGGGAATGACCGCCAGGTCTATCTCTTCCGGACGGATCAGCCTGGCTTCCGGTACCGGCTCCGGAATTCCAAAAGCTCCGGGCACAAGATCCTGTAGAGAACGGATCTCATAGACCCGCATCACGCCCTTTTTCTCACAGCGCGGCACACCCAGCCGTTTCCCTTCCGCCAGTACTTTTTCCAGTAAAGAGCGGGTGCTGACTTCTCCTTCCATCCCCACATAACAAAAGACCACTTCTGCCTGTTGGAATTCCGGAAGTTCCGCTGCCAGCATACAGATCCTTTCATCTGCCATCTGAAAATAGGCGTCGGAAAGAAATTTTCTTTTTTCTAACAGTTTTTTCCGCAGGTTCTGCTTCATCCTGTTTTGCCTCCTGCTTTTGTCACTTCATAACAACACACTTATTATTTAGCACAAAAATCCGCATTGTACAATAGGAAATGATACTTGTATATCAACCGAGTAATTTTTCCAGCAGTTTCCGGCTGTTTCTATCCGGCACCTGCCGCAAAAACTCCCGGATCCATTGCTCCTGCCGTTCATCTTCTTCCGCAGGATCCCAGGACACGATGCCGGCTGTTTCATCATAGATTTCTTTCAGCTGTTCCAGCTGATCTTTAAACTGCCCTCCATATTCACTCCAGATTTCCAGACTATAAGCGTCCAGCCCCAGATAATCAAGAAGATATATAAGCCTGTTCAAATCTGAAAACGTCATTTTTTCTTTTCCCGCCAGGATTGCCCTGTCACGTTTTCCGCACAAAAACAGGAACGCAAAGCGTTCGATATCCTTTTGATGCATACGCTTCTCCCTTTGTCTCACTTTTACAACCGATTGTAGACCTTATCCCGTGTAAAATCAACAGAAAAAGTGCAAAAATTGAGACAGTCATGTCCACACTATCTGCAGGAGGATGAAAGATATGCCAAAGCCCAAAACACCAGGCGGCAGGAAGAATCTGATCAGCCGCCGGCTCGCAAAGCTCCGCCAGCAGCACAATATGTCACAACGGTTCTTAGCTTACCAGCTTCAGTTGAATGGCTACGATATGGATAAAAATGTCATCACCCGGATTGAAACCAATAAGCGTTATGTTACAGATGTAGAACTGAAAGCTCTGGCCGAAATTTTCCACGTTTCATACGAATATCTCATTGACGGCGAAGGAGAAGAAGAAGAGCCATAAAACTATGGCTCTTCTTTTCTGCTGCCTTATGCCGACTCCCGGCTGATCACGCTGACAACACTTTCTCTTCGCTGCGGCAGATAGGCAAGATACGGGACCAGCACTCCCAGAAGCAGCAGTATCGGAAATACGATCAGCATCGGCCACAGGATAAACTGGTACTCCATAAACCACATGCCGTCCGCAAGAATCCGTACCAGTGTCACAGACAGGAGACAGCCTCCCGCTAAGGAACACAAAATCGTAAACCCTGCATAGTACAGTCCTTCCAGCATCAGCATACGGGTCAGCTGGCGCTTCGTCATGCCAATCGCTTCCATAATTGCAAATTCCCGTTTCCTGGTTACGATCCCCGTCAGCGTAGCATTGACAAAATTAAGGATACCGATGACGCCAACGACCATTGTCAGTACTCCTCCCACCAGGGTAAAAAGTCCGGTCAGTCCGTTAAACTCATCCAGCCATTTTTGTTTTGACTCATAGTGCATCAAAGGCTCCTGTGTTGTGGTATAGTTTTCCAGAAATTCTTCAAACTGCGCCTCCCTGCCGTCTTCTACATCAAATTCATAACTCATCAGATAATCCGGCGATTCCATGGAAAGAAATACATCCGCCGTCGTATAAAAGGCAAATTGCGAACCCATGCGGTTTGTCAGCCCGTAATAATTCTCCTTGATCAGAGACAGAATCTCAAATTTCCTCTTTTCTCCGTCCTTCATTACCAGCGTCACATGATCCCCGGCATGATAGTAGATCTCGTCCTCTATCACCTGGTCATTATCATCCGTAGCCACAGCTCCCAGAAGATATTTCCCGGTAGCAAGCTTTTCTTTGATCACCGAAAGATCCGTCTCGCCCTCAAAGGGCTCTGCCTTCTCAAGAGGATAATCCTCCAGTCCGTAAAAAGTTGTGCGGTAGTTTCCATCTTCATTCCGCTGATAGGGAACCTTCTCGGATCCAAACATATTGTAAAACTCCCCGTTCTCATCTGTCATGACATTTTCCGTAGGCTGGTAGGTTTCTGCTTCCAGACCGACTTCATTGCTCATATAGAGACGCCCGCCTCTCTCAAAGCCGTCCTCTTCCTCGCAGGCTCTGATAAAAGACTCACTCAGGCTGATCTCCTCTATTCCCTCTTTTACTCCGTAATACTCACTGTTGAAATATTCGGCATTGGCGATCAGAAAATCTGACACCACAAACTTTTTCAGGAACTGGTCCATACTAAATGATGAGGTTACCGTAAAAATGCTGTTCAGCAGGATCACTGACAAGGAAAGTGACAGGATCACGATCACGGTGCGTCCTTTGCTGCGGGCCAGGTTGGACAGCGCCATTCGCCAAAGCTTTCCGCCGTCTGTGCCTTTCTTTTCTTTCTTTTTTTCGTTCTGATCTTCCGTATAGCGTACTGCTTCAATAGGAGACACCCTGCCTGCGATCCTGGCCGGCTTGCGGGTGGAGATCCACACCGTAGCCAGACTGAACAAAATGGCCCCTGCAAAAATCCAGGGATTTAAGGATACCTGCACGTCAGACCCCTGGTAAGCGCTTCTTTCCACCACCAGCGGAACGATCCCTTTTCCCACAAAGAATCCCGTCACAAGGCCCAGCGGGATCCCGGCCACGGCCAGCTTCCAGGCCTGACGGCGTACGATTTTCCGGATCTGGCGTCCGGTGGTCCCGATCGTCTTTAGCAGACCGTAATACCGGATATCCTTTACCACCGAGATCTGAAACACATTGTAAATGATCAGATATCCGGTGAGCAGAATAATGAAAAGTCCTCCCGCCACCGCCCCCATGGTCATCGGATCACTCTGGGCCCCGTCGGATACATACGCCCAGTTTACATTACTGGACAAATAATTTTTGTCACCCTCCGTCACGGAATATCCGCTTTCTGTGATGACCTGCTCCAGCTTTTTCTGGATATTGAAGGAATTGGAAAAATTCACATCCATATCGATCCGGCCTGTCATCGCATACTCTTCCCGTTCCGCCGCCTTTATCTCTTCTGCATATTTTGTCAGATAATCCTCTGAGGTGACGACAAATCCCGTATTCATCGCCGGATCTGCTTTCAGGATCCCGGTCACGGTAAAGGTCCTGTCTTCTGCCGCCGGGTCTGCCATCCCAACCTGTAGCGAAAGTGTGATTTCCTGACCCGTCTCTTTTGGGAGCCCCAAAAGTTCTATTGTCACTTCATCCACCAGCACTTCATCTGCTTTCTCCGGCGCCCTCCCCTCTTCGATTTCCAGGTAGCGGTGGGGATAATGATATTCCGGTACATACCAGAGCTCTACATGACGCTTCAAAAACTCCGGATTGGCCACATTATCCGCCAGGACCTCACAGGCAGCGCTTTCTTTTATCAGAGGATGATCCTTCAGCGCTTCATACTCTTCCATAGTAATATCCTTGATCACACCATGGCTGTCTCCTCCCGACTGCCGCATGGTCTGCTGCTGAAAATTTTCCACAGACCCAAGGCCGATGGTAAAAAGAGTGGTAAACAGCATAGAAGTCAGGGCAATGGCCAGCACTGCGATCGTATTCCTTGTGTGGCTGGCACGGAAGCTCTTGTCTGACAGATTCCGGATGACCTTTTGATTTTTGACTTTACGCATACGCCTCACCGCCATTTCTGATCTTTCCATCCTCAATACGGATGATCCGGTCTGCCATCTGTGCAATTTCCTCATTATGTGTGATCATTACCACCGTCTGCCCGAACCGGCTGCTTGTCACCTTCAGGAGGCTTAGCACATCCTGGCTGGTTACAGAATCCAGATTGCCCGTGGGCTCATCGGCCAGGAGTATCGCCGGTTTTGCAGCCAGCGCTCTTGCAATGGCCACTCTCTGTTGCTGTCCTCCGGAGAGCTGGGAAGGCAGGCTGAACTTCTTTGCCTTAAGCCCCAGGATCTCGATGATATCTTCTACATAAGATTTATCAACCCTGTTTCCGTCCAGCTCCACCGGAAGCACGATATTTTCATACACATTCAGCACCGGCACCAGATTGTAGCTCTGGAATACAAATCCGATCTTACGCCGCCGGAAAATAGTCAGCTCTTCGTCCTTTAACTTACTGATATCCTTCTGATCCACCCACACCGTTCCCGAGGTAGGCCGGTCCAATCCTCCAAGCATATGGAGAAGCGTGGATTTACCGCTGCCGGAAGTGCCGACCACAGCCACAAACTCACCCCTTTCCACAGACAGATCTACTCCATCCAGGGCACGTACCAGCGTATCTCCGCTGCCGTAATATTTTTTTAACTTTCTGGTTTTCAGTACAATCATGATAAGCCTCCTTTTCGTGTCCCCTGTATAGCCATCCAGTAAAAGAATGGCCTTATAGAACTATTTTTCTATAAGACCACTATACACGGATAATCTTTCTGTATTCTTTCTGAAATCTATCAATTTTGACACATTTCCATTTTACATTTCTGACCCGGGGTATCCGGCAGACTCCTGGCTTATTGGAAGATATATGGAAAATCTGCTTCCCGTTCCATCTGCGGAAGATACCTTGATGTACCCTTCTTCCTTCTCCAGGATCTCTCTTGCCAGATAGAGGCCTATGCCGACGCCTTCCTCCTGCCGCATCTGTTTCCCCCGGTAAAACCGTCCAAAAATCTGAGCCCTCTCTTCTTCCTCAATGCCCGGCCCCTGGTCCTCTACCTCGATACACGCATAAAACTCATATTTTCGGATCCGGATTGTAATCCTGCTCTCTTCCGGCGAATATTTCACCGCATTGTCGATAATATTTCCCAGTGCCTCCGAGGTCCACTTTCTGTCAAACCTGCATCTGACCCTCTCTTCCAGTTCGCAGTCCAGGCAGATGTTCTTTGCCTCTGCTTTTTTTTGCAGTGAGGCCGCTGTCTCCCGGATCATAGGCGCAATCTCTCCATCTGCAGGTGACAGCTCCAGGATCCCAGTCTCAAGCCGGGACATTTTTACCAGAGACTGCAAAAGAAACTGAAGCTTTTCCGTCTGCCTTACAATCTGCCCTGCCAGCATCTTTTCTTCTTCATTTTCTGCTTTCTCGTCCAGAAGCTCTGCATAGAGCAAAATGTTAGCAAGGGGCGTCTTGGTCTGATGAGAAATATCCGACACCAGTGTCCGTATATTCTCTCTTTCTTTTTTCACCTGTCCCACCAGCTGTCCCTGGGCAGTAAAATACTGTTTCCAACGGGACTCCAGACGCGACAGCTCTGTCTCATCATAAGACGTCTCGTCAAAGGTTCCGTTCATAGCACTCTCCAGCATCTCATCCAGACGCTTCAAAGTCCCTTTTGCCCCAATCTGTATCATTGTCATTCCTCCCTGCCGGTTTTCCTGTCACAAAAGTCCCGCGAACACCGTGGCTCCCACTACCGTACACACCCCGGCCACTACGATAGCCAGGCTGCTCATTGCTCCTTCTGTCTCGCCCATCTCCATAGCTTTGGCTGTTCCGATCGCATGAGCCGAGGTTCCCAGTGCGATTCCCTTTGCCACCGGATGGCGGATTGCAAATATGCGGCAGATCGGCTCTGCCGCCATATTCCCAAGCACACCGGTAATGATGATCACTGCCGCCGCAATCTCCGAATGACCTCCCAACTCTTTCGCGATATCCATCCCGATCGCGGTCGTTACTGATTTGGGAAGCAGAGTCACATATTCTGCCTGTGACAGATGGAACACCAGTGCCATCGCAAGCACACAGACCAGACTTGCCAGGACCCCTGACAGGATCCCGGTAAGGATCGCCGCATAATTCTCCTTCAGAAGCTGCATCCTCTCATACATAGGAATGGCCAGACTTACCGTGGCAGGAGCCAGCAGATAGGTCAGATACTTTGCACTAACGTTGTAGGTTTCGTATTCCACGCCCGATAGCTTCAAAAACAAGATCACCAGAATAATGGCGATCAGAAGCGGATTGGCCAGCGCACTCTTCCATTTTCTTTTCACCAGCGTTCCAATACCGTACGCCGCCAGACTGATAAATACTCCGGACGCCGCTGAATTAAGAATCAGATTTTCCATACTGATTTACTACTCCTTCTTCCTTTTGTCTGATCACCCCTTCTTCCTGCCTTCGGATACAGGCTTCCGTCACTTTTCCGGCAGTCGCCATGACGACCACCGTGGATATCACCGTGATCACGCATGCCGGAACCAACATCGTCTTTACCTGTCCCCATGAGGCTGCCAGGCCTGCCGCTGCAGGAATAAACATCAGCGGCATGATCTCTATCAAAAACTGACCTGTCTCCCGGACGTCTTCTATCTTTAAGATCCCGCGTACCAGAAGCAGGAACATAAGGATCAGTCCATATACGCTTCCCGGTATCGGAAACGGAATCAAATAATGCAGGATCTCGCCTAAGAAGGAGATCCCCAGGATCACTGCAAATTGTCTGATATATTTCACTATCTTTTCCCCCTGTTTTTCTGTCAATTTCTGTTAAGCTTTTTTCTCCCATACATATCCGATACCATATACGGTCTCGATCGGGCGGTAATCCCCTTTCCCGGAAAGCTTGTGGCGCAGGCGGTTCACTGCTACACTCAGTGCATTTTCTTCTACAAATTTTGCCCCGTCTGTCCACAGGATCTCCATCAGGCGTTCCCTGGAAAGTGTGATTCCCGGATTCCACACAAACGTCCGCAGAAGTTTTTGTTCTGTTCTGCTCAGGATGATCTCCTGTCCGTCTACAAAAAACTGCATCTGATCAAACAAAAACCGATACCTGTGATCTGTATAGGTATCCTTTGTTTCTCTTTGTCCTTCTCCGGTACGCATCCGCATCCGTTCCACTCTCGCCCGCAGCGCCATCAGGCTGAAAGGCTTGGTAATATAATCGTCTGCCCCAAGAGAAAATCCGGTGATCTCATCACTTTCCAGATCATTTGCCGTGATCAGAAGCACCGGAATCTGTGAGGTCTTTCGGATCTTTTCCAGAAGCTCATATCCGTTCCCGTCAGGAAGGTTTACATCCAGAAGCGCCATGTCCACATGCCCCTTCTCCCAGAAATCCCTGCCTTCCGCTGCATTATATGCCTGCAAAAAGGAAACTCCTTCCTGCCGGAGCGCAAGAGCGATCCCCTGGTTCAGTCCCCTGTCATCCTCTACGATCAATATCTGATACATCCTTTTACGCCTCTTTCTACTCTGATCTATGACAGCCTGCGGCCGCATTTCGGACAAAATTCATAGTCCTCATCTGTGGAAAATCCACAGCTCATGCATCTCTTTACACGATGGTAATACTGTCCGCTCTGCCATCCTCCAGACAACGGCTCTAAATCTCCCGGCTGGATCTCCAGCTGTTCTCCCCATGCTATCCTTCTGCCAGTTTCCGGGTTCAGACGATATATCTTCCCGCAGCAGCTTGTCTGCACAAAGTACTGCCTGTTCCATTTAAAGACAGGAATAAAAAACAGAGATAATGCCGTATAAGTCATGTACACAGTGTATCTGCCATACTGCCCGCAGCTGCTGCAGATCACCATCTGGTTGAAATTCAGGTCTTTTCGGCCATCTGAAATACCTATGATAAAAAACATATCTGCCACCTCAATTTTTTCTGGTCCGTTCCATCCCTTTTCATAGGATCGTTCCTTTACCCATAGACCCTATCTTATAGCACTTGTATACATTTCGCAAGAAATAACTGACATTTTATACTTATATTTTCTTTCCTCCCAAAATCGGATATACTATTTTCAGCAACATTTTATACCAGAGGTGAAACAAAATACCATGAACTATCAGCAGGCCTGCCAAATCCTGGGTATTAGTCCAGGCACAGATTTCAGGGATATCAAAAAGAAATACCGCAAGCTTATGTCCGCCCTCCACCCGGATGTTCATATCTCAGCCCGCTCCCGCTATCATTATAACGTGCAGGAGATTAATATTGCCTATGCCCTGCTAAAAGAAGCCTCACTTAAGGATTCCGGGGCCACCTGTCTTTCCGGAGGCCATCAGCCGGGCGGCAAAAAGAAGGCCTCCGGGGCCGCCGTAGATTCAGTCTGGGACGCCCCTGTTAATGAAAACGCTTATCGGGAACGGAATATTTATTATTATGAAGAAGATCGGGAAGGACAGGTCATCGGAGATTTTTGCATTGCCAGGGGAAAATATTTCTGGCAGACGGAGGAAGAATTTCCCCTGTTCCTGCGCAGTATCCTTCAATGCAGCAAAGAACTGCTGGATGAAGCTGACACCGCCCTAGGAAGACTTAAGAGTCCTTCAAAGCGCACCCTTATCCAGGCCGCAGATCCAAAGGCGTCAGATGGCTCCAAACATATAATCAGCCACAGAAGCAGAGCTGGTTATCAGTCTCTCCATCTGTGGCTGAGATTAAAAGAAGACGCTTCCCCGCTGCCGCCGGAAAATCTAAACCTGCAGATCAGCCGTCTTCTGGAGCAGTATAAAAACGCTCCCTCCTAATGAAATGAATTTTCTTTCAAGGTATTTAGTTGTTTGTTTCCGCATCCTGAGCTGATCCGAGTGTGATACTCAGGGTCTGCTCCTGATAGGAGCCATTGTCCGCGCGCTGGACGACAATATCAACGGTTTCACCGGCCGCATAGTACTGAAGCGTATCCTGGAGGCCTTCGATGCTGCTTACAGAACGTCCGTCCAGTTCTGTGATAATATCACCTTCCTGGATACCAGCCTGAGCTGCCGGGCCATCTTCTACTACAGATGCCACAACTACGCCGGCCGGGATACTGAATTTTTCCTGTTCATCGGAAGAAACGCTGGCGCCCTGGATACCTATGTAGGAAGCCTGATCCTCGCTAACCTTTTCTCTCGTTTCCTGATTCATCAGATTCTGCAGGCTTTCCTGAGCCTTATTGATCGGAATCGCAAACCCAATATTGTCTACCGTCGTGCCAGAGGAAGTTGTTCCGGATTTTGCTTCATTGATACCGATCAGCTCCCCGTTCATATTTAACAGTGCACCGCCGCTGTTTCCAGGATTGATTGCGGCATCTGTCTGGATCAGCCCGGTAGAGTTAATCGTATTTCCGCTTTCATCAGTCAGACTCAAATCACGGTTCAAAGCGCTGACATATCCAGATGTTACAGACTGTCCATATCCCAGTGCATTTCCGATGGCAACTACCTGTTCGCCAAGCTGCAGTTTGTCAGAATCGCCGATTGAAGCAATCTTAATCTGATTCATCGTATCTGTAGAAATATCAGAAAGCTTTACTGAGATAACAGCCAGATCATTTTCCGCGTCAGTACCTTTGATCTCCGCAGAAACTGTACTCTCGTCAATAAATCCTACAGAAAGGCTGCTTGCTCCTTCTACCACATGATTATTGGTAGCAATCAGAAGCTCTGTATCATTCTCTCCTATGATCACACCTGTACCGGCGCCTTCCACTTCATACTGCTGTGTACCGCCGAAAAAGCTCCTCATTTCTTCCACAGACATCGTCGAAATGGTAACCACTGAAGGCATTGCGTTATCTGCTACTTGTGCCACTCCGCTGCTGCTTTCTGATGTAGAAGCCTCGGTTGTATCCGTCTGAGATATATGGTTCTGGCTGTAAAGGCGATTAGCCGCAGCGTTTACGCCATACATGGTCCCGCCTGCGATCAGTCCGAATACCAGAGCCATGGCTACGACCATTCCCCATTTCTTCTGTAGAGTCATCTCTTTTTTCTTTTTTTCTGTCCCGGTCTTTGTCTCAGACCCCTCTCCGGACTCTGCCTTCACTTCCTTCGCATCTGTTTCAGCTTCTGTCGCTTCAGCTTCTGACATTTCAGCTGTCTCTTCCTGTTTCTGCAAGTCTGTCTGTTCCTGTATTACCTCATCTTCACTCTGATTTTCCTGTTCATACATTTCATCCTTCATAATCTTTCAACCTCTTTTCTTAGGGTAACTTTTCTTTTTTTCGAGGTTGATTATAGATGCTCTCTGTGTTGAATCTGTGAAAAATTTATTACACTTTTATGAATTTGCATTTACCAGCTGCTCACCGGACGGATACTGATCTCGCCCCAAGCCAGGCGTTCTATCGTTCCGTCTTCGTACTGCACTACCAGATGACATGACTGGTCCACATCCTCTACATGCGCCCTTTTCTTCTCTCCGGGAGTCAGTACATAGATATCTTTCCCGATCACAAAACATCTTTCCCTGTAGCGTTCCACATAATGCTTTTTTGCATCTGTCCGATAATAATGCATGAAGCGGTTCAGAAATTCTGCCGCCAGAAAGTTCTTTTCTCTCTCCCTTTGCTCCGGGAATATGCTCCCTGCTACAGCCCCGATATCCTCCGGGAATCCTCCTTTTGGCGGACATACATTAAATCCGATCCCCAGGATCACATAGTCAAATCCTTCCTGTTCACGGCACGGAGATGCCTCTGTAAGAATCCCGCTCACCTTTTTCCCATCCATATATATATCGTTAACCCATTTAATCCCGGCTTTTCTTCCGGAGACTCTTTCTATAGCTTCGCAGGCGGCCACCGCTGCAATGGTAGTAATGTGCACTGCCTGCTCCGGCAAAATATTCTCCGGACGCAGCAAAAGACTTAAATAGACTCCTGTATCGGAGGGTGAATAAAATGATCTGCCCAGTCTCCCTTTTCCTTTGGTCTGCTCTCCGGCAATCACTACACATCCTTCCGGTACGCCTTCTTTTGCTTTCCGACGGAGCAAGATATTCGTAGAGTCTACTACCGGAAATACATGAAGCTGTAAGTCTCTGCAGTTTTCCTTTAAATATTTCTGTATGGTTTCTTCTGCCAAGATATCTTTTTGATCTGCCACCGGATCACCTCCATATAAAGTAGAATTCAGATAAACTATCTATGCTGTCAGCATCCCCGCTGTTTTCAGCTGACGGATACACTGCTTTCTTACAAATATAAAACATACCGCCTGCATTGCAATAGTGACGATCCAGGATCCCGGATATGAAATAAACAGGAAATACAAGGACCTGTGCTGCGGGAAAAACACATACACCCACAAAATCCTGATCCCCACGGTTCCAATAACCGATAACACCATCGGCACCGCAGAACGGCCCATTCCCCGGAGTGCTCCGGGAAGCAAATCCATGATACCGCACAGGAAGTACGGAACCGTTGTAATGGCCAGGATCTCCAGACCGCACTGGATCACATCCGGCTCGGAAGTATAGATTTTAAGAATCTGTGAGCCGAATACATATGCGCCGACTCCCAGAACGCCGGCCACGCCCGCCGACAGGACCATGCAGTCCAAAAGTACCCGGTCCATCCGCTTCTGTTTTCCCACACTGTAGTTCTGGCTGGTAAAGCTCATACAGGCCTGGGTCACAGCGTTGACCGACACATACAGGAAGCTTAAGATATTATTTGCGGCCGTGTAGCCTGCCATAGCCGTAGATCCGAAGGAATTAACGGAGGACTGCAGCAGGGCATTGGAAAAATTGATCACCGTACTCTGGATCCCGGCAGGGATTCCCACCTGAAAGATCCGTTTCAGGTATACTCCTTTGATAGTCAGCCTTGAAAAACGGATCTGATAACTTCCCTCTGACTTATGGAGACACCGCAGCACCAGAATACAGGAAATCATCTGAGAAGTCACTGTGCCCACAGCCACCCCGGCTACGCCAAGAGGAATCACAATGACCAGCAGAAGATCCAGCGCCACATTGGCCATCCCGGCCACAGCCAGAAATACCAATGGTCTCTTTGTATCTCCTACGGCTCTAAGGATTGCAGCACCATAATTATAAAGCATAAAAAAGGGCATCCCAAGAAAATAAATCCTCATATAGAGTGTTGCCTGACCGATCACATCCCCCGGCGTATCCATAATCCCCAGAGCGCCTCTTGCAGCTCCAAATCCTACAAATGCCATCAAGATCCCACTGATCAAAGCAAGCGTAATAGCCGTATGTACCGCCTCTGACATCTCTTTATCCCTTCCTGCCGCATAATATCTGGCCGCCAGGACGTTTGCCCCCAAAGAAATGCCAATAAAAAGATTGGTAAAAATATTAATCAACGCTGTCGTCGATCCCACTGCCGCCAGCGCCTGGCTGCCACTGAACCGCCCCACCACAATGATATCCACAGCATTAAACATCAGCTGCAGGATACTGGAAAGCATCAACGGGAGCGAAAAGGAAATTAATTTATCCATGATCGTCCCGTTGCACATGTCAATCTCATATTTATTCTTTTTCAAAACAGATCCCTCCATCTCGACAGATACCTAAACAATCAGATTTTCGCCGTGAATATCTTACTGCTTTCTCCGTTCTGCGTCAAGATGGCAAATGGGCAAATGGGGACGTACACCAGCCTAAGAAACTGTATGTAAAAAACATAATAAAATATCATATATCGTCATCTTGATCTACCTACTCTATCCATTTTTATGATCAGGAATTCAGAATCCTCATAAATTCGTCGCCCGTAATGGTCTCTCTCTGATACAGGTACTGTGAGAGTTCATCCAGTTTTTCCCGATTCTCCAGCAAAATCTGTGCTGCCTTTTCATGCTGTCTGCGCACAAGCTCCACTACCTTTTCATCGATCAGCTTCTGTGTCTCTGACGAACAGGTCAGCGAGGAATCTCCACCCAGATACTGGTTGGTCTGGACCTCCATTGCAACCATATCAAAATCTTTACTCATGCCATACCGCGTGATCATTGCTCTGGCAAGCTTCGTTGCCTGCTCGATATCATTGGAAGCTCCTGTGGTCACGGAACCAAATACGATTTCCTCCGCCGCACGGCCACCGGTATATGTAGCAATCTTGTTTTCCAGCTCTTCCTTGCTCATCAGGTAATGATTTCCCCCATCCACCTGCATGGTATATCCAAGAGCCCCGGATGTCCTTGGAACGATCGTGATCTTCTGTACTGGCGCAGAATTCGTCTGTTTTGCCGCTACCAGCGCATGTCCGACCTCATGATAGGACACGATCAGCTTCTCCTTGTCGGTCATGATCGCATTTTTCTTCTGATATCCGGCTATGACAACTTCAATACTTTCTTCCAGGTCTGCCTGAGTCACATACGTCCGGTTTTCTCTAACGGCCCGCAGCGCCGCTTCGTTTACGATATTGGCAAGCTCTGCTCCGGATGCTCCTGACGCCATCCGTGCGATCTTGTTATAATCCACGTTGTCCGCTACTTTAATCTTTTTCGCATGAACTTTCAGGATTGCTTCTCTTCCCTTCAGGTCCGGAAGTTCAACCGGAACTCTCCTGTCAAAACGTCCAGGTCTTGTAAGCGCCGGGTCCAGGGATTCCGGACGGTTTGTCGCTGCCAGAATGATCACTCCGTTGTTATCTTCAAAACCATCCATCTCCGTCAGTAGCTGGTTCAGGGTCTGCTCACGCTCGTCATTTCCTCCCACATTTCCGTCTCTCTTTTTACCGATCGCATCAATCTCATCGATAAAAACGATACAGGGAGCTTTTTCTTTCGCCTGTTTAAACAGATCCCGCACCTTCGATGCGCCCATGCCGACAAACATTTCCACAAATTCGGATCCGGACATGGAGAAGAACGGTACATTTGCTTCACCGGCAACTGCTTTCGCAAGCATGGTCTTACCTGTTCCGGGAGGTCCTACAAGCAGGATTCCTTTGGGCATGGATGCGCCGATGTCTTCATATTTCTTGGGATCATGAAGATAGTCCACGATCTCCGCCAGATTTTCCTTTGCCTCATCCTCTCCGGCCACATCCGAAAATCGGATTCCTTTTGAAGATTTCACATAAACCTTGGCATTGCTTTTTCCCATGCCGAACATCATAGAATTCTTGCCGCCCGCACGATCCATCATTTTCTTGGACATATATTGTCCGATTCCTACAAAAATCAGGATCGGCAGTATCCAGTTGAGAAGAAACACAACCCAGGGAGAGGTCTGCTCAATGATCTGTCCTGAAAATTCTGCTCCAGCGTCGTACAGCCGCTCTGTCAGATCCGGGTCATCCACCATTCCGGTCTTATAAATTGCCGTTTCATCCTTATCGGTAAAGGTGATCTGATTTTCCTCCTGATCGATCTCTACTCTTCCAATGTCTTCCTCTTCTGTCATCTGCATAAATTTCTCATATCCAACTTCCTTGATCTGGCGCTCTGCCACCCAGGGCATAAACAGGAAATTAAATAATACCAGGACCATAAGAACGATCACATAGTAATAAATCAATGGTTTTCTTGGTTTCTTTACTTCATGCATGCTGTTTCCTCCATTTCTTCACAGCCTTGTCATTGCTGCTCATCGTTTTTCTTCTTTTCTAATTTTTTCCACATCTGCTGCAGTAAATACTGTCCGTCTCATTATATTGATAACAGGCAGGGCAACGGATCTGTCCTTTCGCCTTGATAAGCTTCCGTTTCAACTGGATCACTTCATCTACCATGTGTCCGATCTCCTGGTTCTCTTTTTCAAGCTTATCCATAATAGATTTCCCCACATCGCAGTATTTTTCCTCGAGTTCATGCTCCTTATGATCCAGCTGGCGGGTGAGACGTTCAATTTCCTGCTCCTTTTTATCAGAAATCTTATCGGCCATACATTCCCTCCTTGAACTTCTATCGATAGCTTAAGTATAGCGGGATATCATCCCCGCTAACGAGACAAATTCCGCGGATGTGTCCATTTTTATAATTATTTTCTTTTGTATTCAGTTTTTTTATATTGTGAATTATTACGATATCCTTTAAGATGTTTTTTATGAAACGCTTACTTAGATGACAAAGGAGAATTCTAAGATGACGAAAAACAAATCCTCCGAAACGAAGGAAATCCTTGCCAACACCCTTTTTGACCTGCTGGAAAGAAAGCCTTTCCCTAAAATCAGCGTCAGTGAGCTGTGCGAAAATTCTATGATCGTCCGAAGTACCTTTTATTTACACTTCCAGGACAAATATGAGCTGCTTTCCTACTGTCTGGACCGCATTTCGATGGAACTGGAAGCATTAATGAAAACACATGAAACAAAGGATTTCTTTATCGTTTTTCTAACAGAATGTGAGAAAAAAGAACGGGTATTTTACAACCTTTTTGAAACAGAAATCAATGAAGAACTGATGAATCTGGTGTATCAATATATCAGCCGCAACATCACAAAATTCCTGGAAGAAAAGACCGCCCGGGGCGAACTTCTCCCCGGGCCGGTCGATTCTGTGACTGCGTTTTACGTAAGCGGTCTTGTTGGCATGACGTTCCACTGGATCAAAAGCGGCTGCAAACTGCCAAAAGAGACGCTGGCTTCCTGCCAGACCCGGTTGATGAAAGACATCCTATAAAAACAGGAGCATCTCTCATTCCCCGTCTAATTCAAGCTCTGGCCATTCAGAAAATCAGTAATTACTCTGGCGGCGGACTCGGCATTTGAAAGAACAGCCGGGTGCCCGCCCGTCTCAAACATGTATATCTTTCCATTTCCCACAAGCCTGTCCATTTCTTTGCATTCCTCCAGCATATCCTGGCGGCACATATCATCTTCCAGACTCCCCATAAAAAGAATGGGCGTATCCAAAGATTCTAATGGCTTACAGAACAACGGCGTTTTATTGACGGCACATGTTATCAGCGCCTGTGTATTGAGGTCTACCACCTTTTCCCAGTCTTCTCCCTGGCACCATTCATAAAACTGCCTTGCCTCCTGATCCTGCTTTGCGTGTTCCCGCTCCTTTCGCAGATTTTCCACAAAGCCATCACGTAACGTTCTGCCGTCAAAGCTGTCCGCGATGACATGCTCCACAAGATCAGGACGTTTTAATGCGGTATTCACAGCCACCCAGGCTCCGCCGCTTGTCCCTAAAAGATTGACTTTCTTCAGATTCAAATGTTCCATCAGCGCCAGAACCTGATCAGCCTGTGTGGTCCACAGATTCTCCGGAAAACATTCTACTCTGTCTGACTGTCCGTTCCCCAGAAAATCCATCAGGATCACCCGGAAATTTTCCTGATATAACGACAGCAGCAGTTCAAACATCCTGGAGGAAGCCGTATCACCGTGTAACATGACAAGCGGTTTCCCGCTTCCTATTTCCTTATAATAAATCTTTTTTGACTGATAATGAAAATATGACATCTTTTAGCCTCCTAATCATTTCTAAACTGATCAGCAAGGCGTAATAACAAAGATACACCTTGCCATTACCATGTAATAAAGATACCCATAAGGCCGCCTCCTTCCTTTATTTTTATTATATCCCATCCAGATACTAAAGCATAGATAAACTTTCCTAAGTCTCCGGCTCCGGCTTTTCATTTCCTTCCCAGCTGTTCAATGCAGCCCGACTGGATTGCGCAAATGCTTTTTCTTATCCTCTCCTCTGGCCAGTCCCACCACTTCAGTCTGAGCAGCTTTTCTATCGTATCTTCATGAAATCTTCTGCGGATCGTCTTTGCCGGAACGCCGCCCACGATCTACGTATCAAACAGTTTTGCAAAATGAATGTGCTATATCAAAAACACTTTGTAATCCATGAGGTATATTGCCAGTAAGGATGTATTGTAAATAATTCAAATCATGGTCGTGTTTTGGAAAAACGAAAATATGCAGGTTTGATTTTCTCCATTTTCTAAAATCACCACGAATTTTATCAATGTCAGCAATAGGGATATTTGCGTCATCTTCACCTTGAAAAATATATATGGGGACATTCAGCGAACGCATGATTACTGCAATATCAGGCAATGCAAAATGTTCTTTACACCATTTTGCTGTTATTTGAACAGAATAATTATTCCTCAACCATTCATCATCGTTATCCTCTATAGCTTGAAACACTTGCTTTTTATAATCTGCTAATTGTAATGCAAAATCATTTTGTGTGAGTTTTCCATCTTTATCTATGTCCCAATCTTCAAATTCAACATCTGGGAACAAAGAAGAACGGACATCTAATTTATCAAGGACAAAATCTGCTTTTTCTATGAACCCCTTTTCCCTGCAATCAAAATACTTACACATATTAACCATAGAACTGCCACCACTTAGCTGCCAATCCAGGGTATCTCTCATATTTTCATAAGAAAAACTTAAAAGCAGCAAGCCATCCACGTCATCACACTGTGTCATTGCATAAGGGATAAGGGTCGCCCCTTCACTAATTCCCATAAGCAATATTTTAGAATTTTTAAATTGCGGTAACTCCTTTATATAATCTTTTACCGTTATAATATCTTGAATAGATGTTGAAGGACAATAATTTGCATATTCCTCAATATTTACAGACACAAAATCCGGAGGAACATCTGATATTCTGCAGCCTCTCGTGTTCCAACGGCAAAAAGCAATATTCCGTTTGCCGAATTCATCAACAAACAAATCAAAATAATTGAATTCTTTTCCTGCAATCTCTCTGTGATTATCGTAGGTATTAGCACCGCTGCCATGACAAAAAATAATAACACTTTCACTGTTTACTGGATAATCTATTTTAACATCAAGACTGTAGTTGTCATGTGTCTGCACTTGGACTATTTTTGTTTGTTTCACAAATTTCACGCTCCTGGAAATTCTGGTTTTATATGGCTATTATTCTGACGCAATCCTTTCATTCCCTGAATCTGTACTTCCCTTTGCCGTGTCCGGATACCGGCTCAATGACTCTGCGCTCTGTCATCTCCTTCAGAAGTTCCGATGCTCTGGACGGCTTGATATCAATTACTTCCATCACATCTGCACGTCCGAAAATCGCCTGACCAGGAAACACCTCACGAAGCTTGCGAATGTGACTTGCCGTTTTCGGTTAGAACGTTTTCTCAATGTCCGGTTATGAAGCGGATGATCTTCCCCCAGCAGAAGATTTCTTAAAATTTGATAAAAAACACCGCTGTTGTTCTGGTATTGCCCTCTTCGAATATATGAATCTGCCATAATCTCGAAATAAATACCGCAAGGTGATGAATGATCTCGTCCATTGAAAGATTCCTATAGGAGAACCTTTTCTCTTCGGAGAAATCATAATCCAGAGTTTCCCGCAGTTCCGTGGCACTGCCATAGATCACTGTTCTACTTATCTAACAATAGCATCGGCTGTCCTTTGCTGTGTGTTACTTTACATTCCATTATACTTCTTCTTTATCGTCCGAATCAATGCGCAGGGAGTAGTTTCATTCGTCTTTACATTCCATTATGCTTCTACTTTATCGCGTGCTTCTTACCCATTTGAATACTATCCACCTTTCTTTACATTCTATTATGCTTCTACTTTATCGCGTTTGGTGTTATTGGTATTATCGTCTTTATTCCTTTACATTCCATTATGCTTCTACTTTATCTGGTGGATCAGACAGCGATATATTAATTCATCTGCATTTACATTCCATTATGCTTCTACTTTATCGGATAGGTAAGCTTCTGCAGAAAGGAGAGTGAGCACAATTTACATTCCATTATGCTTCTACTTTATCAAAGCGCAGAAAACGGGAGTGTTAAGCCAAGATACAATTTACATTCCATTATGCTTCTACTTTATCTTGGTGTCAGGTAAGGGGAATCCAGTCGGGATCCTATTTACATTCCATTATGCTTCTACTTTATCTATACTATGTTATATCAATTTCTATTTGAAACAACATATTTACATTCCATTATGCTTTTACTTTATCAACTTCGGGCAGACACTAATATGACACTGACAGACAAATTTACATTCCATTATGCTTCTACTTTATCGAGATATCATCGGTGGATACGGTGATCTGTACCTGATTTACATTCCATTATGCTTCTACTTTATCAATGGTTTCCTGTAACGAGTAGTTATATAGTGATCATTTACATTCCATTATGCTTCTACTTTATCTGGCTTGCATCGCCGTGTAGTACCGGTTGATTCCAAATTTACATTCCATTATGCTTCTACTTTATCATGCCGGAACCCCTCTGATTTTTTGTAGTAATACTGATTTACATTCCATTATGCTTCTACTTTATCGGACAGCGGCTTTAAGCAGACTTCCAAAATGGCCATTTACATTCCATTATGCTTCTACTTTATCTGGAACCGCTGAATTTGTAGAGCCGTTGAAATATATTTACATTCCATTATGCTTCTACTTTATCAATTATACAGCAAAAACAAGTATGAGAAAAGTGGAATTTACATTCCATTATGCTTCTACTTTATCAGTTTCCGAGAAGGAAAAACAGACGGAATATTTCAGAATTTACATTCCATTATGCTTCTACTTTATCGGTTATGCAGACTGTGGGGAATCGTCACAGCGACAGCATTTACATTCCATTATGCTTCTACTTTATCAACGTGTCTTACAGAACAATCCATGCAAAATTTAAATTTACATTCCATTATGCTTCTACTTTATCAGCAGTTTCGTTTATTGCTTCAGCAAGAGAGTCTATATTTACATTCCATTATGCTTCTACTTTATCGGGAATAACAATTCAACTTTTCCTGCCTTATATCTTCATTTACATTCCATTATGCTTCTACTTTATCAGATGTGTCCTTAAGCCCGAAAACAATTGAAGAATATATTTACATTCCATTATGCTTCTACTTTATCGGAAGGACAGCATTGTAGATCTCATGTGCGAGAACAATTTACATTCCATTATGCTTCTACTTTATCGGAATTATTGCGGCCGTAGTTGCTGGCGTAGCGCTTTATTTACATTCCATTATGCTTCTACTTTATCGTGAGCAGGTAGACCATGTATGCCGGGACGGAAAATTTACATTCCATTATGCTTCTACTTTATCATGTACAGGTCGTCGAACGTACCGGCTTGTATCACTATTTACATTCCATTATGCTTCTACTTTATCGAAGCCGCTTCCCCGAATTTGGTTAGTTTATTGCTAATTTACATTCCATTATGCTTCTACTTTATCTTTTGCAGGCAGGGTTTACAGAATCGAACCTTCAAAATTTACATTCCATTATGCTTCTACTTTATCTCTGCAGCTCCACTTCCATTGTCGTACCCAAGCCATATTTACATTCCATTATGCTTCTACTTTATCTATCTACGGATGCGGAATACGCCGAGGAGAAGCCCATTTACATTCCATTATGCTTCTACTTTATCAGCGCAGAGGACATTCGGGAGCGGTCTTCTAAATGTATTTACATTCCATTATGCTTCTACTTTATCGGGATCTATAAAATTCATAAGATTCCCGATCCGCATTTACATTCCATTATGCTTCTACTTTATCGGATCTCATAACTCGATATACCGTGGGAATAATCTATTTACATTCCATTATGCTTCTACTTTATCGCCGACGATTTATGTCTTATTAGTTGGCGGTATAATTTACATTCCATTATGCTTCTACTTTATCCAGAGCGTCTTCTCGACAATCTGTATACAGAACTCATTTACATTCCATTATGCTTCTACTTTATCCAGGGGCGACAGCGTGACCGCCGTCCGGGTTGCAGTATTTACATTCCATTATGCTTCTACTTTATCTCGTGCAAATCGTCCTTTTTTATTATCATGACTCATTTACATTCCATTATGCTTCTACTTTATCTGCTGCAGTTTTGTTAAATGATGAAATACTTCAAAATTTACATTCCATTATGCTTCTACTTTATCGATCACCGGCTGATCCTGCAGGAACCGGTAACAGATTTACATTCCATTATGCTTCTACTTTATCGAATCATTGCAGAGGCAAAGTTAAGTGCCATTAATAATTTACATTCCATTATGCTTCTACTTTATCGAAAAAATCATAAGAGAAAATAAAACAGATTATAAATTTACATTCCATTATGCTTCTACTTTATCGCAACAGAAGCTGGGTGTCACTGTTGATGGATATAATTTACATTCCATTATGCTTCTACTTTATCCGGAGCGCACCATGAAAGATACCGGGTTTGTATTATATTTACATTCCATTATGCTTCTACTTTATCGCAAGACATCATACAGAAAACGCCAGGAAAGCTAGATTTACATTCCATTATGCTTCTACTTTATCGGCAAAAGCGTTTGGTAACACACCAAAGCAAATGTATTTACATTCCATTATGCTTCTACTTTATCCAATGGCTATCAGGAAGCAGAAAGAGTAAGGGCATATTTACATTCCATTATGCTTCTACTTTATCAGTGCTTCAAGTTGTTCCTTCATACTCGGTATTGAATTTACATTCCATTATGCTTCTACTTTATCCAAGATGTGATAATACATGCTGGTGATTATTTTCATTTACATTCCATTATGCTTCTACTTTATCTTAGTGTACTTTGAGTATACTTTCTTTATATTTCAATTTACATTCCATTATGCTTCTACTTTATCCGAATACATGAATTACAGTATTATGAGGAATCCATATTTACATTCCATTATGCTTCTACTTTATCGCAGGAAGCCGTGAGAGCAGCACAGGCGAACCTTCATTTACATTCCATTATGCTTCTACTTTATCGGCCGCAGAAGAGATGGAAGAGATTGCAAAAAAGGATTTACATTCCATTATGCTTCTACTTTATCGACAACAAAAGATAGTTCAAGCTATTTCAAGATGTATTTACATTCCATTATGCTTCTACTTTATCTTCAAGACAGCTCGCTTATAACCATTTGCATACGCATTTACATTCCATTATGCTTCTACTTTATCTACTTTCAAGAAAAATTTTGATTATATTTACTATTATTTACATTCCATTATGCTTCTACTTTATCAAAGCTTGCCGTTCGTTTAGAAAGTGGGTGACTTTAATTTACATTCCATTATGCTTCTACTTTATCGCTATCACAGAACTAAATGAAACTTTCAAAAGCCTATTTACATTCCATTATGCTTCTACTTTATCGGCAGAAGGCTTCTGTATCGGAAAGTATGCTGGTTAATTTACATTCCATTATGCTTCTACTTTATCCCAAACGTAAATGCGTTCAACCGCTGCACTGCTTTCATTTACATTCCATTATGCTTCTACTTTATCTGTTGTTGTTATACAGCTTTCTCCATGCGGATCTGATTTACATTCCATTATGCTTCTACTTTATCGGAGTTGCATAAGGTAAAACAAGAGATACTAAGGCAATTTACATTCCATTATGCTTCTACTTTATCGGTATTCAGGAACTATGATGTCGGTTCTGAATGCGTCATTTACATTCCATTATGCTTCTACTTTATCTCGTTTCTTTTTTCTCCCCTCATTTCCTGCACTTCAAACCTGCATTTTGTCCACCTTCTTTTCTCTTCATATTTCTACTCCAAAATCATCCTGTTCAAAACCTCAAAACACAAATTCTCCTTGGCAGCCCGCGCTTTGTCTACCTACCGGAAATTTTACACTATTTTCAGTCGACAATTACAAAAAGTTGCTCGTCTTATCGTCATCCACTCCCCAGAATTCCTTAGGAATCCACCTTTCATTCCTGCATTTAAAAACAATTAATGAATCTCTGTCCTCCCGGATCACTTTATTAAGTTCCATTTTAAGTTTTAAGAGTTGTGATTCGGAAATCTCTCCTTCAAAAACCGAATTTTGTATATGCATCAAATACTTCTTACAAGTTTTAAATGTCTTAGACAGTACTTTCGCGCCGCCCTGATCACTCTTTATATCATATACTAATATTACATACATAACAATCCCTGCCTACCACCATATTTTAAAGGGCTCATATTCTTTTTCTCCCAAAAGATGCTTGACCATTTTATAGCATTCCAGTCTCATCAGATATTGATACGAAACGGTCTTATTTAAGTCTTTATGTTTTATTGTCTTCTGCATTCTGGCATCCAGTTCCGCCACAATCGTTTTTGAAGCATTTTGAGACAAATGGAGATAATTCAACCCCTTAGTAAAGCTTTTTTCTGTAATCTGTTTCCTGTTCAAAAGAGAAAAAATCAGACGATCTCCCAATATCGGCTTAAATATTTCCGCCAGATCAAGACTTAACGAAAACCTTCTGTCTCCTGGTTCATGAAGATAACTGACAGTAGGGTTCAGTTGCGTCTGGTAAATCTCACCTAACACTTTTGTATATATCAGTGTATTCACAAAGGATATCAGCGTATTAATCATATTATCCGGCGGATTTTTAACCCTCTTTTCAAATTCAATTTCCTGATCAATGATAACCGGCCATGCGCTGTAATAAGTCTTCCTTATATTCCCCTCATATCCCATCAACTCCTGGATATTTTGTGCTTTAGGAATTTGCTTCCGCATATCTTCTATTGTATCCATATACGACTGCACGTCTTTTCCTCTTCCATTATAATAGCGCAGGTTCCTGTAAATATTGTATGAAGCTCCTTCTATAAATGCTTTGGCCAGTCTCATTCTTTTTTCATAATCTGTATAATGCTCCACCTGACTGACGAGAAGATTACCGGAAACTAAATGTTCTCTCGGATAAAAACTTCCGGTATAGAAACTGTAATAGTTAAAAAAATGCACTGGAATACCATACTGCGAAAGAAGATTGACCAGACTGGTATTGAATGTCATTTCAGACATGACATAAATATCATGGATCTGTTCAATCGGTAAATCCCTCCTGTCATCGTTTTCATCTGTAAAAGTAAGTGTGTTATCTTTTCGCCGCAAAGAGCCGTTATTGTATATATAGTAACTTCTTTTCATTGCCAGTGTCCTCCCTCTTCCATTTCATCTCATTAACAACAGTTATTAAATAAAACAAAGATCAGAATACGCACACGACTTACAAATATTCTTTTTCTTCAATTCCGGCGGTGTACCTGCGTTTACAATTTTCCTGATTTCCTTTAATTTCATCCTGATCTCTTTTTCGTCCTCATCTGTCAGTTCAACTTCCAGAGATTTTTTCAACAAAGGATAATCTATCCGCGCCTTGATTCCTGGTACGCCTTTCTGTTTTAAATAGAATAAATAGTATTTTACCTGAAGAATCCCCGCCTCTTCTATCTTGCGGCTCTTTTTGATCTCATGCAATATCCCGCTTGAACGGATGAAATCAATATTAATGGCATTGTCAATATTAATATGTTTCTCATCTCTTTTATATGTTTCTTCATCAAGAACCTTTCCGATCTTTACATTCTCGCTCTCCTGCTCCAATTGTATTCCATGATAGAAACACCACAGTTTCCGTTGGCATACTTCGTTATAATATACCATAACACCCGTTATCTCTCTGTCCACAATATTTCCCTCCCGAAACACACATTAAAGAATGACGCCTATCCCTGTTGAATCTTGAAAATTTATTTGATGAAACCCTGCCTCATCATACTCGCATTCCATTACTGGAACCTGTTCTCTTCTTCCAAGCTTAACAGAAGCAAATGAACACGTCTTCCCCTGCCGAACCGCCGACTGATACTTTGACCAGTACCAATAGGGGACACTTAATGTATACTGCATGATTTTTTCTTTCTCTTTCAATCTTTCCATATAAGTTCCTTTCATATCTGATGCTTTTTCTGCCGCAATCTCAATCTCCTGTCTGTTCTTCTCGTATATCGGGCTTGGAATTACTGTTTCAGATATAATATTTCTCAGATCAACTTCATTTTTTTCAAATTGATACGGATGTATCCCTTCGATCCATGCGACTCCATCATATTTCTTTATATACTCACTCATCCGGACATTCTCAGTTGTAAAATACTTATCGATCAATTCTATCTTCCGTACTTCACTGAGTATCCCACTCACCTCGTTCAGCGCTGATTTTGACAGTTCAAATAAGGTTCTGTCAATAAATCCATGTGGTGTCCCGGTCAAATGCTCTGCGTCAATTTTTGTATATACAAAACAGTTCGGCACCTCGATTGATTTTACTCCTTTCCGGTTACATCTACCCAATCTTTGAAACAGAGAGCTAAGTTCATAAAGTTCTGTAAAAAGATAATCAAAATCAATATCCAAACTAGCTTCTACAAGAGAGGTTGAAATCCAGATACCTAATCTGTGGTCAATTTTCCTCTTTTCATCATAAGTCTTTCCAAAATCCAGGATTTCTTTTTCAAGTATCGCTCTCTCCTTGCGTATAAACCGGCTATGAAGGATATGCACATCCTGCTCACCCAGATTCTCCTTCAGTTCTTCATACAGCTCCTGAGCTTTTCGTATCGTGTTGCATACAACCAGGATTTTCCCGGATTCTCCTGACTCACAGTTCTTGCGGTAAAATCCTTCAATTTCTTCTGCATTAATTTTCCGATCCCGAATCTCCAGATGATGACGGATAGAGTCATTCACAAACGTAGCAATATTTTCCTTTTCAAATGGAATGTTTTCCAACAGCAGATCTTTAATAAACGGCGGCAGAGTTGCAGTCATAATCGCAACTTTTCCACCCATACTGATGATTTGCTTCAATCCAGCAATCAGATACCGCAGCAATTCCGGATCATACATCTGGATTTCATCAATAACAATTCTGGAAAATGAAAGAGTCGTCAGTTTCAGTTCATAAGTCTGATACTTAAAAACAAAACCAAACAGCTGATCAAGGGTAGATATACTAAGCGGCATGGACAAATGCTTTCCCCGGCTTTCATATTCAAGCAAATCGATATTCCCTTCCGATTGTTTTGAATAATACTCCAACGATTCCGAATGGAGAACAGCCAGCCGCGTATCAAGATCTTGGTTGAGCAGCATTGTTTCTTTCACTCTGTCATACATTGCATTGATTGCCGTTCGCACCGGAAGGATAAAATAGCCTTTATGATTTCCAATCCATCGAAAGCCGGCCTCTGTCTTTCCCATTCCGGTCTGAGCTATTGCGATCACGTTTTCATTTTGCCTCTCACCACAGAACATCTGCAGTTCATTCCAATCCGCATCCGGATCATGCTGACGCCACATCGTCCTGACATTTTCCATTGAAATATCTAGAAAATCATTCGGATATTCTGAAATGTATCCGCCGCTTGCACTGTAATCGCATAGATGCAAAAAGCCTTTAATTTTAATCGCAACCGGATCTGTCGCCATCTTTTGGATCCTGTTTCTCGTGCTCCGCTTATTAATATCGTTTATACAGAATCCTTCAAGAAGAGAATGGATCAGATCTTTGTTCTCATCCATAATTTCAACGGGATCTCCATAATCATGATGGTAAAGAATTGCAAACAAACCCCGGTAGTATGCCAGCTTTGGATCTTCAAATTCGTTGAATTCATCTGGATTTAAAAAGAATCCTGAAAGAACATTATGAGGGATCTCTTTTTCCGGGTTAAACATTACGCGATGCCCACCTTTCGCCTTTTCAAGTCTGTTTTGCATCTCTGGATTCATCTTTCCATCATCATGATGAATGCAGGCAATCTCTACCAGTCTATATAACTCATCATCTTGTAAATATCCATATGCTTTCATCCGTTCCAGTTCTGTTAAAAGCTTTTTCACATGCTCTTCGATTGTTTCATCCGGCTTAGCCCAAAATGTCCCATCTTTCATATCCTCTTGCTCCTTCGCTTGCATACTGGTCTGTTGCAGTAAAGGCAGCAGTTGTCCCCTGCTGCCTTTAGTCTCAGAAAAAATTGACAATGTAATTTTTATCCCCGTCTGTATCCAGATACAGGCCATCGCCAAATCCCTCTGCTGAATATCCTGATACATACAATGCTCTTTTCTTCTCAAAAATACGTTTCCCATCTGTGACTTTATAGTTCTTGTTCAGGAAATAGAGGGTTCCGCCCGATTCACCTTGCTTTTGGTCCAGAAATATTTTTTCGTCAACCACCAACTTTCTGTCTACATAGGCAGAGTAATCGCTTTCGATTTCTTCATCCAAATCTTCCTGGAGTTCGACAATCTTTGCCTCTTCAAGAGAAATAAAGTCCTCACTTCTCCCAATGCTTGTAATATCAAACCTGTGTTCAAGAATATCATTCAAAATCTCATCCGAAGCCCGAACATGAATGATAAGTTCAATATCATCCAAAACCTCATAAAACTTCATAGATTTTGTCAAAGTCCTGAATTTCGAGATTGGAATCGTATACCTTTCATTTTGAAATTGCTCCATTCTCTCTTTCATCAGTTTCTCTGCAGCTTTGATTTCTTTCTCTCTTCTTTCTACTTTACAAAACTGTTCACTTCCTTTTTCCAACACTTTCTTTTTTTCAGAAAGAACCTTTTTTCTTCTTTTCAGAAGCGTCATCACAGGATTAAATCTGTTTTTCTTAAACTCAGAGATTTCATCATTTAAATCTTTTAACGCTCTGTATTCATCCAGCAGTTTCTGATCGTGTACCTGGATGGTTATTCCATTCCGGAAGCTGTTTCCTTGTGGCTTTTTCGCACTTGCCACTCTGTCATAGGCATTGGAAAGCATGTCTGCATTTCTCATCTTCACCAGGATTCCCCTGTCATCCTGCGTGGAATTCAAAAAGCAGTAGTCTGTATATGGCTCTCTGTGCATAGAACCATATCGCCCCTGGATACTGATGTCCATCTCTTTATATTCACGGTATCCGCATGCATTATGCAATGCGCCGATCACAGTTGAAAACGGCGGAAGCGGATAGGTCATTTTATTATCTACAGTTTCCTCGCGCTTATAATTGGCACTGGACTGATGAATCACCAAACGCAGCGCTTTCATCTGCATCACCTGCTTTCCTTTTATTAAACGCCATAATATGCTTTTACATCTTCGACCAGTGTGTTAAAGAATCCGGGAACTGACATTGGATGAAGTTCTTCTTCGATCTCATTCTCATTCAGAAATACTTTGCTCTTAAGCAGGCCTGCGTGATAACCCTGCGCGATCTTTTCTTTCAGATCTTCTGACATCAAAAGCCTGTCTTCCTCTACATGCACTACATTTTCAAAATAATGTGTCTTTCTTTCACTCAATCCGCCAACAACAAACACCGGCTCTGCATTATCCAGATTTCCCTTGACTACAAGACTCAGTGTCTCTACTGCGCGCAGAAGAGCTTCTATTCTCGCCGCCTTCTCTTCCGGCGAAGCTTCAGCGTCAAAGTTTTCATCCTTCCCCACCATGTCCAAATCTACTGTCATGCTGTATACTTTTAAGGATTTATCATACTCATACTGATATGGCATTAATCCCACGCCATCCGCATCGTTCTGGATATTCTTTCCCTGCGCCTTTGCATAATTGCCCGCCAGATAGAGGTTATTATGGAAACGCGTCTCATTTACAAAGCTTTCACAAGCGATCGCGTCTGTAAAATACACAGAACTCTTTCTCACATATGTGGTTCCTTTTGTACTCATATATCCGCCTTCCAGCGCACGGCAGGTAGCAGCATTTAATTCTGGTGTTACCAGCTTCTGCGTGGCGCCATCCACTTCCGTCTGAAGGTCATCATACATGCCCGCCTGGACCATAACCGCATTCTTTAAACTTTCCCGGCTCCTGATCGTATAGACCTTTCTGTTTTTGAATACTTTCTGTACGCTGGCGATATTCCCCAGGCCTTCTGAATAATTGGATGTCATGTTGGCAACTACCGTTAATGTGAGTGCATTCTTTTTCATTATTTTATCCCTCCTGCTTGTCTTTCACTTTTTTATCCGTTAAAGCATTGATAAATGTATATACCACATCTTTATTTTTTTCAAAATCTTCAAAAAGGTTATATACAAAATCAAATGTTACACCACTGTAATTCGATAATTGCAATAATATCTGGCAACATCTGTCATAATCTTTAAACACGACCGCACTTGTCAATTTTTGACGATATGCCTTATATTTGTTTTCCGGAATTGTTTTAACAACCTCTTTTGCGCAGGCGTATGCCCCTCGCATCGCTTGATTCATGCTTTCTCCACCTCCACAGATTAAATTGTTTACTCTGATCAACAGCGAAACCAAATATTCTGAATCACTCTGGATATCACGCCTCATATCCCGTTTTAAGAAAAACTCGATAAGCTCATCTGTCCGTACCAGATTCAGAATACATTCCGTCACCTTTTTCTGCACATTAAGATAATAATTATCATTTATTTTGACAGAAAAGCAAAACGGCTCATTAACATTCAACTTCCTCAAGATTTTGACGCTTTCTTTCCGCACATACATAGTCTCAAAAAATTCTGCGTCTCGCTGCTTTGTTATGACCTCCACGCTGTAATTCAGAAAGTCTGCCGTTTCCTGAATTGTTTTAAATAATACCTTTCTTGCATTTTTGTTTTTCTGCTCTTCCATAACCTGCATCTGAACTTGATTTCTCAGCGTCTCATTTGTATTGACCAATTGTTTGAGAGAAAAATTGTCATTGACAAAAAAGACTTCCCTGTCTCCCCAGAATGCAAATGGTATGAAGTCAAAAAGCGGATCATCTTGTGAAACAAAGGTATTCACATCAAAATTATAAGCTAATGCTTTTGTCTTCCTTCCGCCATCCACGTAATAACCCCACAGCCGACAGCATATTCCTCTCTCTTTAAACAACTGACCAGGATTCGCAAAGTTCTTATATAAATTTGATTTATTCCGGAATGTCTCCCGAATCAATACACTGCGGTTTTCCTGTATCAGTTCTCTGATTTCTTCTGTATTTTCTCCGTCAAATTTTATCTTTCCGAATACTTTTTTCATAACGGAGTTTCCTCGCAGAAGTTCATTAATCCGTTTTATCTCATCTTCCGACCAGTTATCAAGATTCATATACTTTTCCAGTTCTCTGTGTTGAAACTGATCTTCAAAATAACTTTCTGCAAATTTCAAATACCGATCTTCCGTTATATCCGCCGCATTAAATTCCAGATAATTGTCGGAAAGTTCATATTCCAGTTCATGTTTATAGTAAGTAAAATATTTGTACAATCCCACAATTGCGGCAGAATAACGCCAATCCAATGCCTCCAGACATGTGTCAAACTTTTCATTAGCCTTATTCAGCGTCACCTCTTCCTCCTCCCCTCAATCATGCTTCTGACAGAACATCTAGCATCCCGTATCCCATAGAATGTTTCGATCCGAATCCCGCCTGATAAAAATATTGTAAAAGTTCCGAATTTCCATGCAATTCAAAAACTCCGCAAGTACAGTCAACCAGAATCCCATATTGTTTTACTAAAACTTTCCTGCAGCGAATTGGTTCAAACTCTATCTTCTCCCCATCTTCTTCCTTAAATCCGGCATTCACAGCCTGATATTTAAGAACTTCTTTCATCTGTTCAGAAAAGCCTTCATCTCTAAATGAATAAAAACGGTCCTTATTCGTCTCTTTATTGTGGCTTCGGATTACAAACCCACCGCCCACAGTAGTTCGGAACAAAACTCTGTCTGATGTGATCAGCTTCTCTGGAATTTGTATGATTTTCTCCAATTTCATTGCATTTCCATCCGGTAAGGGGAAAACTTTCCCTTTTGCCTGGAGGAATGCCTGAAAGAAAATCAACCCTGTTTTCTTTCTGTCATCTGCCGAGAACATCATTTTCAGACTATTTTTTTCAAAAATAATAATATTCTCTTGAAATTTAGGACCAGGAAGAACTATACTGAATGTATAATCTTTATTAGGTGTACCTTCAAAATATTGATTATAGAATCTTCCATCTCCACTTTTGGACAGACAATTCTTTAAGAAAGAAATCCAGATACACTTATTGTCAACAGGCAATTTGGGATACTTAAGCGAGAAACTTAATTCTAATCGCATCTTACCGCACTCCTTTCTTTGTTCATATATTACCATATTTACTATTTGTATACAATTATTTCATTAATATAATTATTATAGGGTTATTTATATATTTTTAGATGATTGTCATTGCTTTTCTTTAGTCCGACTAGTATAATGCAAACATAGTTCCAAACTGGAATGTAAAAATAATCATTATTTTAATTCTATCAGTAGTACCATATTGGATTACAAATAATATATTTACCAAGGCAGTCGGGGGACGTGCTCCCACCCATTCCGGGTCTTGCGGAAGGGGGTGGTATCTATGAGTACATATGAAGAATTTCAGATCATCATATCAGTTGCTTTACTGATTATTGCTGTACTGAATTGCTTTAAAGATGACCATAGAAAATAGCCGTCCTACCCTGAGAAAGTAAACGGCTATTTCAGATAACTAATATTTTCGCCGGGGTGGGTGAGGTGTAGTCACCTTCCGGCTGTCTTGTTAAATATATTATAGGGTAAGATGGACGTTCTGTCAAATGTAATCGGAATTCCCTCTGTGCCAATTCTACCCCGCAGACTGTACTGCACAGTGCCATCATGCTAGATTAGTTCCCACTTACCCACAAAATGAAAACTCCGGGAACCGGAACCTGTCTCCCGACAAGCCCCGACTCCCGGCTCCCTTGTTTTCTTCAGTTATTTTATCTCCATACTATTCTTTAGCAAAATTTTATTAGTCTCTCAACACAAACCTCTGCTTCGCATCCTGCACAATCTCTCCAGTCTTCCATCCATACTTCAGTCCTCGTTCCGCCGCAGCAAGTAATGCCGTACTGCTTCTTGCATACCCCATTGTGCGAATCGTAGTTTTTAACAGACTGTTTTTATCCAACGCTCCCTGCTCCTTCTATGAACGAAAGCATTAATCACTGCCTCTCGAAAAGCATCATTCTCAAATAATGGAACCTCTTTTCTCTCAACAGCACGTTCCCTTTCATCTGCCTGAATAATATTCAGCACATCACCATAACGCAATACCTCATCTAGTGAATACAATAGACACTGATTGCCAAATTCACGCACAGAATACATATTATCTGCTTTTGTCGGGCCGGAGAAAATTGCTACCCGGATTGGTATATGTGAATTGTCAGATAATAGCTGTGCCAAAATATTATATTTACCGTCTTCTGTATAGAAAGACAGGTTCTTTTTAAAGGTATCCTGATTTAGTTTTAACCCTTTCGCTCCATAATAAATAAGCAGTTTTTCAAATGTAAGTTCTTGATAGTCTGACGGAGTATTCTCTATTGTTGGGAAACCATGTCTGAGTATTTCAAATAGAAAGGCTTCTTTTTCCGGATATTTTCTTAAATTTTCTTTGCTTGAGCCTATACGAATATACCTTTCTCTTGCATAAGATGCAGGTACAGATTTTGCCGCCGGAATAGTTAAAAGAACAATCCTCTTCCCTTCTATTAACAGCTCTTCAAATGTAAAATTAATATCCGGACTAAACTGCCTTGCAAGATAGTGCTTTAGTGGCTCATGATTTATATCTTGATTGCAATTAAAACTGGTTCCCACTATCTCATGGCTTTTATCATTAATGTCTTCTTTTGTCCTCTTTTCAATTTTGCGAAACTTATTGTACCTTATCATATGTGCTTATCTGTCCCATGTCCTGCCGCAGTATCGGCTCTTTTTCCGTTCGTGGGCATAGAAAAAAGACAGCCGTTTTTCCCGGCTGTCCCTTGCAGGCAGTTTGTTCGGTTTTGTTGTGATAAAGGGCCTTTTTGTGCGGACCTGAAAACAGCCCTGTGCAGCAGGTATGGCGCTAATGATTATCTTTCCTTCATAATGATTTTTTCCGGAGCAACATTTTCCGTTATATAGGACTCCATCTTTTCATAGCCCGTCATAAGGGTTTCCACCGAGACATGTCTGGACTTTGTATATATGGTCGTTTTGTTCAAGATCCCTATCCCGGTGTTTCGATTAACCCTGCGTACCACTTCCCTTATGCTGTCGTAGCAATAACTTCCTCTCAGCGTGCCGACACAGCCCGTCCGGTATGCTCATAATACACAAGAACCGCAGTTCCATTTCCTGTCTGGCTCATCATCGTATAGTCATCTGCTGATATTTCCACACGGGTCCTTAATCCCTGAGAATCCGTCCCCATCAGATAATAATGATGCGAAAAAATGCTGGTATGCGCTTGTGTTTCACTTACTTCTATATCTGTCAGCGTGACCGTCTTCGTACCCGACGCCAGATCAGCGGCAAAATCCTTCGTAAACCACATGCAGACTGCCGCACAGAAAACCGCGATGATCACTCCTGCTGTTTTGTTACTTTTTTCCCCTGTTTTCCAGTTATGTATGACCCGCACGACCACATAGATGCACACGATCCATATGACGGATATATTGCAGAATTCATCCAGTAACACCAGCTCTCCTGTCTTAGGCAGAAGCAGACCGGCAACTATGACCGCCAGTACAAGAACACAGAGAATGATCTCATATTTTGTTATTTTTCTTCTCACTTTGCTCATGATTCGGTTCCTTCCATTAGACTTACAAGATCATTTCTCCATGAAAATTCCTTTGCATAATCAATGCATGCTTTCCCAAAATTGTCTTTTTCATAGATATTTGAACCGTGATCTATTAAATATTGATATACCGGCATAGCCGTCTCTGTCGGCAGCTTTACAACAGTAATCGCATAATTAAGTGGAATTGCCCCATATTTGTCTTTGGCGTTTATGTTCACCCCAGCCTCAACCAGCAGCTGAGTTACTTTTAATATGTACTGTGGATCGGGCCTCATAACCGAAAAGTAAAATATATGCAGTGCATTTCTTTGATCTTTTGGACTTTTAAAGTTAACATCCGCCCCCTCAGATATTAAAAATCGAATCATCTTTATTTTTTCATCTGTATTATGGTCATTGACAAACACTAATTGAAACAAACTTAATCCTGTATACTTATTGAACAGATTCGGATCTCCTGTATAAAACTTCAAAAACTCCGAATAAGTTCCATCTCTTACTACATCAAAAATGTCTGTAATCCTCATAAATCTCCCTCCTCAAATCATTCAATCTTTCTCAATAACTTTATCGTCCGTTTCCTGCAGATACCTTTCTGCATCAAAGTGTGCTTCAATGATATTTTTCAGGAATTCAGTTTCTACAACTCTGTCATCCTCATACAGTACAATTTTCGCCCCTTTTTTCTGCAGCTCCTCAATGAGCTCGTTCATATGCTGCAGCCCCTCTATGTTTTCCAGACTGCATATATCGATATAGCCATTATTACTTAAGCATTCTCTTATTTCGGAAAGGGAGCGACTCAGCATTTTTCTGATCAGAGGAATATATTTCTTTTCATTTCCATCTTTAGAGACTTTAAACTTTATTTCACTCATAATGTATTCTCCCGGTCTGCTTCCCACTGTTCCATCTTCTTTCTTGTCTTCTCAGTCCACCATACTTTTTCGTCAACTTTTTTCAAATATGACGGCATTCTCTCGATACATTTCTGCCGCAATTCTCCTGCATCTTCTATAAGATCCGCAAGACCCCCGCTCTCCTTCTCCGGTTCTTTTTCTTTCAGATACTCTGTGTAAACCTCCCTGAATATACCGCTGAGTTCTTCTGTCTTTTTCCCGTCTTCCTGTCCTGGGAAAATATGATAACAGGACCAGAGATATGCGTTAAGTTCCCGGATTTTCGGAACACTAACCTGAACTCCAAGGTCAATTTTCACCATATCACCGGTCGCATAAAGGAAAATCACCGGTGTCGTGTCCCGGTTCATTATATTGCCGGTTACTTCAGCCCCTCCTAAGATCACAAGTTCTTTTGGAATATATCTTCCATTGATCCGGAGCCAGTGCGCACTTTCAGCAATATCTGTCCACCGCAGTGATTCTGTCTTCAACTCAGTGATCGTCTCAAAATTTTCGTTTTCGAGCAGTTCCTCCTGCTCTTCTTTTGTAAGCCGCCTGTTCAGAGCGGGCAGACTATGGTATGTTGTTCTGTAATATCTGAGCAGGGGCGGCAGCGTCAGGACTGCGCCCGCCAATGCAAGAACACTCGCCGCCAGCGATGGAATATTCTCCGGGTGCGACAATATTCCGGCGAAGCCTGCGAGCGCCATCAGACCCCATGCACACAGGGCCAGGTTTTTCTTAATGGGGTATCCTCTCCGCCATTCTGTTTTTCTCAACTGCTTCATTACTTTCCCTTTAAGTCAGACTATATCTTCTCTTCCTCTTTCATGACTTCTATACTTACAAACAGGCGGTCAGGTAAAAATCCCGCCGAAAGAAAATATATAAAAGTGGCACATGCGACAAGAATTATTATCTTTGTATTTAAGATCACACCTGGATGAAAGCAAAACCATAGAGCAATTCCGTACAATCCCCCTTGAAAGATCAATTCAGCAACAGCACACAAAAAATATACTTTACGTTCCTGATCTGGTTTTTTGCAGAGAATTTTTATCGTGCAAGTTTCATTACGGGCACCCAGATATTTTTTTAACTTTAATTCTTTTCCAGCTCTCCATATATTATAAACAGCAAAAACTACGAGCAGCAAAGTAAGAATAAAAAACGGGCCTTTCACTCTTCCTTCTATATTTACCTGCTGTGATATCCATCTTGCCCCAGTGCAGAACAATATTGTTAAAACCGGACTCCAAAATATAGAAAGCGAATTTATTCCGCCTCTTCTTTGTAATACTGCGGCCTGCTGTTCAGTCAGAATATATGCTTTCTTTTTGAAAAAGCATATAAAAATACCTGCAAAGACCGAATACCAGTGCGGCAGCCAGTCAACAGCGTACACATTTTCTTTATACCTTATCAACTTATAGCGGAAATTATTTGTCGCGCATAAAGCATTCTTCCAATCCATTCTCTCCGGCATTATTTTCCCTCTGACAGCTTCGCAATTTTATCTATCTCAAAGAGTATAGGACTTTGATAATCCGTCGTTTCGTCAGCAAAACACCGCGCTATGCTGTTCCAGTGAATATCAGGAAGTTCATTGATATTATCGCAGGATATGATCTGTAACATAACGTCATATATTTTTTTGATTATTCCCGAATACTGTAACTGCGTATTATAATCGGAACGGAGTATCTGTATGACTTTTTCACAATGCCGTTTTATCTCTTCCATATGCTCTTCCCCATCATACCTTTATCTATTACGATAAATAATATCTTTTCCACATGTCCTGGTCAGTTCAGACAAAATTTCTTTTTCATACCCTTTTTCCACATAAAAATAGCAGCCAGACTTATTTTCTGATCTTAAGTTACTTCCTGTATATGTTACCGTCACCGATCCGATAAAGTGAATACAGCAGAGCTGATCGCTGAAGTCTATAGAATTCAACTGTCCTGTAGGTATTTTATACACTGCATTGCCCCCATTCAGGCTGCTGATCTGCCGATATATAATAGTTACCACATCCGGCTCTATACCTATCTCCGCCTGTACTATCTCATAGTGTGCTCTTGCAGAAGGTCTCTGATTATAAGTCAGCACAATAAAAACGGCAAGAAAATATTCAACAGAATCCTGAAAATAAAACTTGCAGGTTTCGGTTTTACATATAGTTTACTGTTTATAAGATATGTATTTTCCATTTTTATTCCTTATTAATTTCATTAAAGTCGAAGAAATTTATCTCCTTCACCTTCATAATTCCACTATTTTAACGACGCATAATTCTTTAACCTCTGAATAAGTTCATCATTATTTTCATATGCCAGAAGTATCTTCATCTGAGAATCCTCATAAAATCTTCTCTGACTTCTTGTCCAATCTATCTTCTTCGTCGTTATATCGTGGTACACCGTCATGTTTCCCTTGCCTATAATTGTCGCCACATGAACCGCATCATCAATAGCTATTACCCGCACGTCCTCCCGAAGTATCTGATAAACACTCACAGACGTCTCAAACGGAGTTTCTACATCATGATACCGGAATTCTATCCCTTCATCAGCGATCAGTATAGACTCCTTCTCTTCAATAGAAAATGGTTTTCCACATTTCAGCACTGCCTTGATCCCCATGGATTGTCCTATAAAAAAAGGAATGCAGCCAAACCCAAAACCCGAACCGATTCCTGAAAGTAATCCCTCTGCAAAAACATCTGTTCCATATGTCAAACAGCCAAACAGAAGAGAGAGAACTAGAAAAATAATCCCCCCTAAACTTTTTAGAAATATAGCTGTAAATCGTCTTATTTTATAGCCATCCTGGGATTTTGCCCACTCTTTCACATATTTATTTTTCAATTTTTTGTCTATATTAAATACTCTCCGCATACTTCTCCCTTCCTATACAACTCTGTATCGTCAATGACTGACTCTATATCTGCTTATCTTATTATTCTCCCGTCTCCCAGTTCTGTACTACCTGATGAAGCCTATTCTTTACTTCTGAGAATTCTCTATAATATCCATATACATAAAGCGGCATATCCGATACTATATAAAAATCCATATCTTTTTCCGAATCCCTCATACTTCATATCAAAACGGACAGACTCGTATACCGTAGTTTCATGAACATTCGGTACATATTCCAGAACAAAGCTCTGATCCAAAAAGAAACATCTCTCAGCAACCCTGCTCATAAGTACTTCACGCCCTCCTGAAACTGCAGCCGCACGGGCAAGAACAGCTGAAATAATCATTTTCCTGATTTGCGATCTGCTATGCATTCTTTCATCTATTTTTCCCTGCACTTCTAGCGTATTTCCTCTACATCAGAAGCAAACCTGAATTATCGGGCATATAAGCCTTCTTCGGCTTTATCGGATTATATTTGAACATGATCCCCTTCACTTACATTACCCAAGGAAACTTTAGAACTCATTCCCACAGGAATTTTCCCAAGTTTGTGCGTTTTTATTACCTGGTATTTCAATTGCTCTGTTAATTTATACTTTTCACCATCAACAGAATACTCTACTGTCAGGAACCATACATCTCCATTCCATCTTTTCTTTATTACTTTTCCTTCAGTCTCCTGCGTACATTTTTCTTTCTGAATAACTTCGCAATAATAGTCGGAAGCATCAACGCTATTATCCTTTACATAAGTTACATTGACATGATACCCGATAGTATGATCCCCAAAATTATGATCACTCCCCCGAGTAAAAAGAATATTGTTGCGATAACACTTTGAAGCACCCGATCAAACGTTTTCAAATATGATTTTTCAGGTTTGCCTGTATTATACCTCACCTCGCATTTTTTCTCGGGATAAAAAGATCCATTATTAAGCCATTCCGATTTTGCAACATATTCCACGCCAGAAACCACATATTGATATCGAACTCTTATCGATTGTTTCCCTGTCCCCGTTGAACTTTCATAATCGAGTATGACTCCTTCTGCCTTCCCCCGGTATTGATATGTTTTGATAAACTTTCTTACCCCCATTATGAAACCAACAATTATAAAAATTCCACCCAAAATCCAAAATACAATCATACTTTCTCCTTACCACGACCATAACTTCCCGGAATAATGCTATCTTAATGAAGAACCTCGTCTAACCACTTCATAAAAATTTCGCTTGAATCTGTCCCTGTCTTTGCGGAACAGATACTTTCATATTTATATTTCGTGTCTATTTTACCACTTTTACAGTCATAGATCATTTTTAATTCTGTGGGGACAGGTTTTCCATAGTGTATGCATATTTGTTTTATCTTCTCCAGATCCGATTCACCAAGATCCAGGAAATCCCATATCGAGTCTGTATCGGCAGCTATATTATTTGTTGTTTTAATCTGACCGTCAATCTTGAAAAATGCATTGAAAGAAATACTGCTTTCTTCGATGGAGCCATAGGCATAAACCTTATCAGCCCTATTGCCCGCAAATTCGACACATAATGAAATAATCTGTGACTGCGCATCCATAAATTCATCTTCAAATTCTCTGTCCATTGCGTCCTCCTTTGAAACAATACTCATTTTCCTCTAACTTCCGCTGTGTTCTCCTGACAACAGCATTTCTCTCACTTCATCGTACTCGTCCGGCAGCACCTGCGACAATAAGCCGGATGCCTTTACACGGAACACCGTTCCGTCATCATATTCTACAGCCAGCACCATATACTGGGGATCTGTAATTTCCTCTTCACCCGTTCCGGATTCCCAGCCAAAAACACCATATTTGTCTAACGCCTCAACGATCTGCTGTCCGTCCGCATAATATCCGGCCTGTGTCTGGTAGAGATCATCAAAGAGATACGCATCCGACGTTTGATACCGTTTACTATCCAGTATATCGTAATATACACATTCTGTACTTGTATTCTTATTTTCCATAAAAGCAATGGCATATACATTCTCTGTAAAATCAGACGTACGGTTTTCTATGTCGTCTTCAAGGAGATAACTCACATCGGCCAGGCCGTCTTTACGGTCCGGTTCGTATTCTTCCAGAAGCAAAGGTATGTTGAGCGTATCCACATCTTCTTCCGTGATGGCGAAATCTTCAATAAACTGTTCGAGATCAGCTCCGCGGTACTGTTCTTTTGTAAGTCCTGCCGCCCGGATCAGTTCTTCCGGAGTGATCAGCCTCTGTTCCGAATACATCTCTTCCCCGGTTTCTGTCACATAGATACCCGGTTTCTGATCCAGACTCCAGAGAAATTCGTCCTTGTTAAAAGTTTCTTCCGTAGTGATCTCTATTGCAGTAAGCCCTTCTTTATCCGGTTCTTCTCTGTGAAAAGGAATATAAATATATGCTATTTCATATTGTGCTTCATCTGTAATAACTGAATATTGACCTCTCAATTCCCGCCAGATTGTTTTTCCGTGTTCACTTTTTTCATGGGAACTTGCATTTCCTTTCCAGCTTTTACATTGGCCTTGAAAAAATTCTATAAATTCTTCTGCCTGTTCAGTTAAATTTAACGTACTGTCCTTAACATATTGTGAAAATAATTCTGTCAGTGCTTTTGCATTTTCCTTTTCTGCGCAATCGATAATATTTTCTATCATTTCATCCGCTAATTCTTCATCGGAGCGATATTCATTGGATGATCCTCCCCTGAAAACGATGCATCCGCTCAGGCTGCATACAAGAGCACAGCATACGATAAGCGGTAATACTTTCCTCATAATTTTTCTTCCTTTCAACTAATACACTGTCACTTTCCCGCTCCCGGAGATCGCGCACTCTGCCTCTTTAGTATAGACATCTTCCCGGAGCTTGTCCTCATAATCGGATCTGTCGATCTGCTGCCATGCTTCGGACTCTGTCATACGCAGATAAATCCCCGCCGGTACGCCCTGACAGTTCTCTGTCAGCCAGTCCGGCACAGCCTCCAGAAATATCTCATACTTTTCTGAGCACAGGGCGTCGTCCATAAAAATATACGTCACAGCGGAAACCTCGTTCAGAACCGGTTCTTCCTCTGCCGGGCTGCTGCCGCCATTCTTTATTTCCGTATAAATCTTTATCCCTTCGGAAGGCAGATACTGCTCCGCGAATGCGCGTACCTGCTCTTCATACGCGGGGCGCATCAGAATTGCTCCGTAATCGTCTTCATACCGGTACAGCCCGTTTTCATATGTACGGTACACCGTCACAATATCCGATTCATCCCCCTGTTCGGGATATACCTTCAAATGCTCCTGTTCGATCGCATCTCCCGGCGCGTAGGATACATAACAGAATTTCTGCTGATATTTTCCTTCCATCCATGTCAGCATATCCTCAATTGACGTAACTGCGCTCTTCTGTGTGTCAGTCAGAGCACTGTAGTCTGCCGGAAGGCCTGTTTCCCGCATAATTTCCTTCTGCTGCTCATCCTCTCCTGTACTGACATAGCTTTTTTCCCACTCATCCGGTCCGAAATTGATCGCCTCATCCGGTAATGTTCCCTCTACGACCGTTGCACCGGTATGGCAGTTTACAATTTCAGCATGGATATGCCAGTCCGGATTTCCTGTCTCCATAATGCCTTTCAAAGCATAGCTTGTGGTAAGCGACAGCAGAACTTTTGCCTGCAGGATGCCGTCTATGTTTTCGTCGTACCTGTACACCACTCTGCTGTAATCTTCGTCCAATTCACAGGAATACGAAGGATCAGCTTCCACCATATCATCCATTACTTCCCTGATATTGTCTTCATGCATCTGTATCAGCGTTTCTTTCTGCTCCGTCGTCACTTCGATTATCATATCATCCCCATCCTGTCTGACGCTGGTGCAGTAGTCGCTGAATGCTTCTATATTATCCTGCAGATCCGAACTGGAAAACTTAATCAGCGAAGCCGGTATGGTTATTTCCTCCGTCTTTTCATCCGCAGCATCCTTCCGGTCTCCACTATTGCCTCCGTGATTTTTTTCCGGTATTGCTCCGCATGCGCTGCAGACAGATATTACGGCTGCTGCCATTCCTGCAAGCACCGGTCTGTAAAACCTTTTCATAACTAAAGTCCCTCCTCAAAGATGCCGGTATTCGGCTTATCTCTTCCGTGTCCCGTCCGGCTTATATCCCCCTGTTTCAACAGCCTCTTTTTGAATCAAGTATAACAAGAAAAGGCTGTAACTTCAACGAATCTCAGAACTTATCCAGGGATTTCGCTTTTATATAGATTCCCCTTTTATAAATATTCACCTGCGCTATTTTCCCTTACCAATTCTCTTTCCCCTTGTCTTGTCATCTTTTGGGACAGAAAGTATCCTATCTGAAAACCTCCCCTTTTTCAGACTCCACAACCCCTTATTCTCTTTTTTGAATTTCTATCCCCCTTCTATATACAATATCCAACATAGATTCTCTGCCTGCAGATCATCCCGAAAGATTCGCGTTACACTTTTCCTTGTAATCTTGCTTCTCTCAAATCCATGGATCCGCCGGTACAGATACATTTCCCGTATGTTAAATGCTATCAGCATTAATAGAAAGATCACTTCCACTGCTTCATGACAGTAACAATGGTCTGCATGATAATAAGTCTTTAGCTGATGGAATGCATTCTCTTCAATATCCCATCTCCCGTGCAAAAGATGTCACTGACGGAATAAAGCCGTGTCTCAACAATCTGTTCCTCCGTATCGTCATATTCATCTGTCGTAGGTGTTCCATCTGTATAGAGATTAAATGCAATACGGACAATCTTTTCGCTCCCGCTGGTCTGCCATCCTTCCTGCAGACACTCCGGCTTTATAAATCCCGTCTCAAAGTCATAGATTCGGTTTACATTTCGTCTGGTATCTTCTGACAGTCCCATGCAGTAAACCAGTGCTTTATGGTATGTGTCCTGATACCGACATTTTGGAAGATAGGTGTGATAAAACTTCTCATGTTCCTTGTTCTTAAAAGTAATGTTTCTTTTCTTGCTCTTTTCTGCTCCTAACGCTGTGTTCGTAAGCGCCAAATAATACCGCGGTAAAATTTAAAATTACCCCAGCCCTTTGCGAGTTGGAGTAATTCACTATAATTCACATGCGATTTTTGATAGATTGGAGTTTTTCACTCCAAGGTGCCAGCTCTGCAAGCTGTTCATCGGTCATATCTTTATCTGGCCGGTGTTCCAGCAGAAATTTAAGATATCCATAAATATTCAGCCCATGTGCTTTTGCCATCTCAACCATTGTGTAGGTCACTGCACTGGCATTCGCTCCCTCTACGGAATTGCTAAACAGCCAGTTCTTCCGGCCTACTGCAAATGGTCGGATCGCATTCTCGCTGAGATTATTGGTAAAGCTGCACCGCCCGTCTTCCAGATAGGTCTCCGCTGTATCACGCCGGTTGAGAACATAATTAATGGCTTTATCCATCCGCGTATTCCGGACAGGCTTCTGCTGATCGAGCCACGACCAGAAAGCCTCCAGAACAGGTTTTTCCTTCTCGAGACGCAGCTGCTTCCGCTTTTCATAATCACCGGGATACTTTTTGTTAATGGAGTCCTCAATGGCGAATAACCGGTTGCAGTACTGGACTCCCTGCACTGCCGGCTGGCTATAGTCATACTGTTTTCCTTTG
>NZ_MIEH01000019.1 GCF_001754075.1 Merdimonas faecis | reverse complement strand
TGTACGTCCCCATTCGCGTTAATACTTATCGCTGTAATCAGATGCCCCGGAGGTGTAATTTCTGGATGCATTGTTTTTCCCGTAGGAATTTTTATTGTTGGATGCATTTTTTCCTGCTGTGCGCTTGCTGGTGCTGTTCTGCTCCGTGTTTGCATTCTGGTTACCGTTGGATGTCTGATTGTTTTTTGCCATATCAATTCCTCCTGATTTTTTTGGTTTCGACGTTAGTATTTCCTTTCCGGCGGATTCTATGTATCACATCCCATAAAAATGCTGTTTGTTTTATATTAAGATTTTTTTAATATTTTACTTGCTTTTTTTTATCTGCTATATTATACTTAGTTTTGTAGAAAGGATTCTTTCTACAACCCCTTATTAATTATTTATACTCCCCTCAAAAGACCGATGGCTCCCCCATCGGTCTTTTACTGTCTGTCTTTCTTATTTTTTCTTTATTTCTTCCGGCACCAGCCGGCCACGCCAAGGGCCGTGAACAGAACTGCTTCTGCCGCCGCGGCGGTCATCATTACACAGGGCAGCCACACCGCCTGATTTCCCACATATGCAAAATCTGTATTCAGAGCCGCATAGGTGAAGCTGTTCACCATCCCCACGCCTCCGGCCGGCAGAAGACACCGGATCCAGTTACCCAGATTATTGCCCAGCATCATATAGAAGATCACCGGCAGGACCAGAAATACAAATGCAGTAACACTGGCTGCGGCCACGCTTTTCATCCTTCCCGAGAGGAACAGGGTAAATCCGGCGACGGCCAGCAAAGACACCAGCCCGGCCCCGGCAATCAAAAGCTCCATCTGCCCGACCGTGACCGGCAGGAAGACTGCCACAGATACCAAAAGCTGCAGCGATGTATCCAGCCCCTTAAAGTCAAAGGATGCGTTCAAAAGCGCCAGGAATAAGGTCATGCACACTACATAAAGAACCGCTACGATCAAAAGCCCGGCCAGGATCCTGCTGACCGCAAGACAGGCCTTTCCCTCCCGGGTGCATTTCAGAATCTGATCCGCCTGGGTCTGACGGTCACTGGCAAACACCGGCACCAGAAGAAAGGTTCCGATCATCACCAGCAGAAACACATAGATTCCCACATACTCCAGTGCGTCCGCTGTCACTCCCGGTTCATAGGTAAACGGCATCTTCACCTGGTCATAGAGTGCTTCCGCCTGTCTTACGGCATTGACCGTACGCTCTCCTTCGCCGCCCTCCAGATATAAAAGTTCTCTTAAATGCTGCCTGCATTGTCCGTAAAATCCTTCTGTCTCTTCCTCCGTCAGGGCATCAAGTCCCGGGGCAATGCCGGTCCTGGGATCTGCATACGCCTCGTTCACCCGGTTCAGAAGTCCGTCCACATTGGACACTTTTTCATAGTAATCACTGGCCTCCACACGTTCATCATAAATGCCGTCCGGCAGTCCGCCCTCATACCCGTCTGCAAAATCCTGGTACCGCTTAAGCGCCGCCGTCAAAACTTTCCCCGTGATCTCGCCCTGAAATTCCCCCTGGTTTTCCCGCTCCAGTAAAAGTGCTTCCCGGCCTTCTGCCGTCACCTCCCGTCCGCTGTCATCCCGATAAGTATAAGAAGCAAAGGATGCAGGAAAATAAGCCAGAACCGGCGCCAATACAACAGCAGCCGCCATAAGGATCAGGACTGATCTCGTCTTCAAAAGTCTCTTAAGCTCGGCGCCAAACACCCGCCGCCACATATGATTTCTCCTCCTGACACTGTGCCTCATATCACTGCACCTCCTTTTCCTGCGGGAACAGCCACAGATACAGATCCTCAAGTCTTGGCTCCTTCGCCTCCGACTCCGGCAGTACCGGCCGTTCAGCCAGATAACGGACAGACACCACACCCGCATCTTCATTCCGGATACTTACGATCCGCACTCCCTGCTCATACTTATGAAGGTCGTATTCCGGCACAAAAGCAGACCAGACCTTTCCATTCATTTGCCGGAGAAGCTCCTCTGTCGTCCCTTCCGCTATGATCCTTCCCTCCTTCATGACCGCATTTTGGGAAGCGATATATTCCACATCAGATACAATGTGGGTAGAGATCAGCACAATCCGGTCCGCTGCAAACTCTGACAGCAGATTCCTGAACCGCACCCGCTCTCCCGGATCCAGGCCGCTGGTAGGCTCATCCAGGATCAGCACCTCCGGATCATTGAGAAGCGCCTGGGCAATACCGACTCTTCGCTTCATTCCGCCTGAAAGCTTCACCATCTTTTTCTTCCGCACATCTGCAAGCGAAAACACTTCCAGCAGATGGTCAATCTTTTCTTTTGCCTCCTTTCTGGAAAGCCCCTTCAGTGCGGCCACATAATCCAGATAATCATAGACTGTAAATTCCGGATAAAACCCAAACTCCTGCGGAAGATATCCGAAAACATCCCGGTACCGCCGCCCAAGCACCCCGATCGGGATTCCATCATATTCCACGCTTCCTTTTGTCGGCACAAGAAGTCCTGCCGCCATCCGCATCAGTGTGGTTTTCCCGGCGCCATTGGCTCCAAGAAGCCCCCACACGCCCGGGGTAAGCGTAAGGCTTACTTGATCCACCGCCCGTTTATCCCGAAATTCTTTCGTCAGATTTCTGATACATAACTCCATCCGGCCATCTCCTTTCTTCTAATCTGCTGTATCTGAAACACCCAGAAGCCCGCCGCGACCCCGCACAAAATCCATACATATGCTCCAGACACCTGATAATCCCGAAACTCTTCCGCTCCGCGGCTTAGTATCCTCCACACCAGCGCAAAGGCCGCAAACCCTGCCAGGAGAACCGCTGTACACCTGAACAAAAAGTTCCGTTCTTCCTCTCTTTGCACGAAAAACAAAATGCAGCTCCCCGCCAGAAGAAAAGGCAGGAAAAGATAGGCTGCCAAGGATTCAATCCCTATCGCCCAGAGCCGCCAGGCCGCAAAGGCTGAAAGCCCTCCTACCGTCAGCGCACTCCCGCCGCTGATCAAAAGCTGCGCCAGCCGAAGTCTTGCCGCAGAGCACCCTGCAAGCTCTATCTCCGCCATCTGCCACCTGCGGGCACGGGCCAAAAGCGGAACACAGCTCCAGGCTGAAGCCACTCCTGCACCGCAAAGAAGCAGCGGGATCCGGCGGTACAAGAACATCATAAGATCCAGATCCGCTCCACTCCAGTTCCTGCTAAATCCACAGAAAACCGTCAGGATCCCAAATAAAAGCAGGCACTGCCAGGCCCATACATATCTGCCCGCATAACGGATCTGCCGGACCGTAAATGAAAAGAATCCTATCGGCTTCCTTCGGGCCCCCGCCGTCCGATAAGCTTCCCTGACAAGCGATACCGTCTGCAAAAGATGCCCCTCCTCCGGCAGGACCATCTCTTTCTTCCGGCCTGCCAGGTCTTTCAGCTCTTTTTCCATCCGCCGAAGGCTCCTCTCATTTCCTTTGCCCATATCCGTCACTCCTTCCTTCCAATTCCTGTTTCAACAGCTTCAATGCTCTTCTCAGCCTGGACTGCACCGTCCGGGCCGGCAATCCCGTAATTCCCGCAATCTCCTTGAGCTTCAGCTCCTGAGAAAAACGAAGGACCACGATCTCCCTAAGCTCTTCCGGCAAAAGCGCAACCAGCCTTTTAAAATCTTCCCGGTCCTCCCTCTCCCGTATCCCTTTTTCTTCAACGGGTATCTGCTCCAGCACGGGCTCCCAGCGCCTTTTCCGCCACAGATCCCTGCATACATTTGCCGCCACCTTGTACAAAAAAGCCCGGAAATGCCCTCGGTGCCGGTAATCATCGAAATATCGGAACACTTTCAGGAAGGTCTCCTGCACCGCATCTTCCGCCATAGACCTGTCCGGCAGGCGGAACAGACAGTACCGCAAAATTTCGGCATAATAAAGCCTGACCAGTTCCTCTGCCCCATCTGGATCGCCTTTTTTCAGTTTTTCAAAAATCTCGTCTTCGCGCGTCAACTTACAGGTCCTCCTGTGATGTGCATATGGGCTGTTTCTTTGTTCTTCATTATTTATAACGTTACAAAGATTCAAAAGGATTACAAAAAATAAAAGAGACGCCAGTTTTCACTGACGTCTTCCAAAGAACCTTAAAATAATGACAATGAGGATAACCGGCACCAGAACCGGAGCCAGCAGCGAGAATATCCCTCCGATCACAGCGACCACCAAAACCAGTATCCCGATGATCCCCAGGAGCAGCAGGATCAGCTGCCACCACCCCTTAAATCCAAAGGTATGGATATGCCCGTTTCCCTGCCCCTTCAGATCCCGGTCCTGATACCGGGATCTCTGGCGGCTTTGTTCCGCCTCGTACTGATACCCCCCGCTCTCATTTTGGAACTCCATCCCACTGATGATATTCCGGGCAATAGCCCATGGGTCTCCAAGCTCACCCGTTACCTCTTCTTCGCTCCGCCCCTTTCTTACTTCCTCCCGGATGTAGCTGCTGTAAAAGGCTGTCTGCTCTCTTACCTGGGCTTCGCTCAGATCATTTTCCAAAGCTTTCTTAAGCTTCTCTATAAATTCACTTCCTGTCACAAAGACCTCCTTATACTTCAAAGATCAGATCACCGTAGGACGGCATCGGCCATGCCTCCTTATCCACGATCATCTCCAGCGCATCCACCGGCGCGCGGAGCGCTTCCATAGCAGGAACCACATCCGAATGATAGTATCTGGCCTGATCTCCGCCTTCCGGCATCGCAGCCGCCTGTTCGGTCACCTTCATCAAGGTTTCCAGCGCCCGCTTCGTCTCTGCCAGATATCCGGAGACTTCATTTAAAAGATCGGACTGCACCGATGCGTCCGCACCTGCATCCCGGACGGCGATCACTGTATCCGCAAGGGATTTTGTATATTTAATGAAAGCAGGGACAAACTGCTTGCTTGCCATGTCGATCATGGTACGCGCTTCTATATTGATAGCCTTGGCATAGTTTTCGTACTTAATCTCTTCCCTAGACTCAAGCTCTGCCCGTGTAAAGACTTTAAACTTCTCAAACATGGCAACCGATTTTTCCGTCGTCAGCGCCGGGATAGCCTCTACCATGGAGCTGATATTTGGAAGCCCCCGTCTCTCGGCCTCTTTTACCCATTCTTCCGAATAGCCGTTTCCGTTAAAAATGATTCTTTGATGATCGGTAGCATACTGCTTGATCAGATCATGCACCGCCATCTCGAAATCCTCTGCCTGCTCCAGCACATCGCAGGCTTCTGAAAATGCTTCCGCAATAATGGTATTCAGCACTACGTTAGGCCCGGCCACAGAGTCTCTGGAGCCCACCATACGGAATTCAAATTTATTTCCGGTAAATGCAAACGGTGAAGTACGGTTTCTGTCGGTCGCGTCTTTTGCCAGGTCCGGCAGGGTACGCACACCCGTCTTCAGCTTTCCGCCCTTTAAGCTGTGAGTCGCCTCTCCGGTACTTACCAGCTGCTCGATCACATCTTCCAGCTGATCTCCCAGGAAAATGGAAATGATGGCCGGCGGCGCTTCATTTGCTCCCAGACGATGATCATTTCCCGGGTCAGCCGCAGATTCTCTTAAGAGATCTGCATGCTCATCCACCGCTTTTAAAATACAGGTCAGTACCAGCAAAAACTGAATATTTTCATGCGGTGTTTTCCCCGGATCCAGAAGATTCTTTCCGTCGTCTGTGATCAGGGACCAGTTATCATGCTTGCCAGATCCATTGACTCCCGCAAAAGGCTTTTCGTGCAGAAGGCACTTCAGGCCATGCTGTCCCGCCACTCTCTTTAAGGTCTGCATAACCAGATGGTTGTGGTCTACCGCCACATTTGCCGGCGCATAGATCGGTGCCAGTTCGTGCTGTGCCGGCGCCACTTCATTATGCTGGGTCTTGGAGGTCACTCCCACCTTCCACAGTTCAATGTTCACATCCCGCATAAAGCCTGCGATACGCTGCCGGATCGTTCCGAAATAATGATCGTCCAGCTCCTGGCCTTTCGGCGGCATAGCGCCAAACAGAGTACGACCCGTATAGATCAGGTCCTTCCTCTGCTGGAATTTCTTTGCATCCACCAGAAAATACTCCTGCTCCGGTCCTACCGAAGGCGTTACCTTTTTTGATGTGGTATTTCCAAACAGACGGATCAGCCTAAGCGCCTGGATATTGATCGCCTCCATGGAACGAAGGAGCGGCGTCTTCTGATCCAGCGCTTCTCCGGTGTAAGAACAAAATGCTGTCGGAATACAAAGTGTCGCACCCGCTGCATCTTTACGCACGAAAGCCGGGGACGTGCAATCCCATGCCGTATAGCCTCTGGCCTCAAAGGTAGCGCGAAGTCCTCCGGAAGGGAAGGATGAGGCGTCTGGTTCTCCCTTGATCAGCTCTTTTCCGGAAAAGCTCATCAGCACCTTGCCGCTTGGCATAGGTGCGGAAATAAAAGAATCATGCTTCTCCGCCGTCACTCCTGTCAGCGGCTGGAACCAGTGCGTATAATGGGTGGCTCCCTTTTCGATCGCCCATTCCTTCATCTCGTGAGCGATCACGTCCGCTGTTGCCAGATCCAGCTCTTTTCCTTCTTCGATGGTTTTCTTCAGATCTCTGTATACCTTTTTGGGCAGGCGCTCCTGCATGACAGTGTCATTAAAAACATCCTCGCCAAAGATGTCCGCCACGTTAAATGCTTCACTCATATTCTCGCATTTCCTTTCTTCCTTCTCGTATCATCCTATATCAGAAAAAGGCACTCCAACTTCCGGTTGGAACGCCTTTATTCTCTTTATCTTTCCGCCTTTTACTTAGGCTTTTCCTACAGAACCAAACAGTTCCATTTTTTCTTTTACTTTGTCAATGATTGCCTCTGCGCCCGGTTTGAGAAGCTTACGCGGGTCATAGCCCTTGCCTTCCAGGTCTTTTCCTGCTTCGATATATTTACGTGTAGCTTCTGCAAATACTAACTGGCACTCGGTATTTACATTGATCTTTGCAACGCCAAGATCGATGGCTTTCTTGATCATGTCATCCGGAATGCCTGTACCGCCGTGAAGTACCAGCGGAAGCTTTCCGGTCAGCTTCTGGATCTCATCCAGAGTCTCAAAGCTAAGTCCTGCCCAGTTTGCCGGATATTTTCCATGAATGTTTCCGATACCTGCTGCCAGCATGTCTACACCCAGGTCAGCAATCATCTTACATTCTTCAGGATCTGCGCACTCGCCCTGACCAACAACACCATCTTCTTCGCCGCCGATTGCTCCGACCTCTGCTTCCAGGGACATTCCCTTCTCACGGCAGATTGCGATCAGCTCTTTTGTCTTTGCCACATTCTCCTCGATCGGATAGTGGGAACCGTCGAACATAATGGAAGAAAATCCTGCCTCGATACATTTCATGCATCCATCATAGGTACCGTGATCCAGATGAAGAGCTACCGGAACGGTAATTCCCATCTCTTCGATCATAGCGGACACCATAGCTGATACAGTCTTAAAACCTGTCATATACTTTCCTGCTCCCTCAGAAACACCTAAGATGACCGGGGACTTACACTCTTCTGCAGCCTGAAGGATACATTTTGTCCATTCCAGGTTGTTGATATTAAACTGTCCAACTGCGTAGTGGCCTGCAACTGCTTTTTCAAGCATGTCTTTTGCTGATACTAACATTTTTATTTCCTCCAATTCCTAAAAATTTGCTTTAATTATTATATCTCATAATAAGAAAAATGACAAGGAATTAAGAAATTTTCGCTTTTTTTAGATTTTGAACATACTTTGGTCACATTTCCACTTTATAATAAGCATCAGATAGTTGATATGTTTCGACTATCTCCCCCCTCATAAAGTTTGCATCTGGGGCCATTAGCCCCGGATGCCACACTTTACTCTCACATTTGATTTACAACAGCAGAAGCCATCCGTTTTTTTTACGGACGGCTTCTTTTCTTATCTCTTCTTAATCTATTTTACGTCTGTACATCCCAGGCACTTACATCCGCATTATCTGTGACATAATGCACACTCCGGCAGCCCCCTGTTCCAGAACTGTCCGGATCTGCTCCGCGTCCAGCCGGATGCCGCCGATCCCATATACCGGAAGCTCCGTCTGTTCACAGATCTCTTTCAGAAAGGAAAGCCCCCGGGGTGCAAGCCCTTTTTTGCAGTCGGTGGCAAAGATGTGTCCCGCTGTCAGATAGGCTGCACCCAGCTTCTCCGCCCTCCTTACATCCTCCGCGGAATGAACGGATACGCCCGTTTTCAGACCGCTGTTCTCTCCCGCCTCTGCGAATTTCCACAAAGGAAGATGTACACTGGGAAGCCCCAGCCGCTTTGCCGCCTCCGGATAAAAATGAAGGATCAGCGGCACCTGATTTCTGTCACAGATCTTCTGTACCTTCCCGGCCAGTTCAAGATAGGCCCCTTCCGGCAGATCCTTTTCCCGCAAAAGGAAAGCCCTCGGATGAAAGCTTACGATCCGTTCTACCTGAGCGAGATAGGGAAGACGGCTTACATGGCGGTTGGAAACAGCTATGATTTTCTTAAAATCTATCTCTTCATACATGGGCCGCTCCTCCGCTTTTATTTCTCACTTACTCCCTGAAGCGGTGAAGAAGCGCTGGCTCCCCGGTCAATAACCCGGCCCATGCCGGCCAGATATGCTCTTCTTCCCGCCTCAATGGCGCTCTTAAAGGCCGCCGCCATCGCCGGGATGTCTCCCGCCGTGGCAATCGCCGTATTCGCCATGACTGCCGCCGCTCCCATCTCCATAGCCTCGCAGGCCTGAGAAGGCTTTCCGATACCAGCATCCACAATGATAGGAAGATCGATCTCATCGATCAGGATCTGGATAAAATCTTTCGTGCAGATCCCTTTGTTGGATCCGATCGGCGCGCCAAGGGGCATGATGCAGGCAGCTCCCGCATCCCGAAGCGCCTTTGCCACATTCAGATCCGGATACATATAGGGCATAACGACAAACCCTTCCTTTGCCAGGATTTCCGTGGCCTTCACTGTGGCGTAATTGTCCGGCAGCAGATACTTCGCATCCGGTATCACTTCCACTTTTACAAAATCACTGCCGCAGAGCTCTCTGGAAAGTCTGGCCGTCCGCACCGCCTCCTCTGCTGTCTTGGACCCCGACGTATTCGGAAGAAGCGTGATCCCTTCCGGGATATAGTCCAGGATATTATCCCCGTACTGGCTCGCCCGGCGAAGAGCCATGGTAATGATCTGGGCTCCCGCATTTTCCACTGCAGCCTTTATCAGCTCATATGAATATTTCCCGGAACCCAGGATAAAACGGGAGTGAAATTCGTGTCCTCCCAAAACCAGTGTATCATTTGCAAAATCTGTCATATTTCATCTACTCCTTTTCTATGATCAGCTGCGTGATCAGGTTCGCCTCGTGTCCGGCACAGATCATCACCCGGGGCGCCATCAGCCCCAGGCCCGCCCTCGAATCACTGACCTCATCCCCGCAGAGATAAAAATGCTTTGTTATTTTCCTTGTCTGTATGGCATTGCTGTTCCCATAGCCCGCCATTCCAGAGGCGCTGACGATCGTTTTCCCGGGGCAGCGCTCCAGGATCCCGTTCACCAGCATAGCCTTACATTCCGGGACGTCAAAGGCCTCGCAGACGATTTCATCCTCCCTGAAAAGCTCTTCTAAATTATCCTCCGTCACGCGCACACAATCCGTCCGGATTTCCAGATAAGGATTGATTTCTAAAAGTTCTTCCTTTAACGCCTCTGTCTTATACATCCCGATATGGCGCATCAGGTACTGCTGCCGGTTCAGATTCGAGATATCCACCCGGTCAAAATCAATCAGATGAAGATGGCCGACTCCGATCCTGGCCAGAGAAAATGCCACGTTCGATCCCAGGCCCCCAAGTCCGGCCACCGCCACTTTTCCCTGCTCCAGCCGGTCCTGCATCTGATTGGTATGTCTTTCCCGAAGCGCCTCCTGTATCTCTTCTCTTGTCAGCCTCATCCCTTTAGCCTCCTCCAACAAAACTTACCACTTCCAGCACGTCCCCGTCCTTAAGGCGCATCTTCCCGTACTGACTTCCCGGAATGATCTCCCCGTTGAGCTCCACTGCAATACGCGCTCTTAAGTAGCCTTCCTGCTCCAGGAAATTCGATAGCAGAAGCTCTGCGTCAAGCGGCTTTTCCTGTCCATTGACTCTGATCATATATCCTCCTTTCCAGATAGAGTAAAAAAAGAGTTCACAAAGAAATACACCCGCGGTGGTGCACCCCTTCATGAACTCTCGTCCACTCTATGTTTCCAATATAAATTTGTGTAATCAACATTGATAATTATAACTACGATACTGCCGAATGTCAAGATGGGGCATTCCCTGCTTCCTCTTTCTGAATCTTTATCCGGATTTTAGCCAGAAAACCTCCATATCCGCTCTGGCCGACCTCAACCTCTCCTCCATGAGCATCTACAATCTGACGGACGATCAAAAGCCCCAGGCCATGGCGCTGACCTGTCACATTTTCATCGCAGAGCATATAATGAGGCGTCTCATTTAACCTCTTTAACTCCTCCCTGGAAATGCCGACTCCGTCATCTTCCACCCGAATCTGACAGACATCTTCCATATGTTCTACTGTTACATAGATCGTACAGCCCGAAGGATTGTGGTTGACACTATTTTGGATCAGATTCCCGACTGCCCGTTTCAAAAGTCCCGGATCCGCCTGGATCATACACACACCCACATCCTCCTCTGTCATCCAGCAGATGGGATAGGCGTCCTCCGGTTCGGTATTCATATAATCCACCACGATCTGGCGAATCAATGCGACGGCATTGACCCGCTCCATATGCAGCGGCTGCATGTCATATTCCAGCTTAGATGCCAGGTTCAGGTCATTGATCAGATTTTTGATCCGCTGTCCCTGACGGCAGATCACCTCTGCCTTCCGGTGCTCTTCTTCGCTTAGATTCTCGCTGCCTGTGAGCTGTCCGGCATACCCAAGCACCATGGAAAGGGGTGTGCGGATGTCATGGGACACTCCGGCGATCCAGTTGGCCCTTGCCGTCTCTTTCTTCTTCAGCCTGTACTCCTTTTCTCTTAAAATCTCTGACGTTCGGTTCACACTTCCGGCAATATCCGCCAGCAGGCCTTTTTTCTTCAGACAGACTTCTTTTCCCATAGACAGATTCTGGATCCCGTCCATAATAGGCCCTACTGACCTTAAGATCTTCATATCCGTGAGCACATAAATCAAAATGATCACGCCCACATTGATTAAGATTGCGATCCCTGCATAAGGGACCGCTTTCGAGATCAGCTGATAATCCCAGGCTGGATACAGGTGTTTCCAGTAGCTGTCCTTTGCACATCCCAGAACCAGCAGCCCATTCTCATCTTCTGCCGGGAACGTAGGATAATCCGCGATATATCCTCGGGTCAGCTGCGCTACAGCCGTAAGACTATAAGTCTTTGGAACTTCAGCCGGCAGGTTTTCTGTCTGCCATACCACTGTTCCGGATGGATCCAGCAGAACCGCCCAGTCTCCTTCCTCCTTTAGCCTCTCCTGTACATCTGTTCTCAGATGATATCCGCTTCCATCCTTTGTCAGTGCATCCGCAGTCTCCTGCGCCAATGAATATGGTCCTCCATTTCCATGCACATCCCACAGCGTAAACATCAGGATCAAGATATTCACGACCGGGAGAAGCACCATGACTCCCAAAAGCCCCAGCACCATCCTGCGAAGCAGCTTCAACGCATTTTTCATCTTTATCTTCCCTCCACCAGAAGCTTATATCCCAGTCCCTTCACAGTCAGAAGTGATTTGGGATGAGAAGGCTCTGCCTCGATCTTTTCCCGTATCCTCCGGATATGAGCCATCAGCGAATTTTCATAGCCAAAAGGATTGTCTCCCCATGCCGCTTCACACAATGCGTCAATGGTCACGATCCGTCCGGCATTCCGGTAAAGTGCCGACAGCAACGCAAACTCCTTGGCAGTCAGAGGAATGGTCTGGCTGCCGCGCCTTACCTCTGCCCTGGAAAAATCAACAATACTGTCTGCCAGCTTCACCTGCGGCTCTTCATTTTTATAGCTTCTCCTAAGAATCGCCCCGATCCTTAAAATCAGTTCCCGGGGCAGGAAGGGCTTGACCATGTAGTCATCCGCTCCCAGTCCCAGGCCCCGGAATTTATCTTCATCCTCTCCGCAGGCTGTCAAAAACAGCACCGGAAAATCCCCCATCTGCTTCAGTTTTTCAAATAATTCAAAGCCGCTTCCATCCGGCAGCATCACGTCCAGCACTGCCAGTTCCGGTGAAAAAACCGCTGCCTTTTCCATAGCTTCCTTCATACAAGAAGCCGTGCAGAGGTTCTGATATCCTTCTTCTTTTAAAATAGAGCATACCATATCCAAAAGCTCCTGCTCATCATCGACCAGAAGGATCCTCTTTTCCTTCAGATAATCTCTGTCCATTTCCATTCCTCCTCATTACGATTCCCCCGCAGGGCGGGCCGGCCCACCGGCCCGGATCGCACCCGTGCGATCATTATACCACGTGCGCAGGGAAGGAAGCGGTTGCGCAAGCAAACATTTGCTTCCCAAGCCGTGGATTGCCGATATAATCCCTGCAAAGCAGGGCGGGCCGGCCCGCCGGCCCGGATCGCACCCGTGCGATCATTATATCACGCGCGCAGGGAAGGAAACAGCCCGGCGCCGAAAATGTAAGGTAATTGTAAGGCAACGGAAATGCTGGCGTAAGGTAACCGCAGTATGATGAATCCATCAAAACAAAGGTGGTATCCATCATGTATATGATCGAGACAAAAAATCTTACAAAAATATATGGAAATTTTGCTGCTGTCCAGCGTTTGAATCTTCATGTACGAAAGGGCAGCATCTATGGATTCCTTGGCCCCAACGGAGCCGGGAAATCCACGACCATGAAAATGTTTCTGGGCCTTGCCCGGCCCACCGCAGGAGCCTTTACGATTGCCGGCATGGAATATCCAAAAGACCGGATGGAAATTCTTAGAAGGACCGGATCACTCATCGAGGAGCCAGCGTTCTACGGAAATCTGAGCGGAAGGGAAAACCTGGACATCATCCGCAAAATCCTGGATCTTCCAAAAGATTCTGTGGAGGATGCCCTTTCTCTTACCGGGCTTTCCCATGCGGCCGACCGCCCTGCCAGGAAATATTCTTTAGGCATGAAGCAGCGCCTGGGTCTTGCCGGCGCTCTGATCGGGAGACCAAAGCTTTTGATCCTGGATGAGCCTACCAACGGACTGGATCCAGCCGGGATACATGAAATCCGTACACTGATCCGCTCCCTTCCGGAAAAGTTTGGCTGTACGGTGCTGGTCTCCTCCCATCTTCTGCCAGAGATCGAACTCATGGCAGATGACATCGGTATCCTGAATCATGGACGGCTGCTGTTTGAAGGAAGTTTGGAAGAGCTTCGTCAGGATGCCGCCCTGAGAGGCTTTCCCACTGACAATCTGGAAGAAACATTCCTGGCGCTGATTGATGAAGACAATCTGAGACGAAGGGGGCTGGCATAATGCTTTCCATAGAATTTCGCAAACTGAAATCCACAGGTTTTCTGCCCTCCATAGTGATCGGAGGCATCCTGGCCGCACTGATTCCCATCCTCAATACTGCGGCCCGTCCGGACACCTTTACCAGCCAGACAGGTCCGGTACTCTCTATCCTCCTTACGGCCAATGCCCAGATGATCCTGCTGCTCCATCTGATTTTGGTGATATGCGGAGCCTGCACGATGTTTCACACCGAATATGCAGGCCGTGCCTTGAATCATATGCTGGCTCTGCCTCTGCGAGCCGAAGGACTGTATTTCAAAAAGGCAATTATCCTGATCCTTTGCTTTCTGTTGCTCCTTACATTAGAAGCTGCCGGACTGAGTTTTTGTGCCTCCCGCTGGTTTGGGCTTTCGGAAGACTTTTTCCCGGAGCTTATCAGGTACCTTGGAAGCATTGCACTTTTAAGCCTGCCCACGATCCTTTTCATGCTGCTGATCGCTTTGCTTAACGAAAACATGTGGGTATCCCTGGGAATCGGCATCACCTTTCTGTCTATGGCAACAGTCCTGACAGATGGCCCGTTTGCACTAAAGCTAGTGCCTTTCCTGACTCCCTTCGCCGGACTTGAAGAAACCTGCACAGTCCTTGCTGCAGGGGATACCTTCTCCGGCGATCTGAAGAACCTTCTTCTTTGCGCTGTGGCAGAGACTATCATTCTAATCATCGCAGCCATACCGGCTGCCAGAACACGGAGGTATACATTATGAGATATCTGACACTGACCCTTACAGAATTCCGGAAGCTCCGGCACTCCAGGATCTTACTTCTCCTGCTTCTGCCTCTTGTCATACTCTGGCTTCCCAATGTTGTCAACGCCGACATGAGCCTTACTCCTGTCATGGAGGGTATCACACCGGAGCATAACTTTCTGATCCAGTCTTTCATGGGCTTTGCCTGGTTTATCTATCCCGCCTGCATGATCGTCTGCACCGTTCTCCTGCAGCAACTGGAGCGCGGACACAAAGGCATCTTAAAAATGCTGGCACTGCCGCTTTCCCCTTCTGCTTTGGCCCTCTGCAAATGGATCGTACTCCTTGCACTGGCGTTTTTCCAGTGCGCACTGATGACCGGACTCTATTTTATCTGCGCCACGGTTGTTTCCCAGTCCTTAAATGTCTCTCTGATGGCAGATACATCCACCGTCCTTATGCTGGCCGGAGATATTTTTCTATCGTCCCTGCCTATGCTGGCTGTTTACTGGATGCTCAGCGTCTGCCTGCAGACTCCGGTATTTTCTATTGCCGCAGGGCTTGCCTCCATGGTACCGACTGTATTGATGATCAACGTAAAGATCTGGTACCTGTACCCGCCCTGCTATCCTTTTTATATCGTAACCCGGAAATACGGCGAATTTTGCAGCGGCTCCCCTGCGGAATGGGACCTTTTCCCCTGGATCCCCGCTGCTGTCATCATCACTGTCATCTGCCTCATTATATCCTGCCTTCGTTTCGGGCAGGCAGAAAGGAGATAATTTTATGAAAGAAAAACTATGTACTCTGATTGCCGCGGTCTTCGTATTTCTTCCCTGGACCATCTTTCCTCTGCGGACCTTTGACTGGGCCTTAGAACTGCCGGCTGCCAGGATCATCATTATCGCCTATGCTCTTTTTATGATTCTCTCCGGTGTGTGTTCTATCCTTGTCTACATCCGCTGGAAGGTCAAAAACCCGGTTATGACAATCTGCACAGCCATCAATGGCATTTATGCTGCCTTTGGGGCAGCGGCCCTCTATCTGACTGCTGTTTCCGTCTAAACATCTTACAGACCAGGAGCCGACTTGGACTTTTATGTGCGGCTCCTGTACTGAGACGGCGTGCACCGGTAAATCTCCCGAAAGGATTTTGCAAAATAACTCATCTCCCCAAATCCGCACTGGGCGGCGATATCCGAAACCTTTCTTGAGGTAGTCTCCAGAAGCTCGGCCGCTCTCTGAAGGCGGTAGGTCTTCAGGTATGCAATGGGAGATGTATCCAGGATCTTCCGAAAGCACCGCAGGCACTCACTCTCACTGATGGACGCGCTGTCCGCAATATCCCGCACCGACAGCTCCTCCCCGAAATGGCGTTTGATAAAGGTCAGCATCTGCTTTGTCCGTTCATTATATCTTCTGTATTTCTCCGCATTTTCCATCAGCATCTGCGGCCTTCCGTCCCCGATCAGTAGAAGGAGCCTGGTCAGATTTTCCCGCACCTGGCTTTCATATCCGTATTCTTCATTCCTGCAGCTTAGCCAGGACGCCTCGATCAGATCTCTCCTGGCACTCTGCAGGTCCTGATCAAGCCTCAGGGATTCTATCTCCGGATGCTCCAGCACCGGGCGCACATATTTTTCCCAGAAAATACTGTTTTCTTCCGTTCCGACAAGCCTGGGATGAAATGCCAGGATACGGACCTTGCACGGCCCTGCCTGGCAGCTTTTCATCTCATGCAGCATCCCGCTGTTGATAAAAAAACCGTCGCCCTTCTGTAATTTCCATTCCTGCTTTGGCGTATGGAGCATGACCATTCCTTCCATGACAATGCCGGTCTCCATCTCCTCGTGCCAGTGCCAGGGAATCGATTTTTTCTCCAGATCATCAAAATAGCATCCCACCAGAAATCCTGAAGAGAAATGCTGCAGATCTTCATGACCATGCTCATCAACGATGGTATCTCCCTCGATTATCATGTTTTTCTCCTTCCTGACGATATTGTCATATTATTTGGCTGAATTTTGCTATTTATCCACTTTGTTTGCTGATATAATCATACTAAACGCAGGAGACATTTACAAGACCTCTCCAAAAATCAACACTCTTGGAGGATCAAAAAATGAATAAGATCACAAAACGTCAGCTCATCATACTTACCCTGGGCGGATTTTTAAGCTATCTGCTTTTCGGCATCTATGACAGTATGCGCGGAGCCACACTTTCCTCGCTCCTTGGTGACCTTCAGCTCAATTATGCCTCCGGCGGGACCATCGTTATGGGACAGTATGCCGGATATTTCGCCGCCACCTTGCTGGTCGGCATCCTGGCAGACCGGATCGGCCCTAAATTTACATTGGTACTGGCCGCATTTAGTCTTGTGTTTGGAGTCGGCGGGTATTCCGCTTCTTCCGGACTGCTCCCTTTGATCGCATTTATCTTTTTTATCGGGATCGGCCTGGGATCTCTGGAGCTTGGAGGCTGCAATATCATCACCCCTCTCTACCAGGAGAAAAAGGGCCGTTACTTAAATATCCTTGCTGCAATCGCCGGATGCGGCGCATTTGTTACCCCTATGATCGCCGGGCTGTTTCTGGACCAGGGGATATCCTGGAGAGTGATCTACCGCATTTTTTTGTTCATTGCGGTTCCGGTCGCTATTTATTTCGTTCTTCTGAAAAATCCCCCGGATTCCAGAAACGCCGGCATCACCCCAGAGGAAGAAAAGACGGCGCCTGCCGTTTCCGGACGCTTCCGCCGCCTGGCGACATGGACGATGAATTTTTCGAACTTCGCTTATATGGCAGCCGAGATCGGAACTGCCAGCTGGCTGGTGGATTTCTACCAGAACGTGAAGCATTTCTCCGTAATAGAAAGCTCCACCAGCCTTTCCCTTTTTTACATCGGTATTACCCTGGGACGCCTTGGCGGCAGCCTTTTCGTAGACCGCCTTGGACATATGCGCAGTGTGCTTTTTGCATCTGTAGGTGCGGCCTTCTGCATCATCGCCGGCGTATTCGGGCCGGATGCCTTTGCCATCCTTGCATCTATCACGGGCTTTTGCTACTCTATCATCTTTCCGACTTCAACCGCTATCATTTCGGAAATCTCAGAGGGGCATCCCGGGCGGACTCTGGGCATCTTCCTGGCCTTCGGAGGGCTGGGCGGTATGTTCGGCCCCTGGATCGTCGGGATCGCAAGCGATCTTTTAGGCCTGGAACTTGGTATGGCGCTGAATTGCATTTTTTGTGCAGCGATTTTTATTTCCGTATTTATCGTAAAAACCAATACATCTTCGCAAAGGACGGAGGCCTTATAAAAGCCTCCGTCCTTCTCTCTTTTCAATCCTGCCCTGTTATGTGGAATAAATGCCGTCCACAGTAATCCTCCTGAAAAACCTTGTCATTCCAAGTTCCACCGTCTCTTCAAATTTCTGCGGAATCCGGGAAATGAACACCTCTCCGATCTCATTTGGAAAACTGTGAAAGTTTTCTTTTCTTAAACGGGCTGCTTCTTCCAAATCAACAAACCTTGCTGACACTTCAAAAACAGATCCGCCTCAGGTATGGCATATTCTTGGTATGATCAAAATATCCTTGCGGTGGTTTTCTTCCATATATTGCCTTAAACGGTCATTTAGTCTGAATTTCATATCTCATTTCTCCTTCCATGCTGCTTACTGTTTTTTCTGTATTATAAGCCGTATCGTCACAGGTTTCTGTGATAACATCACCAAAGATTTATTAGGATACATCACCAAAGATTGCGCTTGTTTTTGTCCATATATAGAGTTACAATATTTTTATGATACAAAAGAGGGGGATGGCTGATTCTGGTGCCCGGAATCGGTCGGGTAGATGAATATGTCTGAATTTGAAGAACACAGGAAAAAAGCCCTGGAACACCAGAACCGCCAGGGACATTCTAAAGTATCTATCAACAGTGATCAGAGCTTCTTCATATTGTTATTTGAACTTATTATCTTCGGCATCCTGCTTGCGGCTCTGACTTCACTTATTTTTCCATCCACAGATAAAAAGCAGACAAATGCGGCAGAAGCTGTAACATCGAAGGCGACTGACGTTACCTGGACTGCCGCCGGCGATGTTGTTTTCCACGGACCGATCATGAACTCAGAGGCTTATTATGATCCTCAGACGGACACTTACGACTATACGCCAATTTTTGATTACTGCAGCCCTCTGCTTAGTGACTCTGATGTCTCAACCGTCACGCTGGAGACATCTCTGGCTGGCGAGGAGGCAGGCTACAGCGGATATCCTATGTTCCGCGCGCCCGATGCACTGGCTGACTCTCTGGCAGGCTGCGGCATCGATATGGTCAACCTGGCCAGCAACCATCTCCTGGACGGCGGAGATGAAGGCCTTTTGCGTACCATGGATGTTCTGACCGAGAAAAAGCTCTCTTACCTTGGAACGCAGCCGGAAGAGTCTCAGAAAAACTATGATATCGTCGATGTCAACGGCATGAAAATCGGTGTGATCAGCTATGTCTACGAGACCACCGAAGACAATGAAGAAGCCTCCATTAACGCTCTTCCGGTATCAGACGAGATGGCACCTCTTATTAATTCTTTTGACTACAATGATCTGGACACCTTTTACGGAGAAATGGAGGACGCCTTAGCCGGCATGAAGGAAGATGGCGCACAATATACCATCGCCTATATGCATTGGGGCACAGAATATCAGACTCAGCAGTCCGAGGAGCAGGAGGAGATCGCCGGCGAGCTCTGCGACCTGGGTGTAGATGCCCTGATCGGAAGTCACCCGCATGTGATCCAGCCGGTCGATGTGCTGACTTCCTCTGACGGAGAACATCAGATGCTCTGCGCCTATGCCATTGGAAACTTCCTTTCCAATCAGCAGATCGAATACATGCAGGATGAGCTTCCCACAGGCGAAACGGAAGACAGCTATCTGTTATCACTTTCCCTTTCCAGCGATGATAAAGGAAAGGTCAGCCTCACCGATGTCACCTTCACACCGATGTGGACCCACCGCTATGCAGGCGAAAACGGCGCCACCTTTGTCGTCCTTCCGGTTGACAACACCGAACGGCTGGAGGAACAGACAGGGATAACAGGCATCAAAGAACAGGCCGATGAATCTGCCGCCAGAACACAGGCTATCATCGGTGACGGAGTAGAAAAAGTCAAGGCTTCTCTGCCTTTAAAATCCGCCCTGTAGATACAGGGCGGATGCTTAAAAAATTCTGGCCATTTCGGCTCTCAGTATTTCCACAAATAAATCAAATAGTATATTTACCCAGGCAACTGGGAGGGACAGCTTTCCATTCTATGAAAAATAGAAAGCAGCCATCCTACTCTCTGGTAAAGGTTAGGACGACTACTCTTCGTGGTTTAACATTTTGCCCGGAACGGATAGGCTTCATCTATCTATCCCGGTTGTCTTGTTAAGTATATTATACCAAGCCGAAGGATAAAGTCAATAAACTTTAGTCAAGGACATATTGTTAGATCTGTCCAATCATATCATTAACATCCAAGAAAAATGTATTGCTATTGTATATACATTTATGTATAATAAAGAAAAAGTTATGTATGAAAAGGAGCGTTGTCATTATGGCAAAGTCAGCGAATTTATATGTAAGAATAGAGCCAGAAATCAAAGAACAGGCTGAAAAAATTCTATCTACATTGGGTATACCGGCTTCCAACGCTATCAATATGTTTTATAAGCAGATTATCTTACAGAGAGGACTTCCCTTTGAAGTGAAAATTCCAGAAAGAACGCCCATAGACATAAATACGCTTGGAACAGAAGGCCTTCATGTAGAACTGGAAAAAGGGTATGTAGATATGAAAGCGGGACGAACCAAAGATGCCCAAAATGTTTTTGCTGATATTCGGAAAGATTATGGCTTATGATTTTTAAAGTAGTAATATCATCACAGGCCGAAAAGGATTTGCGAGGAATATTTGAATATATCGCTTTTGAGCTTTTATCGCCAGAAAATGCGACAGGGCAACTGGAACGGCTGGAAAAGCAGATATTGCATCTGAAAAAATACCAAAAATCCCTTTTCCCCCCGGATAGTGTCTCCCCGCAAACCCCGGTATCTCAGGATCCAAATCTACCGGAAACATTGTTCTAACAAGCCATTGATGATCATATTCAAAAGAAAAATTCTCCTTTCCCCTTATAAATGTAATATATAGCAAACCCAGAAGTATCGGTTCATCAAAGCTGAAGTCATCATATACATAAATGATTTTCTGATTCGCAGCCATTATTTTCTCCTTCCACTTGCTCTTTTTCTGGTCATCAGATTCATATCCTGGAGTTTTCTTCCCATTTCATCATCTTTCGCGACCAACAACAGATCCTTGTCCATATTATTCAACGCATGAAGTACTGCCGCATATATTCCCATTGCACATGCAGGATTACCGGATTCTACTTTCCAGAGAGAAGCCCGGCTGATTCCTGCCCTCTCTGCCACAAGCTCAGCCGACAAATTGCGTCGTAACCTGGCAAGTTTAATCTGCTCCCCCATTGTTTTCAGCACTTCTTCTGTTGACGGTAATATATTGTACGCAGCTTTTTTCATATCCATTCACTTTCTATTTTTTCAAATAACATTGGTGCTTTTATGTTTTTTATTATAAACAAATATATGATTTAAGTCAATATTAATAAACATTATTCTCCTTTCGGAGAATATTTAGAAGACTCGTGCTTTGATTCGTCGCAGGCACAAAAAACTCTGAGAGTCATGAACCTCTCAGAGTTTTTTATCGCCGTTTTATATTTTTATGCGACCGGTTAAGGAAACCCTGTACATCTTCTATTTCTCCTCATCCAGTTTTTTCACCAGGCTGATCACTCTTCCCGCACTCATTCGAATCTTGTTTTCCGACAAGCGTCCCTCTTCCAATGCCCGGCGTATATCTACGTCATCGTTCATATTTCCCGGCATGATCACATCATTTCCCGCCGCAGCACACTGCCAGGGAATCGTTCCGTCTTCCGGAACTGTGGTGTTCCAGTCAGACATGATCAGTCCCTGGAATCCCCACTCTTCTCTTGCTACCGTCGTACATAGCTCGTAATTTGCAGCTGCATGTACTCCATTTACGAGATTGTAAGAAGTCATTATGGCCAGTGGACTGCTTTTCTTTACCGCGATTTCAAATCCTCTCAGATAGATTTCCCGGAGTGCTTTTTCCGATACCCGCGAATCCACACCCATCCGGTTATCTTCCTGATTGTTGCAGGCGAAATGTTTGATCGTGACTGCGCATCCTGACATGCTCTGGACTCCATCTGTAACTGCGGCGGCAACCAGCCCCGACACCAACGGATCCTCGGAATAGTACTCGAAATTTCTGCCGCACAGAGGATTCCGGTGAATATTCAATCCCGGCGCCAGCCAGAGATCTACATAATATTCCCGCATTTCTTCCGCAACAGCCCGCCCGAATTCCTCGATCAATTCCAGATTCCAGGTCTGGGCCAGCGCCGTTCCTACCGGAAACGCTGTGCAGAACTGATAATAGGTATCCGCATCTTCATGGTACTCCATGGGTTCCAGAAAACCGTTTTCCAGCGTCCCCAGCACGCCCACGCCATACACGGTATCGGTTTTGCGATCAACCTGATAACACTGCCGTAGTCTTAAGCCTGCCGGACCGTCTGCCATAATCAACGAACGGATTCCCGCAGACTTCTCCAACTCCTCCGATGTCTCGCCCGCAGAACCTGGGACGCGGGTTCCTGCAGATCCCAACGTACTTGTTCCTTTTGTAACATTGCCATACAACAGCGGGATCAGATCCTCCGTCCGGTAAGTTTCATCCGCCAAAGCACATTCTTGTTGTGTAATCACCTCTTTTACCGGAAGAAATCCGTACTCCGGGAGGTTCAACTGTTTTCCAACTCTTGTCCATTGTTCTGCCCTCGCTTTCAGGCTCTCTGGAGGCAGTAATTCTCCATAATCCGTCTCTTTTTCACCGATAGGATACGTTTTACAAAGCATAGCCTCTTTCTCAACAACAAGGAACGCCTGCTGCTTCCTATCTGCGGAACTTTTTCCCGTCCATATGCCATAATATCCTGCCTCTACAATCCACCCCTGCGCCTTCTTAGAAAATACCGCCAGCTGGCTTTGATCTACCTCTACCGTAAGCTCCTGACACTCTCCGGGGGCCAGCACATCTGTTTTCGCGAATCCGGCCAGTCTCTGATATTCTCTTGCCTCCCCGTTCTGAGGAAGGGTGATGTAGATCTGGACTATTTCTTTTCCTGGATAATTCATTCCTGTATTCTTTATTCTTACCTTGGCTCTGATCTTTCCATCTGATATTTCAATATCCAGAAACTCCGTATCAAACTCTGTATAAGAAAGTCCATATCCAAAAGGAAATAATGGTTCTACCTCAAAGCTGTCAAAATACCGGTATCCGACATAAATACCTTCTTTATATTCTTCTTTTTCCAGATCTCCATTCAGATAACTGTATGAATCCGAATACGGATAATCGGAGTAACGTCTGGCCCAGGTGGACGTCAGTCTGCCAGACGGACTGACCTTGCCAAACAGAATATCCGCTACTGCATGTCCGGCTTCCTGCCCGGGCTGTGAAACATTCAAGACTGCCTTAATGCATACTGCTTCCTCCAGAATATCTGTGATTTCCACCGGACCGCCCGCATTAATAATCAAAACCGTCGGAATATGACATCTGTTCAGGAACAGCAGGTCTTCCTTTTCCTTCCCGCTAAGGTAATAGTCGCCTTCCTGAAGTCTTCTGTCCTTTCCCTCTCCCGCAATCCTGCTGACCACATAGATCGCAGCAGACGCTCCGGACAGGTCGCTCTCCAAAATATCTCTGCCCTCCGGCATCATAAAGGGATGTGAAGCGTAAGCATCAAAATGATTTTCCACATGTCTGGCTGCTTCAAGAATCACTTCTTTCCATGTGTTTCTGGCATCACTGTAACGCTTCTGATAATCCTCAATCCATGATGTACTCGTAATGGTCGCCCCTGCTTCCATAAGCCCTTCATATATGGATACCGTCTTTCTGTTGTTCACATCTCCGGAGCCGATACCTCCCTTTATAGTCTTTCCCGCACCGCCGCCGAACAGGGCAATCGGATCCGAGATCCGAAGGGGCAGAATTCCTTCGTTTTTCAGTAAAACGCAGCCTTCTGCCGCTGCCCTTCGCGCTAGTTTTCCATGTTCGATTTCCTTAGAGGACGGCGTATCTGTCAGCCTTCCACTGTGTTTCCATTGCTGTATCATCGTTTTCTCCTTTTCTGACAATTACATACGAAAACCGTCATAGGTGAATCTGTACACGCGCAGATTCTTCTATGACGGTATTTCTTATTCTTTTACACCACCCAGTGTAATTCCTGCAATGATGTATTTTGACAGGAACAGATATACGATAATGATCGGGACGATAGCCACCATGATCATGGTATATATCTTACCCATATCAAAATTCATGTAGTCTGCTCCTCGTAATGTGGCGATCAGGATAGGAACTGTCATTTTGTCCTTCGACTGAATTACCAGTGCCGGAACAAAGTAATTATTCCATGCTCCCACGAATGTGAAAATTGCCTGCACCGCAATTGCCGGTTTCATAATCGGCAATACAATCCGGTTAAATGTCATGAATTCACCGGAGCCGTCAATCCTGGCAGCTTCTACCAGTGACAGAGGCAGTGAGGACTGCAGATAGCTGTACATGAAATAGAACACTGCAGGAGATGCGATGGACGGGATGATCAACGGAAGAAGAGAATCATACATTCCCATATTGGTGATCAATCTCAGGAATCCCATCGCCGTTACCTGTGTCGGCATTACAAGAATTGCCATAATAAATGTAAATGCAATTTTCTTACCCTTAAAATTATACGCATATAATCCATAAGCTGTCAATGAAGAAAAGTATGTACACAGTGCAGCCGTACTGATAGAAACGATCAGACTGTTAACTATACCTTTAAACATCGGAAAGCTTCCGTCATTCGCTACATTCTTCAGATTTTCCAGCAGATAACCGCCCGGAAGTGCGGAAAATCCTTTTTGCAGATCCGCATGGGAGCGTGTAGCATTAATAATCAGAATGTAAAAGAAAAACAGGCATAAGAATGATAACAATATCAATACCAGATATGCCACGATTGTTCTCAAACGAGGCGTTTTTTGAGATTTCATTACCGAACTCCCCCTTTCTTTGCCTGTTTTTTCGCTGCCTTTCTTGCAGCCTTTTTCGCCGCTTCCTCCTCATTTCCGTTAGTCATTCTATAAACAAAGAAACACAGGATACCGCTGACGATGAACAGATATACAGATAATGCTCCCGCCATTCCATAGTTCTTGCTCTTCAGATGACTGTTCAGGAACATAATCAGAGTCATTGAAGTACGGTCCGGATTACCTTGTCCGTTTGTCAGAATCTGCGGCACATCGAACATCTGTAATCCACCGATAATGGATGTGATCAGCGTATACGCCAGGATCGGACGAATCAGAGGAAGTGTAATATAAAAGAATCTCTTAATTCCGGTACATCCATCTAACTCACAGGCTTCAAATACATCCGGGCTGATACCCATGATAGCAGCCATCAGCATAATGGTTGTATTTCCAAACCACATCAGAAAATTCATCAATCCGATCAATGATCTGGTTCCAAATACAGTTCCCATGAAATCAATCGGTTTTTCAATCAGGTCAGCTGATGTCAGAATGGAATTAATCGGTCCATTTGTAGAAAAAAGCGCGAAAAACAACATTGCAAATGCTGATGCCATGATCAGATTTGGCAAATAGATTACAACCTTAAAAAACTGCTTGCCTCGGATCTTCATCCTTATATCGGTAAACCAGTTTGCCAGCAACAGCGCTATAACAATCTGAGGAATGAACCCAATCACCCATAAAATGATGGTATTTCCTGTATAATCAAGCATATCCGACTGAAGAAGACTGACATAATTCTCCATTCCGATAAAATTCGGTCCTATTTCTTTAATTCCCGAACGGTAATATTCGAAAAAACTATAACGCACCGTATCAACCAGCGGAATCAGAGAGAAAATGAAATAACAGAGGAAAAACGGTATGATAAATACGTATCCCCATTTCGCGTAACTGACGCTTTTTGATTTCTTTTTCATAAACTACTGTTCCTTTCTATTCGTCAGCTGCCGTATGAGGTCTCTTCATACGGCAGCCGTTTCAAACTTATTCCGGCCATGCAACTTCTGTAATGTCCGGATATCTTTCGATAATTGCTGTTTCAAAATTAGATTTTGCTTTGTCATAATCAACATTTCCCTGGAAGTAATCGCTGAAAGAATTCTGGATCAGCTCTACACAACCCTGATCATATGCGGAAAGCGGAGCAATCTGAATGTTCTCTGCTACCGGTGCAAAATATTCATACGGATTCTGTCCGCCCAGAAATTCAGAAGCAAATTCCGGATCTTTTGCAGCTTCCTGCATTCCGCTTACTGTATTGGTAAAATCAAGATAATCCTTGGAAATTTTGATCAGGTTATCTTTATCTGCTGTAAGAGACAGGATAATGTCTTTTACATGTTCTGGATTGTCGGTACCGGTGCAGGCATGGATATAAGATCCGCCCCAGTTATATTCCTGCGGAGGATTGGTAACCGCCCATGCCCCATCTTCTCCGTCCCAGTTCGGGCTAAGGGTAAAATCAATTCCCCATGCAGGAAGCAGGAAAGCAAATACTTTAGAAGATGAACTCATGGATTTATTCCAGTCATCATTCCACTGGCCTTTTACAGTCTTGTCAAAATATCCTGCATCCAGCCATTCTTTTGAATCATCAACCCAGTCCATGATGTTCTGATTTATATTGATTACTGTTTCACCGGATTCCACCCATGGCTCATCAATGCTGTTGCCATAGAGACGGAATGTATCTGCGTAAGATGCGAAAGTATAATATCCTTTTGCTTTCAATTCTTCTGCTGTTGCTGCAAGAGTATCCCAGTCTTTTACTTTCTCTCCTACTGTCGCCGGATCATCGGTTCCAAAAACATCTTTCGCAATGTCTCTTCTATATACAAGAAGTCCCGGACAGCACTGCCAGGTGGATCCTCTCTGTACACCATTCTGATCCGAAGCGGTTGTCTTCGTAAATTCATACTGGTCTGCCAGATCTGTATCCGGATCAATTCCCAGATCTTCCAGCGGCATTGCTACATCAGCATCGGCATCCGTGTACTTATATACATAATCCGTCTCTGAAAGAAAAATATCAATTTTATCATCTGCTGCAGCATCAGCCTGATTCAACAATGCTTCATCCAATTTCTGTTGATATACACCATCTTGATTCGGATTGATGATCCAGTGAATCTCTGTTCCATCCTTAAGAGTTGTTACCGTTCCATCATCAGATGTACTTTCAACCTCCGGATAAATTGCTTCCAGACGTGTGCGGAATTCGTCATTCCAGCTATAAATGTTGATAACTTTTCCTTCTTCCCCGGATGCTGCTGTGTCGGAACCCGAATCAGAGCTTCCGCCGCAGCCAGCCAGCATTCCTACAACAGCTGTTGCTGTTAAAAGAGATGCAATTACTTTCTTTCTCATTGTTTATTCCTCCTATATCATATTTCCGGCAGGACCTCCTCCCGCCTGTGTTGTGATGATTATATCCCAATCTCCCGAATTCGATATATTATAGATTTTCTGCAAAATATCAGATTCATGACACATCTTAGAAAACAGACGATTTCATGTCATGATTCTGATATTTTTATCCCTTTTTCTGATTTTTAGCATATGAGATTTTCTATATAATGCATAGCATAAAATAAATATAGAGAGAAAGGAGTCATGAAATTGAAGCATACGCAATTTACGGATAATAACGGAAGCTTCTCTGTAGAACATCCTGAGAATACAAGTTATCTTTACTTTCCACTGGCTTCGGAAAAAGGATTAAAAAGCTGTGTCACGCCTATCCTCGGAGGCGATTCCAAACTCGATCAGGAAACCTTCCTGCTTGAACCGGTCAGTTCAGAAAACCTGCACAGCAACCGCGCCACCAGGAATTTCTGGCTGAAATCTGACGACGGCAGAATTACTTCCATTACAGGCGCCTCTGATGAACAGGAAAGTAGAAAATTCACACCGGATCAGGAAAAATGTATTTTACACGCCGGCTTCATGTGGCACTGCCTGGAACGGACCTCTTCTGCCCCGGCGCTGAAATTAAGAATCGTTTCTTTTGTTCCCTGGAACAATAACGTGGAGATCATGCATATTGCCATACAGAACCAATCCGAGAAAGTGCAGAATCTCACTCCATATGCCGCAATTCCCATCTACGGCAGAAGCGCTGACAATCTAAGAGATCATAGAAATGTCACTTCCATGCTCCACCGAATCGAAACAGAAGCAAACGGAATCACAGTCTGCCCTACCATGTCCTTCGATGAGCGGGGACATCGGAAGAACCACACCGTTTACTATGTATATGGTTTCAGTTCCCTTGGACAAAAGCCGGAAAGATTTTATCCCACTGTAGAAGAATTTATCGGAGAAGGGGGAAGTTACACTCATCCGCGTGCTGTCTATGAGTCCTTTAACGGTGTTCCCTGCGGAACTTCTGTCGCCGGCAAAGAAGCCATCGGCGCTTTTGCTTTCCCGGAGATCTCCCTTGCCCCAGGACAGGGAATCCAATACGCCATATTACTGGGCGCCGATACAGACCGGGATGAAATCCGGAAAATATATGAAGAATATTCATCTGTCGAAAAGATACAGGCTGCTTTGGACGAAACCATCCGATACTGGGCAGAAAAGGTAAACGTTACATTCCATACCGGGAACCCGGACCAGGATATGTTTATGAAATGGGTCTGCTTCCAGCCTTATCTGCGCAGGATCTACGGATGTTCCTTCCTTCCGCACCATGATTACGGCCGCGGTGGACGGGGATGGAGGGATCTCTGGCAGGACTGCCTGTCTCTTCTCCTCATGGATCCGCAGAACGTAGGTAAAATGATTGAGAATAATTACGGAGGCGTCCGGATCGATGGAACCAATGCCACTATCATTGGAAATGGAGAAGGCAACTTTATCGCTGACCGCAACAACATCACCCGTGTCTGGATGGACCATGCTCTCTGGCCTTTGATCACTACCCAGCTGTATATCGATCAGACAGGTGATATTGATATCCTTAACCGGAAAGTTCCTTATTTTAAAGATGCACAGACAGAACGCGGCAGGCTTCGGGATCAACTGTGGTCTTCAGAACAGGGAAACAAGCAGATGACTCAGGCCGATGTCATCTATAAAGGAAGCATTCTGGAACATCTGCTCATCCAGCAGCTGAGCGCCTTCTACGAAATAGGTGAGCATAATATCTACCGGCTCCGTGACGCCGACTGGAATGACGCCCTGGATATGGCGCCGGACCGCGGAGAAAGCGTGGCCTTTACCTGTGCTTATGCCGGCAACCTGCGTAATCTGGCACGTATGATACGACTCCTGGAAGCATACTCCGGCCAGAGCGAAACCGAACTTCTGTATGAGATCCAGATTCTTCTTGGCCATGATCGCGCGCTGTATGACAGCATTTCCAGAAAATCAGAGATTCTCCATAAATATGTCAAAAGTTGCCGTCATACTATCAGCGGTCAACGTTTCCTTATCTCCTACGCATCACTAGCATCCGATCTGGAACTGAAAGCCGAATGGCTGACCGAACATATCCGGAATCAGGAGTGGATCTGCGGACAGGAAAATGAGGGCTGGTTCAACAGTTATTACGACAATCATGGACAGGCTGTAGAACGATACTCGAAAAAACCAGGAGATGTCCGCATGATGCTCACCGGACAGGTGTTCGCCATCATGGGACAAGTGGCGTCTCCACAGCAGATCCGGCAAATCGTTACCGGCGCTGACAGATATCTGTACCGAAAAGACATCGGAGGTTACCGTCTGAATACCGATTTTCAGGAACTGAAATTTGACATGGGGCGTATGTTCGGCTTCGCCTATGGAGAAAAAGAAAATGGCGCGGTCTTTTCCCATATGACGGTGATGTTCGCATACGCACTTTATCAGCGCGGTTTTGCCCGGGAAGGCTGGAAAGCACTGCGCACACTCGCCGATACGGCTCTGGATTTTGACACCAGTCATATCTATCCTGGTATTCCGGAATATTTCCGTTCTGATGGCCGGGGAATGTATCATTACCTTACTGGTGCCGCCAGCTGGTTCATGCTGACCATGATCACGCAGGTGTTCGGCGTCCGCGGTGAAGCAGGAAATCTTCTGATGGAACCAAAACTGACCGCAGAACAGTTCGACGAAACCGGAACAGCCTCCGTACAGCTGACTTTTGCAGGCAAAGAGTTCACCGTCACCTATATTAATTCGGAGCACAAAGAATACGGAAACTACATAACAGGTTCTGCAACGTGCAATCAGGAGTACCTGAAAATCGACAGCCCAAACTATACAATGTTGTCGCGGGAAACCATTATAGCTCTTCCTTCCCGGAACAATCACATTGTAATTCACTTAGTTTAAAAAAGGATAGGTATAATAATATGAAATATGGATATTTTGACGACAAAAACAGAGAATACGTGATCGATCACCCGGACACCCCGGCTCCCTGGGTAAACTATCTTGGTTCTCCCCAGTATGGTGCGATCATTTCCAATAACGCTGGTGGCTATAGCTTCGCCAAATCCGGTGCCAACGGACGGATCCTTCGCTATATCTTTAATCAGTTTGATCAGCCGGGGCGCTACCTCTATATTCGGGATAATGATTCCCGCGATTACTGGTCTGCCTCCTGGCAACCGGTTGGTAAAGACCTGGAGCATTACCAGAGCAAATGCTGCCACGGGATGGGCTATACGCGGATGCTTGCCGACTATTCCGGCATCCATTCCGAGGCATGTTACTATGTCCCCCTGGGAGAAACATACGAAGTCTGGGCTCTTACAGTGAAGAACTGTTCCGAAGCAACACGAAATCTTACACTGACCGGATATGCGGAATTTACCAATCACAGTAATTATGAACAGGATCAGGTGAATCTCCAGTATTCTCTGTTCATCACCCGCACCCTCTTCGAGGGAAACCGGATTATACAGCAGATTCACGGTAATCTTGACGCCTTGCATGACGATGAAAAAGTAGATGACAAACAGGTCACCGAGCGGTTCTTCGGTCTGGCCGGAAGGGAAGTATCTTCCTACTGCGGAGATAAAAGCGCTTTCCTTGGCCCCTATCACGGATATGGCGACCCTGTCGGCGTCACTTCCGGCCAACTGGAAAATACGCTTAGTAACAACGGAAATTCCTGTGGCGCTCTTTCCTGTACCGTCTCCCTTGCTCCGGAAGAATCTAAGACCATACTCTTTATTCTGGGCATGAAATCTTCCGATGAAGCCGCCAGAATCCTTTCCTCATATACGGATCCATCTGTGCAACTTGAAGCGGAAATCGACGCATTAAAAGAAGACTGGTATGAAAAACTGGATCACCTTCAGATCCATACCCCTGACCCGGCATTCAATACGATGATTAACACATGGAATGCCTACAACTGCTTTATCACCTTTGTCTGGTCAAGGGCCGCATCTTTCGTATATTGCGGACTTAGAAACGGATATGGTTACCGGGACACCGTCCAGGATATCCAGGGAATCATTCATCTGGATCCTGAAATGGCCTGTGACAAAATCCGTTTTATGCTTTCTGCTCAAGTCGATAACGGCGGCGGACTTCCACTTGTAAAATTCCATCACAATCCGGGACATGAAGATACGCCGGATGATGCTTCCTACGTACAGGCAACCGGACATCCTGCCTATCGGGCAGACGATGCTCTCTGGCTCTTCCCAACTGTATACAAATATATTGCCGAAACCGGTAATACGGCATTTCTGAATGAGATCATTCCTTTCGCAAACCAGGATGAAGGTACCGTATACGAACATCTGAAGAGAGCCATTCAGTTCTCACTGGATCATCTGGGACCTCACGGCATGCCTGCAGGACTCTATGCCGACTGGAACGACTGTCTCAGACTTGGAGCAGATGGGGAATCTACATTTGTAGCAATGCAGTTCTATTATGCGTTATTAATTTCAAAGGAATTCGCGGTGTACAAAAACGACACGGAATACAGTCTGTGGCTTGATGACCAGATTAAAGATATGAAAGAAAAGATTCAGACTCTCTGCTGGGATACAGACAGATTTATCCGGGGGTACACAGAAACAGGCGAACGTATCGGCGCACCGGAAGATCCGGAGGCCAACATGTGGCTGAATCCTCAGAGCTGGTCTGTCATCAGCCGTTTTGCAAATGATGCCCAGGCAGATGCCGCTCTGGAAAATGTATATAACCGGCTGAACACAGAATATGGCGCGATCCTGATGGATCCTCCGTATCATGAACACGCCTTTACCGGCGCTCTCGCAGTGATCTATAATCAAGGTACCAAAGAAAACGCCGGCATCTTCTCTCAGTCACAAGGATGGCTAATCCTTGCAGAAGCTCTCCGCGGGCATGGAGAACGTGCATTTAACTACTTCCTGGAAAATGCTCCTTCTGCCCAGAATGACCGGGCAGAGATTCGGCAACTGGAGCCTTACTGCTACGGCCAGTTCACCGAAGGCCGAGCCAGCGTACATTTTGGCCGTTCTCACGTCCACTGGCTGACAGGAACCGCTTCCACTGTAATGGTCGGCTGTGTAGAAGGTATTCTAGGTCTGCGTCCAGATCTGGAAGGACTACGAATCGCACCGGCAATTCCAAAATCCTGGTCCTCCTTTGAGCTTGAAAAGGACTTCCGGGGCAGACATTTGCACATCCGTGTAGAAAACCCGGAGCACCGGGAATCCGGTTTTACACGCCTGCTGTTGAATGGCCAGGAACTTACAGATAACTACATTCCTGAAAAACTTCTGGAACCTCAGAATGACATTTTGCTTACTTTATAGCTTTTCATAATGAAGCCGGGATACTGCTGCATCCCGGCTTCCCTCCATTATACATATAACCTCTTTATTCTGTCTTTGATACTTCTTCCAGATCCCACTGGACCATATAATACTCATCCCGATATTTCTTTGGCGTAATTCCCTCCACTTCACGAAACTGTTGAATAAAATGACTTTGAGAGGAAAAAGACAGCCGGTTTGCTATCTCGATCATGGAATAGTCACTGAACCTCAACAGGTTTTTTGCCATTTCAATCTTTCTTTTCCGAATATATGAGCTGACAGATACGCCTACTTCTTTTTTAAAGAGCCTAGATAAATAGCTTGCAGATACACCCAGTACATCTGCGAGATCCTCTATTGTGATCCTTTCTTTAATATGCGAATATATGTATTCCTTACAGGCATTAATATGCTTTGAATTGGTATCGCTTCGGAAATATTTCCGCATTTTTTCTGTATAATCCATCACCATCGCATCATGAAGCCTGTGTACCTCTTCTTCTGTATTGATATCATCCAACTTCTGAATATAAAAATCGCTCAGGCGAAAAGCCTGTTCCAGTTCCATTCCGTGTTCCCTGCACATTCTGGTAATCATGGCGGTCGTGATTACAAAATGATACTTAAGGTTTGTCACCGGATCTTTAGAAAGTATCCCCACTCCTTTATCAGACATAAACCTTTCCTGTTCACAATTCTGTTTCACCTTGTCAATATCACCAGTGGCCACCGCACGATAGAAGAGAAACTCTTCCGTAGGCTCTCTGTGTTCCATCTCATCAATATCGTCTGTTGCCTCTATCAGAACCCATTCATGTTTATAGCTCATTCGTATTTCCTCTCTTCTCCCTTTCAATGCATAAACAATATTCTCAATATCAAATACCGCCACTTATTGTACTCTTCTGCGATTATTATACCTTATCTCTTTCCGTCTGTCACTGACATGGATATAATTATTTGCCGCACAAAATAACAGAGCCGGGACTCCATTCAAGCATGGATTCCCGACTCTATCGATTTATTTTCGAATATTTCCACTTTCACCCGAACCTCTTAAAATAATATTCTCTACAGACTTTGTAACATTCTCTCATAGCTGTTTTTCTGATATACTTTTACATAATCAATGTAATAGGCTGCATTTTCAATATCCGAATCCGGATTTCCGGGCCAGTTTCCGCCTACCGCAAGATTCAAGATTATATAGAAAGGCTGGTCAAAGGGCGCTGGATATGTAATCTTTCCCTGTCCCTCTGTTGCAGAATACCAGTCATTTTCCGTATGTATCAACCGTCCGTCCACATACCAGCTGATCCGTCCAGGTTCCCATTCAACGTCAAACACATGATATTCTTCGGAAAAACTTCCTTCCGTCAGAGTATGGCTTCCCTGACTTTCGCTGTGCGGATTGCCATAGTGGATCGTTCCATAACATGTATCAGTCTTATGACCAAGGACTTCCATAATGTCTATTTCACCGCACCGTGGCCACTGGCCATACAAATTTTCATTCGTTGGCATCATCCAGAATGCCGGCAGGAATCCCTGGCCTTCAGGAACCTTAACCCTGGCTTCAAACAAACCATATTTGAAGTCATGTTTATTCTGTGTGTTAACACGTCCTGATGTATAGGAGACGCCTCCGCCCTCTTCTTCTTTCTCCACAGGTTTCAAGACAAGTTTACCGTCCTTAATATAGATATTCTCCTCAGAATCCACATATGCCTGAAGCTCATTGTTCACCCATCCCGGATCATGCAACTCCACATTCCAGTCATCTCTGTTCAGAGAACTTCCTTCAAACTGATCTTCCCACTTCAATTCGTATCCTTCATATGAAAGTTCCGTATTTTCCCTGGATTCTTTAACATAATGCGTTATATTTGCTTCCTTCTCATCTATCGTAATTATTTTGACTTTCCTCTTTTTCATACAATCTCTCCTCTTCTGATTTAGATTTGGAGAAATTATATCTTAAACTATTGATACAATATACCATATACCTCATGAAAATGTCATTTCCATGACTTTAATTCAACATGGCTTTTCTGTCCAAATATTTGCCAGTTTGAAAGAACGATACCATGTTTTATTTTGGTTTGAACAATCTTTCCTTGTCCAATATCAGAGGGAATGTTCATTGAAATTGTTTTAGGAGAATTTGTTACTAAATCATTATAGAGCTTATTAAGATAATGATTATTGTATATCAAATATTATTTACTCCTTTCTCAAGCGTTGATTTATTTCTTTGCACTTGCAAAAATTATTTTGTGTTAAAAAATCTTAGGTTTTTAAGCAAATCATCTTTACCATTTTGAATTGATCAGAAACCGCCATACTGACCTTTGTGGAGAGCTTTAAGCCGTTTTTAGGAATGTAACGATAATAAGGTTCCTCCGCAATCACCTTCACATTACCCCTGATCTTTGCTGCCAGTTCTTCCGCTGAATCCACATAAAAGAACATCTGTGCATCGGCATGGCCGACCTGTTTCATATATTTTTTCTTCATCATGGTCATGCCTCTTTTGTTCACGGTATCAAAAACAACTTCCATATTTCCAAATTGCCCAATCATACGCAAAAGGGAAATGACCTTATGTTCCTCAAAATAATGGAATAATCCACCTGCAGTAACGAGAATAGGAGCATCGGGAAATTCTGTACGAACTTGTCTGATCCAGTCTTCGGAAAAGGCATCTCCTGCAAGATAGGTTTCTCGTTCCAATTCCGGGAGCAGTTCCCTCCGGTAGTCAATGACATGAGGCAGATCCACGGCATACCAGTGTGTCCTTCTGTTATCACAGCGGTAATAGGTTGTCTCCAGCCCACAGCCCAGCTGGACAATCACACCGTTCGGTCTGCGTTCCAGAAAAGACTGAATAAACCGATCCATATTGGCAGATCGGGAGGCAGAGGCCAAAAGGGTATACTGGTTCTGCTTATTCTGCTCAATCAAGTCCGAGGGCAGCTTCTTTTTCAATTCCAATGCTTTTTTATCATATAAAATTTGCGGGCAGTGCTCACTGGCATAGATTCTGCCCAGCATAGGGACAAACAGGGTATCTTCTACAACGCCTAATTTCTGCATAACCAGTCCTCCTTTATAGTGAGATTATTTCCGGCCTACCAGGAGTCTGGAAGATCCCAGCATCATCATAGCTGCTCGGCGGTGTGAGCCGAACGCCTCTTGTGCAGTATCAATGAGACGAACATCCTGATACCCCATATCCCTCAGTTTCTGCGCAAAATCTTCCATATCACCGTACAGCTTTGGCTTCATATCATCGTTGAGTGCAAAGACACCGCCTTTTTTCAATACCCGCAGACTTTCCAGCAGCAGTTTCTGCATATCAGCACCCATAACATTGTGATAGACATAGTTGCTGATGACCACATCAAAGCTCTCATCAGGAAAATCCAGCTGCTTCGCATCACCGTGCTGAAATACACAGCGGGAAGCCACGCCCTCACTGGCAGCATTTTTCTCGCAGAGTGCTTTGCTGTAATTGTACACAGCACCCCAGTAATCAACGCCAATCACTTTTGCTTTCGGCCATGTCAGAGCCGCACGGATTGCCAGTGCTCCGGAGCCGCAGCCTACTTCCAAGAGACTGCCCTGGCCGTCATAGTCCAGATGGGAGAGAACAACCCTATGAACCTGTTCCATGATTCCGCCGCCGCCAAAGGCATACTGGCGCCTGATCCATGTGATCCAGACCAGCAGGGCCATCAGCGCCGCCGCAACAACAGAGAACAGAACACCGAGAACCGTGATGTGGAACACCGAAAAAGAGAGTACGGCCAAAACCACGGCCAGAGCCGTGATGCCGCCGATAATATAGAACACGGGATTGGACATCCAGCTTCCGTAGTCTTCCCCGTGAGTTCCAAGTCGAATATTCTCCTGTTTTAATTCTTTCTTGTTCATTACATTATCTCCTCTATATTAATAATCTCATCAACAATACTCCTATCCCTGCCTGCACCGCCGCCATCAAGGGACACAGGAGCAATGGCCATTGCAACAGATGCTCCGGCAATGCGTAGCTTTTCATCCACACTTTGAACCCATAGCCAGGGTGCCCTTCCGTACCAGGAATTACAAAACGGCGTTTCGCCCTTTTCTGGATGAGAAAGATATCCAGAAAAAACAGGTCGCACAGGTTTATCATCATCCACTGGATATATCCTGTCAGCGCCATCTGCCAAAACCCATGAGTGCCCCCTTCCACCATACTGACTGCCCCGTAGAGCAAGAGGGGCAGAAGCTCCCCCAAAAAGATCCATAGCCAGTAAAAGCGATTCTCCGCTTTTGAGGGCGGTTCCGGCGCACTCCTGATAATGGCAGGCGGGTAGCTGGGAAACATCAGTCTGGGATTGTACAGTGCTACGGCAGCAACAAACAAATTAAAATAGGCTGCCATGGCAAATCCGTCTAACATCGTTCGCATCCAGTTCATCCAGATTCCTCCTTAAAACGCACTCGCACAATCTGCAAATGCAGCGGTCCGTCGGCGATTTTAGCCAGAAGGCGGTGAATGGATCTTACCCCCGATCCCTCCAGTTTCTGATAGCCCTGCATATACCCGCAGCTGGAAACAGAGAGCAATGGTGACCAGCTCTCCAGCTCTCCTTTGGCATCCTTTACGGAGAAATATGCACCGACATCCTTGATCCCCGCCTGTTTTACCCAGGTTTTCAGCATTAGTTTGACAGCGGTTTTGCCTGCTGCATCAAAAACCAGACGTCCTCCCGGAAAGTGTTCGGCCATTGCCTTAACCAACTGCTTCATCTGGTTTGTAGTAAAATAGTAGAATACACCGGCGGCAAACAGTACTGCACCATTCTCAGGATCAAACCGTACAGCTTTCATCCAGCTCAGATCTGTTAAATCACAAGCCAGATTTTCTTCCCGCTCTCCGGCAGGAAGCAATTGATTCCGCAGCGCAATCACATCCGGCAGGTCAATATTCCAGATATGGCACTGACCGTTGTCGCACATTCGTCCGGTGTTGTCCAATCCGCAGCCAAGATTAATGACTGCGGCGTTTGGATGTTGATAGAGATAGTCCCGTATCTCCCATGCAAGATCATTTTGGCGCATGGCTACTTCCAATGCACCAAAGCTATGCATGATACTTTCCGATTGTTTTTCTAATGTAGAAAAGTCATAATCCACTTTTTTTATCAACTCGCCGGCTGTTTCATCCTGAAACAATCCGGGAAATTTCTGCGAACAGAGCCATCGGGCATACAAAGGAATGATCAAGGTTTCCTGTAATGAATTTTTTTTGATTTTATATTGTTTCATAATCTGCCTCTTTAAGTTAGCTATCGCTAACCTCTTTTCCATTTATTCTAACAGATTTAAAAATTTTTTTCTACTCAAATTGCTCTTTCAATTCCTATAAGATATCTTTTAGAGACTTCTTCACGCAAGTTTCCAATTCTGGCTTTCTGTCTGCAGTTTTACCATATGAGTATACACACCATTCTTTTCTTCCAGATCCTTTGGTGATCCTTCTTCTGCCACGGTGCCATCAGAAAGGACAACGATCTTATCTGCTCCGGCTACGGTACGCATCCTGTGGGCGATAACCAGAACGGTTTTATCTGCGATCAGACGGGAAAGGGCTGTCTGTATCAGAGTTTCATTCTCCACATCCAGGGAAGCAGTAGCTTCATCCAGAAGAACTACTGCACCGAACGCTTCACCTGTGCTTGCAAATGTATCATATCCATACTTAGTAAGAAGATTATTATTTACTGCAATTATAATTACGATAGAAAGCTGAACAATTAATGATGCCATGCCAACAGACACAATACTTGCTGATGTTTTCCCATCGAGTTTAATTGCTTCTTTACCAATCGTAAAGTTCTTAGCTTTTGAAAGATAAATAACACTCATAGCAAAGGTAAGAATCTGTCCCATAATTGTTGCTATAGCGGCACCCTTTACTCCCATGTTAAAACCCAAAATCAACACTGGATCAAAAATCAAGTTAGTAATTGCACCGGCAAGTGTACATGCCATCGCAAACTTAGGTGATCCATCAGCTCTAATGGAACCATTTAATCCCTGACCAATCATATAGAATGGAATATCTGCACAAATGATTTTGAAATAATCCGTTGCATAACCATAGCACTCGGCTTCAGCAGGATTGCCACCAAATAATCCCAAAATCTGAGTTTGACATATAAATCCAATTGCACAAAGACCCAATGCCAAACAGAATAAAATCACAAGACCATTTCCAACATTTTTATTTGCCTGTTTCTTATCCCCTTTTCCAAGAGCAATGCTAAATCCTGCCGCAGCTCCATCTCCGACAAGCAATGCTAATCCAAGTGCAAGTACTGTAAATGGATACACTATGTTTGTTGCAGCATTTCCATATGCTCCAGCCTATAAATATCTGGTCAACGATATTATACAGTGCAGCTACTACCATGCTTATAACACATGGGATAGAGTATCTTTTTATTAGACTCCCAATGTTTCCAGTACCTAAATCCAATTCTTTCATAATAAGAACGCTCCTTTTCCATAAAATGAAAATGAGCAACAAAAAAGCGCAGGTCCATAATTGGACTTACGCTTATCTGCTACTCATTACTGAGAGCATTCTAACACAAAAAAATTTTCTTCGTAAGCATTTTTTGAAAAGATGGTAAATTTCAATTTCACTTTCCCTCTCCAGTTACAACGTGGAACTCATTTTTATGAAATGTCAGTAGTCCATCATCCCTCATCTTCCCCAGTTCCTTTGAAAGAGCTGTTCTTTCTACTCCCAGATAATCTGCTAATTGCTGGCGATCAAGAGGTATTTTTATATTGTTCGTCCCCTGCACTGAAACCTGTTCCGAAAAATAAGAAATAAGTCTTCCCCTGATTGTCTTTGATGCAGAATGAAAAATTCTCATAGAAAGATTTATGTTCTTCCTGGAACTCACACGCAAGAGATTTTGAATAAGTTTTGCTCCATGCCCGCATGAATTACTTTCCACAAACAAAGCAGGTACGTTTATGAAGAGAATTTCAGTAGCTTCACAGGTTTTTACATCTACCAAAATAGGCTGATTAGGAATACAGGCATAGCTTTCCGCAAAAATATCTCCTTGCCTTACTACTCCAAGAATACTTTTGTTACCAACCACATCTACATTTTCGATTTGAACTGATCCCGAAAGAATCAGGCATACATCTGTAACTATCTCTCCTACATTGTAGATATACTCATCCTTATCAAACTTTTTTATCTTATTCTTTAGACAAATAAGCATGTGCTTTATTTCTTCATCTGTACATCCCTTAAATAGTGCCGTCTTAGACAAAAAATCAAAATCCATATTTTTCTCACTTTCGTGGTTATAACCACATACTTTTTGTTTGAATCATAGTATCATAGCCTCAAGAAGTCAAGGAGACAATAAAAAAATGAACGAGAAAATAATAAGTGCCTTAGTTGGACTCGCTGGTGCCATTGGAAACAACGGTAAAACCGAACAAACCGACTCAGTTGTTATGAACGCATTGCTTAACTGCTATTCATCAACTGACGAAGATACAATCGTAACTGCAATCATAAAAGACAAATATACCATTTCTCCAAACTGTGAGACTTGTCCCACTCCATGTGGCAACACATCTAATTATGACATGACAAAATTTCTTCAGAACCATGAGCTTAAGACAATAAAGGAAGACCTTATCGCCGAAACAGTGAAGTTGGTAATAAGACTCAATAAATCTGGAAAAACAGAGCTACCAGAAGAAATTTACAAAGCTATATCCTTCTTTGGCTACGAGCTCTCCTTAGATTCATATACAGATTTAATTAATTCATTAAATCAAATGGAGGTTTAAAATGATTCGACAGATTATTCATATCGATGAAGAAAAATGTAACGGATGCGGCTTGTGTGCTGAAGCCTGCCATGAAAGTGCAATTGCCATTATTGATGGCAAAGCAAAACTTATCCGCGATGATTATTGTGACGGCATGGGGGATTGCCTTCCAAACTGCCCTACCGGAGCAATATCTTTTGAAACCAGGGAAGCTGCGGCTTATGATGAGGCCGCTGTAGAAGAAAATAAAAAGAGAAAACAGGCGATAATGCAGGAAAGCAAAGTGCAACTTCCACACAGTTGTCCTGGTTCCACAATGCGCCAGATGAACAGGCAATCAGCTCATAATGCATCTGAAAATACAGCAGCTTGTGAGTCAGTATCTATGCTTACTAACTGGCCTGTTCAGATTAAGCTTGCTCCTATTCAAGCACCTTACTTCAATGGCGCTAAGCTTTTGATAGCAGCTGACTGTACTGCCTATTCATACGCTGCTTTCCACAAGGATTTTATTAAGGGCAAAACAACTCTAATAGGTTGCCCTAAGCTGGATGATATTGATTACAGCGAAAAACTTACGGAAATAATTAAGAATAATGATATTTCCAGTGTCACCATAGTACGCATGGAAGTTCCTTGCTGTGGTGGACTTGAAATAGCTGCTAAAAAAGCGATTCAGGCAAGTGGTAAATTCCTTCCATGGCAAGTAGTAACAATATCTATTGATGGAAATATTATTGAATAATAAAGGAGAACAAAGATGTATAAGAATATTGAAAAACAGACAATGTTAAATCTCAAGGATCTGGTTGAGTACCAGGAGGGACAGGTAGTCAGTAAAACTCTTGTTCAAAACGATTATGTCAGCATGACAATTTTCTCTTTCGACAAAGGAGAAGAGATTTCAACCCACGCAGCCGGTGGCGATGCAATGGTAACCGTTCTTGAGGGAAAAGGACGTTTCACAGTAGCTGACGATGTCTTCTATCTTAAAGCCGGTCAAACACTCATTATGCCGAAGGATATCCCTCATGCAGTTTACGGTGAGGAAAAATTCAAAATGCAGCTTGTGGTTTCATATTAAAAAAATGGCACCTCGGAACCAACACATCCTGAGGTGCCATTTGCACTATAATATTCCAATTTATATAACTCCGAAAATTGGAATTTAGTTTAATATGTACTTTTCATAATCTATCCGGATTAGTCGTTGGTCGCCAATCATTGTAGCCGACTGATATGCCATATGTCCTGCCCAACCCACATGACTGATGGTCCAATCTTTATTAACCACATAAAGATTATTCCCTGGTCGAGTGGTCGGTTTGGCTCCATCACCAAATGTGAATCCTTCATTTTCAGCATCGCGAAGGAACTTATCAGCAATCACTTCATCCCTCAGATACACATAAACTTTTCCTTTGAGTTTTGATAATTCTGTTACATTTCGCATATTCCTTATGCCTCCTCTTTTTTAATTTCCCAAAAGAGCAGCAAGGATCAATGCAAAAAATTAACTCCCATCTATCGTGGATAACGGTAGACGACCTCAAGTTACATACTTCTTTATGATGTTATTACTTTGTATTTGTGTTTTAATGCTTTTGACAGTACAACATTTGTAAATGGAACAATCTGATCATTTTGCAAGCGGCCAAGGACAATACCCGGATCTCTGTCAATTCTTTCAGCAAATCTGCGGATAGCATTTTCGCTAAACTCATTCATTTTAACGAAAGCCTCATATTCTCCCGGAGGAATCAATTTGTCTTCCGCATATTTATCTGCTGCATCCTCCTGTCCAGCGTGCTCATTTTCAAACGTAATTCCATAATCACCATTAATAATATGGTCAATCTCATGGAACAGAGTAAACCAAAATGTATCTGAATAGAAACGTCTGTCATTCACCATCAGCATTACATTCTGCCCAATCTTCTTGGTTGCACCATTTATTCCTGAACCCGGAAGATTTGGAAGTATTACGAATATTACTCCCGCATCTTCAAAGGCCTTCCTAATCAGTGGATAAAAATCACCATGCTGTGTTGTTAATGTCAATGCATAATCAACAGCTTTTTCAAACTTCTTTTTGTCAAACTTAGGTGCTTCTATCTTCAGTGCCTGATTAATTGCGATCTGAACCATTGCATTTGCTCTGGCAATATTAGCCTCTTTCATATCTTCAGATGCACTTCGGAAACTAACTGCCATATTTTGCTTTGTGAAAACAGATAATGACGCAACATTTAAAAATTCACGTAGGCACTTAATCTGCTCATTTGTTTTTCTCGGAAGATCAGGCAATCCAAAATTCTCTCTGAAATATGTGTACTGAAAGTACTTGAAAATTCTTCTTTCCTGCTCTAATTCCTTGGATGATTCAAACTCAGCAATCAAAGCGTCATAGCTCTTCTGAAGATTCAGCCAGTAGTCAACACTAGTCCCTAACATTCGAGATAATTTCATGGCAATATCGATTGATAAGCTTTGCTCCCCACGTACCAGAATACTTAAATTCTTTGGCGTGGTATCTAATCGTTTTGCAAAATCTTTCTGAGAAAGTCCACTTTCTTCAATGATTTCTTTGATATAGTATCCAGGATGAAAAGCAATCTTATCATTATATTCAATATAATTACTCATAATGGTTACTTACCTCCTTTACTTCAACAATTCTAACCACACCAGCAATTTCATCAATATTACAAGGATCATAAGGTTCTTCATTCTCATCTAATGGCTGAATAATAATACGCCATGGATCTCTTCTCGTTTTTACATCTATAGCAAAAAATCCATCCATATTGCCACTCAGCTTATGAAAATGAAATGTCGGCATCATTACAATATCCTTAATTACACTCGCCTGCTGCATAGCATTTATTCGGGCAAATAGGCTGGTTGCTAATGCAGCATTCCCGCCAAACAACTTTTTTGCAGTTTTTAAATCGGTACATTGTTTCTGAACTTTGCTGTTATTGTATAGTAGCTGCACGTTTGCCCTCCTTTTCAAATTACCCGTTGGGTAATCTAAATATACCATCAGGAGAATCTCTAGTCAATAATTCACACACTCTTTTCACAATTATTCTTCCATTTCCTTTTGCTTTCTGGCTTCAACCTCCTCCGGCTTAGTAGTCATGAGTGAGTAAAGCTTCAATGTCTTATCGAACTTATCCTTGAACGGAATGATAGTGCTTCCATAGAACAAAATGGGTGTATCCCCAGATCCTTTCTCAAATCAATCAGCTTTTCGAAATAAAATGTTTCTGTATTGGCACCTTCACATATAAAATAGTACTTCCTGTAAGGCTCTACCTGTTCCTCACGATCTGATGGTCGCGAATTCCAATTGGTGTAAGTATGGACCGGCATTATTTACCCCTCCTTTCGAAAGGTAAACTGCCTGAACACAGGAATCGCTCCATAACGACCATCGAGATAGGCTTTACTTAACTTCTTATCGTATCGCTCCTTAAATCTATCCAGCGAATAGATCTTGCTGGCATTATCAGCATCCCTTTCCACAAACCAGATTTCATCCCGGCGGAATAATTCCTGATCCATGATAGTATCCTCATGGGTTGTGAAAATAAGCTGCATTCTGGAATCTTTATGTGCTTCCATAAATAATTTCAGGAAGTGTTCTGTAAGTTTTGGATGAAGACTTCTTTCCAATTCATCGACAATAAACACCATATCCCTTACTCGTCATCATCCTCCGCAAGTAATCTCTTCAGCATATATTCCCTGTTATCCAGGAACATCTTTGTAATCTGATAGCTTTCCGTATCCTCGTACCGAATCTGCCGGATGCTACCTTCATCAAAAGAAAAAATATCCGCATCCGGGATGGCAAGCAAAATCGGCGAATGTGTTACGATTACAAACTGTGCTCCCTTCTTGGCCATCTTCACAAGATGGATTAATAATGTCAGCTGTCTCTGCGGAGAAAGAGCCGCCTCGGGCTCATCCATGATATAGAGTCCCGGCTGGTCTGCTCTCTGGATAAAATCCAGAAAGCTTTCCCCATGAGATCTGGCGTGAAGATCCTGCATCTTACCATCATCGTTATACTTTGTCATCAAAGCAGATGCGACATTATAGAAACTCTCTGCCCGAAGGAAATACCTCCATTTGGGTTTAGAGACACCTTTTCGAAGTTTGATTGCTGAAGCCAGATCCGAATAGTCATCATAAGTACTGAATCTATAATTGGCTGTACCACCTTCCGGGTTCAGACCACATGCTACAGCAAATGCCTCCAGCAATGTGGATTTACCGGATCCGTTCTCTCCTACGAAAAATGTAATATTACTCTTAAATTCAAAATGGTCAATATTCGCAATCGCCGGAATCTGATACACATAAGAATCCTGTAATTCCTCATTCCATCGAATATCAAAACCTCTGATAAATAAATCGTCCAAATCAATTCTCCTGTTCTTTTCAATCTGTTTCTGAACATATGCATCACGATCATTCAAAATAGCCAGCATCTCATCGACAATCATCTCCATGCTGCACTTCCCCGTATTTCTAATATACCGAAGCATACACTCTGCCGTAAAGTCGGTACTCTCGCAGATGCATCTGCCTGGAAAAATGATAGAGACTATTATCCCGGATGGAGATTGCTACAGTGTTACATTTAAATCCATGCTTCCTGAGTCTGGCCGATACACTCTCTGCCAATGCCATAAAGATAATCTGAACATCCAGATCATTTTCCAGATCACGAGGCGTAGTCGTGCTGTTTCCAATGGACTTAATTGGAGCCGAATAGCCCTCTGTAGCTACCGGTGACTCATCCCATCCATTTGCAAAGGAATGGATCACAAGCCCCATCTTGCCAAGTGTTTTCAGGAGAAAATCCGGATCCGTACAAGCCAGATCATCCCGCTAATTTTTAGAGACTCCCCGTCTGCTCCTAAAATGTAGCATAAAACAATGTGCAAAAATCCCGACAGCTACAGCATGTTTTCTGGTTTTGGCATGCGTCCGGTCCATCCCAGACTCCTTGCCCACGTTTTATAGCTTTTCTTCTCTTCCGGATTATCACCGTTAATCGTCTCAAGGAACTCGCAAAAACCTCCAACACCACCAACATCATCCACAAGACTCATTCCATCCCAGGCAATGCAGATTGGTTTTTCCTTACGCTGAATATCTCTCAACTTGTCCAGAAACTCTCCGTCTATTTGCTGACCAAAGGCATCTACAAACAAAGCTTTCTCAGGAACGAATCCATTTTTATCATGAAGCATATCGCCTTCTTCATCCCTGGCATAAACGGTTTTGTCGTACCAGGCATTGGTACAGGTGATTTTAATCTCCCACCCATCGCCATAGTCATATCGATAACACAATGCAGATAATGCCGGAATTGGTTCAGGATTATAATCAATACACAGCATTTCTAATTCACGGTCCAGTTCCTCCATCTCCCGGAAATAGGGAACCATGTCGATCGTCGGATTTCCTTCTTCGTCAAAATGCGTTCCTGCCTCTTCAACGATCTGGTCCATACGGGCTGTCAGCTGTCTGTATTTTTTGATAATGTCCTTACGTTTTTTCTCAACTTGTTTCAGTGCGGCCTCTTTCTCCTGTTTCCATGAATCCCAATCTGCCTGTTCAGCCGGTGTTTTTAGTACAGTCCAAAGCATCGGGCGTTCCAGCATTTCCTCACACTGACCTTCCATGTAGACATTCCACGTTCTCTGATCTGTTGTTTTCTTCTGAATAGCAGGCCAGTCCTTTCGGAATCTGTCTACTTCAATCTGTGCAGGAATGTAATGCTCTCCCACGCCTTCATAGGAGTATGGTCCACAATACTTGGATTTCAGCCAGGTCTTAAAGCTTTCACCTTCCTCATAATCATCGTCCCAATATATATCTTCATAATTCTCACTGGGAAAACGAAAATACATACCAACCTGACGGGTCCACTCTTTTACCAATCCCCCATCTGTCATTTTTTTGAATTCATCCTCATATGGAACATAGCTATGAAGGTGGCTGTTTTGCCATCCAAAAGCTTTCATGATTGCATAATGAAGACCATGCAGTGTCATATTACCCGGAACAATAAAATCTCTGGTAATTCCATCCTTCATTCTTCCGTATCTTCTAAGAACTTCCTTATGTTCATCTGCGAAATATCCCAGGTCCAGTTCCAGATGAAGCTGCATTGCCATAGGAACCCGCTTCATCTCTGCTTCGATCATGTCCCAGAATTCTTTTTTCTCTTTCAGCAGCCGTTCTTTTTCGGATCTTAATTCTTCAAGAAGGCGACGCTGCTCCTGAATATCATTCTCTTTCTTTTTTGAACGTGCTTCTGTATTGGTAACCTGATTTTTAGCTGCCTGCTGCATCCGTCCTCTATATTCCTCACTTCGAATCGCTTCGTTACTTCTGTCTTCCCCTCCATACTGCCCACGTGAATAGGGCATATAAGACTGAACATTCTTCTCCGATATAACAAGCTCCTCGGCTATTTCAGCTACACTTTTGCCCTTTGCAAGCAAATCTGCTACCTGTTCACTGGTTTTACTGTGCCATAAGCCCTCCGTAATTAGTACTCTTCGTACTTTGATTGGATATGTACCAAGCTCCTCTGCTGTCTTCTTTACAGAACCCGTCTCTTTATAAATATTAATAATCTGCTGATATAACTCATCCATATATCAGGACCTCCTTCATGTATTTTAGGTGGCCTATCTTTTATTTATGATATCAGTATACGGCCAAACAATCAACGTGTCAACCTTACCTTTTAGTCATCAAAGAAATGCATTTCCAGGTTATATGAAGACCCGAAAATGCATATTTTACCACATTCACATTACCAGCGCTGCACCATGAATTTCACTCTCTCCTGCACGTCTTCACTAAAATCAGACAGATCCCCAAGGCCAATCACCTCATCCTGAACTAACCGAACAAGATCAATCAGCATATCAGATTTACTGACCGATAGAATAACGCCAGGAGCTTTGCGATCTTTTTTGATACGCTCTTCCAGTGCCCAGAATCGTTCAGAACCCTTCTTATCACAGGTCAGCAACTCTACATATTCCTTGCATAAACGTTCCATATAACTTTCCTGCCAACCAGGAAGTTTCTCACGGAACAATTTCCAATCACGTTTTGATACTTCTACCATAATCTCACCTATAACCGATCAATAATTCTCAAGCACATCCTGCAGATATGCTTTATATTCAGCCTTCACATTATCCGGTCCCGTGATCTTCATTCCGGATCCGATACCAGTTACCCAACCAAAGAACTGCGGACTTACTGATACCAGAACTCTGGTTTTAAAATGATCCTCTCCCTGCGGGATCAACCATACATCATGACCAAAGCGATCGATTACAACACCGGCCAGTTCATTCTTGCATTCCAGCGTGACTTCCGCATCTACACCGCCGTACATACCAAAGGTCTTCTTTGCAAATGCAGCCAAGTCGAATTTTTTGAAGGAATCTTCACCCTTACGATCTGTTTCCAGAATCTCAGTGTTCTGCATCTTATCTACACGGTAATGCTTGATAATTCCAGCCGCCGCATCATAAGCTACCAGATAATAATTCTCATCATCCCAGGTCAGTGCCCACGGGCTGACAACATAGAATGCACCGTCTTTCTTCAGTTTCAGTTCTTTCTTAACAGTCCACTCTGCATAATGGAACTTAATTTCCTTATTCTCGTAGATTGCAGTATGGATGTAGTCCACATTATAATAAACAGTTTCATTCTCTGTCTTCGGACGGTTTACAATGAAAACATATTTGAAAAGCATTGCAGCATCCGTCCTACAGCAGAGCTTCTCTAATTTCGTTATCAGTTCCTTGGATTTCTTCTCCGTGATAAACTTAGAGGACTGTACAGCGTCCACCAGGAGCTTTAACTCCGGCAGTTCAAAATCTCTGGCACCGATATAATAGCCAGGATTTTTCCCCTTCTTCTGCTGTATATCCAGTCCAAATTTCTCAAGGATCTCCATCTCTGTATATATCGTTCTTCGATCCGTACTGATGCCATATTCCTGATCCAGAATCGTGCATAATTCCGATGCGTTCAGCATGTGCGTATCATCGGTACGATCCAGAAGGATTTCCATCAGGCGTAGGGTACGGAGCTTCTGATCAAATGAAGCCATTCCGATCAGTCCTTTCTTCGTATATTTTAATTGGATTCCAGATTGATGCGCATATCGCACTCTTCGCAGCCAATGACAGTATGTCCGCCTTCATTCTTCATCAGGACAATATTGCCACCACAGAAGGGGCATTTCCAATCTACAGATTCTCCAGACATTTCTCCGTTTTGCACAATGTATCACAGGAGATCGCTGGGCTGCACTTCCTGGATCGGGTGCCTGGATACGATCTCCAACCCCTGCATCAGCGCCCGGTATTGTTCCGGCGTGATCTCCAGCGCCTCTTCTTTTGTACGGGGCCAGCTGAAACCGCCAAGCTCCAGCCTTTTGTAGAGGAGAAGGAATCCGTCCCCTTCCCAGACCAACCCTTTAATGCGGTCACTGCGTCTACCGCAGAACAGGAAGAGGATATCCTTTTCGTATGGATCCAGCTGGAAGTTGAATTTCACAATGGATGCCAGTCCGTCAATGCCCCGCCGCAGATTCGTATAGCCTGCAGCAATGTAAACCTTTCGAAATCCGGATGCGTTATTCAGCATGGAGGATCCCTCCTACCCGGGAGAGCAGTTCTGCCGAAGCCGAATTCGCAATCTCCAGGACAAGTTTCCCTTTCCGGATCACAAGATCCGGATGGAAAACAGGTGATGCGTCTGGTGACACAGCAGGAAGTTTGATCTCGGCAAAAGATACGGACTGCTGAACGGGAGACAATTGTCCTGCCTCTGTAACTGCAGGTAAGGATGGATCCTGAGATGCTCCATAAGCTTCCCGGCGCAGGATGCGCTGCCAGTAAAAGAACTGTTTCTCAGAGATCCCGTTTGCCCGGCACCAGGCGGTCTTTGACATCCCGCTGTTCAGACATTCATTCAGGATTCTGGCCCAGTGCTCTGCACGGACCTGATGTGTGATTTTATCCATGGCACTAACTCCTTTAAAAAACTTGTAGTTTTCTGGAGTTATTATCTCATGGAGCGAGGAAACTAGCACGGTACTGAGAATTTACCGGTTCTTTCCATAATTAG
>NZ_MIEH01000018.1 GCF_001754075.1 Merdimonas faecis | reverse complement strand
ATAATTCTGCGGAAACTCAAGACAGAAATTGATTGAAAAACAATAAAAAATGTAGTATTCTGACCTTAAGATATGCTGGGGAGCATAGATAATACTTGTGACAGAAATAGTGACAAGAATGATAAGAATGGGTGAGGATATGAAAAAGAGATTGGTAAATGCGCTCATTACAGTTCTTGTAATGAGCGTTTTTTTCGCTACACCGGTCATGGCAGTGCCGGAAAGTGATAATGTGGCGGAGCTGGAAGAGCAGAAAAATGAAATGGAGAATCAGGCTGCCAGTGTACAGCAGCAGCTGGTCGGACTTTTGCTTCAGTATGACGCTCTTCAGCAGGATATAGAAAATCAGAAAGAAAGAGTCAGCCAGGCGCAGACGGAGCTTCAGACGGCGGAAGAAAAAGAAAAAGATCAATATGAAGCGATGAAAAAGCGTATCAAATATATTTATGAAGCAGGGGACTCTTCTTTCCTTGAGACACTGATCAGTGCAGAAAGCTTTTCTGATCTGGTGAATAAGGCGGAATATATCCAGAATGTACATAGCTATGACAGAGAGCAGCTGAAGGAATACGTGAAAGTAAAAGAAGAGGTCAAAGAGCGTAAAGCAGAGCTGGAAGCCGGCCAGGCAGACATGGAGCAGATGTCTGCGGATATGGGCAGACAGCAGACGGAACTTCAGGGAACACTGGATAGTATGAAAAGCCAGATCGCTGATTTTGATACACAGCTGGAAGCGGCACGGGCAGAAGCCTCGGCACAGCTTACTCAGCTTACGGAGGCAACAGAAAATATGGTGGCCTCTGCAGAAGGACAGGATTCATCAGGAGGTCAGGCATCCGGCGGCGGAAATAATGGCGGCACCAGCCAGCCTTCCGGTGGGAACGGCGGCGGGGGCGGCACCAGCAAGCCCTCTACAGGAGGCGGCGGAAACAATAAACCGTCAGGCGGCGGCAGCACGTCCACACCTGGAAACGCGTCTCTGGGTCAGCAGATCGCAAGCCGTGCCTGTCAGTATGTGGGGAATCCCTATAAATACGGCGGTACCAGTCTGACAAATGGAGCGGACTGTTCCGGATTCGTCATGTCAGTTCATGCATTGTTCGGGATTTCCACACCAAGAGATTCATGGGGACAGCTGGCCGGAGGTAAAGCGGTCAACTATTCGGATATGCTGCCGGGCGACGTGATCGTATACAGCAATCATGTGGCGATCTATATCGGCGGCAATCAGATCGTTCATGCATCCAACAGCGCACCTTATCCGGCGGGCGGTATCAAGATCAGTTCGCCTCCGAATTACCGGACGGTTCTGGGTGTCAGAAGGTACTGGTAGGATTAAAAACATCATATAATAGCCAGGTAAGAAGACAGACCTGCAAAAGATAAGAAAAGCCTTGCAACAGCAAGGCTTTTGTGTTATTATAATACGGTCGCAAAAAACACGTACATGTTTGCCCGAGATGGTGCCAAAGCTTGATGACAAGACGGTTTCGAGGGCTTACACACGTACGGAAGTAAAAAAACCAAATGGAGGAAAGAAACATGAGCGTAATTTCAATGAAGCAGCTTTTAGAGGCAGGTGTTCATTTCGGACATCAGACAAGAAGATGGAACCCTAAGATGGCTCCGTATATCTACACAGAGAGAAACGGTATCTACATCATTGACCTGCAGAAGTCTGTAGGAAAAGTAGACGAGGCTTATCAGGCAGTATCTGATATCGCGGCAGACGGCGGTACAATCCTGTTCGTAGGAACAAAGAAGCAGGCACAGGATGCTATCAAGACAGAGGCAGAGCGCTGCGGAATGTTCTATGTAAATGAGAGATGGCTCGGCGGTATGCTGACAAACTTCAAGACCATCAAGAGCAGAGTTGCACGTCTGAAAGAGATCGAAAGAATGTCTGAGGACGGAACCTTTGACGTGCTGCCGAAGAAAGAGGTCATTCAGTTAAAGAAAGAATGGGAAAAGCTGGAGAAGAACCTGGGCGGAATCAAAGAAATGAAGAAGCTCCCGGATGCAATCTTTGTTGTAGACCCGAAGAAGGAAAGAATCTGCGTACAGGAAGCACACACCCTGGGAATCCCGCTGATCGGAATTGCTGATACCAACTGTGATCCGGAAGAACTGGATTATGTAATCCCTGGAAATGATGACGCGATCCGTGCAGTAAAACTGATCGTTTCTAAGATGGCAGATGCTGTAGTAGAGGCAAATCAGGGAATGACAGGAGACGACGAGGCTGTTTATGAAGAAGCAGCAGAAGAAGTATACGAAGAGGAAGCAGCAGAAGAATAAGATTGTAAAGTGTGGAGGAAGATAAGATGGCAGTTACAGCTAGTATGGTAAAAGAGTTAAGAGAATTGACCGGCGCAGGAATGATGGACTGCAAGAAGGCTCTGAACGAGACAGACGGAGATATGGATGCAGCGATCGAATACCTGAGAAAGAACGGTGAAGCTAAGGCTGTGAAGAAAGCCGGAAGAATTGCGGCAGAGGGTCTTGTTATGGCAGAGGTTAAGGATGATAAGACCGCAGCAATCGTAGAGGTAAACTCTGAGACAGACTTTGTTGCAAAGAATGCAGAGTTCCAGGCTTTTGTAAAGGCTGTTACCAACCAGGCAATGGCTACAGAAGCAAAGGATATGGATACATTCATGGCAGAGGCATGGAATGAGGACAGCTCCAAGACTGTACAGGATGCCCTGACAGAGAAGATTTCCGTAATTGGAGAGAAACTGAGCATCCGCAGATTTGAGAAGATCGTATCTAATGGATGCGTGGTATCCTACATCCACGGCGGCGGACGTATCGGTGTTCTGGTTGAGGCCGAGACAGATGTTGTCAACGATGAGATCCGCAAATGTCTGAAGAACGTTGCAATGCAGGTGGCTGCAATGTCTCCGAAGTATGTATCCCGTGATGAAGTATCTCAGGAATTCATGGATCATGAAAAAGAGATCCTTCTTGCACAGGCTAAGACAGAGAATCCGGATAAGCCGGACAACATCATCGAGAAGATGATCATCGGACGTCTCAACAAAGAGATGAAAGAGATCTGTCTGTTAGACCAGGTATACGTACAGGACAGCGATCTGACTGTTTCCAAGTATGTGGCTAAGGTTGCAAAGGAAAACGGCGCTAACATGACTGTTAAGAAGTTCATTCGTTTCGAGACCGGTGAAGGAATCGAGAAGAAAGTAGATGACTTCGCAGCAGAAGTAGCAGCACAGGCTGGAATGTAATTCAGAAAGCCGTAAAACAGATGAACGCATAAGCGAATTTTATATTGATTTTATGTAAAAAATGAATCCCTACAAATAGTATGAATACGCTGTTTGTAGGGATTTTTTCAAAATAATCCCAAGGGAGTAACCGTGTATTCCGCGACGGCAGAGTTTCATGGCAAAACCTTTACGGATACAAAGGCGGTGGCAGACATAGATCTGACTGCTCACAATTACAAGGACGGTAAATGTACAGTTTGTGGAGCTGCTGACCCAGCGTATCAGAAGCCTGCCAAAAGCGATACTGTTTCCGGCAAAAATGATACCGCAAAAGCGGTACAGACAGGTGATATGGCTAATCCGGCAGTATGGATTTTACTGCTGACCGCCTCTGCCCTTGTATTCGCCGGTACGGTCGTGTTCCGTAAGAAAAAGGGAAATTAAACGGATATTGAAAGAAAGTATAGCATCTGCCAGCACGGTTATGTGCTGGCAGATCTGCTGTATAGATATTAAAAAATTGAAGCTGTCATACAGACGGCACAGCCACCCGTTATGAGTTTTCGGAAAAGAACCTGTTCATCAGCCGGAGAAATTGTTTTAATACGGGATGGTCGTCATCCCGGCGATAATAGACTCCAAAAGAAAGCTCCGGCACATCCTTTAGTGGAATGTAGCAAAGTTCCGGGTCGCGGACTTTTGGGATATCAGGATATATGGTATAGCCCACCTGGGCCTTAGCCAGGGTAAAGGCGCTTTCGACATTTTCAGTAAAGTACCGCTGTTCCGGAGGAAGCCCGATCAGGATATTGTTCTGGACGGCAAAGACAGAGCCTGAGATATGCCTGGGTGAGCAGGCAATAATATTTCCTGACAGATCCTCCCTGGACAGAGAGGTATAGCGGGCCAGCGGCGAAGCTGGAGAGCAGATACAGGCAACAGGGGCGGTGCACAGTCTGCGGTAGCTCAGGGCGGACTTGGCCTGGTCGCCTTTTATGCCGAAAGCGACATGAAGCTGTTGATTGATAACCATTCCCTGCATGCCCGGAAATGGGACCAGGTGCATGGAAGGGCGCAGGAGAGGAAATTCTTCGGACAGCTCTTTTAGGACAGAGGGCAGCAGCCCCAGCTCTATATAATTGTGGCAGCCAATATCAAAAGGAATAAAGTGTTCATGTCTTCCCAGCCGTTCTTTGGCGGATAATGCTGTTTTCAGGATCAGCTGTGCGTCGGGAAGGAACATCAGGCCTTCCTGGGTAAGAGACACGCTTTTGCTGGTCCTCAGGAATAGTTTGGTGCCCAGCTCTTCTTCCAGGGCATGGATCTGATGGCTTACAGCCGGCTGGGTGATCTTCAGCTCTTCGGAGGCCCTGGAAAAATTCAGATGCTCCGCAACGGCAACAAAACATTCTAACTGGATCGTATTCATGAAAATCTCCTTTATCTGATTAAATTGAAAAATAAGTAACAATAAAAAGTATTTATTAATTATACCATTCTCCGTTCAGGCACACAAGCGGACGGGAAAACTTAATTTTATCTATTGCAAAGAAGGCTGTATTTTTGTATAATGACAAACGTTTGAGATTAAAAGGCATCCATAGGTGATGCCTTTTTAAATGTGAAAGGGGACAGTAAATGGTTCAGGATATGACGGTCGGAAGCCCGACAAAACGGATTTTAAATTTTACAGCTCCGATTTTTATTGGGAATATATTTCAGCAGTTTTACAGTATGGCGGATACGATCATTGTGGGAAAGTTTGTAGGCAACGCCGCCCTGGCAGCTGTGGGAGCCTGCGGAACCCTGATGTTTTTGATCCTGGGATTTCTGCAGGGAATGACTGCGGGATTTACAGTGGTGACAGCACAGCATTATGGAGCGGGCAATCAGAAGGCGATGCGCCGTTCGGTGGCGTCAGCTGCTGTGCTTTCAGCCGTCGTGTCGGTGGTGCTGACGGCAGTCAGCATGGCAATGATGGAGCAGATCCTGCATTGGATGAATACGCCGGAAGATATGTATGGCCAGGCATACGGATATATTATGGTGATCTGCGCAGGTATCGTGGCACAGGTGCTGTACAATCTGCTGGCCAGTATCTTAAGAGCCATCGGAGACAGTAAAAGACCTTTATATTTTCTGATCCTGGCAGCCTTCCTGAATGTGGTGCTGGACCTTTTGTTTATTGCCGGATTCCATATGGGAGCGGAGGGAGCCGCTTATGCGACAGTAATCTCTCAGGGGGTGTCCGGCGGGCTTTGCCTTTTCTACATTTATAAAAAGGTGCCGGCGCTTCATCTGCATAGAGAAGACTGGCGCCTGGACGGGGATCTGGTGAAATGGCAGGTGGCTATCGGATTTCCTATGGCATTTCAGTATTCCATTACAGCTATCGGGACAATTGTGCTGCAGGCGTGTCTGAATACACTGGGATCTGTAGCTGCCGCAGGTTTTGCGGCCGCCAGCAAGATTGAACAGGTGGTGTCTCAGGCATATGTTGCGCTGGGAACAACGATGGCAACTTACTGTGCGCAGAATACAGGAGCAGGGGAGAAGGAGCGCCTCCGGAAAGGATTCAGAAGCGCCACCTGGATCGGAATTATATATGCGGTATTATCCGGACTTCTGATCATTCTGGCCGGCAAATATCTTACGGTGCTGTTCGTCTCTGAAAACCTGAACGAGATTACCGGATATGTGGATACTTATCTGAAATGTGTGGGAATTTCCTTTATCCCGCTGGTTTTCGTCAACGTATACCGCAACGGTATCCAGGGGATGGGATTTGGTCTGCTGCCTATGACAGCCGGTGTGGCCGAACTGATCGGCCGGAGTGTGATGGCGCTTATAGCAGCCTGGTTTGGCAGTTATGTGGGAATGTGCTTTGCGGCTCCTCTGGCATGGGTGCTGGCTGGGGGACTCTTGTTTGTGATGTATTTATATATAATGAAAAAGAGGATATGATATTTTTAAGATTCCCTTTTTTGCGTTCCTATGTTATACTTTATCTAAGTATGCAAAAGGTATGATAAACAGAAAATAAGGAGCATGACAGAATATGAAAAGAGTATTATTGAAACTCAGCGGAGAAGCTCTTGCGGGCGATAAGAAGACTGGCTTCGATGAAGAGACATGCCTTGGTGTGGCGCGTCAGGTAAAGCAGCTTGTGGACGAAGGCGTCCAGGTGGCTATCGTGACAGGCGGAGGCAATTTCTGGCGGGGCAGGACCAGCGAGACTATTGACCGTGTAAAAGCAGATCAGATCGGAATGCTGGCCACAGTGATGAACTGTATCTATGTATCAGATATTTTCCGTCATGTGGGGATGAAGACGGAGGTGTTCACGCCGTTTGTGTGCGGGGCTTTTACGACATTGTTTTCCAAAGACGCCGCGACGGAAGCGTTAAATGCCGGTAAGGTGATCTTCTTTGCAGGAGGAACGGGACATCCGTATTTCTCTACGGATACAGGGGCTGTGCTCCGGGCTATTGAGATCGAGGCAGATGCCATGCTGCTGGCGAAGGCTATTGACGGCATTTATGACAGTGATCCGAAGGTGAATCCGCAGGCAAAGAAGTTTGATGAGATTTCTATCCAGGAGATCATAGACCGCAAGCTGATGGCGGTAGATCTGACAGCGTCTATCATGTGTCTGGAGAATAAGATGCCGATGCTGGTGTTTGGATTAAATGAGGAAAACAGTATCGTCAATACGATGTCAGGAACATTTACAGGAACGAAAGTGACTGTGTAAAATAAGGGAGGAAACAAAGCATGAACGAGAAATTACAGACATACGAGGAGAAAATGAAGAAGACCATGGCAAATCTGGACAGCGAGCTGGCAACGATCCGCGCGGGACGTGCCAACCCCAATGTACTGAACAAGATCATGGTAGATTACTATGGATCCCCCACACCAATCCAGCAGGTGGCGAACGTTTCTGTTCCGGAGCCGCGGATGATCCAGATCCAGCCATGGGAGAAAAGCATGGTGAAAGTGATCGAGAAGGCTATCCAGACCTCTGACCTTGGAATTAATCCGGCGAATGACGGATCTAGCATCCGGCTGGTATTTCCGGAGCTTACCGAGGAACGCAGAAAAGAGCTGGTAAAAGACGTTAAGAAAAAGGGAGAGGCTGCAAAGGTTGCGATCCGCAATATCCGCCGAGACGGAAATGATGCATTTAAAAAGTTGAAAGGATCTGACGTATCAGAGGATGAGATCAAGGATATGGAAGACGATCTTCAGAAGATGACAGATAAATTTGTCAAAGAAGTTGATAAGGCTGTGGATGTAAAATCGAAAGAGGTCATGACCGTTTAATTAGCATAACAGTTTCAAGAAGGGGGCAGATCTGGAGGATACCTGGTCTGTCCTTATGTTTGCAAAAGGAGGCGATGATCTTATGAAGATACCACAGCATGTGGCGATCATATTAGATGGAAACGGGCGCTGGGCAAAGGGGAAAGGAATGCCCCGGAATTACGGCCATGCCCAGGGAAGTAAAAATGTAGAAAGGATCTGTGAGGAATCCTGGCATATGGGCATTAAATATCTGACGGTCTATGCGTTTTCCACAGAGAACTGGAACCGTCCCAAGGACGAGGTGGACGCCTTGATGAAGCTTCTGCGCAATTATATGAAAACCTGTCTCAAGACAGCGGCGAAGAACGATATGAAGGTTCGTGTCATCGGAGACCTTTCCGGCCTGGATGAGGATATCAGGAGCAGGATACTGGAGCTCGAAGAGGCTACGAAAGAAAATGGAGGTCTGAACTTCCAGATTGCCATCAATTACGGAAGCAGGGACGAGATCTTAAGGGCGGTCAGAAAGGCGGCGGCGGACTGCAGGGACGGAAAGCTGGAACCGGAGGATATTGACGAAAAAGTGTTTGATCATTATCTGGATACTCATGATATCCCGGATCCGGATCTCTTGATCCGGACCAGCGGGGAGCAAAGGCTGTCTAATTATCTTTTGTGGCAGCTGGCGTATACAGAGTTCTATTTTACAGATGTACTGTGGCCGGATTTTACCAAAAAAGAGCTGGAGAAGGCTATTGAACAGTACAATCGCAGAGACCGCCGTTACGGCGGGGTGAAGGAGGCTTAAAGAGGATGTTTAAAACAAGACTTTTAAGCGGCATTGTGCTGGTCATCGTACTGATCGCAACAGTGGGGTATGGCGGTAATATCCTGTTTTTCCTGCTGCTGGCAGTCAGCCTGATCGGTATGACAGAGCTTTATAAAGTAGTGGAGGCGGAGCAGACGCTTCTTGGAGTCGTGGGATATCTGGCGGCGGCATTTTATTATCGTCTTTTATACGTGGGAGAAATGGAGCATCTGATGATGCTGTCGATCCTGTTTTTGGTGCTGCTTATGGCAGTGTATGTATTTTCATTTCCCAAATACCGTGCAGAACAGGTGATGACGGTATATTTTGGACTTTTCTATGTGGCTATGATGCTGTCCTTTGTGTACCAGACACGGATGCTGCCGGACGGCGGCGTGGTAGTATGGCTGATATTTTTAAGCTCCTGGGGATGTGACACCTGTGCCTATTGTGTAGGGATGCTGATAGGAAAGCATAAGATGGCTCCAAAGCTAAGTCCAAAGAAATCCGTGGAAGGCGGAATCGGAGGGATCGTCGGTGCGGCGCTTCTGGGCGTGCTTTTTGGACTGGCTATGAATCAGTGGGGAGGAGCGGATGCAAACCTTCTGCATTATGCCGTGATCTGTGCCGCCGGAGGAGCAATTTCTCAGGTGGGAGATCTGGCGGCTTCAGCCATTAAGCGGAATCATGATATTAAGGATTACGGAAAGCTGATCCCGGGACACGGCGGGATCCTGGACCGGTTTGACAGCGTGATATTTACGGCGCCGGTGATCTTTTATCTGGCGTCTGTCATATAATAATGGAGGAGAGGCAGCATATGAAGAAAATAGCAATCCTGGGTTCTACAGGCTCTATCGGTACGCAGACGCTGGAGATCGTAAGAGAGAATAAGGATCTGGAAGTCTTAGGGATCGCCGCAAGAAGTAACATCCGGCTCCTGGAGCAGCAGATCAGAGAATTTTCGCCGAAGCTTGCGGCGGTCTGGTCAGAAGAGAAGGCAAAAGAACTGCGGACCATGATCGCGGATACAGATACAAAGGTGGTTTCCGGCATGGATGGACTGCTCCAGGTATCAGCCATGGAAGATACGGAGATACTAGTGACAGCTATCGTGGGGATGATCGGCATCCGTCCGACGATTGAGGCAATCCGGGCGGGTAAGGACATTGCCCTGGCTAATAAGGAGACACTGGTGACAGCCGGTCATCTGATCATGCCTTTGGCAAAAGAGCATCAGGTTAAGATCCTGCCGGTAGACAGTGAGCACAGTGCCATCTTCCAGTGTTTGCAGGGAAATGAAGGAAACCGGATCCACAAAATCCTTCTGACGGCTTCCGGCGGACCCTTCCGCGGAAAGAAGCAGGAAGACCTTCTGGAGGTACAGGTGGAGGATGCGCTCCGGCACCCGAACTGGTCTATGGGGCCAAAGATTACCATTGATTCTTCTACGATGATCAATAAGGGACTGGAGGTTATAGAGGCAAAATGGCTGTTTGACGTGGATGTGGACCAGGTGCAGGTTGTCGTTCAGCCAAGAAGCATCATTCATTCCATGGTGGAATATGAAGATGGCGCCGTAATGGCGCAGCTTGGGACTCCGGATATGAAGCTGCCGATCCAGTATGCCCTTTATTATCCCGAAAGACGGCATCTTGGCGGGGACCGGCTGGACTTCTGGAAACTTCGCAGCATCACTTTCGAGGAGCCGGACATGGATACTTTCTATGGACTGAAGCTTGCATATATTGCCGGCCGCAGAGGAGGATCGCTGCCGACAGTATTTAATGCGGCTAATGAGTTGGCAGTGCAGCAGTTTTTAAGAAAAGAGATCAAATATCTGGAGATTATGGAGATCATCGAGGACTGCATCCGGGCGCATAAAGTGATCGAGGATCCAAGCCTTGATGAGATTCTTAAGACAGAGCAGGAAACCTACGAACGAATTAACAGCAGGAGGTAACACTTGGGTATTGTATTAGCAATCTTACTCTTTGGCTTTATTGTGTTTTTTCACGAGCTGGGACATTTTCTCCTGGCAAAGAAAAATAAAATCGACGTGGATGAATTTGCGGTAGGCATGGGGCCGGCGCTGTTCCAGAAGACCTATAAGGGAACCCGGTACAGTATCAGACTGCTGCCTATCGGAGGGTATTGCGCTATGGGAGAAGACGAGGAGGCTACGGATTCGCCCAACAATTTTAATAATAAATCCGTCTGGGCAAGGATCAGCGTGATCGCCGCCGGACCTGTTTTTAATTTTATCCTGGCATGGATCTTTTCCGTGATCCTGATCTTTATGATCGGATATGACCAGCCGGTGATCGGCAGTGTGGATGAGGGATATCCTGCAGCGGAGGTCGGACTGCAGGAGGGCGACCGGGTGGTACAGATCGGAGATAAAAATATCCATATCTATCGGGAGATATCCGCCTATCTGCAGTTCCATCCGGACGAGGATGTGGTGCTGACCTACGAAAGAGACGGAGAGCAACATACGGTAACGCTGACGCCAAAGATGGACGAGGAGCTTGGATATGAGAGGATCGGGCTTGCCAGCAGTGGAAATACAAAGGCTAATCTTCTGACGGCCTTCCAGTACGGAACCTATGAGGTAAAATATTGGATCGAAGTTACGTTAGACAGCCTGCGGATGCTGGTGACAGGACAGATCGGGGTTGACCAGCTGTCCGGTCCGGTGGGAATTGTAGACGTGGTGGATGAGACTTATCAGCAGAGCCGTTCCTACGGCGCTTATGTGGTGGTGGCACAGATGCTGTACCTGGCGATCCTGCTGTCTGCAAACCTGGGTGTGATGAATCTTCTGCCTCTTCCGGCCCTGGACGGCGGACGTCTGGTATTTCTGTTTGTGGAGGCTGTCCGTAAGAAACGGGTGCCGCCGGAAAAGGAAGGATATGTGCATTTCGCTGGAATCGTGCTGTTGATGCTTCTGATGGTCGTGGTTATGTATAACGATATCCAGAGAGTGTTCTTTTAAAAAAATAAAGGGAGTACGTACAAGGCTTTATTAAGAAGATAGAGCCTTGCACGTACTCCCTTTTGTAAAATCCGGTTTTATGATAAGATAAGAAAAATCAGTTTTAATTAAGTTCTGCGATCCGGGATACGCCGACGTAGACTTCAGAGATTTTGTACCAGGTAGGATAGTCTACGATACCGGTAGCCGGAAGGCCGAAGATGGACTGGAACTTCCGGACGGAGGCTTTGGTGGCGGGGCCGTAGACCCCGTCTGCGTCGATCCTTGGAAGAGCAGGGTAAGCACTGGCAATCGTGTTCAGCTGTTCCTGCATCTGCCGGACCTTGCTTCCGGTAGCGCCGGTGTCCAGATCATAGCCGGGCCAGGAGGAGGGGATGCCGGCGATAGATTCGGCAGTATTGATGTACATGTCATCCCCGTAGTAATAGCGGAGAATCTGGATGGCAGAATACCCCTGTTCGCCCAGGGAACAGGATCCCCACTGTGTCATCCAGTCAGGGCACTGCACCTGACGCCCGTCGCAGTACTGGGTCAGGATGGGCTGGCGTACGCCCGGGCGGGACAGGTAATTGGAGAATAGCTCATCTACGATAGGAGAAATTGTATCATAAAAGTTCCGCTCGGGGATCCATTTGTGGTCAAAGGCCGTGGAGGAAGTGATGGTGAAATCATACCCCATGTTCCTGTACCATTCTGTGTAAACCCTGTTCAGGGTAAAAGACATGATAGCCAGCACGTTGGCGCGGATGGTGTCTTCGGGCCAGGTGGCATAGATTTCGCTGGAGGCCACATTTTTGATATAGTCTTTATATTTTACATAATAGTTTCTGGCAGTGGAGTCCCGGGGACTCCCATCGTGGACCACAATGTATTCCGGCACGACCACGCGGCTTAAGACGATCTCGCCGGTTTCGTCCATGGGCTTGATCTCGGATTCCGGTATTTTTGCCGGATAAGTTCCATATAATGTGTGTGCAGGGATCACGAAAACTTCTTCTGAGGGACCCGTGGTGTCGGAAGGGTTCATGGTCACATTCTGAATGGCTTTTACAGTAGGGAGGATTTCCACACCGGCGATGCTGACAGATTCAAATCCGGGGGCTTCAATATGAAGAGTGTATTCTGAATAAGGTTGTTCTTCAATGGCGGGATTCAGACTATATTCCAGCGGCGGGGCATTAAGCTCTATAGTTTCTGTCTGGCCGGAGGAATCTGTGTGCAGCTCCTCCAGGATGCTGTCGGGAACGCCGGTATAGGAAATATGGATGGTGGCATCCGCGACAGGCCGGGAATTTAAGCCGGAAGTCAGATTAATCTGCAGGCTTCCAAGCTCTGGTGTATCTGCGGAGGCATGTTGTTGGATCGTATTCATGGCAGTACCTCATAAAAGCTCTATTACTGTTAATTTATGCGGGAAAAGAGAAATTGTTCAAAAAAGGAAGACGGATATATGGGAACAAGGAAAAGAAAACGGAAAAAAAGCGGTTGCCTTCTGGGATTTTTGCTTTTACTGGCCTTTGGAGGCGCCGGAGCTTTTGCATATAATTCCGGGATACTTGGCACGGCTGTCCGGGAACTGGAAGGAACGGTAAGAGAGGTTCCTTTTCAGGAAGTGCGGATTGAGGAAGAGAGTCTGGGACAGAAATATTATTACGGACAGCTTGAGGAGGAAGAAAAAAAGGTCTACCAGGAGATCAGGCAGGGGCTTATGGATTACACGTCGGAAATTTATGTGCACACAGAAGATGCGGCCGGGGCAAACCGGATCTTTCAGTATGTTTTAAATGATCATCCGGAGATTTTCTGGTGTGACGGGAAGATGACAGCTACCTCCTATGGGGGAATTACGCCATATACAGTGCTGGAGCCTGCCTATCTCTATGGGGAAGAGGAAAAGGAAAAACGAAGCGCTGTGATTGAAAGTGCGGCGGGGGAGTATCTGTCAGGAATATCCGAAGACGCGTCTGATTATGAGAAAATCCTGTATGTCTACGAATCGATTATCAGCCGTGTGGAGTATGTTCAGGATGCGCCGGATAATCAAAATATTTACAGTGTATTTTCGGGGCGGCAGTCTGTTTGTGCCGGCTATGCAAAAGCGACCCAGTACCTGCTGGAACGGCTGGGCGTATTCTGCACCTATGTGACGGGAACGGCAGCGGGAGGGCAGGCACATGCCTGGAACCTGGTGTCCTGCGGCGGGGACTATTACTATGTGGATACTACCTGGGGAGATCCGGTCTTTCAGGCGTCGGAGGGCGGAGAGTCAAAAGTTTCCGGACATATCAGCTACGATTATATGTGCTGCAATGACGAACAGCTTTTTATGACCCATACGCCGGATGACACGGTGGAGCTTCCGGCCTGTACAAAAATGGACGCCAACTATTATGTGGTGAATGGAATGTATTATGAGACTTATGACAGTGCAAAGATCCTGGAACAGATGAATGAGGTGATCTCGGCCGGGGAGAATCCGGCTGTGATCAAGTTTGCAGATGAGAAACTGTACCAGGAGGCCCACGAGGATATCCTGAACCACGTGGTGAAAAGAGCGGCCCAGAATCTGGCAGAATGGTACGGCCTTACACAGGTGAGTTATCAGTACATGGATGAGGAGAGCCTCCATAAAATTACAATATATTGGGAGTATTCTTAAAAAATGGTTGCAAATAGGGGGAACATATAGTATAATTGCTACAATTTGTCGAGTATTAGGAAGGGAAAGGTGAATCTATGAAAGCATTTCTGATTCTGGAAGACGGAACTGTCTTTTCGGGAACGAGTATCGGGTCCACAAGAGATATGATCAGTGAGATCGTATTTAATACTTCGATGACAGGTTATCTCGAGGTATTGACCGATCCTTCTTACGCCGGACAGGCTGTTGTCATGACTTATCCGCTGATCGGTAATTATGGGATCACGCCGGATATGGAGTCAAAGAAAGCATGGCCTGACGGATATATCGTAAGAGAGCTGTCCAGAATACCCAGCAATTTCCGTTGTGAGGGGACTATACAGGATTTCCTGAAAGAGCAGGATATTCCCGGGATCGCAGGAGTAGACACTCGTGCGCTGACCAAGCTATTGAGGGAAAAAGGTACGATGAATGGTATGATCACCACCAACGAGAGCTTTGACCTGGAAGAGATCCTTCCGAAGCTTCGGGCTTATGAGGTGGGCGATGTGGTCTCTGAAGTGACCTGTAAGGAAGTTTCCGTACAGAAAGGCGATGGGCCAAAGGTGGCTCTGATGGATTTTGGAGCGAAAAATAATATTATCAGATCTTTACATAAACGCGGGTGTGAAGTTACTGTTTATCCGGCAGACACACCGGCAGAAGTCATTATCAATTCTAATCCGGATGGAATCATGTTATCCAATGGACCGGGAGATCCGGCGTCCTTAACAACAATCATTCAAGAAATCAAGCAGTTATATAATTCCGATATTCCTATTTTTGCAATTTGTCTGGGACATCAGCTGATGGCTCTTGCAAATGGCGCCAAGACTTATAAATTAAAATACGGACACCGGGGCGGCAATCATCCGGTTAAGGATCTAAGCAATGGAAGAGTTTATATTTCTTCCCAGAACCATGGATATGCGGTGGATGCTTCGACTATGGATCCGGCGATTGCGAAGGAAGCGTTTATTAATGTAAATGACGGGACCAATGAAGGTCTTGTATATGAGGGAAAGAAAATTTTCACGGTACAGTTTCATCCGGAGGCGTGTCCTGGACCGCAGGATTCCGGGTACCTTTTTGACCGGTTTATGGATATGATGAAAGGAGCATAGGGATGCCTAGAAATAAAGAAATTAAAAAAGTACTGGTAATCGGGTCCGGTCCGATCGTGATCGGCCAGGCAGCGGAATTCGACTATGCGGGAACCCAGGCCTGCCGATCCCTGAAGGAAGAGGGGATCGAGGTGGTACTCTTAAATTCCAACCCGGCGACCATTATGACGGACAAGGATATAGCGGACCGGGTCTACATTGAGCCTCTGACGGCAGAGGTAGTAGAGCAGCTGATCCTGAAGGAACGTCCGGACAGTGTGCTCCCGACGCTGGGGGGACAGGCTGCGCTTAATCTGGCCATGGAGCTGGAAGAGAGCGGATTTCTGAAACGCAATAATGTACGGCTGATCGGAACCACATCCGAGACCATCAAGAAGGCGGAAGACAGGCTGGAGTTCAAGACTACGATGGAGAAGATCGGAGAGCCCTGCGCGGCGTCTCTGGTAGTGGAAAATGTGGAAGACGGACTTCGGTTTGCGGAAAAGATCGGTTATCCGGTGGTTTTGCGTCCTGCCTATACGCTTGGCGGCAGCGGCGGAGGAATCGCTCATGACCGGGGACAGATGATCGAGATCCTGGAAAACGGCCTCCGGCTTTCCAGGGTAGGGCAGGTGCTGGTGGAACGGTGCATTGCAGGATGGAAGGAAATCGAATATGAGGTGATGCGGGACAGCAAGGGCAACTGTATCACTGTATGTAACATGGAAAACATTGATCCGGTAGGCGTACATACGGGAGACAGTATTGTGGTGGCTCCCTCCCAGACACTGGGCGATAAGGAGTATCAGATGCTGCGTACCTCTGCACTGAATATTATCAGCGAGCTGAATATCACTGGTGGGTGCAATGTACAGTATGCCCTCCATCCGGAGACCTTTGAGTATTGTGTCATTGAGGTCAACCCCAGGGTCAGCCGGTCTTCGGCGCTGGCTTCCAAGGCCACGGGCTACCCCATCGCCAAGGTGGCGGCAAAGATCGCCCTGGGATATACGCTGGATGAGATTAAGAACGCAGTGACAAAGAAGACTTATGCAAGCTTCGAGCCTATGCTGGATTACTGCGTGGTGAAAATTCCGAGGCTTCCTTTTGATAAATTTATCAGCGCAAAACGGACGCTGACTACTCAGATGAAGGCTACCGGCGAGGTTATGAGTATCTGCGATAATTTTGAAGGGGCGCTCATGAAGGCTATCCGTTCCCTGGAGCAGCATGTGGACAGCCTGATGTCTTATGATTTCTCCCATCTGAAGGGAGAAGATCTGCTGGAAGAGCTTAAGGTGGTAGACGACCGCAGGATCTGGAAGATTGCGGAAGCTATCCGTCAGGGGATCAGCTACGAGGCGATCCATGAGGCGACGAAGATCGACCTGTGGTTTATTGATAAGATCGCCATTCTGGTAGAGATGGAGCAGAAGCTTCAGAATGAGCCTTTGAACGCCGAGACTCTGAAGGAAGCAAAGCGGATGGAGTTTCCGGATACCGTGATCGCAGGGCTGACGGGAAATACGGAGCGGCAGATCCATGACATGCGTCATGAGTACGGCATCCGTGCCGCTTATAAGATGGTGGATACCTGTGCGGCGGAGTTTGCGGCAGAGACGCCTTACTATTATTCGGTCTACGGAAGTGAGAATGAGGTGGAGCAGACCTCCGGAAAGAAGAAGGTGCTGGTATTAGGCTCCGGTCCTATCCGCATCGGCCAGGGGATTGAGTTTGATTTCTGTTCTGTGCACTGTACCTGGGCCTTTGCAAAAGAGGGATATGAGACGATTATCGTCAACAATAACCCGGAGACGGTAAGTACAGATTTTGATATTGCAGATAAGCTGTATTTTGAGCCGCTGACGCCGGAGGATGTAGAGAGCATCGTGGATCTGGAGCATCCGGACGGAGCGGTGGTGCAGTTTGGAGGGCAGACGGCCATCAAACTGACGGAAAGCCTGATGAAGATGGGCGTGCCTATCCTGGGGACCTCCGCAGAAAACGTAGATGCGGCGGAGGACCGGGAGTTATTTGACAAGATCCTGGAGGAGTGCCAGATCCCGCGTCCTACCGGGGGAACGGTCTATACGGCCGAAGAAGCCAAGGAAGTGGCGAACCGTCTGGGATATCCGGTGCTGGTACGGCCATCCTATGTGCTGGGCGGCCAGGGGATGCAGATTGCCATTGGCGATCATGACATCGAAGAGTTCATCGGCATTATTAACCGGATCGCCCAGGATCATCCGATCCTGGTGGACAAATACCTGATGGGGAAGGAGATCGAGGTGGACGCCGTCTGCGACGGCACAGATATCCTGATCCCAGGGATCATGGAGCATATCGAGCGGGCGGGGATCCATTCCGGCGACAGTATCTCCGTGTATCCGGCAAAGAGCATCAGCGAGAAGACAAAGAAGACGATTGAGGAGTATACCAGAAGGCTTGCCAGGGCGCTGCATGTGATCGGGCTGATCAATATCCAGTTTATCGTGTGCGGGGAAGAGGTGTATGTGATCGAGGTCAATCCAAGATCCAGCCGGACCGTGCCTTACATCAGCAAGGTAACCGGCATCCCGATCGTGCCGCTGGCCTCCCGGGTGATCATGGGACATACCATCCGGGAATTGGGGTATACGCCGGGACTGCAGCCGGAGGCAGAGTATTTTGCCATCAAGATGCCGGTATTCTCCTTTGAAAAGATCCGGGATGCGGACATCAGCCTTGGACCGGAAATGAAGTCTACCGGAGAGTGCTTAGGCATTGCAAAGACCTTTGACGAGGCGCTTTATAAAGCCTTCCTGGGAGCCGGCATTAAGCTGCCGAAGCATAAGAACATGATCCTGACCGTGCGGGACGAGGATAAAGAAGAAGCAGTACAGATCGGACGGCGATTCGCCGATATCGGCTACCGCATCTTCGCTACAAGAGGAACCGCCCGTGCACTTGAGAATGGGGGAGTAAAGGTGATCGCAGTCAACAAGATCGAGCAGGAGAGCCCGAACCTGATGGACCTGATCCTGGGCCACAAGATTGATCTGGTCATCGACACACCGCCCCAGGGCGCCGACCGTGCAAAGGACGGCTTCGTCATCCGCCGCAGCGCCATCGAGACCGGCGTGAACGTACTCACCGCCATCGATACCGCGGAGGCACTGATCACCAGCCTGGAGAATACAGATATCAAGAAACTGACGTTGATAGATATCGCGGAGATATAGGCAAATGCGTCAAATGGGGACGTACACTTTTTGCAAAAGTGTACGTCCCCATTTGCGTTTGCCGGTGTCCCCATTTGCAATATACCCTGTCCCCACCTGAAAGGTGCGTAATATTTCTGTAACATTTGTAATAAAATTGAAATTTTTGAATATACTTTATTAAGATTATTTTATGAATAATGCTTGGAAATATGCATACAAGCAGCGGCGGGAGGCGTTTTATGAATCGAAGGACTTTGTATGGATCTGCTTATTTACTGGTTTCTACCGGGCTTCTGACGGCGGGATTTACCAGCTATGCGGCGGCGCCGGATCTGACGGGGCAGGCAGCGTGTGTGCAGCAGGCGGAGGAGGCCTGCCAGCCAGGGGAGCTTCCAAGGCAGATATCCCGGGAAATTGCGCAGGAAATCTCACGGGAGGTCTGTACAGAGGCGGATGTAAGGTCCGCAAAGCTGCTGACGCAGGCGATGGAGACGGTAGAGGAGAAGAGCAGTCAGGCCGTGAAAGAGGCCGAGACTCTGGGAATAAAGAAGGAGCAGGAGCGCCGGGCTGCCCTGGAGGCTGCCCATCAGCAGGAACTGGAGCTGCTGGCATCTATCATCTTCTGTGAAGCAGGAAATCAGCCTTATGTAGGGCAGGTGGCGGTAGGGGCCGTGGTGATGAACCGGGTGGAAAGCGGCCTTTTTCCGGATTCGATCGAGGCGGTTGTCTATCAGTCCGGACAGTTTGTTCCGGCCGGAACCGGGTGGCTGGATCAGGTTAGAAATGCCGGAAGCTATACGGGTGCAGCGATGCAGGCGGCAAAGGATGCCTTTGCGGGAGCTGACCCGGTAGAGGGATGCCTTTATTTTGACCAGGGGGGCTATGGAATGCAGATCGGCGCCCACTATTTTCACTAGGAGAGTCGTTGACAAATATCGGAGAATTGAGTAGGATGGAAAGCAGAACAGCTTTGGGAAGAACAAAAGAAGGATGGTAGAAAAATGTACAGGATCCTGATCGTGGAAGACGATATGACGATTGCGAAAGTGTTGGCCGCACATTTGGAAAAGTGGGGATATGAGACTCGCTGTGCGGAAAATTTTAAAAATATCATGAATGATTTCCTTGATTTTGAACCACAGCTTCTGATGTTGGATATCGGACTGCCATTTTTCAATGGATTTCACTGGTGCCAGGAGATCCGGAAGGTGTCGCAGGTGCCGATCATGTTCCTCTCATCGCTGGATGACAACATGAATATCGTGATGGCTATGAATATGGGCGGAGATGAATTCATAGAAAAACCGTTTGATCTGAATGTGGTTACGGCAAAGGTACAGGCGCTTCTCCGACGGACCTACGCATTTCAGGGCTCGTCAAATCTGCTGGAGCACGACGGCATTATGCTGAACCTGGGAGATGCCACGGTGCTGTACCAGGACCAGAAGGTGGAGCTGACGAAGAATGAATTCCGTATCCTGCAGATTTTGTTTGAGAGGGCGGGAAAAATTGTGTCCCGTGATGAGATTATCGAACGACTCTGGGACAGCGACGAGTTTATTGATGACAATACGTTGACGGTGAATGTAGCCAGACTTCGGAAAAAACTGGAGTCGGTCGGGAGAAAAGACATGATCCGCACGAAGAAAGGCATTGGGTACATGGTAGAATGATGAGACTGCTGAAAAGATATATCAGAGAACATATCAGACAGATCTGTTTGTATATTGGCTTCCTGGGAATTTTCCAGGTAGTCTTTTTTCTGTATAATATTCGCACGGATGCAGTGCGGTATGCCTTCTTTCTGTCGGTGGGATGGCTTTTGCTCTACGGCGGCCTTGCTTTCTTGCGGTACTACCGGAAATGCCGGATGCTTAAGGAGGATCATACGGCAATCGTAACAGATCTTTCCCGGATGCCGGAGCCGGAAAATGAAGCAGAGGAGGAGTATCAGAGGATCATACAGGATCTTTATGAGCAAAAGGCGGACCTGGAGTCCAAAGGACGGATTTCCCGCCAGGAGATGGCGGATTATTATGGAATGTGGGTCCATCAGATCAAAACCCCTATTGCTGCCCTGCGTGTGATCCTTCAGTCGGCGGGAGAGGAAAATGCAGAGCTGCCTTATGCAAAGACAATGAAAATGGAGTTGTTCAAGATCGAGCAGTACGTGGAGATGGTGCTTTCTTATCTTCGGATGGAAGAAATGTCTTCGGATCTGGCTTTTGAGGAATATCAGCTGGATGATATCGTAAGACAGGCAGTCCGGAAATATTCTCAGATGTTTATTCTGAAAAGGATCCGGCTGGACTTTCAGCCGCTTCAGCATGCGGTTCTGACAGACGAAAAATGGCTGGTGTTTGTGGTGGAGCAGATTTTATCCAATGCGTTGAAATATACAAAGGAAGGCAGCATTTCGATATATCTTACAACATACCGGGAAAAGCTTATGCTTGCGATCAGGGATACGGGGATCGGGATTTCCAGGGAGGATCTGCCCCGGGTATTTGAAAAGGGGTTTACGGGATACAACGGCCGGGCGGATAAGAAGTCAACGGGGATCGGCCTGTATCTGTGTAAAAAGATTATGGATAAGCTGCGCCATGGAATATATATCGAATCAGAGGTGGATCAGGGAACAACGGTGTACCTGTATCTGGAGCGGGAAAAATGATCCTTACAGAAATGTAAGACTGGAGAGAGAAATGTCATCTAAATCAATGGAAGGACATTTCTCCCTTTTTTATAATGGGAGATGTAAAGACATTGAAGAAAGGATGGATATCAAATGGCATTATTAGATGTGAAAAATGTAAAAAAGATTTACACTACCCGGTTTGGCGGGAATCAGGTAGAGGCGCTCCGGAATGTGAATTTTTCCGTAGAGCCAAGAGAGTATGTCGCGATCATGGGAGAGAGCGGATCGGGAAAAACAACGCTTTTAAATATACTTGCGGCGCTTGATAAGCCGACAGGAGGTAAGGTTTATCTAAAAGGCAGGGATCTTGCCGGCATAAAGGAAAAAGAAATGGCAGCCTTCAGAAGGCAGAACCTGGGGTTTGTGTTTCAGGACTTTAATCTTTTGGATACGTTTTCTATTGAGGATAATATCCTGCTTCCGCTGGTACTTTCCGGCCGTAAATATCCGGAGATGGAGAAGAGGATCACACCGGTGGTGGAAAAGCTGAGGATTGCGGATATCTTGAAGAAATATCCATATGAAGTATCCGGAGGTCAGAAGCAGAGGGCGGCAGTAGCAAGGGCTCTGATCACCAAACCGCAGCTGATCCTGGCAGATGAGCCTACCGGAGCGCTGGATTCAAAAGCGGCAGACGGGCTTTTGGCTCTTTTTGAGGAAATCAACCGGGACGGACAGACAATCCTCATGGTTACCCACAGCATCAAGGCGGCCAGCACGGCCAACAGAGTACTGTTTATCAAAGACGGAGAGGTGTTCCATCAGCTTTACCGGGGCAATCTCTCCAATGAACAGATGTATCAGAAGATTTCCGATACGCTGACAGTGCTGGAGGCAGGAGGTGACGAGTAATGAATGGATCGATCTATTCCAGACTTGCGGTCACAAATCTGAAGAATAACCATAAGACGTATGTCCCTTATATTCTCACGGCAGTCCTTACGGTCATGATGTTCTACATTATGGATGCGCTGGCAAGAAATGACGGTATAGTGGAAAACAACCTGAAACTGATCCTGAGCTATGCCAGAGGCGTGATCATCGTTTTTGCGGTAATCTTTCTGTTTTACACGAACAGTTTCCTGATTAAACGGAGAAAACGGGAGATCGGTGTTTACAATATCCTTGGCATGGGGAAGCGTCATATTGCCAGGATGCTTTTTACAGAGACGCTTATCACGGCGGTGATCGGGATCGGCGCAGGACTGGTGGCCGGACTTGTATTCAGTAAACTGATGTACCTTGCGCTTTTTAAGCTCCTGCATTTTGATGTAGGGCTGGAGTTTTCGGTATCTGTACCGTCTCTGATGGATACACTGGTTCTGTTTCTGGTGATTTTTCTCCTGACGCTTATTTACAATCTGATGCAGATCCGTCTTGCAAACCCGGTGGAGCTTTTGCAGGGAAGCAGGCAGGGGGAAAGAGAGCCTAAGACAAAGATCCTGCTGGCGATCATCGGATTTGCACTGATTGGAGCCGGATATACGATCGCCCTTATAACGGAGTCTCCTTTAGAGGCAATTTCTTCTTTCTTCATCGCGGTGGTCTGCGTCATTCTTGGAACCTATGCGCTGTTTGTGGCAGGAAGCATTGCCTTTTTGAAAGCACTTCGGAAAAAGAAATCATTCTATTATCAGGCAAAGCATTTTACTTCTGTATCGGGAATGATCTACCGTATGAAGCAGAATGCAGTGGGACTTGCCAATATTTGTATTCTGAGCACCATGGTGCTGGTTATGATTTCAACCACGTTGTCCTTGTATGCCGGAATGGATGATATCCTGAGGTACCGTTTCCCGACGGAATACGGGGTGATCCTGTATCAGACCACGCCGGAGGGGGAAGAACAGACGGAGAAAATCATTTCAGAAGAAATGGCGTCCCACAATGTCACTGTGGATCCGGATACAGAACTTGTCTATCGACAGGGAGCTGTATCGGCAATCCTCAGAGACGGCGGATTTGACCTGAAAGAAACCGGGGATTATTCAACCTCTGAGATAAGAGAGGTGTATATGATCCCCGAGGCAGATTACAATTCGATGGAAGGTGAGAATATTTCACTTGATACTGACGAAGTGCTGGTGTACTCCACGGGAGAAAACTGGGGAGAGGACCAGCTGCAGATGGGAACCAGAACGTATCAGGTGGCAGGAGAGCTTGATACCCTGAAGCTGGAGCCGAAAAACAGGGCCAGAGTAGTGGAAGCTTATTATCTCATTATGTCAGATGAAGAAGAGATTACGAAGATTTTGAAGGAAGCCTGGGAGAATAGCGATATGTCGCCGGAGTGGATAGCGCAGCAAAGTGCAGTGGAGTATATCCATCGGTTTGACCTGGATGGCGACAAAAAAGACTGTACTGCTGCAGAGGAAGCTATGACGGAACGGCTGACGTCAGAGGTTGCAGGTACTTTCTGTGAGAGCAGGCAGCAGAGCCGGGAAAACTTTTATGGGCTGTATGGATCACTTTTCTTTATCGGCATTTATCTGGGAGCCCTGTTCCTGATGGCGACAGTGCTGATCATTTACTATAAACAGATATCCGAGGGATATGACGACAAAGAACGGTTCCAGATCATGCAGAAGGTAGGCATGGATCAGAAAGAAGTCCGGCGTACCATTCGGAGTCAGGTACTGACTGTGTTCTTCCTGCCGCTGTTCATGGCGGTGCTGCATGTGGCCGTGGCGTTCCAGGTCATCAAGAAGCTTATGGTCACACTGAACTTTACCAATACGCCGCTGTTCCTTCTTTGTACCGTAATCACCGTGGCCGTGTTTGCTGTGTTTTATGCAATCGTATATGGCATAACAGCAAGAGAATATTACAAAATTGTCAGAAGATAGCGGAAGGCGAAAATGGGGACGTACACTTTTGCACAAAGTGTACGTCCCCATTTACACTGGTTTTTGGATAGTTGACAGATTTATAGAAGTAGTTGTATTGTTTATATAGACAGATTTGAAATATTTTGCGATATTCAAAATTAACGCTACTTTTAAGGAGGAAAATTGTATGACAAAAGCCGGAGAAAGAGAAATTGTGAAAGCGGAACATGCCAACGGAGGTGCCGGATACATTTTAAAGGAGGCGCTGCTTACGGGAGGGGATCTTGGAGAACACTGCCGGATGTTCAGCAAGGTGACGATTCCGCCGCAGTGTGAGCTGGGGTACCATGAGCACCACGGAGAGAGCGAGACCTATTATCTGCTGACCGGAAAAGGGATGTACAGTGATAATGGGAAGGAAGTGCCGGCCGAGGCCGGAGACGTATTCTTCTGTGATGACGGAAATGGACATGGCTTGAAAAATACGGGGGAAGAAGATCTGACCTTTGTAGCTTTGATTCTAAAAAAGTAATTGTCGAAATTGTATACGGGGACGTACACTTTTTACAAAAGTGTACGTCCCCGTATACAATTTGGATAATATTCTGGAAATGAGAAATGCTATCAACATCTGCGGTTGCCATATGGCTATCCCTGTGATAGACTGTAAATGCAAATGATAATCAAACTCAAAATTAAAGCGCGGTCAATTTTTCGGACGGATTGGAGGATGAAATATGCCGGTAGAGGTGGTAGCGTACATGCTCTCGGACCAGAATATCAACAGAAGGCTGCAGTTTCAGCTGATCCTGCAGTGCGCCCCGCTGCTGAAAGGGATCAAGGTTGCCTGCATCACAAATCTGGAGCACCGGCACTGTCGGATGCTTGGCGGGATATTGAAGGGGACAGGGATCACGTACAGGATGCTGGCTGTCCGTGAGGAGCGGTGTCTGGTCATTTTATTCCGGGAAAAAGAAATGGAACGGTATCTTATGGGGAAAGAGATTCGTGAATTCTTAAAAGAATTTGGTTACATTCTGACAGAAGAGAACGATGGTCATGCGTGTGAGCCTTGCCCGGACCTCGACAGGATATTCGGGCGCCTGGCAGAGAGGATTGGCGAAGCTTCCAGGCGAAACTTGTGTTTTCCGCATGAAATCGGCGTTTTTCTTGATTACCCGATCGAGGATGTGAGAGGTTTTATTGAAAACGGCGGACAGGAATGTCTGCTGGCCGGATATTGGAAGGTGTATCACAACAGAGAACGGGCGCAGATGACCTTTCTGGCGTACGATCAGGCCAAAACCAGTGCAGTTAATGAATTTTTGACCGGGAAAAGTATACAGGACATTGTATACAGACCAGAGTTTCATGCAGCATGAATGCAGAAGTAAAGGAGGATTTGGAAATATGAGTATTTCAATCGTATACTGGAGCGGAACCGGAAACACAGAGGCGATGGCAAATGCCCTGGCAGACGGGATCAGAGAAGCAGGCGGAGAGGCCGCTTTGATCACGGTGGACAGCGTCAGTGCAGACGCCCTGGCAGGTGAGGAAGTGTTTGCCCTGGGATGCCCTTCCATGGGAGCGGAAGAGCTGGAGGAAAGCGAGATGGAGCCTTTCGTGGCAGAGCTTGAGGGAAAAGTAAAAGGGAAAAAGATTCTGCTCTTCGGGTCTTATGGCTGGGGAGACGGAGAATGGATGCGGAACTGGGAAGAACGGATGAAGAATGCCGGCGCCATTCTGGTGACGGGTGCGGGCATCATTGCCAACGAAGCTCCGGACGGCGCGGCAATAGACGCACTGAAAGCTGCCGGAAAAGAGATGGTATCAGTATAAGCAGCAGGAAATAACGGGAACAGGCAGTGGACGACGTGTACATAGAAAGAAAGGAATGATCGAATGAGCGTTGTGATCATTGGCGGGAATGAGCGGATGGAGCAGCAGTATAAGCAGATTTGCAAGAAGTACCGCTGTAAGGCAAAAGTATTTACCCGGATGTCAGGAAATTTAAAGACTCAGATCGGACAGCCGGACCTGATCATCCTCTTTACTTCTACAGTGGCCCATAAAATGGTCCATTGTGCGCTGAAAGAGGCGGAGCGCTATCAGATCCGGGTGGAGCGTTCTCACAGCAGCAGTGCCAGTGCGCTGGAAAATGTTCTGCAGGGCTGTACGTAAGGATGGATTTTCAGGAAGAGGGCGATGCCCTCTTTTTTTTGTGCCCGATCCATGATAAACTGGTCACAGTAAAAAAATTTGGAGGACGTAGCTGAAATGAGTTATGCAGATAAGGTATTTATTGAAATGTGTACAGATATTATTGAAAACGGTACGGACACAAGAGGAGAAAAGGTACGTCCGGTGTGGGAGGATGGAACACCGGCTTATACGATCAAGAAATTCGGCGTGGTCAACCGGTATGATCTTTCCAAAGAATTTCCGGCGCTGACCCTCAGACGGACTGCAATCAAGAGCTGTACGGACGAGCTTTTGTGGATCTGGCAGAAAAAATCCAATAACATTCATGATCTGAACAGCCATATCTGGGACAGCTGGGCAGATGAAGACGGCTCTATCGGCAAGGCTTACGGATATCAGATGCAGGTAAAGCACCAGTATAAGGAAGGCCTGTTTGACCAGGTGGACCGGGTGATCTATGACCTGAAAAATAATCCATACAGCCGGCGGATCATGACAAACCTGTATGTACATCAGGATCTTCACGAGATGAATCTGTATCCATGTGCCTATAGCATGACCTTTAATGTATCGAAGAAGCCGGACAGCGAGAAGCTTGTGCTGAATGGAATCCTGAACCAGAGATCCAATGACGTGCTGGCTGCCAATAACTGGAACGTGTGCCAGTATTCTGTGCTGATGCATATGCTGGCACAGGTCTGCGATATGCAGGTGGGAGAGCTGGTGCATGTGATCGCGGATGCACATATTTATGACCGTCATGTGCCGATGATCCGGGAACTGATCTCAAGAGAACCTCTGCCGGCGCCGAAATTCTGGCTGAATCCGGAAATAAAGGATTTCTATGAATTTACGCCGGATGACGTGAAGCTGATCGACTATCAGACCCATGAACAGATCCGGAATATTCCGGTAGCAATATAAGGAGGCAGGACAGATGAAATTAATTGTTGCGGTTGACAAAAACTGGGCGATTGGAAAGAATAATAAGCTGATGTGGAGCATCCCGGCGGATATGAAGTTCTTTCGGGAGACCACACAGGGGAATGTGGTCATTATGGGACGTAAGACCCTGGAGAGTTTCCCGCAGGGACAGCCTTTAAAGAACCGGGTGAATATCGTGATCTCCAGAAAGCCGGATTATCAGGTGAAGGGAGCCGTGGTGGTTCACAGTGTGGAAGAAGCTGTGGAAGAGAGTAAGAAGTATGAAGGAGAAGTCTTTGTGATCGGAGGAGAAAGTATTTACCGGGCCATGCTTCCCTATTGTGATACCGCATTGGTAACGAAGATCGATCATGCTTTTGACGCAGACACCTATTTCCCAAGCCTGGATCAGGATGACGAATGGCAGATGACAAAAATCAGTGAGGAACAGACCTGTTTTGATCTGGAGTATTATTTTACCGTGTATGAGAGGGTTCAAAAATAAATGAGAATTTTAAGTATCAGCGCCCAGAAGCCGGACAGCACAGGAAGCGGCGTCTATATGACAGAGCTGATCCGTGCATTTGCGGACAAGGGATATGAACAGGGAGCGGTAGCCGGGATCGGGCCGGAAGACCGGCCCGAACTTCCAGAGGGCATCCGTTTTTGTCCGGTACGATTTGAAACGGAAGATCTGCCGTTCCCGGTGGCGGGGATGTCGGATGAAATGCCCTACCGCAGCACCAGATACTGTGATATGACAGAAGAGATGACGGCACAGTTTAGTCAGGCATTTTTAAAGGTAATCGATCAGGCAGTGCGTAAGCTCCAGCCGGATGTGATCTTATGCCACCACCTGTATCTTCTGACTGCACTGGTGCGCAAGCACTATCCGGAGAGAAGGGTCTATGGATTCTGCCATAATACAGATTTGCGGCAGATGCAGAAAAATCCTTTGCAGCGTTCTTTTATCGCAGAACAGATCTGTGATCTTGACGGTATTTTTGCTCTGCAGGCTGCCCAGACAGCCATGATCTCGGAAATCTATGGCGCGGACACGGGCAAAATCCATGTGGTGGGGATTGGATATAATGATCGGATCTTTTTCCAGAGTGAAAGAAAGCGGAACGGGTCAGAGATCCGGATCGCCTATGCGGGCAAGATTGCGGAGAAAAAAGGTGTAATGAGTCTTCTAAGGGCAATGGAGCATCTGCCCTACAGAACAGAGAGGATCCATCTTTTCCTGGCAGGAGGAGCCGGCAACCAGAAGGAGTATGAAGAGGCGAGGGCGCTGGCAAGAAGATGCCGCTACCCGGTAAAGTTTTTGGGAAAGCTTTCGCAGCAGAATCTGGCAAAGCTATATAATATGTGTGACATATTTGTGCTGCCCTCCTTCTGTGAGGGACTTCCGCTGACTCCGGTAGAAGCTTTAGCCTGCGGAGACCGTGTGGTGATGACAGACCTTCCAGGGATCAGGCCCTGGCTGACAGAATGTGCGCCAGGGGCAGATGTGCTTTATGTCAGGCCGCCCAGAATGAGGGGGGTAGATGAGCCGGTCGAGGAGGATCTTCCTGGATTTGAACAGCGGCTGGCCGAGAGCCTCTGGACAGCAGCAAGGGCAGTACAGGAACAGGGAAATCTGCGGAAGCCGGCAGCAGATCTTAGAAGAATCCGGTGGGAGCAGGTGGCTGCCAGAGTGGGAAAAGCAGTGGGAATTTTATAAATCTGCAGTAAATAGATTGACAATAGTAGAAAATATGAATATAATAGTGATAATTATTCAGCGAAATGCAGTGACAAGGAGGAGTACATAGTCGTCGAATGCCAAGAGAGAAGGTGGGTGGTGTGAACCTTCGTGAAGAGATTATGGAAGTAGCCTTCGAGCAGTGAACCGAAAGAGGAAAGCTTCAAGTAGACTTCAACGTATTTCCCCACGTTACAGGGGAACGGTATCGGAAAAGCTTTTATTATTTCCCGTATCGGCAGAGTGCAGAGAAAAATTCTCTGAATTTAGGTGGTAACACGGATATCTGATTCGCCCTAAGCAGCCAAAAGCTTAGGGCGTTTTTTTGATATCTTTTGACAAGGAGGTATGTATATGAGAAAGATCAGCGGCAACAAATTACTGGTGAAAGCATTGAAAGAAGAAGGGGTAGATGTATTATTCGGTTATCCGGGTGCATGTACCATTGATATCAGTGACGAACTGTATAAACAGGACTTTACCAAGGTGATTCTTCCAAGGCAGGAAATCGCATTGGTACACGAAGCAGATGCCTATGCCCGTTCTACAGGAAAGGTGGGAGTCTGTCTGGTAACCAGCGGGCCCGGAGCTACGAATCTGGTGACCGGACTTGCGACGGCGTATTATGACAGTGTGCCGCTGGTATGCTTTTCAGGACAGGTGGCAAGACATCTGATCGGGAACGATGCATTCCAGGAGGTAGATATTGTAGGTATTACCCGGAGTATCACGAAATACGGTGTCACCGTCCGCAACAGAGAGGATCTGGGACGGATCATCAAGGAGGCGTTTTATATCGCCCGGACTGGAAGACCGGGGCCGGTACTGGTGGATCTGCCTAAAGATGTGATGGGCGAGCTGGGAGATGCGGAGTATCCGGAAGAAGTAAATATCAGAGGATATAAGCCCAATACTCATGTGCATATCGGGCAGCTGAAAAGGGCCATCAAGATGCTGTCCAAGGCAGAACGTCCGCTGTTCCTGGTGGGCGGAGGCGTCAATATCGCCCATGCGAATCAGGAGTTCACTGCGCTTGCAGAGAAGACGAATGTTCCGGTAGTGACAACGGTCATGGGACGGGGAGCAATCCCGACAAATCACCCGCTCTATATCGGGAACGTGGGGATGCACGGGGCGTATGCCTGCAACATGGCAGTGAATGAATGTGATCTGTTGTTTTCCATCGGGACTAGGTTCAATGACCGGATCACCGGAAAACTCCACTCCTTTGCACCGAAGGCCCAGATTGTACATATTGATATCGATACGGCGGCTATTTCCAAGAATGTGCAGGTAGACGTGCCCATCGTTGCAGATGCAAAAGAGGCTGTGACCAGGATGCTGGAGTACGTGACAGAATGTGAGACGAAAGACTGGATGGAAACGATCCAGAGCTGGAAGAAGGAGCATCCGCTGGCCATGAAGCCAAGACCGATCATGACGCCGCAGGATATCATTGAAACCATCAACCGGATTTTTGACGAGGCTATTATCGTAACAGACGTAGGCCAGCACCAGATGTTTGTGTCTCAGTTTGCGGAAATAACAGAAAAGAAGAGACTTTTGATGTCCGGAGGCCTTGGAACCATGGGATACGGACTTCCGGGAGCCATCGGTGCAAAGATCGGCAATCCGGATATACCTGTCATCTCTATTTCCGGTGACGGCGGAATCCAGATGAATATTCAGGAGATGGCAACAGCGGTATTGGAAGAGCTTCCTACGATCAACTGTATTTTCAACAACTACAATCTGGGTATGGTACGGCAGTGGCAGAAGCTGTTTTATGGCAAACGCTACTCCATGACCTGTCTGCGGTCCGGAGCGGCCTCGAGGGACCGGGGAGAAAATGTGGAAGATATGGCATATGTACCGGATTTTGTGAAGCTTGCAGAAAGCTACGGGGCAAAAGGAATCCGTGTCACCAGGAAAGAAGAGATCGAGCCGGCTTTCCGGGAAGCTATGAGCAGTAAGAAGACACCATATCTTATTGAGTTCCTGATCGACCCGGAGGATCTGGTTTATCCGATGATCCAGCCGGGAGGGACACTGGAAGATATGATCATGGATTGTTAAACTGAGGTTGTAAAAAGGAGGAAATAGATGATGAGCGGAATGAAAAAACGTTGGATTTCACTATATGTGGAAAATCAGGTGGGAGTCCTTTCCAAAATCTCCGGGCTGTTTTCCGGAAAATCATACAATCTGGACAGCCTGACTGTAGGGACTACGGAAGATCCTACCATTTCCAGGATGACTATTGCTACTGTCAGTGATGATGAGACCTTTGAACAGATTAAAAAGCAGCTGAACCGTCTGGTGGAGGTTATTAAGGTTATTGATTTTACAGATATTTTTGTCAGAATGAAGGAAATCCTGTATGTAAAAGTGCGCAAATGCACGCCGGAAAATAAGGTGGAGCTGTTTCAGATCGCCGAGACATTCAAGGCTAAAGTCATCGACTATGGTCATGACAGCCTTCTGCTGGAATTTGTGCAGACGACAGCAAAAAATGATGCAGTCATCAAATTGATGAAAGAAGAATTTCAGAGCATCGAGGTAGTCAGAGGCGGCTGTGTGGCAATCGAGTCGATTAGTATGATGGAGCGTTAGGATCTGTGCGGATTTTCTTGTAATAATTAAATTAGATAAAAAAACAGAGCGCACTCTTGAATTTTGAATACAGTGGTATTATAATCAAAAAAGAAAAAAGGAACGGAGGAGATTTCGATGGAAAAGAAAAATATTGACTGGTCTAATTTAGGCTTTTCTTATGTAGAGACTGATAAACGATACGTTTCCAACTATAAGGACGGGGCGTGGGACGAAGGCATGATGACCTCCGATGCAAATGTGGTGATCAACGAGTGCGCAGGTGTGCTTCAGTATGCACAGACTTGTTTCGAAGGCTTAAAGGCATATACGACAGAGGATGGACACATTGTAATGTTCCGACCTGACTTAAATGCAGCCCGGATGGCAGACAGCGCAAAGAGACTGGAAATGCCGGTATTTCCGGAGGACAGATTCGTGGAGGCTGTTCATGAGACAGTAAAGGCCAATGCAGCCTACGTGCCGCCGTATGGCTCCGGAGCCACCTTATATGTGCGCCCGTACATGTTTGGATCCAACGCTGTCATCGGTGTAAAGCCTGCGGATGAATATCAGTTCCGTGTGTTTACTACACCAGTAGGGCCATATTTTAAGGGCGGCGCAAAACCGATCACCATCCGCGTCTGCGATTTTGACCGGGCGGCACCGCATGGTACCGGACACGTGAAGGCGGGACTGAATTATGCGATGAGTTTACACGCTATCGTAGATGCGCACAATCAGGGATTCGACGAAAACATGTATCTGGATGCGGCAACCAGAACAAAAGTAGAAGAGACGGGCGGAGCAAACTTTATCTTCGTCACAAAAGACAATAAAGTTGTAACACCGAAATCCAGCACGATTCTGCCATCAATCACCAGACGTTCACTGATGTATGTGGCAGAGCATTATCTGGGGCTGGAAGTCGAGGAGCGGCCGGTATACTTTGATGAAGTCAAGGACTTCGCAGAGTGCGGCCTGTGCGGAACCGCAGCTGTCATTTCACCGGTAGGCAAGATTAATGACCACGGAAAAGAGATCTGCTTCCCAAGCGGAATGGACGAAATGGGACCAATCACCAAGAAATTATACGATACACTGACCGGGATCCAGATGGGGCACATCGAAGCACCGGAAGGATGGATCCACAGAGTGGAATAGAGAGACGCAAATGGCAAATGGGGACGTACACTTTTGATAAAAGTGTACGTCCCCATTTGCGTTTGTCGGTGTCCCCTTTCGAAAAACACCCTGTCCCCATTTGCAAAAGTGTACGTCCCCTCGCAAATAAACACCATATAACGGTTGACAACAGTTATAAACTGTTATATACTGTTTGTAGCGAAGGAGGGATTGGATGAAGTTGATTGTCAATCATTCCTCTATGCAGCCGATCTACGAACAGATCGTGGATCAGGTGAAGGATAAGATCATGCATGGGGAGCTTGGCGCCGGGGAGGCGCTGCCGTCAGTACGTACGTTGGCGAAGGAATTGAAGGTCAGTGCACTGACCGTGAAAAAGGCATACGATGCTCTGGAGGAGGAAGGCTTTGTGAACACGGTCCACGGCAAGGGAAGCTACGTGGCGTTTGCGAACCAGAGCCTCTTGCTGGAGGAGAAGAAGAAGGAAGTAGAAGCTGATTTGGAAAGGGCCATCCGAAAAGGCAGAAGCTGTGGAATGAGCAATCAGGAGATTGCGGATTTATTTCAGATTGTTTTGGAGGATTAGTGCAATGTTGTGTTTTGAAAATGTCAGGAAGGTGTACAAAGATTTTGAACTGAATTGTTCCATGCGGGTGGAGCCGGGCTGCATTACAGGGCTGATCGGGCCTAACGGCGCCGGGAAAAGTACAGCCTTTAAAGCGGCGCTTGGGCTGATCCGCACAGACGGAGGAAGGATGGAAATCCTGGGAAAGCCGGCAGATCAGCTTCTGCCTTCGGACCGGGAACAGATCGGCGTGGTGCTGGCGGATTCCGGATTCAGCAGGTATTTGCGGATCAAAGATCTTCTTCCGGTGCTGGATCATCTGTATCACGGATTTTCCAGGGAGGAATTCAAGCAGAACTGCAGAAAATTGTCTCTGCCTATGGACAAAAAGATCGGTGAATTTTCCACCGGGATGAAACGGAAGCTGCAGCTTCTGGCAGCAGTCTCGCATGACGCGGATCTGTTAATCTTAGATGAGCCTACGTCGGGGCTTGATGTGATTGCCAGAGACCAGCTTTTAGGTCTTCTCAGGGAATATATGGAAAAAGACGGAAGATCGATCCTGATCAGCTCTCATATCTCCGCAGACCTGGAGGGATTCTGTGATGATGTGTATCTGATCGATCAGGGAAGGATCATCCTTCATGAGGAGACGGATAACCTGCTGAACCGGTACGGGCTTTTGAAGGTAACGCCTGAGCAGTACGCAGGACTGGATCAGGCATATATCTTAAAGAGCAGAAGGGAAGACTTTGGATACAGCTGCCTGACAGATCAGAAGCAGTTTTATGTAGAGAACTATCCAAATATCGTCATCGAGCGGGGAAGCATCGATGAATTGATCATGATGATGAATGGGAGGGAATCATAATGACAGGGCTTTTAATGAAAGATCTGATGATGCTGAAATGTCAGAAACAGTTTTTCTTTGTGATGGGAGTCGTAGGATTGATGTTTCTTGTTATATATGATAATCCGACACTTGTATTTGGCTATCTGACCATTATGTTTTCCTTTATTCCCCTTACGACACTGGCTTATGATGATGCGGATAACGGATCTGCGTATTTGTTTACGCTTCCGGTAAGCCGGAAGGGATACCTTGTTGAAAAATATTTGTTTTCTGCAGGCTTTACCCTGGCAGCAGCGCTTCTGACTCTGGCAGTGGTCATCGTGGCCTGTCTGGTAAAAAATTATGCCGTACAGCCAGAAGAGCTGGGCGTGATGGTTATGACCTGTATTACTGTTTCCGTAATCTTTTCAGCAGTATCAATGCCGGTGCAGCTGAAATTTGGTTCCGAGCGAAGCCGGGTGGCGGCGGCACTGACATTTGGCGGTCTGTTTGGAATCTGCTATGGGGGAGCATGGCTTATGTCCAGGGCAGGAATCAGCCTGGGAGAACTGGAAGACGCACTTTCCATGCTGGAATGGCCGGCAGCAGTCGGACTTGGCATCTTACTGTGGGTAGTGGTATATGGAGTTTCTTTTGGAATCTCGTTGAAAATCCTGAAAGGCAAAGATTTTTAATAGATTTTCTGGTATAATGATTGCACGAGGTGCAATCCGGCCCGGCAGGCCGGCCCGCCCTGCTTCGCAGGGATTATACCGGCAGGCCCCAGCTTGGGAAGTAAATGTCTGCATACGCAGCCGCTTCCTTCCCTGCGCATGTGGTATAATGGTTGCACGAGGTGCAATCCGGCAAAACAGCGTCGGTGTAAGACCGGCGCTGTTTTGCGGAATGAATATGAGAAAAGAGGAAACGAATGGAAGCCTATACAAGTTTTGCAGAAGTATATGATCAGTTTATGGACAACGTTCCCTACCGGGAGTGGGCAGATTTTCTGCAGGAAATCCTGCAGAAAGAAGGGATAAACGATGGCCTGGTGCTGGATCTGGGCTGCGGTACCGGCAGCATGACAGAAGAGCTGGCGGGCCGGGGCTATGATATGATCGGCGTGGACAACTCGGAGGACATGCTGGAGATCGCCATGGAAAAGCGACAGGAGAGCGGCCATGATATCCTGTATCTTTTGCAGGATATGCAGGAATTTGAGCTTTACGGAACCGTCCGGGCAGTGGTCAGCGTCTGTGATTCCGTCAATTACGTGACAGAAAAAGAAGAGCTGGAGCAGGTATTCAGGCTGGTCAATAATTACCTGGATCCCGGCGGGATTTTCGTCTTTGATTTTAATACGGAATATAAATACCGGGAGGTGCTGGGCGACCGGACGATCGCGGAAAACCGGGAAGATTCCAGCTTTATCTGGGATAACTATTATTATGAAGAAGAGCACATGAATGAGTATGAGCTGACACTCTTTATCCAGGAGGCAGATCAAAAAGAGCTCTACCACAAATATCAGGAAACCCATTTCCAGAGGGCGTACACCCTGGAAGAGATAAGAGAGCTGCTGGAAAAATCCGGGCTTCGCTTTGTGGCTGCCTACGAGGATTATACAAAAGAGGCTCCGGGCAAGGGAAGCGAACGGATCTGTGTGGTAGCAAGGGAGCAGGGCAAATAGGCGATTGCATTCCATATCAAAACATATTAAAATATATCCAATGCAGAGAAAAATGCAGACAGAAAGGGAATTATCAATGAAGAAAGACTATATTGTAAGAGCGACGGCGGCAGACGGCCAGGTACGTGCCTTTGCGGCCACATCCAGAAATCTGGTGGAAGAGGCCAGAAAGCATCACAACACCAGCCCGGTAGCCACAGCGGCTTTGGGGCGGCTTTTGACGGCCGGCGCCATGATGGGAAGCATGATGAAAAACGACAGTGATATGCTGACGCTGATGGTCCGGGGAGACGGACCCCTTGGGGGTATCACGGTGACGGCGGACAGCCATGCGAACGTGAAAGGATATGTGGGTAATCCGGATGTGATGCTGCCTCCAAAGAACGGCAAGCTGGACGTAGGCGGAGCCGTGGGAATCGGTCTTTTGCAGGTCATCAAGGACATGGGATTAAAAGAGCCTTATTCCGGACAGACCATTCTGGTAACCAGCGAGATTGCGGAAGACCTGACTTATTATTTCGCAAATTCAGAGCAGGTGCCTTCCTCCGTAGGCCTGGGTGTTCTGATGGAAAAAGATAATACGGTGCGCTGTGCGGGTGGGTTCATTATCCAGATGATGCCGTTTGCCACAGAGGAAACCATCAGCCGGATCGAGGAAAATCTGAAGAATGTAAGCTCCGTGACATCCATTCTGGATCAGGGCAAAACACCGGAGGAGCTGTTAGAGATCCTGCTTGGAAATGTAGGGCTGGAGATCACGGATACCATTGATACGCAGTTTTACTGTAACTGTTCGAAAGAGAGAGTAGAGCAGGCGGTGGTCAGCGTGGGACGAAAAGAGATCCAGGAAATGATCAATGAAGGAGAGACCATCGAAGTGAAATGCCAGTTCTGCAACACAGCTTATCATTATACGGTTGAGGATTTAAAGCGGATTATAAAGAGAAGCAAATAACCGAAGGGAGCGATGGAAATGAAGCATGGGTTTATCAAGACAGCAGCCGTGACGCCGGATATCCGGGTTGCGGATGTAGCGTATAATACAGAAAGTATTTGCCGGAAGATCGATGAGACGACAGCGGCCGGCGCAAAAATCGTGGTATTTCCGGAGCTTTGTATTACCGGATATACCTGCGGGGATCTCTTTACCCAGGAGGTGCTGCTTCGGGATGCAAGAAAATCTCTGCACCGGATCGCAGAATATACGAAGGGAAAGGACGCGCTGATTTTTGTGGGGGTACCCCTTGCTATCGACGGGGAGCTTTATAATGTGGCGGCGGCGCTGCACCGGGGGGAGATCCTGGGGCTTACCACCAAAACCTTCCTGCCGAACTACGGAGAATTTTATGAAATGCGGCAGTTCCGTCCGGGACCTGAGACGGCAAGATATCTGATGTTTGACGGAAAGCGGACGCCTTTTGGCCCCCAGCTTCTATTTGCGGAAGAACACCTGGATGCGCTGGTCGTATCCGCGGAAATCTGCGAGGATGTGTGGTCACCCATTCCGCCCAGTATCCAGGCGGCAAGAGAGGGAGCTACGATTATCGTCAACTGTTCTGCCAGTGACGAGACCATCGGGAAGGCGGCTTACCGTACCAGCCTGATCGAAGGCCAGTCGGCAAGGCTGATCTGCGGATATGTATACGCCAATGCAGGAGAGGGAGAGTCCACCACGGACGTGGTATTCGGCGGACACAATATCATTGCAGAGAACGGAACCACGTTGGCGGCGGCAAAGCGGTTCCAGAATGATGGGATCTATACAGAGATTGACGTGAAACGTCTGGACAGTGAACGGCGCAAGAATACGACCTTCCAGCCCGCCAAAGACAGGTTCCTGATCCGGGTGCCATTTTCACTGGAAGAGGAGGAGACCAGGCTTTCCAGAAACTTCCCGTCCAGGCCGTTTGTGCCGGGCAATGAAATGGAACGCAAAGAGCGTTGCGAGGAAATCCTGACGATCCAGGCGATGGGTCTTAAAAAGCGTCTGGCTCACACCCACGCAAAAAGTGCTGTGGTGGGGATTTCCGGAGGTCTGGACTCTACACTGGCTCTTCTGGTAACGGCCAAAGCTTTTGATGCGCTTTCCATGGACCGCAGCGGGATCACGGCGGTGACTATGCCCTGCTTTGGCACTACGGACCGGACTTATCAGAACGCCTGCAAGATGGCGAAAAAACTGGGAGCAGACTTAAAAGAGGTGCCGATAGCGGCCTCCGTAACCCAGCATTTCCAGGACATCGGTCATGATCCGGAGGATCACAGCGTAACCTATGAAAATGCACAGGCAAGAGAACGGACGCAGGTGCTGATGGACATTGCCAACCAGACAGGCGGCATGGTGATCGGAACCGGAGACATGTCGGAGCTTGCGCTTGGCTGGGCTACCTACAATGGAGACCACATGTCCATGTACGGGGTCAATGCTTCTGTGCCAAAGACTTTGGTGCGCCATCTGGTTTCCTATTATGCGGATACCTGCGAGGATCAGGAGCTTAGGGAAGTGCTGCTGGATGTGCTGGATACGCCGGTAAGTCCGGAGCTTCTGCCACCTAAGGACGGTGAGATCGCCCAGAAGACAGAAGATCTGGTGGGACCTTATGAGCTCCATGACTTTTATCTTTATTATTTCCTGCGGTTTGGTTATGAGCCGGCTAAGATCTACCGGCTCGCCAGGAAAGCCTTCAAAGGAGAGTATGATGACGAGACGATCTACCACTGGCTTTCTACCTTCTGCCGGAGATTCTTTACCCAGCAGTTCAAGCGCTCCTGCCTGCCGGACGGGCCAAAGGTAGGAACGGTGGCCTTGTCGCCAAGAGGGGACTGGCGGATGCCAAGCGACGCCTGTGTGACAGCCTGGCTTGCGGATCTTGAAAAGGTAAAGCCATAGAGGAGGAAGAAGAGATGAAAGCAACGAAGAAGGATGCAGTTGAGCGGTTTGAAAAAATGTATAACTGCTGTCAGGCAGTGATCTGCGCTTATTGCGAAGAGCTGGGGATGAAGGAAGAAGACGCCTTCCGGCTGACCGAGGGATTTGGCTCCGGCATGGGCGGCTTAAAGGATACCTGCGGCGCAGTGACAGGAATGTTCATGACCATTGGACTGAAAAACAGTGCCGGTAAGATGGATGAGCCCTTTGCCACCAAGATGGACACCTATCAGAAGCTTCTGGAGGCGGCAGAGAAGTTTAAAGAGAAAAACGGGTCACTCTACTGCCGGGATCTGAAGACAGAGGATGGGCCTCAGCCCCTTCCCTGCTGCATGAAATGCGTGGAGGATGCGGCACAGATCATAGATGAGATGGAATTTTAAGACGGAAAGGATGCGCTGATTTTTCATGCAGATGCATCCTTTTTTTTCATGAGTGGGAAAATGGAATTATTTTATGTTTAGTTATGCATTGTCATATAGGAACCTAGGGGCAGTTGGATTACTAGAAAAATGAAGTGACGAAGAATCAGAGAAGTGATACAATAAAAATGATATTAAAGGCTATGCGTATAGTTTCATAAGACTATGCGGGAAAGAGGAAGAAATGCAGCAAAGAAATAAGGGTACAAGATTAGAAAGGTTCATAAGTGATTATGTTGTATTGGATATAGAAACAACCAGCAATAGAATATATGATGCAAAAATTATTGAGATAGGGGCCATAAAAGTTCGTGATGGGAAAGTTGTTGATATATTTGAAAGCTTGATAAATCCACAGGAACCTATACCTGCATCAGCCACAGCAGTAAACCATATTACAGATGATATGGTACAGGATGCACCCACCTTAGAGCAGGTGTTAGACGATTTTTTGACCTTTATTAGTGGAGAGATATTAGTAGGACATAATATAGCAAGTTTTGATTTAAATATTCTTTATGATGCTATTGAAGAATATAACGGTTTTATTTTGAATAATGATTTTATTGATACTTTATTTCTCGCTAGGAAATGTTTGGATTGTATTGAAAACCATAAATTGGAAACGATTAGTACATATTATGGATTAGATATATCTAATGAGCATAGAGCTTTGAAAGATTGTTATTTGACGAAAGACTGTTTCCAATTATTACAAAAGCAATATGAGGAACATGGATTTATAAAGGGGAAAAAGAATAAATTATCGATCGATAAAAGAGGAATAAAGTATTCAGATGAGACAAAATCGTTACAGCAGTTACAAGGATTTCTGTTGGGAATAATTGCAGATAATATGTTGACGGAAGAAGAAATATTAGCGTTAAATGCTTGGATGGATGAAAATCAATCATTAAAGGGGAATTACCCGTTTGACCGTGTTTATGGAGCTTTGGAACGAGTACTTGACGACGGAGTTATTGAACAAGATGAATTAGATTCTCTTTTGGTTATATTTAAACAATTTACTACACCGGTAAATGAAGAAAACGACAAGATTTGTATAGAAACATTGAAAGAAAAGCACTGTTGTCTAACAGGTGGTTTTTCATATGGAGATAGAAAAGATGTTGAAAAATTGATAAGAGAATGTGGTGGGATTTGTGACAATACGGTAAAAAAAACTACTACATATCTTGTTGTAGGTACACTAGGAAGTGATAATTGGAAACAAGGTACGTATGGCGAAAAAATTAAGAAAGCAATGGAATGGCAGGAAAAGGGAAGTAAAATTCAGATAGTACCAGAAGAATGTTTCATAAGCGAAGCTAAGAAATTAAAGGAAGAAATATTAAAGACAGCAAATCAAGAAGAAATATTAACAGTTGTAGATTTATCGGAAGATGTTAAAGGTTGGAAAAAGAATTTACAGAAAATGTTAGACGAACTGATACAAGAAAAGGAATTACCGGAACATTCCTTATATTTGGCTCAGAACAGTGGACGAATGTCTGATAGAGTAACATCGTATTCTGTATGTATTTATGAACCAGAATATCCTAAAATACCGAATAGAAAATTAGATTATTCACGTAATTCCGTAGTAATGAATATAAAAGAAAGAAAAGACAAATTGGAATTAATTATAGGAAATTCGCAGTATAAAAGTATTTCATTTTCGGGAGAGTTGGAAGCAAAACAATTAAAATCAGATAAGAATAATATACATATTATATTTAAAAGCGATGATGAAAGATTTGTGGAATATGTAAAGTTAAATACAGAATATAGAATAAAATGTTATTCTTCTAAAGCTTCAACATTTGGATGTTGTAGCCAGTTTGTAGAATGTTCGGATGCAAGAAAATGTGTGCATGAGAACAAATTATACTCAATGGCATGCTCTTATCGTAAGAATTTAGACAAAGGAAAAATTTTTTATGGAAAGAATAGGAATATTGATTAATCTAAGAGCAAAAATGAAACCTGATAATTCATCATGCTTTGTGCCTTGGTAAAAATTAATACAATTCTTTGTTGGAGATATATTTACGAGGGGCAGATATCAGGAATATAAGCAGTAATTCGGTGAGGACAAGGCTAGCACAGTCAATTCGGTTTGATATATAAAGATATTTATATTGTAATATGAAGAAGGACAGAGTCGTAAAATCAGACTCTGTCCGAGTAGTTACGTTTTCGAGACTGTGAAGAAAAGTCTGTAAATAAGATTCTTCTATGATAAGAATGGGTGAAAGGCTTAAAAAATAAGCTTTTCACCTTTGTTTTATATATACCATCTGGCTGATGGCATGTCAATAACAGGCGGCTTTTCCGCCTTCGTTAACCTGAATATTTTTAGTCCGGCAGCCTGCCTTCATACATGATACTCAGCTCGCCATATACCTGGCCCCAGTTCCGGATGGTAGTAGTCCATCTTTTGGTGGCTTCGAAGGTAGCGAGATATAGGGCTTTCAGCAGCGCCGTATCGCTCGGAAAAACGCTTCTCTGCTGGTTCAGTCTCCGATAGGTGGAGTTTAACGATTCTATCGCATTTGTCGTATATATGACCTTCCGGACAGCTGCTGAAAACTTGAAAATCGGAGAAATCGCATCCCAGTTATCCTTCCAGCGCTTCATGGAATTCGGGTATTTTGGCGTCCATTTCTCTGTTACCCGCTCAAGGGCTGCCAGGGCTTTCTTTTCGTCTGCCGCCTGATAAATGGTTTTCAAATCCGTTGCGAAGGCTTTCCTGTCTTTATCCGGAACATACTTCAGGGTGTTTCTTACCTGATGGACAATACAGCGTTGATACTCTGTTTTCGGAAAGGAGGCTGCAATGGCTTCTTTGATCCCGGTCAGACCATCAGCACAGAGAATCAAGATATCTTTTACACTGCGGTTTTTCAGCTCATTCAGAACGGACAGCCAGTATTTAGAGCTTTCGTTATCTCCAACCTGAATGGTAAGAACTTCCTTCTTTCCTTCCGTATTGATCCCCAAGATCACATATGCCGCCAGTTTGCGGATCACTCCATTATCCCGGACTGAATAGTGGATCGCATCGATAAAGAGGATTGGATATACTTCATCCAGAGGGCGGTTCTGCCAGTCCTCTATCTGTGGAAGGATCTTATCCGTCACATCAGAGATAAAACCCTCTGAAGTTTCAAAACCATAAATATCCTCTATGGTTTCAGAAATCTGTCTGGTTGTCATTCCTTTGGCATACATGGATATGATCTTCTGATCGATATCAGAGATATCTTTCTGGCGCTTTTTGACCACCTGCGGCTGGAAAGTTGATTTGCGGTCCTGTGGAACCTCAATCTCCATAGAGCCATAGCTGCTGTTTATACGTTTACGTTTGTAACCATTCCGGTAATCATCATTATCTGAACGCTCAGATTTTTCGTACCCAAGATGATCCTCCATTTCAGCTTCCATCATTTCTTTGATTGTTCCGCCAAGTAGATCCTTGAGAGCATCCTGAATATCTTCGGCTGTCTGAATATCGTATTCTTCCAGTAGCTGGTGGATAATGTTACGTTTCCCTTCTGTCATTTGTACCCGATGGACAGGTTTCTTCTGTTTTGCCATAATAAAAGGCCCTCCTATGAATTAGATTTTATCATAGAAGAACCTTTGATGACATATTTACAGAAAAAGTTTCACACCGCCACGTTTTCGCACAATGCAAAACTTGAAACGGTCTCCAGTCTCATAGAATTTTTAGTTCAGATACCCGGTCAGGATATCATTTACCAGCTTTCCGTCAGCCTTGCCCTTTACCTTTGGCATCAGGTTTTTCATGATTTTTCCTTTATCCTTGGCAGTCGGGGCGTCCAGTCCCATTTCGGAAAGCAGTGCTTCGATAACGCTTTTGATCTCGGACTCGTCCATCATTTTCGGGGCGTACTGCTCCAGAACAGCAAGCCGTTTCTCACACTCTGCGATGATGTCAGTACGGTCTGCCGGGGTCATTTCCAGGGTTTCTTTTGTCTGCTTGATTTCTTTCATGACCACCTGGGTCTCTTCCTCTTCGGTCAGGTCAGAACGTTTGTCAATGGCTTTATTCTTCAGAGCTGCCAGGAGCATGGATAAGGTCTCTTTTGTCTCTTTGTCGCCAGCTTTCATGGCAGCGACCATTGCACTTCTTACTTCTTCGATTTTGCTCATGATGATTGTCCTCCATATGATTATGATTGTTATTATTTTAGCAGAAGAACACATATTTTTCAACAGAACCGGCAGTATGTAAAAATTATGTTACATTTTTATATTTCACTTGCCATAGAAAAATGGATACGGTATATTGAAAACAATATCACGCACGACAGGAGGAAACGTATATGGGAGGCTTTTTTTCACGCTCCAGCAGCAGCAGACGGTATCCCCATCCGGATCAGGGCGGGAATTATTACAAGAAAAAAGGGCTGTTCGGAATGATGGGAGGATTTGGCAGCTTTTCCAGTTCTGCAAGAAGAGGATACGGCCAGCCTTATGGCGGTTATCCGAACCAGGGTGGCTATCCGAACCAAGGCGGCTACCCGAACCAGGGTGGTTATCCGAACCAGAACGGCTATCCCCAGCAGGGAGCAGTTAATCAGGGCGGACAGATTCGCTGCCAGAAGTGCGGGGCGTCTGTACCAGCAGGGTCTAAATTCTGCCTTTCCTGCGGAGAAAGGATCGCACAGGGTCCGACATTTTGTCCAAATTGTGGAAAGCCTGTCCAGCCGGGCGCAAAATTCTGTCCGGAGTGCGGCACACCGATGCAGAGATGATCGGGAAAAAGAAGGAAAGAAAAATCAGAGATTACACCGTGGTGTCCCGCATTGGCACAGGACGCTACGGTGTCTGTTTTCTTGCCCGTGATCCGGCCGGGAAAATGGTAGTATTGAAAAGATTTCGGACAGGGATGCGAAGAAAGCACCCTGACTTCAGCCAGCAGGAGGCCGTTATCCTGTCCGGCCTTGACCATCCTGCGGTGCCGGAACTTCTGGGTGTGATCAACGACAGGAGCGGATATTATTTTGTCCTGGAATATCAGAAAGGAAAGACACTAAAAGAGTGGCTGTTTGAAGAAAAGAAGTTTTTTTCAGATGAAGAGGTCTTTCGGATCGGGAGCGATCTTTTGGATGTCCTTCAGTATCTGCACGAAAGAAATGTGGTGCATGGAGATATCAGCGTGGCAAACGTGGTGTATGACGGCAGCCGGGCAGCGCTTATCGATTTTGGACTCTCCGGGTATGCTGACGGGGACAGTATGCGTTTCAGCCTGGATTATGCAAGATTTGCAAATGTGCTGCTGTATCTTTTGTATTCCGGATATTCCGGGGACGGGAAGAAACCCTGGTATGAGGCACTTCCATTGTCTGACGGACAGAAAGATTATTTGCAGAAAATGCTGAGGCCGGAAGAAGTTTTCAGAAGCACCCGGGAAGCCTGCAGGGAATTTGACCGGTGTTTTGGAAATATAAGAAAATAGAAGCGGAGCTGACAGAAAGATCAGCCCCGCTTTTTCCATTTCAGTAGAAATGCAGAATTAGCAATGACCAGAACAGAACCCGCATTATGTACAAGTGCGCCTACGACAGGATTCAGGATTCCCGTGATGGCAAGTATGATTGCGATAAAGTTCAAAATCATAGAAAATGTCAGATTGCATTTGATAGTAACCATCATTCGTTTGGACAGAGCCAGAAGATGGGGGATTTCCCGGATATCATCATTCACAAGAGCAATGTCTGCTGCATCGACAGCAATGTCGCTTCCGACACCGCCCATGGCGATGCCGACAAAGGCTTTTTTCAGTGCGGGTGCGTCATTGATGCCGTCTCCGATCATGCAGACCGGAAAACCCTGATCCTGGGACTGCTGGATCCAGTTTAATTTATCCTCTGGAAGGCAGTCGGCCAGAACCTCGTCAATCTTCAGGGAAGAAGCAATGTGTCTGGCCGCATTTTCATGATCCCCGGTCAGAAGAACGGGAACAGTGCCTTCAGCCTTTACTTTGGCGATGGTTTCAGGCGCATTGTCGCGCAAGGTGTCAGAAAGAGCCAGAAAACCGGTAAATTCGCCGTCAATAGCAGTTAAGATCAAAGTACATCCTTCTTGAATATAGTGTTCCATCTGTGTTTGAGCCTCTGTATCCAGAGAAATTTGTTTTTCAATCAGAAGCTTCTGATTTCCGGCCAGTATCGTATGTCCTTCCTGGGTGCCGGACACACCCCGACCAGGAAGCGTCTGAAATGATTCCACCGGGGCCGGCCGCTCGCCGTAAGAAGCCTGAAAGCACCGGACTACTGCTTTGCCAAGGGGATGCTCCGAGCGAAGCTCTGCGGATGCTGTTTTTGCGTATAACTCCTGCTCGGAAAAGTTTTTCTGAAAACTGTGAACAGCAACAACCTGAGGAGCGCCGTAAGTGAGAGTCCCGGTCTTATCAAAGGTAAGGTGCTTTACCAGAGAAAGACGTTCCAGCGCATCGCCTTCCCGCACCAAAAATCCATGGCGGGTGGCATTTCCGATTGCGGCCATGATAGCCGTGGGAGTAGCCAGTACCAGAGCACAAGGACAAAATACGACCAGAATGGTGACAGAACGGATGATCTGTCCGGTGAAGAGCCAGGTGAGTACTGCGGCGCTTAAGGCAATTATTACAATCCATGTGGCCCATCGGTCTGCAATTCCAACAATTTTTGCTTTTCCGGCGTCAGCAGACTGTACCAGGCGGATCATGCGCTGGATAGAGCTGTCTTCCCCGACTTTAACTGCTTTCATATCAAAAGAGCCAAACTGGTTTACAGTGCCGCTGGAGACTTCGTCACCGGGGGATTTATCGACCGGAAGAGACTCTCCGGTCATAACAGCCTGGTTGACTGAGGTTTCCCCGGATATGATTATGCCATCTGCCGGGACAGTCTCTCCGGGAAAAACACGGAGGATGTCGCCCGCCTGAACCTGTTCTGCCGGGATGATTTCTTCTGTGTCCTTGCCGATCCGGCGTGCTGTCCGGGGAGTCAGGTGAACCAGCTTTTCAATGCCGGCCCGTGCTCTGGCGACGGTCAGATCCTCCAGAAGAGCGCCCAGCTGCATAATGAAAGCCACCTCGCCGGCAGCGAAATCTTCGCCGATGAAGATAGATGCAACCAGTGCAATAGAGACCAGCACATCAGCCTTGATATCAAAAGCAGTAATCAGGCCGATCAAGGCCTCCAGGATGATAGGGATTCCGCATAAGATGACAGATACCCAGGCCATATCAAAGGGCAGGGGCTGAAAGCCGAATATGCTGGCCAGGAGTGCGGCAGCAGACAATATCAGGAACGTAATGTCCCGTTTTGTGCCGCCCCATTCCAAAAGTTCTTCCAATTTTTTCATGAGAAATGCCTCCTCTCGATTATACCTATATGGGTATATGTATATTATTACCCATAGGGGTATGGGTTGTCAAGAAAAGTGTGAAGGGGGACGTACACTTTTTGCGTTGGTGCCTGTCCCCTTTTGCAAAAGTGTACGTCCCCCTTCACACTTTGTTCACAATTATCCCATATTTGAAAACCGTTCTACGGCTTTGGTAAAGTTTGCGATAGTCTGGTCAGCGTCGCCGTGTTCGATGCCGTCTCTGACGCAGTGCTTGATATGGCCTTCCAGTACGACCTGGCCGGCTTTGTGCAGGGCAGATTTGGCGGCGTTGATCTGGGAAAGAACGTCCTCGCAGGGGACGTCTTCATCGATCATACGGTCTATGGCTTGTACCTGGCCGATGATTTTTTTCAGGCGTCGGTGCAGGTTTTCAGAATCCATGCATTGTCTCATGTTGTCAACCTCCTTGTAAGTAAAACCATATACCCCTATGGGTATTCGCTTGTTTCTATTATTATGGGATGTAACAGAGGGATTGTCAAGAAGGAACGGGTATTTTATAATGAAAGGGAATGTGGGTGTTGACTGTCAGAGCACCCGGAATGGAGGAAACGATGATGTATATCAGTGAGATTATGACGACGGTTCCGGAGAATGTGAAAGAACGTGTTCCTCTGGAGCAGGAGGTTTATAAGGTATTTGCGAAACTGGGGATTCAATTTGAGCGGGTGGATAATGATCCGGCCTCTTCGATGGAAGAGTGTAAGGCCATCGGTGAAGTGCTGGACGCACCGGTGCGTAAGGATGTATTTTTATGCAATCAAAAGAAGACCAGCTTTTTCCTGCTGGTGATGCCGGACCATAAGGCATTTGACACGGCTTCTTTCAGTAAAAAGCTGGGGGTTTCCCATATGTCCTTTGCCTCGCCGGAGCATATGCTGGAGCATATTGGATGTACGCCTGGATCTGCCAGTGTAGTAGGGCTTCTCAATGATGAAGACGACTATGTACAGCTGATCATTGATAAAGAGGTGGCAGAGGGCGAGTGGTTTGTGTGTAACACAGGGATCAACACTACCCATCTGAAATTCAAAACCCAGGATTTACTGAAAAAGTTCCTGCCATATACTCATCACAGACCCAGGATCGTGGATCTGTAAAAAGGGGCAGAAGGATTCCCGGGGGAAAAGGATAGAGAGACAGAAAAAAAGACAGATCCGGATAGAAGCATCCGACAGATCTGTCTTTTTATCGTGTATTTATTTCTGTTTTCCGTAGAATACCAGTCCCACAACGCCCGGACCGGCATGAGTCCCGATGCTGGGACTGACGTCATTGATGACCACATTGGTAAAGCCAAGGCTTTTTACCATATCGGCTACGCTTCTGGCATCTTCCAGACAGTCACCATGAATAACCGCAACCATTCGATCCTTTCCATAGGAATTAAGATCCAGAGATGCCTCCATACGGGTTACCAGTGTTTTCAGGGATTTTTTTCTGCCTCTGACAGTACCGTCAGCTTTTAATTCACCGGAGGCCGTCACGGTCAGGATCGGTTTGATGTTGACCAGACTTCCCACAACGGCTGTAGTCTTGGAAACGCGTCCTCCCCGCTGCAGATGGTTCAGATCATCTACAGTAAAGGAGACGTTTACATGATCACGTTCTTCCATCAGGACATCATAGACTTCTTCCATATCTTTTCCGGCTTTCTGAAGCTCGACGGCACGATAAACGGAGACGCCCTCTCCCAGAGAAGCATTCAAAGAATCAAAGACAAGGATCCTGCGGTCCGGATATTGCTCCATCAGTTCATTGGATATCATGATAACAGTGCTGCAGCTTCCGCTCAGTGCGCTGGAAAATGCGATGTGAAGGATATTTTTTCCTTCCTTTAAGATCTGTTCAAACTTCTCACGGATCACCGCAGGATTGTTTGCCATGGATTTTGGCAGTTCTCCATTTCGCATTGTTTCATAAAAGTCATGGGGCTCCATATTAAGCTCGTCCCCATAAACAGTATCACCGAAGGCATAATACTGAGGAATGATGGTAAGCTGGTTGGCTTTGACAAATTCCGGCAGCACGTCAGAATTTGAGTCAGTCGTAATTACGTAGTCAGGCATAGGTTCCTCCTTGTGCTTTCATTATGTTTTAAAAGATGATTATAAAGAGATCTTTCCGTTGACCTCGTCATTGATCACATAGTAGGCCGCAAATTCTTCCGGCTTCAGGTAAACATTGACGCTGCGAAGCTCTTCCGGCTGTCTTCCAAGCTCCTTGGTCCAGATATGTTTGATCTGCTTCATGATGTCGGCTGTGCTGAATTCTTTCCCCATGTACTGCAGGTAAATATGTGCTTTCAGATCTGCCATCTCATTTTGCAGGATCCCGGCTCTGGTCTCGATTGCCATTGTCTTATCTTTGGTCGTTGTGATTGATTTTATCGGCTGGGATGCGTGATGTGTCTTTTTTGTTCCCATAACAGATTCCTCCTCCTACCTTTGAAATCTACTATATATATTAACACTTGTGGGGAAAAAATCAAGGAGGATACAGGAGGAGAAGTTCCAGCTTGACACGGGTTCCCTTCCGGGCTTATAATAACCCCAGCAAATAAGAGAGAGGTGAAAAGATGAGGAAATAATCTGTTTTTGAACGCATGAAACTAAGTGATTACGATCGCCCGAAAGGGAGATATTTGTTTTATGCTGTCAAAAACGGAGGTCCTCATCCCTCTCTTTTTTTCGTGCGGAAAATTCCGGAGAGGAAATGGATCCCCTATATCTTTTTTGGCAGCAGGAAAGAGGAGGGAGTTTAATGTCACAGATTTTAGTCAGCCATCTGACATTTTCTTATGAGAGCAGCTTTGATGTGATTTTTGATGATGTGTCATTTACACTGGATACAGACTGGAAACTGGGGTTTGCAGGAAGAAACGGGAAGGGGAAAACCACATTTTTAAGGCTTTTGCAGGGAAAATATCCCTATCAGGGAACCATCAGCGCAAGCGTAGCGTTTGACTATTTCCCCTATCCGGCCGCCCGAAAGGACAAGGAGCGTATGGCCTCAGAACTTTTGGAAGAGTGGAAGTCCGGTTGTGAAGAGTGGAGAGTGATCGTAGAGCTAACAAAGCTCGGTCTGGATGCAGAGGTTTTGTACCGGCCCTTTGGCACCCTGAGCCAGGGAGAACAGACTAAAGTCATGCTGGCCGTCCTGTTTTCCGGAGAACAGGAATTTCTCCTGGTGGATGAGCCCACCAACCATCTGGATCAGGAGGCAAGAGAGACAGTGAAAACATACCTGAGCGGAAAGAAAGGGTTTATTCTGGTCTCTCATGACCGGGATCTTCTGGATGCCTGTATCGACCATATCCTGGTGCTGAACCGGCAGAGCATAGAGGTACAGAGCGGGAACTTTTCCAGTTGGGAGGAGAATAAGCGAAGAAGGGATGCTTCTGCAGAAAAGGAGAATGAGAAGCATAAGAAGGAAATCGTAAAACTGGAAAAGGCAGCCAGACAGGCGAAGGGCTGGTCGGATCAGACAGAGAAAAGCAAAATCGGCCAGAAGACGGCAGGACTTAAGCCGGACCGTGGCTATATCGGACATAAAGCCGCAAAGATGATGAAGCGTTCCAAGATTCTGGAGCACAGGAAAGAAGACGCTATCCGGGAGAAGGAAGGGCTTTTGAAAGACGTAGAAACACTGGCAGAGCTGAAAATGCAGCCCCTCGTTCACCACAAAGAGGTGCTTCTTGAGGCAGATAATCTGGGACTCCGGTATCCGGAATCAGATACATGGCTGTTCCAGAATCTTAAGCTGGAGCTTCGAAAAGGAGAGCGCGTCTTTTTACACGGCTCTAATGGATGTGGAAAATCTACATTGATAAAGGCGGTTTTGAAGGCGGTCGGATATGGAAAGGGAGCGGCAGATCATTTTTGGAATTTTCAGGAGCAGGGACGCCTTACATTGGCTTCGGGACTTGTCATTTCATATGTGAGTCAGGACACTTCGTATTTAAATGGAAGCATCCGTAAATTCTGTGAAAAGCGAGGACTGGAAGAAAGCCTGTTCTGCGCCATCCTGCGGCAGATGGGCGTGGAGAGAGAGCAGTTTACAAAAGAACTTCAGGAATATTCAGAAGGGCAGAAAAAGAAGATCCAGATCGCCGAGAGCCTGCTTACGCCGGCAAATTTATATCTGTGGGATGAGCCACTGAATTACGTAGATGTGTTTACCAGGATGCAGATTGAAGAAGTCTTATTAAGATACGAGCCCTCCATGCTGATCGTAGAACATGACGCAAGGTTCCAGGAGCGGATCGCTACAAAAATAGTGGAACTTTAGTTCATTGGGGACATAGGCTTTTGCAAAAAGGGACAGGGACTTTTGCAATTGGGGACGTACACCAACGCAAAAAGTGTACGTCCCCAATTGCGTACAAATCCTTAAAAAAGTATAAATAAGTTCAAATATATTGACGTTTCTATTGTTTTGGATTATATTATTAAAAACTTAACTATTAATGTTTTTATATATATGAAGAGATAAAGGGGTGATTTTTCCTATGAAATGTCAATTCTGTAATAAAAATGAAGCCGATAAGGTGTTCTATCTTAATTATATGGGCGGCCTTTATCAGATTTCTGTATGTGACGACTGCCTGCAGCGGATGTGGCAGCAGGCGGTGGCATCCGGACAGGCGGAGACTTTCCGGAATTATTCTGGCTGGTGGCCGGGAAGGCCGGAGCCCAGACGCTATGGAGAGCGGGCCTTTCCGGATGATGCTGCGGAGGATCTGAAGAAGAGGCGGAGACTTTCCCTTTTGCGCGCCCGGCTTTCAGAAGCAGCCGGCAGGGAAGATTATGAGGAGGCGGCAAAGCTTCGGGATGATATAGCCGTAATGGAAAAGGAGGTGTGTTCCCATGAAGGTTAATCTGGAACTTTACAGCCAAAAAGCTCTGCATATCTTTCAGACGGCATTAAAGCTGGCGGCAAAGATGGGCCATGGTTTCCTGGGGAGCGAGCATCTCCTGTGGGCCCTGGCAAAAGAAGGGGGCTTCGCGGGCCGTGCCTTAGAGAACTGCGGGCTGGATGAGAAGCTTCTGGAGGAGTATGTCCGCCGCTATGACGGCGGTGTGACACAGATACACTCCCGGGCGATCCAGGTATCCGGGGAGGCGGACGAGGTGCTGTATCAGGCGTCTCTTGCGGCAAGGGAGAGGGACCGGGAAAAGGTAGAGCCGGTGGATCTGCTTGCCGGAATCCTGCGGGCGGATCAGTGTGCGGCAGCACAGCTTCTGCAGTCTATGGACGTGCAAAGAGAAATGGTGCAAAAGGAGATGGATCAGTTGGAAGAAATCGGAAGTGAAGAGGAACAGACAGAAACAGAGCAGGAGGCAGAAGAATCCATGCTGGAGAAATTCGGCAGGGATATGACAAAAGTGGCAGAAGACGGAGGTTTTGATCCGATGATCGGCCGGGAGGATGTGGTGGAACGTCTGGTGCAGATCCTGTCCCGGCGCACCAAGAATAACCCGGTGCTCATCGGTGATCCAGGCGTAGGTAAGACGGCTGTTATCGAAGGTCTGGCTCAGCGGATCGCTGACGGACATATTCCTATGAACCTCAAACATAAACGGGTCGTCTCAGTGGATCTGGTGGGAATGATATCCGGTACCAAATTCAGGGGAGATTTCGAGGAACGGATTCAGAAGTTCTTAGAGGAAGCAGAGAAAAAGGAGGATGTGATCCTGTTCCTGGATGAGCTGCATACGATCATGGGAGCGGGCGCCGGTGCAAGCGACGCACTGGATGCCGCGAATATCTTAAAACCTGTGCTGGCAAGAGGAAGTTTACGGATCATCGGAGCGACTACCCGGAACGAGTACCGGCGCCACATTGAAAAGGATGCAGCGCTGGAGCGAAGATTCCAGCCGGTTTCCGTGGAGGAGCCGGACGTGGAAGGCGCGGTGGAGATTCTGAGGGGGCTTAAGAAGCGGTACGAGGAATTCCACGGCCTTACCATCACAGACGAGGCGGTACAGGCGGCGGCAGAGCTGTCAGACCGCTATATCCAGGATCGTTTCCTGCCGGATAAAGCCATTGACCTTCTGGATGAAGCGGCGTCCAGGATACGGACAAAGAGTCTGACCGTCCCGGGAGAGCTGCAGGAAATGGAAGACAATATCACAGCCATCTCGCGTGAGAAAAAGAAGGCCGCAAACGCCCAGGAATATGAGCAGGCGGCCAGACTGAGAGATCAGCAGCGGGCTATGGAGCAGGATCTGAAGCAGAGACAGGAGGCCTGGCAGAAAGGGCAGAGCCATAAGGTAGATGCACAGGATATCGCAGCCGTGGTCTCAGCCTGGACGGGAATCCCGGTGACCATGCTGACCATGACTGAGAAGGAGAGGCTTCGCACCCTGGAAGAGACCCTGAAGCAAAGGGTCATTGGACAGGACGAGGCGGTCAGAAGCGTAGCGAGAGCCATCCGGCGGGGACGTACCGGCGTGGCAGATCCGGGAAGGCCTATTGGATCCTTTTTATTCCTCGGCCCCACAGGCGTAGGGAAGACAGAGCTTTGTCGGGCACTGGCAGAAGCCATGTTCCAGGACGAGACGGCCATGATCCGCATGGATATGTCTGAATACATGGAATCCTACACAGTTTCCAAGCTGATCGGATCTCCGCCGGGATATGTAGGTCACGAAGAGGGCGGACAGCTGACAGAGCAGGTAAGGAAACATCCTTACAGCATCGTGCTGTTTGACGAGATTGAGAAGGCCCATCCGGATGTATGGAACGCACTGCTGCAGATCCTGGATGACGGACGTCTCACTGACTCACAGGGGCGGACGGTCAGCTTCCAGAATACGATCATTGTCCTGACCTCTAACGTAGGAGCGAGGGATATCCTTGGGAAGAAATCTCTGGGATTCATTCAGTCCGGACAGGAAGAAAGGGCTAAGAGAGAAGAAACGATCAAGAGCCGTGTCATTGAAGAGGTAAAACAGACCTTCCAGCCGGAGTTTTTAAACAGGTTAGATGAGATCATTGTATTCCATCAGCTGGGCGAGGAAGAGATCCGAAGGATCGCCGTACACATGACGGACGAATTTTCCAGACGGCTTAAGAAACAGGGAATCAATCTGAAGGTTACAGAAGAGGCTGTAGATATCCTGACGAAAAAAGGATTCGATCCGGCCTTTGGGGCAAGGCCGCTCAGGCGGGCGGTACAGTCCACATTGCAGAATCTGGTGGCAGATCAGCTGTTGAAAGAGGACTTTGATCCGGAGAAGGAATTGGTGGCGGAAGGAGACGGAGAGGAGATCTTCTTAAGCGAAAGGCCGAAGGAAGCGGCATATCAACTGTAATAATATAGATAAAACTGCAAAACACAGACAAAATATAAGCGGCTGTCCCGAAAATCAGAGACAGCCGCTTTTCTTAACGATTTATTTTTTTTTGTCCAGTCCAAGACTGCAGGACAGTTCGTTTAAGGTATTAAGAAGATCAATAAGGGTACGCATGTTGTCCTCGCCGAAATTTTCCAGGAGCTCCGTCCAGACGGCTTCACACCGCTCCCTGGAGTGCATGGCAGCCGAGCGTCCCTCCGGTGTGGTGCTGATGGAGATTTTGCGCCGGTCATGGGCGTCGATTTCACGGACGATGTAGTGCTTTTTTTCCAGAGTGTTCAGAATATAAGAAACGGCTGGCTTGGAAATCTTAAGCTGTTCCTGCATCTTTGGCACATCCAGGTTGGTACAGGCCTTTTCGCTGCAGCTGCATCCGCCCAGAATGTCCTGGAGAATGGCCATTTCATTCATCTGCATCTCACATTCCAGAGAAAATGCAGATTCCAGCTTCTTAAAACACATCATCGATTGAAAAAATTCTTCCCACAGACTGTTTTTCATGCCAAACTCCTTATCGCTATCACTAAATAATTAAATGCTTAACCAAATGTGTGTCCTAAGTATAACGCACTTTTCTCACAAATTCAAGGAAAAATGCGGAAACAGGAGCCGACGTTAGAGGAGCCGGAAAACCTGTTCTGCACAGGCAGCCAGGTTGGCCCTGGCGTTTGCGGGATCCATGGCCTCTTCCAGTGTAGTGACGCCTCGGACGATGGGGAAGAAGGCGTCAATCCCAGCGTCGTTGCAGGCGGTGGCATCGGCGGTAACGCTGCCCGCAAAGGCGATGACCTTAGCGCCATATTTTTTTGCCAGTGAAGCGACACCTACGGGAGCCTTTCCCATAGCGGTCTGATGATCAAGACGGCCTTCTCCGGTGATGACAATGTCGGCATCCTTTAATTCCTCTTCCAGGCCGACTGCCTCCAGGATCAGGCTGGTCCCGGGGATCAGCCGGGCGTTCAGGAAACTTAAGAAGGCAAATCCCAGGCCGCCGGCGGCTCCGGCTCCTTCTGCTAGTGAACAGTCCTTTCCAAGAAAAGAGGCGCAGACCCTGGCATAATGTGACATGGCCTGGTCCAAAGGTTCCTTCATATCCTCTGTGACCCCTTTCTGTGGACCATAAATATAAGTAGCGCCGTTTTTGCCGCAGAGCGGGTTTGTCACGTCACAGGCAACGCGGAAACGGCAGTCCTTAAGTCTCGGGTCCTGACCGGAGATGTCCACAGAGCAGACTTTTCCAAGTGCCTGTCCGCCCTCCCCGGCATCGGATCCATTTTCAGAGAGGAAGGAAAATCCCAGAGCAGAGAGCATCCCGATGCCACCGTCATTCGTGGCGCTGCCTCCTATGCCGATGATGAAATCCCGGCAGCCACGGCGGACAGCATCAAGGATTATTTCTCCCACGCCGCGGGTGGTGGCGGTAAGCGGGTCATGCCTGTCGGAGAGTGTGATTCCGGCTGCTGCCGCCATTTCGATAACAGCGGTAGAGGTCTCTGGAAGATAGCCGTAATAGCAGGAGATAGGATCACCGAATGGGCCGGTAACGGTAAGGGGGATCCGCTTTCCGTTCAGCCCCTCGATTAAGGCATCGGTGGTTCCCTCACCTCCGTCGGCCAGTGGTTTTATGATCACCTGGGCGTCCGGGTGAGCGGCAAGTATTCCTTTTTTGGCAGCATGTCCGGCTTCGATGGATGTCATGCTGCCCTTAAAGGAATCAATAGCAGTTACGATTTTCATACAAAATGCCTCCAATCTTTTTCTACACTTTTTTGGAAATGTACATATCTTACTGTATCCAGTATAGAAGAAAATTAATGTGGAAGATATGTCATATAAGACAAAGATATAAACAGATTTACAAATTATATGTTATATATACCAAAGTAATAGCAGTTAAGGCGCAGAGGATGAAAGCCGGAGTGCCAGATAGAGGATCACGCCATCTTTAAATTTTCGCGGGTCAAATCCACAATTCCTGCGGATCCGGTCCAGGCGGTACTGCAGGGTGTTTTTGTGGAGAAACAGTTTTTCTGCCGTATGGGAGAGAGAACAGTCCTCTTCGAAATACATACGAAGGAGATGCTTATCGTCGGAAGATAAAGAGCCGATGGATCTGGCAAGAAATTCCTGGCGTCCCTCCAAAGACACGGAGCCAAGGAGGATCTCCAGTGTCAGCTGATCGAACCGGGACAGATTCGTTTCTGATAAGGAAAGGCTTTCCAGAGCAATCTGAGCAGTGGCATAGGAAGCCTGCGCCTGGTAGAGGTCAACACTTTTTCCGACACCGATGCAAAGAACATTCTGCTCCTGAGAGGCAAAGTGTTCCAGAAAAGAGAAGTGTTGTTCTATGCAGGAAGCATCGGCAAGGAGGATAAAATCACAGGGGTACTGGTAACAGAAGACCGTCCCCTGGAGGGTATCACAGAGTTTTTGGATCCTGGATTCGGCATAGGAGATGGAACCGCTGCTGTTTTTGGAGTTCAGGCGTATCAGGATTATCTTCTTTGGAGAATCCGGATCCAGGCCAAAGTCTTTTAGAAGCCGGAGAAGATAACCGGGATTTTCCGGACTGCCGTTTAAAAGGGACTGGATCAGATAATTTTTCCGTTCAGTGGAAGTACGGGCAGCAGCGTTAAGCTCCTGTTCACGCAGGATCAACCGGGTGATACGCTCTGCCAGCCGGGCGTAAGAGCGCACTTCATCCGGATTTCCGCTGATCCCGATGACAGCGGAAGGTTTTCCATCCTGAAGTACCGGAATATTTACGCCCTTTTGTGTGCCGTGGAAAGCATCATCCTGAAAGACTTCCAGCGATTCACCATTTTTCAGGGCAGCCATGCCGCCTTCATGGAAGGTACCGATACGCAAGGTGTCTGTGCTGGCCAGTATCATACCTTTTTCATTGATAAAATTAATATCATATCCGCAAAATTCTTTAACGGTATCGACGATCTGCTGTGCGGTTTTCGAACTGATGACATTCATCGTTATGCCTCCTGTTTTCCATGATATATGTTACTAATACCATGTTTATTCTGTAAAAGTCAATTAAAATTGGCATATAAAACAAAGGATTTGCGCTTTGGATTGACAACTGTGGATAAGTTCTGTATACTATGTACCAGAAATGAATAAAAAGTCTTCAGGGCAGGGATCGTTTCCCTACCGGCGGTAAAGCCCGCGAGCCGTAACAGGCATGATCCGGTGAAATTCCGGGGCCGACAGTTAAAGTCTGGATGGAAGAAGATACAGGATACACGATGTGATGTGGTGCAAGAATGCTGCTCTGGAATATAACAGTTCCAGAGTTTTTTATTTTTCCACGGTCTTTGGTGTAAGTATAATGATGTGATGTTTGCCCTGAATAAATTTTCAGGGCTTTTTCTTTTGGGAAAATGACCGGGTAAGGAGGCGCGGAAAAAATGGATGACGGAGCATATATGCGGCGGGCGCTTAAGCTGGCAGAAAAGGGGATGGGATGGACATCTCCGAATCCGATGGTAGGAGCGGTGATCGTTAAAAACGGGCGGATTATAGGAGAAGGGTATCATCTAAGATACGGGGAAAAACATGCGGAACGAAATGCACTGGATAGCTGCAGGGAGTCTCCGACGGGAGCAGTCATGTATGTGACACTGGAGCCCTGTTGTCACTATGGAAAACAGCCACCCTGCGTGGAAGCGATTCTGGAGGCAGGGATCCGGAGAATAGTGATCGGGTCGTCGGATCCCAATCCTAAAGTGTCAGGAAAAGGTGTCCGCATTTTACGGGAGCACGGAGTGGAGGTGACAGAGCATGTAGAAGAAGCGGCCTGTGATGCTTTGAACCAGATTTTTTTCCATTATATCCGTACCGGACAGCCCTATGTGGCTATGAAATATGCCATGACAATGGATGGAAAGATTGCAGCTTACACAGGAAAATCCCAGTGGGTTACCGGGACAAAAGCAAGGGAACATGTACAGCGCTTAAGGCAGCAATACAGCGGGATCATGGTCGGAATGGGAACAGTGCTTGCTGATGATCCAAGTCTTACCTGCCGGATCAGAGGCGGGAAAAATCCGGTTCGCATCATCTGTGATTCTATGCTGCGGACTCCGCTGGACTCCAGGCTTATAGAGACAGCCGGGGAAGTGCCTACGATTCTGGCAACAGCCTGCAAGGACCCGTCCAGGTGTGGAGTATATCAGGATAAGGGATGCCGGGTTCTGACAGTTCCGGGAGCGGACGGTCGGGTAGATCTTCAGGAGCTGGTGAGGACGCTGGGCAGGATGGAGATCGACAGCATCCTCCTGGAAGGCGGAGGTACCTTAAACTGGTCTGCTCTGAGGTCGGGGATTGTGCAGAAGGTTTTCTGCTACATGGCGCCAAAGCTTTTCGGCGGTGCAAAGGCAAAGACACCTGTGGAGGGCAGTGGATGCGCTGATCCGGATGAGGCGGTAAAGATAAAGGAGATAAAGATAAGACAAATCGGAGAAGATTATCTGATGGAAGGAATGGTGGACAGAGATGTTTACAGGGATCATTGAGGAAACCGGACGCATAAAAAAGATCCAGAAGGGCAGACATTCGGCAGTAATATCTATCCAGGCAGAGACAGTCCTTGAAGGGACGAAAGTGGGAGACAGTATTGCAGTAAACGGAGTCTGCCTGACAGTAACGGGGCTTGAAAACGGGATGTTCCATGCAGACGTAATGCATGAGACGCTGAGCCGCTCTGCACTCCGAAATCTGGTTCCGGGAAGCCGGGTCAATCTGGAGCGGGCGATGGCGGCAGATGGACGGTTTGGCGGACACATTGTAGCAGGCCATGTGGATGGCACAGGAAACATAGTAAGAATCGAGAATGATGATAATGCGGTCTGGTATACCATCCAGGCAGAAGAAGAACTTCTGCGTCTTGTAGTAGAGAAAGGCTCCGTCGCTGTTGACGGGATCAGTCTTACGGTAGCCCGGACAGGCAATGACTGGTTTTCTGTCTCAGTCATACCGCATACCAGCAGGGAGACGGCACTTAGGGGAAAAAAGCCGGGAGATATGGTCAATCTGGAGACAGATATCATCGGGAAATATATAGAGAAACTGATCCGGGGTTCAACAGCCAAAAAGCCGGAGAGTGCTATAACGGAGGAGTTTCTTCTCCGATGTGGGTTTTAAAAACATATTGCAGAAAGAAGGGAAAGGAATGTTTCAATTTGACACGATTGAAAAAGCGCTTGAGGATCTCAGGCAGGGGAAGATCATTCTGGTAACAGACGATCCGGACAGAGAAAATGAAGGAGACTTTATCTGTGCCGCAGAATTTGCGACTACAGAGAACATTAATTTTATGGCAGTGCATGGCAAAGGGCTGATATGTATGCCTATGGCCGAATCATATATAAGAAAGCTTAAGCTGCCTCAAATGGTAACGGAAAATACGGACAATCATGAGACAGCCTTTACAGTGTCCATCGACAGCGTGGAGACAGCCACAGGCATTTCAGCGGCAGAACGTTCAGTGACAGCTATGAAATGTGCAGAAGAAGATGCCCGTCCGGAAGACTTCCGACGGCCGGGACATATGTTCCCACTGCTGGCAAAGAAAAACGGCGTGCTGGAGCGGGAAGGACATACGGAGGCAACCGTGGACCTCTGCAGGCTGGCAGGGCTGAAAGAATGTGGCTTATGCTGTGAAGTCATGCGGGAGGACGGTACAATGATGCGAACCCGGGAGCTAAAGGAACTGGCGGAGAAATGGCAGATAACTTTTATTACGATCCGGGATATTAAGGAGTACCGCAAATGCCATGAAAAGCTTGTGGATCAGGTGACCGTCACCAGGATGCCGACCCAATATGGAGATTTTACGGCTTATGGATATGTCAACCGGCTGAACGGTGAGCATCATATTGCGTTAGTCAAAGGAGAAATCGGAGACGGAGAAGAGGTTTTATGCCGTGTCCATTCAGAGTGCCTGACCGGAGATACGTTCGGCTCCCTTCGCTGTGACTGCGGACAGCAGCTTCATGCGGCAATGACACAGATTGAGAAGGAAGGCCGGGGAATATTGCTTTATATGCGGCAGGAAGGCCGCGGTATCGGGCTGATCAATAAACTGAGAGCCTATGAACTGCAGGAACAGGGGATGGATACGCTGGATGCCAATCTTGCCCTGGGATTTGCCGCAGATGAAAGAGAATATTATATCGGGGCTCAGATCCTGAAGGATCTGGGGGCCAAAAGCCTTCGCCTATTGACCAATAATCCGGACAAGGTTTACCAGCTAAAGGAATTTGGAATGCAGATTACCGAGCGGATACCGATACAGATGAGTGCCACAGAGTATGACATATTTTATCTGCAAACAAAGCAAAAGCGGATGGGGCATATGCTGAAGTACAGATAATCCAGGATTTCGGGGAAGATGAAAAGAATGAAATTAAGGAAATAGACAGAAAGGATGGAATTATATGAAAACTATGGAAGGAAATCTGGTAGCAAGAGAAATAAAGATAGGAATCGTAGCTTCACGATTTAATGAGTTTATTACATCAAAGCTTCTTGCAGGGGCGCTGGACGGGCTGAAGCGCCATGAGGCAAAGGAGGAGGATATTCATGTGGCATGGGTGCCGGGGGCATTTGAAATCCCGCTGATCGCCTCTAAGATGGCAAAAAGCGGGAAATATGATGCCGTGATCTGTCTGGGAGCAGTCATCCGGGGAAGTACCAGCCACTATGATTATGTGTGCAGCGAGGTGTCAAAAGGAATCGCTTCGGTTTCTCTCGCAGCGGATATTCCGGTGCTGTTTGGTGTGCTGACCACAGAAAATATCGAGCAGGCGATCGAACGAGCCGGAACAAAAGCAGGAAATAAAGGATATGACTGTGCGTTAAGCGCCATTGAGATGGTGAATCTGATCAGGGAAATAGAAGACTAAGAAAAGTCACAGAACGTGGACAGGATCATCTGCCGGGATCAAAATTTCCATATCCAGCGGAAGTTTGATTTGATAGTACAGAGAAGATAGAGTATAATCTTTCTGTAAAAGTTTATTTAGTCGCATAAATAAATTTTACACCAAGAGCCAGGCCTTGCACAGACCTGGCTCTTATTCTCTGCAAAAAAGTGCTGCCGCACTAATTATTTAGTGTGATAGCCCTTGCAGATTATTCGGATTTGTCCTTTTTATCTTTTTCGCAGGTATCGAGAATTGGCTTGATAAAATCTAATTTTGATTTCAGGACTGTCTCAAGAGTGGTGATTTTATCCACCATGCGGAAGAGGTTGCGGCCGTCCTTAAGGAGGAGTCGGCAGGAACGCCAAAAGATATCCGCACCCAGGTGGAACCCTGGGGCTATGATACGGCTATGATTGCAGACGGACAGGTGATTTCCGGGGATAACAGCGGACAGATGCATGATCTTGCGGAGTATTTCCGGCAGGAAGAGGAAGGAAATGGCCAGGTCAATATCTTTACCTTTCAAAAAGCAACCGTAGTAGAGAAATACATACCTGAGCAGGATGCCCGTCTCGTAGCGGCACATTTCCCGGAAGAAAACTGGCTTATAACCTCGGTTACGAGTCCGTTCTCAATATTCCTGGCGGCGGTATGTGTCGCGGAGCTGTTGCGATCGCTGTTCTTCTTCTTTTAGCGGCATTTTTTACCCGCAGGATGAACCGGGTAGTGCTTGAGCCTGTGGAGCTTCTGGTAGATGGAGCAAAACGGATCCAGGACGGGAATATGGAAGAGGAGATCGATTATCAGGGCGAGGCGGAATTTGAACGTGTATGTCAAAGCTTTAATGATATGCAGCGCACCATTTTGAAAAATCAGAAACAGCGGGAGAAAAATGAGAAAGCCAGAACCGATATGGTAACAGGTATTTCCCATGATCTGCGTACACCTCTGACGTCAATCCAGGGATATATCAAAGGGGTACTGGACGGGGTGGCTGATACGAAAGAAAGGCAGGAAAAGTATCTGAAAACCGCATATGATTCAACCAGGGAGATGAATGTGCTTCTTCAGAAGCTGTTTGAGTTTTCGAGAATCGAGAGCGGGCAGATGCCTTTTCATATGGTCCGTGCTGATCTGGCGGAGTTTACCAGTGTTTATATTGCACAGAAAGAAGAAATGGCCGATCCAGAGAATGTGACGTTTTCATTGAAAGTAGGGCAGGAAGCTATGCCCGAAATCAATATGGATGTGGAACAGATTCCCCGTATTTTTGACAACCTTCTGGAAAACAGCATGAAATATGCCGGGACAAGGCCGGTAGAGATTGAGATCTCTGTCTTTGCGACAGAGACGGAGGTGGTTCTGGAGTGGAATGATCATGGAAACGGTGTGTCGGAGGATAAACTCCCACATATTTTTGAACGGTTTTACCGCTGTGACGAGGCAAGAAAGGAAAAAGGGAGCGGCGTAGGACTTTATGTAGTAAATTATATTATGGAACAGCATCACGGACGTGTGGAGGCAGAGAATGACGGAGGATTTAAAATCCGGCTGCTGTTCCCGAAGGAGGACTAAAAATGGCAAAGATACTGATCATGGAGGATGATGAAAAGATTGCCTGGCTGGAAAAGGATTATCTGGAAAGTAACGGATATGAGACGGATATCATAGACGACGGCAGAAAAGTCATCCAGGTGCTCCAGGAAAAAAATTATGACCTGGTTCTTCTGGATCTGATGCTTCCCGGACTTGACGGCTATGCGATCTGCCGTAAGATCCGGGACGAGATAGATATTCCTATTCTGATGGTAACCGCAAGAGCGGAAGCTGTGGATGTGATACGCGGACTGGGGCTTGGGGCGGATGACTATATAACCAAGCCTTTTGATCCTTCCCAGCTGGTGGCGAGGGTCCGTGCCCATCTGAAACGGTATGAACGCCTGACAGGCAGACGGGAGAATGCGCATAAATCCTCTGATGAAAACGGAAAGCTAAAAATACAGGATGTGGTCGTGGAAACAAAGACCTGGAAGGTATGGAAGAAGGGACGTGAGATCCGCCTTCCAAACCGGGAGTTTGAGCTGCTCCGCTTTCTGGCGGAAAACCCTAATATTGTTTTTTCAAAAGAGGAGTTGTTTGAAAAGATCTGGGGATTTGATTACATTTCTGATGCGGCTACAGTGTCTGTCCATATCAACCGTCTGAGAGAAAAAATAGAGGATGACGCAAGAAATCCTCAGATCATCGAGACGGTATGGGGGCGGGCTATCGTTTGAACCCATAATAAATCATACTAAATCATACTATTTTGAGGCGATCAGATTGCTGACATAGGGACGTTTTCCGGAGAGCACATCATCATAGAACTGCTGCTTCCAGTCGATGTAGTCCACGCAGCTCTCCAGTTCCTGAATAGAGGAGAGGAGTTCTTCTCGTTTCACGGACAGCATTTCCTTTCGCCGGGTGATCGTGGATGGGCCTTCCAGGCAGAGAGCGAGATAGTCCTTCATTTCCTGGATGCTCATCCCGCATTTTTTCAGACAGACCAGATCTTTGATCCATTTGATATCCTTTTCATCAAAAATGCGCCGGTTATTTTTGTCGCGCTTTACATTAGGCACCAGCCCTTCATTGCAGTAATATTTCAGTGCCTGATAGGTCATATCTGCTTCTTTGCATGCCTGCATCATGGTATATATCATAGTTTATTCCCTCCTGTACTAACAGACCGATAGAAACAACCGGTTGAAACAATCATATTTTACTCCATGGATATAAAAATTGCAAACCCTATGCTTTTAACATGGCATTTCCGGGAGAATTTTGGAAATAAGCATTTGCGAGATGCAGCTTTTGGATGGTATCGGTACGATTCCAGATTCGCATTGCCCATTTATAACGAACAGGGAATATTGGAACGGCATAACGTATATCATGTTTCCATGTTGGTCCGCCATGCAAAAAATGGAAATTATTATCTATATGACATTTTAGACGTAAAAAAAGAAACGAGCAACCCGTTCAGATTTTAAAATCATACTTGGTACAAACCCATTTCTCTTCTTTTTTATACTAATGAGAACTGACGGTTTTGTCAAGATGAAATTGAAAAGAAAAGCTAAGGAACAAACTGAAAGGAGAGGCTATGCTTATTAGCGAACGAATCTATCAATATCTTGAGGAAAAGGGAATGTCACAAATTGAATTTGTGAAAAGAACAGGTATCTCCCAGAGTACGGTCAGTGACTGGCGGAGAAAGGGAACGAAACCTTCTGCTGATAAGATTATGATCATATGCGATGTGTTGGAAATTTCACCATATGAGCTGCTGTTAGAGACGGACAGCAAAAATCCGAAGGAACACAGGCAGATAGACTATGTCGTGATTAATAAGAATTCAAAAGAATATGAACTGCTTCAAATGTATGAAAGGCTTGAATCTGGTTCGCGGAAGCGTTTGGAGGAATATTTGCAAGCTTTAAGTGACATGAAATAAAATATAGTGAAGAAGATATTCTTAAAAATGTGTTTAACAGGACATTAATAGGACGAAAATGTCCTGTTAAACAGTGATGAAAAAGTAAATTATCCACTTAAGATATATAAAACTATATATGAAACCCCTGTGGAAAAGGTATTTGGAAAACGATCATCCCCTTTGTTACATCAGGTGGCAGTGGATTTTCCAGTACGGTTTCTGAGATCGAGGATCTGCCAGGCTGAAGTGCAGGAATGGGTAAATGGATTGGGACTGTTGTAGTTTTATAGTTGTTCTTTACGGAATATTTTGCTATGATGTGCCTGTGAACACGGCAAGTAACTCAACCGAAGGAGCGACGAATGAAACGAATAACAGCAATTTTGATGGGAATAGGGATCAGCCTTGCTTTTGCGGGATGTACCTCCCAGAGCCTGGAAGGACAGCAGGAGCAGGTGAATTTTTTTGGAATGGATACATATATGACCATAACAGCTTATGGAGAGGATGCAGGCGAGGCAGTAGAAGAGGCACAGGCGAGGATCCTTAAGCTGGAAAAGGAATGGTCCGTTACAGATGAAAGCAGTCAGATCTATCAGGCGAACCACAGCGGGGGAAGCCCTGTGACGCTTAGCGATGACACAAGGGACGTGGTCAGCTTTGCACTTGAAATGGCAGAAAAGACCGGAGGCGCACTGGAACCGACCATCTATCCGGTGCTGGAGGCCTGGGGCTTTACAACAGATGAGAACCGCATTCCGGCGCCGGATGAGATCCAGACGCTTCTGGAACATGTGGGATATGAGCAGGTGAGCCTGAGTGGAAATGAGCTGACACTTCCGGAGGGAGTGGAACTGGATCTGGGAGCCGTAGGAAAAGGCTATGCCGGAGACGCGGCGGCAGAAGTGATCAAAGAGCAGGGCGTAACGTCTGCACTGTTGGATCTTGGAGGCAACATCCAGGCAGTAGGCAAGAGACCTGACGGCACCGACTGGCGTATCGGGATCCGCAATCCTTTCGGGGACGGACAGATGGGCATGCTTCTGGCTTCTGACTGTGCGGTGGTGACCTCCGGAAGCTATGAGCGTTATTTCGTCGGGGAAGATGGAAAAGAATACACCCACATCATCGACCCGGAGACAGGTTATCCGGTGGACAACGGCCTGGTGTCTGTAAGCATTATCGCAGAGGAAGGGAAAGTGGCGGACGCCCTTTCTACATCCATGTTTGTGAAAGGACTGGAAGGAGCTGAGGAATACTGGAAGGAACACCAGGATTTTGAGATGATTGCTGTCACGGAGGATGGAGACATTTACGTGACAGAAGGAATTGAAGATCAGTTTACCCTGGGAGATTCTTTTGGGAATATGGAGCTTCACATCATTACCTCATAACTGTATAAAATATTCTGACGGGAAGCAGAGCCGAAAGGCTCTGTTTTTTTCATGAAAAATATGAAAAAAGCTATTGACCGATAGTTACAACCGGTTGATACAATCACAGTGTAAAGAAAGGAAAGAAAAAATCAGCACTATATTATCGGTATTAACAGGAGGAATGGATCATGAACGAATTTACATTTACTTATCCCATAAAAGTCTATTTTGGTGAAGGAGCTGCAAAAAAAGCTCTTGCCGCAGAAGCGCCGGCCGTAGGGACAACGGTGATGCTGGCTTATGGCGGAGGTTCCATAAAGGCAAACGGCATCTATGATGAGGTGAAAGGAATCTTAGAAGAGGCGGGAAAAGAAGTGATTGACTTTTCCGGCATCATGCCGAATCCCACCTATGCTAAAGTACAGGAAGGCGCTGCGCTTGCAAGAGAAAAGAAGGCAGACTTCATCCTGGCAGTAGGAGGAGGAAGTGTCATCGACTGCTGTAAGGTAATCTCTGCGCAGGCAAAGGCAGATCAGGACATCTGGGAGATGGAGTACGGCTCCGGAAGATTCCCTGCAGACGGCATCCCCATGGGAGCGGTAGTGACGGCATCCGGTACGGGAGCGGAGATGAACTCTGGTGCAGTCATCACCTGCGAAGATAAAAACTGGAAGGGACCGACCGTTGGAAGCTCAGCAAGATTTGCTGTTCTGGATCCGGGATATACGGCATCTGTTCCAAGGATGCAGGTAATCTCCGGTGCTTTTGATACCTTAAGCCATGCGATGGAAACCTATCTTGGACACTCGGATGAAGACAATGTATCTGACGATGTGGCACTTGCCATCATGAAAAACACAGTTGTCAATATGCGCCGTCTCCTGGCTGATGTCAATGATATGCAGGCCAGAGGCAATCTGATGTGGGATTCTGCAATGGCAGAAAATGGAATCCTGAAGGTAGGGCGCCTGACAGACTTCCAGGCACACCAGATGGAGCATCAGCTTGGAGCTTACACCGACTGTAATCACGGACAGGGACTGGCAGTGATCCATCCGGCCTACTACCGCCATATTGTGAAAGATGCAGAAACGAAATTTGAAAAATTCGGAAAGGAAGTCTTCGGCGTGGATACTGCCGAGGCAGCCGTGGAAGCGCTTGCGGACTTTATTAAAGAGTGTGGCCTTCCTACAAAGATGGGAGAGCTGAAATCAAAGGTAGAGATCACACCGGAAATATTAAGAAAGGTAGCGGACATCTGCAACATCATTAAATGCGGACCAAGAGAGCTTGGCCGGGATGAGATCTACGACATCCTGATGGAGTGTATGTAAGGAGGAGGTGTAAGCGATGAGAAAACGATTGATCAGTGTACTTCTGGCGTCAGCTATGGCCCTGGCTCTTGCGGCAGCAGCACCGGTACAGATGGTGGCGCAGACACAAGCACAGATGAAGGCACGGGTACGGATGCTTCCGGGGGCAGCAATATTCTGGTCGCCTATTTTTCCTGGTCAGGCAACACAGAGGAAATGGCTACGTATATCCAGGAACAGACCGGCGGCGACCTGTATGAGATTCAGCCGGTGACACCTTATCCGGAGGACTATAATGAGTGCGGAGATGTGGCTCTTGAGGAAAGAGACAATAACGCAAGGCCCGAGATTCAGGATCTTCCGGCGGATCTTTTCGGCTATGATACCCTTTTTATCGGATATCCAAACTGGAATGCAGACCTTCCCATGCCTCTTTATACGTTCCTGGAGGAGTATGATCTTAGCGGAAAGACTATCATCCCATTTACGACCCACGGGGGAAGCGGATTTTCCAGGACCATTGATACGATTGCCGAACTGGAGCCGGATGCCCAGGTAGAAGAAGACGGGCTTGCGATTTCAAGAAATGCGGTGCCGGATGCGGAAGGGGAAGTAACCGACTGGGTCAGCGGTCTGGGAATCTGAGGATAGAATGATACAAATCCTTTGTTTTGTACGATGACAAACAGATGTTTTTTCGCTATAATAACAACATTAGAGGGGGATAGAACAAAGCATGGCGCGTGACAGAAAGGGGATAATACATCAATGCTTCAGATAAGAGACATCTGTAAGGAATATCGTACCGGAAGTCTGGTCCAGAAAGCGCTGGATCAGGTGAGTCTGAATCTGAGAGACAATGAATTTGTTGCCATCCTGGGGCCCAGCGGCTCCGGGAAGACAACGCTTCTAAATATCATCGGAGGTCTGGACCGCTACGACAGCGGAGACCTGATCATCAACGGAATATCCACGAAAAAATACAAAGACAGAGACTGGGACTCCTACCGGAATCACACCATCGGTTTTGTGTTCCAAAGCTACAATCTGATCCCGCACCAGACCATTCTTTCCAATGTGGAGCTGGCGCTTACCATTTCAGGAATTGGGAAATCCGAGCGAAGAGAACGGGCAAAGAAGGCTTTGGATCAGGTGGGGCTGGGCGAACAGGTTCATAAGAAGCCGAACCAGCTCTCCGGCGGACAGATGCAAAGAGTTGCCATCGCCCGGGCTCTGGTCAATGATCCGGAGATCCTGCTGGCCGACGAGCCGACAGGAGCGCTGGACAGCGAGACCAGTGTGCAGGTCATGGAACTGCTAAAGGAAGTGGCCAGGGACCGGCTGGTCGTCATGGTTACACACAATCCGGAGCTGGCGCATGAATATGCTACCCGGATCGTGAATCTGAAGGATGGGAAGATCCGTTCCGACAGTGATCCCTTTATGGTCAATGAACAGGAGCTTGCAAAGCCGGAACACAAAAACATGGGGAAGGCATCCATGTCTTTTCTGACAGCCCTGTCCCTAAGCTTTAACAATCTGAAAACCAAAAAGGCAAGGACACTTTTGACCTCCTTTGCAGGTTCGATCGGAATCATAGGAATAGCACTGATCTTAGCTTTATCTACAGGCGTAAATGATTATATCAAACAGATAGAGGAAGAGACGTTATCTGAATATCCGCTGCAGATCCAGAGTACCGGTGTCGACTTTTCCTCTATGATAGAAAGCGGAGAGGAAGCCGGAACTCAGGAAGAAGAACAGGGAGATATCTATGTGGTCAATATGGTAACAGATATGTTCTCCACTATGGACACCAATGATCTGGAATCTCTGAAATCCTATCTGGACAGCGGTGACAGCGGAATCGAAAAGTATACGAATGCGGTTGAGTATTCATATAATACGGAGCCTCAGATTTATAAAGAAAATGGGGATGAGATCCGCCAGGTGCATCCGGACAGTTCTTTTTCTTCGCTGGGCCTGGGATCAGCATCTAATACGAACAGCATGATGTCCAGTATGATGAGCACAGATGTGTTCTTTGAGATGCCGGAAAATGAAGAGCTGTACGAGGGACAATATGACATAAAGGCGGGGCGGTGGCCGGAAAATTCCAACGAATGCGTACTGGTCCTGACCCAGGGCGGGGCGATCAGTGATTTTATGCTCTATACGCTGGGACTCAGAGATCCGCTGGAGCTGGATGAGATGGTCAGCCAGTTCCTGAATGAAGAAGATATAACTGTACCGGAGGATATGGGAAGTTATGATTATGATGATATCATCGGCATCAATTTCAAATTGGTAAACAGTGCAGATTATTATGCGTATGACAGCCAGTACCAGGTATGGACAGACAAGTCCGGCGATCATGATTATGTGAAAGGGCTGGTGGAGAACGGGGAGGATTTGACCATTGTCGGCGTCGTGCAGCCTTCTGAGGACGCCAATGCCTCTGCCTTAAGTGCGGGTATCTGTTATCCGGCTTCTTTGACCAAACATATGTCGGAGTATGCGGAGGATACCGAGATCGTCAAACAGCAGCTTGCAGATCCTTCTGTTAATGTATTTACGGGAGAGGCTTTTGGAGAGGAGAGCTCTGAAAATACGTTTGATATGGAGTCCCTGATTACGGTGGACGAGGAAAAGCTTCAGGAGGCTTTTGGCTTTGATGAAAGCGCGTTTTCAAACCTGTCGGATTCCTTTGACTTTTCCAGCGTATTCGGAAATGCAGGCGATTCTGTGGACCTGTCAGGAATGGTCGATCTAAGCGGAATCAACATTAGCCTGCCGGAAACGGGGACGATGGACCTGGGCGAGATGCTGGGAAATCTGGATATCAGTATCTCGTCAGAAGGATTTGCGAAAATGGCGGAAAGCCTGATGGAAGGCTACCAGCTCTATGTGAAGGATCATCCGGAGGCAGATTATTCGGGGCTTTTGGAAAGCTTTCAGAACTATCTGACCAGTGATAGCGCCAAATGGATCATGAAGGAATCGGTGGTGAATATCATAAAGGAAAGCGGTGCGATGAAGGTATCAAGCACGGAGCTTTCCAGTCTTTTTGCGGGGCTGCAGAATGACTTTGCACAGTCTGTGGAAGGACAGAACTTTGAAGACGCAGATGAGTTTTATAGCGCGCTGATTACGTTTATGCAGGGAGATCCTGCTGTGAGCGCGTTTAATAATTTCCTGGAAGAGAAGCTGGATGGGGTGACCGTGTCGGATGATCAGATGACTGCACTAGCGCAAGAGATTATGAAAGGTTACTACGATTATGCGCAGGCGGGGAATGGTCCGGATCCTTCGAAGATAGGCGAGTATTTCCTGGACTATCTGCAGACGGAGGACGCACAGAACCGTCTTGCAGAAGGTCTTGCAGGTACTGTTGATATGGGAAATGTGGAAAGCCAGTTGACGCAGGTGGTAGAGAATTATATGAGAAATGCCATGTCTTCCTATGGAAATGCTGTCAGTCAGGCCTTGTCCGCACAGATTTCATCCGCAATGCAACAGATGATGAGCCAGCTTGCCAACGGCATGGGAACAGCCATGAGCCAGGCAATGGCAAATGTAGGGAGCAGTCTGGAAAACGCCATGAATATTGATGGGGATGCATTTGCAGATGCATTTCAGATGAATATGACAGGAGATCAGCTGACGGAGCTTATGATGTCTATGAATTCCGGCGACAGCGCATCTTATGAAAATAATCTGGCTACTCTTGGCTATGTGGATTTTGATGTGCCAAGCGGGATTGATATCTATCCGAAGGATTTCGAGAGCAAGGAGCAGGTGGTAAAGATCCTGGATGATTATAACAGTAAGATGGAAGAGGAAGGAAAAGAAGAGCAGGTCATCACCTATACGGATGTAGTGGGAACACTGATGTCTTCCGTGACGGATATTATTGATATCATCAGCTATGTACTGATTGCATTTGTGGCAATCTCCCTGGTGGTTTCTTCGATCATGATCGGTGTCATCACCTATATCAGTGTACTGGAGCGGAAGAAGGAGATTGGTATCCTGCGTGCCATCGGAGCGTCCAAGGGAAATATTTCACAGGTCTTCAATGCGGAAACTTTTATCATTGGGTTCTGTGCGGGGGCAATGGGAATTATTATCTCACTTCTGCTTTTGATACCGGGTAACGCACTGATCCATTATCTTGCAGGAACAGATGCCGTCAATGCCGTGCTTCCGGTGCGGCCGGCGGTGATTCTGATTCTTCTAAGCGTGGTCCTGACTTTGATCGGCGGGCTGATCCCGTCGAGGAAAGCGGCAAAGAGCGATCCGGTGACGGCGCTTAGGACAGAATAACAGACAAATTATTTTCGAGACAGAAAAGGGACGACCGGCATCCGAGAGGGTGCCGGTTATTTTTTTACTTAAATCCATGGCCTGAAAAATAGACACTAACAGCCACCTTGCTGAAAAATGCAGTGGAGTATATTATAATCGTTTTAAACTCCGTATGAGCAAGGAGGAGATAAAATGATTCGGATTGGGGTAATTGAGGATGAGGCCAGGATGCGGGAAGAGGTATGCAGGTATGTGGAAAAGACAGCCGGAGATTTTGCGGAAATACAGTGTCGGGCCTATGAGAGTGCGGAGCAGTTTTTAGAAGAAAATAGCGAGTACGAGATTTTGATTCTGGATATCAGGCTGCCGGGGATCAACGGTATAGAACTGGGACGAATATTGAGAGAACGGGGAAAGGACACAAAGCTTCTTTACCTGACCTCCTATGCAGAGTATGCAGCAGAAAGCTACCTTGTGGAAGCCAGTCAGTATATCTTAAAGGAAAGCATGGACCGGCGGCTGCCCGACATTCTGCAAAGGATGATTTCTGAGGAAATAGAACAGAAGAAGGACTATCGTATCGTTGGAATCAAGCAAGATCAGGGTGCCAAGGCGAAGCCCATCGACTGGTACATGATGACGAAAGAACCCTATCTGCATATCGGACAGCCTCTGGTCGCATATAACGCTTATGAATATCGGACGTATTATCCCATGCGCCATATTGTGGGAGAAGAGACAAGCAGCCTGAACGGGTGCTTTTGGCAGGGAAGATATGAAAACCTGATTGTTTTTTCGGATACTTATTTTGAGAAGGTAAAGGATTACTGGAAAACAACAGATATGAACACCGGGGAACCGGTGGAGTCGGACGAAGCGGTACTGGAAAATACCATTCACGAGGGCCCGACGGTGCTGGCGCTGGTAAACCTGCCGGAATCCGCTGTGCGGGAACAGGAAGAGCGGGCATATCAGATCATGGCAGAATTTCAGGAGGCGCACGCCTATGATGAATCCTTTGATCCGCTGGTAAAGAGTGCTTATTCGAAGAAGGAGGCGGTGACCAGGCGGCAGATGGAGCATATCCTGGAAACAGTCATGAATGGATTTGTGTTAGTCATGCTTCTGACCGCAGGTATCCTGATGCTTCATATGAAGGTCAATATGGAGTTGCCGGAAATAAAGACCAGGTATCAGTTTATGGAGTGCTTTGGTATGCGCCGGGCGGAGAGGGTCCGCAATATGAAGAAGGAGGTGTCCAGGTTTGTCTGGATCCCCCTGGGAACAGGAACTGTGATATCTATGGTGTTTACCGGGATTGTATGGGGACTCAGAGATTTCCAGATGGATGATATCAGGCGGTATGTACTGTGGCAGGGTCTGATCTGGATGATATACGCAATCATACAAATCGGAAATATGAAATGGCTGCAGAGGATGGTGATAAAACTGAAATAAGGAAGTGAAACATATAAAAATGTGACAACTATAGGATATATAATTGAAAATTCTGAAATTATATTGTAGTATCAATTATATATAGAAAGACTGTGAGGGGGATGCGTTATGAGTATTTGGAGAAGGAGTCTGATTTATCTAAAAACTCATAAGTTAAGATGTATTTTGCTTATGTTTACATTGACGGTCATTGCGTCGGGTATGATGCTTGGTCTTGTCATTTGGAAGGGAAGTCAAGACGGGATGCAGGAGCTTCAAAAAGCTTACGGCAACAGTTTTACAGTTAAGGCAATCATTCCCCAAAATGCAGAAGATAAAAACTTATGGGAACAGACGGGAGATATACCTGGATTTGAACAATACAGATATAAAGGTTCGATCGTAGACGACGAACTAATTGACAAGGTTATGGAGGTAGAAGGGGTTACGGATGTCTGTAAAGAGGCGAAGTCATATTTGGCGTATTTCCCAGAAGTAGATTTAATTGATGCGTTGCTTGCACGGCTTGCAGAATTAGAGCGGGAAACAGGCGAATATTCTTCAGATGACCCGAGAATTCAAAATCAAATCAGCGAAAAGCAAAATATTTTACAAGGATGTAACAATAGCGAATTATTAAGCTATTTTCGTACGAATACCTTAGAACTGGTCGAGGGGAGAGCAATCCGGGAAGGGGATAAATATCAGATCCTGATTTCGGATGAACTGGCAGAAAAGAATCAATTAAAGGTGGGGGATCAGATCCGTGTTGAACAGCTGTCGTTGCCATTGACATATACAAAAAGAATTACAGATTTGAATGACCTTACAGTTGTTGCTACGGAATATTTAACAATCGCAGGGATTTTTCATGCGAATGTCGCTCAGTATACAAATGAGTATACTGTTGAGGAGCAAGTTATCGGGAACTATATGTTTATGGACATAGATGGCTTGACAGAGATGGAGAGAATATCAAAAAAAGATTTAGGCGAAGCCATTGATCCGGAGTACACGGCAACTTTTTTTATCGACGATCCTGCCAGGATGGATGAAATCATAGAAGAAATTAAGGAGATTCCGGAAATCACCTGGAGTGACTATGAGCTCAAGGTGGACACCTCTATGTATGAATCTGCGCTGAAACCGTTGGAGAATGTCAGTAAAATCACTACATTTCTGATCGTATTTTTGATAGCAGTGTGCATTGTATTGTTGATTTTGGTACTTCGGATCTGGATCGGAGCCAGAAAAAAAGAAGTGGGGATCTTGCTATCTATCGGAGAGACAAAAGGAAGGATATGCGGGCAGATGTTTCTGGAAGGCGGAATCTTGCTTTTGGGGGCATTGATCCTGGCAGTCGGGATTACGATGTGGAGCGGGAACAGACTTGGCAATGGTTTGCTGGAACATATGAATCGGCAGGAGGAGCAGAATTCCAAGCAGGAAGTCATGGACTTTCCGACAGATATAAATGCTCTGGAGGCTTATAATGAACAGTTTGAGATTAAAAGTGAAGCGGAAGCTGTGGAAGAAATCTCCTGTCAGCCAGATATAGAGGAATTAGCAGCAGCAAGCGCACTGCTGTATGTGGTGCTTGGTGCTGCGGTGTGGCTGGAAACAAGAAAAATTTTAGGGAATGGCGCCAGGGAACTGTTGGGATAAAAATTCATCGCATAAAGGAGATCAGTTATGAATAGTTGGAGAAGGGCCCTTCTGTATATCGGAAGAAGAAAAAAGAAAAGCCTGCTTTTATTTCTGGTGATGTGGGCCAACCTTCTTAGCGTTATGGTGGCGGTTGGTATCAGGGAAACCAGCCAGGCGGTGACAGCCGGATTAAAGGAGAAATTGAGCGGATATTTTACTGTGACGCCGAATCTTGAGGTGGACGGAACTGCAAGGTATCTGAATGACGATCTCTGTAAAGAAATAGTCCAAGGAGAAAACCTGCTTACATACAATGGAAATGATGTTTTTTATATGAGCCTGCCTGATGTGAAACTGACGCCGGGAAGGTTTACAGCCGCAGGCGAGGAAGAAGATGCACATGCGGCTTGTTTTCTGGCAACGACAAGAAGCGTGTATCAGGAACAGTTCTATCTGGACAATCTGAATCTGGTAGAAGGAGAGCACCTTGAGGAAGACGATGAAGGACAGGCGCTGATATCGACCGTACTTGCCAGAGATAACGGACTGGAAATCGGAGATACCTTTCAAAGCGTGGTGACAGAAAATTATCGGGGAACCAACGAAGCGGCGCTTGGAAATGTATATACCTATCAGGTTAAAGGAATATTCCAGGTCAAGGATGAATCAGAGCCGGACAGTGAGCGTGCGGAGTTTGACTTTCCGGAAAATTATATTTTTATCGATATACAGACGGATCGGAAGATCGTTTCAGACCTGCGGGGCGGTGAGTTTGACTGGTATCGTAATGGCGTGAATTTTTATATTCGGGATTCAGCACAGTTTGAAAAGACCTTAGAGGAAGTCGCAGATGAGTTCCATTTTGATACAGATGGTTATGAGATAGAGCAGAATAATGGAAAATATCAGAGTTCTGCCGAGCCGTTGGAGCGGGTTAGCTTTTTAACGGGAATTTTCATCGTTGTTATGATCGTACTGGGAATAGTCATTTTGTATCTGATCCTGTTTCTGTGGATGAGGGACAGAAAACATGAAATGGGAATCTATTTGGCAGCTGGAATAGGGAAGAAAGGAATTTTCGGGCAGTTAATCCTGGAGAGTTTTCTTCTCTATGTGGCAGCAGCGATCGCTGCTGGATTATGTGCAGCGACTTTATCGGGAGTGGTCGGAAGAATGGTGTTTACAGGAGATACAGCAGGAATGACAGAACTGATATCCGGCCATTCTGGAGGAATAGGATATATGATGGCCGCCACGGCAGCAGGATTCTTGGTTATATTGGCGGCAGTGGGTATGTCATTTTTGACAGTTGTCAAGATGACGCCGAAGGAAATCTTATCATCGAATTAGGACAGAGCAAGAGGAGGGAGAAGATGTCTGTATTAGAGGTAAAGGGTGTTGGATACTATTATTTCAGTGATAAACCCGTATTAAGAGATATCTGTCTGTCGTTTGAAAAAGGGAAATTTTATGCAATCTGCGGGCCATCGGGCTGCGGGAAAACGACACTTTTGTCTTTGATCGGAGGACTGGATGAGCCCAAAAGCGGAGAAATCCTATATGAAGGACAAAGTATTATGGAAAAAGGAAAGGGACTAGCCTGGCACCGGAGGAATAATGTGGCGTTTGTCTTTCAGAATTATAATCTGATCGAATATATGACGCCAAAAGAGAATGTACTTTTGACAGCAAAGGAAGACCCGATGCCAATACTGAAAAGCTTGGGGATCGGCGAAGAAGAAGCCAGAAGAAATGTATTGAAGCTGTCCGGCGGGCAGCAGCAGAGGGTGGCGATTGCCCGGGCGTTAGCAAGCCATGCCCCGGTGATTCTGGCTGACGAACCGACGGGGAATCTGGATGAAGATACGGCGGCAGAGATTACACAGATTTTAAAGGATAATGCACATAAGCAGGGAAGATGTGTGGTCGTGGTGACCCATTCAGAAGCTGTGGCGAACGAGGCGGATGTGGTACTGAAGCTGGATCATGGGAAGATAATAGAAGTTTCATAAGAAAAAAGGATTTTCTATAATGTGCTGTAAATAATTTGTGTACTTTTCAACATAATTATGCTATAATTATGTTGAAAGAAAGGGGCTGATACTATGCCAGTTATTATGCCGATCAAGGAACTTCGCAATACAAGCGAAATATCTGATATGGCTCATAAAACTCAGGAACCGATTTTTATAACTAAAAATGGATATAGTGATTTAGTTGTTATGAGCAGTGAATTATATGATAAATTTGTCAAAACTAACCGTATCGATCAGGCAATCTATGAATCCGAAAAAGAACTGGAAGAAGGTGCTGTTTCTATTGATCTCAATGAAGCATTTGAGAAATTGAATAGAAAATACTATGGATAAATACAAAGTTAAATTAAATCCACGGGCCTTTAGGGATATAGATGATATTTTTGCATATATCGCTTTGGAAAAATTAGCGCCAGAAAATGCAAAAGGACAGACTGACCGGATTTGGGCAGCATTAAAGAAATTAGAAAGTTTTCCTCAATCGCATCAAGAACGAACTGAAGGACGCTATGCAGGAAAAGAGTATCGACAATTACTCATAGATAATTATATTGTCATCTTCAGAATTGATGAAGCAAGGAAAACGGTTTATGTTGTGACTGTACAGTATCAAGGACGGAATATATAAGGAAGAGACAGAGACTTATTATTCGGGATTGACTCTGATAAAAAAGAATAGTATATTATTAAGTACAAAAAGAATATGATAATACTAAGCGTAATTATTTTGAGGTCGGAAATGGTTCCCGACACACTCTGTAAAGAGGACCTGAGATGATGGATACACCGCCCATCCAAAATAATTGCGCTTATATTATTTAAAAATTTGGCATCAACAAAAGTGATACAATTCTCTTTTGAAGGTGCTCTTCTTGTTCTGCAAAATCAAACAAAGAGAAAACCGCATATATAGGCGTCATGATTATTTGCCTAAAATACGCGGCTCATAAAAATATGGAGTATACGGGATTCGAACCCGTGGCCTCCACAATGCGAATGTGGCGCGCTCCCAGCTGCGCTAATACCCCATCAGTAATAAGTATAGCACAGCAGTGCGAAAAATCAAGATTGATTTTTGCCGGGGCGGGCGTAGAATAGAAAACGGAGCAAGATGATATAACTTAAATTGGAGGGAGACAAAATGAAGGTATTAATGCTGAACGGAAGTCCTCATGCAAAAGGAAATACATCAATCGCGTTAGATGAAATGAGAAAGATCTTTGAGCAGGAGGGCATTGAGACAGAAGAAATCCTGGTGGGAAATAAAGACGTTCGGGGATGTATCGCCTGTCACAGCTGTTATGAAAAAGGAAAATGTGTATTTGACGATATCGTAAATGAGATCGCACCTAAATTTGAGGAATGTGACGGACTGGTGGTGGCAAGCCCGGTCTATTATGCATCAGCCAATGGAACGCTGATTTCGCTTTTGGACCGCCTGTTCTACAGCACCCACTTCGAGAAACGGATGAAGGTGGGAGTCAGCGTAGTCGTGGCAAGAAGAGGCGGCCTTTCAGCTACCTTTGATGAACTGAACAAGTATTTTACCATCTGCGGCATGCCAGTGGCTTCCAGCCAGTATTGGAACAGTGTCCATGGCAGAGAGCAGGGAGAGGCAAGAGAAGACGCAGAAGGACTTCAGACCATGCGTACCCTGGCCCGGAATATGGCGTTTCTGATGAAGAGCATTGCGCTGGGAAAAGAAAAATACGGACTTCCAGAGCAGGAAATACAGCAGCCTACGAATTTTATCCGCTAATGGAATAAAATTTCCTCTGTTTACAGATACTAGCAGTACGGCTGTCGAAAGAATACAGTAAACGGAGGAAAAGAAAATATGAAAGCAACAGGAATTGTCAGAAGAATTGATGATCTGGGAAGGGTCGTGGTTCCAAAGGAGATCCGCCGGACATTGCGGATCCGTGAAGGAGATCCGCTGGAGATATTTACCGACCGGGAAGGCGAGATCATCTTAAAAAAATATTCCCCCATCGGGGAACTGTCCGCATTTGCGGGGCAGTATGCGGAAAGCCTGGCGCAGACCACGGGGTGCCTGGTCTGTATCTGCGATATGGATCAGGTCGTGGCAGCAGCAGGCAGCGGGAAAAAGGAGCTTACAGACAAATATATCAGCTCCCAGCTTATGAAGCTTCTGGGAGAGCGGACAGCCACCACATTTCCGGGACAGGAAAAAGCCAGCGTCAAGATTGTCAGTGAACAGGAGGGAGACTATCTCTGGGAGGTGATTCATCCTATTATCTGTGAAGGCGATGTGATCGGAGGCGTAATCCTGCTTTCCAGGGATGAAAAAAAGAAGTTTACCGGAGCGGAGCAGAAGGTGGCAAGCTGTGCGGCAGACTTTTTAGGCCGTCAGATGGAGCAGTAGAAAAAGGCGGAAAACAAAAATCCGGGAATAAAAGCCAGTACACCGTCATAACTTGTGATAGACAAGGAGGGACGGCGGATGGAAAGACGGATTCGAAAAGATACAAAGATTCTGTGGGTGCTAAAGGGCCTGCTGGTATCCTATGTGGTGACAGGAGTCCTGCTCCTCTTGCTTGCAATGGCGCTGTACCGGCTGGAGCTGAATGAAAAAAGTGTATCTGCGGCGGTGATCGTGATCTATGTCCTGTCCACACTGGTGGGAGGGATCGTGATCGGGAAGCTTGCCAAGGTACGCAGGTTCCTGTGGGGACTTCTGCTTGGCGGCAGTTATTTTACCCTGCTTATGCTGATCACACTGGGCGTATACCATACATTAAGCGGAGATGGTGTTCATTTTCTGACGACATTTGTGCTCTGCGCCGGCGGTGGAATGGCCGGAGCGATGATATCCTGACGATGGCAGGGACGGGCTGCATAGACTTAAGAAAAACGGGCTGCATAGACTTAAGAAAAATGGATTGCGTAATCGCAGGTAAGATGATATAATAGCATAAGTTAAGGAAAAATAAGGAGGGAATGTACCATGAAACATGTGAAAACATTAAATACACAGACCATGAACAATAACCTGAAGAAGAGCGGATGCGGCGAATGTCAGACATCCTGCCAGTCTGCGTGCAAGACTTCCTGTACTGTAGGAAATCAGACCTGCGAACAGAACAAGTAAAGGACGCATCAGGAATACGAAAAACGTACTGCCAAAGAGCATTACAGCTTCGAGAGTCTGGGAAGCCAGGCTCTCTGTTGTTGTATCGCAGAGAATTTTAGGAAGAGGATAGTAGTAGGAAGGGGTATTACCTTGATTCATCAATATAAAAACAACGGATACAATATCGTTCTGGATGTCTGCAGCGGCGCCGTTCATGTGGTGGACGACCTGTGCTATGACGTGATCGCGGTATTGAACGAAAATGGCAGGGATTATACTGTCGCAGAGCTTAAGGAACCGTCGGTATACGGGCTCGTGGAGGAAAAATTAGGCGGTGTTTATCCGGCAGAAGATCTGAAGGACGTACTGGATGATCTGGCGGAGCTTACCGAAGCAGGACAGTTGTTTGTACCGGACGTTTACGAGTGTATGGTAGACGAGGTGAAGAAGCGCAAGACGGTGGTAAAGGCGCTGTGTCTGCATATTGCCCATGACTGCAACCTGGCATGTAAATACTGCTTTGCAGAGGAAGGCGAATATCATGGAAGACGTGCGCTGATGAGCTTCGAGGTCGGGAAAAAGGCGCTGGATTTCCTGATCGCCAATTCCGGAAACCGGAGAAATCTGGAAGTGGACTTCTTCGGCGGGGAGCCGCTGATGAACTGGCAGGTGGTGAAAGACCTGGTAGCTTACGGAAGAGAGCAGGAAAAGCTCTATGACAAGCATTTCCGCTTCACCGTTACGACCAACGGCGTCCTGTTAAACGATGAGATCCAGGAGTTCATCAACAAGGAGATGGACAATGTGGTCCTAAGTCTGGACGGAAGGAAAGAGATCAACGATCAGATGCGCCCGTTCCGCAATGGAAAGGGAAGCTATGACCTGATCGTTCCCAAGTTCCAGAAGCTTGCCGACAGCCGCGGACAGGAGCGCTATTACATCCGTGGAACATTTACCAGAAATAATCTTGATTTTTCAGAAGACATCCTGCATTTTGCAGACCTGGGCTTTAAGCAGATGTCCATTGAGCCAGTGGTAGGGGATGAGACAGATCCTTATGCGATCCGGGAAGAGGACCTGCCGAAGATCATGGAAGAATACGATAAGCTGGCAAAGATCATGATCCAGAGAGAACAGGAAGGAAGAGGCTTTAATTTCTTCCATTTCATGATCGATCTGGATGGCGGTCCGTGTCTTGCCAAGAGGCTTTCCGGGTGCGGTTCCGGCACTGAGTACCTGGCTGTTACGCCGTGGGGAGACCTGTATCCCTGTCACCAGTTCGTAGGACAGGAAGAGTTCCTGATGGGAAATGTGGACGAAGGGATCAAAAGACCGGAGATTGCGGATGATTTCCGCAGCTGCAATGTCTATTCCAAGGAGAAATGCCGGAATTGCTTTGCAAAGTTTTACTGCAGCGGAGGCTGTATGGCTAATGCCTATAATTTCCATGGGACGATCCATGATACATATGAGATCGGCTGCGAGATGCAGCGTAAACGTGTAGAGTGTGCGATCATGATCAAGGCCGCTCTGGCGGATGCGGAAGCGATGCGGGAAAATGCAGGAAAGGAAGTATCGGAACATGAAGATGAATAAGAAGAAAGGGATCATCAGCCTGATACTTATGGCGGTTGTGATTATCTTTCTGGGATTTACGACAGCGGTAGGCTTTGGAAAGACCGGAACCGGCGCAATGAGAAATATCAAGCTGGGTCTGGACCTGGCCGGCGGTGTCAGCATTACCTATCAGGTAGAGGATGAAAATCCGACGGCGGAACAGATGAGTGATACCATCTATAAATTGCAGCTCCGTGTGGAACAGTACAGCACGGAAGCCAGCGTATACCAGGAGGGCGATGACCGGATCAGTATTGAGATCCCGGGTGTAACAGATGCCAACCAGATCCTGGACGAGCTTGGAAAGCCGGGCTCCCTGGAATTTCAGACCTCCGACGGCGAGTCGGTGATCACCGGGGCAGACGTACAGACGGCCAGTGTGCAGTCCGGACAGGACGATATGGGAAATGCGGAGTACTCTGTGGAACTGGTCCTGAATGATGAAGGCACCCAGAAGTTTGCAGATGCAACAGAGGCGAACATTGGACAGCCGATTTCCATTATCTATGACGGCGAGACGATCAGCAGCCCGACAGTGCAGTCGGCGATCACAGGCGGAACCGCATATATTACCGGTAATTTCACGTATGAAGAGGCAGATAACCTGGCGTCTACGATCCGTATCGGAGGACTTCAGTTGGAGCTTAAGGAACTCCGTTCTAATGTAGTAGGGGCCCAGCTGGGTGAAGAGGCGATCAGTACCAGCCTTATGGCAGGTGCGATCGGTTTTGGCCTGGTGTTCATCTTTATGATCTGCGTTTATTATCTGCCCGGCCTGGCGGCAGGCATTGCGCTCGTGATTTATACAGAGCTTGTGCTGGTGATCCTCAATGCGTTTAATGTGACGCTGACGCTTCCGGGTATTGCCGGTATCGTCTTGAGTATCGGTATGGCTGTGGATGCAAATGTTATTATATTTGCACGTGTCCGCGAGGAGATGGCAAGAGGGAAGAGTATTAAGAATGCACTGAAGGCCGGTTTCCAGAAGGCCATGTCAGCTATTATAGACGGAAACGTGACCACCCTGATCGCTGCTGCGGTGCTGTGGTTTATGGGATCCGGAACGGTCAAAGGCTTTGCGCAGACGCTGGCAATCGGTATTGTGGTATCCATGTTCACGGCGCTGGTGATTACCAGGATTATTGTTTTTGCGTTCTATGCTGTGGGACTTCGGGGCGAAAAGCTTTATTATCATCCGAAAAAAGAACGTCAGCCTATTGATTTCATCGGGAAGAAGAAATACTTCTTTACCCTTTCTATTGCCGTGATGCTTATCGGTCTTGGAGTGCTGGGCTATAATTATTCGCAGGGACGGGGCGCTTTTGCCTATGGCCTGGAATTTGAAGGTGGAACATCAACGACGGTAGACTTTGATAAGGATTATACGATTAATGAGATCGATCAGGAGATCGTCCCGGTGGTAGAGGAAGTAACGGGAGACAACAATGTCCAGACACAGAAGGTAGAAGGAAGCAATCAGGTCATCATCAAGACGGTTGCTCTGGATCTTGACCAGCGTGAGGCGCTCAATCAGGCTCTGGTAGATAATTTCCAGGTTGATGCAGATACGATCACTGCAGAAAATATCAGCTCTACGGTGAGCAGCGAAATGCGTCAGGACGCCGTTGTGGCCGTTTTGACAGCCGCAGTGTTCATGCTGCTGTACATCTGGCTCAGATTTAAGGATATCCGGTTTGCGACCAGTGCGGTACTGGCTCTGTTACATGACGTGGTGGTAGTTATCCTGTTCTATGCGGTATCCAGGATCGCTATTGGCAATACTTTCATTGCATGTATCCTGACGATTGTAGGTTATTCGATCAATGCGACTATCGTTATCTTTGACCGGATCCGTGAGGAGCTGCGCTACCAGACAAGGAGCACAGACCTTAAGCTATTGGTAAACAAGAGTGTTACAGAGACACTGACCAGAAGTATTTATACGAACCTGACTACATTCATCATGGTTGCGGTTCTGTATATTCTGGGTGTCAGCTCCATCCGTGAGTTTGCACTGCCGCTGATCGTGGGTATTGTCTGGGGAGCTTATTCCTCTGTATGTATCACGGCAGCCCTGTGGTATGTAATGAAGACAAAGATCGGTGGAAAGAAGACCGCAGGCAAAGGAAAGAAATAGCAAATAGAAAAATGAGACGGGAAACGGCCACAGCCTGGAGGAACGGCGGGCCGTTTCTTTTGCATTACTATTATATGTATAGCGGCGTAAGGAGTGAAAAAATGGAACGATGGGTAATGCTTCGGAAGGGAGCAGATTTTGCCGGAATCGGGAAAAAATTTCAGATCAGTCCCAGGCTTGCCTGCCTGATCAGAAACCGGGATGTTGTGGGAGAAGAAGCAATCGGACAGTATCTGAACGGGACGATCGGAGACCTGTGCGACGGGATGCTGATGAAGGATATGGACAAGGCTGTGGAAATCCTGAGAGAAAAGCTGGAAGAAGGGAAGAGACTCCGGGTCATTGGAGATTATGATATTGATGGAGTCAATGCCACCTATATTTTACTGGAAGGTTTAAAGAGGCTGGGGGCAGATGCGGACTATGATATTCCGGATCGTATGACGGACGGATATGGGCTGAATATTCACCTGGTCCAGAGGGCATATGATGACGGCGTGGACACGGTGCTCACCTGTGACAATGGGATTGCGGCGGCTGAGGAGATTGCCTTTGGAAAAGATATGGGGATGACTGTGATCGTAACGGATCACCACGAGGTGCCCTTTGAAGAGTGGGGGGGCAAGAAGCAGTATCTCCTGCCTCCGGCAGATGCGGTAGTGGATCCGAAACGTCCGGACTGCGAATATCCTTTTCCGCATTTATGCGGAGCGGCAGTGGCATATAAACTCATGGAAGCTCTCTGGGAATCTATGGGGCGGGACTCCGAAGATCTGGACGATCTTATTGAAAATGTTGCTATTGCTACGGTAGGAGACGTGATGGATCTGAAAGGAGAAAACCGTATCTTCGTAAAGGAAGGGCTGCAGATGCTGGAGCGTACCAGAAATCCGGGGCTCCGGTCGCTGATCGAATGTACCGGCCTTGCGGATAAGACCATCAGCGCCTATCATATCGGTTTTGTGCTTGGTCCCTGCTTAAACGCCAGCGGACGGCTCGACACAGCCAAGAGGGCGCTTCGGCTGCTGGAGGCAAAGACCAGGAAGGAGGCGGACCAGCTGGCATGGGATCTGAAAGCACTGAATGACAGCCGTAAGGAAATGACGGAAAAAGCGGTGAAAGAAGCGGAGCTGATGGTAGAAGCATCTGCGTTGAAAGAAGACCGGGTGCTGGTGATCTATCTTCCCGATTGCCACGAAAGTCTGGCCGGGATCGTGGCCGGAAGGATAAGGGAACGGTATTATAAGCCGGCGTTTGTGCTGACAAATGCAAGTGAAGGATTAAAAGGATCCGGACGTTCCATCGAAGCCTATTCTATGTATGAGGAATTGAGCCGGTGCAAGGATCTTCTTATGCGATTTGGCGGTCACAGACAGGCGGCGGGACTTTCGATGAAGCGGGAGAATCTGGAAAGTTTCCGGAAGATGATCAACGATCATTGTACGTTGACACCCAAGGATCTGACGGAAAAAGTGGTGATTGATATGGAAATGCCTTTTTCCTGCGTAACGGAAGGGCTGATCCGTGAGCTTGCGCTTCTGGAGCCGTTTGGAAAAGGAAATACAAAGCCTGTTTTTGCGGCCAGAAACGTGCGGCTTATGGATATGCGTGTGATAGGAAGGAAGAAGAATGTGCTGAAAATGCGGGCTGTGGATGCAAATGGCAATACAGTGGAGGCAGTATATTTTGGTGATGTAGAGAATCTGTCCGGGCGAAAAGACACGCTGCTTTCTATTACCTACTATCCCACACTGAATGAATATATGGGACAGGCGACGCCCCAGATTGTGATCACTCACTATCAGACTGCGTAAAAATGCGAAAGAAAGTACTGCTATAAATGTACAGAATAGTTTGAAAATAGGGAAAAGTAATGATATACTTAAGATTGTATTAGTATTTTTAAGAGAATGGAGACGAGACGATGAAACGGATCGAGGACTATGTAATCAGTATTCCGGATTTTCCGGAGCCGGGAATTATTTTCCGGGACGTGACTAGTGTACTCCAGGATGCAGACGGTTTGAGGCTTGCGATCGATCTGATGCAGGAGAAGCTGAAAGGTCTTGAGTTTGACCAGATTGCCGGCTCTGAGTCCCGGGGATTTATCTTTGGAGCTCCGATCGCATACAATCTGCATAAACCATTCATCCCGATCCGGAAGAAAGGGAAGCTGCCCAGAGAGACTGTGTCTATCCAGTATGAGCTGGAGTATGGGACTGCAGAACTGGAGATGCATCGCGATGCTGTAAAGCCGGGGCAGAAGGTAGTGCTGGTGGATGATCTGATCGCTACCGGAGGAACCAACGAGGCTATGATACGTCTGGTGGAAGGACTGGGCGGCGAAGTAGTGAAGGCCGTGTTCCTGATGGAGCTGGCCGGGCTTAAGGGACGGGAACGTCTGAAGGAATATGATGTAGATTCGGTCATCATATATCCGGGAAAATAGATGATTGTAATACGAAGAGAGAGGAGGCGTTAATATGTCAAAGTCTACGACAACTTATGAGGCGATCGACGGGCGCATTGCGCCGGAGTCTATTACCGAAGACACTATGAGCGGACTTAAGATCGTGGATGGCCATGCGGTAAAGGCACCTGGCGATTATGAAGATCCGGACCGTCTGTATGACATGTTAATCGCCCGTATCCGGAAATACCATCCGTCGACGGATGTGTCAATGATCAGCAAGGCATATCAGATGGCTAAGACGGCGCACGGGAACCAATGCCGGAAATCGGGAGAGCCGTATATCATTCATCCGCTGTGGGTATCTATTATCCTGGCGGATCTGGAGATGGATAAGGAAACGATCACGGCAGGAATGCTCCATGACGTGGTGGAGGATACGAAATATACAGATGAAGATATTAAAAGAGAATTTGGCGAGGAAGTGGCGCTTTTGGTAGACGGGGTCACAAAGCTGGGCCAGCTTTCATATTCCTCGGATAAACTGGAGCTGCAGGCGGAAAACTTAAGAAAAATGTTTCTTGCAATGGCGAAGGATATCCGGGTTATTATCATTAAGCTTGCCGACCGTCTGCATAATATGCGGACACTGCAGTTTATGACGCCTGCCAAGCAGAAGGAAAAGGCAAAGGAGACCATGGACATCTACGCTCCGATTGCCCAAAGGCTTGGTATTTCCAAGATTAAGACAGAGCTTGACGACCTGGCGCTTAAGTATTCTCAGCCGGAGGTTTTCTTTGATCTTGTAAAGCAGATCAATGCAAGAAAGACGGAAAGAGAAGAATTTGTTCAGCAGATTGTGGACGAAGTGTCGGACCATATGAAAAATGCCAACATTAAGGCAGAGGTCAACGGAAGAGTTAAGCACTTCTTCAGTATTTATAAGAAAATGGTCAATCAGGATAAGACCGTGGATCAGATTTATGATCTGTTTGCAGTGCGGATCATTGTGGATTCCGTGAAGGACTGCTATGCGGCTTTGGGTGTGATCCATGAGATGTATACGCCGATTCCGGGACGTTTTAAGGATTATATTGCCATGCCGAAGCCAAATATGTATCAGTCGCTCCACACGACGCTGATGAGTTCGGTGGGGCAGCCTTTCGAGATACAGATCAGGACCCAGGAAATGCATAAGACGGCAGAGTACGGTATTGCAGCCCACTGGAAATATAAAGAGTCCAACGATGGAAGAAAGAGCGTGGAGGCTCAGGAGGAAGAAAAGCTAAGCTGGCTCCGTCAGATTCTGGAATGGCAAAGAGACATGTCGGACAACCGGGAGTTTTTAAATCTGATCAAAGGGGATTTGGATCTGTTTGCCGAGGATGTATATTGCTTCACACCCCAGGGAGACGTGAAGAATCTTCCAAATGGATCAACGCCGATCGATTTTGCCTATGCCATCCACAGTGCGGTAGGAAATAAGATGGTAGGCGCCCGTGTAAACGGAAAGCTGGTTAATATTGACTATAAAATCCAGAACGGAGACAGGATCGAGATCCTGACCTCTCAGAATTCCAAAGGTCCCAGCCGCGACTGGCTGAACATCGTTAAAAGTACACAGGCAAAAAATAAGATTAATCAATGGTTTAAAAAGGAATTTAAAGAGAGCAATATCATCAAAGGAAAAGAAATGATTGCCTCTTACTGCAAATCAAAAAGCATTAATCCCAGTGATATCATGAACTCCAGATATATGGAGGTGGTCCAGAAGAAGTATGGATTCCGGGACTGGGATGCAGTGCTTGCCGCCATTGGTCACGGAGGACTGAAAGAGGGCCAGGTGGTAAACCGTTTGATGGAAGAGTACAACAAGGAGCATAAGCAGGAGCTTACGGACGAAGTGGTGCTGGAACGGGTGGCAGAGGCTGCAAAGAACCGTGTCCATATCGCAAAATCCAAGAGCGGTATTGTGGTCAAGGGAATTGATGATGTGGCGGTACGGTTCTCCAGATGCTGTAATCCGGTGCCGGGGGATGAGATCGTGGGATTTGTGACCAGAGGAAGAGGTCTTTCTATCCACCGTACAGACTGTGTCAATATGATCCATCTGACGGAAGCTGAAAGAGCAAGGCTTATAGACGCCGAGTGGGAGAGTGATGTGGCCGAAGAGGCCGGCGGCCAGTATCTTGCGGAGATCAAGATGTATACTTATGACCGCCAGGGTCTTTTGATGGAAATGTCCCGGATCTTCACGGAGGCGGATGTGGATGTGAAATCCATGAATGTCCGGACCAGTAAGAAAGGAACAGCCACCATCGAGACGGGATTTATTGTACACGGCAGAGATGAGCTTACAAAAATCATTGAGAAGCTTCGCCAGCTGGACGGTGTGATCGATATTGAAAGGACAACAGGTTAAAAGATGAGAGTAGAAAAATTTGTGACAGGTATTATCAGTACAAACTGCTATCTGGCGGTGAATGAGGATACAAAGCAGGCGGTGGTTGTAGATCCGGCGGCAGCGCCGGCCCGTCTGATGGATCATATTCGGGAAGAGGGGCTGAAGATCGAAGCCATCCTTCTGACACATGGGCATTTTGACCACATTATGGGGATTGATGGATTTCTGAAAGAATATTCCGTGCCGGTATATGTACATGAAGACGATCTGAAGATGATGGAGGATCCGCAGTGGAACCAGTCTGCTATTTATACCGCGGGTTATACTTTTGCGGGAGCTGCGCCCTTGCGGGACGGACAGACGCTCTCTCTGGCAGGATATGATTTTCAGGTGCTTCATACGCCGGGACATACGCCGGGCGGATGCTGCTACTATGTAAAATCGGAGGGTGTTTTGTTCAGCGGAGACACATTGTTCCAGCGATCAGTGGGCAGGACCGATTTTGAAGGAAGCAGTACGAAGGATCTGATCCGGGGAATCAAAGAAAAGCTGATGGTTCTGCCGGATGATACACATGTTTATCCGGGACATATGGGGGAGACCCTGATCGGATACGAGAAAAGAGAAAATCCCTTTATTCAGGAGTAGCATATGATTTTGGTATCTTGCAGAAATGATTCCTATCTATATAATGCATATCATATGGTGAAGGCTTTTTTCCCGGAGGAAGAGGTGCACTCTTCCGTGGAGGAGAAAGCCTCTCATTTTGCCACGGCAGAATTTCCGGATGGATCCAGACTTATTCTGGATACAGAAGGAGACAGGGAAAAGGATAAGCACGTGCTGGACCGGCAGTGGTACAGGATGATGGCCGAAAAAGCAGGACGCACCCTTGCCTGGGGAACTCTGCTGGGCGTGCGGCCCACAAAGCTTGCATTTCAGAAGAGGGAGGAAGGCTTTGGCAGGGAGGAATTTCTTTCCTGGTTCCGGAAAGAGTATCTGGTGAGCGAGGATAAGGCAGCGCTTGCCTGGGATATTTCAGGAAGGGAGAGAACGCTCCTTGGACAGCTTGACCTGAATGAGGGATACAGTCTCTATATCGGGATTCCCTTTTGCCCTACCGTATGCAGCTACTGTTCTTTCAGTTCAGGAGCTATCGGGGACTGGGCGGACCGTGTGACGGATTACCTGGATGCCCTGTGCCGCGAGCTCGCTTCGATTGCAGAGTGTTCCGCAGAAAAGCATCTGAATTGTATTTATATCGGAGGAGGAACACCAACATCTCTTTCGGCACGGGAGCTGGAACGCCTGCTTTCCTTTGTGGATGAGCATTTTGACAGAAGTCGTCTGCTGGAATACACAGTGGAAGCTGGCCGGCCGGACAGTATCACAAGAGAAAAGCTTGAAGTAATGAAAAAGCACGGCGTTACCAGGATTTCTGTCAACCCCCAGACTATGCAGCAGAAAACACTTGACCTGATCGGAAGAAAGCATACGGTAGAGGAGATTGAGGAGGTCTTTTGTCTGGCCAGAGAGATAGAGTTTGACAATATTAATATGGATCTGATCGCCGGTCTTCCGGGAGAAGGGCCTGCTGAAATGCAGGATACCCTGGAAAAGGTCGGAAGGCTTTCGCCGGACAGTCTGACCGTCCATTCGCTTGCTATCAAGCGTGCGGCCCGCATGGGCCAGGAGGAGCAAAAGGCTCGTATGGGCACAGATATTGGTGAAATGATCCGTATGGCAGAAGAGGCGGCGGGAAGGATGGGGCTTACCCCCTACTATCTCTATCGGCAGAAAAATATAGCCGGTAATTTTGAAAATGTAGGATATGCAAAGGTTGACAAAGCCGGAATATACAATATACTTATTATGGAAGAAAAACAGTCGATCCTGGCGGCCGGCGCCGGGGCATCATCAAAAATCGTGCTGAAGGAGCCCTGCCCCATGCCGGGAAGCAGAAAGAAGAAGCTGACGAATCTGATACGGATCGAGAACGTCAAAGCGATCGATGCGTATATTGAGAGGATCGACGAGATGATACAACGAAAAGGAGAATGGTTATGGCATTAAAAAAGAAGCCGGTGACAGGGATGAAAGATATCCTTCCCCAGGAAATGGAGATCCGTGATTATCTGATCGGACTGATCAAAGAGACCTATAAGGGCTTTGGGTTCCAGTCGATGGAGACACCGTGTGTGGAGCATATTGAGAATCTGTGCAGCAAGCAGGGCGGAGATAACGAAAAGCTGATCTTCAAGATCATGAAACGGGGAGAAAAGCTGAAGATTGATGAGGCGAAAGAAGAAAATGACCTGGCGGACAGCGGCCTTCGCTATGATCTGACCGTGCCGCTGGCAAGGTATTATTCTGCTCATGCCAATGAGTTGCCGTCTCCTTTTAAGGCACTGCAGATCGGAAGTGTTTGGCGTGCGGACAGGCCGCAGAGGGGAAGATTCCGTCAGTTTACCCAGTGTGATATTGACATTCTGGGAGAAGAGAGCGCTCTTTCTGAGATTGAGCTGATCCTTGCCACGACCGCGGTGCTTGGGAAGATTGATTTTAAGAATTTTACAGTCTGTATCAATGACAGGAATATATTAAAGGCCATGGCTTCCTATAGTGGTTTTAAAGAGGAAGACTATGATGAGGTGTTTATTGTTTTAGATAAGATGGACAAGATCGGAAGAGAAGGCGTGGCCGCAGAGCTTCAGGAGATGGGCTATGCCAGGGAATCCGTGGAGTGTTATCTGGGCCTCTTTGACGAGACGCCGGCAGACGTGTCCGGTATCCGGTATCTGAAGGAAAAGCTGGGAGACCATCTGGATGCCACGACTTCAGACAGGATGGAGCAGATCATTTCCAGTGTGGAAGCCGCAAAAGAATGTGAGTTTTCTGTAAGGTTCGATCCCACGATGGTGAGGGGGCAGTCTTATTATACCGGAACGATTTTTGAGATCCGTATGGATGAGTTTGGCGGATCGGTAGCCGGAGGCGGACGTTACGACAAGATGATCGGAAAGTTTACGGGTCAGGATACTCCGGCCTGCGGATTTTCCATCGGATTTGAAAGAATCGTGATGCTGCTTTTGGAAAGCGGATATCAGGTGCCGGGCAAGCAGGATAAGAAGGCGTATCTGCTGGATAAAAAGCTCCCGAAAGAAGCAGTGTTAAAGGTGCTTGACAGGGCAAAAGAAGACCGCGGGCAGGGATATCAGGTGCTGACTGTCCATATGAAAAAGAATAAAAAGTTTCAGAAGGAACAGCTGGCGGAAGAAGGGTATCAGGAAATCATTGACTGTTATGCGGATGTAATAGAAAAGTGGTAGAGAACTTGAGGAGAGGAGAAAAATCATGGCTGAATCAATGAAGGGCTTAAAAAGGACCCACAGATGCGGAGAACTGTCAGCCTCACAGGCAGGGCAGACCGTCACAATCATGGGATGGGTTCAGAAAAATCGAAATAAAGGCGGACTGGTGTTCGTGGATGTGCGGGATCGTTCCGGCGTCATCCAGGTAGTATTTGAGGAAGGAAAAGCAGATGCCGCACTGCTCGAAAAGGCAGCGAAGCTGCGGGCGGAATATGTGGTTGCAATCACAGGAAGAGTGGAGATGCGTTCCGGCGCTGTCAATGAAAATCTTGCAACCGGCGAGATCGAGATCATTCCGGAGAGTTTAAGAATCCTGTCTGAATCCGAAACACCGCCTTTCCCGATCGAGGAAAATTCAAAAACAAAGGAAGAAGTGCGCCTGAAATACCGGTATCTGGATCTTCGCAGACCGGATCTTCAGAGGAATCTGCGGATGAAGAGCCATGTCATGACGCTCACAAGACAGTTTTTTGCCGGGGAAGGCTTCCTGGAGGTGGAGACACCTATGCTGGGAAAGACTACGCCGGAAGGGGCAAGGGACTATCTGGTGCCAAGTCGTGTGCATCCAGGGTGTTTTTACGGACTTCCGCAGTCCCCTCAGCTCTATAAGCAATTGTTGATGTGTTCGGGCATGGACCGCTATATCCAGATTGCCAGGTGCTTTCGGGATGAGGATCTTCGTGCGGACCGTCAGCCGGAGTTTACGCAGATCGATATGGAGCTTTCCTTCGTAGATGTAGATGATGTGATCGAGGTCAACGAGCGCTATCTTAAGAGGCTTTTCCAGGAAGTGCTGGGCATTGAAGTGAAGCTTCCTATTCAGCGGATGACCTGGCAGGAGGCTATGGACCGTTTTGGCTCTGATAAACCGGATCTTCGGTTCGGCATGGAGCTTACTGATGTATCCGACGTGGTGAAGGACTGTGGTTTCGGCGTATTTACCGGTGCCTTGGAAAACGGCGGCAGCGTGCGTGGAATCAACGCCAAAGGCCAGGGAGGCATGCCAAGAAAGAAGATCGACAAACTGACAGCCTTTGTGAAGGATTATGGAGCCAAGGGACTGGCATACATCGCTATCCAGGAGGATGGCAGCGTGAAATCCTCTTTTGCGAAATTCTTAAGTGAAGAGCAGATGAGCGCATTGGTGAAGGCTATGGACGGAGAGCCGGGAGACCTGCTTCTGTTTGCTGCTGATAAAAATAAAGTTGTATGGGATTCTTTGGGAGCCCTGCGTGTGGAGCTTGCAAAGCAGCTGGAGCTGCTTGATAAGAATGAATACCGGTTTGTATGGATCACGGAATTTCCGCTCCTGGAGTGGAGTGAAGAGCAGGGCCGTTTCGTGGCTATGCACCATCCGTTTACAATGCCGATGGAGGAGGATCTGGCGTTTATCGACAGTGATCCTGGAAAAGTGCGCGCAAAGGCTTATGATATCGTGCTGAATGGAAATGAGATCGGTGGAGGCAGTGTCCGTATCCACCAAAATGACATACAGGAAAAGATGTTTGAAGTGCTTGGATTTACCAGGGAACAGGCTTACAGTCAGTTTGGTTTCCTGCTGGATGCCTTCAAATATGGAGTGCCGCCTCACGCTGGCCTGGCCTATGGCCTGGATCGTCTGGTCATGCTTATGGCCGGAGAAGACAGCATCCGTGACGTGATTGCGTTTCCGAAGGTGAAGGACGCGTCCTGCCTGATGACCGAAGCGCCTACGCCGGCAGATGAAAAACAGCTGGAGGAGCTGGGGCTTTCCGTGCGGGTAAAAGAGGGAATGTAAAAGCCTTCAAAAAAGAATGAAAAAAAGATGAAAAAAGTTGTTGACAACTTAAAGAACATATAGTATAGTAGTTATTGTTCTGAGGTACGGAACAGTAACTACTAAATAAGCGACAGTGGCTCAGTTGGTAGAGTACGACCTTGCCAAGGTCGGGGTCGCGGGTTCGAGCCCCGTCTGTCGCTCTGAAAAGGAATCTTCGACAGAAGATTCCTTTTTTCGTTACCTTAAAAATTGTATCAGACTGTATACCTGTGCTATACTAAAGCATATGAGAAAAGAAAAGGATGTGGCGCCATATGCATGAAAGAAAACGGATAAAGGCAGCGCTCCTCGGGCTTGGTACTGTCGGCGGCGGAGTCTATAAGCTGGCAGAAAGACAGAAGAACGAGATGGAGCAGAAGGCAGGAGCGGAGCTTGAAATCGCAAAGATCCTGGTGCGGGACAAAGAGAAAGTGAGGGAAGGCGTACGGACGGAACTTCTGACAGATAACTGGACGGAAATCCTGGAGGATCCGCAGATAGAGATAGTCATTGAGGTGATGGGAGGCATCGAACCTGCAAAAACCAGGATCCTGGAGGCTCTTCGTGCCGGAAAACATGTGGTGACTGCCAATAAGGATCTGGTGGCTGAATATGGAAGAGAGCTCCTGGATGCGGCGGAAGGCACAGGGGCAGACTTTCTGTTTGAGGCTGCTGTGGCGGGCGGTATTCCTATTATCCGGCCTCTGAAGCAGTGCCTGGCGGCAAATGAGATCGGAGAGATTACCGGGATTGTCAATGGAACCACCAATTATATTTTGACAAAAATGTATGAGGACGGGATGGATTTTGACGAGGCGCTGGCAAAAGCAACGGAGCTGGGGTATGCGGAAGCGGATCCGACGGCGGATATTGAAGGATATGACGCCGGAAGGAAGGTGGCTATTATGGCATCTATTGCCTTCCGATCCCGGGTAGTCTTCTCGGATGTGTATACAGAGGGAATTACGAAAATTTCAGCCAGAGATATTCTGTATGCAAAAGAATTCGGCTGTGTGATCAAACTGGTAGGCAGGGCGCGCAATACCAGGGGAGGGATCGAGGCGGCGGTATATCCGATGATGATCCCGGAAGACCATCCGCTGGCTTCCGTGAGGGATTCTTTTAACGCGGTATTCCTCCACGGAGACGCGGTAGATGACGTGATGTTCTACGGGAGAGGAGCGGGAGAGTTCCCGACAGCCAGTGCGGTCATGGGGGACGTGATCGATGTGATGCGGGATATCCGGTATAACTGTACCGGAAGGATCAGCTGCACCTGTTACCGGGATACGCCGGTCAAGCCGTTTGCGGAAGCGGAAAATCAATTTGTCCTGCGGATGAAGGTTGAGAACCGGCCGGGAGTCCTGGCATCAATTGCCGGCGTGCTGGGGGCGCATCAGGTCAGCATATCAAAAGTGGTACAGAAGATTATCACAGACGGGGCGGCAGAACTGGTGATCGTGACAGATGCGGTGAAAGAGATGGCCTTCGGGAATGCATTGGAGGATTTAAAAGAGCTTGAGATAACCCGGGAGATCGGAAACGTGATCCGGGAATATTAGGACAGCCGGGGAGGTGCATAAGATGAAGGAACAGATGTCCATTGGGTTACTGCTGAAGCAGATTAATAACGTGTATGAAAAAGATTTTAACAACAGGCTGCGGACACTGGGAATCACGGCTTCACAATGCGCGGTGCTGGATTATCTTCTGACCAGCCGGAAAGAAGAAGTGAATCAGAGAGATATAGAGAAGGCGCTCTGCCTTAAAAATCCCACAGTCACGGGCCTTCTGAAGAGGCTGGACGAAAAGGGGTTTATCCTGGTAGTGCCAAGCACAAAGGACCGGCGCTGTAAAAACGTTTACCTGACAGAAAAAGCCTATGACATTCAGCGGAGGATGGAGGCGGACCGAAAGAAAATTGACAAGAGCCTGACGCTGGGAATGAGTAAAAAGGAGAAGGAAGCACTTGTAAAGATGCTGGAAAAAGTTCTCTATAATGTTTCAGAGCCGTGATTTGTCAGGATGTTTTTTACATTTTTTCTATCCGGGATTGCTATTCCTGTTCAAACAATGCTATAATTTATCATAGTATGGTTTCAAAAAAGTAACGAAAGAAGCAGGTGTGAGACTTGAAAAACAAAATCCAGAAATTTTCCAAAGGAGACTTTCAGTTAATACGACCTGATGTCATATTTGATGAAACAAATCTGGTTCTCATAATTGGGGAAGGGGAAGTATACAGGGGAAGTTTTACTATAAAGACAAACGACAAAGGGACAATACGGGGGCTGGTCTACCCGTCCTCTTTTCGTGTGCATTTTAAAGACCAGGGATTTGACGGAAATCCGGCAAAAGTGGAATTTACGTATGATGGAAGGGGCTTAAGACCGGGACATGTGGAAGAAGGGAAGTTTACGGTTGTCTGCAGCGGCGGAGAGTACGAGCTTTCCTTCACGGCGATCATTGAGAAGCCTTATGTCATGACTTCTTATGGAAAGGTGCAAAGCACCGATGATTTCCGCAAACTGGCGATCAAGGATTTCTCTGAAGCCGGACGGCTGTTCCGCTCCAGAGAGTTCTATGAGATCCTGAAATACGAAAACGAAAGGATCTTCTATCTGTATGACAATATGCGCAAATGGTCGCTGGGAGACCAGGCGATGGAAGAGTTTCTGGTGGGGATCAAACAGAAGGAATGTATTTTCCTGACACTTCCGGGAGAGGGAATGCTGTTTGAGGATGTAGAAGAGCCCACAAAAGGAACACTGACCCTGATGAAGAATACATGGGGGTATATGCCGATCCATGTAGAGGCGGAAGGACAGTTTATCCGTGTTACGAGATCAGAGATCAGTACGGAAGACTTTGTGGGAAATACCCATGAGGTAGAGTATCTGATCCGGCCGGAATATCTGCACGGAGGACGGAATTTTGGAAAGCTTAGGTTTGTGACGCCCTATGAAACTCTGTCATATGAGATTGAGGTCCTTCAGAATCAGAAGGAGTATGACGAAGAGAGAAGGATGCCGGAGCTTCTTGAGGCCCAGATCCTGAAGGAATATGTAGGCTACGTGGCAGGCCGGATGGAGCTGAATACCTGGATCGACAGTGCGGTGGAGAAGATGAACAGCTTAAGAAAGCTTAACCCCTTAAGTGAGATGTATCAGCTCCTTCAGGCGAATATCTATCTGCGGGGAGGCCGCATCGAAGAGGCAAAGTGGATCCTGGAAAACTATAATTATAACCGGTTTGCGATCGGAAAAGATCCGATTACCAATTGCTATTATCTGTATCTGACCGCTCTTGTAAGAGGGCAGGGAAGTCATATCGAGAGAACGCTGGATGAGATCGGGAAGACCTATATGCGGCATCAGGATTCCTGGCTGCTGCTATATATGCTTCTGAATCTGGATCCGAAATATAAAAATGCATATAAACGGATCGAGGTGCTGGAGCAGCAGTATGAATACGAAGTGCACAGTGTTACTTTTTATCTGGAAGCCTATCTGTGTTACCAGGAGAAGCCGACTCTTCTGAAAAAGCTGGGGCCTTTTGAACTTCAGGTACTGAACTTTGCAGCTAAATACAGACTGATGACAAAGGAGCTGGCGCTTTATGTGTCTAATTTTGTCAGCCAGCAGAAGCAGTACAGAGAATCTATGTTCCGGATCCTGGAGCGGATATACAAAATGTACAGCGAGCCTATGATACTGAATACGATCTGTACTCTGCTGATCAAGGGAAATAAGACGCAGAAGCGTTATTTCTCCTGGTATCAGAAAGCGGTGGATGCAGAGCTTAAGATCGCCCAGCTGTATGAGTATTATATGATCACACTGGCTGAGGAAAATGTCAGAGGCCCGCTTCCGAAGTCGATTTTACTTTATTTCATGCATGGAAATACGCTGGACTATAAGAAAGCGGCCCTTCTGTATGCCAATCTGGTGACCTATGAAGAGCAGGCCGGAGACCTGTATCTTACTTACCGGGAACAGATGGTAGAGTTTACCTGGGATCAGCTTTTGAAGCGGCATATCACAGAGTCCCTGCGTATCCTGTATAAACGATTCTGCCGGGAAGAGGAGATGGATGCGGAGCGTATGGAAGCCATGCGGGATGTCTGCTATGCCTACGAGGTCCGTACAAAGGTACCGAACATGAATTGTGTTCTTGTGATTGAAAAAGACGGGGAGATCCGTCAGCGTGTGCCTTATGACCCGGAGAACGGAGCGGTTATCTATCTTTACGATAAAGAATCCCGCATTGTCTGGGAATCTATCGACGGAAGACATTACACAGACTCTATTTCTTATGATACAAAGCGCCTGTTCTATGAGCCCAGATTTCTGGATATGTGCCGGAAGTATGCTGCAACAGCAGGCATCTGGGAAAAAGAGCGGGAAAAAGAAGACCTTACGTTTGAAAATATCCAGGAAAAAGGGCTGGAGGCCTTTGACGAGCGGGATGTATTCCGGATGTGCAGCCGCAGGATCCGCGAAGAGAACTATGAGGAGGACGAATTCCTGACCTGGCTGTGTTTTGAGATGTTCTTAAGACAGCAGTATGATAAGGTAACATTGATGTACCTGGCAAATTATTACTGCGGGGCTACACGGGATATGAAAGCGCTCTGGAATGTGCTGAAGGGATACGGAATCCCGGCCCATAAAGTCGGCGAGCGTATTATCACCCAGATGGTATTTTCTGAGAATCTGTTTGATGAAGAGAGGATCTTTGAGGATTACTATATATCCGGCAATGTCTATTTCCGGCTGAAGCAGGCCTATCTTGCCTATGTGTCAAGAGAATATGTGGTCTGGGGAAGAGAGCTGGAAACCTGTGTATTTGAGATCATTGCCAATGAGTGTGACCAGAAGGAAGACCTCCCTGATATCTGTAAGATCGCTCTCCTGAAGTTTTATTCCGGAAGGGATTACAAGACGGATGTAGAGCAGGTCCTTCATACGGTTCTTCGGGAAATGTGCGAAAAGCAGATTGTATTTCCGTTTTATCTGCGTTTTAAAGAAGAGTGGATCCGGGAAGTCCAGCTGCATGATAAATCTATGGTGGAATACCAGGCTGCACCGGGAAGCCGGGTAAAGCTTTTCTATAAAGTGAAGAAGGGAAACCGGGAGGAGCTGGGATATCATACAGAGGTGCTGATGCCGGTATATGAAAATCTATATGTAAAACAGTTTATTCTGTACAGTGATGAATCAGTGACCTACTATTTTCAGGAAATCCGCGGAAGAAAAAATATCACGGGAGAAAAGCAGGTCCTTAATAACAGCGGCAGTGCGGTGGGAGCCGGAAAATACGGAAAACTCAACGATATGGTGTCCATGAGCCCTGCGGCCAGGCACCTGGCGATGCTGGAATATGAGGAAGAGGAAAGACTGGCTGAACAGTTTTTTCAGATATATTAGGAGGAAATGTTCATGCAAAGGGGAAGTATACTGGGGTATGATCTCAATGAAAAGAGCTGCCAGATCAGCTATTATGATGAGAGAAAGGAAGAGCCGGATACTCTGGAGACAGCGGTAGATAACTATCAGATTCCGCTGCTTCTTGGGTATTATAAGGAGCGCTGGGTCTTTGGGAAAGAGGCAAAGAAGCTTTTGGTGATCCGTGAGGGAGAGGTGGTCACCGATCTGTTTCAAAGAGCCATGCGTCGGGAAAAGGTCCGCATCGGAGGGAAAAATCATGATGCGGTCTGGCTTCTGGCAAAGTTTGTCAGCCTGACGCTCCAGGACTTTGAGGAGATCAGCCAGATTACGTTTGCGGTGCCTTACACGGATATTGACGTATCTAAGATGCTGAAGGGAATCGGAAGCTTTGCAGGCGTGCCGAAGGAATGTGTGAATGTACAGGATTATAAGGAAAGCTTCTGCCAGTATATGTTTTATCAGCCTAAAGAGCTGTGGCAGTACGAGTCTGCATTATTTTACTGCGACGCGCAGGAAATCCGGGCCTATATGCTGCGGAAGCTGAATACTATCACCGGACGGGGCAAGGATATGTTCGTGACGGTAGATGAGGTGGCAAGCGCTAAGATGAAGGAGCTGGAAGCAATCTATCCGGTGCTGAATGTAGACAAAGCAAAAGATGCGGACGAGCAGTTCAAGTCTTTTATCCAGAATGTTTTTGAGAAAAAGGTGGTTTCTTCCGTATATCTGACCGGAGAGGGATTTGAAAACAACTGGTATCCCAATTCACTGAAGGTGCTCTGCAACGGCAGGAGAGCTTTTCTCGGGAATAACCTGTACAGCAAAGGGGCCTGCTATACTTCTATGCGTAAGGTATTCTCCTACGATGAGGGACCGGTATATCTGGATGAGACAAAGATGACGGAACAGATCTGCCTCAGGATGAGAGTGAACGGGCAGGAAGGCTGGCATCCCATCGTGTCCTGGGGAACGCACTGGTACGAAGCGGACGGTCAGTGGGAGGTGATCCTGGAGGATACCTCAGACATTGAGATCCATGTGGAAACCCTGGCAGGAGAAGAGCTGCAGGTGGAAACTGTTTCTTTGAAGGGGCTGCCGGAGCGCAGGGATTATTCTCTCAGGATCCAGATTGATGTCATGTTTCTGGATGAGAGAACGTGCCGCCTGACATTCAAGGATGTGGGGTTCGGTGAATTTTTCCCGGCTACGGACTTCTGTGCGGAAAAGATATTAAAATTAGGAGGTATCCATGGGCAGTTTAATTCTATGTCATAAAAAAAGAGCAAAACAACCCTATGTGATATCCAGGGTTCATATGAAGATTTATACCATCGAGGAGCTCTGCTATTATATCTGCAACAATCTGTATCTGATCGATTATACAATCATCAATTATCAGCTGTGCGACTGGATCGGAAGAGAGCTGGAAATGGAGGAGCTTTCGGAGCATCTGAAAGCGGAGCTTAGGAAGAACTGCTCCATGGAACAGTTTATCCTGACGATTTTAAGGGAATCTACCATCTATGCCCAGTCAGATATCAACCGGATCCAGAATATCCTGGAGCGCCTTCAGAACCAGAAGGATGTTGAAAGGGCCAAGCACAAGGCGGACAGCCTGATGCAGAGCAGGGAGTATGAGTCGGCGGTACTGGTGTATCAGGCGATCGTCGGCGGGGAAAGAGATGATTCTGTAGATAAGAAGTTTTATGGAAAGGTATATGCAAGCCTGGGGGCGGCCTACGGGCGCCTGTTTTTGTATGAGGAGGCTTCAAAAATGTATGAAGCAGCCTATGAGATCTGTGAAGAGCCGGAAATGCTGAAGGCATATCTGTACTGCTGCAGGCGTGCGATGCCGGAGGAGAAGTATGTGAAGATGTTGTCCGGGAATCCGGCTTTTCTCAGTATGGATCCTCAGATCAAAGAAAGTATCCGTGAAGTGCGGCGTGAAATTGACCCGGATCTGCCTGAAAAGAAGCTGGAACAATGGAAAAAGGAGTACCGAAGGATTGACAAAAATACCGGAATATGCTAAAATAACAACGATTTAGCGTGGTAAAGTAGTCAATTGATAGCAAAATGATGTTTGAAATCCTGGCTGTTTTCCGCGTGGAAAGACGAGGAGGAAAAGGATATGAAAAAGAGACTTGCAATGATCCTTGCCCTGATGATGGCGTCTACAGCGCTGATGGCAGGGTGCGGCGGCCAGGAAGACAGCGCTGGCAGTTCAGAAGACAGCGGCAGTGCATCTGAAGAGACAGCTACGTTTGAAGAGAAACAGGAGGGAGATACATTTACGGTCGGATTTGACCAGAATTTCCCGCCGATGGGATTTGTGGGAGATGACGGAGAATATACCGGATTTGACCTGGAGCTGGCGCAGGAGGTCTGTGACCGGCAGGGCTGGGAATTTGTAGCACAGCCTATTGCCTGGGAGACAAAGGATGCCACATTGAATTCCGGAGAGATCGACTGTATATGGAACGGCTTTACAATGACCGGACGTGAAGATGATTATACGTGGTCAGAGCCTTATCTGGACAACCAGCAGGTATTTGTAGTAAGAGCAGATTCCGGCATCGAATCTCTGGATGATCTGGCCGGAAAGATCGTAGATGTGCAGACAGAATCTTCGGCACAGGCAGCACTGGAGGAAAATGCAGAGCTTGCCGGAACCTTTGGGAACCTGCAGGTGGTGCCCGACTATGATACCGGATTTATGGATCTGGAGTCCGGAGCTGTAGATGCGGTTGCTATGGACATCGTAGTGGCCAGCTATCAGATCGAGTCCAGAAATGCGGACTTTACGATCCTTGATGAGTCAATTGCGACAGAGGAATACGGAATCGGCTTTGCAAAGGGAAATGAAGCGTTAAGGGACACCGTGCAGCAGACTCTGGAAGAAATGGCGGAAGACGGGACCATGGCAGAGATTTCCACCAAATGGTTTGGAGAAGATATCACCACGATCGGAAAATAATAAAGAAAGTTTTGGAATCGGGGGCTGTCCATCCGGGACGGCCCTTTTGTACGGGAAAGAGGAATAGATATGGCAATTTCGGTTATGCTTGGCAAACTGGCGGAAGGAATGTGGGTGTCCGTGGCGATTTTTGCAGTGACGCTCGTGTTTTCTCTGCCATTGGGGCTTTTGGTTTCCTTTGGCAGAATGTCAAAGAATATTGTGATCCGCACCATCGTAAAGGTGTATATTTCAATCATGCGCGGTACGCCTCTGATGCTGCAGCTGATCGCAATTAATTTTGGCCCTTATTATGGACTGGGGATTCCCAATACACCAGGATGGAAAAATATGGCGGTAGCAATCGGCTTTGTTCTGAACTATGCGGCATATTTTGCGGAGATCTATCGAGGGGGCATTGAGTCCATGCCTCAGGGACAGTATGAGGCGGCAAAGATCCTGGGTTACAGCCGGGGACAGACTTTTTTCAGGATCATCCTTCCCCAGGTAATCAAACGGATTCTGCCGTCTGTCACCAATGAGACGATTACCCTGGTAAAGGATACGTCTCTGGCGTTTACGATTGGCGTCATGGAAATGTTTACGGTGGCAAAAGCATTGACCGCGTCACAGACATCTCTGCTGCCGCTGGTATTTGCAGGTGTTTTCTATTACGTGTTCAACTTTATCGTGGCGTTTGTGATGGAGCGCATCGAGAAAAAGCTGAATTATTATCGTTAGGAGGAGAGCCATGAGTCTGCTTGAGATGAGAAATATCAAGAAGAGTTTTGACGGGACAGAAGTGTTAAAGGATATTTCGCTTACTGTGGAGAAGGGAGAGGTGTTAGGGATCATAGGGCCCTCGGGCTCCGGGAAATCCACGCTGCTTCGGTGCGCGACAGACCTGGAAAAGCCGGATTCCGGCGAGATACATTATGATGGAACCTTTGGCCTGGTGTTCCAGAACTTTAATCTTTTTCCCCACTATTCCGTTATGAAAAATATTACGGATGCACCGCTTCGGGTACAGAAAAGGAAGAAAGACGAGGTATATCAGGAGGCGCGGGAACTGCTTGCCAAGATGGGGCTTTCGGATAAAGAGCAGGCTTATCCCTACCAGCTTTCCGGCGGACAGCAGCAGAGAGTGTCTATTGCCAGGGCACTTGCCATGAATCCGGATATCCTGTTTTTTGATGAGCCGACCTCGGCGCTTGATCCGGAGCTGACCGGCGAGATCCTGCGGGTCATCAAAGGACTTGCCATGGAACATATGACTATGGTGATCGTGACCCATGAGATGAATTTTGCAAAACAGGTATCTGACCGTATTATTTTTATGGATCAGGGGTATATTGAAGTAGAAGGGAAACCGGAAGATGTATTCGGATCCTCAAATGCAAGGATCCAGGAATTCTTAGGCAAGTTTCGGGAACCCTGATGTGTAGAGGCAGAAGGAATGTTGCTTTTCCTTCTGCCTTGTATTATACTATCGTTGAGAACTGTCCGGAGAAAGGCGGTCTATCTTTGAAAATGAAAATAAGGAGTTGCATTCATGGACGAATTTGAAAAAGTAACAACTGGTATGGGAGAGGAATGCGGCGTATTTGGTGCTTATGATATGGATGGGGGTGATGTGGCACCATCAGTATACTACGGACTGTTTGCACTGCAGCACCGGGGACAGGAAAGCTGCGGCATTGCAGTGACAGATACCAATGGGGAACGAAAGGTACATTCCCGGAAAGGGCTGGGGCTTGTTAATGAGGTGTTCGACGAGGAGTCTCTTGCGGCTCTGAAGGGGAATCTTGGCGTCGGCCATGTACGGTATTCTACGGCCGGAGGCACCCGGGCGGAAAACGCCATGCCGCTGGTCTTAAATTATGTGAAAGGAACGCTGGCTATCGCGCACAACGGGAATCTGACCAATGCGGTAGAGCTCCGGCATGAACTGGAATATACAGGGGCTATTTTCCAGACAACGATCGATTCGGAGGTCATCGCCTATCATATTGCAAGAGAGCGGCTGCGTACAAAAGATGTGGAAAATGCCGTAAAGAATGCGATGAAAAAGATCAAGGGCGCCTATGCTCTGGTGGTGGGGTCACCAAGAAAGCTGATCGGTGCAAGGGATCCGTTCGGGCTGAAGCCTTTGTGTATCGGAAAGCGCGATCACACGTATTTCCTGGCTTCAGAAAGCTGTGCCATTGCCGCGGTGGGAGCGGAATTTATCCGGGATGTCAGGCCCGGAGAGATTGTCAGCATCACCAAAGAGGGGATCTCTTCAGATCTTTCTATGGCGATCGCGCCGGACAGACAGGCCAGATGTATTTTTGAATATATCTATTTTGCCCGTATGGACAGTGTGATCGATGAGGTGAATGTTTACCATGCCAGGATCGTGGCCGGCAGGGCGCTGGCGCAGTCCTATCCCGTGGAGGCAGATCTGGTAGCGGGAGTGCCGGATTCCGGTCTGGTGGCGGCGAAAGGATATTCAGAGTATTCTGGTATTCCTTATGGAATGGCTTTTCATAAGAACAGCTATGTGGGAAGGACCTTTATCAAGCCTAAGCAGAGTCAGCGGGAATCCAGCGTAAAGATCAAGCTGAACGTTATCGAAGAAGTAGTAAGAGGAAAGAGGATCGTGATGGTAGACGATTCGATCGTGCGGGGTACAACCTGTGCGAATATTATCCGGATGCTGAAAAAGGCAGGGGCGAAGGAAGTACATGTAAGGATCAGTTCGCCGCCATTCCTGCATCCCTGTTATTTTGGAACAGATGTGCCTTCTAATGAGCAGCTGATCGCACACTCCCATACGACAGAAGAGATCCGCGAGCTGATCGGTGCGGATTCTCTGGGATATATGAAGATCGAGAAATTAAAAGAAATGGTGGGGGATCTGGGCTATTGTGATGCCTGCTTTTCCGGAAATTATCCGATGGAAGTGCCGGGAAAAGATATCTCTCATGCATTTGAATAATATGATTAAGGATAAAGGAGAAAATCAAATGGCAAACGACAGATATCAGAGCCCGCTTTCAGAGCGCTATGCAAGTAAGGAGATGCAGTATATTTTTTCACCGGATAAGAAGTTCCGTACATGGAGAAGACTCTGGATCGCACTTGCAGAGACAGAAAAGGAGCTGGGGCTTCCGATCACGGAGGAGCAGATTGAGGAATTAAAGGCGCACGCAGAGGACATTAACTATGACGTGGCGAAAGAACGGGAAAAGGTTGTGCGTCACGACGTCATGTCTCATGTATACGCTTATGGACAGCAGTGCCCGAAGGCAAAAGGGATTATCCATCTGGGAGCAACATCCTGTTATGTGGGAGATAATACGGATATGATCCTGATGTCAGAAGCTCTGGACATCGTGCGTAAAAAGCTGGTCAATGTGATCTCTGAGCTGGCAGGATTTGCAGATAAATACAAAGACCTGCCCACACTTGCGTTTACCCATTTCCAGCCGGCGCAGCCGACAACGGTAGGGAAGAGAGCCACACTCTGGATGCAGGAGTTTGAGATGGACCTGGAGGATCTGGAGTATGTAAAGAGCACCCTGAAGCTTCTGGGATCCAAGGGTACTACAGGTACCCAGGCCAGCTTCCTGGAGCTCTTTGATGGAGATCAGGAAACGATTGACAAGATCGATCCTATGATTGCAGAGAAAATGGGCTTTGAAGCATGCTATCCGGTATCGGGACAGACTTATTCCAGAAAAGTAGATACCCGGGTGCTGAATGTGCTGGCAGGTATTGCAGCCAGCGCTCACAAGATGTCAAATGACATCCGTCTTCTGCAGCATTTGAAAGAGGTAGAAGAGCCTTTTGAAAAGACACAGATCGGCTCCTCTGCAATGGCGTATAAGAGAAATCCTATGCGCAGTGAGAGGATTGCCTCACTTTCCAGATATGTGATGATCGATGCCCTGAATCCGGCGATCACCTCAGCGACCCAGTGGTTTGAGCGTACTCTGGATGATTCCGCAAATAAACGTTTGAGCGTTCCGGAGGGATTCCTGGCCATAGACGGCATCCTGGATCTTTGCCTGAATGTAGTAGACGGGCTTGTTGTTTATCCGAAGGTCATTGAAAAACGGCTGATGAGTGAGCTGCCGTTTATGGCTACAGAAAATATCATGATGGATGCGGTAAAAGCAGGCGGAGACCGCCAGGAGCTGCATGAGAGGATCCGCGAGCTGTCCATGGAAGCAGGACGCAATGTAAAAGAAAAGGGTCTGGACAATAATCTGCTGGAGCTGATTGCAAAAGATCCGGCCTTTAACTTAAGTGAAGAGGAACTGAAGAGCACAATGGATCCGTCTAAATATGTGGGACGGGCTCCGATCCAGGTAGAGAATTATCTCAATCAGGTAATCCGTCCTTTACTGGAGAAGAATAAGGATCTGCTGGGGATCAAGGCAGAGATCAATGTTTAGACGATGTTAATAAAATAAACAAAAAATTAGCAGTATTACCAAAAATGAAAATGTCAAGTAATTTTTGAAGAAAAAAAACGGCGGATTTACAGGGGTCCGCTGTTTTTTTATGTGTGTCATATTGAGCAAAAGAGGGAAAAGTGCCGAAAAATTTTTACCTGCAGGAGAAAGATTGAGAAAAAAATATCAAAGTGGTATGATAAACAGGACGTATAAAGCTATCTAAAGTATCTATAAGAGAGGAGGAGTTTAATGGAAACATTAAATAATATTGTACTGACGATTCAGGATTATATGTCCAATATTGTGCTGATCATTGCGCTTTTAGGCGCTGGCATCTGGTTTTCCTTCCGGCTGAAATTTATTCAGGTCCGCGGTTTCAAGAGGGGAATCAAGCAGGTTTTCGGAGGCCTCTTTGGCAAAAAGGGCGAGGCGGGAAACGACGGTATGAGTTCGTTCCAGGCACTGGCAACCGCGATTGCCGCTCAGGTAGGAACCGGAAATATCGCCGGAGCGGCGACAGCGATCGCGATCGGCGGCCCGGGAGCCATTTTCTGGATGTGGGTGGCTGCGTTTCTGGGAATGTCTACGATCTATGCCGAGGCATTGATGGCGCAGAAGTATAAACAGATTGGTGATGACGGCGTAGTAACCGGAGGACCTGTATACTACATCCGCGCTGCATTCAAGGGAGCGTTTGGAAAAGTGCTGGCAGGTATTTTTGCCGTGCTTTTGATCTTCGCTCTCGGCTTTATGGGAAATGCGGTGCAGTCCAACTCGATCGCCGCTTCCTTCCACACGGCGTTTGGTATTCCGCAGTGGATCATGGGGCTGATCGTAGCTGTACTTTCAATTGCGGTCTTTTCAGGCGGAATGAAGCGTATTGCAAAGGTAACAGAGACCATCGTTCCTCTGATGGCAGGTCTCTATATTGTGGGATCGCTGGTCGTGATCATCTGCAACTGGAGAAATATCCCGCTTGCCTTTTATGAGATTTTCGTAGGGGCATTTGCACCAAGCGCGATTGCCGGAGGAGCGATCGGAGCAACGATCAAGCTGGCATTGACCAAGGGTGTGGCAAGAGGTCTGTTCTCCAATGAAGCGGGTATGGGATCCACGCCTCACGCACACGCGGTGGCAAAGGTAGACCATCCGGTAGAGCAGGGACACGCAGCTATGATTGGCGTTTTCATTGATACGTTCGTAGTTCTGACCATGACAGCACTTGTCATCGTAACGACCAGAGCCCTTCCGGAATCCTACAGTGTTGTAGAAGGCGGATATACAGGGGCAGAATTAAGTCAGTTTGCTTATTCTCTGGTTTACGGAAAATTCGGAGAGATATTTATTGCGATCTGTATGTTTTTCTTTGCATTTTCTACAATCGTTGGATGGTATTTCTTTGGTCAGGCAAATATCAAGTATCTGTTTGGCTCAAAGGCAGTGCCGGTTTATTCCGCACTGGTATGTATCTGCGTGTTCCTGGGATCTTTGGCACAGGTGGATCTGGTGTGGAATATGGCAGACTGCTTCAACAGCCTGATGGTAGTTCCGAATATCATCGGCCTTCTGGCTCTGAGCGGTATGATCAAGAAAGTGCATGACGATTATTTCAATAATTTCTTACCAGGTAAAAATAGTGAATTTGCACAAAAAAAGTAAGATAAATTGTGCAAAAGAACTAAATTGACGGGATTGATTTTTTGTTGTTGAAAATGATTTAACAATCAGTTATTATAAAAACAGATGATAAGTCATATAGATATTATTTATGGATAGAACTAAATAGTGGGCTGATGTTTTCCAAGAGAGAGTCATCAGATGGCCGCCGAAGAGGCAAGCCCTTTCAGGGGTGAAACTTTCAGGCAAAAGGACTGGAAAACGGACCACATTCTGAATCTTGTGCTGTATGATAAAGCTTTTAAAAGATATATATCAGGGCAAAAGACAGGAAAGGGGCGACTTACGCACACGGTTGTGCGTTTGGACGCCCTTTTTTAAAGCCTGTTTATCTGAAAAAAGTGATCTAGAAGGAGAGAAGACCCGATGTCCATGCAGACTGGCTACACAGTGATTACAAATAATCCTCTTGTCTATGAAAAATTTAAAAATTCGCATGATGTGATCTATCGGGAAGTCTCTTATGAAGATATTCTGAAAGAGGCCAGAGACAGGATCCATCAGGGGTATCAGCTCTTGACACACCCTTTGTCAGGAAGCGTAAAGCCAAATGAAACACCATATAAATCCATGCTGATGTCCAGTACAAAAGGGCGGATGGATCCGGCGTCTTTAAGACTGATTGAAAATGCGATCCAGGCCTGCGGGAAGTTCCGCTTCAAAGGGGATCAGTTTCAGTCGGATGTGTATGAGGATTTCCAGATGATTGACTTAACGCTTCTGGAAAGCGGAATGTCTTCCGCGGATGTCTGGGCATAGGCAGGCATGAAAAGTCAGGTTGTAAAAGCATTGAAGCTTAGACAATATAAACAAATTTTTAAGGAGGGAATCAAAAGTGAGATTAGAAATGGGACACATTTACATTAAGGATATTCAGTTCGCTTCTGAGTCCAAGATCGAAGACGGAATCCTTTATGTATCCGAAGAGGCCGTAAAGGCAGTAGCTCTTGAAGATGAGAAGATCAAGAGCGTATCATTTGATATCGCAAAACCGGGAGAGTCTGTAAGAATCACACCGGTAAAAGACGTTATTGAACCTCGTGTAAAGGTTGAGGGAAGAGGGGGAATCTTCCCGGGCGTTATCGCAAAGGTAGACACTGTTGGAGAGGGCAAAACCTATGCGTTAAAAGGAATGGCTGTTGTAACAGCAGGTAAGATCGTAGGTTTCCAGGAAGGTATCATTGATATGACAGGTCCTGGAGCTGAGTACACACCGTTTTCCAAGACACTGAACCTGGTAATGGTATGTGAGCCGGTAGACGATATCAAACAGCATGACTATGAGAAGGCTGTTCGTTTCGCAGGCTTCAGAGTTGCAACATACATTGGTGAACTGGCACGTGACCTGACACCGGATGAGACAAAGGTTTATGAGACCTGCGGCATTAAAGAAGGTATTGAGAAATATCCGGACCTGCCGAGAGTTGCTTATGTACAGATGCTTCAGAGTCAGGGACTTCTGCACGATACATATGTATACGGCGTAGATGCAAAGAAGATCGTTCCTACGATCATGAGCCCGACAGAGATCATGGACGGAGCTATTGTTTCCGGTAACTGTGTATCTGCATGTGACAAGAACCCGACTTATGTACACCAGAATAACCCGGTTGTACATGACATGTTTGAGCAGCACGGAAAAGCATTCAACTTTGTAGGCCATATCATCACAAACGAGAACGTATATCTGGCTGACAAGATGCGCTCTTCTGACTGGACTGCAAAACTGTGTAAGATGTTAGACCTGGACGGTGTTATCGTATCTCAGGAAGGATTTGGTAACCCGGATACTGACCTGATCATGAACTGCAAGAAGATCGAGGCAGAAGGTGTTAAGACAGTCATCATTACAGACGAGTATGCTGGACGTGACGGAAAATCTCAGTCTCTGGCTGACTCCGATCCGGCTGCTGATGCAGTAGTAACTGGCGGAAATGCAAATCAGGTGATCATCCTGCCGAAACTTGACAAAGTCATCGGAACCCTGGATTATGTAACAAAGATCGCAGGTGCAAGTGAAGAGACACTTCGCGAGGACGGTTCTCTGGAAGTTGAGCTTCAGGTACTGACAGGTGCGACAAACGAGACTGGTTTCAACAGACTGAGTGCAAGATAGGAAGGGAGGAGAAAACATCATGGCAAAAATTAAAGTTGTTCATTACATCAATCAGTTCTTTGCACAGATTGGTGGAGAAGAAAAAGCAGATTATCCGGCAGAGATCCGTGTAGGAGAAGTAGTAGGACCGGGTACTGCATTTATGGCAAGTTTTAAAGATGAAGCAGAGATCATTGCAACGATCATCTGTGGAGACTCTTATTTCAATGAAAACCTGGAGACAGCAAAAGCTCAGATCCTGGAAATGGTAAAAGAGCAGGCTCCGGACGTATTTATCGCAGGACCGGCATTCAATGCTGGACGTTATGGTGTGGCTTGCGGAACGATCGCAGCTGCTGTACAGGAAGAGCTGGGAATCCCGTCTCTGACTGGTATGTATGTAGAGAACCCTGGTGCAGATATGTTCAAGAACCAGGTATACATGGTATCTACAAAGAACAGTGCAGCTGGTATGAGAGATGCTGTTAAGAAGATGGCTCCTCTTGCTCTTAAACTGGCAAAGGGCGAAGCTATCGGAGCATCCTGTGTGGAAGGTTACATGCCGAACGGCGTTCGTGTAAACTTCTTCGAGAAGGAAAGAGGATCTAAGAGAGCGGTTGACATGCTGATCAAGAAGCTGGCAGACAAGCCGTTCACTACAGAGTTCCCGATGCCTGATTTCGACAGAGTAGATCCGAATCCGGCAGTTAAGGATCTGGCACACGCAAAGATCGCTCTGGTTACTTCCGGTGGTATCGTTCCGAAGGGAAATCCGGATCACATCGAAAGCTCCAGTGCTTCTCATTATGGAGAGTATGATATCGCTGGCGTGATGGATCTGACAGAAGAAACTTATGAAACCGCACACGGCGGATATGACCCGGTATATGCAAACGAAGATGCTGACCGTGTACTTCCGGTAGATGTGCTTCGTGATATGGAAAAAGAAGGAATCATCGGAGAACTGCATCACCTGTTCTACACCACTACCGGTAACGGAACAGCCGTTGCATCTGCAAAAGCATTCGCAGATGAATTCTCTCAGAAGCTGAAGGCTGACGGAGTAGATGCCGTGATCCTCACCTCTACCTGAGGTACCTGTACTCGTTGCGGTGCAACGATGGTAAAAGAAATCGAGAGAGCTGGTATTCCGGTTGTACATATCTGTACAGTAACTCCTATCTCTATGACTGTAGGAGCGAACAGAATCGTTCCGGCTATCGCTATTCCTCATCCGCTGGGTAACCCGGCTCTGGATAAGGACGAAGAGAAGAAACTTCGTCGCGAGATCGTTGAAAAAGCTCTGAAGGCTTTAACAACAGAAGTTGACGGACAGACAATCTTCGAATAAAAGAGGTTATCTTAGGTAAAGCTGAGTAAAACTCATAAAAAAGGAGACGAGACAAAATGAGCAAGATTTATGATGTTATCGTCCTTGGCGCAGGCCCTGCCGGATTAGCGGCAGGCCTGTATGCAGGGAGAAGCCGCCTTTCCGTTCTGATCATCGAGAAAGGACAGGACGGCGGACAGATCGCGATCACAGATGAGATCGAGAACTATCCGGGACAGATCGTAGAAGGAGAGTCCGGACCGTCCCTGATCGCCAGGATGACACAGCAGGCAGAGAAGTTCGGCGCAGAGCGTGTATCTGACACTATCAAAGAGGTAGAGCTGAACGGAGACATTAAGGTATTAAAGAGCGAAAAAGCTGAATACCAGGCAAAGAACGTGATCATCGCTACCGGCGCTCATGCAAGACCGATCGGATGCAAGGGCGAGGCAGAGTTCATGGGCAAAGGTGTTTCCTACTGTGCAACCTGTGACGCTAACTTCTTTGAGGACTTTGAGGTATACGTAGTAGGCGGCGGAGACTCCGCAGTAGAAGAAGCGATGTACCTGACAAAGTTCGCAAGAAAGGTTACGATCATCCACAGAAGAAACGAGCTGCGTGCCGCTAAATCCATCCAGGAGAAGGCATTCAAGAATCCGAAGCTTCACTTTATGTGGGATACAGTCGTTGAAGAAGTAGGCGGAGACGACATCCTGCAGTGGATGAAGGTTAAGAACGTTAAGACTGGTGAGATCACAACCGTAGAGGCAGACGAAGAAGACGGCATGTTCGGAGTCTTCGGCTTCATTGGAACCGTACCGAACACCAAACCGTTCGAAGGCATCATCGACATGGATGAAAGAGGATACATCAAGACGGATGACGATATGCACACCAATATCCCGAATGTATATGCAGCCGGGGATGTGCGCGTGAAGAGCCTGCGTCAGGTAGTGACTGCAGCGGCAGACGGAGCGATCGCAGCCGTACAGGTAGAAAGAAGTATGTCCGATTATTTCTAAGTTGAACAGATAGCTTCTTTGTACATTGCAGTTTAAGAAGCTGTGTATTATGATATCAATAAATAAATCTTAAGGAGGACAAGTTCATGTTAGATGTAGATAAGAACACATTTGAAGAGGAAGTATTAAAAGCAGACGGTTATGTATTCGTAGATTTCTACGGTGACGGATGTGTACCGTGCCAGGCTCTGATGCCGAAGGTACATGAGTTTGCAGAGACCTATGGTGACAAACTGAAATTCACATCCCTGAACACCACAAAGGCACGCCGTCTGGCAATCGCACAGAAGGTTCTCGGACTTCCGGTTATGGCAATCTACAAAGATGGAGAAAAAGTAGAAGAGCTGGTAAAGGATGACTGTACCGAGGAAAGTATTGAAGCGATGATTAAGAAATACATCTAATCCAGAGAATAGATGTTTTCTAAATCATAGATTAAACCTGTTGAAAAACAAGAAAGGAGAGTCGCATAATTATGGCTATTTTAGAAGGCAAAAAAGCAATAATTATCGGAGACCGTGACGGAGTACCAGGACCGGCTATCGCAGAATGTGTAAAGACTGCAGGCGCTGAGATCGTATTCTCATCCACGGAATGTTTCGTCTGAACGAGCGCAGGCGCAATGGATCTGGAAAACCAGAAGAGAGTAAAAGAATTCGCTGAGGAGTATGGTGCAGAGAACTTAGTAGTAGTTCTTGGTGCAGCAGAGGGCGAAGCTGCAGGACTTGCAGCTGAGACTGTAACCCTTGGTGATCCTACTTTCGCAGGTCCGTTGACAGGGGTCCAGCTTGGACTCGCGGTATATCACGTATGTGAGCCAGAGATCAAAGAAGAGTTTGACGAGGCAGTTTATGACGAACAGGTAGGCATGATGGAGATGGTTCTTGACGTTGACGACATCGTATCTGAGATGAACGCCATCAGAGAGCAGCTTTAATCAGTTCTGAATAGGGCGCAGGTTTTATAGAAATTCCTGCGTCCCCTGTTAAAGATTTAGGAGAGGGGCAGACCCACGTATGTTCCCAGAAATGGGGCTGCTCCTTTTTTCTATATATTTATAGATTTCATCCATAAACTGCACGTCAGTTTATATTTTATGAATAAGAGAAAGGTGGAAAACCAATGAACAGTGTAATCAAGGGAGCGAGCTATGTATTGGTACATACTCCGGACATGGTGTATTATAACGGAACCACACAGACAACGGAAATGATCGTAAATCCGGAGTCCGAATACCTGAAAGAGGTAAAATCTAACCTGCGTTCTTATGAGGATGCAGTAAAATACTGGCCGAACCAGACCTACATCGGAAATGTTCATCCGGAAGAGCTGGCAGGCGTAGAGTTCCCATGGTATGACAAGAAGAAAGAGGATGCAGACCGTTACGGAAAATACGGCGAGATCATGCCGGAGGAAGAGTTCCTGTTCCTGGTACAGGCTTGCGACCAGTTCGAGGTTGTCAGACTGGACAAAGACTTCGTAGCAGAGTATAAGGATAAATTTGCAGCTGATCCGATCATCGGAGAGGACATCGTTGCTATGATCCACGAAGGTGTAGAGCTCAGCGAGATCGAGCACTTCGTAAATGAAGAGCATGCAGAAGGCCTGTACTTCAACGATAAGCTGGTAGGATGTGTAAAACGTGCACACGATATCGACGTGAACCTGTCTGCTCACGTTATGCATGAGAACCTGATGAGCAAGGCTTCCAGCGTACTGGCACTTCTCTATGCTGTACGCAACGCCGGCATCGACAAAGCAGAGGTTGAGTATGTGATCGACTGTGCAGAGGAAGCCTGCGGTGACATGAACCAGAGAGGCGGCGGCAACTTCGCAAAGGCTGCTGCAGAGATCGCCGGACTGGTAAATGCTACAGGATCTGACGCAAGAGGTTTCTGTGCTGCTCCGACTCACGCAGTGATCGAAGCTGCAGCACTGGTAAAATCCGGCGCATACAAGACTGTTGTAGTTACTTCCGGAGGATGTACTGCAAAACTTGGTATGAACGGAAAAGACCATGTAAAGAAAGGCCTTCCGATCCTGGAAGACTGCCTGGGCGGATTCGCAGTTGTTATTTCTGAAAACGACGGTGTAAGCCCGGAGATCGACTTAAACGTACTTGGACGCCACACTGTAGGAACCGGTTCCGCTCCGCAGAACGTAATCGGAAGCCTGGTGGCAGATCCGTTAGACAGAGTGGGAATGAAGATCACAGATATCGATAAATTCTCACCGGAGATGCAGAACCCGGATATCACAAAACCGGCAGGAGCAGGAGATGTTCCGCTTGCCAACTACAAGATGATCGGTGCGCTGGCAGTTAAGAGAGGCGAGCTGGACAGAAAAGAGCTGGCAAACTTCACAACAGAGAAGGGACTGACCGGATGGGCACCGACCCAGGGACATATCCCGTCAGGAGTACCGTATATCGGACCTGCATGTGAAGATATCAAGGAAGGAAAGATCAAGAACGCAATGATCATCGGAAAAGGAAGTCTGTTCCTTGGACGTATGACCAACCTGTTCGACGGAGTATCCTTCCTGATCCACGGAAATACCGCAGCAGAAGAAGAGGCAGCTGCAGGTGTATCCGAAGAAGAAGTAAAGGGACTGATTGCGAAAGCGATGAAAGATTTTGCTGCGACCCTGATGGCAGAGTAAGGGGTGGTGAATATGGCAAATAGTGTAGAAAAAATGATTGCCACCACCTTTATGGAGATGGCAGAAGGGTTAGAGACAGGAAGCTTCGGAAAAAGACCGAAGATCGCGCTGACCGGAATGGGAAGCGAGCATGGAGAGGAGAACTCCATGGCTGCAGCCGTAGAGGCGGCAAAAGACGGCATCGATGTATATTATATCGGTACTTTAGAGGCAGAAGGCGTGACAACCGTCAAAGTGGCAAACGATGAAGAAGGCCACGACAAGATGGAAGAAATGCTGAAAAATAAAGAGATCGACGCGGCAGTGACCATGCACTTCCCGTTCCCGATCGGAGTATCTACAGTAGGACGCTGTGTGACACCTGCATACGGGAAAGAGATGTACATCGCCAACACCACAGGAACCTCCAGTACAGACCGTATTGAAGGAATGATCAAGAATGCGGTATACGGAATCATTGCAGCAAAGGCCTGCGGAAATCCGGATCCGACAGTGGGAATCCTGAACGTGGACGGCGCACGCCAGACAGAGAAAGCATTAAAGCAGCTTCAGGAGAACGGATATCCGATCACATTCGCAGAGTCCAGCCGTGCAGACGGCGGATGCGTGATGAGAGGAAACGACGTGCTGCAGGCATCCCCGGACATCATGGTGACAGATTCCCTGACAGGAAATATCCTGGTGAAGATGCTGTCATCCGCAAATACCGGCGGAAGCTTTGAAGCAACAGGCTTTGGCTATGGCCCGGGAATCGGAGAAGGCTACGAGCAGTTAGTCATGATCGTATCCAGAGCTTCCGGCGCACCGGTCATCGCAAATGCGATCCGTTATGCAGCACAGCTGGTAAAAGGAAAAGTCTTTGAAGTAGCAAAAGCAGAGTTCGCAGCAGCGAAGAAGGCAGGCTACAAAGAGATCCTGGATTCTGTGAAAGCAGCATCCAAGCCGGCGGCAGCGGAGGAAGACGTAAAAGAGCCTCCGAAGGAGACTGTTACTGCACAGATCCCAGGTATCGAGGTTATGGACCTGGAGGATGCAGTGAAAGTGCTGTGGAAGATCAATATCTACGCAGAGAGTGGAATGGGATGTACCGGACCGATCATTCGTGTATCCGATGCAAACCTTGCAAAAGCTGAGGAAGAACTGAAAAAGGCAGGATATATCGGATAAGGATAAGAGATCTGATAAATCTGTAAAGAAGGGTGTTCTGACACATGTCGGGACACCCTTTTTCTGGGGGTTGAGGAATTGCGGCGTCGGTGCTATAATGAATGAGATTCATTCAAGGCAAGGAGCAAAGACATGGAAATTCAGCAGATTACAGAAGGCAAAAGAGATTATATGGATATGCTTCTGCTGGCGGATCCCCAGGAAGATATGATCATGAAATATCTGGATCAAGGGGATCTGTTCGTGTTATATGACCAGGGGCAGGCGGTTACGGTTGCAGTCGTAGTTCTTTTAAACCATCGGAAATGTGAGCTGAAAAATATAGCGACGATGCCGGAAGTCCAGCGTAAGGGATATGGAAGATATATGATCCATTTTTTGTGTGAGCATTACAGCAACCGATGTGACCTTATGTATGTGGGAACCGGGAATAGTGAGGCTACACTGGGATTTTACCGGGAATGTGGTTTTGTTAATTCTCATATCGTGGCAGGCTTCTTTACTGATAATTACCGGGAACCGATCTATGAAGATGGAGTGCGTCTGGTCGATATGGTATATTTAAAGAAGAGGCTGGATTCGGAGATTGATGTTAAAAAAGTAGTAGATCTGGCAGTAGAAGCCGGTCAGGTCCTGTTAAAAAACGGGGCGGAAATCTTCCGGGTGGAGGAGACTATGACCAGAATCTGCAAACGATTCCACGTAGATTATGTAGATACATTTATTATAAGCCATGCTATTTTTATCACGGCGGAAAAAGGTATGAATGAGGTCTACACAAAGGTAAAGCATGTGCCTCTTTCGGGCGCGCACCTGGGAATTGTGGCAGAGGTCAATGAATTGTCCAGAGAGATCAGTGCGGGACATATAGGAATTGATGCTGCATGGGAACGGCTCAGAGAAATTGAGAAGATTCCGGGGAAACGAGGAGCGTATCAGGTGTTTGCGGCCGGTGTAGGCAGTGCGGCGTTTGGATACCTTCTGGGGGCAAATCTGCAGGAAAGTCTGGCCGCCTTTTTCATCGGATGTCTGTTATATGTCTGGGTATTGTTTGGAAAAAGGATGAATATGTCTAAAATCATCGTCAATATGGTGGGCGGCGCTCTCATCACAGCGCTGGCGATTCTGGCTGTACATATTCCGTTCCTTGGCATATCAAGGCTTGACGGAATGATCATAGGGGCGATCATGCCTCTGGTACCGGGGCTTGCTTTTACTAATGCGATCCGGGAAATTGCAGACAGTGACTTTTTGTCCGGGACAGTGCGTATGATCGATGCACTGCTGGTATTTGTATATATTGCAGTCGGTGTCGGAACCACGCTGAGTATCTATAACAGTTTCACAGGAGGGGTTATGATATGATACAGGGATTAGTCGCAAATCTGATCTGCCCCTTTTTGGGATCTGTTGCATTTGAGATTCTTTTTAACGTGCCGCGCAGATATTATGTGGCTGGAGGCGTGACGGGGACAGCCGGATGGCTGGTCTATATCTGGATCGAGGGATATTCCTCTGCCGCGATGGCGTCCTTTGCGGGGGCTTTAGTGGTGGTTTTTATATCCAGGATGCTGACGGTGAAGATGAAGTGTCCGATCACGGTTTTCCTGATTTCCGGGATTTTTCCATTAGTCCCGGGAGCCAGAGTTTACTATACCGCATATTATCTGGTTACCGGGCAGACAGGACTGGCAGGGCAGAGCGGGCTGGAGGCACTGAAGATCGCCTTTGCCATTGTACTTGGGATCGTGCTGGTAGTCTCGATCCCCCGTGAGGTTTTCCAGGGGCAGTACTGGAAGAACGGCAGAAGAAGACGACAAAAATTAAAATAGAAAAAGGAGAAAGAACATGAAAAAAGTAAGGACAAGATTTGCACCCAGTCCGACGGGACGGATGCATGTGGGGAATTTAAGAACGGCGTTGTACGCATATCTGATCGCAAAGCACGAGGGCGGTGACTTTATTCTCAGAATCGAGGATACGGACCAGGAACGTTTCATGGAAGGAGCCCTGGAGATTATCTATCATACTCTGGAGGAGACAGGACTTGTCCATGACGAGGGCCCGGATAAAGACGGCGGTGTGGGGCCCTATGTTCAGAGTGAGCGAAATCAGTCCGGACTGTACCTGGAATATGCCAAGAAGCTGATCGAGCAGGGAGACGCCTACTATTGTTTCTGTGATAAGGAGCGTCTTGCTTCCCTGAAAAGCAAGGTGACAGAGGAAGGCGGACCGGAGATCGTGGTTTATGACAAACACTGCCTGGGACTCAGCAAAGAGGAAGTGGAGGCTAATCTGGCTGCGGGGAAGCCTTATGTGATCCGTTTCAATATGCCTACGGAAGGGGAGACTACTTTCCATGATGACATCTATGGAGATATCACGGTTCCCAATGAGGAGCTGGAGGATCTGATCCTGATCAAATCCGACGGATACCCGACCTATAATTTTGCCAATGTAATTGACGACCATCTGATGGGAATCACCCATGTGGTAAGGGGGAATGAGTATCTCTCATCAGCTCCTAAATACAACAAAATTTATGAAGCATTTGGCTGGGACGTGCCGGTGTATGTGCACTGTCCGCTGATCACAGATGAAAATCATAAAAAGCTGAGCAAACGCTGCGGCCATTCTTCTTACGAAGACCTGATCGAGCAGGGATTTGTGACCGAGGCGGTGGTGAATTATGTGGCGCTTCTTGGATGGTGTCCGTCCGGCAACCAGGAGATTTTTTCTCTGGAAGAGCTGGTAAAAGAGTTTGATTACCGGCATATGAGCAAGTCTCCTGCCGTCTTTGATATTGTAAAGCTGAAATGGATGAACGGTGAATATCTGAAGGCTATGGACTTTGACCGTTTCTACGAGATGGCAGAGCCATATATCAGTGCAGTGGTAAAACGGGACTGTGATTTAAAGAAAATTGCGGCCCTGGTAAAGACCAGGATTGAAATCTTTCCGGATATTGCGGAGCAGATCGACTTTTTCGAAGAGCTTCCAGAGTATGATCCATCTATGTACTGCCATAAAAAAATGAAGACGAATGAGGAAAATTCACTGGAGGTACTTTCCGAGGTACTTCCGCTTCTCGAGAAGCAGGAGGACTTCAGTAATGATGCGCTTTTTGAACTGCTGAAGGGATATGTTGATGAAAAAGGTGTAAAGACCGGCTTTGTAATGTGGCCGATCAGAACGGCTGTGTCCGGAAAGCAGAATACACCGGGTGGCGCAACCGAGATCATGGAGATTCTTGGAAAAGAAGAGTCACTTGCGCGGATTAAGAAAGGTATCGAATTATTAACAAAGTAAGGGGAATCTGATGAGTTTAAATCATGCTCAGGCTGAGGCAGTCGCCTATGATCGGGGACCATGTATGGTCCTCGCCGGTCCCGGTTCCGGGAAAACTCTTACCATCGCCAGGAGAATTGAATATCTGATACAGAAATATAAGGTAAGGCCAGAAGAAATTCTGGTCATTACCTTTACAAAGTATGCCGCGTGTGAGATGCGTGACCGGTTCCGGAAGATTGCCGGGGCAAAAGGAAACGGGGTTACTTTCGGAACTTTTCACGGTATCTATTACGGAATACTGAAATGGGCATACGGAAGCCGGGACTTTCAGCTCCTGAAAGATGTAGAGAAGCTGGAACTGATCCGCCAGGCGATGCAGGAAATCGGGTGGGAAGAATCCCGGGAGGCCGAAGAGGAAAAGGACAGACTTAAAGAACTTGCGATAGAAATCGGGAATGTAAAGAACCGGGGAATGAACATTGAAGATTACCATCCGGCGCATATCCCGGCAGAGAGATTTGCCTCACTTTACCGGGAATACGAGGGACAGAAGTGGAAATGTGGAAGGATTGACTTTGAAGACATGCTGCTTTTATGCCGGGAACTTTTTCAGAAAAGGTCTGATCTTTTGAAGGTCTGGCAGGAAAAGTTCCGCTATATCCTGGTTGATGAGTTTCAGGATATCAATCAGGTACAGTATGATGTGATCCGGATGCTGGCGGCTCCGGAAAATAATCTTTTTGTGGTAGGGGATGACGATCAGTCTATATATGGGTTCCGGGGAGCAAGACCTGGGATCATGCAGAAATTCTGTGCGGATTATCCACAGGCGAAAAGGATCCTGTTAGACAGGAACTATCGTTCTACCGGAAATATCGTGAGAAGTTCACTTCGGGTTATTGAAAATAATCAGGAACGGTACAAAAAGAATCTGCGGGCGGATGCCGGCGCGGGAGAGACTGTCCATGTGCAGGAGGTGAAGGATCCGCAGGAGGAAAGCCGGTATGTGGCAGAAGAGATCGGGAAGAGGCTGGAAGAAAAGGTAAAATATTCGGAGATTGCAGTGCTCTACAGAACCAGCCTGGATGCAAGAACTCTTTCGGAAACTTTAAGTGAATATCAGATCCCGTTCGTTATGAAGGAGCAGATCCAGAATATATATGACCATTTTATAGGAATGGATCTGATCAGCTATTTCCAGCTGGCGCTTGGGAACAGAGAAAGGAAGCATTTCCTGCAGGTGGCTAACCGGCCGAAGCGTTATATTGGGAGAGAAGCCATGACCGGAAATACTATATCCTATGAAACGATCCGGAATTTCTATTGTGACAAAGAATGGATGATGGACCGGATCGACCAGTGGGAGTGGGATATGAAGATGCTGAAAAATAAGTCCCCTTTTGCGGCAATCCAGTATATCCGCAAAAGTATCGGTTATGATGAATTCCTGAAGGAATATGCAGCTTACCGGGGAATCGGAGCGGATGAACTTTTTTCTGTCCTGGAGGAAATTCAGCAGTCAGCCAGGGAATATCCGACAATGGAGGCATGGCTTGCTCATATAGATGAGTATGGAAAGGCACTGAAGGAACAAAAGAGGCCGGATCTTACGCAGGACAGGGTAAAGCTGATGACTATGCATGGAGCTAAAGGCCTGGAATTTGATACGGTGTTTGTGATTCATGGAAATGAGGGATGTATTCCCTATAAAAAGGCAAAGCTGGAAACAGAAATTGAAGAGGAGAGGCGTCTGTTCTATGTAGCAATGACCCGGGCAAAGAATAAGCTTGTGATCAGCTATGTAAAAGAAAAAAACGGAAAGGATGCGGATCCTTCCCGTTTTGTGGAGGAATTATTCCTCGTCTAAGTCTTCGAAGTCCTGGGTGTCCATCCACTCGTCGAAAGCGTCAGCGACAGCCTCGTATTCGTCATCATCCTCGATGTTTTCAAGCTCCGGATCTTCCGGATCGTTTTCGATGTAGCGGTACAGATATACATCGCCGTCCTGGGGTTCTCCTTTTTCATCCAGAGGAAGCAGGGCAATATAGTCCTGTCCGTTTGCAGAAAAGATGGTGAGCACTGCACATTCCACGACTTCATCGTTGTCCAGTGTCAGGGTAACTGTCATATACTCGTCCATTATATGAATCTCCTTTATTTTGTAGATACTCTTACTGTACCAAAGAAGAATCCAAAAAGCAAGAATGAAGAGTAGCCAAATACTTTAAAATAGTGTAAAATATTTATATGTATGTGTAAAACTGCACAGGGAGGAAAAGAAAGATGTTGAAAAAAAGAATGTTTATGGTCTTGGCCGTGATACTTTCCTGCGCTTTTCTCTTTTCAGGGTGTAAACAAAATGTAGGAACACCAGAGGATAACGCTGTGCCGGACGAAGATACACAGAGTGATGCAGATACAGAAAACGGAGAAGAGGCGGAGGAAGAGGATTCCTTTCTTTTTGGATTTACCGCGATCGATATGGAAAATCCTTATTTCATCACCTTGGAATCTGCGATCCGCGAGGTGATAGAAGAAGAAGGGTATCGGATGATCACCAAAGACCCGGCATCAGATCCGGAGACACAGGAAAGCCAGATTCAGGAAATGATCGATGAGGGGATTGACGCCATCTTTCTGTGCCCGGTAGACTGGGAGGCCATCACACCATCTCTTGAGGCACTTAAAGAGGCGGATGTCAGAATCATTAATGTTGATACACAGGTCAAGGAAATGGACTATGTAGATGCATATGTGGGATCCGATAACTTTGAGGCCGGTCAGATCTGCGGAGAGGATCTGATCGAGCGGTGTCCTGACGGCGGTACAGTGGCTATCCTGGAGTGCCCGACACAGAATTCTATCAATGACAGGATTACGGGGTTTGAAGAGGCCATTGCGGATGCGGACAGAGGATTTGTGGTTGTGGCCAGGGAGGATACAAATGGTGAGTTCGAAAAAGCTCTGGAGGCTGCAAAGAGAATCTTCCAGGAGCATCCGGATGTCACGGCTGTTATGTGCGGGAATGACCAGCTGGCCGTAGGAGCGAAAACAGCTGCCAATCTTGCAGGACTTAGCGACGTGATCATCTATGGAGTAGACGGCTCGCCGGATATCAAAAAGGAATTAAAGAAATCCGGTAATCAGATTGCCGGAACAGCAGCTCAGTCGCCGATCAATATGGGAAAAACAGCGGCGGAGACAGGAATTAATATTTTAGAGGGCAATGATTATGAAACGGAAGTTTATGAGGAAGTATTCATGATCGATGCAGAAAATGTAGACATGTACGGGGTGGACGGCTGGCAGTAAACGGTCCGGAAGCAGACAGAAAGAGAGGACAGACTATGAGAGAAGTACAGGGGCAACCATTACCATTAGGTATCAATATTTCGGGAGATCATGTGAATTTTTCCGTGGCGGTTCCGGAAGGGGAGCGGTGCTGGCTGCTTTTGTACAGAGCTGGTGAAGAAGAGCCAAAAGAACGGTATGAAATGACGGAAGCGATTGGCGAAGTACGCTTTCTTGCCCTGGAGGGTATGGATCCTGCTGACTATGAATATAATTATATGATCGGCGGTGAAGTGACGGTAGATCCCTATGCCAGGGGCCTGGCCGGACGGGATATCTGGGGGAAGGAACGGGATATCCAGAAGCATGAGGTCAGGGGCGTTTTAAAAAGCGGCAGATATGACTGGGAGGGAGATGAGCCTCTTAAGCTTCCCTTCCATAGCATCGTGGCTTACAGCCTGCATGTCCGGGGATTTACAAAGCATACATCCTCGGGAGTGGAGAAAAAAGGCACGTTTTCGGGTGTCGTGGAAAAGCTGCCTTATCTGAAAGATCTGGGGATCAATCAAATCCAGTGCATGCCCGTATATGAGTTCGAAGAGTGTGGACGTTTCCGGAATTATTGGGGGTATGGCCCGGCATATTACTTTGCGCCGAAGAGTGCTTATGCGGCTTCCGGTGACGGAGAGAGAGAATTGAAAGACATGGTGAAGGCCTGCCATAAGGAAGGAATAGAAGTAGTACTGGAGATGCCTTTTACAGGGGATACTTCTAAGCAGCTGATGGAGGAGTGTCTGAGGTATTACTGCCTGGAATACCATATTGACGGATTCCTTCTGAACCCATATGTGGCGCCTATGGATGCGATCCATACGGATCCGATCCTGAAGCATACAAAGATTCTGGTGCATGATACGGGATTCCAGACAGTGATGCGGCGGTTCCTGAAGGGTGATGAAGGGATGGTGCGGGATGTAATGTACTGGCTGCGCCATCAGTCAGAAACAAAAGAGATTTTGAATATGATCACCGGGCAGACAGGGTTTACCCTGCGGGATCTTGTCTCTTATGACGGTAAGCATAATGAAGCCAATGGAGAGCAGAACCAGGACGGACCGGATTATAACTACAGCTGGAACTGCGGGGCGGAAGGGCCGTCCCGGAAGAAGGCGGTAACAGAGCTTCGGAAGAATCAGACAAGAAATGCATTCTTCCTGTTGCTGCTTGCGCAGGGAACACCGTGCATCCTGGCCGGGGACGAATTCGGCAATACGCAGAAAGGGAACAACAACGTCTATTGTCAGGATAATCCGGTGGGATGGCTTGACTGGAGCGGACTGGAAAAACATCCGGAACTCCATGATTTTGTGAAGGAGCTGATCGCCTTCCGGAAAAAACATCCGGTATTCTGGCCTGAAAAAGAGATGACAGGGATGACTTATTCTAAGAAAGGCGTTCCGGATGTATCTTATCATGGAGAAAATGCATGGAGAGTACCGCTGGAAGTGTCCAGCAGACAGCTGGGGGTTTACTATAGCGGAGCAGATCAGACAGGAGAGAACGACGAGGACTGTTTTGTCGCTTACAATATGCACTGGCTGGAGCATACATTTGCCCTCCCGGCGCTGCCGAAAGGAAAGAAGTGGTACCGGATTGCATCGACGCAGGAAGGGATCCTTGACAAGGCGGAGCCTCTGGATGATCAGAAATTTGCAGAAGTAAAAGAGCGGACGATCATGATTTTTTCGGGCAGGTAATGAGGTATGAATCAGCGGTGGAACATCCAGTGTCTCGACAGCTTTCAGCTGAAATGTATTGCTATCGTGTCCATGGCACTGGATCATACGGGGGCGGTTCTGTATCCGTCACAAATATGGCTTCGATGTCTGGGACGGATTGCATTTCCGATTTTCTGTTTTCTCATTGTAGAAGGATTTTTTCATACGCATGATGTCCGGCGGTATATGGGGAGGCTTGGTGTCTTTGCACTGATTTCTGAGATTCCCTATGATCTGGCGTTCCGGGGCGTGCCTTTGGAGTATGCTCATCAGAATGTGTTTTTTACATTGCTGATCGGGATCGGTATGATGGTCCTGCTGGAAAGAAACCGTGAATGGCCGGTAAAGGCAGTGATCCTGCTCTTTGCCATGTGGCTGGCGGTACTTATCAGGAGTGACTATAATTTCAGGGGTATCCTTCTGATCTTTGTATTTTATATATTTCATGAGTCCCGGTGGCTGGCTGTGACAGCCGGCGGACTCTGGAACTTTCTGTATCAGGGAGTAATCCAGAAATACGGCGTTTTATCAGTCCTTCCCCTTGCGCTTTATAACGGAGAGCGGGGGAGAAAAATGAAGTATTTCTTTTACATATTTTATCCGGCGCATCTGCTGCTTCTGTACGGAATCAGCAGGTTTTAGAGTCTGAAAGGATGAAGGATATGAAGGTATTCGAGCATTTAAGGACGATCAATCATCATAAATGGCTGGTAATGAAACAGTGTTTTCAGGTGGGGCTTTTCCGTCAGGGGCTCCTGCATGACATGTCTAAATATTCGCCGACAGAATTTCTGGTAGGCTGCCGCTATTATCAGGGCAACCGCAGCCCTAATAATGCCGAGAGGGAAGCTACCGGGTATTCGAAGGCCTGGCTGCATCATAAAGGGCGGAATAAGCATCATTATGAGTATTGGATCGATTACAGCGCAGACCCTAAGGAAGGGATCGTGGGGCAGAAGATGCCGGTCAAATATGTGATTGAAATGTTTATGGATCGAATTGCTGCCTCAAAAACCTATCGGGGAAAAGCTTATACCGACCGGGATCCTCTGGAATATTATGAAAGAGGAGCCGCAAAGCTCGGGAAAATGATCCACCCGGAGACGGCGGCGCTTCTGCATTTTCTTTTGAAGATGCTGGCTGAGAAGGGGGAGCAGGAAACCTTCCGCTATATTCGCCGTAATATTTTAAAATAAGTGTTGACTTTTGAAAACGGGTATAGTATTATAATTTTCGGACGGTTTGAGAGTCCGGTTCGCGGAAGTGTCGGAACTGGCAGACGAGCAAGACTAAGGATCTTGTGGCATTCGTGCCGTGTGGGTTCAAGTCCCATCTTCCGCATTAAGCATTTGGTATAACCCCTTGGAAGCATAGAGTTTTCAAGGGGTTGTTTTTTAACCAGATTGGAAAGGGGCGAATTACCTTTGGCAACAAAAATTTTTGTTCACGGCTCAGGGCACAAAGCAACAAGTTGGGATAAAACAATTTCATATATGACAAACAATGAAGATATTGTATGCCCCAATTTGTCCTCCATTCTTAAAGGAAAAGAGGCAAGTTACGAAAATCTGTATTCATCATTTGTAAAATATTGCAGCGAAATTGACGGACAAATTCATTTGTGCGGTCTTTCATTAGGCGGCATTTTGGCTTTAAATTTTACATTGGATTTCCCGAAGAAAGTGAAATCATTAGTTTTAATCGGAACGCCATATAAAGTCCCAAAGTTAGCTTTTAGCTTTCAAAATATAATTTTCAGATTTTTACCAAAATCTATTTTTAAAACTATGGCATTTGATAAAAAGGATACTTTTGCTTTAGGAAACACCATGAAGAACTTAGATTTCAGCGATAGAGTAAAAAATATTAAGTGCCCCACTCTGATCCTTTGTGGAAAGAAGGACAGCGCAAACGTAAAATCAGCACAATTTTTGTCACAAAACATTAAAAGTGCGGAATTAAAAATTATTGAGGATACAGGCCATGTTGTAAATGAAGAAAATCCCAAAGTTTTAGCAGAACTGTTGAGCGAATATTATTTGCAGAGTCCTATGGTATAAATGGTTGAGTGCGCCCTGGATGGCAACATCCTCCAAGAGAACGCTGATATGTACGATAATTGTGCATTATCAGCGTTTTTTGTGTCGTAAAATATTATAAATGATGTATAATAAAGAAAAATATTCTGAAAAATGTATCGAGATACGCAAAGGGAGGGACGGATATGCTGGAGAAGATTGATCTGAAAAAGAAGCTTACAAAGGCAGAGTATGGCCAGCGGATGGAGGAGCTTATGCCGAAACTTGGAAGACTGCAGCGGGAGTGCCAGAAATGGAAAATCCCGGTAATGATTGCTTTCGAGGGATATGGGGCATCCGGGAAGGGCGTGCAGATCGGGGAGCTGATCCAGGGTCTGGATCCCAGAGGATTCCAGGTATATGCGGTAAAAAATGAAACAGAAGAAGAAAGAATGCATCCGTTCCTGTGGCGCTTCTGGACAAAGATGCCGCCGAAAGGCAGGATAGCGATCTATGACAGCAGCTGGTACCGGAAGGTGCTGATCGACAGATTTGACGGTAAGACCAGTGAAAAGGAAGTAGAAAACAGTTTCCGGTCTATTCGGTCTTTTGAAGAACAGCTGACGGCTGACGGCATGGTAATGATCAAGATTTTTCTGGCTATTGATAAAAAGGAGCAGAAAAAACGACTTGAAAAACTGTTGGATTCTAAGGAGACGGCGTGGAGAGTCAGTGAAGGGGATCTAAAGCGTAACAGGCATTTCCAGGAATACCGGGCTATGAACGAGGAAATGCTTCTGAGGACAGATACTGCCCATGCGCCCTGGCATATTGTGGAAGCAACAGACCGCAGATTTGCTACGGTAAAAATCTACAGCATTGTGGTAAAGACGCTGGAGCAGAAGATCCGGGAAGTGGCACGGAAAAAGGCAGAAGATGCAGAAGGATCCGGAAGTGTGACCATGACAGAAGAGCAGCCGGCAGAGGATCTCATCCTGAAGGAATCTGTTCTCTCAAAAGCAGATCTGTCTCTGTCCTATACGAAAGAGGAATATAAAGAAAAACTTTCAAAGCTTCAGAAAAAACTGGAAAAACTGCACGGAGAGTTATACAGATACCGGATTCCGGTAGTCCTTGGCTTTGAAGGATGGGATGCGGGAGGAAAGGGTGGAGCCATCAAACGGCTGACGCAGAGGATGGATCCCAGAGGCTACGTGGTACACCCTACTGCCTCGCCTAACGATATAGAGAGAGCACATCATTATCTCTGGCGGTTCTGGACAGACATGCCGAAAGCCGGACATGTTACTATCTTTGACCGGACATGGTACGGCAGGGTCATGGTAGAGAGGATCGAAGGCTTCTGTACCCGGCAGGAGTGGCAAAGGGCCTACCGGGAGATCAACGATATGGAAAAGGATCTGACAGAGGCAGGCGCTGTCGTACTCAAATTCTGGATGCAGATCGATAAAGAGGAGCAGGCCAGAAGATTTCAGGCCAGGCAGGAAAATCCGGAAAAGCAGTGGAAGATCACGGATGAAGACTGGAGGAACCGGGAAAAGTGGGATCAGTACGAAGAAGCAGTCAATGAGATGCTGATCCGGACATCCTCGCCATACGCACCCTGGATCGTGGTGGAGGGAAACTGTAAATATTATGCCAGGATCAAAGTGCTGGAAACCGTTGTAGAGGCGGTTGAGAAGAAAGTGGAAGAAAAGAAGCAGGAAAAGAAAAGACAGGAAGAAAAGAAGGGGCGGAAATGAGCATGACGATCAGAGAACAGCTGGAAATCAGAGAAACCACATATTTGAGTCCCTATGCGACTTTAAGCAGCAAGTCAAAAGGCAGGGAACGCCCTGAGGAAGAGTGTGATATCCGCCCGGTCTTTCAAAGAGACCGGGACCGGATCCTGCACTGTAAATCCTTCCGGAGACTGAAGCAGAAAACCCAGGTGTTCCTGTTGCCAAAGGGAGATCATTACCGCACCCGTCTTACTCATACGCTGGAGGTTTCCCAGAATGCAAGAACCATAGCCAAGGCGCTAAGGCTCAATGAGGATCTGACGGAGGCGATTGCCCTGGGACATGATTTGGGACATACGCCCTTTGGTCATGCCGGAGAGAGGGCTTTAAACCAGATCTGCCCCTTAGGATTCCGGCATCATGAGCAGAGTGTCAGAGTGGTAGAACGTCTGGAGCGTCAGGGCCGGGGACTGAATCTGACCTGGGAAGTCAGAGACGGTATCCGGAATCATAAATCCAGCGGAAATCCTCATACCCTGGAGGGGCAGATCGTACGGCTCTCTGATAAGATTGCGTATATCAATCATGATATTGACGATGCGATCCGGGGTGGGATCTTAAAGGAGACGGATATTCCCGAGAAGTTCCGGAGAGTGCTGGGGCAGTCTCCGAAGGTGCGGCTGGATACCATGGTACATAATGTGATCATCAACAGTATGGATCAGCCGGAGATCCGGATGTCTCCGGAAGTAGGAGAGGCCATGATGGGACTTCGGGGATTTCTGTTTGAAAGTGTATACCAGAATCCGGTGGCAAAGGGAGAGGAAAAGAAAGCGATCCATATGATCAAAAATCTTTATGAGTTTTATATCGATCATCTGGAAGTCCTTCCGGATCAGTTCCTGCGCATGATAGACGAGGACGGAGAATCCAGGGAACAGGTAGTATGTGATTATATAGCAGGAATGACAGATACATATGCAGTGAAGAAGTTCGAAGAATATTTTATTCCGGAATCCTGGAAAATTTAAAGGAAATCAGATACTTTTGTCGAATATTATAAAAGGGAGCATTTGTCATCATAGTGAAAAGAGCGTAAAACATGTATTACAGCGATGAGATTATTGAAGAAGTAAGATCCAGAAATGATATCGTAGATGTCATTTCTGCCTATGTAAAACTGCAGAAAAAGGGGAGTTCTTATTTTGGACTGTGCCCGTTCCATAACGAAAAGTCCCCTTCCTTTTCCGTCAGCCGGCAGAAACAGATGTATTATTGTTTCGGATGCGGTGCTGGAGGAAATGTGTTTACATTTCTTATGGAGTATGAGAATTATTCATTCGTGGAGGCACTGCGCTATCTGGCTGACCGGGCGGGGGTGGATCTGCCGGAACAGGAGTATTCAGAGGCAGAGCGCAGACGGGCGGATGAAAAAGCAGTGCTTCTGGAGATTCACAAACGGGCAGCCCAGTTTTATTATGTACAGCTAAAGAGTTCCCAGGGAGAGCAGGCAATGGCATATCTCAGGGGAAGGCAGCTTGGCGATGACACCATCAAGGCCTTCGGGCTTGGGTATTCCAGCAAGTTCAGCAACACGCTGTACCAGTTTCTGAAGTCCAAAGGTTATGCGGACGATATGCTTGCAAAGTCCGGTCTGATCACGATGGACGAAAAGCATGGGCCTCATGATAAATTCTGGAACCGGGTCATGTTTCCCATCATGGATGCCAATAACCGGGTGATCGGCTTCGGAGGCCGGGTCATGGGAGATGCAAAACCAAAGTACCTGAATTCCCCGGAGACTCTGATTTTTGATAAAAGCCGGAATCTGTACGGGCTGAACCGTGCCAGGACAACCAGAAAATCATATTTTCTTCTTTGTGAAGGATATATGGATGTGATATCACTGCATCAGGCAGGCTTTACCAATGCGGTGGCATCGCTGGGAACGGCTCTTACAGCCGGACATGCCTCGCTGATCAAGAGGTATGTGCAGGAGGTATATCTTACATACGACAGCGATGACGCGGGGACCAGAGCAGCGCTCAGAGCCCTTCCGATCCTGAAGGACGCCGGTATTACGGCAAAGATCATCCGGATGGAGCCCTATAAGGATCCGGATGAGTTTATTAAAAACCTGGGAGCGGAGGCGTTTGAAGAGCGGATCGAAAAGGCCCGGAACGGATTCATGTTCAGTCTGGAGATACTGGAAAAAGATTATGACCTGAAATCGCCGGAGGGGAAGACCGGGTTTTTGAATGAAGCGGCAAGGAGGCTTGGACGCTTTGAAGAAGAGATTGAGAGGAATAATTATATCGAAGCGGTAGCGGAAAAGTATCATACCGGTTACGAAGAACTGCGGCGGCTGGTGGGGAAGATGGCCGTAAGGGAAGGACTGGCAAAACCTGTACAGCGCCCGAAGACGGCTGGTGCAAAGGAAAAGGAAGACGGGATCAGGAAGTCGCAGAAGATTCTTCTGACCTGGCTGGTATCGGACGAAAGGATTTTTGGACAGATCAAGGATTATATTTCACCGGAGGATTTTTCTGACGGGATCTACCGGAAGGCAGCAGGACTTTTGTTCCAGCAGTACCATGACGGGGAGATAAACCCGGCCAGGATCATGAATTATTTTACCGATGAAGAGGAACACCGGGAGGTGGCAGCTCTCTTTCACACCCGGATTGAAGAACTGACCTCCGAGCGTGAAAAGGAAAAGGCTTTGATGGAGACGGTGTTAAGGATCAAGAACCACAGCATCGAGACGGCAACCAGAAATCTGGAGCCCACAGATATGGCGGGACTACAGCGTTTGATGGAAGCCAAGAAGGAACTGCAGGACCTTAAGAAACTGCATATTTCCATTAATTAAGGATAAAATATAAACAAGCAATGAGAGGATGGACACTACCATGGAAGAAAACATCATGAAATTTGAGGAGAAATTAAAAGAATTAGTTTCACTCGGGAAAAAGAAGAAAAGTATCCTTGAGATCCAGGAAATCAATGATTTCTTCTCAGACATGGAACTGGAACCGGATCAGATGGAGAAAGTATTTGACTATCTGGAGGCAAACAATATCGATGTGCTCCGGATCGGTGCCGACGACGATGACGACATTGATGATGTAGACATTGTCATCTCAGAAGAGGATGAGGTCGATATGGAAAAGATCGACCTGTCGGTTCCGGACGGGATCAGTATTGAGGATCCGGTGCGTATGTACTTAAAGGAAATCGGAAAGGTGCCGCTCTTGACGGCTGATGAAGAGGTGGATCTGGCCAAGCGTATGGCTGACGGCGACGAGGATGCGAAAAAGCGCCTGGCAGAAGCGAACTTAAGGCTGGTAGTCAGCATTGCCAAGCGTTATGTGGGACGTGGGATGCTCTTTCTGGATCTGATCCAGGAGGGAAATTTAGGTCTGATTAAAGCTGTGGAAAAATTTGATTATCATAAAGGATTTAAGTTCAGTACCTATGCCACCTGGTGGATCCGTCAGGCGATCACCAGGGCGATCGCAGACCAGGCAAGGACCATCCGTATCCCGGTACACATGGTGGAGACTATCAATAAACTGATCCGTGTGTCCAGACAGTTACTGCAGGAACTGGGAAGGGAACCTACGCCGGAGGAGATTGCGGCACAGCTGGACATGCCTGTAGAGAGGGTTCGCGAGATCTTAAAGATATCCCAGGAGCCGGTGTCTCTGGAGACGCCGATCGGAGAAGAAGAGGACAGCCATCTGGGAGACTTTATCCAGGACGACAATGTGCCGGTACCGGCAGAGGCAGCAGCCCAGACCCTGTTAAAGGAACAGCTGGACGAGGTTCTGGACACTTTGACAGAGCGGGAGCAGAAGGTATTAAGACTCAGGTTCGGCATGAACGACGGAAGAGCCAGGACACTGGAAGAGGTCGGCAAGGAATTTGACGTAACCAGAGAGCGTATCCGCCAGATCGAGGCAAAAGCACTCCGGAAGCTCCGTCATCCCAGCCGCAGCAGAAAATTAAGAGATTATCTGGATTAAGAAAGAGGCGCCTATGGAACTATCAAAAAGACTTCATGCAGTTGCAGGTCTTGTGACAGAGGGCGCCTCTGTTGCAGATATTGGGACTGATCATGGATACATACCCATCTATCTGATCCAGGAAGGAATCGCCTCAAAGGTGATCGCCCTGGATGTAAAAAAAGGTCCGCTGGAGCGGGCAAGGATGCATATCGTCGGCCACGGGCTGAAAGGACAGATCGAGACCAGGCTTTCCGACGGCCTCAGGGAAGTGACACCGGGGGAGGTGGATACGATGATCGCCGCCGGAATGGGGGGCGGTCTTGTGATCCATATCCTGGAAGACAGCCCGGAGACAGTGAAAGAGATATCCTCCTTTATTCTGCAGCCCCAGTCCGAGATTGATAAGGTGCGCAGGTATTTAAATGAGCACGGTTATCGGATGGTGGAGGAGCGGATGGTGGAAGAAAGCGGCAAATTCTATCCCATGATGCGGGCCGTCCACGGAAGCGGCGAACCCTATGAGGAATATGAATATCTGTACGGCAAAAGGCTCCTTGAGGAGAAAGATCCGGTGCTTAGGACGTATCTTCTGCGGGAGCAAGGAATCAGAGAAAGTATCTTAGAGCAGCTTCGCCGCCACAAAAACAGCCCTACCGCAAGGGAGCGGGAAAAAGAGGTGCAGGAGGAGTGGAGAAAGATCCGCCAGGCTCTTGCACACTATGAAGCATAACAGGAGGTTACAGATGAAGTGCCGGGAAATCATAGAGAACATTGAAAAATCTTATCCCAGAAACTATGCGATGGAATGGGACAACGTAGGACTTCTGGCCGGGAGTCATGAAAAAGAAGTAAGACGCATATATGTAGCATTGGATGCTACCGATGAGGTGATCGAAGCGGCAAAAGCCGCCGGTGCGGATCTTCTGGTGACACATCATCCCATGATCTTTTCGCCGGTGTCCCGGATCACAGATGAGGATTTTATCGGAAGACGGCTGCTCCGGATGATCCGGGCAGATATGGCCTACTATGCGATGCATACAAACTATGATGTGCTGCGGATGTCGGAGCTTTCAGGCGAGTATCTGGGCTTGTCAGACGCCAGGGTACTGGAGGTTACCTGTGAGACACCGAAAACAGAGGGGATCGGACGTGTGGCAGATCTTCCGGATCCTGTTTCCCTTCAGGATTACTGTGAAACGGTAAAGAAAGCCTTCGGGCTTCAGACAGTCCAGGCGTTTGGAGACCTTGCGGGAGCGGTGAAAAGAATCGCAGTCTCACCCGGCTCCGGAAAGAGTATGATAGATCCGGCGATCGCCATGGGTGCAGACGTGCTGGTTACCGGAGACATCGGACATCATGAGGGAATTGACGCCGTGGCCCGGGGACTTGCGGTGATCGATGCCGGACACTACGGGATCGAACATATTTTTATCAAAGATATGAAACAGTTTCTGGAGCGAAGCTTTGCAGGCGTGGAAGTCATAACGGCGCCCAGAAAGGATCCGTTTACAGTGCTGTGATAAAAAGACTGGAGGGAGAGTATGGACAGAAAGACGTATCACGTTCAGATCGGAGAAGATATCCGGGAATATCCGGAAGGGACTACCTATCTTGAGATTGCAGAAGAATATCAGAAGGATTACCCGGAAGATATCGTTTTAGTATTTGTGGATGGAAAGCTGCAGGAGCTGACAAAACAAATAAAGGGCGACTGTGTCCTGAAATTCGAGACCACGGCAGACCAGGCCGGACATAAGACCTATAAAAGAAGCATGAGCCTGATGCTGGTCAAGGCTGTCTATGATGTGGGACATCACGAAAATATCGAGAAGGTGCGGATCCATTATTCTGTCAGCAAAGGATATTACTGTACTATTACCGGAAAGGTAAAGGTAGACCAGGAGTTCCTCGACCAGGTATCAGCCAGGATGGAGGAGATGGTGGCGATGGATCTGCCGATCCGGAAAAGGTCTGTACATACCGATGACGCTATTGCGTTATTCCGCCAGCATGGAATGTATGATAAGGAGCGTCTGTTTGAGTACAGACGGGTGTCCAAGGTCAACATTTACAGTATGAACGAGTTTGAGGACTATTTTTACGGGTACATGGTGCCTAGTGCGAAATATCTGAAATATTTTAAGCTCTATCTCTATGATGAAGGATTTGTAATCCAGATGCCGGAACGCAAGAACCCCAAGGAGGTGCCGCCTTTTGAGCCGCAAAATAAACTGTTCCATGTGCTGAAGGAGTCTACAAGATGGGGAGACATGCAGGGGATTGAAACGGTAGGCGATCTGAACGATAAGATTACCGGAGGGGATTTAAGTGAGATCGTCTTGGTGCAGGAGGCGCTGCAGGAAAAAAAGATCGCAGATATCGCGGCAGAGATAGCCAGGCGCCCGGAGGTCAAATTTGTGCTGATTGCCGGCCCATCCTCTTCTGGGAAGACCACATTTTCTCATCGCCTGTCTGTCCAGCTTCGGGTAAACGGACTGACACCTCATCCGATCGCGGTAGACAATTATTTTGTGGAAAGGGAAGAAAATCCAAAAGATGAGAATGGGAATTTTGATTTCGAGTGCCTGGAGGCTGTGGATGTGGATCTGTTTAACAGGCAGCTTTCCGATCTGCTGGAGGGGAAAGAGGTAACAATTCCCACATTTAATTTTGTGACAGGGCATAAGGAATACGGAAATCAGCGCAAGAAGCTGGGGGCCAATGATGTGCTTGTAATAGAAGGGATCCACTGCCTGAATCCTGAGCTGACCAGACAGCTGGATGACAGAAATAAGTTTAAGATTTATATCAGCGCTCTGACCCAGCTGAATATTGATGAGCATAACCGGATTCCTACCACGGACGGGCGCCTTCTCCGAAGGATCGTGCGGGACGCCAGGACCAGAGGATCATCGGCTAAAGATACGATCCGGATGTGGCCGTCGGTACGGATGGGAGAGGAAAAAAATATTTTCCCGTATCAGGAAGAGGCAGATGTGATGTTTAATTCTGCGCTGATTTATGAACTGGCGGTATTGAAGCCTTATGTAGAAGCCCGGCTGTTTGGGATCGGTCGGGATGAGCCGGAGTACACAGAGGCAAAACGGCTTTTGAAGTTTTTGGATTATTTTGTAGGGATCGGCAGTGAAAATGTTCCGACCAATTCTCTGCTGAGAGAATTTATAGGCGGGGGATGTTTCAGGATCTGACGCTATATTAATAAGATTAATAGGATAGAAATTGTCAGGGCTTGTGAAAGAAATCATCTTTTCACAGGCCCTGTTTCATAGCTTTTATCTTTTATAAAATGTCTGAATGGATTCCAGGCGGGAAGACATATTGGCAAGCATGGCGTCTGCGACCGCTAAAGCTGCCATAGCCTCCACAACTACCACCGCTCTGGGGACGATCACGGGATCGTGCCGCCCTTTGACTGTCAGAGTAGTATTTTCCATATTGCGGGTGACAGTCTGCTGTGGTTTGGAAATAGAAGCTGTCGGCTTTACTGCTGCCCGGAGAATGATCTGGCTGCCGTCGCTGATGCCGCCCAGGATGCCGCCGGCGTGGTTGCTCTTCTTGGACAGACGGCCATTTTCGCAGTAGAAGGGGTCGTTATTCTGGCTTCCAAGGAGAAGGGAAGAGGCAAAGCCTTCTCCAATCTCTACACCCTTGACAGCGCCGATGGACATGACTGCTTTCGCAAGAGAGGCATCCAGCTTTTCAAAGACCGGATCGCCAATTCCGGCAGGAACCCCGTCAATCAGGCATTCGATGGTTCCGCCGGAGGAGTCCAGTTCCTTTATACAGCTTTCCAGGTATTCCGATGCCTTTTTGGCCCATTCCATGCTTGGCATATACAGGCTGTTCTGGAAAATACAGGAAAGATCGGTCTCGTCCTCGGGGATGCAAAAGGCACCGATAGACCGGGTGTATGCAGTCAGCCGGATCCCCAGGGAGGCCAGCAGCTTTGAGGCAATGGCCCCGGCAGCCACGCGCCCGATGGTCTCCCGGCCGGAGGAACGCCCGCCGCCCCTGTAATCGCGGAAACCATATTTGGCATCATAGGTATAGTCAGCATGTCCGGGACGGTAAGTGTCCATGACATTGCTATAGTCTCTGGAACGCTGGTCGTGATTATAGATCATGACCGAAATGGGGGTTCCCGTTGTAAAGCCTTCGAAAACACCAGAGAGAATCTGTACTTTATCGTCTTCCTGTCTGGCGGTAGAGTAACGGCTCTGGCCAGGTTTCCGCCGGTTCAGATAAGGCTGGATATCCTTTGCCGAGAGAGGAAGACCGGCAGGACATCCGTCGATAACGGCGCCGATGGCGGGACCGTGGGATTCTCCCCAGGTTGTGACGGTGAATAATCTTCCAAATGTTGATCCAGACATAATCGTTCAAGCTCCTTTTCTAAAAGATGTAATCCAATGACATCTATTATATAGAAAAGACGGGGAACCTGCAATCATAAAGTCTTCAAAAAAACTTCACTTTTTTTTGTGATTTTATGCTGTACTTTTAAATATATGCATATTATAATAGGAGAGTATGAATATTATGGGCATATTTTATTTGCCGGATGTGATATAAAGAGGAGTAAGGATAATGAGTAAGAATGACAAAAGGGCAGAGGAGATCATGGAAGAAACCATGAATGAGATCATGGACGATCTGGATCAGACAGATGCCTTTGACGAAGACGACTTTGAAGACGAAGACGACTTTGAAGACGAAGACGACTTCGAAGACGAAGATGACTTTGAAGACGAAGACGACTTCGAAGATGAAGAGGATTTTGGAGACGACACTTTCTCAGACGAAGAATTTTATGACGAAGGCGATGAGATGGAGGAGGATCCCAGCATGGCAGAGTTTATCGACGAGGAGACGCCGGAAGAAGAGGCGGATGAGTTAGAACCATCCGGCGCAGATGAGGACGAAGCGGATGCAGAAGAACAGGATCCGGAAAAAGCCGAGAAAAAGAAAAGACGAAAAAAGAAAGCGCTGATTGTGATCGGAAGTATTCTGGGCGTGCTGATTCTTGTATATGTAGGCTTTGCTATATATTTTAACAGCCATTTCATGTTTAATACCAGGATTAACGGGACTAATTTTTCCCTGCAGAGCGTCAGTCAGGTGGAAAAGTATATGGAACAGCAGGTAGAAGACTATGTGCTGACACTGGAGGAGTCTGACGGCGGTACGGAGACAATTTCCGGCAGCGACATTGCGCTGGAATATGTACCGGGAGACGAGCTGGCCAAGCTGGCAGAAAACCAGAACAAGCTGCTGTGGATCACATCCCTGTGGGATGCGCCGGAGATTGAGGCGAAGGTAGGCGTGGAGTATGACGAGGAAGCGCTGAATGAACAGATTGCAGGCCTTCAGTGCCTGGCAGAGGAGAATCAGACAGCGTCTGTTGACGCACATCCGGAGTTCCAGACCGATAAGTTTGTTGTCGTGGATGAAGTGGTCGGTACACAGATCGACACAGAGAAATTTAATGAAGCAGTAAATGCGGCTATCAATGGATTTCAGTCTACACTGGATCTGACAGAGGCCGGGTGTTATATTCTTCCGAGATTCACGGCAGAATCTGAGGAGGTGCAGACAGCGGCTGATACCATGAACAGTTATCTGGGGGCGAATGTTACATATGACTTCAGCCCTTATACAGAGGTTGTGGATGCATCTGTCATTTCTCAGTGGGTGACGGTGGATGCAGATATGAATGTTACATTCAGCCAGGATGCCGTAAAGGCATATATCCAGTCACTGGCAGACAAATATAATACAAAAGGCAAGGCTCGCACGATCACTACCGCAACCGGAAATCAGGCGACGGTAGAGGGCGGAAGCTACGGATGGCAGATCGATCAGGAGGCGGAGTACAATGCGCTGATCGCCAACATCCAGAATGCGGAAACTGTGACCAGGGAACCGAGCTATGCCAGCCGGGGAGCAAGCCATGAGGGAAATGACTATGGCAGCACTTATGCGGAGGTAGATCTGACGAATCAGATGATATATTTTGTACAGAACGGACAGGTAGTTCTTTCCTCAGCATGTGTAACGGGAAATCCGAATAATGGGAACGGCACGCCGCAGGGAGTCTATTCGCTGGCGTACAAAGCGCTGGATCAGACTCTGCGGGGAGAAAAGCGCCCGGACGGATCCTACGAGTATGAAACCCCGGTTAAATACTGGATGCCATTCAATGGAGGGATCGGATTCCATGACGCTACATGGCAGTCGTCCTTCGGAGGCTCCCGCTATCTGACCAACGGCTCTCACGGCTGTATTAACCTGCCGTATGACGTGGCCGGGCAGCTTTATAATCTGATCTCGGCAGGAACGCCGGTGGTATGCCATTACTAAAAGGGGAAGCTATGTATCAATTACTGAAGAAAGACGGAAAAGCAAAAAGAGGAAGATTTACTACGGTACACGGGGTCGTTGAGACCCCTGTATTTATGAATGTGGGAACTGTGGCCGCTATCAAGGGTGCGGTCTCTACAGATGATCTTAGGGGGATCAAGACTCAGATCGAATTGTCCAATACGTATCATCTTCACGTAAGGCCGGGAGATCAGGTGATCCGGAAGCTGGGAGGGCTTCATAAATTTATGGCCTGGGATAAGCCGATCCTGACAGATTCCGGAGGATTCCAGGTGTTTTCCCTGGCGGGCTTAAGAAAGATCAAAGAAGAGGGCGTTTATTTTCATTCTCATATTGATGGAAAGAAAATTTTCATGGGCCCGGAGGAGAGTATGCAGATCCAGTCTAATCTGGCGTCTACCATAGCGATGGCCTTTGATGAATGTCCCTCCAGTGTGGCGGACAGAGAATATATGGAGCGCTCTGTGGAGCGTACGTCAAGGTGGCTTGTGCGGTGCAAAAAGGAGATGGAAAGACTCAACAGCCTTCCGGATACGATCAACCGGAAGCAGATGCTGTTTGGCATCAATCAGGGTGGTGTTTATGAAGACATCCGTATCCGCCATGCCCGGCAGATCGCAGAGCTCGATCTGGACGGTTATGCCATTGGAGGGCTGGCTGTAGGAGAGTCTCATGAGGATATGTACAGGATCCTGGATGCAGTAGTGCCGTATCTGCCGGAAACAAAGCCGACTTACCTGATGGGTGTGGGAACGCCGGTAAATATTCTGGAAGCCGTGGACAGGGGCGTAGACTTTTTTGACTGTGTGTACCCCAGCAGGAACGGACGGCATGGCCATGTCTATACAAATCATGGGAAACTGAATCTTTTTAACGCAAAGTATGAGCTGGACGACAGACCGATCGAAGAAGGATGTCGGTGTCCGGCCTGCCGCACTTATTCCAGAGCATATATCCGGCATCTTTTAAAAGCCAAGGAAATGCTGGGGATGCGCCTGTGTGTGCTTCATAATCTGTATTTTTATAATACTATGATGGAAGAAATCCGGGAAGCAATCGAAGCTGGAAATTATCAGGCATATAAAAAGCGGAAAATAGAGGGAATGACAGGCGGAAAATCCTAAAAATTCCATGAATTGCAGGAAATTACTTGAAGAAATGCACATTTTTGTGTATGATAGCAATAGTGTTTATAGATATTAGGAGGAATTATTATGTACGCATTAGCATCACAGAACTCCGGCGGAAGCTGGGTATTGCTGATCCTGGTATATGCAGTGATCTTTGCAGGCTTCTGGTTTATTTTTATCAGACCACAGAGAAAAGAGCAGAAAAGAGTTCAGGCTATGATCTCCGAAATGGAAGTGGGAGATACCGTGCTGACGACCAGCGGATTTTACGGTGTTATCATTGACATCAGTGATGATGACATCATTGTAGAGTTCGGCAGCAACCGAAATTGCCGGATTCCAATGCAGAAGGCAGCGGTTGCCCAGGTAGAAAAGGCAGCAGCAGAATAGATAAGCAGAAAATGAGACGCTTCGGGATTGCAAGTGCAGGATCCCGGAGCGTTTTTGCGTACAGATAAGGAAGATCTTTCCTGTTTCTTGTACTAAATTCCATACATAGAGGAGAATGATAACTATTATCAAAATAAACCTTGATGTTTGAATACCGTGATGATATACTGACCTTGCTAAAAGGAAAAGACACAGGAAAGGAGAAACAGGAAATGGCACAGTTTGAACAGTGGGCAGGATTCAGGGGAGAAAACTGGAGGAAATCTGTTGATGTCCGCAATTTTATCCAGGAAAACTATACCATGTATGATGGAGATGAATCCTTCCTGGAGGAGCCGACAGAGGCAACAAATCTTTTATGGGGAAAGCTTCAGGAGCTGCAGCAAGAGGAACGTGCAAAAGGCGGCGTTCTGGATATGGAGACAGAAATTGTTTCCGGACTGACCTCCTATGGACCAGGATATATCAGCGAAGAACTAAAGGAGATGGAGCAGGTAGTAGGCCTGCAGACAGACAAGCCTTTAAAACGTGCATTTATGCCGTTCGGAGGCATCAAGATGGCAGAGCAGGCCTGCACAACCTACGGATATCAGCCCAGCGAGAAGCTGCATGAAATATTTACTAAATATCATAAGACGCATAATCAGGGAGTGTTTGATATCTATACACCGGAGATGAAGAAAGCACGCCACAATAAAATCATCACCGGACTTCCGGACACTTACGGAAGAGGGCGTATCGTAGGTGATTACCGGAGAGTGGCACTGTATGGGATTGATTACCTGATCGAGAAGAAACAGTATGATTTTGAACGCTATGCAAGACACGGTATGAAGGGAACGGATTTCCGTCTCCGGGAGGAGATCGCGGATCAGATCCGTGCGCTGAATGAGATGAAAGAGATGGCAGCCATTTATGGCTATGATATCTCCCGCCCGGCGGGGACTGCCAAAGAAGCCGTACAGTGGCTGTATTTTGGCTATCTGGCAGCAATCAAGACTCAGAACGGCGCGGCAATGAGTGTGGGTCGTATTTCTACCTTCCTGGATATCTATATTGAAAGGGATATGAAGGCGGGAACGCTGACAGAAAAAGAAGCACAGGAGCTGATCGACCATCTGGTCATGAAGTTCCGCATGGTAAAATTTGCAAGAATTCCTTCTTATAATGAATTGTTTTCCGGAGATCCGGTATGGGCGACACTGGAGATGGCAGGTCTTGGACAAGATGGCCGTTCCATGGTGACCAAGAATGATTACCGCTTCCTGCATACGTTGGAAAACATGGGCCCGGCTCCGGAACCGAACCTGACAGTACTGTATTCTTCCAGACTGCCGGAGAATTTCAAAAAATATGCGGCAAACATCTCTGTAAAGACCAGCTCCGTGCAGTATGAAAACGATGATGTCATGCGTCCGGTATGGGGGGATGATTATTCCATCTGCTGCTGTGTATCTGCGACACAGACCGGAAAAGAGATCCAGTTCTTCGGCGCAAGGGCGAATCTTGCCAAATGCCTGCTCTATGCGATCAATGGCGGTGTTGATGAAAAATCCAGGGTACAGGTAGGGCCGACTTACCGTCCGATCACCTCGGAATATCTGGATTTTGATGAGGTTATGCAGCGCTATGATGATATGATGGAGTGGCTGAGCAAGCTGTATGTGGACACCCTGAATATGATCCACTACATGCATGACAAATATTACTATGAAGCGGCAGAGATGGCTTTGATTGATACGGATGTGAGACGGACCTTCGCTACCGGTATCGCAGGATTCTCCCACGTGGTGGATTCACTGAGCGCCATCAAATATGCAAAGGTAAAACCGGTCCGCGATGAGGACGGCCTGGCTGTGGACTTTGAGATCGAGGGTGATTTCCCGAGATATGGAAATGACGACGACCGGGCGGATGATCTTGCGATCTGGCTCCTTAAGACCTTTATGCATAAGCTGAGCAAGTGCCACACCTACCGGAATTCCGAGCCTACCACATCTATCCTGACCATTACCTCCAACGTGGTATATGGAAAGGCTACCGGATCTCTTCCGGACGGCAGAAAGGGAGGAGAGCCTTTGGCACCGGGAGCAAATCCGTCCTACGGTGCGGAAAAGAGCGGACTTCTGGCTTCGCTGAACTCAGTGGCCAAGCTGCCTTATGAGCTGGCGTTAGATGGAATCTCAAACACGCAGACCATCAGCCCCGGAGCGCTGGGACACAGTGACGAGGAGCGCAGTGAAAATCTGGTGCATATCATGGACGGCTACTTTGACAAGGGCGCACATCATCTGAATGTGAATGTCTTTGGAACCGAAAAACTGATCGATGCCATGGAGCATCCGGAAAAACCTGAGTACGCCAACTTTACGATCCGTGTATCCGGCTATGCGGTAAAATTCATTGACCTGACAAGGGAGCAGCAGCTGGATGTGATCGCAAGAACCTGCCACGACAGGATGTAAACAAAGTATCAATTTTATATAAAGGAGCAAAAGACATGACAAAAGGGTATATTCATTCCCTGGAAAGCTTTGGCTCTGTAGACGGACCGGGAGTACGGTATGTGATTTTTACTGCTGGCTGCGCCATGAGATGCCAGTTCTGCCACAATCCGGACACCTGGAAAATGCAGTCGGGAACGCTGTATACAGCAGACGAACTGATCGAGAAGGCATTGAGATACCGCTCTTACTGGGGAAGTAAGGGCGGTATTACCGTAAGTGGGGGAGAACCCCTTCTGCAGATGGATTTTCTGACAGAGCTGTTCCAGAGGGCAAAAGAAGAAGGGATCCATACGACACTAGATACCAGCGGGAATCCGTTTACCAGAGAAGAACCTTTTTTTGAAAAATTTAAGACTTTGATGGACGTGACCGATTTAGTGATGCTGGATATCAAACAGATTGACGATCAGGCTCACAGACAGTTGACAGGATGTACAAATCAGAATATTCTGGAGATGGCAGAATATTTATCAGAAATTGAAAAGCCGGTCTGGATCCGCCATGTGCTGGTGCCGGGAGGCAGTGATAAAGATGAATATTTATACCGTTTGCGGGATTTTATCCGGACGCTTCGAAATGTGGAGCGGGTGGAGGTGCTTCCCTACCACACGCTGGGCGTTTATAAATGGAAGGAACTGGGCATGGAGTATCCACTTGAAGGCATTGATCCGCCTTCGAAGGAACGGGTGGAAAATGCCTGCCGGATCCTGGAAACTGATAAACACGGAAAATCCTGAGATGATGAGGAAATAAAAGAAAGAGGTGGGCGTATGATTAATTATTCAGAAGACCCGGATCGTCTGTATCACATTCAGACAGCCAAGGGAGAAGTAGGACGTTATGTGATCCTTCCCGGAGACCCGGGAAGATGCGAAAAGATCGCGGCTTATCTGGATGAGCCGAAGCTGATCGCGAAAAACCGGGAGTATGTGACCTATACCGGCTGCCTGGACGGGGAAAAGGTTAGTGTGACCTCCACGGGGATCGGTGGGCCGTCGGCTGCGATCGCTATGGAAGAGCTGGTACAGTGCGGCGCTGATACCTTCCTGCGTGTGGGAACCAGCGGCGGGATGCAGCTGGATGTGAAAAGCGGCGATATCGTGGTGGCAACAGGAGCCATCCGGATGGAAGGGACCAGTAAGGAGTATGCGCCCATCGAATATCCGGCGGTGGCGGATTTTGCCGTAACGGATGCGCTGATCCGCGGTGCAAAAAAGCTAGATGCAGTCTGTCATGTGGGAGTGGTGCAGTGCAAGGATTCCTTTTATGGGCAGCACACTCCCGAGACAAAGCCTGTGGGTTATGAGCTTCTGAATAAATGGGACGCCTGGGTGAAATGCGGCTGCCTGGCCTCGGAAATGGAGTCGGCGGCGCTGTTCATCGTGGGGAGCACACTCAGAGTCCGGGTGGGCACGGTTTTACTGGTGGTAGCGAACCAGGAGCGGGCAAAGAAGAATCTTCCAAACCCGGTAGTCCACGACACGGACCTTCCGATCCGCACAGCCATCGAGGCTGTCCGGATCCTGATTCAGGACGACAAGAAGGAGGGGCGAAAAGATGAATAAACTTCCGATACCGGAAATGATCCGAAGGGCCTTTTCGGCCCTTCCTTTTGCATATGCGCCTTATTCTCATTTTAAGGTGGGGGCAGCACTTCTTACAGAGGATGGAGAGGTTTATACCGGATGTAATATTGAGAATGCCGCGTTCGGGCCGGGAAACTGCGCGGAGCGCACAGCTATTTTCAAGGCGGTGAGCGAGGGAAAGCGAGATTTTCTTGCTATCTGTATCGTGAATGAGAATCAGGATGGCGGCCATGATTTCTGCCCGCCCTGCGGAGTATGCAGGCAGGTAATGGCGGAGTTCTGCGACCCGGAAACATTTCAGATCATTCTGGCAAAAAGCCCAGAATATTATAAGATTTATACACTGGCAGAGCTTTTCCCCGAGGGATTTGGTCCAGGTTACCTAAAAAACGAATAAGCAATTTAGCCAATTAAAGTCTTGAAACATGCATAAAAATGCGATAATATAAATGTTATAGATTTTTTAGGAAGGGTGTAGAGGATGAATCTGAAGATTGGAATTATCAAGGGGGACGGTATCGGACCGGAGATCGTGTCCGAAGCACAGAAGGTCCTGAATAAAGTTGCAGAAAAGTATGGGCATCAGTGCCAGTACACCGACCTGCTCTTAGGCGGAGCATCCATTGACGTGCACGGCGTGCCGCTGACGGATGAGACGGTGGCTGAGGCAAAGAAATGTGACGCGGTACTGATGGGATCGATCGGCGGAGATGCCAAGACCTCGCCGTGGTACCAGTTAGAACCATCAAAACGTCCGGAGGCAGGACTTTTAAGGATCCGAAAGGAATTGAATCTGTTTGCTAACCTGCGGCCCGCAGTCCTGTATGATGAACTGAAAGGAGCCTGTCCGTTAAAGGAGTCCATCACAGAAGGTGGCTTTGACATGATGATCATGCGGGAGTTGACCGGAGGACTGTATTTCGGAGAACGGAAAACCGTGGAAGAAAACGGAGTCATGACAGCATATGACTCACTTACATATAATGAGAATGAGATCCGCAGGATCGCAAAGCGGGCGTTTGATATTGCGATGAAGCGGCGGAAAAAAGTGACCAGCGTGGATAAGGCAAATGTGCTGGATGCTTCCAGGCTTTGGAGAAAAGTCGTGGAGGAAGTGGCGAAAGAGTATCCGGAAGTGACGCTGGAGCATATGCTGGTAGATAACTGTGCCATGCAGTTAGTTAAAGACCCGAAGCAGTTCGACGTGATCCTTACAGAAAACATGTTTGGAGACATTTTGTCCGATGAGGCCAGCATGGTGACCGGTTCCATCGGGATGCTGGCAAGCGCAAGTTTAAACGAGACAAAGTTCGGCCTCTACGAGCCAAGCGGCGGTTCGGCGCCGGACATCGCAGGAAAAGGCATAGCAAATCCTATCGCCACCATCCTGTCGGCAGCCATGATGCTGCGGTTCAGCTTTGATCTCGACAAAGAAGCAGACGCCATCGAAAACGCAGTGGCAGAAGTATTGAAAAAAGGCTATCGGACTATCGACATTATGTCCGAAGGCAAAGAGCAGATCGGCACCGCGAAGATGGGCGATCTGATCGCAAGTTACATATAGGGACAGGGTAAAATGCAAAAAGGGACACCCTGATTGGCGATTGGGGACGTACCCCTTTTGCAAAGGGGTACGTCCCCAAGGAGGTAGTGATATGAGAAGTGATAGAGTTACAAAGGGAAAACAGCAGGCGCCGCACCGTTCTTTATTTAACGCGCTGGGACTTACGAAGGAGGAGATGGAGCGTCCTCTGGTAGGTATTGTAAGCTCTTATAATGAGATCGTGCCGGGACACATGAACCTGGATAAGATCGTGAATGCGGTAAAGCAGGGGGTTGCCATGGCGGGCGGTACGCCGATCGTATTTCCGGCTATTGCGGTCTGTGACGGGATTGCAATGGGGCACATCGGCATGAAATATTCTTTGGTGACCAGAGACCTGATCGCTGACTCTACAGAGGCTATGGCTATGGCGCACCAGTTTGACGCACTGGTGATGGTGCCGAACTGTGACAAGAACGTACCGGGGCTTTTGATGGCGGCAGCGAGAATCAATGTGCCGACTATTTTCGTCAGCGGCGGACCGATGCTGGCCGGCCGTGTAAAGGGAAAGAAGACCAGTCTTTCCAGTATGTTTGAGGCGGTCGGTGCCAATGCGGCCGGAAAGATCACCGACGAAGAGTTATGCGAATTTGAAAATAATACCTGTCCGACCTGCGGTTCCTGCTCCGGCATGTATACGGCCAACAGCATGAACTGCCTGACGGAAGTGCTGGGTATGGGACTTCGGGGTAATGGAACTATCCCGGCGGTATATTCCGCAAGGATCCGCCTGGCAAAGGAAGCGGGTATGAAGGTGATGGAACTGTGGGAGAAAAACATCTGCCCGAGAGATATCATGACAAAAGAGGCCATCTTAAATGCGCTGACGGTGGATATGGCGCTTGGATGCTCTACCAACAGTATGCTGCACCTTCCGGCTATCGCACATGAGGTGGGCATGGATTTTGAGATTGACTTTGCCAATGGAATCAGCGAAAAGACCCCGAACCTCTGTCATCTGGCGCCGGCCGGTCCGACTTATATCGAAGATCTTAATGAAGCCGGCGGCGTATATGCAGTTATGGCAGAGCTTAATAAAAAGGGTCTTCTGCATACCGAATGTATGACCGTGACCGGAAAAACCGTAGGCGAAAATATTGCGGGGGCAGTCAATAAGGATCCGGAAGTGATCCGGCCGATCGACAATCCTTATACACCGACAGGCGGCCTGGCTGTGCTGAAGGGTAACCTGGCTCCGGACGGAAGCGTGGTAAAACGTTCTGCTGTGGTAGACGAGATGCTGGTGCATGAAGGACCGGCCAGAGTCTTTGACTGCGAGGAGGATGCCATTGAAGCTATCAAGGGCGGAAAGATCAATCCGGGCGATGTAGTCGTGATCCGCTATGAAGGGCCAAAAGGAGGCCCGGGCATGAGGGAAATGTTAAATCCAACCTCCGCGATCGCAGGTATGGGCCTTGGCTCCAGCGTGGCACTGATCACAGACGGACGGTTCAGCGGAGCGTCCAGGGGAGCTTCCATTGGACACGTATCACCGGAAGCAGCAGTGGGCGGACCAATCGCACTGGTAGAAGAAGGAGATATCATCAAGATCGATATTCCGAGTCTTTCTCTGGAACTAGATGTATCCGAGGAAGAACTGGCAAAGAGAAAAGAGAACTGGCAGCCAAGAGAACCAAAGGTGACCACCGGGTACCTGGCACGCTATGCGGCAATGGTAACATCCGGAAACCGCGGCGCGATCCTGGAGGTGCCGGGAAATAAATAAGGAATATCGTAAGAACAGGAGTAGATAAGGTATGCAGTTGACAGGAGCAGAAATTGTAATAGAATGTCTGAAGGAACAGGGTGTGGATACCGTGTTCGGATATCCGGGAGGATCTATCCTGAATGTATATGACGAGCTGTATAAGCATCAGGATGAGATCCGCCATATCCTGACTTCTCATGAACAGGGAGCATCCCACGCGGCGGACGGATACGCAAGAGCCACGGGAAAAGTGGGCGTATGCCTGGCCACCAGCGGACCGGGAGCTACCAATCTGGTGACGGGGATTGCCACCGCATATATGGATTCCATCCCTATCGTAGCCATTACCTGTAACGTAGGCGTTTCCCTGCTGGGAAAAGACAGCTTCCAGGAAGTGGATATTACCGGAATCACACAACCGATCACCAAGCATAATTTTATTGTAAAGGATGTAGAACAGCTGGCGGATACGATCCGCAAAGCATTTGTGATAGCAAAGAAGGACCGTCCTGGTCCGGTGCTGGTGGATATCCCTAAGGATGTCACCTCCAATAAGGCAGAATACCAGCGGCAGGAGATTCAGCCGGTGTATTCGGGAAAAGATATCTGCGAGGAGGATATCGAGACTGCAATAAAACTGATCAAAGAATCTGAAAAACCGTATATTTTTGTGGGCGGCGGCGCAGTGCTCTCAGGAGCCAGCGAAGAACTTTATACTTTCGTGAAGAAGGTGGATGCTCCGGTTACAGATTCTCTGATGGGAAAAGGAGCCTTTCCGGGAACAGACCCCTTATACACAGGGATGCTCGGGATGCACGGCACCAAAACATCCAATTATGGAGTCAGCGAATGTGATCTTTTGATCGTGGTGGGAGCGAGATTTAGCGACCGTGTAACCGGAAATGCAAAGAAATTTGCGAAAAATGCAAAGATCCTCCAGTTCGATATTGATGTGGCGGAGATGAATAAAAATGTGCTGATCACGGAAGGCGTTGTGGGAGATATCAAAGAAATCCTCAAGATCCTAAACAGCAGACTGGATCAGCAGGAGCACAAATCCTGGATCCGGAGGATCAGCGAATATAAGGAGAAATATCCTCTGACCTACCATCCGGAACTGCTGACCGGCCCTTATGTAGTGGAAGAGATCTATCGCCAGACAAAAGGTGACGCCCTGATCGTGACCGAGGTGGGGCAGCATCAGATGTGGGCGGCTCAGTATTATAAATATACAAAGCCAAGAACACTTCTGACATCAGGCGGACTTGGAACTATGGGATATGGCCTGGGCGCGGCCCTTGGCGCCAAGACGGGACGCCCGGAAAAAACAGTCGTAAACATTGCAGGAGACGGGTGCTTCCGTATGAACATGAATGAAATCGCAACAGCGGCCCGCTACCAGATTCCGGTTATTCAGGTCGTGGTCAACAATCACGTGCTGGGCATGGTGCGCCAGTGGCAGAACCTTTTCTATGGCGGCCGGTATTCCGCAACGGTGCTGAACGATTCTGTGGATTTTGTAAAACTTGCAGAAGCCATGGGTGCAGCCGGAATACGTGTATCCACAAGAGAAGAGTTTAAAGAAGCGTTTGCAAAGGCGCTTTCTATGAACGGGCCGGTGGTGATCGACTGTCAGATCGACAGTGATGATAAGGTATGGCCGATGGTAGCGCCCGGCGCTGCGATCAGCGAGGCCTTTGATGAAAAGGATCTGAATGAAAAAGAGGCAGACGCATAAGCGTCCGGCAAAAAAAGGAACAGCATAAAACAATTGCAGAAAGGCAGGAACGATGATGAGCAGAGTGTACAATTTTTCAGCGGGTCCGGCAGTTTTGCCGGAGGCAGTGTTACAGGAAGCAGCAGACGAGATGTTAGACTATCAGGGAACCGGTATGTCCGTGATGGAGATGAGTCACCGGTCAGAATCGTTCCAGCAGATTCTTGATACCGCGGAGGCGGACTTACGTGAGCTGATGAACATTCCGGAGAATTATAAGGTTCTATTTCTGCAGGGAGGGGCTTCTCTTCAGTTTGCCATGATCCCGATGAATCTGATGAAAAACCGGACAGCAGACTTTATCCTGACCGGACAGTGGTCAAAGAAGGCCTGGAAAGAGGCGGGAAAGTACGGGAAAGCAAATGTGATCGCCTCCTCGGAGGACCGGACATTTTCCTATATTCCCGACTGTTCAGATCTCCCGGTATCTAAGGATGCAGATTATGTATATATCTGTGAAAATAATACGATATATGGAACAAAGTTCAAAGAACTTCCCAATACCAAGGGAAAAACCCTGGTGGCGGACGTATCCTCCTGTTTCCTTTCGGAACCGGTGGATGTGAGCAAATATGGCATCATATACGGCGGCGTCCAGAAAAATATCGGCCCTGCAGGCGTGGTAATCGTGATCATCCGGGAGGATCTGATCACAGAAGATGTACTTCCAGGAACCCCCACAATGATGCAGTACAAAACACATGCAGATGCAGGATCTCTTTATAATACTCCGCCGGCGTACGGAATCTATATCTGTGGCAAGGTCTTTAAGTGGCTTAAGAAGCAGGGAGGCCTGACAGCCATGAAAGCGCATAATGAAAAGAAGGCACAGATTCTTTATGACTACCTGGATCAGAGCAGTATGTTCAGGGGAACCGTGGTTCCGGAAGACCGTTCTCTGATGAATGTACCCTTTGTGACGGGGGACAGGGAACTGGATGCCAGGTTTATCAGAGAAGCTGCAGGGGCCGGATTTGTTAATTTGAAAGGCCATCGTACGGTGGGTGGGATGCGCGCAAGTATCTACAATGCTATGCCGATCTCCGGTGTAAAAGCACTGACGGAATTTATGCAAAAATTTGAAGAGGAGAATCGATAGCCATGTATCAGTATCATTGTTTAAATCAGATCTCAGAAGAAGGAATCCGGGAATTTACGGAAGAATATGCGCCGGTAAGCCGTGCGGAAGAAGCAGACGCGATCCTGGTAAGGAGCGCTGCCATGCATGAGATGGAATTTGGAAATAAATTAAAAGCAGTAGCAAGAGCGGGCGCCGGGGTCAATAATATCCCGCTGGACCGATGTGCGGAGAAAGGAATCGTAGTCTTTAATACGCCAGGAGCCAATGCAAACGGCGTCAAGGAGCTGGTGATCGCCGGAATGCTCCTTGCCTCCCGGGATATTATCGGCGGGATCAACTGGGTCCAGGAAAATGAAGAGGACGGAAACATTGCAAAGGATACAGAAAAGGCAAAGAAAGCCTTTGCGGGCTGTGAGCTGGAAGGAAAGAAGCTGGGAGTCATCGGTCTTGGCGCCATTGGCGTTCTGGTAGCAAATGCGGCTGTCAGCTTAGGAATGGATGTCTATGGCTTTGACCCCTTTGTGTCTGTTGATTCAGCCTGGAGGCTGAACCGCAGTATTCACCATGCCAAGACGGCAGATGAAATATATAAGGAATGTGATTATATTACCATTCACGTTCCGGCCAATGAGAGCACAAAAGGTATGATCGACGGCAATGCTATCAGCCTGATGAAAAAGGGTGTTGTTCTTTTGAATTTTGCACGGGATGTGCTGGTAGAGGAAGAAGCTGTGATCGATGCTCTGGTGTCCGGACAGGTAAAGCATTATGTGACAGACTTTCCCACACCGGTGATCGCAGGAGTCAAAGGAGCTATTGTAATCCCGCATCTGGGAGCGTCTACCGAGGAATCAGAAGATAATTGTGCCCGTATGGCCGCAAGACAGATACGCAATTACCTGGAGCATGGAAATATTAAAAACTCCGTGAATTATCCGGACTGTGATATGGGGCTTAAGGGGAAAAATATCAGAATCCTTCTTCTACACCACAATATTCCAAACATGCTGGGACAGTTTACCAAGATCCTTGCAGAGGATAATATTAATATTGCGGATCTTTCCAATAAAAGCAAAGGCGGCTATGCCTACACGATGATCGATATTGATTCAGAGATTACACTGGAAGCCGTAGAAGAGTTAAGAGCGGTAAAGGATGTACTGAAAGTACGCGTGATCAAATAATGAAGCAAAAAAAGATCAAGGACTGCAGATGATGTCTGGCCCTTGATCTTTTGTCTTTTAAAAATGTTTTCCGGAGGCTAAAACGGGATTCCCGCTCGGTGCTTTTCCAGCAGTGAGTGAATCCGGTCTGTCGGGTCGAGCACATTGCCGATAGTAATATCATGGTTAAATGCGTCAATGATGAGGGCAATGAATTTACTCATATCAGCCGCGACAAAATAAGGTTTTTCAAGTGCTTCCGGCGGAAGATAAGTCAGGTTAGTGGTGATGACTCTGTCAATGTAGCCGGCATTGTAGTAGTCGTCAAATTTATCAAATCCATCGGTGAAGAGACCGAATGTGGTGCATACAAAGACCCGTCCGGCTCCCCGCTCCTTGATCTGCCGTGCTACATCCAGCATACTTTCTCCGGAAGAGATCATATCATCCACGATGATCACATTCTTGCCGCGGATGTCGTCGCCAAGGAATTCGTGCGCCACGATGGGGTTTTTGCCTCCGATGACGGTGGAGTAGTCGCGGCGCTTATAGAACATACCCATATCCACGCCAAGGACATTGGAAAAGTAGACGGCACGATGCATGGCACCTTCATCCGGACTTACGATCATCAGGTGTTCCTTGTCTACTTTAAGATCCGGCTCCGCACGGAGCAGGGCTTTCATAAACTGATACGGCGGATTAAAGTTATCGAAGCCGTGAAGCGGAATAGAATTCTGCACCCTCGGGTCATGGGCATCAAAAGTAATGATGTTGCTGACACCCATATCAGCCAGTTCCTGGAGAGCCAGTGCACAGTCAAGAGACTCTCGTTTTGTACGTTTGTGCTGACGGCTTTCGTACAGGAACGGCATGATCACATTCAGCCGGTGAGCCTTTCCGTTAGCAGCAGAAATAATACGCTTCAAATCCTGATAGTGGTCATCCGGAGACATATGATTCAGATGGCCGTTGACAGTATAGGTCAGACTGTAGTTGCAGACGTCTACCATGACAAAGAGATCCTTGCCGCGGATGGTCTCATCCAGCAGTCCTTTCGCCTCGCCGCTTCCAAAGCGGGGGCAATGGCAGCTGATCAGATAGTTGTCCGACTGGTAATTGCAGAAAAGAGGGGAATCCAGAGATTCCTTGCGGGTATCTTTACGGAACTGGACAATGTAGTTGTTCACCTTTTGTCCCAGTTCTTTGCAGGAATCCAGCGCGGCTATTTTTAACGGTGCTACCGGAAGCGCCTTTTCCATTAATTCGATGTTCGACATAATTTTCTCCTATCTGTAAAATTCATTCTACTATAACATTTATATCACCTTTTCCATAAAAAGGTCAACTACTGATTGGACTAATCTGGCCTGGTAGGGTATAATAGGAAGGTAAAAGACAAAAGCTGGGGGAAATATATGAAGCAGGAATTAAAAAAGCATGAACATAAAATACGGTCGGTAGCGCCGGGAAGTATTGCCGAAGAACTGGGCGTGGAGCCGGGAGACAAGCTCCTGGAGGTCAATGGAAACGTAGTGGAGGATGTATTTGACTATCATTTCTTCATCCATGATGAAGAAGTAGTCCTGCTGATTGAAAAGCCGGACGGAGAAGAGTGGGAGCTTGAGATTGAAAAAGAGTATGACGAGGATCTGGGGATTGAATTTGAACAGGGCCTGATGGATGAGTATCGGTCCTGCCGCAATCACTGCATGTTCTGCTTTATTGATCAGATGCCAAAGGGGATGAGGGAAACCCTTTATTTTAAGGATGACGACTCCCGCCTTTCCTTTTTGCAGGGCAATTATGTGACACTGACAAATATGAGCGATCATGATATTGACAGGATCTTAAGATATCATCTGGAACCCATCAACGTGTCGATTCATACGACCAACCCGGAGCTTCGGTGCAAGATGCTCCATAACCGGTTTGCAGGAGAGGCGCTGAAAAAAATAGACAGGCTCTCAGAGGGCGGGATCATGATGAATGGACAGATCGTACTCTGCAAAGGAATCAATGACGGCGAGGAACTGGAGCGGAGTATCCGTGATATGAGCCGGTATCTGCCGCAGCTTCAGAGTGTGTCCGTGGTTCCGGTGGGCCTTACAAAATACAGAGAGGGACTCTATCCTCTGGAACCATTTACCAGAGAGGATGCAAAGAAGGTGCTGGAGACGATCCACCGCTGGCAGGAATACTTCTATGAGAAATTCGGCACACATTTTATCCATGCCGGAGACGAGTGGTATATCCTGGCTGGTGAAGAACTGCCGGAAGAAGGACGGTACGATGGGTACCTGCAGCTGGAAAACGGAGTGGGGATGCTGCGCCTTTTAAAAGAAGAGTTTCAGGAGGCTTATGAAAAGCTGGAAGGAGACGAAGATACCCGGGAAGTTTCCATCGCCACGGGATATCTGGCATATCCTTATATTTGCGAAATGGCGGAGAAAATCACAGATAAATGTCCGAATGTCAGGGCTTATGTTTATCCGATCCGCAATGACTTTTTTGGAGAGCTGATCACCGTGTCCGGGCTTGTCACCGGGCAGGATCTGATCAGCCAGCTTAAGGAGAAAGAGCTGGGAGAAGTTCTTCTGCTTCCCTGCAACATGTTCCGCAGCGAGGAGGACGTATTTCTGGATGATGTAACACTGGCGGAACTTGGAGAGACTTTACAAGTGCGGACAGATATTGTAAAATCAAGCGGACAAGATCTGATAGAAGCAATTACAGGAAAGAAGCTGGATACAGGAGGTTGTAATGAGTAAACCAGTGGTGGCCGTAGTAGGACGGCCGAATGTAGGAAAATCAACATTATTTAATGTGCTGGCAGGAGAAATGATTTCCATCGTAAAGGATACGCCGGGAGTAACAAGAGACCGGATCTATGCGGACGTCTCCTGGCTGGATAAAGAATTTACCCTGATCGATACCGGCGGAATCGAGCCGGACAGCAGGGACGTGATCCTCTCCCAGATGCGGGAACAGGCTCAGATCGCCATCGACACGGCGGATGTGATCATTTTCATTACAGATGTGCGCCAGGGGCTGCAGGATGCGGATTCCAAGGTGGCGGACATGCTGAGACGTTCCGGGAAACCGGTGGTGCTGGTGGTCAATAAGGTGGATAATTTTGAAAAGTTTATGCCGGATGTATACGAGTTCTATAATCTGGGAATCGGGGATCCGGTGCCGATCTCGGCAGCTTCCCGTCTGGGTATCGGAGATATGCTGGATGTGGTGGCATCCTATTTCCCGGAACATCAGGCAGAAGAGGCAGAGGATGACCGGCCAAGGATCGCTATCGTAGGAAAGCCGAACGTGGGCAAATCTTCAATCGTAAACAAGCTTTTGGGAGAGCAGAGAGTGATTGTTTCCGATGTGGCAGGTACCACCAGAGATGCCATTGATACCGAGATCGTCCACAATGGAAAGGAATATGTATTTATTGATACAGCCGGCCTCAGGCGGAAGAATAAAATCAAAGAGGAACTGGAGCGTTACAGCATCATCCGTACTGTCACGGCAGTGGAGCGGGCCGATGTGGTCCTGATGGTGATCGACGCCGTGGAGGGCGTGACAGAGCAGGATGCCAAGATCGCCGGTATTGCCCATGAACGCGGGAAAGGCATTATCATCGTTGTGAATAAGTGGGATGCTATTGAGAAGAATGACCGTACCATGCGTGAGTATGAGCAGGAGGTGCGCCGGATCCTTTCCTTCATGCCGTATGCAGAAATCATGTATGTGTCTGCACTGACCGGGCAGCGCCTGATCAAGCTCTATGATATGATCGACATGGTGATTGAAAATCAGACCATGCGTGTGGCGACCGGTGTGCTCAATGAGATCATGACAGAAGCGGTAGCCATGCAGCAGCCCCCGTCCGATAAGGGCAAGCGGCTGAAGCTTTACTATATCACGCAGGTATCAGTCAAACCGCCGACCTTTGTGATCTTTGTAAACGACAGAGAGCTGATGCATTTTTCATATACCAGATATCTGGAAAATAAGATCCGGGAGGCCTTTGGATTCCGGGGCACATCTTTGAAATTTTTTATACGGGAGAGAAAGGAAAAAGACCGGCCATGATAGAACGTGTTTTATGCCTGCTGATCGGGTACATATTCGGCCTGTTTCAGACAGGATATATCTACGGAAAGTTTAAGCATATCGATATAAGGAACCAGGGAAGCGGCAATGCCGGGACTACCAATGCACTTAGGGTGCTGGGATGGCAGGCCGGACTTATCACCTTCCTTGGAGATGCTTTCAAATGTATATTTGCTGTGATCGCCGTACGGCTGATCTTTGGCGGGATGCATCCGGAGCTTGCGCCTCTGTATGCTATGTATGCCGGCATGGGAGCCGTGTTCGGTCACAATTACCCATTCTATATGAAGTTTAAGGGCGGCAAGGGGATCGCAACCACAGCAGGCCTTCTGGCCAGTACACTGCCGCTTCCCATGGTGCTTGTCTGCCTTGCGGCATTTCTCATAGTCGTGGGCCTTACACGCTATGTGTCTGTGGGGTCTTTGGTGGTGGTTACCATCTATCTGATCGAGATCGTATTTTACGGGCAGCAGGGAGGTTTTGGAGTGCCGGAAGGTGCTCTCCTTGAGATGTATGCCATCGCCGCACTTCTGCTGGCATCCGCATTTTTTAAGCACCGGGCAAATATTAAGCGCTTATTATCCGGCACCGAAAATAAATTAAGCGTCGGAAAGAAAAAATAAAAGAGAAAGGGAAGAGTTACTATGGCAAATGTAGGAATCATGGGAGCAGGAAGCTGGGGAACTGCTCTGGCGCTGCTGCTCCACAAAAACGGGCACCAGGTGACTGTATGGTCCATCAGTGAAGAAGAAGTGGAGATGCTTTCCACAAAAAGAGAGCATGTAAGCAAGCTTCCCGGAGTAAAGATCCCGGAGGATATGGTATTTACTTCGGACCTGGAAGCGGCAGTAAAAGGGAGGGACTTTATCGTCCTGGCGGTACCGTCTCCGTTTACCAGAAGCACGGCTCGGAAGATGAATCCTTATATTCCGGAGAAGCAGATCATTGTGGATGTTGCAAAGGGAATAGAGGAGGACACTCTGATGACCCTGTCACAGCAGATCGAGCAGGAGATTCCGCAGGCAGATGTAGCGGTATTGTCAGGGCCAAGCCATGCAGAAGAGGTAGGACGAGGACTTCCAACCAGTGTGGTTATCGGTGCAAAGACAAAAAAGACGGCGGAATATCTGCAGAATATGTTTATGAATGAAGTGTTCCGCGTCTATACCAGCCCGGACATCCTGGGGATGGAGCTGGGCGGTTCTTTAAAAAATGTAATCGCTTTGGCGGCCGGTATTGCAGATGGTCTTGGCTATGGAGACAATACAAAAGCAGCCCTGATCACGAGAGGGATTGCAGAGATCGCAAGGCTTGGCGTGAAGGCGGGAGGAAAGCTGGAAAGCTTTACCGGGCTTACCGGGATCGGAGATCTGATCGTTACCTGTGCCAGCGTGCACAGCCGGAACCGGAAGGCAGGCTACCTGATCGGACAGGGGATGTCCATGCAGGAGGCTATGGACGAGGTGAAGATGGTAGTAGAAGGCGTATATTCCACGAAGGCAGCTGTGAAGATGGGAGAGAAATACGGTGTGTCTCTTCCGATCATAGGGCAGGTAAACCAGGTGCTGTTTGAAAACAAGAACCCCGGAGAGGCCGTAAAAGACCTGATGCTGCGGGACAGCAAGCCGGAGATCTCATCTCTGACCTGGGAAGAGTAGAAAAGGAAAAAGAAGAGTTCTAAAAGGATTTCCCCCTTGCATAGACTGTTACAAGTACAGCAAGGGGGTATTTGTATGGACACAGATCAGTTGTATCAAGATATACAGGCCAGGACTGGCGGAGAGATCTACATAGGTGTGGTGGGGCCTGTGAGGACAGGAAAATCCACGTTTATCAAGCGGTTCATGGAGCTTCTTGTGCTTCCGCAGATGGAGGAGGAGCATGGGAAGCAAAGGGCAAGAGATGAGCTGCCTCAGTCGGCATCCGGAAGGACGGTTATGACAACAGAACCGAAATTTGTGCCTAAGGATGCGGCTAAGATCCGGCTGTCGGAGGATATTGCCGTAAGCGTCCGTCTGATCGACTGTGTGGGATATATGGTAGAGGGAGCTTCCGGCCATATTGAAGGCGGGGAAGAACGGCTGGTGAAAACGCCCTGGTTTGACCATGAAATCCCGTTTACCAGGGCAGCCGGAATCGGAACCAGAAAAGTGATCCATGATCATGCGACTATCGGAATTGTTATTACCACAGACGGGAGCATAACGGACATACCAAGAAGCAATTACCGGACGGCAGAAAAGCAGACGATTCAGGAGCTTCAGAGCATTGGCAAGCCTTTTGTGGTACTGGTCAATTCCAAGAAACCCTATGGGGACGAAGCAAGGCAGACAGCAAGGGGGCTTCAGGAGGAATATCATGTGACTGCCATTCCGGTAAATTGTGAGCAGCTTAAAGAGGAAGATATTCACAAAATCCTGGAGGCTGTCTTGTATGAGTTCCCGGTATCCGAGATTCAGTTTTTTATTCCAAAGTGGGTGGAAATGCTTCCGTCCGATCACAGGATCAAGCAGGATCTTCTGCAGCAGGCGTCCGGGATCCTGGAGGCTGTCAGCGAGATCAAGGATGCAGCGTCACTTCCTCTTGACACAGAGAGCCCTTATATTTCGGGGATCCGGCTGGATCATATTGAGATGAACACCGGCCGCGTGGCAGTACGCATCGAAATTCATGAGTCCCACTATTATGAGATGCTCAGTGAGATGACAGGAATCCCGATTACCGGACAGTATGAGCTGATTTCAGCGATGAAGCAGCTTTCTGAATCCAGAGAAGAGTATGAGGAGATCAAAGATGCGTTTCTGTCTGTGAAAATGAAAGGTTACGGCGTGGTAAGCCCAAGGAAAGAGGAAATCCATCTGGATGACCCTCAGGTCATCCGTCAGGGCAACAAATATGGAGTGAAGATCCATTCGGAGGCTCCGTCCATCCATCTGATCCGGGCAAATATTGAGACAGAGATCGCCCCTATCGTAGGAAATGAACAGCAGGCCCAGGATCTGATCCGTTACCTGGGAGAAGCAAAGGACAGTGAAGAGGGCATCTGGGGAACGAATATATTCGGCAAATCCGTGGAGGATCTGGTAATGGACGGTATGAGAAACAAAATGGCTATGATCAATGAAGCCAGCCAGGAGAAGCTTCAGGATACTATGCAGAAAATCGTAAACGACAGCAACGGCGGTCTGGTGTGCATCATTATCTGACGAATTTTTATTGCAATCCTGAGCTAAAAGAGGTAATATTTAATTTAGCAGTATACGAATCAGAGAATTAGATGGAGGTACGTAGGATATGAAGGTTGCGATCATTACGGCGAACACAGATATATACAGAGAAAGAGAAGAAAACGAAAGCGGGGAGATTATCCGGGATATGGTAACAGAGGCCGGACTGGAGATCGTATTTATGCGGGCTCTTCCTACAGACCGGAAGGTGCTGTCTACGGTTATGCAGCGGATGGTGGATAATCACCTGACAGATATGATACTTGTCACCGGAGGTTCCGGATGCGGGCCGCAGGACTGCACGCCGGAGGCGACAAGAGACGTGATCGACAGAGAGGTTCCGGGGATTGGAGAAGCAATGCGGACTCATACGATGCAGCTGACTAAACGGTCGATGCTGAACCGCAGTATTGCAGGGATTCGTCAGGATGTTCTGATCGTGAATCTTCCGGGCAAGGCACAGGCTGCAAGAGAAGCGCTCCATTTCCTGATGCCGGAGCTGGTACATGCGGTCAAGGTCATCAAAGGAGACATCTAGGATGCTGGTAAAGATCTATACAGACGGAGCAGCCAGAGGTAACCCGGATGGGCCGGGTGGGTACGGAACCGTGCTGGAATATGTAGACGGAAAAGGGAATCTTCACACCAAGGAAATATCGCAGGGGTATCGTAAGACAACAAATAACCGGATGGAGCTGATGGCAGTCATCGCCGGTCTGGAAGCGCTGAACCGTCCCTGCCAGGTGGAGGTTTATTCTGATTCTAAATATGTAGTGGATGCATTTAACCAGCACTGGATCGACAGCTGGCTTAAAAAGGGATGGAAGCGGGGCAAGAATGAACCCGTCAAGAACACAGACCTTTGGAAACGGCTGTTAGGTGCAAAAGATCCCCATCAGGTATCCTTTTACTGGGTAAAAGGCCATGACGGCCATCCGCAGAACGAGCGCTGCGACGAACTTGCAACGACAGCAGCGGATGGAGATTCTTTGATCGAAGACGAGGGCCTTAACGAAAATTAGGTAAAACAGACAAACAGATAATCAGAAATAGAAAATAGTATACAGGAAAAACGCAAGTAAGACAGGTAATCGCATCTGCAGGTGCCGAAAGGTTGCAGATGAGGAAAGTCCGGGCTTCACAGGGCAGGATGCCGGATAACGTCCGGTGGAGGCGACTCCAAGGAAAGTGCAACAGAAATGAACCGCCTTCTTCCTGAGAAGGTAAGGGTGGAAGGGCAGTGTAAGAGACTACCGCCTCTCTGGCAACAGAGGGGGCACATGTAAACCCCATCCGAAGCAAGACCGGATAAAGACAATGTGGCGGCCCGTCACGTCTTAGGTTGGTCGCTTGAGCCCATCGGCAACGATGGGCCTGGATAGATGATTACCCAACGACATAACCCGGCTTATCGTCTTGCTTGCTTTTTTTATTTTGAACTTTTTTTCTTCCGGCGCATCGGCCCGTCATATTTCTCTTCGCAGTATTTGCAGCGATAAATCTCTTTTTCCGGATCCGTCAGCACGAAAACGTGATCCAGCTGCTGCTCAATAGAAGTAATGCATCTGGGGTTCTTACACCGGATCACATTGGTAATCCGGGAAGGAAGATGCAGGCTTTTCTTTGCAACAATCTCGGAATCTTTGATAATATTGACGGTGATATTGTGATCAATAAATCCAAGAATATCCAGATCCATAAAGTCAATGGGACATTCAATTTTCATGATGTCTTTCTTACCCATCTTGCTGCTCTTGGCATTTTTGATAATAGCCACGCAGCAGTCCAGTTTATCCAGGTGCAGATATTTATAGATATCCATGCTTCTTCCGGCCTGGATGTGGTCCAGCACAAAGCCTTCCTCGATCCGTCCGACGGTCAGAGTGTTATTTACCATAATGATGATTCCTCCTAATCAACTTTGATTTCCAGCAGTGTCAGTATCAGCGCCATTCTTATGTAGACTCCGTATTTTGCCTGTTTAAAGTAAGCGGCCCGCGGATCCTTGTCTACTTCGACAGAGATTTCATTTACCCTGGGAAGCGGGTGGAGTACATACATATCCTCCGGAGCCAGTTCCATCTTTTTCGCATCCAGAATGTAAAAGTCTTTCATACGGACGTAATCTTCCTCGTTGAAGAAGCGTTCCTTCTGTACACGGGTCATATAGAGCAGATCCAGATCCGGCAGGGCATCCTCCAGACGAACAACCTCTTCATAAGGAACATTCTGGCGGTCCAGTACATCAGACCGGATATAGCTTGGAAGTCTTAATTCCTCCGGAGAAATCAGCACGAAGCGTACGCCGGGATAGCGCACCAGAGCGTGGATCAGAGAATGTACGGTACGGCCGAATTTCAGATCTCCGCACAGGCCGATTGTCATATTGTCCAGATGTCCTTTAAGAGAACGTATGGTCAGAAGGTCAGTCAATGTCTGAGTCGGATGCTGATGTCCGCCGTCTCCAGCGTTGATCACCGGGATTTCCGAGTGCTGGCAGGCTACCATGGAAGCACCTTCCTTCGGGTGGCGCATAGCACAGATATCTGCATAACAGGAAATCATGCGGATCGTATCAGACACGCTTTCTCCCTTTGTGGCGGAGCTGGAATCAGCGGTAGAAAATCCCAGTACACTTCCTCCAAGGTTCAGCATAGCCGCTTCATGGCTTAACCGAGTACGGGTACTGGGCTCATAGAATAAAGTGGCAAGCTTTTTCCCTTCGCAGGCATGTGCGTATTTTGCCGGATTCTTTTCAATATCGGCAGCAAGATCCATGAGCTGGTCCAGCTCCTCCACAGAAAAATCCAGCGGGCTCATCAAATGTCTCATAAAAACCTCCTCAAATTGTTTGTTATAAATAGGTCAATAACTCATCAACGGATTTCCGCATCGGGACATCCGGGTCGACGTCAGGCCAGCCCACTGCAATCAAAGCGGCAAGCTCCTGATCATCGGGCAGCTTTAACAGCTTCGTGATTCCATCTTCATCCCAGATCCCCATGATCACAGTCCCAAGTCCTGCATTGTGTGCGGCAAGACAAAAGGTCTGGCAAGCCACACCCACATCGAACATCTGCCAGCGGTCTCCCTTTTTCGTAGAAAAAGAACCATCACGTTCAAAGCCGGATCGTCCTTTTACAAAAGTGACTGCCAGAAGAACAGGCACCTGTTTAATAATATCGGAATTAAAAGAAGGGGTATAATCTTGAACGATGGAATCAAGAATAGAAGAATCCTCAATAGCAATAAAACGGGTGATCTGACTGTTTTTCCACGATGGGGAATAAGAAGTGTCAGAAATCAATGACTCTAAAAGTGAATGATCAACGGGTGCAGCCTTGAATTTTCGGATGCTCCTTCTGGTACGGATACATTCTGTCGTGTTCATATGGTTCCCTCCCTGCTATATATTGAAATCTTTCATACATCATATACTAAATACAAAAGTTTTTCAATGTCTGCATGGAAATTTTTCAAATTAGAAAAGAAAGGGATCGTTGAAAAAGGTTAAGAATGTAAGGTGGATTTTACGGTCGGGATGTACTATAATAATTTTTAGTTTTGAAAAAAGGAGTACAGGATATGGCATCATTGACAGAATTAAGAGAACAGCTGGATGCGGTAGATGACGAGATCGTGAAACTGTTTGAAAAGAGAATGGATCTCTGCGGACAGGTGGGAGAATATAAAATTCAGAATGGAAGAAAGGTCTTTGACCGCCAGCGGGAGAGTGAGAAGCTGAAAAGTGTGGAGAGCAAGGTGTCCACTGAATTTAACAGAAAAGGTGTACATGAGCTGTACGAGCAGCTGATGTCTATGAGCAGGAAGCTTCAGTATCAGCAGCTGGTGCAGGCCGGCGCCCTTGGGAGACTTCCGTTTATCGGCGTTTCCTCTCTCCATGCGGGAAATGCAAGGATCGTATTTCCGGGAACTGACGGGGCGTACAGTCAGGCGGCCACCAAACACTATTTCGGAGAAAACTGCAACTGTTTTTACGTGCAGACCTTCCGGGAGGCGATGGAGGCGATCGAAGAGGGATCGGCGGATTTTGCGGTGCTTCCTATTGAGAACTCTACAGCGGGAGCCGTAGATGAGATGTACGATCTGCTGGTAGAATTCGAAAATTATATCGTAGGAGAGACCACGATCCCGATCGAACATACACTGGCAGGGCTTCCGGGAGCAGAGATTTCGGATATCCGGAGAGTTTACTCCAAGGGTGTGGCTTTGATGCAGGCGTCCCGGTTCCTGAACGAACACAGCGACTGGCAGCAGATCAGCGTGGCGAACACGGCGATCGCGGCCAAGAAGATCCTGGAAGACAAAGATAAGAGCCAGGCAGCAGTCTGCAGCGCCTATGCGGCCAGCGTCCATGGCCTTACGGTGCTTCAGGATCAGATCAATGATGATCTGGATAATTCCACCCGTTTTATCGTGGTGACCAACCAGAAGATATTCCTGGAGGATGCGGATAAGATCAGCATCTGCTTTGAGCTTCCGCACACCAGCGGCTCTTTGTATCATCTGTTGTCTCATTTCATATATAATGATCTGAACATGACAAAGATCGAGTCCCGGCCGGTGAAGGGCAGAAACTGGGAATACAGGTTCTTCATCGATTTTGAAGGAAACCTGGCGGATGCAGCGGTAAAGAACGCAATCCGGGGGCTGCGGGAAGAAAGTACAAACTTAAGGATTCTTGGAAATTATTAAGAGGGAAAATACAATGCGGACGAATGAACTGATCTTATATAAGAATATGGAGGAAGGCCAGCTTTTGCAAGATATGGTCTTTCTGATGGAAGAATATGAAAATGAGTATTACAACCGGGAGGATTTGGCTGCTCTTCTGGCGGACGTGGTGAACGGCCTTATAGAACTGGCGGTCAGTCATGGATTTGAGGGGAATCTCTGGCAGGACTATCTGACCTATCTTCTGGCCAGCAATGAAAATGCCTACAGCACCTCCTGCGAGATCGTAGGGGCGGTGGATGGAAGCATCAATACGGCGGCGCTCCATGACTTTGCTATATTTAAGGAACTGTTTGATTATGATTTCCGGGAGATGGAGGCTGTTTTTGAGACGGATCTTCTTTCTTTGATCTGTGATTATCAGGGTATCAGCGGACATGGGAAAGTATTTAACCAGAGGATCCGGGATCGGATCTGCTCCTTAAGCCGCTCGCTTTCGGAGGCGCCGGACGCCGGGGCTTTTAAAGAGAGAGTCACAAAATTCTATCAGGAGTTCGGGGTAGGGAAGCTGGGGCTTCACAAAGCATTTCGGGTAGAGCATACGGAAGAGGGCGTAAAGATCGTGCCGATCACAAAGATCGCCCACGTACACCTGGACGATCTGGTAGGATATGAGATTGCGAAAAAGAAGCTGGTGGATAATACAGAGGCATTTGTGAAAGGGCGGAAAGCCAACAACTGTCTGTTATATGGGGATGCGGGGACTGGGAAATCTTCCTCTATCAAAGCGGTCTTAAACCAGTATTATGACCAGGGACTCCGGATGATCGAGATCTACAAGCATCAGTTCCAGGATCTCAATGACGTGATTGCTCAGATCAAAGACCGGAACTATAAATTCATCATCTATATGGATGATCTGTCCTTTGAAGAATTCGAGATTGAATATAAATATTTGAAAGCGGTGATCGAAGGAGGACTGGAAAAGAAGCCGGATAACATCCTGATCTATGCCACCTCTAACCGGCGTCACCTGATCCGGGAAACCTTCCGGGATAAGCAGGACCGGGATGAAGAGCTGCATACCAACGATACCGTGCAGGAGAAACTGTCTCTGGTGGCAAGGTTCGGAGTGACGATCTATTACGGAAAGCCGGAGAAGAAGGAGTTCCAGAAGATCGTGCTTGAACTGGCAAAGCGGAATCAAATCGAGATGCCGGAGGATCAGCTGCTCTTAGAAGCAGGACGGTGGGAACTGAATCATGGAGGCCTTTCCGGAAGAACCGCCCAGCAGTTTATCGATTATCTGGCCGGGATGGAAGTGTAAGAAGATAAGAGAGGGTATCCTACGCCGTTTTACGGCTCCAGGGTACCCTCCCTTTTTATTTCACTTCTTCAATCCCGCTGATATCTGAATCAATGACCAGCGAATAATTGGTATGATAGATCACAAATCCCGGACGGCCGCCGTTTACTTTTTTTACATGCTTTTTCTCAATGTAATCGATCTCGGCCTTTTCATTCCCGCGGTTTTTGGAATAATAAGCTGCCAGGCGACCTGCCTCCTCAAAGGTACGGTCCGGAACCTCGTCGCCGCCGCTTTTCAGGATCACATGGGATCCCGGTACGCCTTTTGCGTGGAACCACCAGTCATTTCCCGAGGCGAAGTGGAATGTCAGCTCTTCATTCTGAAGATTATTCTTTCCTACATACATATGATAGCCGTCACTGGAGACATAGTGAAGAGGACGGCTTAAAATTTTGGCCTTTTTCTTTTGCTGTCTCCTGCGGATGTAACCTGCCTGAGAGAGTTCCTCTTTGATCTGGGTCAGGTCTTCCTCATAGAGGGCGATATCAAGGGCGCTTTCTACGGATTCCAGGTATCGGATCTCGTCGCCGGTCTCGGAAATAAGTTCGGTCAGAGCCTCATAGGTCCGTTTCTGTTTGTTGTACCGGGCAAAATATTTCTGTGCGTTTTCCTGCGGGGTCTTGACAGGATCCAGCGGGATGGTGAGCTCTTCTCCGGTATAGTAATTCAGTGCAGTCAGCTCTTTAGAACCTTCCGGGAGCTGGTAACCGTATGCATTGATCAGCTCGCCGTAGACCTTATAGAGATCCCGGTTTTCTGTGTCTTTCAGCTGTCTTGACTGAAGTTCGTATTTTTTTCGGTTCCGCTCCAGTGCTGTCTGCACGATATGTCTGAGATCCGCACTTTTCTGGCGGATACGGACCAGTGCGTTCCTGGTGGCATAATAAGTGGAGAGTACCTCGGAGATGGAACTGTATTCTTTCTTCTCCAGATTCTGGAAGTGGGTCAGCGGCAGGGCGGAAAACTCCTTCGGGGTATTCCCGTCGAAATAGATGACCGGGGTGAAGGCGCTGTTTCTGACATCTTCCATATAATATTGAAACTGACGGTACAGATGGGTCAGCATGTCATCAGTAAGGTCAGAGGCCGTCATCTGGGAATCAATGCCTGCAAGGTAACAGATTTCTTCGGCAACCACCGGACTGATGCCGGTAAAACTGGTGTAGACTGCCTTGGAGATCCGCATGGGCTTTCCCCGAAGTGCCCGGGAGAAGTCTTCGCCAGCAGCAGTAAGAGGATCCTGCTTTTCCATCGTATCCGGGATGAAGTAAGGCCTTCCCGGCAGAACCTCCCGCACGGAGCTCATCTGAGCCGGCACGTGCTTGATACTGTCGATGATCTGGTCCTTTTCGTCGCAGAAGATGATGTTGCTGTGTTTCCCCATGATCTCAACGACCAGCGTTTTCTGGCGCAGATCGCCAAGCTCGTCCAGATGTTCGATCCGAAGCTGGATGATCCGCTCAAGGCCAGGCTGTGAGACGTCCACGATCCGGCCGTTCCCGATATGTTTGCGAAGGAGCATACAGAAATTGGGAGCAGTCATAGGGCTTGGTTTATTATCATTTGTCAGATAGATCAAGGGGAGAGAGGCGCTGGCTGATATGGATAACCGGCGCTGTCCTTCCTTTGTTTTTATTGTCAGTAATAGCTCGTCTGATTCCGGCTGGGCGATCTTTGCGATCCTGCCGTCACAGATGGTTTCTTTCAGCTCTTTTGTGAGTGCAGCTACAGTAATTCCGTCGAAAGCCATAATCAAAATCCTTCCTTAAAATGTGATTGCTTCTTAGTATATCATAGTTGACGGGATATTCCAAATGCCTTATAATTAACGATGGCATAAAATGCACGGAAAGAGGAATAAGTAATTATGATCAAAAGTATGACTGGATTCGGACGCTGTGAGGTGGCGGAAGGACAGCGAAGATTCGTGGTAGAGATGAAAGGCGTTAATCATCGGTACCTGGATGTCAATATCCGTATGCCGAAGAAATTGAATTTCTTCGAAACAGCCATCCGGAGTCTGTTAAAACAAAGTGTCCAGAGAGGAAAAGTAGATATTTTTATTACCTATGAGGATCTCTCAGAGAGTCAGGTATCTCTGAAATATAACGAGACGCTGGCAGGAGAGTATCTGAAGTATTTCCAGCAGATGCAGGAGACGTTTGGCCTGGAAAATGATGTACGGGTTTCACACCTGTCCCGGTGTCCGGAGGTCCTGACGATGGAAGAGCAGGCCGTGGATGAAGAGGAGCTGTGGAACGAGCTTAAGAAAGCGCTTTCGGGAGCAATCAGCCAGTTTGTGGAGACGCGGAGTACAGAAGGCGAGAATCTGAAAAAGGATCTGTTAGAAAAACTGGACGACATGCTGATGCTGACCGAGCAGATTGAGAAGCGTTCGCCTCAGATTATTGCAGAGTATCGTGAGAAGCTGGAGACAAAGGTAAAGGAGCTCTTAGAGGATACCCAGATCGAAGAGAGCAGGATCGCCGCAGAGGTAGTCATGTTTGCGGACAAGATCTGTACGGACGAGGAGATCGTAAGACTCCGGAGCCACATTGTACATATGAAGGAGACATTAAAGTTCGATGAAAACGGAATCGGACGGAAGCTGGACTTTATCGCCCAGGAGATGAACCGGGAGGCCAACACCATCCTTTCCAAGGCTAATGACCTGGAAACTTCCAATGTTGGAATCGATCTGAAGACAGAGATCGAAAAAGTAAGAGAACAGATCCAGAATATCGAATAGGGAGGAGCAGTACATGAAAGAAAAAGGAATTCTGATCGTGGTTTCTGGATTTTCCGGCGCCGGAAAGGGAACCATTATGAAGGAACTGCTTAAAAAGTATGAGGAAACGTATGCCCTCTCTGTCTCTGCGACGACCAGGACGCCAAGGCCGGGTGAGCAGGAAGGCCGGGAGTATTTCTTCCGCTCGGTAGAAGAATTTGAAAAAATGATTGCGAAAGAAGAACTGATAGAGTATGCTAAATACGTGGATAATTATTACGGGACACCCCGTACTTACGTAGAAGAGCAGCTGGAAGCGGGAAAGGATGTGATCCTTGAGATCGAGATCCAGGGAGCGCTGAAAGTAAAGGAAGCTTTTCCGGAGACTCTGCTTTTATTTGTAACTCCACCGACGGCGGAGGAGCTTAGAAGCAGGCTTACAGGCCGGGGAACAGAGTCCGCGGAAGTCATCGAGGGCCGTATGAAGCGTGCGGCGGAAGAGGCGGAATTTATGGACCGGTATGATTATCTGATCATCAATGACGTTCTGGATGAGTGTGTGGAAGAAATGCACCAGATCATCCAGGGAGAACACAGAAGAGGTTTTCGGAATACCGCATTTATGGAGCATATGAAAGAAGAGTTGAAAGGAGAATAAAACATGTTGCATCCATCTTATACAGATCTGATGAAAGTGGTAAATAAAGATGTGGAAGAGGGCGAGACCAAGGTAGTCAACAGCCGTTACTCCATCGTGATGGCTACTGCAAAGAGAGCCCGTGAGATCATTGACGGCTCCATGCCGCTGGTGGCTGTAAAGGACGGAGAGAAGCCGTTGTCTATTGCGATCGACGAGCTGAACCAGTCCAAGATCAAGATCATCGGAGAGGAAGAGCAGGATAAGATTCTTGAAGCTGCCCATGCAAGTGAGGCCGAAGAGGCACAGGGGACAGAAGAAGTATAAAAATCAAAAAGAACACGGCCGGAAAGCACGTGGATACAGGGCAGATGCCAGCAGGTATCTGCCCTTCTTTGAAACCGGCTTTAGGAGGAAGCATGAACGTATTATTTATATCCCTTGGCTGCGACAAGAATCTGGTGGATTCAGAGGTCATGCTGGGGCTTCTTGCGAAGGAAGGGTACCAGATGACGGATGATGAGCAGGAGGCAGACGTGATTGTCATCAACACCTGCTGTTTCATCCATGACGCCAAGGAAGAGAGTATCCAGACAATTCTGGAGATGGCACAATACAAAGAAGAAGGAAGACTGAAAGCGCTGATCGTGACAGGATGTCTGGCACAGCGTTATCAGCAGGAGATCTTAGATGAGATTCCGGAGGTAGACGCCGTTCTTGGCACCACGGCTTATACAGAGATCGTAAAGACGATAGGGGAAGCGCTGGAAGGAAACGGACATGTGCGAACAGACGACCTTGACGCGCTGCCGCTTACAGATCCCCACAGGATCGTTACCACAGGAGGGCATTATGCCTATTTGAAGATTGCGGAGGGCTGTGACAAACACTGCACCTACTGCATCATACCAAAGCTCCGGGGAAATTTCCGGAGCGTTCCCATGGAGCGGCTTCTTAAGGAGGCAGAGGATCTGGCCGACCAGGGAGTAAAAGAGCTGATCCTGGTGGCCCAGGAAACCACATTGTATGGAAAAGATCTCTATGGAGAGAAGTCCCTGCACCGTCTTTTGAAGGAGCTTTGCAGGATCGACGGGATCCGCTGGATCCGGATCCTTTACTGCTATCCGGAAGAAATCGACGACAATCTGATCCAGGTGATGAAGGAAGAAAAGAAGATCTGCAATTATCTGGATCTGCCGATCCAGCATGCCAGCGACAGCATCCTGAAACGAATGGGAAGAAGGACTTCCAAAGCGCAGCTTACAGAAGTGATCGGAAAGCTCAGGAAGGAAATCCCGGACATATGCCTCAGGACGACTCTGATCACCGGGTTCCCGGGAGAGACAGAGGAGCAGCACGAGGAGCTTAAGGAGTTCGTCGACGAGATGGAATTTGACCGTCTGGGCGTCTTTACTTATTCGCCGGAAGAAGATACGCCGGCGGCTGAGATGCCGGATCAGATCCCGGAGGAGATCAAAGAAGAGCGTCAGGCCGAGCTGATGGAACTGCAGCAGGAGATCGCCTTTGACCAGGCGGAAGCCATGATCGGGACAGAAGTCCTGGTAATGATCGAAGGCAAGGTAGCCGACGAGAACGCTTATGTGGGAAGGACATACAAGGATGCGCCGAATGTGGACGGCCTGATCTTTGTAAATACAGAAGAAGAACTGATGTCCGGAGATTTTGCCAGGGTGCGTGTGACCGGAGCATTAGAATATGATTTGATAGGAGAGTTGATAGTATGAATCTGCCAAACAAATTAACCGTACTGCGGATCATCATGGTCCCGTTTTTTGTATTTTTTATGCTGACTGATGTGGGCGGGGAAGCCAATAAGTGGATCGCCCTGATCCTGTTCTGCGTAGCCAGCCTGACTGATATGCTGGATGGAAAGATCGCAAGAGCCAGGAACCTGGTGACAAATTTTGGAAAGTTTATGGATCCTTTGGCGGACAAGCTTCTGGTCTGCTCTGCCATGATATGTATGATCCCGTCCGGGCAGCTTTCCGCCTGGTTTGTGATCGTGATCATTGCCCGTGAGTTCATTATCAGTGGATTCCGCCTGGTGGCTTCTGACAACGGGATCGTGATCGCGGCAAGCTACTGGGGCAAATTCAAGACTGTGTCTCAGATGGCCATGATCATTGTACTGATCATGAATCTGGGCGGCGTGTTTGATCTGATCGGAACAGCATTGATCTGGATTTCACTGATCCTGACAGTGGTATCTTTGATTGATTATATTGCAAAGAACGTACAGGTACTGACAAAGGGAGGCATGTAGGATGACGGTTGAACTGGTCTGTGTAGGTACAGAGATCCTGCTTGGAAATATCGTGAATACAAACGCAGCATATCTGGCGGAGCAGTGTGCGATGCTGGGGCTGTCCTGTTATCACCAGAGTGTGGTAGGAGACAATGAACAGCGGATGGAAGAGACGATCCGCCGTGCGGTCTCAAGGTCGGATATTGTGATCCTGAGCGGAGGGCTTGGACCTACCAAAGATGATCTGACCAAGGAAGTGACGGCCCGGGTGTTTGACATGGAGCTTTTAGAGGATCCACATACCAGGGCAAGGATCCAGGAATATTTTGATCAGAACCACAGAGGGCAGATCACAGAAAACAACTGGAAACAGGCACAGGTGCCAGAGGGCGCCATGGTGATTGATAATTACAACGGAACGGCGCCGGGCCTGATCCTTCAGAAAGACGGTAAGACAGCAATCCTGCTGCCAGGACCGCCTAACGAACTGAAGCCGATGTTTGAGAGAGACATCCGTCCGTTCCTGAACCGGCTGGAACCAGAAGGAATCTATTCCAAGATGGTCAAAATCTGCGGCTTTGGCGAAAGCAAAGTAGAGTCCATGATCACAGATATTCTGGAAAGCCAGACCAATCCTACCATCGCACCGTATGCAAAGACCGGGGAGGTACATTTACGGATCACGGCAAAGGCGATAAATGAAGAAACGGCAGACGAGATGATGGAACCGATGATGGAGGAGCTTTACCGGAGGTTCGGCAGTCAGATCTTTACTACGGAAGAGGCGGTCACACTGGAGGAAACAATAGTTGAGCTTCTGAAAGAGAAGGGAAAAACCGTTACCACAGCAGAATCCTGTACCGGAGGGCTGGTGGCCGGACGTCTTCTCAACGTGCCGGGAGCCTCATCCATTTATATGGAAGGTTATATCACCTATTCCAATGAGGCAAAAGAAAAACTTCTTGGTGTTTCCCATGTTACGCTGGAACAGTATGGAGCAGTCAGCAAAGAGACGGCCTGTGAGATGGCAGAGGGCGCAGCGAAGGCTGCCGGAGCAGATCTGGCAATATCTGTAACCGGGATTGCAGGTCCGGACGGCGGTACGAAGGAGAAACCGGTGGGGCTGGTCTATGTCGGCTGTTATGCAGACGGAGAGGCAAGGGCCTATGAATTTCACTTTACCGGCAACCGGGCAAAAAACAGAGAGAGTACTGTTGCAAAAGCATTGACGATCCTCAGGGAAGCACTGATCAACTCTTAATGGAAGGCACTTAGGAGACAGGAGGAAACTATGGAGATCAGGATACTAAATCAACAGGAAATACTTCCGGCACTTCATCTGGTATGGAAGGTGTTTGCAGAGGAAACTGCCCCGCGGTATACGCCGGAGGGAGTGGCGGAATTTCAGAAGTTTATCAAGTATGAGAACCTGCTGCCCATGCTTCAAAGCGGCGGGATCATCTTCTTTGGCGCCTATGAGGGTCCGGAGCTTACCGGGACACTGGCGCTTATGTCCGATGGTCACATCGCACTTTTCTTTGTGAGGAAGAACTGGCAGAGAAAAGGGATCGGGCGCATGCTCTTCCAGTCGGCCTATAATTTTGTGGCGCAGAGGCTGGGGGTCAGGAAACTGACAGTAAACTCTGCTCCATCGGCTGTAGAAGCTTACCTTCATCTGGGAATGCAGATCACCGGGGAAGAACAGACGCAGAATGGGATTACCTATGTGCCTATGGAAGTTTTCGTGATCCCGGGTCTGGTACAGCCGGTAAAGAAGTCAAAAAAACCGGTGATCCTGGCTGCAGTCATAGGAGCATGCCTTCTGATCGCAGTGGGTGTGGCTGGCTTTTTTCTGGTAAGAAATGTGGCAAGTATGATGGAACAATCTGCCAGATCCAGAGAGGCGTATGACTATTTCGGAGATGGCGGCGGATACTATGATGACGGCGGAGACTTTGGAAATGACAGTTCCCAGGATGACACAGAAGAATTGACAGGGATCGATGCGATAGAAGAAAAAATTGCAGACGATCTGTCTTATGAGTTAGAGGAAGATGTGTATTCGGAAAATGGAGAACAGAATTCTACGGTTATGATTGATTTTTACGTCAATTATCCAGTCATCAGCGGGATGGAAGACACTCAGGTCCAGGATGCGGTCAATGAAACGATCCAGAAAACGGCAATGCAGACGGTAGATGAGATTTATGAGAATCCGTCAACCGAAATCCGCGACCGTGTGCTGCAGGCATCAACACCGGCCCTGATCAGTTATGTAGAATATAAGGTCTGCTATGCCAGCAACGATTTTATAAGCATCGTTTTTGAGGACAACAGCTATAAGGGCAGTGAGGAATATTATGATCCCGGCTTAAGGACGCTGAATATCAGCCTGAAGGACGGCGCCGTTTACCAGGTGAAGGATATTGTGGATCTTAGCGGGGAGTTCCTGAATGAATGGGCCCAGGGCATGCGGGATGAAGCGGATAATGAAGAGTTCCTTTCGGAGCTGGATCAGGACGCTATGAAGAGCATGCTGGAAGGGAACAGTGAGGATGGCGCTTATGTCCCGAACTTTTTCGTTTATGCGGATGGAATCGAGATCGGCTTTGACCTGAATTATCCGGAGGGAGATGCAAATGACCTTGGATATATCTGGGTGACGGCGCCTTTTGAACTGGAAGAGCTGGAAGCCTATCAGACGGACAGTGAGTTCTGGAGCATGATCGGAAACTAAAAATCAGAAAAATCAGGCTGTAAAATTGAACAAAGTGACGATTGACGAAAGATTTAGAATATGAGAAAATAAAACTAAGTATGGTGTTAAAGTAATAACAAGCCTTACGAGAGAAAAATGTGCATAGTTGAAAGGAGTTTTAAAATGATTTATTCACATGAAGTAGAAATGATGTGTCCGGTAGCTCAGGGTGCAAATCACGGACCAGCTCCAATCCCGGAAGAGGCAAAATGGGTACAGGCCAAAGAGATCAAAGACATCTCCGGATTTACACACGGTGTAGGCTGGTGTGCACCGCAGCAGGGAGCATGTAAGCTGACACTGAACGTAAAAGACGGTATCATCCAGGAGGCGCTGGTAGAGACACTTGGATGCTCCGGAATGACTCATTCTGCAGCCATGGCTTCTGAGATCCTGCCTGGAAAAACCATCCTTGAAGCACTGAATACAGACCTTGTCTGTGATGCGATCAATACAGCTATGAGAGAGCTCTTCCTTCAGATCGTATACGGAAGAACACAGAGCGCTTTCTCCGAGAATGGACTTGCTGTAGGCGCAGGTCTGGAAGATCTGGGAAAAGGACTCCGTTCCCAGGTTGGTACCATGTACGGTACATTAGCCAAAGGTCCTCGTTATCTTGAGATGGCGGAAGGATATGTAACAGGCATCGCACTGGATGATCACGACGAGATCATCGGATACCAGTTCGTAAACCTTGGAAAATTCACAGATTTCATCAAAGCAGGCGATACACCGAACGATGCATGGGAAAAGGCAAAAGGACAGTACGGCCGTGTAGATGACGCTGTGAAGATCATTGATCCGCGTAAAGAGTAGTCGAGGTAGGGCGGATCGATGGTAACATCTATACGTATCCGCAATAAAAAGAATGTTATAAATTCAGGAGGATACATAAATGGCTTTATTTGAATCATATGAAAGAAGAATCGATAAAATCAATGAAGTATTGAACAGCTATGGGATCGCTTCATTAGAAGAAGCTGAAAAGATCACAAAAGATGCCGGACTGGATGTATATAACCAGATCAAAGGCATCCAGCCGATCTGTTTTGAAAATGCATGCTGGGCTTACATCACAGGTGCGGCAATCGCTATCAAGAAAGGATGCGAGACTGCAGCAGATGCGGCAGCAGCTATCGGAGAAGGACTGCAGGCATTCTGTATTCCAGGATCCGTTGCTGATCAGCGTAAGGTAGGGCTTGGACACGGTAACCTTGGAAAAATGCTCCTTGAGGAGACAACAGACTGCTTCTGCTTCCTGGCAGGACACGAGTCCTTCGCAGCAGCAGAGGGAGCGATCGGTATTGCAGAAAAAGCAAACAAAGTACGTAAAAAACCACTCCGTGTAATCCTGAACGGACTTGGAAAAGATGCTGCAAAGATCATCTCCAGAATCAATGGATTTACCTATGTACAGACAGAGTATGATTACTTTACAGGCGAGCTTAAGGAAGTACAGAGAATTTCTTACTCTGACGGACTGCGCTCCAAAGTAAACTGCTACGGTGCAAATGACGTGCGTGAAGGCGTTGCGATCATGTGGAAAGAAGGCGTTGACGTTTCTATCACAGGAAACTCCACCAACCCGACACGTTTCCAGCACCCGGTTGCAGGAACCTACAAAAAAGAATGTGTAGAAGCAGGAAAGAAATACTTCTCCGTAGCTTCCGGCGGTGGTACAGGACGTACCCTTCATCCGGACAACATGGCTGCAGGACCGGCTTCCTACGGTATGACAGACACCATGGGACGTATGCATTCTGACGCTCAGTTTGCAGGATCCTCTTCCGTACCGGCTCACGTAGAAATGATGGGTCTGATCGGTGCAGGAAACAACCCGATGGTAGGTATGACCGTTGCAGTTGCAGTAAGCATTGAAGAGGCAAAGAAAGCTGGAAAATTCTAAAGAATAGTGTAAAAATGAGGGCTTCCGATAAGGTAAATACTTATCGGGAGCCCTAAATTTTAAGATACAATAAGATTGTTCTATTTTGTTCGCTGTGCTATACTCTCTTTACGGAGTGACCGTGATGCAAGGTGGTAAGCCTCCCTGCACTTGAAAAAGAGGGGAGGTGGTGCAAATGGATACATACGAAGTTTTGAGCCTGTTGTTTTTGGGCGGTTCGTTTCTGATTGCGCTGCTTGCCTATATTGATAGGAGAAACAAGCGAAAATAAATAAGCCTACCTTGTAATCTTGGCGGATTAGGTAGGCTTATATAATACCCTTGAGGCTAACCACTTTGTGGGCGGTTGCTCCATTTCTGACTATACTATAGCATATTCAGCAGACAGAAACAAGCGGAAATAGAGAAGCCTGCATATGCAATGAAAGTGAGGAGAAAATATGATTGATTTTACCAACAGTGCTTATGTTAAAATGAAACAGATTGATCCTGGCTCTGTTATGGGAGATATCCAGCAGATCCTGATCAACGGAGAGCAGGTCATCGGAGCATACAAGGCTATGAGAGATTATTGTGTTTTTACAAATAAACGTGTCATTGCGGTAAATGTTCAGGGGATGACCGGGAAAAAGAAGGATTTTACCTCCCTTCCATACTCGAAGGTCAGCGCTTATTCGGTGGAAACTGCCGGAGTACTTGACCTGGATAGTGAACTGGAAATGTATTTCAGTGGATTAGGAAAAGTAAAATTTGAATTTACAGGGCAGAGCAATGTTGTTCAGATTTGCCAGATAATCAGCAATTTTATATTGTAAATGAAACCAAAAAAGGTATCTTCTTGAAGGCGGAAGATGCCTTTTTTGCTTGTATTTCCACAAATCCCGTGATATGATTTTTAATGAATAGATTTCTTTTTTGAGACAAATCAGACAGGAGCGCGAGTCAAGATGACAGTAGAAGAGGTTCTTACTGAAGCAGCAGGGCTTTGCAGAAAGTATCATGCAAAAGAGATTATTTTATATGGCTCCAGAGCAAAAGGAACAGCCTTAAAGAAGAGTGATATAGACATCGCAGTTTCAGGCGTCAAGGATTTTGAAGGATTAGCCGAAGAAATGGATTTGATACCGACGTTGTATAAAATAGATCTTTTGGACCTTGATAGCTGCCGGAATCAGTTTATATTGGAGGATATCAGACAATATGGACGTAAAATTTGAGAAAAGATTTCAATCGTTTAAAAATTCTCTGGACTCTTTAACAGAGGCAAGAGAGCGAGATATGGCTGATTCATTTGTGCTTAGTGGTACAAGTGCAAAATTCAGTATTACTTTTGATCTGGCATGGAAAGTAATGAAAGATATTCTGATACAGCATTATGCAATGACGGGATTTGTTTCCGGATCTCCAAGAGAGGTGTTAAAGACTTCGTATCAGGCAGATCTTATTGATGATGACATATGGATGGAAATGCTGAAGATACGAAATCAGCTGGCCCATGATTATGATGGAGTTATTGTAAAGGAATACTGTCAGAGGATTGTGCATGAATATATCGACAAGCTCTGGGAATTCCGGAAATGCGTTGAAAAGATTTTAGAAACAGACTAAATATGAATCATAAACAGTACTCTCCGAGCCTCTCCGCCTACGGATGTTTCTATGGCGGCCGGGCCGGGAACGCATGTGTTCCATCAGGGTATATCGGGAAACGGATATGCCTTCCGTGTTTGAAAAGGAGAGCAGGCATAAAGAAATACAAGGGGAAAGACTGCCCCTTTCTCTTACTCTGCTCTTTTGTGAAGGGCAGTTTTTTTATATTTAAGGACAGGAGGCGGATACATTGAAGCTGGTAAAGACAGAAGAAGCGGTGGGGCACGTGCTCTGCCATGACATGACGCAGATCATTCCCGGCGTAAGCAAGGGACCAAGGTTCCGGAAAGGACATGTAGTAACAAAAGAAGATATTCCGGTGCTTTTGTCTATGGGAAAGGAACATCTCTATGTATGGGAGAAAACAGAAGGGATGATACATGAGGATGAGGGTGCGCTGCGTCTTCTTGAACTGTGCAAAAATGAGGGTATGCATGCCACCGAAGTAAAAGAGGGAAAGACGGAGCTGATCGCAGATCAGGACGGCCTTTTTCGGGTGGACGCCCTACGGCTGTATGCAGTCAATGATATCGAAGAATTGATGATCGCCACCCGTCATACAGATACAGCTGTGAAGGCGGGGGACAAGCTTGCTGGGATGCGGGTCATTCCCCTGGTGATCGAAGAAAAGAAGCTTGAGGCAGCAAAAGAGGCGGTAAGAACAGAAGAGGAAGGGCCTCTCCTTAGCCTTCTGCCCTGGAAGATAGCGACAGCCGGCCTTATTACCACTGGGAGCGAGGTGGAAAAAGGATTGATCAAAGACCAGTTTTCACCGGTGGTAAAGAGGAAGCTTTCAGATTTTCAGGTTGAGGTTACAGATCACAGGCTCTGCGGAGATGATATGGGAAGGATCACGGAAGCGATCCTGGATATGAAAAAATCCGGGCTGGATCTCATTATCTGTACCGGCGGAATGAGCGTGGATCCGGATGACCGTACGCCAGGAGCCATCAAGGCTTCGGGAACGGATATCGTGACCTATGGCGCTCCGGTACTGCCGGGAGCGATGCTGTGCCTGGGATACTTTGCAGATGGCACACCGGTCATCGGTCTGCCTGGCTGTGTCATGTATGCCAGGGCAACGATTTTTGACCTGCTGCTTCCTAAACTGGTCGCCGGGGTAAGGATTGAAAGAAAAGATATTGTGAAGCTGGGACACGGCGGACTGTGTCTTGGCTGCAGCGAGTGTCACTATCCCGTCTGCCCGTTTGGAAAGCAGGGATAGGAAAATATACAGGAAAAGAGGAAGTCATATGCAGGATGGGCTTGGAAGAACCATTGATTATCTGCGGATATCCATTACAGACCGCTGTAATCTGCGCTGTAAGTACTGTATGCCGGAGGAGGGTGTTCCCTGGCGAGACATGAAAGAAATCCTGACCTATGAAGAGATCGAAACATTCTGCCGGATCGGAGCAGAGCTTGGGATTTCTAAGATCAAAGTCACTGGCGGAGAGCCACTGGTGCGAAAAGGCTGTCCGGGACTGATCCGTAAATTAAAAGAGATACCGGGGATCCGGGAAGTGACCATGACCACCAACGGTGTGCTCCTGGAGGAATATCTGGATGATTTGTGCCATGCCGGACTGGATGCAGTCAATATCAGCCTGGATACACTCTGCCCAGAAGTTTATGAATCCCTGACCGGGAGGCCGTATCTTTTCAAGGTTCAAAAAGGACTGGAGGCGGCGCTTTCACAAGGCTTGAAGGTAAAGGTCAATGTGGTTTTACAGGAAGGGATCAATGACGGAGAATGGAAGAACCTGACAGAGCTTGCGAAAGACGCGCCGCTGGATGTACGGTTTATCGAATTGATGCCCATCGGTTATGGAAAACGAGGAAAAGGGATTGCCGGAGACGAGATCCTTAAAAAGCTTACACAGGATTTCGGGCCGCTTAAGGAGGATGTAGAAATTCATGGTAACGGTCCGGCCAGATATGTACGGATCCCGGGATACAAGGGAAGCGTCGGGTTTATCAGCGCTATGCACGTAAAATTCTGTGACAGCTGCAATCGATTACGGCTGACCTCGACAGGTGAGATCAAGCCCTGTCTGTGTTACGGAGAGTCATTTCCTATAAGGGAGCTATTGCGGACTGGAGATCTGGAAGGCGTACGGGAGATTCTGAAAGAGGCGATCCTGAAAAAACCGGCGGAACACTGCTTTACAGAGCTTGAAAAAATCACAGAGACGAAAAGGATGACAGAAATAGGAGGATAAATAGCATGGGAAAGATTACAGGGATCTGTATCAGCGAAAAGAGAGGAACCAGCAAGCATCCTGTGGATGAGGCGGTGATCCGTGAAGGCTGGGGAATTGAAAACGACGCCCATGGAGGTAACTGGCACCGGCAGATCAGTCTTCTGTCACAGGAAAAAATCGATGCGTTCCGCAGGAAAGGCGCTGAGGTTAAGCCGGGAGCTTTTGGAGAGAATCTGATCGTAGAGGGAATAGATTTTTCCAGTCTCCCTGTCGGGACCAGGTTCCAGATCGGGGATGTCCTTCTGGAACTGACACAGATCGGGAAAGAATGTCATCAGCACTGCCAGATCTATCAGAAGATGGGAGACTGCATCATGCCAAGAGAAGGTGTGTTTTCCCAGGTAGTGAAGGGAGGCAGGATCCGGACCGGGGATGAGATGGAGGTATTGCCGCCGGATGAAAAGCGCCCTTTTACAGCGGCGGTAGTTACACTCAGCGATAAAGGAGCAGCGGGAGAGCGAAAGGATGAAAGCGGCCCGGTCATTGCGGATATGCTAAGAGATGCGGGGTATGAGATCAAAGAGACCCTGCTTTTGCCGGATGGGATGGAGCCTCTTACGCAGGAACTGATCCGTCTTGCAGATCAGCGGCAGGTGGACGTGATCTTTACCACCGGAGGAACTGGATTTTCTCCCAGAGACGTAACGCCGGAAGCGACCATCGCAGTCTGTGACAGGATGGCTGATGGAATCGCAGACGGAATCCGTAACTATTCTATGGGGATCACGAAGCGTGCCATGTTCAGCCGGGCAGTATCCGGACTCCGGAAGAAGACCTTGATCGTCAATCTGCCGGGAAGTCCCAAGGCAGTATGCGAGGCGCTGGAGTTTTTGCTTCCTGAACTTCCTCATGGACTTATGATCCTGCGGGGAACAGCTATGGAATGTGCCAGAAAGTAAGATGCAAAAATAGAAAGAAAAAGTGAAAGAACAAAAGAAGGAGGAGAAAAGATGAAGAAGAAATTGGTATCGGTTTTATTGACGGGTATGATGGTGTTTTCGCTGACTGCATGTGCAGGAGGCGGAAATGAGGAAACCAGTGAGGAAACCACACAGGAAGAAACATCTGAGGATACAGGCGAGACGGATGAACTGGGTGAGACAGAGATTCAGGTATTTATTGCAGCCAGCTTAATTACAGTGATGGAAGAGCTGGCAGAAAAATACAATGAGACTCAGCCAAATGTGACCATTACCTTTAATGCAGACAGCTCAGGCACTCTGCTTACTCAGATCCAGGAAGGATATGAGTGCGATATCTTCTTCTCTGCGGCGCAGAAGCAGATGGACGATCTGGAAGCGGACGGGCTGGTCAAAGAAGGAACCCGTGCCAACGTCGTCAACAATCAGGTGGTCGTTGTGTCTTTGAAGGACAGCGGCACAACGGTGACAGGCCTTGAGAATCTGAACGAGGCTGAAAGCATTGCGCTGGCCGGCGGAAGCGTACCGGTAGGACGGTATACGAGAGAAGCACTGATCTCCCTGGGAACTTTGGACGGTTCGAAAGCTGCAGAGGAATATACCACGGAAGAAGTGTCGGAAGCTCTTGGCGGCGTGGAGATCAGCGAGCAGGACAATGTAAGTAAAGTATTAATGGCAGTAGCGGAAGGCTCCTGTGAAGTGGGAACGACCTATTATTCAGACACCTATGGATATGAGGATGATCTGGAGGTCCTGGAAACAGTCAGCTATGATCTGACCGGAGACGTGATCTATCCGATCTGCCAGGTAGTGAATGAGGAGGCGGATGAACTCCAGGCAGAGGCTGCGGCAGACTTTTATGAGTTTATCTTATCTGATGAAGCAAAAGAAGTATTTGACTCCTATTATTTTGATACGGATGTAGAGCGGTAGCGAGGAAAATAATTATGGATGAAATCCTTAAGATTTTAAGGGAGTTGGACTGGAGTCCGTTATACATTTCATTAAAAACAGGCGTGGTGGCTACCATTATTTCCTTTTTTCTGGGAATCTTTGCAGCGAGAAAGGTAGTGAAGGCAGGGCCAAGAGTCAAGGCCATAGTAGACGGGATCCTGACTCTTCCAATGGTTCTGCCGCCCACGGTGGCGGGCTTTTTCCTCCTGCTTTTATTCAGCCGCAGACGGCCTCTTGGAATCTTTCTCTTTGAAAATTTTGACATCAAAGTGGTGCAGACCTGGCTTGGGTGTATTATTGCGGCGACGGTGATCGCATTTCCTTTGATGTACCGAAATGCCAGGGCGGCCTTTGAGCTGGTGGATGTCAATCTGATCTATGCGGCCAGGACGCTGGGGATGGGAGAAGTGGAAATCTTCTGGAAGGTGGCGGTTCCGGCAGCAGGGCCTGGTATCCTGTCCGGCACCATCCTGACTTTTGCAAGAGCTATGGGGGAATACGGTGCCACCTCCATGCTGGCCGGAAACATTCCAGGGAAAACAGGGACGATTTCCCAGAAGATCGCTATGGTCATCCAGGATGGAGGTTACTTAACGGCGGGTATCTGGGTCGTTATTGTGATGCTGATCGCCTTCGGAATCGTGTTCCTGATGAATCTGGTATCCGGAAAGCACATGAAGCAGACGAAACGGTGGTAGCTTAAGAGGAGATAGAAGACATGTCCATACAGGCAGAAATCAGAAAAACATACGGGGATTTTAAGCTGGATATCAAATTGGACAGTAGCAGTAAAAGGATTGGTATCCTGGGAGCTTCCGGCTGCGGAAAAAGCATGACGCTGAAAAGTATTGCGGGGATCGAGCAGCCGGACAGCGGACGGATCTGTATCGAGGGGAAGACCGTGTATGATTCGGCGCAGAAGATTAACTGGAAGCCTCAGAAGCGAAAGATCAGATATCTGTTTCAAAATTATGCCCTGTTCCCTACCATGACGGTGGAAGCCAACATCGGCGCGGGAGTGCGGGGGACCAAAGCAGAAAAGAAGGAACGGACCAGTGAAATGATCCGGAAATTCCGCCTGGAAGGCTTGGAGTCAAGACTTCCGGGGCAGCTTTCCGGCGGGCAGCAGCAAAGAGTGGCGCTTGCAAGGATCATGGCCTACCGGCCGGAGATGATTCTCCTGGATGAGCCTTATTCGGCGCTGGACGTATATTTAAGAGACCGGCTTCAGCAGGAGATGCAGGAAATGCTGGAGGATTATGATGGGACTGTGATCCTGGTATCTCACAGCAGGGACGAGATCTATAGGTTCAGTCAGGAATTGCTGGTGATGGATCAGGGGACGATCATCCGAAGCGGCAGCGTCAAAGAAATCTTTGCCGATCCGAAGCGGGTGGAAGCGGCCAGGATCAGCGGCTGCAAGAATATTGTGAAAATCCGGAGAGTCGATGCGCATACCATAGATATTCCGGACTGGTGCGTAAGCCTGGTGATGAAAAGAACAGTTCCGGAGGATATTACCCACATTGGTTTCCGTGCCCACGATTTTATTCCGGTATGGGGAGAGAGAAAAGAAAACTGTATTGCCGCAGAGGTAGGCAGTATAGCGGAACTTCCCTTTGAACGGAAATATTTCATAAAAGGTGCGGCCAAGGGGGCAGAGGAGATCTGCTGGTTTGTCCAAAGAGAACTGCTGGGAATTTTAGAGGAAAAAGGGATGCCGGAGTTTCTTGAGATGCCGGAAGAAAAAATATTATTGTTGAAATAATGATTATTTCTTGACCTTAAAGTGACTTTAACCCCTATGATAAAAGAAAAAGGGAGGCGGGGGATATGAAGATCAAGGAAACAGAACGTCTGACCGGGATCCCGGCGGCGAACATCCGGTATTATGAGAAGGAAGGCCTGTTAAAGCCTGGACGCAACAAAGAGAACAACTACCGGGAGTACAGTGAAGAAGACGTCTTGCGGCTACAGCAGATCAAGGTGCTGAGGCTGCTTGGAATCACACTGGATGAGATTAAAGAACTGTATATGCAGGAAGAGACTCTGGAAACAGTGATCGAACACAGACTGTTGCAGATAGAAGAGGAAGAAACCCGGCTGAAAGAGGTGCGGCGAACCTGTGAAAATATCCTGCAGAGCCGGATGGATCTGGAAAGCCTGGATCAAAGTATCCTGGATGGCGACGGAACATTCTGGAAGGAACGGCTGCAAAAGGTGCTTGCAGAGGATATGAGTAAGACTTTGCTTGACCAGAGACAGTTTCATTTTCATATCGGAGGAATGTTGATCTGGGGATATCTTTTGCATCTGGGTGTGACACTTTTAACAAGGAATGTTTTTGACGTGTCCAGGAAAAAATTGTGGATAAAGATATTTGCAAGAGATTTCGCAGGGAGTAACGAGATGATAGATGCAGGGCCTGACGGAGCAGAAATGTTTTTCCTCTTTACAGTAGCGTTCTGTCTGATGATCGGATGCGGCATTGCAGTCTGGTGGTCGGCGAAAATGGCTGTACAGACAGTGGTATTTCATCTCTCAGCGCTTCTTGGCGCACCGATCCTTATGATGGTGACTTCTTTCTTTGCAGGAGAAGAGATGCAGCAGAGTATCTGCAGCTTCCTCCCGGTTTTCTGGGGACTGATAATCGGGTATGTCTTGGTCCTTCTTGTCATCCAGAGAGTTTGGCGGGATTTTTTCCGAAAAACAAGATATCCGGCAGCGGCGGCAATCATCGGCAGCGTCCTGATCGCTTTAATCGGCTGGTTTATGACGGGGCAGCTGATCATGCCGGCAGTGCTGGATATTATATATACCATGTACATTAGCATATTCTGGTCTGTTGCGGACATCGATGCAAAAGGAGACTATACAAGATACTCTGCGGTATTGGCTGCAGAAAGGATTATGAACCCTGTGGCGCTTACCCTTTCCTATTGGAGCAAGTCGAAGACGCCTTTGTGGGTGAACTGGGATCGGTAAAATATCGTGACATTTATACAAGATGCAGATCTGATGTCCATCCATCGGATGGTACAGACAGTCAAGCAGGACAAGGAGGTATCACTGGAGTATATGAAAATTTTGGAACGAGAGCGTATGATTCGAGAAGAGGGAAGAGAAGAAGGAAGAAGGGATGGATATGCCAGCGGAAAAGCAGAACTGATCAGAATCATCCGCAAGAAGAAGGAAAAAGGCATTTCATCTACGGAGACAGCGGGATTTTTGGAAATGAAGGAAGAAGAGATCCGAAAGATATTTTCATTATTGGATGAGGATCCAGATGCTGCAGATCTTGAGATTGCAAGAAAAGCCCTGGGCTTTCCGGAATCTGATAAAGAAGTCTGAAAGAAAGACTGCCGGACAGTGAAATTATAATAATCTCACCCTCCGGCAGTTTTTTCATTTCTAAGAAGCGATATCGTCGTCTTCTTTAGATTCTTTTTCCAGTTCTTTGGCCAGGTTTTTATTAGCTGTGGACAGCATCAGCTTGATACGGTTCAGCTGGTTTACCTCGCTGGCTCCCGGGTCGAAGTCAATCGCCACGATATTGGATTCGGGATAGCGTCTGCGAAGCTCCTTGATAACGCCTTTGCCGACCACGTGATTTGGAAGGCAGGCAAAAGGCTGGGTACAAACGATGTTTGGAGCACCGCTGTGTATCAGTTCCAGCATTTCTCCGGTCAGGAACCATCCTTCACCGGTCTGGTTGCCGAGGGAAACGATGTCCGAAGCCATCTTTCCTAACCCTGCAATGTCTGCCGGAGGATCAAAATGTTTGCTTTCCCGGAAGGCGTCTGAAGCAGGTTTCCGGAACCATTCCAGTGCCTTGATTCCTAAGTTTCCTATGGTAGCCTTGGATTTCTTCATTCCAAGGTGGGATACCTTAAAGTTCTGGTTGTAGAAGCAGTAGAGCAGGAAGTCCAGAAGATCCGGGACTACAGCCTCCGCACCTTCACTTTCCAGAAGCTCTACCAGATAGTTGTTGGCGGCCGGGAGGAATTTTACCAGAATCTCTCCAACCACACCGACACGAGGCTTCTTTATATCCAAAAGCTCGATGTTGTTGTCGAAATCAGCAATGATTTCCCGACAGAGCTTCTTAAATTTCCGTCTGGACGGGTACCCCTGGGAGAGAAAATCAGCACATACCTTTTTCCATTTCCGGTGCATAGCGTCTGTGGAACCAGGAACTGCCTCATAAGGCCGGATCCGGTAAACACATTTCATGAAGATATCTCCGAATACTGCCGCATAGATTCCTCTAAGGGCCAGCATCGGCGTGATCTTAAAGCCAGGATTATCTTCCAGTCCGCTTAAGTTGATGGAGATGACCGGAATGTGTGCATAGCCGGCTTTTTTCAGTGCACGGCGGATAAACCCGATATAGTTGGATGCACGGCATCCTCCGCCGGTCTGGCTGATAATGACAGCAATCTTATCAGTGTCGTATTTGCCGGATAGAATAGCCTCCATGATCTGTCCGACTACCATCAGAGACGGATAGCAGGCGTCATTGTTAACATATTTCAAGCCGACATCCACAGCCTTCTTATTGTCGTTTGGCAGTACCTCGATATGATAGCCGGATGCATTGAAGGCAGGCTCCAGAAGCTCAAAGTGGATCGGTGACATCTGTGGGCAGAGGATGGTGTATTTTTTTCGCATCTCTTTCGTGAATACCACTTTCTCAATAGCGGAAGAGTGGAGCGTACGCTTTTCGTTTCTCTTTTCTCTTACGCGGATCGCCGCAAGAAGAGAACGTACACGGATCCTTGCCGCACCTAAATTGTTGACCTCGTCAATTTTTAGAGAGGTATAAATTTTATCTGAGCCATTCAGGATATCAGCCACCTGATCCGTTGTAACAGCATCCAGACCACAGCCAAAGGAATTCAGCTGGATTAGATCCAGATTTTCTGTTGTCTTGACGTAGTTAGCTGCTGCGTACAGACGGGAGTGGTACATCCACTGGTCCATAACATTTAATGGCCGTTCTACCGGATTTAAGTGGGAGACAGAGTCCTCTGTCAGCACGGCAATATTGTAGGAATTGATCAGCTCCGGCAGTCCGTGATTGACTTCCGGGTCAATGTGATAAGGACGTCCTGCCAGGACAATTCCCCGGTTGCCTGTTTCATTTAAGAACTTGATGGTTTCCTCGCCCTTCTTCCGCATATCCTCGCGGCAGGCAGCAAGCTCGTTCCATGCAGCGTGAACGGCAGATTTAATCTCTTCTGCAGGGATGGAGAATTTCTCCGAAAGTTCATCTACCAGCCGGTAAGAGATCGTTTCTTCGCTCTGGAAAGAGAGGAACGGATGGATAAAGTCCACGTCTCCATTTACAATCGCATCAATATTATTCTTGATGTTCTCCGGATAGGAAGTTACGATCGGACAGTTGTAGTGGTTATTGGCATCCTGGAACTCGTTGCGCTCATAAGGGATGCTGGGGTAGAAAATATGTTTCACTCCCTGGTTGATCAGCCACTGTACATGCCCATGCGCCAGCTTCGCCGGATAACACTCGGATTCGCTGGGGATAGATTCGATACCCAGCTCATAAATCTTTCTGGTAGAGGCAGGGGAGAGCACGACCCTAAACTTCAGCGTGTGGAAAAAGGTAAACCAGAACGGATAGTTCTCATACATATTCAGCACACGCGGAATACCAATGACACCTCTTTTTGCTTCTTCTTCAGAAAGCGGTTCATAATCAAAATATCGTTTCAGTTTATATTCAAACAGGTTCGGAAGCCGGTTGGAAGATTTCTCTTTTCCAAGGCCCCGCTCACAGCGGTTTCCGGTGATAAACTTCCGGCCGCCGCTGAAATGATTGATGGTCAGACGACAGTTGTTGGTACAGCCCTTACACTTGGTCATAGTAGTGGAATACTCCAGTGCCTCGATCTGGTCGATGGAAAGCATGGTCGTACCTTCACAGTCTACATAACGCTCTCTTGCAATGAGGGCAGCGCCAAAGGCTCCCATGATTCCGGCGATATCCGGACGAACTACCTGGCAGTTTGCAATCTTTTCCAGACTTCTTAAAACGGCGTTATTATAAAATGTTCCGCCCTGGACTACGATATGTTTTCCAAGCTCGGAAGCATCCGATACCTTGATGACCTTGAACAGGGCATTTTTAATAACGGAATAAGCAAGACCGGCGGAAATATCCGCAACAGACGCTCCTTCCTTCTGTGCCTGCTTTACCTTTGAATTCATAAATACGGTACAGCGGGTTCCAAGATCAATAGGATGGTTGGCAAACAAAGCCTCGTGGGCAAAGTCCTCCACCGTATAATTCAGTGATTTTGCAAAGGTCTCGATAAAGGAACCGCAGCCGGAAGAGCAGGCCTCGTTGAGCTGAACACTGTCTACCGTCTGGTTCTTGATTTTAATGCACTTCATATCCTGGCCGCCGATATCCAGGATGCAGTCTACATCCGGTTCAAAAAAGGATGCGGCATAGTAGTGGGATACTGTCTCTACCTCTCCTTCATCCAGCAGCAGCGCCGCCTTAATGAGCGCCTCTCCATATCCGGTAGAACAGGAGTGTACGATTTCCACATCCTCCGGCAGCTTGCTGTAGATGTCTTTGATCGCATGGATCGTAGTTCCAAGAGGATCGCCATCATTATTGTGATAAAAAGAATAGAGAAGGGTACCGTCTTCTCCTACGAGAGCGGCTTTTGTGGTGGTGGATCCTGCATCGATTCCCAGGAAGGCCTTCCCCTTATAAGTGTCTAAATCCTTTACCGGCACCTGATGTTTTGCATGGCGCTCTTTAAATTCCTGATATTCTGCTTCGGTGGAAAATAAAGGTTCCATACGGTCCACTTCAAATTCCATCTTTACCTTGCTTTCCAGTCTTGTCTGAAGCTCCTGAAGAGAGATAACCATATCCTTTTTTGAGTTCATGGCAGAGCCGATGGCCGCAAACAGATGGGAATGATTTGGAGCGATGGTATGTTCATCATCCAGCTTTAATGTGCGGACAAACGCCTCTCTTAATTCAGAAAGGAAATGAAGGGGGCCTCCGAGGAAAGCAACGTGTCCCCGGATCGGTTTTCCGCAGGCCAGACCGCTGATGGTCTGATTAACGACTGCCTGGAAAATGGATGCAGCCAGGTCTTCCTTGGAAGCGCCGTCATTGATCAGCGGCTGGATATCCGATTTGGCAAATACACCGCATCTGGCAGCAATAGAATACAATGCATTATAATGCTTTGCATACTCGTTCAGCCCGGAGGCATCTGTCTGCAGAAGAGAAGCCATCTGGTCAATAAAAGAACCGGTTCCGCCGGCACACACGCCATTCATACGCTGTTCTACATTTCCGCCTTCAAAATAAATAATCTTGGCATCCTCACCGCCAAGCTCGATCGCTACATCCGTCTGGGGCGCATAGTCCTGCAGAGCGGTGGAAACGGCGATTACTTCCTGGACAAAGGGAATCCCTAAGTTTTTTGCGAGTGTCAGTCCGCCGGAGCCGGTAATAACCGGTGATGCATAAATGGCGCCAAGCTTATAAACAGCTCTCCCAAGGAGATCAGAGAGAGTTTCCTGAATATTTGCAAAATGTCTTTCATAGTCCGAGAACAGAACCTCTCCGTCCTCGGACAGAATGGCAATTTTTACCGTGGTCGACCCGATGTCGATACCCAACGTATACTGCGTTTTCTGATTCATAACTATGTAACTCCTCATATAACAATCTATGTGTTTCTACTTATTAAATGCGTTTACTATGAAACAACTTGTAACATTATACGACATTATGTTAAAAATGACAATTAAAAATTGTAATGTAAATATAAAAAACCTGTTAAACTTTATTGGCAGAATTGACAAACAAGTGCTAAAAAGGTAGAATGTCTACATGTATGAGAACTGGTAAAATAAGGAGTAATAAGGAGTAAATATATATGAGCCATTGGTTAGACAAACTGGAGCGGAAGATCGGCAGATATGCAATCCCGAATCTGATGAATTACCTGATTGTGCTTTACGTGATCGGATTTGCAGTATTTACGGTTAATCCGCTTTTTTATGTGCGGTATCTGAGTCTGGATCCTGCCATGATCCTGCAGGGACAGGTGTGGAGGATCATCACCTTTGTTATGGTACCTCCGTCTACAAACCTGATTCTTTGTGTTATACTTCTATATGTTTATTATATGCTTGGCAGACAGATGGAAGGGATCCTAGGAACGTTCCGGTTTAACGTATTTATTTTTCAGGGGATTATTCTTCATGTTCTGGGAAGTCTCCTGGTATATGTGGCAACCCGCGGCTCCTATCGGCTCGGACCGGATACACAGTACCTGATCCTGTCCATGTTTTTCCTGTTTGCATTTATGTTTCAGGATGCACAGTTCTTGCTTTATTTTGCTATTCCCATTAAGGGAAAATGGATGGCTATTATTGATGCCTTTTATTTCGCCTATGCGATTGTTCAGGGATTCCTGCCGAACGGTTCTTATGCGATCACATTGGGAGCATTCGTTTCTCTTTTGAATGTATGGCTGTTTTTCCTGAGCAACAGAGGAAGCAATCCTTATTCCCGTAAGGAAAGAAAGCGAAAAAAGGAATATCAGAAAAAGATGCATCATGCGCAGCGTCCGCTGCATTATTATGAAAACGGCGCAAGACACAAATGTGCGGTCTGCGGACGCACGGAGCTTGACAATCCGAGCCTGGAGTTCCGCTATTGCTCAAAATGCAATGGCAACTATGAGTACTGCCAGGATCATTTGTTTACGCACACACACGTGAAATAGAGGAGGACAACTATGAAAAAAACAAAGATTATCTGTACTATGGGCCCGGCAGTCAAAGACGAGGAAACCTTAAGAGGGCTGATCCGCGGCGGCATGGATGTGGCGAGATTTAATTTTTCGCACGGAACACATGAAGAACAAAAAGGACGTATGGATCTGCTCAAAAAGATCCGTGCAGAAGAGAAAGTTCCGGTAGCGATTCTTCTGGATACAAAAGGACCGGAAATTCGTACGGGAACTCTGAAAGACGGAAAGAAAATCATTTTAAAGGAAGGGCAGACATTTGTCCTGACTTCTGAGGAAATTGAAGGAGACGAAAAGAAAGTTTCCATTACTTATGACGGACTGGCAGATGATGTACAGGCCGGCAGCCGGATTCTGATTGATGACGGCCTGATTGAACTGCAGGTAAAAAACAAGAGTGGGAACGAGATTGTATGTACTGTGATCAACGGCGGCGAACTGGGCGAAAGAAAAGGGGTCAATGTTCCCAATGTGCCGGTGCGTCTCCCCGCGATTACAGAGAAGGATAAAGAAGACATCAGGTTTGGTGTGGAGCAGAAGATTGATTTCATCGCAGCCTCCTTTGTACGCAATGCTGAATGTATCCTGGAGATCAAAGCTTATCTTAAGGAACTCCACGCACCGTATATTCCGATTATCGCAAAGATTGAAAATGCGGAAGGAATTCAGAATATTGACGAAATTATCCGCTGTGCAGACGGAATCATGATCGCAAGAGGTGATCTTGGTGTGGAGATCCCGCCGGAAAACGTGCCATACTTACAGAAGCTGATTATCCAGAAATGTAATGATAATTACCGGCCGGTCATTACGGCTACCCAGATGCTGGACTCTATGATCCGCAATCCCCGTCCTACCAGAGCGGAGGTAACAGATGTAGCCAATGCCGTTTATGATGGAACAGATGCAGTAATGCTTTCCGGGGAAACGGCTTCCGGAAAATATCCGCTGGAAGCGCTTCAGATGATGGTGCATATCGTAGAAAATACAGAGGAGCACCTGGATTACGATCTGATCATGCGCAAGGCTGAAGAACAGCGGATGAAGAGTACTTCCAGTGCACTGAGCCATGCGACGGTAACCACGGCCAATAATCTGGGGGCCAAGTGTATTATCGCGCCGACGGCTTCCGGGGCTACGGCCAGAGTCGTGTCAAAGTTTAAGCCAAGAACAGAAATCATCGGTGTTACTCCGAACGAGGAGGTGATGCGCCGCATGCAGATCTACTGGGGCGTAAGGCCGCTGAAGTCTATTGAGTTTACGACGACGGAAGATGTATGCAGTGGTGCGATCGATCTGGTAGTGGCAAAACAGATCGTGGAGACCGGGGATGTTGTAGTATTGACAGCAGGTATCCCCTCGCCGCATTTTTCAGGACAAAAAGAGGGCGTCAGCAATATCATGCGGATCGCTGTGATACAATAATCAGAAATTACTGCGGGATGTCAGAGCATACATAAAGCTCTTTCATCTCGTATTTTCTTATTGGATGTTTTTTCTCAGGGAAAAAGATTGACAGAAAGAGTGACATGCTTTATAGTGTTCCTATAGAGAACCACTAAGAAGGTGCAGATGATGGAAAAGGTTACATTTACAGAACGTTTGATGGAATTTGGATTAACAAGGCAGGAGGCTACTATTTATCAGTGCCTGCTGGGCGAAGGAAAGATGACGGGCTATGAGGTGGCGAAGCAGACGGGCATTTCCAGGTCCAATGCCTATAATTCCCTTGCCAGCATGACGGAAAAAGGCGCTACCTATCTGGTTGAGGAAGGAAATACGAGGAAATATGTGCCGGTACCTGTAGAAGAATTCTGCAAAAACCGAATCCGGCGTATGGAGGAGGCAAGGCAGTGGCTTAAGATCCATGTTCCCAGTGAAAAGACGCATGTGGAAGGCTATATTACGATTGAAGGCGCCAGGAATATCCTGGATAAAATGCGCAATTTGCTGGATAAAGTGGAACAGAGGGTATATATCAGCTGTACCAGAAATTATCTGCTGCTGCTGGTCCGGGAGTTGGAGGAACTAAAAAGAGCCGGTAAAAAGGTCGTGATCGTCACGGATCAGCCGGTGACCTTCAGCGGCGCCAAAGTTTATGTGGGCAAAAGCAGAGGCATGCAGATCGGCGTGATCGCGGATTCCAGGTATGTATTGACCGGAGAATATGGAGAGGGCAGTATGAATACCTGTCTGTATTCCGGACAGAAAAATTTTGTTGAGCTGTATAAAACAGCGCTTGGAAATGAAATCAAACTATTAACAATACAAGAGGAGAAAAATAAGGCATGAAAAAAGAAACATTTGTGACAAAAGAGCAGTTAGAGAGGATTGTACAGGATTATCCGACTCCTTTCCATCTCTATGACGAGAAAGGGATCCGAAGGAACATGAAGGCTTTAAGAGACGCATTTTCCTGGAATCCTGGATTCAGAGAGTATTTTGCGGTAAAGGCAACGCCTAACCCGTTTCTGATCAATATTTTAAGAGAATATGGCTGTGGCTGCGACTGCTCTTCCATGACCGAACTGATGCTTTCTGATGCGATTGGAGCCAGGGGAGAAGAAATTATGTTTTCTTCTAATGACACACCGGCAGAAGAATTTGTATATGCAGACAAATTGGATGCGGTCATCAATCTGGACGATTTTACTCATATTGATTATCTGGAAAAGGCTATTGGACATATTCCGGAGACTATCAGCTGTCGCTACAATCCGGGCGGGCTTTTCAAGATCAGCAATGACATTATGGACAATCCGGGGGATGCAAAATATGGCATGACCACGGAGCAGCTTTTTGAGGCATTCAGGATCCTGAAAGGAAAGGGTGCTAAGGAATTTGGAATCCATGCATTTCTGGCCAGCAATACGGTGACAAATGAATATTATCCCATGCTGGCGAAGATCCTTTTTGAAGTGGCGGTAAAGCTTCAGAAGGAAACCGGTGTACATATTAAATTTATTAATCTTTCCGGCGGAATTGGAATCCCGTATACACCGGACCAGGAGCCCAATGATATCCGGGCGATCGGGGACGGCGTGCGCAGGGTCTATGAAGAAGTGCTGGTTCCTGCAGGAATGGGAGATGTGGCAATCTACACGGAGCTTGGTCGTTTTATGATGGGGCCGTATGGATGTCTGGTGACAAAAGCGATCCATGAAAAACATACATATAAGGAATATATCGGCGTAGATGCCTGTGCGGTGAATCTGATGCGTCCGGCTATGTACGGCGCATATCATCATATCACTGTGGCGGGGAAGGAAGATGCACACTGCGACCATAAATATGATGTTGTGGGATCTCTTTGCGAGAATAATGATAAATTTGCAATCGACCGGATGCTTCCGAAGATTGATACAGGTGATCTTCTGATCATCCACGATACAGGAGCACACGGCTTTTCCATGGGATACAATTACAATGGAAAGCTGAAATCAGCAGAGCTGCTTCTGAAAGAAGACGGGACCGTACAGCTGATCCGGAGGGCTGAGACGCCGGCAGATTATTTTGCCACGTTTGACTGCTTTGAAATCGGGAAAAAGCTGATTGAAAAATAGACAAAAAAGATATCAGAAAGGCTCTTTGAAAAATCAAAGAGCCTTAATTCTTGAAAAGAAAAAGCTCTCTAGCCTGAAACTAAAGAGCTGAATCTGTTAATGCCGCTGGCCGGACTCGAACCGGCACGGATCGCTCCGCGTGATTTTGAGTCACGTGCGTCTGCCAATTCCGCCACAGCGGCATACATTTTGCCGTAACAAATTTTATTATAAGGGCTAACTTCTGGGATGTCAATAAAATTTTGTATTTAATTTCCGGCGGAAATGGGGTATACTGGGATAAAATGATAGAAAGTGTCAGAAAGGATGTGGACAAGATGGGATTTAAAACAGATATTGAAATCGCACAGGAAGCAGAGATGGAGGTAATCAATGAAATTGCAGATTCGCTGGGGATTCCGGATCAATATGTAGAAAATTACGGAAAATATAAGGCAAAAATTGATTACCGGTATTACAACGAAGCCTTAAAGGATCGACCGGATGCTAAGGTGGTGCTGGTAACCGCTATTAATCCGACGCCTGCCGGGGAAGGAAAGACCACCACGACCATCGGTGTGGCAGACGCACTGAACCGTATGGGCAAAAAGACTATGGTTGCATTAAGAGAGCCTTCCCTGGGACCGGTATTTGGAGTTAAAGGAGGAGCGGCCGGAGGCGGATATGCCCAGGTAGTTCCGATGGAAGACATCAACCTTCACTTCACCGGTGATCTTCATGCTATCGGTGCGGCCAACAACCTGATCGCTGCCATGCTGGATAATCATATCCATCAGGGAAACGCGCTGGATATTGATACGAACCGGGTAACATGGAGACGCTGCGTGGATATGAATGACCGCCAGCTCCGCAATATTGTAGACGGATTAGGACCGAAAGCAGATGGGGTTACCAGACAGGATGGATTTGATATCACGGTGGCTTCTGAGATCATGGCCGTGTTCTGTCTCGCCAGTGATGTTATTGATCTGAAAGAGCGGGTAGCAAGGATTATCGTGGCTTACTCCAGAGACGGACGCCCGGTGACAGCCGGAGATATTCATGCAGAGGGGGCTGTGGCAGCGCTTCTCAAGGACGCTCTGAAGCCGAATCTGGTACAGACACTGGAAGGAACTCCTGCGTTTGTCCATGGAGGACCTTTTGCGAATATCGCACATGGATGCAACAGCGTGATCGCTACGAAGATGGGAATGAAGCTTGCGGACTATATGATCACAGAAGCCGGATTCGGTGCGGATCTTGGTGCGGAAAAGTTCCTGGATATCAAATGCCGGATGTCAGGAGTCCGTCCTTCGGCAGTGATTATTGTAGCAACGATCAAAGCGTTGAAATATAATGGCGGAGTAGCAAAGGCAGACCTGCAGGAAGAAAATCTGGAGGCCCTGGAAAAGGGAATCCCGAATCTTCTGAAACATGTAGAAAATATTACGCAGGTCTTTAAGCTTCCGGCAGTAGTAGCAATCAACCGTTTTCCGACTGACACGGAAGCAGAGATCCGTCTGGTCCGTGAAAAATGCGAGGAGCTGGGCGTAAACGTAGCGCTTTCCGAGGTATGGGCAAAAGGCGGCGCCGGCGGCGAAGAACTGGCAGAAGAAGTGGTACGCCTGTGTGACACAGAAAGCCACATGGAATTTGCATATGATACAGAGTGCTCTATAAAAGAAAAGATCGAAGCGATTGCCCGGAAGATCTATGGCGCTGATGGCGTAGATTATGCACCAAAGGTAGAACGGGAAATCCGTACACTGGAGAGTATCGGACTTGGAAACCTGCCGATCTGTATGGCAAAGAACCAATATTCCCTGACAGACGATGCGAAAAAGCTTGGAAGGCCGGAGGGCTTCCGGATTACAATCCGGGATATCACTGCCTCTGCCGGAGCAGGCTTCCTGGTCGCTCTTACCGGAGATATTATGAAAATGCCGGGGCTTCCGAAGGTGCCCGCAGCAGAGAAGATTGATGTCAATGCGGACGGGGTGATCTCCGGATTATTCTAAGCGCAGATAACCAGCTGAATTGCTGGTAAGAATAAGAAGAGGCAAGAAAGAAGGGAGAAAACAGATGATGCTAGAAAAGAAAATGACAGATTTCCTGGAGGTCCTGTCTTCGAAAGAGCCCGTACCCGGCGGAGGCGGCGCCTCTGCCGCGGTCGGCGCCTTTGCCGCCGCTTTGGGGATGATGGTCACGAACCTGACGGTGGGAAAGAAAACATATGCTGCAGTGGAAGAAGAGATCCTTGGAGTCAGGGAACGACTCGAAAAAATCCGGGATCAGCTGGTGGTGCTTGCCGACCGGGACGCCGAGGCTTTCGAGCCTCTTTCCAAAGCCTATGGCATGCCGAAAGAAACAGAAGAACAGAAAGCAGAAAAAGAACGTGTTATGGAGAACGCTCTTTATGAGGCCAGCGTAGTACCCCTTCAGATCATGGAGACAGTTAAGACGGCGATGGATGAGCTGGAGCTCCTGGAAGAGAAGGGCAGCCGGATCGCGGTCAGTGACGCAGGTGTGGGGATCCTGTTTGCCCAGGCGGCGCTGGAGGGCGCGTCTTTGAATATCTTTATCAATACCCGGATGATGAAAGACCGGATGAAAGCAGAGGATCTGAACCGCCGGGCGGATGAACTGATCAAAGAAGGCACGTCCCAGAAAAACAGAATTTATGAAAACGTATTGAAAAAAATAAGATAGCAGGAGGAAAGACCAATGAGTACAACCATGAAGGGCGCGGAAGTGGCGAAAGCCATGAAAGAGACGCTGATCCGCGAGGCAGAGGCATTGAAGGAAAAGGGAATCCTCCCCTGTCTTACGATCATCCGGGTCGGAGCCAGACCGGATGACCTGGCCTATGAAAGAGGCGCAAAAAAAAGAATGGAACTGATCGGTATCGAATGTCGGGTGCGTGAGCTTCCGGAGGACATCAGCCAGAGGGAGTTTGAGAAAGAATTCCAGAAGATCAACCAGGATCCGTCGGTCCATGGAATTCTTTTGTTCCATCCGCTTCCGGATCATCTGGATGAGAAGCCGGTAAAGTCTATCATTCATCCATATAAGGATGTGGATTGCATGAGCGATGTTAACATAGCTAAGGTTTTTGCCGGGGATGAGACTGGATTTGCACCTTGTACCGCAGAGGCAGTGGTAAGGATGCTGGATCATTACGGCATTGATCCAAAAGGCAGAAAGGTTACAGTTGTGGGGCGCAGTATGGTGGTGGGGAAACCACTGGCTATGCTGCTTTTGGACCGCCATGGGACGGTGACACTTTGCCACACACGTACGGCGGATCTGGAAGAGGAGTGCAGAAAGGCACAGATCCTGGTTGCGGCGGCCGGGAAAGCCGGCATGATCACAGAAGCGATGACAGGACAGGACGCAGTCGTTGTGGATGTCGGAATCAATGTGGATGAGAACGACAGACTGTGCGGGGATGTGGATTTTGATGCGGTGGAGCCTCGCGCATCCTATATCAGCCCGGTGCCCGGCGGTGTAGGAAGCGTGACTACCTCAGTACTGGCGGCGCATGTGCTTCGGGGAGCCCGTTATCTGAATTCGATATTCGTCTGATGAGATGGAGGCGGAATATTATGAGAGAAAGTGCTCGGATTTTTTTTCGTGCCGTGGCGGCAGGTATTGCCATCGCCATTGGCGGCACGGTATATTTGTCTGTAGAAAATAAGATTGCGGGATCACTGTTTTTTACGGTTGGGCTGTATGCCATAGTTTTGAATGGTCTGAATCTGTATACGGGGCGGATCGGTTATCTGGTGGAGCAGAAAGAAAAACGATCATATATCTGGCTGCTTTTTCTGACATGGCTCGGCAATCTTGCAGGCACTTCTCTTGCAGCCGTCTGCCTTTTTGCAGTAAGGATTTCATCTTCGATTGAAGAGCAGGCAAGGACGGTTTGCGAGACAAAGCTTGGGGACTCGGTCTTCAGCATTTTTATCCTTGCTGTCTTCTGCGGCATCCTGATGTATGTGGCGGTAGATGGATTCAAAGAGAAGGGAAATCCGATAATTTTATTCCTGTGTGTCAGTGTGTTTATCCTGGCTGGATTTGAACACTGTGTAGCAAATATGTTCTATTTTACACTGGCAGGAGTGTGGAGCGGCAGAACCTTTATCTATCTTCTTATCATGACCCTGGGGAACAGCCTGGGAGGTATGCTGATCCCTGCGGTAAAAAAGATATAAGATCAACTTATCCCTTTTAAAAATTGTCGATTTGGTGTATAGTAAAAGATAGCTCTAAATTTAGGATGGAGAAGTTGATTATGAGTCAAAAGATTGTATTGATAGACGGCCATAGTATTTTGAACCGAGCGTTCTACGGGCTTCCGGATCTCACGAATTCCGAGGGCCTTCATACTAATGCCGTCTATGGTTTTCTGACCATTTTATTTAAAATATTGGAAGAAGAGACACCGGATTATCTGACGGTGGCTTTTGACGTGCATGCGCCTACCTTCCGGCACGAGATGTATGCAGATTATAAGGGAACCAGAAAGCCAATGGCGGAAGAACTCCGTCAGCAGGTTCCTGTGATGAAAGAAGTCTTAAAGGCTATGGGGATCAAGACTATCGAGTGTGCCGGGCTGGAGGCGGACGACCTCCTGGGAACGCTGTCGAGACGCTGTGAGTCAGAAGGCATGGAAGTGTCGGTGATCTCCGGCGACCGGGATCTTCTGCAGCTTGCCACAGAGCATGTAAAGATCCGGATTCCGAAGACAAAGCAGGGACGCACCGAGGTGGAAGATTATTATGCAGAGGACGTCAAGGAGAAATACCAGGTGACTCCTTCGGAGTTCATTGATCTGAAGGCGCTGATGGGAGACTCCTCTGACAACATTCCGGGAGTCCCGGGCATCGGAGAAAAGACAGCGACAAAGATTATTACGGAATATCATTCTATTGAAAATGCGCATGAGCATGCAGACGAAATCAAGCCTCCCAGAGCGTCCAGTGCCATGAAGGAGCACTGGGATCTGGCGGTGATGAGCAAAGAGCTTGCCACCATCAATGTCCATGCGGATTTCCCCTACGAGCTTTCAGAGGCAAAGCTTGAAAATATTTATACAGAAGAAGCTTATGCTTATTTCCAGAAGCTTCAGTTCAAAAATCTGCTTTCGCGGTTTGATGTGAAGGCTCCGGCTAATCAGATCGAGGATTTCTTTACAGAGATCACGGACCGCAAAAAGGCAGAAGAGATTCTGGACAAAGCAGCCGGAGCGGCCTGCATCGGCGCCTGCATCTTTAAGGATACAGAGCAGGTGCTCCCATTGTTTGCAGACCAGGCAGAGCTTGGAGGGATCGGGATCAGTTTTTCACCGGAAGACACCTATTGTATCCGTACGGGGGAAAAGATCAGCGCTTCCTGGCTTTTGGAACAGCTCTCCAGGATTGCAGGAACAACGAGCAGATTTTCCGTATTTGATCTGAAAGCGGATCTTCCCTACCTTCAGATTAAAAAAGAAGAGAACTGTTTTGATATGGCTGTGGCTGCCTATCTGCTGGATCCTTTGAAAAGCCATTATGATTATGAGGATGTGGCAAGAGAACACCTTGGATTAATGATTGAAGATAAATCAGAGTTATATATTAAGGTCTGTTATGAGGCGTATACAGCCAGAGAGGCATCAGATATCCTGATGAAACGTCTGGAAGAAGCACAGATGGACAGGTTGTTTATGGAAATAGAAATGCCGCTGGTGTTTACGCTTTTTGATATGGAGCAAAACGGCGTAAAGATCAATTCCGGCGCATTGAAGGAATATGGCGATCAGCTGGCTGTTCATATCAGCATGCTGGAACAGGAGATATATGACGCGGCGGGAGAAACCTTCAACATCAATTCGCCCAAGCAGCTGGGGGTGATCCTCTTTGAAAAGCTTAAGATCCCCGGCGGGAAAAAGACAAAGACCGGCTATTCTACAGCGGCAGATGTGCTGGAGAAGCTGGCGCCGGATTATCCGGTCATTGCAAAGGTTCTGGAATACCGGCAGTATGCAAAGCTTAAGTCTACTTATGCAGACGGACTGGCTAACTTTATTGCAGATGACGGAAGAATACACGGAAAATTCAACCAGACCATCACTGCCACCGGAAGGATCAGCAGTACAGAGCCAAATCTTCAGAACATTCCGGTGAGGACCGAGCTGGGCAGGATGATCCGCAAAGTATTTGTTCCGGAAGATGGATGTGTATTTGTGGATGCAGATTATTCCCAGATAGAGCTTCGGGTACTGGCGCACTGCTCGGGTGACGCCCATCTGATCGAGGCATACCGGGAAGCAAAGGACATTCACAGGATTACGGCGTCTCAGGTGTTTCACATTCCTTTTGAAGAGGTGACCGATCAGCAGCGCAGAAATGCCAAGGCGGTTAACTTTGGGATTGTCTACGGCATCAGCTCCTTTGGCCTGAGCCAGGATTTGAGCATTACCAGGAAAGAGGCGGCAAAATACATTGATGATTATTTTCATACCTATCCGGGAATTAAAACTTTTCTGGATGATGCAGTGACACATGCGAAGGAACAGGGCTATGTGGTGACATTATTTGGAAGACGCCGTCCGGTGCCGGAGCTTTCTTCCAGCAATTTTATGCAGAGATCCTTCGGAGAACGGGTTGCCATGAACTCGCCGATCCAGGGGACGGCGGCAGATATCATTAAGATTGCCATGACCTCTGTGAACCACAGACTTAAGGAGGAGAAACTGGATTCACGTCTGGTGCTCCAGGTTCATGACGAACTGCTGATAGAGGCCAGAAAGACGGAGGTGGAGCAGGTAGAAAAAATCCTCCGTGAAGAAATGGAACATGCGGCTTCACTGGATGTGCCGCTTGAAATAGATATGCATACAGGAGATAATTGGTACGAAGCAAAGTAAGAGGTGGAGAAAAATGAAGATCATAGGACTTACCGGCGGTGTCGGTTCGGGGAAAACACAGATACTGGAATACTTGAATAATAAGTACGGGGCAACCATCTGCCAGACGGATGCATTAGCTAAAAAGCTTCAGAAAAAGGGCGGCAGGTGCTATGATGCCATTGTAGAACATTTCGGGGAAGAGATCCTGAATGAAAAGGGCGAACTCAACAGGGAAAAGCTGGGCAGCATTGCCTTTACAAATGTAGAACAGCTGTCTGTTCTGAACAGGATCGTTCACCCGGTAGTGAAAGAAGAGGTTCAGAAGATCATTGCAAAAGAGGAACGAAAAAACACCAATCTTCTGATTATTGAGTCTGCCGTTCTGATCGAAGACCATTACGAGGAGTTCTGCGATGAACTCTGGTATGTGTATGTAAAGGATGAGATCAGGAAAAAACGTCTGTTTTATGCCCGCGGCTATGAGGCTGCCAAAGTCGACAGCATTATTGCAGCGCAGCCTCCCAAGGATATTTATATGAAACACTGCGACAGGGTGATCGATAACAACGGAGTCTTTGCCGAGACGCAGATCCAGTTAGACAATATCATTGCAGACTTATAAAAAGAAAGGCAATTATTTACAAGATGATGAGATTATGCAGTATTGCCAGTGGGAGCAGCGGGAATTGTATCTATGTGGGAGACGACCGCACCCATCTGCTGGTGGACACAGGAATCAGCAAAAAGAGGATTGAAGAAGGATTACATAGCCTGGGGATCAGAGGAGATGAGCTCTCGGCCATCCTGATTACCCATGAGCATATTGACCATATCCAGGGGCTTGGCGTTTTCAGCCGGAGATATGAGATCCCTGTTTATGCGACCAGAGGTACCATTGAGGGAATACGCGGTACGAAGAGCCTGGGGAAGATGCCGGATGGCCTTCTTCATGAAATAGCAGTAGACCAGTCCTTTGGGCTGGGGGATTTAAAGATCAGTCCTTTTGCTATTTCCCATGACGCAAGAGAACCCTCCGGATACCGGATCGACGGCGGAGAGAAGTCAGTGGCGGTAGCTACAGATTTAGGGAAATATAATGAATATACGGTTGAGCATCTAAAGGATCTGAATGCTGTGGTACTGGAGGCAAATCATGACCTCCATATGCTGGAGGTAGGGCCTTATCCTTATGTATTAAAACGAAGGGTTATGGGAGAGAAGGGACATCTTTCCAATGAATCTTCCGGGAGGCTCCTCTGTGACATCCTGCATGACGGGCTGCAGCAGGTGATTCTTGGACATCTGAGCAAGGAAAATAATTATGCAGAGCTGGCCTATGAGACAGTGAAGCTGGAGATCAGCATGGGAGATAATCCTTATAAGGGGGAGGATATTCCGATGATGGTGGCAAGAAGAGATCAGGTTTCCGATATTGTCACTCTTTAGAGATACAGCTTAAAAAAACTCAGGGCTGATAAATGAAATGTGAAAGTAAGAATGGAGAAATAAAAGTTATGAACAAGATTGCGATCATGACAGACAGCAACAGCGGGATTACACAAAAGGAGGCGGAACGTCTGGGAATCCGGGTCCTCCCGATGCCTTTTTTTATCAATGACGAACTCTTTTATGAAGACATTACGCTGACGCAGGAGGAATTCTACCAGAGACTGGCAGAGGATGCGGACATTTCCACATCCCAGCCTTCGCCTGCCGATGTCATGGAACTTTGGGAGGAACTTCTCGAAGAGTATGATGAAGTCATCCATATCCCGATGTCCAGCGGCCTTTCCAGCAGCTGTGAGACAGCTATCATGCTGGCAAAAGAGTTTGATGGCAGAGTACATGTGGTTGATAATCAGCGGATTTCTGTTACTCAGAGACAGTCTGTCATGGATGCCATTGCAATGAGAGATAAGGGGATGTCCGCAGATGAGATCGTGGATGTCCTGATGCGTGAAAAATTAGAGGCCAGTATCTACATTACAGTAGATACGCTGAAATATCTGAAAAAGGGAGGCAGGATCACACCGGCGGCCGCGGCCATCGGTACAGTCCTGAATCTGAAGCCAGTGCTTCAGATCCAGGGTGAGAAACTGGATGCATTCGCCAAAGTGCGTGGAATCAAAGCGGCGAAAAAGACTATGCTGGATGCTATGGAAAAAGATATCCGGGAACGATTTGCCGGCAGCCAGGTAAATCTGGCGGCTGCTTATACCTGTACGGAAGAGGAGGCAGGAGTGTGGAAGCGGGAAATCGAAGAGAGATTCCCGGGATATGAACTGGAAATGGACAAGCTCTCCCTCAGCGTGAGCTGCCACATTGGTCCGGGAGCTATCGCCATTACCTGCAGCCGGAAGATCGAGATCTAAAAAGGAATCTTCAGACCCGTACGATCTGCTGTTGATATTCGCTGATAAAAGGCATTTTAAACTTGTCAGTGATCACACTTTCGTAGAGATCTGCAGCGAAGATATCCTGCCGGAGCATTCGAAGCCCAGCTTTGGAAAGGCCTTCTGTCTGGGTCAGCTTAGTCAGAAGCGGGACGGAGGAAGTGCGTTTGATGCGGGTCAAAAGCTTTGCTCCGTCTTTGCTGAAACCAAGAACCCGGGCATACTGGCATCCGCCTTCTTCTTTGTAAAGGGTCATGTCTTCTGTCCGAATATTCAGAAGGATGTGGAGAAGGCAGCGGCTGATCCGGGAATAAGTCATATCTCTTGTTTTTAAAAGATCACAGAACTGGTCAAATGTGATGAAATCATTTGCATGATTTATCATACGATTGGCCAGTTCTTCTGTCATATCCAGATATCCGGCCAGAGACTCTCTTGTCTCCGTCAGTAGACGGTAGCGGAAAAGCAGGGAGAAATCATTGGCGTAGACCGGATAGCGGACTCTGTGAGTCTCTTCCAGAGATCGGATACAGGATGGCGGCACCTGCCCCTCCAGTCTGGTCAGGACTTCGGAAAGACCGGGCTCGTCATACATTTCTTCTGACGCCAGATGGACCGAGTTCCCGGCGAAAGCCAGGAGACGTCGGATCGCTGAGGCAGAGCTGTATCCTGGCGACAGTTCCTTGTCATGGTATCCGGAAATCTTACGGCGTATTGTATAGGCGCCGATGGGACTCTTCCTAAGATATAAAGCTTTGATATACTCGATTCCCAGGATGTTGTTTGGCTGCTCTAAAATATCATCCAAAGACGGATCCTGGAAATAAGCCTTTAAAGCAGCCTGTCTTGCCAGAGGGAATGACAGGCCTTGTTTCAGTGCGTCCTGCAGGGTTTGTTTATAGGCTTCCGGTTCGTCGGCTGTCACATGTGCGACTTTTTCAAGCAGATAGTAATCTCCACATTCACTTCCAAAACAGATGGAGTCAATGCACCCGAGCTTTTCAAATAAGGAGATGGCGCCGTCGGCAAAGTACTCCGCACTTCCGGATGCGTAGCAGACGGGCAGCTCCAGAACCAGAGGGATTCCGGCTTCCAGAGCCACCTCCGCGCGTAAGTGCTTAGGCATGATGGCCGGCGCGCCTCTCTGCACGTAATTTCCGCTCATCACTGCAATCACCGAGTCTGCACCGGTGATCTCTTTAGCCTTCTGCATATGGTATAAATGTCCGTTGTGGAAAGGATTATATTCGGTGATCAATCCAACGATTTTCATAAGTTTCTCCTTGTATATCTTTTTGAAATTGATTATACTATAGAAAGACTTGGCTGGCAATAAGACGGAAAGGGGGATGCATTTATGAGTGAAGAGAATAACAAAATGCGGGAAGAGCTGACAGAGGAACGTATTTTGGATATGCTTGAAAACCGGCAGTATAAAGAGCTGAAGGAAGAGCTGGAAAATAATATGTATCCCGTAGATCTGGCGGATATTCTGGAAGAATTTGACCAGAAGCATATGGTCATGGTGTTTCGTCTGCTGGCGAAAGAAGAGGCGGCGGAAACATTCACCTACATGAACAGTGATATGCGGGAGGTCCTGATCAATGCCCTGACAGATTCCGAGCTGGAAGAGGTTATGGAAGAGATGTATCTGGACGATACGGTAGACGTTCTTGAGGAAATGCCTGCGAATGTAGTGGACAGGCTTTTGATGGCTACCGACGAAGAAAAGCGCGCGCAGATCAACCAGCTTCTGCAATATCCTGAGGACAGCGCGGGAAGCGTTATGAATGTGGACTATATTGCGGTCCGCAAAGAGATGACTGTAGCGGAGGCTATTCTGAAGATCCGGCAGGTCGGCCTTAATAAAGAGACGATATATACCTGCTATGTGACAGAGAAAAGAAAGCTGATCGGATATGTGGACCTGAAAGAACTGTTAACGACCAGTGAATCGAAACCGGTTGAAGAGATCATGGAGACCAATCTTCTGTATGCTCATACTACTGACGACCAGGAGGATGTGGCAAAGACTATTAATAAATATGGCCTGATCGCTCTGCCTATTCTGGATCATGAAAACTGCATGGTAGGTATCGTTACTGTTGACGATGCTATGGATGTATTGCAGGAAGAGACTACTGAAGATATCAGCATCATGGCTGGTGTTAACCCTAATGAAGACTCCTATTTTGGAACAACGGTTATGGAGCACGTCAAAAGCAGGCTTCCCTGGCTTTTGTTTCTGATGCTCTCGGCAACAGTGACCCAGATGATCATGAACAGCTACGAGGCTGCGCTGGCGGTCATGCCCCAACTTGCAGGGTTTATTCCGATGCTGACCGGTACCGGAGGAAACTGCGGATCCCAGAGTTCTACCCTGGTGATCCGGGGGCTTGCCGTAGAAGAAATCGAATTCGGAGATTTGTTCCGCGTGGTATGGAAGGAAGTCAGAATTGCTGTCTGCATCAGCCTGGTACTGGCAGTGGTTAATGGTATCCGTATTTTGCTCATGGGACAGGGGGATGTACTGATGGCGCTGACCATCGGTCTTACAATGGCATGTACGGTGATCATTGCAAAGGTGGTGGGATGTACACTGCCTCTGGTGGCTAAAAAGGTTGGCCTGGATCCTGCCATTATGGCGACTCCTCTGATTTCCACGCTGGTAGATATCAGCACGATCAGTGTTTATTTTGCTATTGTCAGCACAGTGTTTCAGCTGTAGGCAGGATCACGGTATATTGTACACAAAAATAGACATAAGATTCCAAGAAGAGACCTTGTTTTTCAGGGTCTCTTTGTATTATAATTAAAGATACTGAGAAACTAAGGAAAGGAGTCTATTGAACATGGGATTCATAGATGAAATCAAAGCAAAAGCCAAAACATGTAAAAAGACGATCGTGCTTCCTGAGACTGAGGATATCCGGACATATGAAGCAGCAGAAGCAGTGCTGAAGGAGGGAACTGCGGATCTGATTCTGATCGGAAGCGAGGAAGAGATTGCAAAAAACAAAGGAGATTTTGATATCAGCGGCGCAACCATCGTAGACCCTGCCACCTGTGAAAAGACAGACGCGTATATTGCAAAGCTGGTAGAGCTTCGTCAGAAAAAAGGAATGACCGAAGAGCAGGCAAGAGAACTGCTCCTGACCAACTATCTGTATTATGGTGTTATGATGGTAAAGATGAAGGATGCTGACGGTATGGTATCCGGTGCATGCCATTCTACTGCAGACACCTTAAGGCCATGTCTTCAGATTCTGAAGACAAAACCGGGCACCAAGCTGGTTTCCGCATTTTTCGTGATCGTGGTACCGGACTGTGATATGGGAGCAGACGGAACATTTGTATTTGCAGACTCAGGACTGGAGCAGAATCCGGATCCGGAGAAGCTGGCAGCCATTGCACTTTCTTCGGCAGACTCCTTCCGTTTACTGACAGGCAAAGAGCCGATCGTAGCTATGCTGTCTCATTCTACTAAGGGAAGCGCAAAGCACCCGGATGTGGACAAAGTAGTAGAGGCTACCCGCATTGCGAAAGAAAATGCACCGGAAGGGCTGATGCTGGATGGGGAATTCCAGCTTGACGCAGCGATCGTGCCGGAAGTAGGAGCGTCCAAAGCACCTGGAAGTCCGGTGGCCGGAAAGGCAAATGTCCTGGTATTCCCAGATCTGGATGCCGGAAATATCGGATACAAGCTGGCACAGAGACTGGCAAAAGCAGAAGCTTACGGCCCGCTGACACAGGGGATCGCGGCTCCGGTCAACGACCTGTCCCGCGGATGCAGCGCAAAAGACATTGAAGGTGTTGTGGCAATTACAGCTGTACAGGCTATGGCGGAAAATTAATAAACATTTATATTGAGAGAGAGGTAAAAAACAAATGAATGTATTAGTAATCAACTGCGGAAGCTCATCTTTAAAATTCCAGCTTATCGACTCTGAATCCGAAAATGTTCTTGCCAAAGGGCTTTGCGAGCGTATCGGAATCGATGGAAGTCTGACCTATCAGCCGGCTGGCGGTGAGAAAGTAAAATCTGACAAGGCAATGCCTACACATACAGAGGCAATCCAGTTCGTGATCGACGCTCTGACAGACGCTGATACTGGTGTAGTAAAGAGCCTTGATGAAATCGGTGCGGTAGGACATCGCGTGGTACATGGCGGAGAGAAATTTGCAAGCTCTGTAGTGATCACAGATGAGGTGCTGAAGGCGATTGAAGAGTGCAACGATCTGGCACCGCTTCATAACCCGGCTAACCTGATCGGAATCCGTGCATGCCAGAAACTGATGCCGGGCACTCCTATGGTGACAGTATTTGATACCGCATTCCATCAGACCATGCCGGAAAAGGCATATCTGTACGGACTTCCGTATGAGTATTATGAAAAATACGGCGTAAGACGCTACGGCTTCCACGGGACAAGCCACAGCTTCGTATCCAAGCATGCAGCCAAGTTCCTGGGAATGGATATCAACAATTCCAAGATCATCGTTGCACACCTTGGAAACGGCGCATCCATCAGCGCTGTATTAAATGGAAAATGTGTAGATACTTCTATGGGTCTGACACCTCTGGAAGGTCTGGTTATGGGAACACGTTCCGGAGATATTGACCCGGCTATCATGGAATACATTGCAAAGAAAGAGGATCTGGACATTGCAGGTATCATGAATGTACTGAATAAGAAGTCTGGTGTATACGGCCTGTCCAAGAATCTTTCCAGCGATTTCCGCGATCTGGAAGAAGCAATGGAGAACGGCAACCAGTATGCGAAAGCAGCACTGGAGGTATTCTGCTACCGGGTAGCAAAATATATCGGATCCTATGTAGCCGCAATGAACGGTGTAGATGCAATCGCTTTCACAGCAGGTATCGGAGAAAATGCAGGCATCGTACGTGAGAAGGTGCTGGGATACCTGGGATACCTGGGCATCACTCTGGATGAGGAGGCAAACAAGAAGCGCGGAGAAGACTTCGTGATCTCCACTCCGGATTCTAAAGTGAAAGTTGCGGTGATCCCGACCAACGAAGAACTGGCAATCGCAAGAGAAACCGTAGCACTTGTATAGAATGTCCAATATTTTGTATAAGAAGCTCAAGATTTAGGGTTGACAAACAGTTTTTAAATGATATAATAGTCTAGGTGTGAATAGGAGTATTCATTATGATATTAGACCTATCCAGCGTTTTGTCTGAACAGCATAAGCCCATCGAAGCATCTGTTTCTATTGAAATGGAGTCGTTCTCATCCGGCGGAGTGGACTTTCCGTTAATTGAAAGGTCACCACTTCAGCTTAGCATTGAGTATGCCGGAAAGAAGCAGCTTTCCATTGAAGGAAGAGGTGAAGTGACAGCGGTGATTCCCTGTGACCGGTGCCTTAAGGATGTGGAGGTAAAGATTCCTCTGGACTTTCACAAGAAAGTCAGTGTGGATCCGGAGCATGTGGATCAGTCAGACGAATTAGACGAAACAAATTATATTGACGGATCTAACTTGGATGTGGAACAGCTGGTCCGCAACGAGTTATTAGTAGGGTGGCCGACGAAAATTCTGTGCAGTGATGACTGTAAAGGCATTTGCAGCATATGTGGTCAAAACTTGAATGAAGGCACTTGTGATTGTGAAGATACAGGCCTTGACCCTAGAATGTCAGTTATCCGTGATGTCTTTAAGAATTTTAAGGAGGTGTAACCCATGTCAATTTGCCCAAAGAATAAATCTTCCAAAGCAAGAAGAGATAAAAGAAGAGCTAACTGGAAGATGAGCGCACCGAACCTGGTGAAATGCAGCAAGTGCGGCGAGCTTATGATGCCTCACAGAGTCTGCAAGGCTTGTGGCTCATACAACAAAAAAGAAATCATTCCTCAGGACTAATTACAATAGAGGAAGCAAACAAATCGGGAAGAATGTCCGTTCACGGATATCTTCCCGATTTTAATGCAAAAGGGGACGTACACTTTTGTCAAAAGTGTACGTCCCCTTTTGCGCAGTTCGCTATTGATTTTTGTATCAATGTCTAGTAGAATTATCCTTGAAGTTGCTAGGAGGACGAGAAATGGCAGAGATGACGAAGGTAGCATTAGATGCGATGGGCGGAGACAATGCTCCTGCCGAGATCGTAAAGGGGGCTGTGGACGCCCTTACAAGAGAAAAAGGTCTTTACATTTTCCTGGTAGGCCAGGAAGATGCCGTGAAAAATGAATTAGAGAAATATACTTATGATAAGGACCGCATAGAGGTGGTTCCGGCCACGGAAGTGATCGAGATGGCCGAGCCTCCGGTAAATGCGATCCGGAAGAAGAAGGATTCTTCTATCGTGGTAGGAATGAAGCTGGTTAAAGAAGGCAGAGCAGATGCATTTGTATCGGCCGGAAGTACCGGAGCCGTTCTGGTAGGCGGACAAGTTATCGTAGGACGGATCAAAGGAGTGGAAAGACCTGCGCTTGCACCGCTGTTTCCTACGGAAAAGGGTGTGTCGCTTCTGATCGACTGCGGAGCAAACGTAGACGCAAGGCCCTCTCATCTGGTTCAGTTTGCCAAGATGGGAACCATCTATATGGAGCATGTGGTTGGGATCAGGGATCCAAAAGCCGGGATTGTAAATATCGGTGCAGAAGAAGAAAAGGGGAATGCGCTGGTTAAGGAGACCTTTCCGCTTCTGAAGGAAGAAAAAAGCATCCATTTTATCGGCAGCGTAGAAGCCAGAGATATTCCGCGCGGTGCGGCGGATGTAGTCGTCTGCGAAGCATTTGCGGGAAATATCATCCTGAAGCTGTTTGAGGGTGTCGGAAATACTCTGATCCGTGAGCTTAAGAAAGGCATGATGAAAGATCTCCGAAGCAAAATCGGAGCACTGCTGGTAAAACCGGCGCTGAAAGATACGCTGAAAAAGTTTGATACGGCGGAATACGGCGGAGCGCCGCTTCTGGGCTTAAACGGCCTGGTGGTCAAGACTCACGGAAGTTCCAAAGCTGTAGAGATCAGCAATACCCTTGTACAGTGCGTGACGTTCAAACAGCAGAAAATCAATGAGAAGATCAAAGAGAGTATTCAAGCGGGAGGCTTATCCGCTGAATAATAGATTACAAAGTTGAAAGAAAAGGAAAAAAGGAGAATGGAAATGGAATTTGAAAAATTAAAAGAAATCATTGCAGATGTGTTAAATGTGGAGGCAGACGATATCACAGAGGATACAAAGTTTGTAGATGATCTGGGTGCGGATTCACTGGATATTTTTCAGATCATCATGGGAATAGAAGAGACCTTCGATATTGAAATTGATAATGATGAGGCTGAAAAGATCGCAACAGTCGGAGATGCGGTTGAGCAGATCAAAAAAGCAACAAATAACTAGGATGTTAGGAGTGAAAAAGCCCTGCCGGGCTTTTTCATTTTATGGGGCATTAATTATGAATCAGGAACTGAAATGTTTAGAAGAAAAAATAGGATATACATTCCGTGACAGAAACCTGTTGAAGCAGGCAATGATCCACAGCTCCTACGCTAATGAAAGACAGCTGCCAAAATATGCATGCAATGAGAGGCTGGAATTTCTGGGAGACGCTGTACTGGAGCTGGTATCCAGCGAATTTCTGTTTTCGGAGCATAAGACCATGCCGGAGGGAGAGCTTACCAAAACAAGAGCCAGCATGGTATGCGAACCGTCGCTTGCCTTTTGTGCAAGAGAGCTTGGGCTTGGCGGTTATCTGCTGCTCGGGAAGGGAGAAGACGCCACCGGCGGAAGGCAGAGAGAATCTATAACGTCTGACGCTATGGAAGCATTAATAGGAGCCATCTATCTGGATGGTGGTTTTGCTAACGCAAAAGAATTTATCCACAGATTTGTTCTTAACGATCTGGAACACCGAAAACTCTTTTTTGATAGCAAGACTATCCTTCAGGAGATCGTCCAGGGGCATTTTAAGGATCAGATCCGGTATGAGCTGACCGGAGAGGAGGGCCCGGACCATAACAAATCCTTCCACGTGGCCGTCTATATCGGCGAAAAGCAGTGGGGAACGGGTACCGGCCGCACCAAAAAGGCGGCGGAGCAGGAGGCAGCTTATCAGAGTATTTTAAAGCTGCATCAAGAAAACATAAAGTAGGTGAGGTATGTATTTAAAAAGCATCGAAGTACAAGGCTTTAAGTCTTTTGCACATAAGATCAAATTTGATTTTCACAACGGTATCACAGGGATTGTCGGTCCAAACGGCAGCGGAAAGAGTAACGTTGCGGATGCGGTGCGCTGGGTTCTGGGTGAACAGAGAGTCAAGCAGCTCCGCGGCGGCAGTATGCAGGACGTGATCTTTTCCGGAACAGAGAACCGCAAGCCTTTAAGCTACGCATCTGTGGCGATCACACTGGATAATTCAGACCATCAGCTTCCCATCGACTATGAGGAAGTCACAGTGGCAAGAAAACTGTACCGTTCCGGTGAGAGCGAATATCTGATCAACGGAAGCCTCTGCAGACTGAAGGACGTCAATGAGCTGTTTTATGATACCGGTATCGGAAAAGAAGGCTATTCTATCATCGGACAAGGACAGATAGACCGTATTCTGAGCGGGAAACCGGAAGAACGAAGAGAACTTTTTGACGAAGCGGCCGGAATCGTAAAGTTCAAGCGCCGGAAAAATACCTCTTTGAAAAAGCTGGAGGAGGAACGGCAGAATCTCCTGCGTGTCAACGATATCCTGGCAGAGCTGGAAAAGCAGGCGGGGCCGCTGGAAAGACAGGCAGAGACAGCGCGGGAATATCTGAAGAAAAAGGAAGAATTAAAAACCTACGACATCAATATGTTTCTGCTGGAAACCGAGCGTATCCAGGAACAGATCCGTGACCTGGAAGGGAAGCTTGAGACTACAAAAAGCGAGCTTACAGATGCCGGACAGCAGTATGATGACATGAAGGCGGAGTATGACGCTGTAGAGGAGCAGATGGATGGCATTGACGCCTCTATTGAAAAGGCGAAGGGACAGCTGAACGAGACAAACCTTCTGAAACAGCAGCTGGAAAACCAGATTGAACTTTTAAAAGAGCAGATCCACAGTGCACACATGAATGATGCACACTATGACCAGCGTGCACAGGCTGTGGAAGAAGAGCTCAGGAGCCGTGACAGACAGAGCAGCGAGCTGAAAAAGGATCAGGAGGAAGTCCAGGCTCAGTTGAATGAGAAACGTACGCTGGAAAACCAGGCACGGGAAGAACTGATTGAAGTTCAGTCCCGAATTGCCGGACTTTCTGCAGAGATTGAAAGCCATCAGAGCGAGATCAGAGAGGTTTTGAATAACCGGGCCTCCACGAAGGCGAAGATCCAGAAATATGACACCATGCTGGAACAGATCCAGGTACGGAAAGCCCGGATGAGCCAGCAGATCATTGAGGCTGAAAGCGAGATCAGCCGGCAGAATGAGCGATACGAAGAATACCAGAAGGAGCTGAAAGAAGTATCAGGGCATATCCGGGTGCTCACGGAAGAGAATCAGCAATATGAGCAGAAGATCCAGGAAATCCAGAAAACGCTGGCCGCACAGACAGAAAAGTTCCGAATCGGCCAGACAGCATACCACAGAGAACAGTCCCGTCTGGAATCCTTAAAGAATATCACAGAGCGTTATGACGGATATGGAAACAGCATCCGCCGGGTCATGGACAATAAAGCCAGGGAAAAAGGACTTCTTGGCGTAGTGGCAGACATTATCAAAGTAAATAAAGAATATGAGATCGCCGTAGAGACAGCTCTTGGAGGAAGCATCCAGAATATTGTTACGGAAGACGAGGAAACGGCAAAGCGAATGATCCAGTTCCTGAAAAAGAACCGGTTTGGCCGCGCTACCTTCCTTCCGCTGACCAGTATCCGGGCAAACACAGGCATTAGCCAGCCTGGTGCGCTGAAAGAAGAAGGCGTGGTCGGGATGGCAAATACACTTGCAAATACAGAAGCAAAGTATCAGAAGCTTACAGACTTTCTGCTGGGCCGGACTCTGGTCGTGGATCATATTGACCATGCGTCGGCCATTGCAAGGAAGTACCATCAGTCCATCCGGATCGTTACGCTGGAAGGTGAGCTGATCAACCCGGGAGGCTCTATGACAGGAGGAGCCTTTAAAAACACCAGCAATCTGCTGAGCAGGCGACGCGAGATCGAAGAATTTGAAAAGACGGTCCGTCAGCTGAAACAGGAGATGGATGAGCTGGAATCCCAGTCGGAAGCACTCCGGAAAGAGCGGGCCGGATATTATGAGAAAACAGATGAGATTGCCGAAAAACTAAGCAAGGCATATGTGATCCAGAATACGGCAAAGATGAATTCTGACCAGGCCAAGACCGGAATGGACAATGCCCGCATATTGTCAGAAAGTACAAGAAAAGAGGCCGATGAGCTGGATGCACAGATCACAGATATTGCAGACAATCAGGAATCCATTACCGTAGAACTCGATACCTCCGAGAGCCTGGAAAAGGAATTAAGCGCTCAGATCGATGAAAAGCAAAGACTTCTGGAAGAAGAACAGTCGATGGAAAGCCAGCGACAGAAAACTGTCGAAGAGATCCATCTTGCTTATGCGGGTCTGGAACAGAAATATGACTTTATCCGGGAAAACCTGGAGCGTATTCAGGAGGAAAGTGAGAAATTCCAGCAGGAGCTGGAAGGCTTAAATGCAAATAAGGGTGAAAATTCCGAAGAGATCCAGGAAAAGGAGCAAAAAATCCAGGAGCTTCGGGAAACCATTGAAAATTCCTCTGAATTGTTTACAGAAATCCGGGACGAGATTGAAAAATATAAGAAAGAGCGTGAGGAATTGACCCAGCGTCACAAAGAATTTCTGCAGCACAGAGAGGATCTGTCGAAGCATATGTCGGCACTGGATAAAGAAATTTTCCGTTTGGAGAGCCAGAAGGAGACAAGCGAGGCCGCTTCGGAGAAGCAGATCAACTACATGTGGGAAGAATATGAAATTACCTACAACCACGCCAAAGAGCTGCGGGATCCGGACCTTACGGATCTTTCCAGGATGAAGAAACGGATCCAGGAGCTGAAAAGTGAGATCCGGGGGCTGGGAAATGTAAATGTCAATGCGATCGAGGAATATAAAAGCGTATCCGAGCGCTATGAATTCCTGAAGGGACAGCATGACGATCTGGTGGAAGCGGAGGCTACGCTGGAACAGATCATTGAAGAACTGGACACTGCTATGAGAAAGCAGTTCCAGGAACAGTTCGCAAGAATCGCCGAAGAATTCAACACCGTATTTAAAGAGCTGTTCGGCGGAGGAAAGGGCACATTGGAATTAATGGAGGATGAAGATATCCTGGAGGCCGGCATCCGCATCATCGCACAGCCGCCGGGGAAGAAGCTGCAGAATATGATGCAGCTGTCAGGCGGGGAGAAGGCGCTGACCGCCATTGCCCTTTTATTTGCGATCCAGAATCTGAAACCATCGCCCTTCTGTCTTCTGGACGAAATCGAGGCGGCGCTGGATGACAATAATGTAGGCCGGTTTGCGGCATATCTCCACAAACTGACCAAGAATACACAGTTTATCGTGATCACTCACCGGAGAGGCACCATGACGGCGGCTGACCGGCTATATGGAATCACCATGCAGGAAAAAGGCGTATCCACGCAGGTATCTGTAAGTCTTTTAGAGGACCAGCTGGATCAATAGCAGGGAGGGAAGTTATGGCAGATTTTTTCAAACGCCTGGTTTCAGGCTTAAGCAAGACAAGAGATAATATCGTTTCCGGGATGGATAGTATTTTTAACGGATTTTCAAAAATTGACGATGATTTTTATGAAGAGCTGGAAGAAGTACTGATCATGGGAGACCTGGGCGTACAGGCCACCTACGATATCCTGGATGATCTGAAGCAGAAGGTAAAGGAACAGCACATTAAGGAACCGTCCGAGTGCCGTCAGATCCTGATCGACAGTATCAAGGAGCAGATGGATGTCGGAGAGACAGCCTATGAATTTGAAAATAAAACTTCCGTAGTAATGGTGATCGGCGTCAACGGTGTCGGTAAGACCACTACCATAGGCAAGCTTGCAGGGAAACTGAAAGGTCAGGGAAAAAAGGTCATCCTGGCCGCGGCAGATACCTTTCGTGCAGCCGCTGGAGAGCAGCTAAAGGAATGGGCCGGACGTGCCCAGGCCGAACTGATCGGCGGACAGGAGGGGTCTGATCCGGCGGCAGTCGTGTATGATGCGGTAGCTGCCGCAAAAGCAAGGCATGCCGACGTACTGCTGTGTGATACCGCAGGAAGGCTCCACAATAAAAAGAACCTGATGGAAGAGTTAAGAAAGATGAACCGTATCATAGACCGGGAGTTTCCGGAAGCTTTCCGGGAAACTCTGGTAGTCCTGGATGCAACCACCGGACAGAACGCCCTGCAGCAGGCGAAGGAGTTTAACGAGGTGGCGGATATCACGGGCATTATCCTGACGAAGATGGACGGGACGGCGAAGGGCGGGATTGCTGTAGCGATCCAGGCTGAGCTTGGCATCCCGGTAAAATATATCGGTGTCGGCGAGACCATCGACGATTTGCAGAAATTTGACGCAGACACCTTTGTTAACGCATTGTTTACAACAGATTCAAAAGAAAAGGAGGACTAAAGTATGCTTACATTGGAAAAATTTGAGCGGGCAAGTGAACTGGTAAAAGAGGTAACTACACCGACGAAGCTGGTATTCAGCGAATACCTGAGTACACAGACCGGGGGCAAGGTTTATCTGAAACCAGAGAACATGCAGTATACAGGCGCTTATAAGGTGAGGGGAGCCTACTATAAGATCAGTACGCTCACCGAGGAAGAAAGGGCAAAAGGTCTGGTGGCTGCTTCTGCAGGAAACCATGCCCAGGGCGTGGCTTTTGCCGCCCAGAAGTTTGGATGTAAGGCTACTATTGTTATGCCGACAGTTACACCTCTTATCAAAGTCAACCGCACAAAGAGCTACGGCGCTGACGTGGTTCTGCATGGCGACGTTTATGATGACGCGTGTGCCTACGCATTGGAACTGGCGGAAAAAGAAGGCTGCACCTTTGTCCATCCTTTTGACGACCTGGACGTGGCAACCGGACAGGGAACCATCGCAATGGAGATCGTACAGGAACTGCCTACGGTAGACTACATCCTGGTGCCGATCGGCGGAGGCGGTCTGGTGACCGGAGTATCTACACTTGCCAAAATGCTGAATCCTAAGATCCAGGTAATCGGTGTGGAACCTGCAGCCGCGGCAAGCATGACGGCAGCACTGAAAAACGGCGGTCCGGTAACCCTGGACAGCGCTAATACGATTGCAGACGGTACTGCTGTAAAACGCGTTGGAGATAAGATATTCCCATATGTGCAGGAGAATCTGGATGAGGTGCTTACAGTAGAAGACGATGAACTGATCGGAGCTTTTCTGGATATGGTTGAGAACCATAAGATGATCGTAGAAAATTCCGGACTTCTTACGGTTGCTGCACTGCGCCAGCTGGATCTGAAGGGTAAAAAGGCTGTTTCAATCTTAAGCGGCGGAAACATGGATGTGATCACGATGTCCTCCATTGTGCAGCACGGGTTAATCCAGAGAGACCGGATCTTCTCTGTATCGGTACTGCTTCCGGACAAGCCGGGTGAGCTGGTACGGGTGGCTCAGACCATCGCAGACGCACAGGGCAACGTTATCAAGCTGGATCACAATCAGTTTGTCAGCACCAACCGGAATGCGGCTGTGGAGCTTCGTATCACCATGGAGGCCTTTGGCACCGAACACAAGCACGAAATTATGAAAGCGCTGGAAGATCAAAACTTCCGCCCGAGAGAGGTTGGCGCAAAGCTTTACTAAAAGACTGATAAAAATGAAAAGAGTCTGTTCTGCAAAAAATACAGAGCAGACTCTTTTTTCTTGACAGATAATGTATAATTGTATACAATTATACACGAGCAAAAGGAAGGAGAGAAACGAAGATGGATAACCGAAAAGTATACCTGGATAAGCACACCAATCTATTACAGCTGGAAGAACACATGTATCCTCTGGTGGACGTAGACAAGCCGAATGTTTTCCGAAACCTGTTTCATTATGATGAAATCCCCAAGGTTGCCTTCAATGACAGGATCGTTCCGCACAGTATGCCGGATGAGATCTGGATCACAGATACAACATTCCGGGACGGACAACAGTCAAGAGCTCCTTACAGCACGGAACAGATCGTCAGGATTTATGATGAGCTGCACAGACTCGGAGGGCCAAACGGAAAGATCCGGCAAAGCGAATTCTTTTTATACAGTAAAAAAGACAGGGATGCCGTATATCGCTGCCTGGAGAGAGGGTATCAGTTCCCGGAGGTGACAAGCTGGATCCGTGCCAGCAAGAAGGATTTTGAATTGGTAAAAGACATCGGGATGAAGGAAACAGGGATCCTGGTCAGCTGTTCGGATTATCACATCTTTTATAAGCTGAAAATGACCAGACGGGAGTGTATGGATCACTATCTTTCTGTAATCCGTGAGTGTCTGGAGACGGGCGTAAGTCCCAGATGTCATCTGGAAGATATCACCCGGTCAGACATTTATGGATTTGTGATCCCCTTCTGTGTTGAACTGATGAAACTGATGGAAGAGTACCAGATTCCGGTTAAGATCCGCGTCTGCGATACAATGGGATACGGTGTAAATTATCCTGGAGCCGTGATTCCAAGATCCATTCCGGGGATCATCTACGGCCTCAGAGTGCATGCCGGAGTCCCCAGTGAGCTGATCGAGTTTCATGGACACAACGATTTTTATAAAGCGGTCAACAACTCCTCTACGGCCTGGCTTTATGGCGCGTGCGGCGTGAACTGCTCCCTGTTCGGAATCGGGGAACGGACCGGAAATACTCCACTTGAGGCTATGGTCTTTGAATATGCACAGCTTCGGGGTACATTGGATGGGATGGACACGACAGTCATTACGGATCTGGCAGAATATTATGAAAAGGAAATCGGCTATCATATCCCGTCAAGGACTCCGTTTGTCGGACGGAGCTTTAATGTAACGAGAGCCGGGATCCACGCCGACGGACTTTTGAAAAATGAAGAAATCTATAATGTATTCGACACAGAAAAGTTCTTAAAGAAGCCGCCGCTGGTGGCAGTTTCCAATACCTCGGGCCTGGCAGGGATTGCACACTGGATCAATACATATTTTCATCTGGAACAGGAAAAACAGGTGGATAAAAATTCAGAGCTTGTCACCATGGTAAAGGCCTGGGTCGATCATGAATATGAAGGAGGAAGAGTCACTGTTTTGACAGATGAAGAGCTTTTACAGGTCATTGACAGTGCCTGTGAAAAGCTTGGCGTCTGTCTTGGGGAGGCGTAGGACAATGGAAGAGTATCAGGATCATTCCCTGCGGGGAAAAGTGTTTCAAAAAGTCCGGGAGGACATTTTATCCGGAGTATATAAGGAGCATGAGGAGCTAAGAGAAACCGTCCTGTCGAAGAAGCTTGGCGTCAGCAGAACCCCGGTCCGGGAGGCGCTGCGCCAGCTGGAGCTGGAGGGGCTGGTCACCATGATTCCGAATAAAGGCGCTTATGTGACCGGAATCTCGCAAAAAGACGTGTATGACATCTACCGGATCCGTTCTGTGCTGGAAGGTCTTTGTGCAAGATGGGCGACAGAGCATATTACAGAGGAGCAGATCGAAGGACTGGAAGAGATCATCCTTTTATCCGAATTTCATCTGGAACGCTCCGGCGAACAGGCCGGGCAGGTCACAGAACTTGACGGAAAGTTCCACAAAGTCTTGTACGAAGCCTCCAATAGTCGTATACTGGAACATGTACTATCGGATTTTCATAAGTATGTACAGGCGGCCAGGTCCAGATCCGTTGCGAAAAAAGACCGGGCCCGGAATTCCATTATGGAACACAGAAATATTTTAGAAGCAATGAAAAACAAGGATGCAGATCTGGCAGAAGAGCTTGCAAACCAACATATTATGAATGTTATGGATAATCTGCATATGAAAGGAGAACAGCACGATGGCAAAAATCAAAATGACCACCCCAATCGTAGAGATGGACGGAGATGAGATGACCAGGATTCTCTGGAAGATGATCAAAGATCACCTTCTTGAGCCGTATATCGAGTTAAATACGGAATACTATGACCTGGGACTGGAGCACCGGAATGAGACGGACGACCAGGTGACCATCGACTCTGCAAATGCCACCAAGAAATATAAAGTAGCGGTAAAGTGTGCGACCATCACGCCTAACGCTGCCCGCATGTCTGAGTACGATCTGAAAGAAATGTGGAAAAGCCCCAACGGAACAATCCGTGCCATTCTGGACGGAACTGTTTTCCGTGCGCCGATCGTAGTAAAGGGGATCGAACCCTGCGTGAAAAACTGGAAAAAGCCGATCACGATCGCAAGACATGCCTATGGGGATGTATACAAAGGATCTGAAATGAAGATTCCGGGGGCAGGAAAGGTAGAACTGGTATACACCGCTGAAGACGGAAGCGAGACCAGAGAGCTGGTGCATGAGTTTGATGGCGCTGGTATCGTACAGGGCATGCATAATGTAAATGCCTCAATCGAAAGCTTTGCAAGAAGCTGCTTTAACTACGCTCTGGATACAAAGCAGGACCTGTGGTTTGCCACCAAGGACACTATCTCCAAGAAATATGACCATACATTCAAGGATATTTTCCAGGAGATTTATGACGAAGAATACAAAGAAAAATTTGAAGCGGCAGGAATCACATATTTCTACACGCTGATCGACGATGCGGTAGCCCGGGTTATGAAATCTGAAGGTGGTTACATCTGGGCCTGCAAGAACTATGACGGCGACGTAATGAGTGATATGGTATCCTCTGCGTTTGGATCTCTTGCCATGATGACTTCCGTACTGGTATCCCCGGAAGGATACTACGAATACGAGGCGGCACACGGTACTGTACAGCGTCATTACTATAAGCACCTGGCAGGAGAGGAGACGTCCACCAACTCTGTGGCTACGATCTTTGCCTGGACAGGAGCCTTAAGAAAACGCGGCGAGCTGGACGGAAACAAAGAACTGATGGAATTTGCAGACCGTCTGGAAAAGGCGACTATCGATACGATCGAGGAAGGAAAGATGACCAAGGACCTGGCGCTGATCACCACGATCCCGGATCCGACGGTATTAAACAGCGAAGACTTCATCAAAGCGATTGCAGAAAAATTGTAAAAACAAAATGGCAGATGCCTACGTATCCCTGATAAGGAACACGGCATCTGCCGTTTTTTATCATTCTGCCAGCTCCTCCCATTTCAGATAGAGCTCCTCTAATTCTTCTGCAATACCAGCTTTCTCTACAGCCAGCTCCTGACAGCGGACAGAATTGGTAAAGACCTCTTCCTGGGTCATCAGTTCATCAATCTCCTGATCCCTTTCTTCTAAAGCGGTAATCCTTTCCTCTGTCTTTTTCAGTTCATTCTGGCGTTTACGTTCCCTGGCCTTTTCTTCCTTCTGTTCCTTCCAGTCAAGCTTTGAAGCCGAAGGCTCCACCGCCGTGGCCGCAGGGGCAGAAGAGATGTCCGGAGTACTGGAATAAGCGTTCGTTAATTCCTCTTTCTTCTCCAGATAGTAATCATAATTTCCAATATAGTTTACAAAGGTCTGGTTCACCAGATCCAGGATCCGTGTTGCCGTCTGGTTAATGAAATATCGGTCGTGGGAGACGTAGAGCACAGTACCGGTATAGTCATTCAAAGCCTTTTCCAGGATTTCCTTTGATACAATGTCCAGATGGTTGGTAGGCTCGTCCAGGATAAGGAAATTGGCCTCCGAAAGCATCAGCTTTGCCAGGGATACCCGGCCCCGCTCCCCGCCGCTTAAATCGCCGATCAGCTTAAATACATCGTCGCCGGTGAAGAGAAAAGCGGCCAGTACATTCCGGATCTTTGTGTTGGAAAGGGAAGGGTATGCATCCGAAATCTCTTCAAAAATGGTTTTTTCCATGTGAAGGACATGGTGCTCCTGGTCGTAATAACCGATCTGTACATTGGTGCCCAGCGTAAAAGTTCCGGAGTCGGCAGGTACGACCTGGTTTAATATTTTTAGCAGAGTCGTCTTCCCCGTGCCGTTATCACCGATCACGGCAACATGCTCCCCGCGCCTGATCTCAAAGCTTACATCTGTAAATAAGTTCTGCGAGGGAAAGGACTTACTTAAGTGCTCGACTGTAAGGACATCATTTCCACTGATAATGGCCGGCTCGAGAGTCAGGTGGATTTCCGTGTCCATTTCTACCGGCTTTTCAATCCGTTCCATTTTATCCAGCATCTTCACCCGGCTTTCCGCACGGCGGATGGATTTTTCACGGTTAAAGGAGCGCAGCTTCTCGATGACCGCTTCCTGATGGCGGATTTCCTGCTGCTGATTTAGATATTCCTTAAGTCTTGCCTCCCGGATCTGCTGCTTTTTTGCGGCATAGTCACTGTAATTTCCAAGATAGCAGGTCAGCTCTCCCTGTTCGATCTCTATCACCTTTGTCACGACTCTGTTCAGGAAATAACGGTCGTGGGAGACGATCAGTACGGCTCCATGATAGTTCAGAAGATAGTTCTCCAGCCAGGCGATGGAATTTAAGTCCAGGTGGTTGGTAGGCTCATCCAGAAGCAGGATGTCAGGGTTGGTCAAAAGCAGCTTGCCAAGAGAGACACGAGTCTTCTGTCCGCCGGAAAGAGTGTCCACCTTTTTGGAAAACTCTTCTTCCTGAAAGCCAAGCCCTTTTAAGACGCCGGTGATCTCGCTTTCATAGGCATAGCCGTTATCCCGCTCAAATGCGGCTGTCAGGCGGGTGTATGTTTCCAGTCTTGATGACAGGGCATCCCCGCTTAGGGAGTCCAGCTCCTGTTCGATGGAACGGATCTGCTGTTCCATGGCGATGATATCTGCTTTGGCCAGCTTTACTTCCTCGTAAATAGTGTTTCCGCTCTGCATTTCCTGGTGCTGCGCAAGATATCCGCAGGTCTTTCCCTTTGTCAGCACCACATCTCCGCCGTCAGAGGGGAGTTCCCCCATGATAACCTTCAGGAGCGTGGACTTCCCGGCGCCGTTTGGCCCGATCAGCGCAGCTTTTTCATGGTCTTCAATATGAAAGGACCCGTCGCGGATAATCACGTGGTCCCCGAAAGATTTATTGATTTTATGACATGCTAATATCATAATTTCCTCCTTATATTTCCGTTTCCATTATAACGAAAATAAGACAAAATACAACTAAAAGTTTGACTTTATAAATACAATTCTATATAATATTTGTGAGATTAAACATGGAAGGTGAAGGCAAGTGGAAAGCAGAGGGATTTCTCGGGCAGTGATCAGAAGGCTGCCAAGATATTATAGATATTTAGGAGAACTGCTGGAAAATGGAGTGGAACGTATTTCATCCAGTGATCTGAGCAAACGTATGAAGGTCACTGCTTCTCAGATCCGACAGGATCTGAATAATTTTGGCGGATTTGGCCAGCAGGGCTATGGGTATAATGTAAAATATCTATATACAGAGATTGGGAAAATCTTAGGACTGGAAGAGAACCATAATTTTATCATCATCGGTGCCGGAAACCTTGGACAGGCCCTGGCAAATTATACTTCTTTTGAAAACAGAGGGTTTATCTTAAAAGGGATTTTCGATGTAAATCCGCGTCTGGAAGGCGTTACGATCCGCGGAGTACAGATTCGTATGATGGATGAGCTTAGTTCCTTTATCAGAGATAATGATGTGGAGATCGGCGTTCTGACTATACCGAAGGAAAAAGCGATCGAGGTGGCAAACCTGCTGGTAGACAACGGAGTTCGTGCAATATGGAATTTTGCACATACAGATCTGAACCTGCCGGACAATGTCATCGTAGAAAATGTGCATTTATCAGAAAGTCTGATGCAGTTATCCTACAATATCAGCCGATATAAGGAAGAGCACAAATAAAGTAGACAAGAAGCGTGTAACGGCAGCCATTATTCATATGGTCAGCTTTTACACGCTCTTTTCTATCTTTGGAGAAAGTTCAGACAGATCAGGTTATGTTTTCGCAAGCAGGAGGATGGGACATGCAGTATTTTTTGACAGGAAAGCGCATGCAGGCGGCAGACCGCTACACGATAGAAACATTGGGAATTCCTTCCCTTACCTTGATGGAGCGGGCGGCGGAAGCATGTGTAAATATTATGGAAGCGGAAGCTATTGACCTCTCAAAGCCCTGTGTGGTCTGCGGATCAGGAAATAACGGGGGTGACGGCTTTGCTATTGCAAGGATGCTGTCGGAAAGAGGGCATACTGTTCAGGTATGCATGGCAGGAAACATATCTCACTGTACAGAAGAGACATCCTGTCAAATCGAAAGGCTGAAAAGAACCGGCACAAAGATCTGTGACGGATATGTTCCGGGTGAATATAGTATCATAGTGGATGCTATGTTTGGCGTAGGCCTGAACAGAGAAGTTGCCGGACACTACAGCCAGATAATCCGGCAGATGAACGAGGCGGACGGCATAAAATTCTCCGTAGATATCCCCTCCGGAATCTCCGCTGATTCCGGGATGGTGCTGGGGACTGCGTTTCGGGCAGACATGACTGTGACTTTCCAGAAGAAAAAGATCGGGTTAATGCTGCCGGAGGGCAGAAGCTATGCCGGAAAGCTTGTGGCTGTTGATATCGGCATTAACACAGAACAGGCAGAAAAAGCACCGGATACGGTGTATGCGCTTGATGCTGGAGATTATAGAAAGCTGCTTCCTGCAAGACCGGAAGATTCTAACAAAGGAAGCTTTGGGAAGCTGCTGGTGATTGCCGGCAGCAAAGGAATGTCCGGGGCCGCATATCTCAATGCGGCAGCGGCTTATAAAAGTGGCGCGGGGCTGGTGCAGATCTATACAGCGGAGGAAAACCGTACGATCCTGCAGACACTTCTTCCGGAGTCTATTATCCAAAGCTACGAGCGGTATGACGAAGAAAAGTTGCTGTCTTTGCTTGCATGGGCGGATGCGGTATGTATCGGATCCGGAATCGGAATGGGTGAAGACTCCCGGAGGATTCTGGAAACCACGCTGAAGCACATATCTGTTCCCTGCCTGATCGATGCAGACGGACTGAATCTGATGGCTGAGCATCCGGAATACTGGGACGATCTGCCGGAAGGAGCCTCGGTGGTGATCACGCCGCACATGAAAGAAATGTCACGTCTTCTTGATGTTCCTGTTTCCAGGATAAAAGAAGAAAGGCTATCACTCCTTAAACGCTTTACAGATACCCATCCCGCCGTGTGTATCCTGAAGGATTCCCGTACACTTACAGCTGCATCCGGCGGACAGTCTGCCTTGAATCTGTCTGGCAATGCGGCTATGGCAAAAGCCGGATCCGGTGACGTACTGGCCGGAATTACAGCCGGGCTTATGGTCCAGGGGCTTTCGTGTATGGATGCAGCACTGCTCGGAACGTTTGTCCACGGATTATCCGGAGACCTGGCAAGAGAGGAGATGGGGCCTTACAGTGTGCTGGCGGGAGATTTGATCCGGCATGTGGGCAATGCATTTTTAGAAATTCTGAAAACACAAAAAGAATAATAAATCATAACAAGTAAAGGAGGAATCGGCATGAAAAAGTATACAAGAGTCTGTGCAAAAATCGATCTGGATGCGATTGAGTACAACATGGAGATGATGAAAAACAATCTGAAAGAAGGCACCCGGATTATTTCTGTTCTTAAGACGGATGGCTATGGACATGGAGCAGTGCAGATTGCACGGCTTTTGCAGGAGAAAGACTATATCTGGGGATATGCGACGGCCACATTGGATGAAGCCGTGATCCTGCGGAAAAAGGGGATTGAAAAACCGATCCTTGTGCTGGGAACTGTTTTTCCGGACCAGCGTGCAGCCATGATAGAACATGAAGTACGAATGACCCTTTATACGGAGGAGATGGCTGCAGAAGTCTCAGATCTTGCCACCAGGATGGGGAAAGACGTGCACATCCATATAAAACTGGATACCGGAATGTCTCGCCTGGGGTTCCCGATCTGTGAAGAGAGCGCTGACGCTATTGAACGGATCAGCAAGATGCCTCATCTTCAGATGGAAGGCATGTTTACCCATTTTGCAAAGGCGGACGAAGAAGATAAAAGCTTTACAGAAAAGCAGCTGAACGCTTATCTCTGGATGAAGCAGCGTCTGGAGGAAAAAGGGGTTCAGTTTTCCTACTACCACTGTTCTAACAGTGCGGGCATTATTGATGTTCCGGAGGCTAATATGGATCTGGTCAGAGCGGGAATTTCCATTTACGGACTGTATCCTTCCGGAGAAGTAAACAAAGCAAATGTTCCTCTTAAGCCAGCCCTTCAGTGGGTGAGCCATGTGGCTCATGTCAAATGGGTAGAGGCCGGCACTCCTGTCAGCTACGGCGGAACATACGTTACTGACCGCAGAACGAAACTTGCGACCATTCCGGTCGGGTATGGGGACGGGTATCCGCGCAGCCTTTCCAATAAGGGATATGTACTCATTAAAGGACAGAAAGCCCCGATCCGCGGAAGAGTCTGCATGGATCAAATGATGGTGGATGTAACAGAGATTGATGATGTGGCTTATGAAGACCAGGTTATTCTCGTAGGACGTGATGGAGAGGAAGAGCTTCCGGTAGAAGTGTTGAGCGATCTGTCCGGCCGGTTTAATTATGAGTTTGTCTGTGATATTGGCAAACGGGTTCCCAGAGAATTTTACCGGCATGGAGAAATTACGGAGCAAATGGACTGGTTCTGATGTACATGTGCCTTTCCTGTAGAATACTTCTTGAAAAGATGGAAATACTGAATATATCTTGAATATATCGGAGTGTGAAAGAAGTGCAGGTAAGGCGAGGAGATATTTTTTATGCTGACTTAAGTCCGGTAGTCGGATCCGAACAGGGCGGCATCCGGCCGGTGCTGGTAATTCAGAATAATGTAGGGAACAGACACAGTCCTACTATTATCTGTGCAGCTATTACGTCACGGATGAACAAGGCAAAACTGCCGACACATGTAGAGATTGATGCAGGAAAGTATCAGATTGTCAAAAATTCGGTGGTTCTGCTGGAACAGGTGCGCACTATTGACAAACAGCGTCTGAAAGATATGGTGTGCCATCTGGATAAAGAAATCATGAAGAAAGTAGATGAAGCTTTGAAAATCAGCCTAGAGCTTCATACATAGCAAAGGAGTTAGAAAACAGATTATGGAAGAGGGTAGTTTATTCCAGAGAATGAAAAATATTTTCCAGGCAGAGGATGAGAAGCTGGATGACGGGATGCAAAAAGAGGCGGCGGTGCTGATACGGAATATTTTCCGTTATATGGATAAAGACGCCAAGGATATTATGACACATCGTAAAAATATCGTGGCGATAGACGGGGAGGAAATTTTAGAAGACGCTCTTCGCTTTATGCTGGAGGAGAGCTATTCGAGGTTTCCTATCTATCATGAGGACATTGACGAGATTACAGGATTTCTGCATCTCAGAGAGGCGATTACCTGCTATCTGGACGAAAGTCTTCGAAAGCGTCCGGTAGCGGAGTTAAAAGATTACATACGTCCGGCGGTCTTTGTTCCGGAGACCAAGAGCATTGATACGCTGTTTAAAAAGATGCAGGCGGAAAAAAATCACATCGTTGTCGTACTGGATGAATATGGCCAGACCTCAGGAATTGTGGCTATGGAAGATATTCTGGAAGAGATCGTGGGAAATATCCTGGATGAGTATGATGAAGAAGAGCTGATGATCACAAAGCAGGCAGACGGAAGCTATCTGGCAGACGGAATGCTGGACCTGGAGGAGCTGGGAGATCTTCTGGCAATTTCTTTCGAAGAAGATGAATATGAGACCTTGAACGGATTCCTCGTGGACAAACTGGACCGGATCCCTGCCGAGGACGAGAAGTGCGAGGTGGCGTACGAAGGTTATCTTTTCACTGTTTTATCCGTAGATAATAATATCATACAGAGAGTTAAGATTGAAAAACAGAACGAAGAGTGATAAAATAGAAAGAGTGTGAAAAGATAAGATACGAAGAGAGGAATAGTTAAAATGTCAGGACATTCAAAATTTGCTAATATTAAGCACAAGAAAGAAAAAAATGATGCAGCAAAAGGAAAGATCTTTACCAAGATCGGGAAAGAACTGGCAGTTGCAGTAAAAGAGGGCGGAAGCTCAGATCCGGCCAATAACAGCCGTCTGCGTGACGTGATTGCAAAGGCAAAAGCCAATAATATGCCGAATGATACGATTGAGCGTAATATCAAGCGTGCAGACAGTGACGCCAATGCTGCAAATTATGAGCATATTACTTATGAAGGATATGGCCCCGGCGGAACAGCCATCATTGTGGAGACTCTGACAGATAATAAAAACCGTACCGCTTCCAATGTAAAGAATGCGTTTACAAAAGGAAATGGCAATGTAGGCACTCCCGGCTGTGTTTCATTTATGTTTGACAAAAAGGGACAGATCATTATTGATAAGGAAGAGTATGAGGGAGATTCTGATGAACTGATGATGCAGGCGCTGGACGCAGGTGCAGAAGATTTTGTAGAAGAAGAGGACAGCTATGAGATCATGACCACTCCGGAAGATTTCAGTGCGGTTCGTATGGCTCTGGAGGAAGCGGGGCTTCCCATGGCTTCTGCCGAGGTAACGATGATTCCTCAGACATATGTAAAATTGACAGATGAAAAGGATATTGCATCAATCCAGAAGACATTGGATATGCTGGATGACGATGATGATGTCCAGGATGTATATCACAACTGGGAGGAATAAATATCTATGGAAAAGTCTGTGGAAAGTTTGAAGCAGGAACTGGAGCAGATGTTTGATGAAATGCTCAGACAAATCAAACTGTTCAAGAAAAAGACCTATAGTCCGGCTTTTTTGCGTGCATACGACAGCTACCGGGAGCTGCTTTCCGGCGTGTCTTCCTGCTGTGCGGACATGGGCGAGGAAGCGCTTACGGAATTCGCTGAAATCATTCCAGAATATGCCTTCCAGAAGATACAGAAGTTTTCCAAACGAGACCAGGAAAAATATGCTTTGAATTTTAATCTGGCCATGGTGGTTTATGTTGTTCCGCTGTTTATACATACCAGGGATCCTCTTTGCGAGAAGCTGGCGGAAATGATGGTGGAAAAATGGAACCAGAAAAAGGTAACCAAGATGGAAATCGGCATGTCAGATTATGAAAAAATTTCTTCCGGCTTTAAGAGATCATGGTTTTCTTTTTCCAGACATTGATCCTGCCGGGCCGGGAACGGATGATACGTTAAGGAGGAGTAGTATATGAGCAATTATAAAATGGAGACAAAATGTATCCAGTCCGGATACCAGCCGGGAAACGGCGAACCAAGAGTGCTGCCGATCTACCAGAGCACCACATTTAAATACAGCAGCAGTGAACAGATGGGACGTCTGTTTGACCTGGAGGAATCCGGATATTTTTACACCAGACTCCAGAACCCCACAAATGATGCGGTGGCTGCGAAAATCTGCGACCTGGAAGGCGGCTATGCGGCTATGCTGACCTCTTCCGGACAGGCTGCCAGTTTCTATGCGATCATGAATATCGCTGCGGCCGGAGATCATATCGTGTGTGCATCTGCTCTGTACGGGGGCACATATAATCTGTATGCGCATACGATCAAAAAAATGGGGATTGATGCGACCTTTGTAGATCCGGACTGCTCCAAAGAGGAGCTGGACGCGGCTTTCCAGGAGAATACAAAGGCGGTATTTGGAGAAACGATCGCAAATCCGGCGCTGGTTGTTCTTGATATCGAGAAATTTGCACAGGCAGCACATGCACACGGTGTGCCGCTGATTATAGACAATACTTTTGCAACACCGATCAATTGCCGTCCTTTTGAGTGGGGGGCAGACATCGTAACTCATTCTACCACGAAATATATGGACGGACATGCCACCTGCGTAGGCGGGGCTATTGTGGACAGCGGAAACTTTGACTGGGAAGCTTACGCAGACAAATTCCCGGGACTGACTACTCCGGATGAAACCTACCACGGAATCGTCTATACACAGAAATTCGGCAAAGGCGCCTATATTACAAAGGCGACTGCTCAGCTGATGCGTGATCTGGGATCTATCCAGTCTCCTCAGAACGCATTTCTTCTGAACCTGGGTCTGGAAACTCTGCATCTGCGTATGGCACGCCACTGTGAAAACGCACGGAAGGCGGCGGAATATCTGAAAGGTCATGAAAAGGTGGCCTGGGTAGAATGCCCGTCCCTGCCGGGAGATAAATATTACGAGCTGGCACAGAAATATATGCCAAACGGAACCTGCGGAGTGATCACCTTTGGTCTGAAGGGCGGAAGAGATGCTGCCGTCCGCATGATGGACAGCTTAAAGATGATCGCCATTGTGACTCATGTGGCAGACGCCAGAAGCTGTGTCCTTCATCCAGCCAGCCATACACACCGCCAGATGAATGACCAGGAGCTCCTGGAAGCGGGTGTACAGCCGGATCTGATTCGCTTCAGCGTAGGCATCGAGCATATTGATGACATTATCGAAGACCTTCGTCAGGCATTGGAAGAAGTATAAAAAATTTGAAACACCTCCATACTAATAAAAAGTATGGAGGTGTTTTTATGGAAAATGCAGAAGTTAAGCAGGAACAGATCAGGGAAACGGGGAGCCTGGATCTGGAACAGGGAGAGGGAAAGCATAAAATCCGTCTTCTGACGATTATTGGTGAAATTGAAGGGCATGAATCTGTCGCGGGCAGTACAAAAGCTACAAAGTATGAGCATCTTTTGCCTATGCTGGCGGAGATCGAAGACAGTGATGAGATAGAAGGGCTTCTGATTCTTTTAAATACACTGGGCGGGGATATTGAGGCGGGATTATCCATTGCCGAGATGATCGCTTCCTTGAGCAAACCCACTGTATCCCTGGTGCTGGGCGGAAGCCATTCCATAGGCGGGCCTTTGGCTGTGGCGGCAAAATATTCCTTTATCGTACCAAGCGGCACCATGATTATCCATCCTGTGCGCTCAAATGGAATGTTTATCGGTGTGGAGCAGAGTCTGCGGAACATGATCCGTACACAGGATCGGATTACCCGATTTCTTGCTGCTCACTCCAGAATTTCACAAAGGCGCCTTGAGGAACTGATGCTAAACCCTACAGAATTGGTTAAAGATGTAGGCACTTTGCTGGAAGGACGCGATGCAGTGCGGGAGGGGCTGATTGATGAAGTAGGCGGAATGAGCGATGCATTGCTAAAACTGCACGAAATGATCCGTCTGGAACGGCAGAAAAAGTGTAAAAATATGTAATGACATCATTTCCGGAAAATGCTATAATAAGATATGTATTGCCAATTATAAGGGGGAAATTAAAAAATGGCTGCCAGATCTAAAAAGAGAGGGCGCAAAAAAGGGAGCAACAAAAAGCAGAACACACAAAACTTTTTAAAAGATGAAATTATTATCTGGCTGGCCCTTGCCGTCAGTATTTTAATGTTAGTCAGCATTTTTGGATTTGGAGGATTTATAGGGGGGACATTCTCCGATATTCTGTTTTTGCTTTTCGGACTGACCACTTATGTTATCCCGTTTCTTTTGTTTGGAGGGACAACATTTCTTATATCGAACAGAGAAAACCGCCAGGCATATGTAAAGACCGGAGCCGGAATCGTGCTCCTGGTCCTGGTCTGTACCTTCCTGCAGCTTGTCGACAGACAGGGAGGGATGCTGGGAAACATCCTGGTCAGTATCCTGACCCCGGCTATCGGAGTTGTGGGTACATATGTCGTAGACATTATTTTGATGATCATCTGTGTTGTGATCATTACCGGGAAATCCCTGCTCCAGGGCGTGAAAACCCAAGGGGACAAAGCCTATGACAAGGCTAAAAAGGATGCTGCAAAGCGGCGGGAACGCACACAGGCGCTGCGGACTGAAAGAGCTTTAAAGAGTAAGCAGGCGGAAAAGGAAAAGCCTCTGTCCGGACAGAGAGCTAAACGAAGCGACCGGCATGTGGAAGGCGTCTCCTTTGACACGACACTGGCCAGGAAATTTCCGGAGGTCAAAGAACTGACGGCAGAAATGCCGGCTGCGGAAGCAGAATTTCCGATTCACCGGGATGGAGAGGTTACGTTTGCATCCGCAGAAACGGAAGTTTCGGATGTAACAGAACAGGTTCCGGATCCAGAGCCGGTGCGGAAGAAAAAGAACAAAATGGATGCGGACGCTATCGCGGCGGAAGCTGGCGTGGTAGCCGCTGCTGCTACAGCACAGATGCAGAAGCCTGTCAAAGCGTATCGGTATCCGCCGTTATCCCTTCTGAAACGCGGGCCAAGAAGCGGTGGAGAATCAGATGCGTCTCTTAGGGAAACAGCGATGAAGCTGCAGCAGACACTTCAGAATTTCGGTGTTCATGTCACAGTGACTAACGTAAGCTGCGGTCCATCTGTGACCCGGTATGAATTGCAGCCGGAGATGGGTGTTAAAGTCAGCAAGATCGTAGGACTGGCCGACGACATTAAACTGAACCTGGCAGCTGCGGATATCAGGATTGAAGCTCCGATTCCCGGAAAAGCAGCCGTGGGTATAGAAGTTCCCAATAAGGAAAATTCCCCGGTCATGCTCAGGGATCTGCTGGAATCTGCCGAATTTAAGAACAGTGTTTCGAAGGTATCCTTTGCCGTCGGAAAGGACATCGGCGGTAAAGTTGTGGTGGCAGACATCGCCAAAATGCCTCATGTACTGATCGCCGGCGCCACCGGTTCCGGAAAATCTGTCTGCATCAACACTTTGATCATGAGTATTTTGTATAAGGCCTCTCCTGAAGAGGTAAAGCTGATCATGATCGACCCCAAGGTCGTAGAACTGAGTGTCTACAATGGGATCCCTCATCTGATGATCCCTGTGGTAACGGATCCAAAGAAGGCGGCCGGAGCCCTGAATTGGGCTGTTGCCGAGATGACCCGAAGATATCAGGCTTTTGCGGACCTGCATGTGCGTGATATGAAGGGGTATAATGAAAAGATCCGAACCATGCCTGCAGAAGATGGAAAGGATCCGGTGCTGATGCCTCAGATCGTGATCATTGTGGACGAGCTTGCTGATCTGATGATGGTAGCTCCCGGGGATGTAGAGGAGGCAATCTGCCGCCTTGCACAGCTGGCCCGTGCGGCCGGAATCCACCTGGTTCTTGCTACACAAAGGCCTTCTGTCAATGTCATTACCGGGCTGATCAAGGCGAATATGCCTTCCAGAATTGCCTTTTCTGTGTCTTCGGGAGTGGACTCCCGGACTATCATAGACATGAACGGCGCAGAAAAACTGCTGGGCAAAGGGGATATGCTGTTTTATCCTTCCGGATATCAGAAACCGGCCCGTGTACAGGGATCCTTCGTTACTGATAAAGAAGTGCAGAATGTAGTAGAATACCTGAAGGATCACAATAGTGATGTTACATATGACGAGGAGATTGTCAACCATGTAAATACCGCTTCCATCGGGAACGGCGGAGGCAGCGGAAGCGCTCCGGACGGAGATGACAGGGACGTGCATTTCATCGATGCGGGACGTCTGATCATTGATAAAGACAAGGCTTCCATTGGTATGCTGCAGCGGACTTTTAAAATTGGATTTAACCGTGCGGCGCGCATTATGGATCAGCTTGCAGAAGCAGGTGTTGTGGGACCGGAAGAGGGAACCAAACCCCGGAAGGTGCTGATGACTTCTGCAGAATTTGAACAATATATTGAAGAAACGATTTCTTAAGGAACAAACGTAGGAATTTATAATAGAACCGGGAGGAATTCGCAAAATGAAGTGCAGATATTGCGGGTATGAAATACCGGATGGAGAATTATATTGCGAACATTGTGGAAAAGAAGTGCGGATCGTACCAGATTATAATCCACTGGATGATATGCTTACGGCACAGATCAAAGTGTCTCTGGACGGTGAGGAACCGGAGGATGAGGCTTTTGATACGGCTCCTGTTCGAAATACCGGACGGAATACCGGACGCAGGACAGGTACCGACCGTGGGACAAGACAGGGTACAAGTAGAAATACAAATCGCAGTACAGGAAGACGCGGCAGCTCTCCGGAGATGGAACGAAGGCGTCGGCGCCAGCAGCAGGCGCGGAAAAAAGCAGCGCTTCGAAAAAAAAGGAGAAGACTGCTGATGATCATGGCTCTGTTTTTGATCCTGATCGCTGCCGGCATTTATTTCTTATACAGCAATTCGTATGCCGGTGTTGTGCGAAGGGGAACCCGGGCGCTGGATGCGGGAAATTACAGTGAGGCACAGAGCCTTTTTGAACGGGCGATGTCCAAGGATGATGAACGGCCTGAAGCCTATACCGGACTGTCCGGCGTTTATGCTGCGCAGGATGATCTGGATGCGGCAGAGGCAGTTTTTCTGACTGGCCTGGAGGAGCAGACAGATAACGCTGATCTTTATGAGGCATGCGTCAATTTCTATATGGATACGGAACAACAGGAAAAGATCCCGGAACTCCTGGATGATGCCAGTGACACGGTACAGGAAGCGCTGGGCGGATATATCATTGATGGGCCGTCCTTTAGTCTGGATGACGAGGAAACCTTCGAGGATGTCCAGGAGCTGACTCTGACGGCAGGTGACGGTGAGACTATCTACTACACTACTGATGAGTCCGACCCAACCACCTCATCTACCAAATATACGGAACCGATCCAGATCAGTGAGGGAACCACGACGATCACGGCAATTGCGGTGGATGACAGGGGGGTTCCAAGCCTTCCGGTCCAGAAAAACTACACCGTAGAATTCCCAATCGTAGATGCACCTGCCGTATCACCGTCCACCGGACAATATGATGAGGCAAAGCAGATTGAGATCAAGGTGCCGGAGGGATATGATGCTTACTATACAATGGATGAATCTGATCCCACCACTGCATCTACCAAGTATACCGGGCCAATTGAAATGCCGGAGGGAACAACCATCTTTAAAGCAATCCTGGTGAATGGTGAAGGCCGTTCCAGCGGGATCACCACCCGCAATTATGAGCGGATCACAAACTGATTCCTTGGAAAATCGTTAGAGTAAAGGGGCAGATATATGCAGGTATCTGTCTCTTTTTTGTGTAATAATTAACGATTTTGTATGTTTATTTTTGGTTATTATGGCGAAGTTACTTGATATTTTGCGGTAGATACTTTATTATGAAAGAAGCATAATTTAGATTTAGGAGGAAACGAGATGTACAAGATATTAAAAGCCGAAAAGCTGGCTGATATGATCTATCTTATGGATGTTGAAGCTCCTCGCGTCGCAAGGCACTGTATGCCGGGTCAGTTCGTCATCGTAAAGATGGACGAAAAAGGAGAGCGTATTCCTTTGACGATCTGTGACTATGACAGGGAAGCAGGGACGATCACTATCGTATTTCAGACAGTGGGCGCATCCACACATAAGATGGCTGAATTAAAAGCAGGAGATTCCTTCCGTGATTTTACCGGTCCTCTGGGATGTCCTTCCGAACTTGTAGAGGAGGATCTGGAAACTCTGAAAAAGAAAAAAATTCTGTTTGTCGGCGGTGGTGTTGGGGCAGCTCCGGTCTATCCGCAGGTAAAATGGATGAAAGAACATGGAATCGATGTGGACGTAATCATCGGATCCAAGACCAAAGACATGCTGCTTCTGGAAGATGAAATGAAAGCAGTTGCAGGAAATTATTATCCATGTACAGACGATGGTACATATGGGCATGCCGGTATGGTTACATCTATGATCGAGGAACTGGCAGAGCAGGGGAACAAATATGATGTATGCGTTGCAATCGGGCCGATGATCATGATGAAGTTTGTCTGTCTGCTGACAAAGAAGCTGGAGATCCCGACGATCGTCAGCATGAATCCTATCATGGTAGATGGTACTGGTATGTGTGGGGCATGCCGGCTTCACGTGGGAGATGAGATCAAGTTCGCCTGTGTAGACGGTCCGGAATTCGACGGACACCTGGTCAACTTTGACGAGGCGATGAAGAGACAGCAGATGTACAAGACAGCGGAAGGCCGTGCAATGCTGAAATTACAGGAAGGCGACACCCATCACGGCGGATGTGGCCATTGCGGAGGTGACAACTAATGGCTGATATGTTAAAGAGAGTTCCTGTCAGAGAACAGGATGCAAAGGTAAGAGCAACAAACTTCGAAGAAGTATGTTACGGATATAATCAGGAAGAAGCGATGGAAGAAGCTTCCCGCTGCCTGAACTGTAAAAATGCGAAATGTATCCAGGGATGCCCGGTATCCATCAACATTCCTGGATTCATCTCTAAGGTAAAAGAAGGGGATATTGAGGGTGCTTACCAGGTTATCGGCGAGTCCTCAGCACTTCCGGCTATCTGCGGACGTGTATGTCCTCAGGAATCCCAGTGCGAATGTAAATGTATCCGCGGGATCAAGGGAGAACCGGTATCGATCGGTAAGCTGGAAAGATTCGTTGCAGATTATGCGCTGGAGCATGATATCAAACCGCAGAAGGCAGAAAAGACCAATGGCCACAAGGTAGCCGTTATCGGTTCCGGACCGTCCGGACTTACCTGTGCCGGCGACCTGGCAAAGCTTGGCTATGAAGTAACCGTTTTTGAAGCCCTCCATGAGCTGGGCGGCGTGCTGGTATACGGAATCCCTGAATTCCGTCTTCCAAAAGAAAAGGTCGTAAAAAAAGAAATTGAAAAAGTAAAAGAGCTGGGTGTAAAATTTGAGACTAACGTAGTCATCGGAAAATCTACAACCATCGACCAGCTGATGGAAGAAGAGGATTTTGAAGCTGTATTTATCGGCTCCGGAGCCGGACTTCCGATGTTCATGGGTATCCCGGGAGAGACTGCCAACGGCGTGTTCTCAGCTAACGAGTACCTGACCCGCAGCAACCTGATGAAAGCCTTCGATGATTCCTACGATACACCAATCGCGGCCGGAAAGAAAGTTGCTGTTGTCGGCGGCGGTAATGTGGCGATGGATGCAGCCAGAACAGCACTTCGTCTTGGTGCGGAAGTCCACATCGTATATCGACGCAGCGAGGCAGAACTTCCGGCCAGAGTAGAGGAAGTACACCACGCTAAAGAAGAAGGCGTGATCTTTGACCTCCTTACCAATCCAAAAGAAATCCTGGTGGATGATAATGGATGGGTAAAAGGGATGAAAGTCATCAAGATGGAGCTTGGCGAGCCGGATGCATCCGGTAGAAGACGTCCGGTAGAGATCCCCGGATCCGAGTATGAGATTGAAGTAGATACAGTCATCATGTCGCTTGGAACCTCTCCGAACCCGCTGATAGCTTCCACTACAAAAGGATTGGAAACCAACCGCAGAAAATGTATCGTCGCAGAGGAAGAAAACGGACAGACCTCCAAGGCATGCGTATTCGCCGGCGGCGATGCCGTGACAGGAGCCGCCACTGTTATTCTTGCCATGGGTGCAGGAAAGGCAGGCGCAAAAGGTATCCACGAACTTTTGTCTGCTAAATAATTAACAGGGGACGTACACTTTTTGCAAAAGTGTACGTCCCCTATTGTCAAAAAGGAGCATAATTATGCATAAGGCAATCTATACTGTAGATGAGGATCTTAGTGGAGTTACTTACCTTATTTTCTTTGCGATTCTATGGTATTCTTTCCTCTTGAGAGTGACAATCACGTCTGGTTTCCAAACCAGAATCTTGTTATTTTATGCGGCTGGTATTTTAGTTTTATACCAAATTGTAAGACGATTTCAAAAGGCATTTTATTATCGAAGATTTCATCGGCAGTGTATGCAGGAAAGTACTCCTCTTAAGGGGCGTATCCTGAACATTGTACGGGAATATTACGACGACTACTATGAGGACAGTGATGGGCGCAGACGCAGACGTCAGACATTTTATTTTATGATCATCGAAGTCGTGGATCCGCAGACAGGCGCTGTGCAGACGATTAAAAGCGATCCCTACCGTATTCCTCTTCAAAAATATATTGGTTCGCCCTATGTGCAGGTTTATACAGACCGCACTGGATGGAAGCATGTGGTTGACGGTTTTCAGCTGAAGGAAAAGAGAAGCGATCCGGATATACCCTTGGAGAATTCGAATGTGTATCTGAAAGATTTTAATGAACCAACAATTTTTATTAAAATCATTACCGGGATTATTTTTATCTTATTCTTTTTACAGATATTTTTCAGATAAGATGGAGAAAGGAGTGTATTTTTTGTACCGTTCAAAATCAACAGTTTCAGACTTTTGTTTTATCGGGATCATGGCTGCTGTGACGGCAGTTATGGCTCAGATATCTATTCCAATGCCTATGGGAGTACCTATGACCATGCAGACCTTTGCAGTCACCCTGGCCGGGATCATCCTCGGTTCCAGGCGAGGAGCACTGTCTATGCTGGTTTATCTTCTGATCGGCGTGGTTGGTGTTCCTGTGTTTTCGAACTTTACCGGAGGGCTTCCCAGTCTGGTAGGGCCAACTGGTGGATTTTTGGTGTCCTTTCCGATTATGGCTTATCTGATTGGTCTGGGGATCGAATTTAAGAATCGGCTGCTGTTTGTATTGCTTCTAATTCTGGGAACACTTTCCAATTACGTTATAGGTGTTCTGTTTTATACTGTTATTACCGGAAGCTCTGTTATTGCAGGTATTACAGCCTGTGTTCTGCCTTTTATACCAACAGCAGTTTTAAAGGCTATACTAGCGTCCATATTAGGCATCCAGGTAAAGCAGCGTATCAGCCTGGCTCTGCAGACATCCCAAAACCATTAAAGAAAAGGAGAAAAAATTTTATGCAGCTGGCATTTATTACAGCACTTGGAGTAGGCGGTGCGACGATCATAGGAGTACTGCTTGGCTTTTTATTTCAAAAAATACCGCATGAATTTAATGATGTAGTTCTGGGATTTGCCGCCGGGGTCATGTTTGCCGCGGCCGTGATCGGACTCATCATACCGTCGCTAAATGAAGGCAATATCTGGGTCACGCTGGCTGGTATCCTGTCAGGAGCCATATTTCTAAATCTGGTGGACCGCCTGACGCCTCATCTCCATCATATTACAGGTATGGACCAGGAGGCTCATTCAGAAAAGCAAAGTCAGTTAAACCGCGTCATGCTGTTTGTACTGGCAATTGCAATCCATAATCTTCCAGAAGGAATCGCCGCTGGTGTTGGCTTTGGCAATGAGAATATCAGCAATGCAATCACGGTTGCTGTTGGAATCGCATTACAGAACATCCCGGAGGGGATGGTGATCGTATCACCGTTGATTATCGCCGGTGTACCTAAGCTTCGCGTCTTTTTTATTGCCAGCTTCACCGGAGTCATAGAGATCATCGGCACCATGGTAGGATTTGGAGCTGTTAGTGTTGCGACTGCAATCCTGCCATTTGCTCTGGCGTTTGCAGGTGGAACTATGATTTATGTTGTCAGCGACGAAATGATCCCTGAGACTCACAGCCATGGCTATGAGCGGCAGGCTACTTACGCCTTGATCTTTGGATTTATGACGATGCTTTTAATGGATCATTATATCGGATAAGGTGGAAGAATGAAAATTACGGTTATCAGTGTAGGAAAAATAAAAGAAAAGTATTTAAAAGACGCCATTGCAGAATACAGCAAGCGCCTTGGCCGCTACTGTAAGCTGGAGATCATTGAGGTACAGGATGAAAAAACTCCGGATCAGGCAAGCGAGACAGTGGAAAAGCAGATCCGGGATAAGGAGGCGGAACGGATCCTGAAATATATCAGGGACGACATGTATGTGATTACACTGGAGATTGGAGGAAAGATGCTGTCTTCTGAAGAACTGGCGGATAAGATCAACAGTCTGGGTATCCAGGGGAAAAGCCATCTTGCTTTCGTAATCGGCGGATCCATCGGCCTGGGAAGGAAGGTCTTAGTGCGCTCAGACTATGCTTTAAGCTTTTCCAGGATGACGTTCCCGCATCAGCTGATGCGGGTGATACTGCTGGAACAGGTGTACCGTGGATACCGGATTATCAATGGAGAGCCGTATCATAAGTAAGGGAGTAGCGGAAGAGAGTGGACATATGATGTTCCGCTCTCTTTTTGTATGAGCGAAAATAAAATGACAGAGTAGTAAACGAATGATATAATGAAGAAAAGTGAAAATGAAAAATTAGGATTTAAGGAGGAATACTTATGGAGCGTTTTAAAAAGATTTATCAGCAAGGCACGATTGATGTAATAGAAATTTGGGTTGATACACAAACAGGTGTAAACTATGTTTTCCACAGAAATGGAAATGCAGCAGGATTTACGCCGTTACTTGATAAAGAGGGCAAACCAGTAGTAAGTCAATAGTGCTACAAATCCGAATTTGAAAGTATCGTTGGTGGGATATAATATAATCAAAAAATAGCATATAAGCCAGAAGGAATGATAATATGATGTATCCTTTTATGACATTAAACGATGAAACGGAAATTGTTCATTCCGATATGCAGGATGATGGAAGAGTAAAAGTGTATATCGAAAAACAGGATGAACAATACGGTTTTAAACATGCAGCATGCTGGCTTCCGCATTATACGTGGGAGGATATCTACCATTTTTCAAAAGAAGAGATTGAGCAGTTTGAAGAAATAATAAGATCAACTGCTCATCTTATTATTGAATTCTCTAAGGAAGGGGGATTTGAAAATGCCTCAAATATTGAAGCATCCAAAGTGTTTGGAAAGGGAGTGGACAGATGATGTTCTGCTCTCTTTTTTGTATATGCAAGAAAGAAAATGACAGGGAAATAAACAAATGGTATAATGAAGAAAAGATCGGGCGACAGATTGAAATTTGTGTGGGAGGTAGAGTATTCATGGGAAAAATCTTTTTGTTTATGCTCTATATTGTTTTTGCATTTATTTTAGGGATTTTATCAGTTGTATTAAAGAAAAAGCATACTCAATTTCCTGATTTTAGGGTAGGATACCACAATAAAAAGATAATGGAAAATAAAGAAAATTGGGACTATGCAAATAATGTTGCGGGGAACTTATGTGTCTTGTTTGCGGTTATCGGTATTATTGTTTCCGTAATTTTATATCTGCTTAAAGCAAATATGAATACAACAATAATAATATTCTTTATATACACTATAACTGCAATATTAGCCATTTTGGTGTTGACAGTAAAGTTAATAAAAAAATAACTACTATTCTCTGCAATAAAACTAAAGTCAAATTGATAAATCCTAATTATCTATACATAATATGATGTCTAAGCTATAATAAAGTTAATCATATGTAAGATTAAAGAAGTGAGCTGTTAAGGTGGAGGTATATGTATGCCAGAAATTGCTTTGTTTTATGGAATAAGGATTACTATGTATTATGATGACCATAATCCACCTCACTTTCATGTGGAGTATAATGGAAAAAAGGCTTTGATCGATATAAATGATGTCTGTGTTTTGCAGGGAGCATTGCCATCAAGGCAATTGAAACTTGTGTTGGCATGGTGTGTGATCCATCAGGATGAATTAATGCAAAACTGGGAACTTGCAAAAGATGGGAAACCGTTAAACAGAATCAATCCTTTGGTTTAAATATGAAGGAGGCGCTGTAATGTTAGAATATATTCCAACTGTTGTTCAGGTAATACCGTATGAAGATTATACTGTTGATGTATATTTTGATGATGGGAAAATTGTATGTTGCCATGCAGAAAAAGATTTGGCTCCTAATATTTTTGATCGAATAAAGGCGTATCATATTTTTATGAATAAATGTATGGTTTTAAATGGAACATTGGCATGGGATGTGGCTGGAGGAAGAAATGTAAACGAGTGCATTGATATCGATCCTTTATATTTGCACGAGTTGAAAAAAAGTAAAGAACGAATAGTATAGAATATTAAATATATAAACCGCACTTGGATACGTTATGGAGAGCCATATCATAAATAAGTGCGGTTTTTTCGCATTTGGGTGTGATTTGGTGTGAAGTAATGAATCATGTGGAGTATTTAGAAGGGAGTGGGCAGATGATGTTACGCTCCTTTTCGTATGGATAAGAAAGACAATGACAGGGAAATAAACGAATGGTATAATGAAGTAAAACTAGGCTGACAGATTGGAATTTACGGAGGAGATATTGTATGTTGGATAGTAAAAGGATAAAGGAAATAATGTTTGCGTTAGGTGCAGATTTGTGTGGTATAGCAAGTATAGATAGGTTTGATAATGCACCGAAAGGCTATCATCCTTTAGATGTACTTCCGACTTGCAAATCGGTAATTTCTTTTGGTTGCAGATTTCCAGTAGGAACACTTAATTGTAAGTCTAATATTCCATATACAAGGGTAAGAAATTCTATTACGGCAAAAATGGATGCGATAGCTCTGGATTTTTGTATTGAAATGGAAAAGAACCAGATAGTATGTGTTCCTATTCCTACAAATGAAAGCCAATGGGATAAAAATACTAACAGATGGCGTTCTATTGTTTCGCAAAAACATATAGCTCAAGCGGCGGGTTTGGGAACAATAGGGAGGCATTCTTTGTTAATAACGCCAGAGTTTGGAAGTATGGTCTGGTTAGGAGCAGTGTTATGCGAACAGAATCTTGAGCCTGATAAAATGAAAGAACCCCTTTGTAATAATTGTAACTTATGTGTTGATATTTGTCCTGTAAATGCTTTAGAAAATCCAGAAATAAAACAGCAATCCTGTTGGGATTTTGCATTTGGAGATGATGAAGAAGAGCAGGTTTGGAGAATTGCTTGTCATAAGTGTAGAGACATTTGTCCGTATAATCTAGGCAGTCAAAATTCGATTCTAAGGAAGAATACCTAAAGAAAATCCTAATTTCTAAGGGAGATGACTTTGTGAAAAAACTAAGTGAAGATGCTGAAAAAATAATGTCGGAACGATTTGGAAAAGATACCATTATTGCATTGGCAACAGTAGAGAATGAGGTGCCTTTTGTACGTTATGTAAATGCTTATTATGAGAATGGTGCATTTTATATTATTACATATGCACTTTCAAATAAAATGAAGCATATAGAAAGCAACTCTACTGTTGCAATAGCTGGTGAATGGCTCACAGCACATGGAAAGAGTATCAATTTGGGATATTTCGGGAAAGAGGAAAATCGTTGGATTGCCGAGAAATTAAAAAAAGTATTTTCTGAGTGGATCGACAATGGACATAATAATTTCAATGATGAGAATACTATAATTCTATGCGTAGAATTAACTGACGGACTGTTACTTTCACATGGAACAAGGTATGAGTTTTAACTTTCACTTTGAAGAAGATAATTTTGATGAATTTGCTGATAAACTGAAAGAATGTGATGTTGAATATGTCCACCCGATTGTAGAACATTCATGGGGACAGCGTGTTGTTCGTTTCTATGATCCAGATAAACATATTATCGAAGTTGGTGAGAACATGAAAATAGTATGCAAGCGTTTTTTTAATAGTGGAATGACACCAGAACAAGTAGCAGAACGTATGGGCGTACCCATGAAATTTGTCAATGCCTGTATGCGATAAATTCATATTTCATAAACTAGACAAAAAAAGAATTTTGTGAAGGATGATATGAAATGAACCATGATCAAAGATTTTCTGATAAGGCAATCAATTATTTGGAGAGAGTGAAAAAAGTCAGTTTATTTATTGCGATGAGCCTTGATGGATATATTGCGGACAGCAAAGGCGGTGTCAGTTGGCTGACGGGGCAGGGTGATGACAGTGAAAATATTGATTCTTATTCTGAATTTGTAAAGGATATAGATACAATCTTAATGGGACGAAACACGTATCATCAACTTATCACCGAGCTTTCTCCGGATGTGTGGGTATATGACGATTTTATAACTTATGTGATTACGCGTGAAGAGAACGTTTCTTCTGACAAAATTATCTTTGCCAACGAAAATCCTGGTGATTTAATAAAAAAACTAAAGGAACAAGGCGGAAAAGGAATATGGGTTTGCGGTGGAGCTGATATTGTTCAGCAGTTAGTAAACGAGAATTTGATTGATATTTACTATATTACTGTAATTCCAACCATTTTAGGTTCTGGTATCCGGCTTTTTGAAAATGGAACAGATGAAATTAAATTAAAATTGCTTCATACGCAAAATTATAATGGTATGATAGATTTAATTTATACACGAAGATAATTTGATGTATCCATGAGAGAAAAGATTTCACCAACAAAAAATGACATCTATGCATACAGTGAAATCTGGATTCCGGTCATAAAAAGATAACAGCGTACTGTATAAATGCAGTATGCTAGTTTTACTAAGGAGAAGATACCGTAATGCACGAAAATGAAAAGATACAGTTGTTCGAGAGAGCTCCCATTCCCAGGGCGGTGGCAAAGCTTGCTGTTCCGATGATCTTCAGCTCTCTTGTCATGGTGCTTTACAACATGGCGGACACCTATTTTGTAGGAATGATGAATGATCCGGTGGAGAATGCGGCGGTATCTCTTGCCTCGCCGGTGCTGCTGGCATTTAATGCGGTAAATAATCTCTTCGGTGTAGGCACATCCAGTATGATGAGCCGGGCACTGGGAAGAAAAGACTATAAGACGGTGTCGGAGAGCTCGGCTTTTGGCTTTTATTGTTCTCTTATAAGCGGCGTTATCTTCGGACTACTGTGCGGTCTGCTGAACAGCCCGCTTCTGACGCTTATCGGGGCAGATAAGACGACCTGGTCGGCAACGCAGGGATATATGTTCTGGGCAGTATATCTGGGGGCTGCGCCTGCCATCCTCAATGTGGTCATGGCTTATCTGGTGCGTTCCGAGGGTGCGGCGATGCATGCCAGCATCGGGACGATGAGTGGCTGTTTCCTCAATATTATCTTAGACCCGGTCTTCATACTTCCGTGGGGGCTGAACATGGGAGCGGCAGGCGCAGGCCTTGCCACATTCCTTTCTAACTGTATGGCGTGCCTGTATTTCTTCGTACTTCTCTATGTGAAGAGGGGAAATACATTTGTCTGTATCGATCCGAGAAAGTTCCGTCTGAAAAAGAGGATTATTATTGAAGTGTGCGGTGTCGGTATTCCGGCGTCGATCCAGAATCTCCTGAATGTGACGGGCATGACGATACTCAATAACTTTACGTCTGTCTACGGCGCAGACGCGGTCGCAGCAATGGGGATTGCGTACAAAGTCTACATGGTCCCGATGCAGGTGGCACTCGGTTTCTCGCAGGGAATCATGCCTCTGGTAAGTTATACATTTGCCGCGGGGCGGATCAGGAGAATGAAGGATACGATCATGTTTGCCCTGAAACTTATCGTGCCGGTACTGGCGGTGGTGACGATCGGATATTACGCAGGAGCGGATGCACTCATCGGCCTGTTTATGAAAAATGAGACGATCATAGAGTACGGATCGGCGTTCCTGAGAGGGTTCTGTCTGGGTATTGTATTCTTAAGTATTGATTTTCTGGCAGTCGGTGTGTTCCAGGCATTGGGACTTGGTAGGTACGCGCTTATATTTGCGATTATGAGAAAAGTCGTACTGGAGATCCCTGCTTTGATCGTACTGAACCGGCTGTTCCCGCTCTACGGACTTGCCTATGCGCAGTTTGTGGCGGAACTGATCTTGAGCATCTGTGCTGTTGTGATGCTGAGGCATATCTTTAAAAAGTACGGAGAGAAAAAGAATGGTAATAAAAAAGACCGGACAGTAGATTGGAATTTGATCAGGAGGAAAGGAAAATGGCAATAGATAACATTTTAAGTATGATATAACAGAGAATTGTGAGCATTTTTTGAATACCGTTCAGGACCAGATTGGACAGTACGGAATAAAAATAGAAGCACATATTAGTTAAAAAATCATGATTTGAAAGGAGCGTTTCATATGGATTTTCCTTTTTATGATGCACCTAATACAGCCACGATAATCTGCTACCATATTATAGACGATAACGAACCCATTTTATATGTATCACATGATGAAGATGATGGAATGTGGCAATTTTTGTGTGGCTCAAGGCATGATACAGATGAAGCGAGAGTGGTATCTCTAAAAGAAGTGTTCGATTTAGACAATTCTGTCGGTGTTCTTAAAGACATGCCATGTGGTTATTATGCAGAAAGAAGAACACAAAATGATAATTGGCTTGTAAAGAAGCGATAAATCCTGGTTTACGGAGGACACTATGAAAGAATATACCTACGTTACTTTAAGACAAAAGCCGGAATTAAAAGAAAAAGCGGCTGCATGGTTTCATGACAAATGGAAAGTGCCGCAAGAGGCATATCTTGAGTGTATGGAAGCCTATCTCAATTATGAAACAGAATACGGTTGGTATCTTTGTTTAAACAGCGAGTGCATTGTAGGCGGTCTTGGCGTGATTGAAAATGATTTTCATGACAGGAAGGACCTTAAACCAAATGTATGTGCGGTATATACGGAAAAGGAATATCGTTGCCAAGGGATCGCGGGACAACTGCTGGATATAGTTGTAAAAGATATGAAGTCTAAAGGAATTACTCCTATCTATTTGATTACAGATCATGAGAGTTTTTATGAAAGATACGGCTGGGAATTTTTGTGTATGGTTCAAGGGGACAATGAGCCTGATATGACAAGAATGTATATTCACAGATAAATTATCATTTGCGAAGGAGTAAGAGGTGCGCCAGTGTTGAACAGGAATTAGGTTATAAGTTACCAGCCTCTTATATTTGTTTGACGAAGCAACATAACGGAGGTATTCCTGTCAATAAAACAGCGTGTTCTGGGAAGTATATGAATTGGCTCTGCTCTGTTTTCTGAAAAGAGATTTTGAAGAGGGGAAAGAATATTTTGATCGTTTTCTACAGAGACTTAAAGCTTCCTTTTATGCAGGAGAACTGTATATCGGATGGCGTGAAGAATTCTACAATCACTGTATTCAACATCTTTGCCCCGAACTGAAGTCTGAAGACAGTGCATACAAAATGGTATGGGAAATGATTGCACGCAGAAGGGATTTCTTTTCCAGCAAACCTTCATATATGAAATTAAAGAAAGAATTTGGATGGTCAAGTGAGTGCTCCAGGCTGGAATGCTAGGAGAAATCACCCAAGGGGGGACTATAAGGTGAAAGTTACAGGGACAAAGGGATACGTGCAGGTCGAAGATGATAACGGAAACATTGCAAGGTTTGACGGGGAAGTCTGCCTTGGAAGCTTTTATGCATACGCCGATTCTGTCCGGTGGATCCGACATGCGGGAAAGGCAACGGATCAGGACAGGCTTGATCTGATCTATCAGGCTACCCGCTATGGAAAGAACTGCGGTGAAAAAGTACTCTTTTTTGATGATGACGGTAAAGTCCTGTTTGAAACAGAACTGGGACTGAAAACGGAAGTATACTGGTCAAAGTCCTATCTTGTTATTGTAGCCGTGGCAGTTTTCACCCTTGTTTTCCCGGTGGTGCTGATTACAGTGCTGGATCTTGTAAGTCTGATGTTTTCTATAGTATCTGCCAGTGTATCTGTTCTGCTTGCCAGCCCGTTTCTTGTCTGGGCATTTCAGATATGGAGGTTCCGGGTAACTGCTGAAGGCGCCATTGTAACTGTCAGACCCACAGCAGGAAGAAAATATACCTTCTCTGCGGATGAAGTGACCAGGATCATCCGGAAGACGAAGACAGATTCCGGTTGGGAGATGATAAAAAAGGTCACAATTTATACAGAAACCAGACATGTGTCATTAAATGACAATATGACTGGAATCGAGGATATGGACGCATATTTTCTGCGGCATACCGATCCGGATAAAATCATTACAAAGATATGAAAGTGACAGGAGGGTTGACCAAAATGAAGATTTGCGATTACGATATTCGAGAGAGAAAAAGCAAAAAAGAAACATAAATAGATTAGGAGGATTTTATGAAAGTAGGAATTTTAGGCTGTGGAGCCATGGCGGAGACATTCGCCGATACGTTAAGACAGATGGAAGAGACTGAGTGTTATGCGGCAGCTTCGCGTACTTTAAAACGCGCAGAAGAATTTGCGCGAGAATACGGATTTGAAAAGGCTTATGGGAGCTACGAAAAACTGTGTGAAGATCCAGAAGTTGAGCTGATCTATATTGCAACACCTCATTCCTGTCATTTCGACAATATGGAACTGTGTATCCGGCATAAAAAACCGGTACTGTGTGAGAAGGCATTTACTCTGAATGCAGAGGAGGCCGAGCGGATCAAAGAGCTTGCGAAACAGGAGCAGGTCTTTGTTGCTGAGGCGATCTGGACAAGATATATGCCGTCCAGGAATATGATCCAGGAAATTATCGACAGTGGGATCATCGGCGATATCTCTGTATTGACGGCTAATCTTTCCTATCCTATCACTCATAAAGAGCGCATCATGAGACCCGAACTGGCAGGGGGAGCGCTTTTGGATATCGGCGTATATGGGCTTAACTTTGCACTGATGCATTTCGGAACAGATATTGAAAGGATCGAGTCGTCTGTCCGTATGACAGATACAGGGGTAGATGCAATGGAATCTATCACTATTTTTTACCGCGGCGGACGTATGGCGGTGCTGACTCATGATATCTACAGCAGGTCAGACCGAAAGGGCATTTTCTATGGCGAAAAAGGCTACATTATTGTAGAAAACATTAATAATCCTCAGAGCATCTCTGTTTATGACACACAAGACAGGCTTCTTAAGAGGATAGATGTGCCAGAACAGATCAGCGGATATGAATATGAAGTGCTGGAATGTATAAATGCTGTCCGTTCCGGGGAGAAAGAGAGCAGTTCCATGCCTCTTGCCGACAGCATTGAAGTTATGAAGATTATGGATGAGTTACGCGAACAGTGGGGCCTTATTTATCCGCAGGAAAAAGAGCAGTAGAAATGAATATAAAAACAATGATTAAAAATAAAACTGAAGAATTGTTGATAAATGAATTTTGCTGTAGTTCAGACGAACTAAACGGAAAATCAACGGTATTTTCTATTAACTTCAACGCAAAACAGCCATATATTAAAATACTAGCCTATAGAAATTGCGTTGTGGTTTGCACATCAGAAGATTTACATTCTAAAGTGCAGGAACTTTTATTAAACAAGAACAGGGATGAAATTTTTGAACTTCCATTGGTTTATGGACAGACAATTCATTATGTTCCTGATAACGGCTGTATAGATGATATGTCAGATTCATTGAAATATGAGTGCGAATGTCTTTTTTACAGAGATATTTTATCACTTGACGGGGTGACAGGTTTTGAAAATTCATTAGCCTTTCATGAAAATGGCTCTACATCAACGAAAGCTGTCTGTATTGCAAAGGATAAGAATAAAATTATCGGAGTAGCAGGAGCTGCGGAATCATCAATAAATGGAGTGTGGGAGATTGGGATAGATGTAAGAGAAGAATATAGGAATGCCCGATTAGGGACCTATTTAGTGAAGCGGTTAACCAAAGAATTGCTGGCACGAAATATCATTCCTTTTTATTCTGCCTCTGTAACGAATATTGGTTCACAGATGGTCGCAAGTCGATGTGGTTACATCCCGTTCTGGGTCGATACCTTTGGAACTATTCTTGATGGAAGTTCAATATATAATGACATAACGAAGGATTTATCCTCAAAGTTTACTGGATGAAACAAGTTAAAATGTTAATCTGCGTTGCTTGCAGCAATGAGCGGACCCCCCGTACAATGATGGCAATAACAGACAGAGGAGGTTATTCCGCATGTTAAGTGAAAACATTAAATCAATCAGAAAATCAAAAGGACTATCCCAGGAAGAACTTGCTATTAAGCTGAATGTTGTACGTCAGACAATCTCTAAATGGGAGCACGGGTTATCAGTTCCCGATTCTGATATGCTGATTTCCATATCGGAAGTACTTGAAACGCCCGTAAGCACTTTGCTTGGAGAAACTATTATCGAGCCGAAAACAGATGATTTAAAAGAACTATCTGAAAAACTGGAGATGATAAATCTGCAGTTCGCACAGAGAAAAATCACAAGACGGAAAATACTTCATTGGCTGCTGATTTCATTATGCATAATTATTGTGATAATTTTTGCAGTTTTAGCAGTATTAAATAGTCCTTACTTAGGATGGGACTATAGTGACCCGGAAACCGCCGTTTTGGGAGTGGCCTTTCACGCATTTGAATGGCTGTTCGCCAGATTAGCGCCGGTGATCCTTATAACGGCGGCCATTGGGATTTTCCTGATCAGGAGACACATGCCGTAAAACCAAACTTTGCAGAGAATTATGGGTATAAACTGCTGGAACTGTCCCTGCCACGGATCCAGGTTTGACTATAACTTCAATTTTACGGAGCAGACAAATCAGTGGTCTGCTCTTTTTTTATATCCACGAGAAAGAAAATGACAGGGAAATCATTGGATGATATAATGGACAAAGAAGGGGGCATAGAGACGATATGCGTACAGAAAATGAAATGTTTCTTTTACTTATCCTGAGGATTACGAGCATGGCTTTCTAAAATATATGGAAATCGTAGGGGCAGGAGAGTACTTCCATGCCGGTTACGGAATATGATATGGAGGGTTATATGAACAACGAAAAAGTATACAAGATGGAGTTCTCCAAAATTTATCCTCTTTTAGTAAACAAAGCTGTCAAAAAGGGACGTTCGAAGGAAGAGGTGGATGAGGTTATCTGCTGGCTTACCGGGTATCATCCGGAGGACCTGGAACGGATGGCTGAAACATCCATAAATTACGAAGATTTCTTTCATAACGCCCCGAAAATGAACGAAAACCGAAAACTGATCAAAGGTGTTGTCTGCGGAGTTCGTGTAGAAGATATCGAGGATCCTCTCATGCAGGAAATCCGTTATTTGGATAAACTTGTAGATGAGCTGGCAAAAGGAAAGAAAATGGAGAAGATATTGCGGGCAAATTGAAAATTGAAAGGAGAACTTGAATGGAACGTCTGATCATATATGGCAGTCAATATGGAACGACGAAGCGCTATGCACAAAGATTTTCCGAGATGACAGGGATTCCTTCTCTGAGTTATGAAGCAGCAAACGATCTGACAGATTGCAGGCTTCTTGTATACTTCGGCGGTCTATATGCGGGAGGCCTAAAAGGATTCAGGCATATTGCAAAGCTGCTGCCAGAAGATATGAAGCTCATTCTTGTCACGGTAGGCCTGGCTGATGTGAATGACCAGAAAAATATAAATAATATCCGGAATTCTCTGAAGACGCAGGTGCCTGAAACGCTTTTGAGCAATGCACAGATTTTTCATCTACGAGGCGGCATTGATTACGAAAAGCTAAGTTTTAAACATCGGACCATGATGACACTGTTATATCACAAGGTCAAGAATCTCCCGGAGGAAAAAAAGACGGCAGAGGACCGGGCTATGATAGAAACCTTTAATTCTAAAGTGGACTTTGTTGATTATCATTCGCTGGATCAAATTATAGAAGCGATCCGGTAGATTTAGGGACTATAATACATTATATATGGATTATACATAAGGAGTAAGTTTTAGATGGATGCAAGATTTATCATTCTTCTTATCATGTCTGCGCTGTTGCTAGGCTGGGTCATTTTCTGTGGAATCCAGTTTTTCCGGCACAGCAAAGAGCTCATCGTATATGCGGATTTTATCGGGCATGTGAAATGTGAAAAATGCGGGACTCTTTACGATGTAAACGCTGCGCAGTTCACGGAATCACATATGTCAAAATCAGTAAGTACGTCAAAAACACAGTTCAAGAACGGCGCATTTATCAATCGTCCTCAGTATCGGTATTTTGCCAAAAAATTTTACTGCCCCTGCTGCGGTAAAAAGAGATATGCACAGGTATTGAACATCAATGAAATCAATAGCCAGATGTTAAAACCGACATTAAGGGCGGGCGTCCGATGGCTCATTTTCATGTTTGTAGGAGGTGTTTTGATCCTGGCTGTTTCAAGTATTCCCATGTTTTTTGCAAACAGGGCTGCACAGCAAAAGGCTGATGAATTAAGGCAGGAGCGTTACGAAGAGTTTAAGGAAAGATACTTTTAGGTGAAGATGTGGCAACGGGAGGTACTATGAGGTATTACAGTGAAGATCTCCAGCGTCTCCAGCAGGAGATCCTGGAAAAGAAAAGAACAAAAGCAAAGCTTTCTGACCTGCAGATTCAACAGGCGGAGTTAAAAGAACGGACTGCAAAGCTTGAAAAACTGATGGTAAAAGAGCAAAAGGATGTAGACCGGCTGAACCGCGGAAGTCTGTCAGCTTTCTTTTACAGAGCATCCGGACAAATGGAAGAAAAGCTGTCAAAGGAAGAGGCGGAAGCCTATGCTGCCAGAGTCAAGTATGAAACAGCCAGAAGTGAGCTTTGGGCTGTCGATGAAGACATTGCCGCGTGTCTGCGGGAAATTGAGGGACTGCCAGAATGTGAAGAGCGGTATCAGTCTCTGCTGAAAAGCAGGACAGAGCAAGTCAAAAATTCCGGTGCGCCAGAGGCAGAACAGCTCATGCGGATGGAAAAACGTCTCTCCTTTCTGAAAAGTCAGAATCAGGAAATCGAAGAAGCACTCACGGCAGGAGAGCAGGCACTTCAGGCCACAGAAGAGATCCTGGAGCATCTGGAGGGAGCCAAAAGCTGGGGAACTATTGACATGCTGGGCGGAGGGATTATCAGTGATGTGGTAAAATACGATCATCTGGACCAGGTACAGGAACAGGCCACCACGCTTCAGAATTCTCTTCGCAGCTTCCGGACAGAGCTTGCCGACGTAACGGATAAAATTTCGGGGAATATACAGGCAGAGATCGGAGAATTCCTTCATTTTGCGGACTATTTTTTCGATAGCTTGTTTACTGACTGGATGGTCTATAATAAAATTGCAGAATCTCAAAATAAAACTTTGCACACAAAGAAACAAATCCAGGACATCCTGGACCGTCTGAGACGGATGCAGACTGAGCTCTGTCAGGAAAGTGAGTCTTTGCAGAGGGAACGGGAACAAGTTGTTATCAATTATGCAGAAGAGCGTTTAGAAAAATAGGGCAGGAAGAAGGGAACAAAGATGAAAGCAGTTGTATATCAGGGAAATGGGAAAATCGGAATTGAGGAGCGCCCAAGGCCAGTAATCCTGGATGAGCGGGATGTCATTTTGGAGGTCACATTGACCACGATCTGTTCCAGTGATATCCATATCAAACACGGAGCGGTCCCAAAAGCAGTTCCGGGAACGATCCTGGGCCATGAATTTGTAGGAAAGGTGATCGAGACGGGAAATGCTGTAAAGAAGGTAAAGCCCGGTGACCGTGTATCCGTAAATGTAGAGACCTTCTGCGGAGAATGTTTTTTCTGCAAGAGAGGCTCTGTCAATAACTGTACTGATAAAAACGGAGGCTGGGCTCTCGGATGTCGGATCGACGGAGGCCAGGCAGAATATGTACGGATTCCCTTCGCAGACAACGGACTTACCATTATCCCGGATCATGTGACAGATGAACAGGCATTGTTTCATGGAGACATCCTTTCAACCGGATACTGGGCGGCAAAGATCGGAGAACTGAATCCTGCCGACACAGTGGCCGTAATCGGCGCCGGCCCGACAGGACTTTGCACCATGCTGTGTGCGCGTCTCTATACTCCGACCAGAATCATTGCCATCGACACGGATGAATACAGGCTTAGACTGGCAAAAGAAAAGGGGCTTGCAGACCTGACGCTGGTTCCTGGCAAGGATAAGATAGAGGAAGAAATCCGTGAGCTGACAGAAGGACGTGGAGCTGATACTGTATTCGAGGTGGCTGGTGGTGATACTACCTTTGAAATGGCCTGGCAGATTGCAAGGCCCGGCGCCATTGTCGTCATCGTGGCTATGTACGAAGAGCCTCAGATCCTTCCACTGCCGGATATGTATGGAAAGAACCTGATCTTTAAGACAGGCGGCGTGGATGGAAGCTTTTGTCAGGAAATGATGGATCTGACCGCCTGTGGAAAGCTGGATGCAGAATTTCTCATCACTCACCGCTGCAGGCTGGATCAGATCCTGGAAGCATATGATGTGTTTGAACAGAAAAAAGATCATGTTATCAAATATGCTATAAAACCTTAAGATTATTCATAGATACCATTAACGGTAACCGTGAATACGGCTTCTTTGCCATTTAGCTCTTCAACTCCGTAATCTTCCGGGAAGGTAACGGTAACCTCCAGGGTGTTGCCAGGATGCGCGCCGATCAGCTGATCTTCAAAATCATCGATATAAGATCCTGATCCGATCACCAGATCCGTGCCGGCTCCATTGGTATTTCCACCGCTGAATTCTTCGCCGTCTACTGTTCCGACGTAGTCAATATTTACTGTGTCTCCGTCCTCTACCGTCAAAGCTGTGTCGGTAGAGTAGGAGGCGCCGGTGTCTGTGGTGTCTCCTGTGTCGTTTGACGACGTGTCTTCCGTTGCCTGATCCTCCGATGATTCGCTGTCGCCGGAAGAAGACATGGCAGAAAAAATAATTACAGCCGCAAGGATCACAACAGCCAAAATCGGGATTCCGATCAGAAGCGCTTTTTTCAGTTTCCTCCGCCGTTCCTTTTGTACGCCGTTCTTTCGCCCTTCGTTCCTGGGCTAATTTTCGATTTTCTTTTTTCATCGATTTTATTCCTCATTTCCATCAAAATATCGCTTCTATTCTACTGGAAAAATATGATGAAATTGTGTTTTTTCAAAGGCAACTTGCAATACGATATATTTTATGCTACCATGAGGAAAGTATAAGCAAGGGAGGTGGCTTGATGTCGGCTATTCGCTAACAAAAAAGGACAATGATTTTTTCTCATCTTAAACTGTTACGATGGGTTTTTTTGTTGTACCTGTTTGCGGATAGGATCATCAGGCTGGCTTCTGAATATGGGCGGGTTTCTTTCGGGTTTCTTTTTGGTACGCCTAAAATCATACAAGGAAAACAGTCAAAGCGGATTTTAAAGGTAAAAAGGTATGCGGACAACTCAGAAGTAATGGGTTGTCCTTTTTTGTTCTTTCAATACGTGAAATTTAGAAAAAGAACATTTTGGAGGAGAAAGATCATGAAAGAAAAGAATCAAATATACAAATGCCCAGTCTGCGGCTATCTGCTGTCCGAAATATCGTCTGAAATCCCGGATCATTGTCCAGGCTGCCTTTCAGGGATCCATGAAACCGACGCAGAAGGTGAAGTATGCGGAGGGATGCTGGAGCCTGTAGGCATATGGGTAAAAGGAGACGAAAGCTTTGAGATCATCCAGCGGTGCAGACTGTGCGGAGAGATGACATCCGTAGAGATGACAGAAAAAGACAGCCGGATCAAGGTACTGTCCATTGCCTCAAAGCCCCTGTCATCCCCTCCGTTTCCCGTGGAGAGGCTGGAGGAACTAACCAGGATCATGGGCGGCAGCGGTGAGCTGCCTAAATAAATCAAAGCTTCATAGATAGATGAAGAAAAAAGGAGGAAATAAAATTGAACCGAGAAAAGAAAAAACGAAAATATGATAAAAAGTATTTCCGTACCCATCCCTGTACAGATTCATTTACCTGTAAGATCTGTGGATGGCCGGTCGTATCAGCAGGGGCGGGGAGCCGCCACAGGAACCATTGTCCCAACTGCCTGCACAGTATCCATCTGGATAATGAGCCAGGTGACCGCAGTTCGGACTGCCGCGGGCGGATGGAGCCCATCGGCGTCTGGGTACGGAAAAACGGCGAATGGGCAATCATCCACAGATGCCGTTCCTGCGGAAAGATCGTATCAAACCGCATTGCTGCCGACGATAATCCGATGAAGCTCATGGCTCTTGCCATGCGCCCCTTTGGAAGTCATATGATCTCACCGGAAGACATCCGGGCAATGACAAGTTCCATGGAAGGCCGGATCTAATATTTAAAAGATAGAGAAGGGGCTGCATCCGAAGATGTAAAATAATGGCTGTCAGAACATTGCAGTAGATGAAGGATATATATTATACTTGCAGTAGAGAAATTTATTTTATAGAAAATCCAGGGAGGGATTCTTTTATGAATGAAGCATCGTTACGATTTTTTGACAGCCAGCCGGATGCACTGCCTCTTTACGAAATGCTGGAGGCACGTATTCTGAATGAGATACCGGACGTAACCATTAAGGTACAGAAGACTCAGATTTCTTTTTATAACCGCCATCTCTTTGCCTGCGTTTCCTTTGCAAAAGTACGAAAGGCAAAGGATCGCCCTGACGTATATATCGTAGTGACCATCGGTACACAGACACGTATTGATTCTCCCAGGATTGATGTGGCTACCGAGCCATACCCGAACCGGTGGACTCACCATATTCTGATATCAGAGCCAGAAGAGATCGACGATGAATTGATGGGGTGGATTCATAGGGCCGCAGAATTCTCTGCACAGAAATAAAACTGACACGGGCATTATTGTTGTCAATGTCTATATACCAAAATTTAAATTGTCAAAAAGTATTATCTGTATTATAATACATAATACAGATAATACTTTTTTATGCTAAGGGAGGCGGTTTTATGATCATTTCTCTGGATACGAGCAGCGACATTCCAATCTATGTACAGCTTCGCAACCAGATTGTCACTGGTATCGGAAAAGGAGAGCTATGTGTTGGCGAAACACTTCCTTCTGTCAGGCAGATGGCCGCAGACGCAGGGATCAATTCCATGACAGTCAATAAAACCTATCAGATTCTAAAAGCTGAAGGATTCATCGAGATTGACAGAAGAAAAGGTGCCAGGATCCTTCCGGTACAACAGACTGAACAGCGGTATCGAGAAAAACTGGAATCTGAGCTGGAGCTTCTGTCAGCAGAAGCCTGTCTGAAGGGAATGAAAAAGGATGAATTCCTAAATATCTGCGAGCAGATGTTCGGACGTATGCAGCCAGTGGAAAGTGAGGGGTAAACATGGATTGGGTTTTGTTCTTTATATTTTTAGGCACGGATCTTCTGATCGTGCTTCTTTGCTGGTATTCTTACGGGAAATCAGGAGAATACAAAGAAGGAATGGTTCATGGAGTCCATATCCCGTGGACATGCCTTTCCCGTCCTGATGTACAAGGAATCTGCCAGAAGGCAAAAAAGACCTGGAAGCTTTTTCAATGGATCAACCTGGTTGTAAGTCTGCTGATAAGTCTGCTCTGCCTGTATGACTTTACAGTATTCATTATTGTCTGGTCTGTCTGGCTGCTCCTGTATATTGCCGGAGACTATTATCTGATCCTTGCGCCACACCGAAAGATGTACCGGCTGAAAATGGAAAACGGGTGGCTTCATGAGAAAAGCAAAAAGATTGTCCGGATCGACACCGTTGTTTCCGCCGCGTCCGATAAGCTGGCTCTTCGCTGGCAATGGCATCTTCCTGCTCTGATTCTTGCCTGCGGGGGTGCATATCTCCTTCGTCTGGCAGATACAGAACACGCCGTGACTTCAGAAGAAGCGTTTCCTTTCTGGATCATGTATGCCTCCAGTCTTGGAATCTCAGTTTTGTTTCTGATTCTCCATGTAGGGATCCTTCGGCATCCGAATAAGGTTTACAGTGACCAGACGGAAATTAATCTGGCTGCAAACCGCCTGACAAAGCACTCCTGGAGCGTGAGCCTTCTGTCTGCGTCCTGGCTGAACGTCATTTCGTTCCTTTATCTGGCGGTCTGTTATTTCAGACACGGCCCCTCTATGCCGGGAATGAACTATGCCGTTTATTTTGTGCTGATCATTTCTGCCGCAGTATTCTTTCTACTGCCTCTGGGACGTTCAGTCAAAAAACGGCGGGAGGTTCTGGCCGCGGATCCGTCACCTCTCTTCATTGATGATGACGAGTATTGGAAAAACGGCTGGTATTCCAATCCAAATGACCCGCATATCTTGGTCCAGGACCGCTTTAATAGCATAAATTTTTCTTTTAATTTCGCACATACAGGAGTAAAAGTGTTTGTCGGCGCTCTTTGTGCACTGACGGCGGCGATCATTCTTTGGACTGTAAGCCTTGTGTCAGGCTTTGAAAATGCCCAAGTTGTATTTACCAGGGAAGACGGCGTCTATTCCTTTGAAGCCGCCGGATATGGATGTGAATTTACCCGCGACGATATCTTATCTGTAACGCTGACAGATAAGATGCCGGACGACAAATTTACCCGGACTAACGGCGGAAGCGGCAAGGACTACCAGATCGGACATTTCCGCGGAAAAGAAACCGGAAAATGTATGATGTTTTTAACAGGCGACTACACAGATATTCTAAAAATAGAATTAAAGGATATGACTGTTTTTGCCAGTTGTCCGGAAGGAAAAACGGTAGAATCCTGGTACCAGGAATTAGAAAATGAGTCCTGACAAGAGCCCGGATCTGTGATAAAATATAATTTATTGAAATTCTGATATTTATCTCAGATAACGTAGGGAGAATTTGACCGCATGGACAGCATGGAAAGAAATACACAAGTCACGGACTTTTTACGGGAAATCACGGAAAAATTGAATAAGAAGCTGGAAACCATCGAGGCTTCTCTGGTGGAAGGGCAGAAGGATATTGAACGGATGCACGATTACTACTGGGAAAATTATACAGAGATGGACCAGTATGGCTACGAAAACTACGACAACCAGCAGGCTCTGCTTGGCCAGGTCAACGCCAACCAGGAGCTGATCCTGTTAAGAAGAAGGATCCGAAAGATGCAAAAGTCCCCGTTCTTTGGCCGGGTGGATTTCTGCTATGAGGGCGAGGAGGATCCGGAAACCTTCTATATCGGAATTGCCAACTTTGCCGAACGGGCAGGCATGACACCTTTGGTCTATGACTGGCGCGCGCCTGTCAGCGAGCTGTTTTACGACTACGACAAGGGGCCTGCATCCTATCAGGCGCCTGCCGGTGTGATGGAAGGAGAGATCACCTCTAAATGGCAGTATAAGATCCGGAACGGCCGGCTGATCTATGCCTTTGAAAGCGACACCAAGATCGACGACGAAATCCTGAAAGAAGAACTGGGGACCAATGGGGATGTAAAGCTTAAGAACATCGTCCGGACCATCCAGAAGGAGCAGAATGCGATCATACGCAATACCCGGGATAAGATCCTGGCGATCCAGGGAGTGGCCGGAAGCGGAAAAACCTCTGTTGCTCTGCACAGGATCGCCTATCTTTTGTACCACGACAGGGAGAACCTTACGTCTTCCGATGTTCTGATCCTGTCTCCAAACAGCGTGTTTGCAGACTACATTTCCCATATCCTTCCGGAGCTTGGGGAAGAGCCTGTGCAGGAGATGAGCTTTGATCTTTTCACCTACCGTGAATTAAAAGACACGGCGCCTGACTGTGAGGACCGGTATCATCAGCTGGAACGTATGATGAAGTTCCCTGACAAGGAAAGAGAGGAGCGGTACCAGCAAAAGCAGTCCGAGGAAATGGCCGGACAGATCGAGGGATTCTTAGCAATCCTGGAGGACAGCCTTTTAAATTTCCGGGATATCGAATACAAGGGTCTCAAGAAGACGGAAAGTGAACTGATCCAGCTGTTCTATTTTAAATTTCAGAATATTCCCCTGCTGGCAAGAATGGATGCCGTCAGGGAATATGTGACCGACGAGTATGAAACCCTGCGTGGAAGGGAGCTTTCCGAAGAAGAAGCGGAAGTGGTCTGTCAGAAATTTGCCTCCCTTTACGTGACGACTGACATCTATCAGATCTATAACTGGCTGATGGAGTTTGCCGGATATCCTGCACTTCCCGATGTCCCCTATGAAAGACGGCTCATCGAGTATGAGGATGCGGCTCCCATGCTGTATTTAAAGTACCGTCTTCTGGGGAAGGGCGCTCATAAGAGGACCAAGCATCTGATAATTGACGAGATGCAGGACTATTCCTACATGCAGTACCTGATCCTGGCTGAACTGTTTTCCTGCAGCATGACCATTCTGGGAGACCGCTTTCAGACCATGGATCATGCGTCGCAGGATGTCATGCAGTTTCTTCCGAGGATTTTCGGGAAAAAGGTACGCAAGATCTACCTGAATAAAAGTTACAGGAACACCCTGGAGATCAGCCGGTATGCAGCGGAACTTCAGACAGCCGCCGGGGCGCCGGAGCAGTTTTTAGCGCGCCACGGAAAAGAAGTGGCAGAGTCTGCTTTTTCTTCTGTCGATGATCTTCTGGATCAGGTTGTAAAAGAGTTAAGACTTCAGAAGGAGGACGGATATGAGACTGCCGCAGTGCTGGCCATGACAGAAGACGAGGCACATGATATCTATATGCTTCTGAAAAACCGGAGCGTTTCCGTTTCTTATATCGACCGGGACAGTACGAGCTTCCATCCGGGACTGACCGTTACCACCTTTTATCTCGCCAAGGGGCTGGAGTTCGACCAGGTATTTACCGTATATGAAGAAAATGGCAATCCACTGCTTCCCCAGGCCAGATATATCTGTGCGACGCGGGCTCTGCATGAGCTTTACATGTATCGCCTGGAACCGGAGAAGAGAGACAGATAGATTTAAAATATACAGAACGAAATAGAAAAAGGAGAGATTACTATGCAGAAAGTCATTTTAGGAAAAACAGGGATTGAAGTCAGCAAGAACAGTTTTGGTGCACTCCCGATCCAGAGGATCAGTAAAAAAGATGCCGTCTATCTGCTGCAGAAGGCATTCTATCAGGGCATCAACTATTTTGACACGGCAAGGGCTTATTCTGACAGTGAAGAAAAGCTGGGAGCGGCGTTTTCCTATATCCGCGAAAAACTGATCATCAGTACCAAAACAGCGGCACAGACCGGAGAAGATCTGAAAAAGGACCTGGAAGAAAGTCTTAGAATGTTGAAAACAGATTATATTGATATTTACCAATTCCACAATCCGGCCTTCTGTCCGAAGCCAGGAGATGGATCCGGGCTTTACGAGGCAGCCGAGGAGGCAAAAAAGGAAGGAAAGATCCGGCATATCGGCATCACGAACCACCGGATCGCTGTGGCAAAAGAAGCCATCGAATCCGGCCTTTATGAAACGATGCAGTTCCCGTTCTCCTATCTTTCTTCTGAAGCGGATCTGGAGATCGTAGAAATGTGCCGGAAGGCAGATATGGGCTTCATTGCCATGAAAGCTCTGGCCGGAGGATTGATCCACAATTCCGCCTGTGCCTATGCGTTTATGGATCAGCCGCAGTTTGATCATGTGGTGCCGATCTGGGGCGTACAAAGAGAGTCCGAGCTGGATGAATTCCTGTCCTATCAGGCCTGTCCGCCCGCACTGACGGAAGCGCTGCAAAAGGAAATTGAGAAAGACCGGAAAGAGCTTTCCGGAGATTTCTGCCGTGGCTGCGGCTATTGTATGCCATGTCCGGCCGGCATCGAGATCAACAACTGTGCACGTATGAGCCTGATGCTCCGCCGTGCCCCGCAGGAAGGATGGTTGTCAGAGGAGTGGCAGGAAAAGATGAAGAAGATCGAAGGCTGTCTGAACTGCGGACATTGTAAGAGCAAATGCCCTTACGGACTGGATACACCGGAGCTTTTAAAGAAAAACTACGAAGACTACAAGACCTTTTTATAAATCTCTTTATGTAAAGAACGGGGAAACTCATGTTTGGATATGTGACGATATTAGAGCCGGAACTGAAAGTCAAGGATTTCCGGCGGTATAAATCCTTTTACTGCGGCCTTTGCCGGGAGCTTCGGGAACGCTACGGCCATCTGGGACAGATGACACTGACCTATGACATGACCTTTGCAGTCCTGCTTCTTACTTCACTGTACGAGACCGAGGTTAGAAGCGAGAAAGTGCGCTGTAAAGTACATCCGGTAAAAAAGCAGGAGATCCTGCGGAGCGTATTTACCGGGTACGGAGCAGATATGAATCTGATCCTGGCCTATTACCATCTCCGGGACGACTGGGTCGATGAAAAAAAGATAGGCGGATTCCTGGGAACCTGCGCTCTCAGGCGGCGGGTAAAAAAGGCAGTCAAAAAATATCCCCGGCAGAGCCATGCCATTCAAAAAGAACTAAAAGCACTGGCAAGGTGTGAACAGGACGGGATCATGGGGATCGACCAGCCTGCCGGCTGTTTCGGACGGCTCATGGCGGAGCTGATGGTCTGGAAAAAGGATCAGTGGGAAGAGACGCTGCGGACGCTTGGATTCTTTCTTGGGAAATTTATCTATATCATGGATGCTTACGACGATCTGGAGAAGGATCTGAAAGAAGGAAACTATAATCCTCTGCGCACTATCTCTGAGGAACCGGATTATCACGAGCGGTGCCGGGACATGCTCTGCATGATGATTGCCGAGTGCAGTGCACAGTTTGAGAAACTTCCCTGTATTCTGGATATAGACATTTTACGAAATATATTATATGATGGTGTCTGGAACAGATTCCGCAAAATCGAAAAAGAACGAAAAGAAAAAGAAAAGTGAGGATGAATCAACATGAGCAGTAATCCATATGATGTGTTAGGGGTATCGCCCAATGCGTCGGATGACGAGATAAAAAAAGCTTACCGGGAGCTTTCCAGAAAATACCATCCCGATGCCAATGCCAATAACCCTCTGGCGGATCTGGCAGAAGAGAAGTTTAAAGAAATTCAGGAGGCCTATGATACTATTATGAAGGAACGCCAGAACGGCGGAGGATATCAGTATGGCTATGGCTCTTCCGGCAGTCAGGGCGGCTATGGCGGACGTCAGTCTTCCGGATCCTGGGGCGGAAGCCAGAACTACGGCGGCTCTCAGAATGTGGAAATGCAGGCAGTCTATAATTACATCAATAACCGCCGGTTCCAGGAAGCCATCAATCTTCTGAACCGGATGCCAAACCGAACGGCAGAGTGGTATTACCTAAGCGGCGCTGCAAACGCAGGACTTGGCAATAATATCGTTGCCCGCGACCATGCGGCTCAGGCAGTGAACATGGAGCCGAACAATCAGCGTTACTGCCAGCTTTTAAACCAGCTCAGCTGGAACAGCAGAAGATACCAGAACAATCCATATGGCGGAGGATACGGCACTGGCAGCCCAACCTGCGGTACCGGAAATTTCTGCTGTGACCTGTGGTGTGCAGACACCTTGTGCGAATGTATGGGAGGAGATCTTTGTTCATGCATGTAAAGGCAAAAATACTGGCTTTTGGCGGCCTTTTACTTGCTCTCACAGTTATCTTTATGATGCTGGGAGGAATTATTGAAAGCAATACGCTGTTTTTGCTGGCCGCAGCCTCTTATTTTGTAGGGATCATGATCCGGGAAACAAACTTCCGAATGGGGGCGGCCTTCTATCTTGCATCCGTCATCCTGGGATTCCTGATCGTGCCTAATAAATTTTATGTAGCTTCCTATGCGGCTATGGGATTTTATATCCTGGCTATCGAAGGAATCTGGGAACGGATGGGATGCCTTTCTGAAAAATACCAGAAAAGAAGCCTGTTCTGGATTTTGAAATACGTGATCTTCAATGTGATCTATCTGCCGGTGCTGTTCGGATTTCAGGAGCTTTTGTTTTCCAGACAATTATCTTTGCCATTCCTTATTGGCGCGGTTCTGGCCGGTCAGATCGGACTTATCATCTATGACAAAGCTTATGAGTATTTCCAGGGTCATATCTGGAGCAGGATGAGAGGGCGTTTCCTGAATTAAATAAAGTAAATCGCCTGAAGCATTAAAAATAAAGCGGGGCTCCTATTCCAGGAGTCCCGCTATTGTTGTCGCCACATCTTCACTTGCGATGATAGAAATGTTATTCATGATTATAAGATCCTGCACCTTGTGTTCCTTTACAAAATCCATGACATTATTCTGAGTATAACGGAAGTCAATGACATACACGGTCTGATAGTGGTCTACCAGGAAGGGCACGAAACAGTTTCCATAAGATTCTTTGACAACTACACAGGATGATCCATCATCCAGGTCGGGATTTTCTATAACCGCCAGCGGTTTATCCCCGCCGATGAAGCAGGAGTAGCCGGAATTTTCATTCCAGGTGCTCACATCCTCGATCACATGCCAGTCTACCTGGGAACCATCCGTATCTGTATAAGTCATATCATTGGTAGCCATCGGTATGTATGCATCTACAGAATCAGGATTTGCAGCCATATCCGCATTCTGCAGCTTCTGGTAAAAAGTTCCAAGGAACGGAGAGAAGGTCATTTTTTCGAAATCTGAAAGTTTATTAGGCTCAAGCCCTTTTTCTTTGCAGAAATTTTCATATACATAATATGCCGCCAGCTGCGTCCAGTGGTGATCACTCCGAAAATACAGGTATTCATCATTATGCTCCCGCAGCGTGTCGATCGTATCAATAGTCTTGCAGCCATCAGATAAACTGTAGTAATAGTCGATAGCCTGCTTCTGATCTGCACCGCCCAGATCCTCCAGTTCCTGCTCTGTCAGCATGGCTCCGGAATTATTAGGAACCAGGATGGAATACACGTCGGTTTCGCCTTCTAATTCTTTTGCTGCCTTGGAAAGCGCGCTCGTATAGATATCTGCCGCATTCTGATTATAGTAGTAGATGGTATATGCGGCTCCGTCTTTCACATAGAGACTGTCCTGGATCTGATTCTGGATTTCGGACTCCATCGCCCGGCTGTCCGGAGCGGATATTTCCTCCACTTCCTTGGCGTCTTTACTGTCGGCTTTCTTTGCATCCGCATCCGGAATGTCATCGCTCTGCTTCTGATTGCCTACCATCATCGTTGAAGTCTTAATTCCATAAACACTTTCCACCTTCTGGTCTGCGGCGATCAGCTGATCCCTCATCGGATAAGTATCAGAATACCACAGAGAAAGGTCGGAGAAAAATTCTCCATTCCACAGCGAAGAAAGAGTCGGCTTTGGAAATTCTGTCAAAGTACGTTTTTCAACCTCTGAGGTATCTGGCCGTACAAAGAACAACAGTCCCAGAAATCCGCCGATCACCATAACAGCAGCAAAGATGCGCACGCTGATGGCCCGGAACATATAAATCAGTCTTTTTTGCTTTTTTGTAACTTTCTGACTTTTCATTTGATCAAACACCTCTTAAAACTGAAAATACAAGAACGGATTATAGCTGTTTCCGATCAGTGCCAGGACAGATAAAATCAGGAGAATCGGCGGTACGATCATCTCCGTGATGTTGAATACCATGAAGGAAACGGGGTTGCGGGTTCCATAGCGGATCAAAATTTGGCGGATTGTCTTGCCAAGCGGAGTGCAGGCAACCGACGCAAAGAGCAATAGAAAAATATTGCTCAAAAACATGGTTCCTACATCCATTCCGGTAAAGCCGGAGGTCCCGATTCCAAACAGTCCAATCAATACATGTCCCAGTTCTCCCAGACTCTCAAATTTGAAAATAACCCATCCAAAGAAAACTACCAGCAAGGTATAGACATGTTTCAAAGGTCCGGGAATCTTATCTCCGATTACAAAGCGCTCCAATAGCAGAAAGATCAGATAATAGATTCCCCAGAAAATATAATTCCAACTGGCTCCGTGCCACATACCGGTCAAAAACCATACCACTGCCATGTTCCGGATAATCTTTTCCTTAGAGCAGCGGCTTCCGCCTAAAGGAATATAAACATAATCTCTGAAGAAAGTACTAAGAGAAATATGCCATCTGCGCCAGAAATCCTGTACAGATTTCGCAATATAAGGATAATTAAAGTTTTCCAGATAATGGAATCCTACCATGCGCCCCATGCCGATCGCCATATCGGAATAAGCTGAAAAGTCCAGATATATCTGAAGCATATATGCAAACATCCCAAGCCACAGACCAAGTGTAGACTGAGACGCAAGGGCATCGCTTCCCGGCAGGATCAGAGAATCTGCAATCTCTGCACAGGAATTGGCAAGAATTGATTTTTTTGCAAGTCCGATACAGAACCTGCGGACTCCCATGTAAATATCTGTCTGATTAACGGTTCGGTTATCTATTTCATCTGCAACCGTTTCATAGCGGACAATAGGGCCGGCGATACACTGGTGGAACAAGCTGGAATACAGAAGCAGCTTCCAGAATACCGGCTGCGCATGGATTTCCCGCCGATATACGTCCACAACATAGGAAAGCAGCTGAAACGTATAAAAAGAAATTCCAATCGGCAGAACAATATTAGGAATCACATCCGGGACTCCAAATAAAGCCTGGAAATTTTCCATGAAAAAGACTGCATATTTGAAATATCCAAGTAATCCCAGAAGAACAATACATTCTCCCAGCATATATAGTTTCCGGCTGCGTTTATTTTTGGAATGCTGGATCTTCAGAGCAAAGAACCAGCTCGCAAATGTTTCTCCTACCAGCAGGATCAGGTATTTCGGCCCGCCCCAGGCATAAAATATCAGAGAAAAAATAAGAAGAACTTTATTTTTATATTTCTTATCAATCAGCAGATAAATGATAAGATTGGAAACTAAAAAAACAAATAAAAATATCAGACTTGAAAAAACCATAACTTTTCCCCTCTCCAGACTGCAGGGACTGATTTCAGACGTAATCCTACAGTCCCCGACATTATCAGTATAATGTTATTAATTTAGAAACACAAGAAAAATATGAATTCTTAAAGATATTGTAAAAATTTGTAAAGATTGCTTTGACCAAATTTCCTCAGACATGCATAATTTCCATTCATTTATTCATAAATTAGTATAAATTTCCGGAAATGGCGCTTTATGAAAAAAGAAAAAAATTCTCTTGGAAACAAAATTGCCGAATGGTCTGAAGTCCCCAAGGACGTAGCACTGGGGATGCCGATCCTTACGGTAACGGGTCAGACAGAACTTCGTCTGGAAAATTACCGGGGAATCGCAGAGTATACGGACTCCTGTGTCAAAGTCCGGACAAAAGTCGGACTGATCCTGATCGGCGGCCGTTCCCTTCAGGTGGAGTATTATACAGAGGATGAAATGAAGGTGTCAGGATACATCCGGACGGTCGAATACCAGCAATAAAAGGGGGGAGAAAGCAGTGCTCAGAAAACTGGTTCAATATGGGAAAGGATATCTTAAGATTCATGTGTCCGGTTATTTTGCAGAACGCTTCTTAAATGGATGCAGTCACAAAAAGATCCGGCTATGGGATCTGAAACCGGTGCCGGGCGGTTATGAAATGTGTATCACCATCAGTGGATTCCGCAAATTAAAGCCGATCATCAGGAAGACAGGAACCAAAGTCGTCATTGTAAAACGCTCCGGTCTTCCTTTTTTATTATTCAAATACAGAAAAAGACGGCTGTTTTTTGCCGGGAGTCTCCTTTTTGTCCTCCTGATCTTTTTAATGTCCAGACACATCTGGAGTATCGAGTTTTCCGGAAATCAGTCTTATACGGATGATACGCTGCTGAAATTCCTGCTGACAAAGGACGTACATGCCGGGATGGCCGGTTCGGACGTTGATTGTGCCGGGATAGCCGCGGATATCCGGGAAGCATATCACGATATCGTGTGGGTTTCCGCCTCTGTAGACGGCACCAGGCTTAAAATCCGCCTGAAAGAAAACGATGACAGACTTTTAGATGATGATAAAGATAAAAATGAGGCGTCGGAAAATACTCCGGCACCCACAGATCTGGTTGCGGACATGGATGGTACGATCCGGGCCATCACGCCACGGGAGGGAGTTGTCCTGGTGCAGGAAGGATCCGAAGTAAAAAAAGGAGATCTTTTGGTTTCCGGCCAGGTTCCGGTCAGAAATGATCAGCAGGAGGTCACCGGATATCAATATCACCAGGCAGACGCACAGATCCTGGCAGAGGTCTCAACTTCCTATCAGGATGAAATGGATCTCTTCTATATAAAGAAGGACTATGATCTGGTCAAAAAGAGAGAAGTCTTCCTGCAGGTCGGACCATGGCGCCTTACTTTCGGATCTATCCGCAATAGCTACGACTACTGGACCATGGAAGGATACGAAAAAGAACTGTTTGGAAATATGCATTTCCCATGGAAAGTATCCTATGGATCCAGGACAGCATCCCCCTATCACGCGTCGCGGGAAAAATATGCCACAGAACGGATACGGCAGGTTTTAAGCACCCGGTTTGAACGGTATAAAGAGGATTTGGAGAAAAAAGGGGTAGAAATTATTGAGAATGATGTTAAAATATACACAGAGTCTGAGACCGCTGTCGCGGATGGCAGACTTCTAATCCTGACGCCGATCGGCGTATCCAGGCCTTCACAGCTTTTGGAGGTGCAGACGGCGGAAGAAGAAAATGAAGCAGGAGAATGATACATGGGATTAATGGAATCAGTAATTGAAATACCGGCTGAACATGAGCGCAATGTGTTCGGACAGTTTGACGCTTATGCAAAAAAGATTGAGCGTACCTTTCATGTCACTTTAATCGCCAGAGGAGAACATGTGAAGATCATGGGAGAGGCCGCACTTGTAGAAAAAGCAAAAAAGGTATTGACTCAGCTGGTGGAACTGTCCCGGCGGGGAAATACCATTCAGGAACAGAATGTTGACTATACCATTGCCCTGACCATGGAGGACAGCGAGGGCAGTGTTCTGGAAATTGATAAGGATATCATCTGTCATACGCTGCAGGGGAAGCCGATCAAACCAAAAACAATCAACCAGAAAAAATATGTGGACGCAATCCGCAGACAGATGATCGTCTTCGGCCTTGGCCCTGCCGGCACCGGCAAAACCTATCTTGCCATGGCCATGGCGATTACCGCTTTTAAAAATAATGAAGTGGGGCGGATCATCCTGACCCGCCCGGCAATTGAGGCTGGAGAAAAACTGGGCTTTCTTCCCGGCGATCTGCAGAGCAAGATCGACCCATACCTGAGGCCTCTCTATGACGCTCTTTATCAGATCATGGGAGCGGAAAGTTTCCTGAAAAACTCAGAAAAAGGCCTGATAGAAGTAGCGCCCCTTGCCTATATGCGCGGGCGTACACTGGACAATGCATTTATTATCCTGGACGAAGCACAGAATACTACACCGGCTCAGATGAAAATGTTCCTGACCAGGATCGGATTCGGCTCCAAAGTGGTGGTTACCGGAGATGCCACCCAGAAAGACCTCCCTTCCGGGCAGGTTTCCGGACTGGATGTAGCAGTTTCCGTAGTAAAGAATATTGATGATATCAGCATCTGTAATCTGACCAGCAAGGACGTGGTCCGTCATCCGCTGGTGCAAAAAATTGTGAAGGCATATGAAGAATATGAAAACCGCGGTCATAAAAGACAGCGTGAGAAAAGGAGGCGCTCATGACCCTGTATTTTGAAGAGGAGGGTGCGGTAACACTGCCTCTCGATTGTGAAAAAACCGGGCGTGTGGCTGTAGAGACCGCACTGGATATACTGGGCTGTCCCTATGAGGCCGAAGTTAGTCTTCTTTTGACTACCAACGAGGAGATCCATCGGATGAATCTGGAATTTCGTGACGTGGACCGGCCTACAGATGTACTTTCTTTCCCGATGATCGATTTTGCGGTCCCGGGAAATTTTGATGGTCTGGAAGAGCGGGAAGATTGCTTCGATCCGGAAACAGGTGAGTTGTCCCTGGGCGATATCGTAATCTCAAAAGAGAAGGTACTCTCTCAGGCCGAAGCCTACGGACATTCCGTTTTAAGAGAATATGCTTTTTTAATTGTCCATTCTGTGCTACACTTAACAGGATATGACCATATGGAACCTTCTGAGCGTTCTGTCATGGAAGAGCAGCAGAGAAGGATCATGGAAGCTTTGAACATTTTGAGATAAGAATCAGATAAGTATGCAACCTTTTACGAGAGAAAACAGATAGTTGGAGTAATATATGGCTGGAAAGCAGAAACGAAAAGAGAATAATTTCATGATACAGGGATCCATCCTTGCCATCGCCGGGGTCATTACTAAGATCATCGGCGCTGTTTACCGTATCCCGCTGATGAATATAGTAGGAGACGAGGGGATGGGATACTATAATGTGGCGTTTTCTATCTATACGGTGGCGCTGACCCTGACGTCCTACAGTCTGCCTTTGGCGGTTTCCAAACTGGTATCCGCACGGGTCGCTGTGGGGCAGTATAAAAATGCTTACAAGGTACTGAAAGGTGCTTTTACTTTTGCGTTGTTGTCAGGAGGCTTTGTGGCTCTGCTCATTTTCTTTGGCGCCGAGTTCATTGCCTCGACCATTATGTCTATGGATATGAGTGTGTACGCCTTGAGGATCCTGGCTCCCTGTATTCTGGTAGTGGCGCTTCTTGGCGTGCTGCGGGGATTTTTCCAGGGAAATGGTTCCATGGTTCCTACGGCAGTTTCACAGATTCTGGAACAGATCGTCAATGCGGTGGCATCTATCGCGGGCGCTTATATCCTGCTTCAGGTTGGAAAGGGCCTGGCTGAAACCAGAGGCAATGATTCTTTTGGCCCGGCATATGCCGCGGCCGGCGGAACGGTGGGTACCATTGCAGGAGCATTTTTTGCCCTTTTGTTCATTGCCCTGCTTGCCTCTGCATATCTGAAAGTCTTTAAGCGGAAAATGCGCCGGGACCGCAGCCGGAAGCGTGAAAGTTACCAGCTGATGTACCGGGTATTATTTGTAACGATTGCCCCGGTCATCTTAAGTGCAACCGTGTCTAATATCAGCGATTTTGTAGACAACGCTCTGTTCAACAATATCATGGCCGCCCAGGGCTATGGAAAAACCGAATACGCAAGCCTTCTTGGTATCCTTGGCGGGCAGTACACCACCATGATCAACGTGCCGCTTTCCGTGGCTACAGCTCTGGGGTCATCCCTGATCCCAAGCCTGGTTGCCACAGTACAGACAGGAAGCCGCAAACAGATCCATCATAAGATCACATCTGTGATCCGTTTCAATATGTGCATCGCTATTCCCTGCGCTATGGGATTTCTGGTTCTGGCAAAGCCGATCCTGGATCTTTTGTTTTTTACCCAGGATAATGATGTTGCCGCCAGAATGTTGCAGCTTGGCGCAATCTCCGTGGTCTTTTTCTGTCTGTCCACGGTGACGACTTCCGTGCTGCAGGGGTTAGATGACATGATCACACCGGTGAAAAATTCTGCTATCGCACTTGTGATTCATGTCGTATCCCTGCTTTTGATGATGGTCGTGTTTGAATGGAATATCTATGCCGTCGTTTTAAGTAAGATCGTGTTCGCCGGAGCACTCTGTATCCTGAACGCCCATGCGCTGCGGGAGAGAATCAGCTATGTGCAGGAGCAAAGGCAGACCTTTGTAATCCCTGCCGCCGCATCTGCGGTCATGGGAATTGCCGCTTTGGTCGTACATCTTTTAATTGAACTTTTCGTTGGCGAATATGTAGCCACTGTTATTGCAATCCTTGTGGCAATCGTCGTTTATGGAGCTGCACTGGTTCTGTTTGGCGGCGTTTCAGAAGAGGAGCTTCTGGATATGCCAAAAGGCGCTACCCTGGTAACTCTTTGCCGGAAATTACATCTGATCAGAGGAGAATACAGATAATATGAAACCCATTAAAAAAATTGCGCTTCTCCACGACCTTTGCGGCGTGGGGAAAGCTGCTCTTACTAATATGATGCCTATCTTAAGTATCATGGGTATTGAAGCCTGTCCGATTCCGACTATGCTGCTATCTACCCATACAGGAGGTTACGGGCTTCCGGCTACGCTTAAGATTCCCGGATCCTATATCCGGCAGTGTGCCGATCATTTCAAAAGCCAGCACGTAGAATTCGACGCTATCTTTATCGGATATCTGGGACATCCGGATATTATAGACGCTGTCATTTACTTCGTAGAACAGTTTCCCGGCACAAGGGTCATTATGGATCCGATCATGGGGGATCACGGCTCCTACTATCGGAATTTTGACGACTCCTACGGTCTTGCTCTGCGTAAGCTTTTGCCATTTGCTGATATTATTCTGCCAAATCTAACGGAATGTTTTCTCCTGACCGGAAGACCCTTTCAGATCACAGGCGATCACAGGAATGTGCTGGCACTCTGCCGTGAGCTCCAGGCATACGGTGCAAAAGACATTGTGATTACCAGCGTGCCAAAGGACGACTGCCAGAAGGGAATCGTTCTGTATGAAGACCAGGCTTTCTTATATCTTGGAAACGGAGAGATGCTGGGAGAATATCACGGAACAGGAGATGCTTTTGACGGAATGTTTCTGTCCAAGCTGCTGACAGGACATACACTGCTGGAAAGTGTTCAGGCATCCCATGCTTTTGTCTGTGCCTGCATCCGTGAAAGTGAAAAATACACTTATCCGGAACGGGAAGGACTGCTGATTGAAAAAACATTGAGAAAGCTCGTATAATCCGGGCTGTTTCCGGCCAATACTGTACTAAAAAAGAGGTAATCTGTATGAAGAATAAGTATGGTATTGGTTTTTTTGCGGCAGCTATCATTCTGATGCTGGTGCTGACCGGCGCTTACCAGCTGACATATTATAAGGCAAGGGAACGGGCTGCTCTCGAAAAGGAAGAAACCAGAGAGGAAGAAAAGGCTTCTGCAGCTGAAACGCCTGATGAAGCAGTGGCTGCAGAGGGGGAAGCTCTTAAAGAGGATGCTTACTACCTGATGGAGGTAAACGGATATGTTGTGGTTTACTTAAGCGATAAAGAAACTCCCTTTGAATACACTGACATTCCCTATGATGAACTGCCGGCCCTCTTAAGAGAAGAGATCCGTAACGGAAAATATATCGAAAGCACGGAAGCGCTTTATGGATTTCTGGAAAATTATTCCAGCTGACCAGGAAAAAGTAGACTTCTTCCCGTGAATCGTGTAAGATAGGAAAAGCGGTAAAAACTGCAGAAATGAGGATGAAATAATGGATGAACAGAAGATTGCAAGAATCAATGAATTATATCATAAATCAAAAGCAGAAGGACTGACAGCTAAAGAGCGGAAGGAACAGCAGCTTCTCAGGAGAGAATATATTGATGCTTTTAAGCGGAATCTCCGCAGTCAGCTTAACCAGATCTCTATCCAGGAAATGGATGGAAGCATTACGGACCTGGGTGAGAAATTCGGAAACAAGAAAGGATAAGAAAACCATGATCGGACTTCCCAAAGATCCGGTCCTTTTGCTCAGTGTAGTAAACACCAAACTCAGGGACCGGTACCTTACACTGGACGACCTGTGTGAAGATATGCAGGCGGACAAAGATGAAATCACAAATAAACTGAAAGGAATTGGATATGAATATGATGAATCAGGACATCAATTTGTCTGATGCACTGCCGGAGGATGAAACCAGCCGGCAGTATTACTACATAGAAAAGGCCAGGCTTTATGTACAGGAGCTCTCCAGCCGTATCGGACGGCCTCTGACTTTTTGTGTTACAACCTTTGGCTGTCAGATGAATGCCAGAGACTCGGAAAAGCTGCGGGGAATCCTAAGAGAGATCGGGTATCTGGAGGCAGAGGAGGATCAGGCGGATTTTGTGATCTACAATACCTGTACTGTCCGGGAAAATGCAAACACCCGGGTCTACGGGCGGTTAGGCCAGCTCAAGCCCCGCAAGAAAAAAAATCCCCATATGATGATCGGCCTTTGCGGATGTATGATGCAGGAACCGGAGGTGATCGAAAAGCTGAAGAAAAGCTATCCTTTTGTGGACATCATCTTCGGCACGCACAACATCTTTAAATTCGCCGAGCTGATCGCAGAAAGATTTGCCACTGATAAACCTGTGATCGACATTTGGGAAGGCACGGACCAGATCGTGGAAAATCTGCCGAACCAGCGGAAATATGCGTTCAAATCCGGAGTAAACATTATGTTTGGATGCAACAACTTCTGCAGCTACTGTATCGTTCCTTATGTAAGGGGACGGGAAAGGAGCCGCGAACCTCAGGCTATTCTGGATGAGATCAGGCGTCTGGCCAAAGACGGTGTGGTAGAGATCATGCTGCTGGGACAAAATGTCAATTCTTACGGAAAGACTCTGGATGAACCCATGACCTTTGCCCAGCTTCTGACAGAGATTGAGAAGATTGAAGGCATCAAAAGGATCCGTTTCATGACCTCTCACCCCAAAGATCTGTCCGACGAGCTTATTGAAGTTATGAGCCGCTCCAGCAAAATCTGCCGGCATCTGCATCTCCCGGTACAGTCGGGGAGCAGCCGGGTCCTGAAACAGATGAACCGCCGGTATACGAAAGAGCAGTACCTTGAGCTGGTGGAAAAGATCCGAAAAGCCGTCCCGGGCATTTCTCTTACTACAGACATTATCGTAGGTTTTCCCGGCGAGACGGAAGAAGACTTTCAGGAAACCCTTGATATCGTAAGAAAGGTACGCTACGACAGCGCATTTACATTTATCTACTCCAAAAGGACGGGGACGCCTGCAGCTAAGATGAAAGACCAGGTTCCGGAAGAAATGATCAAAGACCGGTTCCAGCGGCTGCTCACAGAGGTACAGAATATCGCCGCTGAGGTATGCTCTGTCCACGAGGGCACTACCCAGGAGGTCCTGGTAGAGTCTATCTGTGATCATGATCCGTCCATGGTCACCGGAAGACTGAGCAACAATCTTCTGGTGCATTTTCATGGAGATGCTTCCCTGATCGGAAAGCTCCTGCCTGTACATCTGACAGAATGTAAAGGCTTCTATTATCTGGGAGAACCCGGCATGTAATATCTGCCATCTATATTTTGCCCTGAAAACGCTCACACTATGAATGTATCAAGATAGTGAGGGCGTTTTTCATGAAAAAAATCAGTGAATACTTGTTTCTATGGACTCTTGGAGGCTGCCTGTATTACAGTTTTGAAATCCTGTTCCGCGGCTTTTCCCACTGGTCTATGTTTGTGCTTGGCGGTATCAGCCTTTTGTTCTGTACGCGGCAGGGGCAGATGGTAAAATGGGAGGATCCTATGTGGGTACAGATCCTGAGATGTACCCTCTTTGTTGTCTCTTTGGAGTTTATCACCGGAATCATCGTAAACAAATGGTTGGGGCTGTACATCTGGGATTATACCGACCAGCCCCTGCAGCTTTTCGGACAGATCTGTCTCCCTTTTGCCATCATATTTTCGGGCCTGTGCGCCTGCGGGATCTGTCTTGGAGGATATCTGGCCCACTGGCTCTACGGAGAGATTCGTCCCACCCTTCATTTCCTTTAGCGGAGGAGGAAATTGAGAAATTCTCTCTTTCTTATTCGCACCGGAAATGCTATAATATTAGGATGATATCAGTTACAGAAGAGGAGAATAAAATTGGCAGAATTAACACCCATGATGCAGCAATATGTAGACACAAAAAAAGAATATCCGGACTGCATCCTGTTTTATAGATTAGGCGATTTCTACGAAATGTTTTTTGACGACGCCCTGACAGCGTCCAAAGAACTGGAGATTACTCTGACCGGAAAAAACTGCGGACTTGAAGAGCGGGCCCCCATGTGCGGCGTTCCCTATCATGCAGTGGACGGCTATCTGAACCGCCTTGTCTCCAAGGGCTATAAAGTGGCTATCTGTGAACAGATGGAGGATCCTGCTACCGCAAAAGGGCTTGTGAAGCGTGAGGTCGTGCGTATCGTTACGCCGGGAACCAATCTGGATACACAGGCTCTGGATGAAACCAGAAACCAGTACATCATGTGCATCGTTTACATTGCGGACCGCTACGGGCTGTCAGTAGCGGATGTTACAACCGGGGACTACTTTGTAAGCGAGATCAGCGACAGCGAAAAATTATTCGATGAGATTTACCGGTACATGCCCTCAGAGCTGATATGCAATGAGGCTTTTTATATGAGCGGCATGGACCTTGACCTTTTAAAGGAGAAGCTTGGCATCACCATCTATACCCTGGATGCCTGGTATTTTGATGACGCGATCTGCGGACAGACTCTGAAAGACCATTTTCATGTCAGTGCACTGGAAGGACTGGGGCTTTCCGACTATGACTGCGGTGTGATCGCTTCCGGAGCGCTGCTGAAATATCTGCTGGAAACCCAGAAGCAGGATCTGTCCCATATCACCAATCTGACCGTTTATAACAGCGGAAGATATATGCTCCTGGACAGCTCTACGCGCAGAAATCTGGAACTTTGCGAGACACTCAGAGAAAAACAGAAAAGAGGGTCTCTTCTGTGGGTTCTTGATAAAACAAAAACGGCCATGGGCGCCCGTACACTGCGCAAATGCATCGAGCAGCCTCTGATCACAAAAAAAGAAATCGAAGAGCGCCTTGACGCGGTAGAGGAGTTCAAGGAGCAGGCCATTTCCCGGGAAGAGATCCGGGAGTATCTTTCTTCGGTCTACGACCTGGAGCGGCTGATGTGCAAGATCACCTATCATTCCGCCAACCCAAGGGATCTGATCGCATTTGAAAAATCCCTTTCCATGCTCCCGCATATCAAATGTATCCTTCAGGATATGTCCTCCGGACTTTTACAGGAATTATGTCAGGATCTGGATCCTCTGGAGGACCTGTGCACTCTGATCGGACAAGCCATAAATGAGGATCCGCCGATTGCAATGAAAGAAGGCGGCATCATCCGGGATGGATATCATGAAGAGGTAGACCGGTTAAGGCAGGCTAAATCAAACGGAAAAGAATGGCTTGCAAAGCTGGAGGAAGAGGAGAGGGAAAAAACAGGCATCAAAAACTTAAGGATCCGCTATAATAAAGTATTCGGCTATTATCTGGAGGTAACCAACTCCTTCAAGAATCTGGTTCCGGAATACTACACCCGAAAGCAGACGCTGGCCAATGCGGAACGTTATATCATCCCCAGGCTCAAGGAGCTGGAAGATACGATCCTCGGTGCGGAGGACAAGCTCTACGCACTGGAATATCAATTATACTGCGACGTGCGTGACACCATCGCCGCAGAAGTCTTAAGGATACAGACAACGGCCAAGGCTGTGGCAAAGATCGACGCCTTAGCTTCCCTGGCTCTGGTAGCGGAGCGGAACCGGTATGTACGCCCCAGGATCAACGAAAAGGGCGTGATCGACATCAAAGACGGACGCCACCCGGTAGTGGAAAAAATGATCCCGTCGGATATGTTTATTTCCAATGACACCTACCTGGATGACCGCAAAAACAGGATCTCTGTTATTACCGGTCCTAATATGGCGGGAAAATCTACATATATGCGCCAGAGCGCACTGATCGTGCTGATGGCCCAGATTGGCTCCTTTGTGCCGGCTTCCAGCGCCAACATCGGCCTGGTGGACCGGATCTTTACCAGAGTCGGAGCCTCTGATGACCTGGCCAGCGGCCAGAGTACCTTTATGGTGGAGATGACGGAGGTGGCCAACATTCTGCGCAATGCCACCAGCAAAAGCCTTCTGATCCTGGATGAGATTGGAAGAGGGACCAGCACTTTTGACGGCTTGAGCATCGCCTGGGCCGTGATCGAGCATATCAGCAACAGTAAGCTTTTGGGAGCCAAAACCCTGTTTGCCACCCATTATCATGAGCTGACGGAGCTGGAGGGCAAGATCAGCAATGTAAATAACTACTGCATTGCCGTTAAGGAAAAGGGAGACGACATCATTTTCCTGCGCAAGATCGTAAAGGGAGGCGCTGATAAGAGCTACGGCATCCAGGTGGCAAGGCTTGCCGGCGTACCGGAATCCGTCACTAACCGTGCCAAGGAGATTGTAGAAGAGCTGGTCCAGGCGGATATCACCACCCGGATCAAGGACATTGCCGCACAGGGTACGGAAAAGCCAAAGCTTAAGACAAAGCATTATGATGAGGTGGATCTGGCTCAGATGTCTTTGTTTGACACTGTGAAAGATGACGACGTGATCGAAGAGATCGAGCAGCTGGATCTTGCCAACCTGACACCGATTGACGCGTTGAACACTTTATACCAGTTACAGAATAAATTAAAAAACAGGTGGTAAGTTATGAGTAAAATACAGATACTGGATCCTGTCACCATAGACAAGATCGCAGCGGGAGAGGTAGTGGAACGCCCGGCATCCATCGTAAAGGAGCTGTCCGAAAACGCCATCGACGCGGGAGCCACCGCCGTCACCGTAGAGATCGAGGAGGGTGGAATCTCCTATATCCGCATTGCCGACAACGGCTGTGGGATTCCAAAAGAAGAGGTTCCGTCTGCTTTCTTACGACATTCTACCAGCAAGATCCGCTCGGTGGATGACTTGCTACATATCCATTCCCTGGGATTCCGTGGAGAAGCGCTCTCAAGTATCGCTGCCGTCTCCCAGGTGGAAATGATCACAAAGACTCAGGAAGAGACCTTTGGGACACGCTACCGGATCAGCGGTGGAAAAGAGGAGGATCTGGAGGAGACGGGTGCAAAGGACGGCACCACCTTTATCATCCGTCAGCTTTTCTATAACACACCGGCGCGACGGAAATTTTTAAAGACGCCTATGACAGAGGCCAGCCACGTAAGCGATCTTATGACCCGCATGGCTCTGTCGCATCCGGAGATTTCGTTCCAGTTCATTAATAATCACCAGTCCAGGATCCACACCTCCGGGAATGGAAATTTAAGAGATGTGATCTATCATGTTTACGGCCGGGAGATTGCGTCCAACCTGCTGGAGGTCCGCTTCCAGGCGGAAGGGATACAGATCACCGGTTTTCTCGGAAAGCCGATCATCTCCCGCGGAAACCGGAACTTTGAAAACTATTTTATCAACGGCAGATATGTTAAAAATCATATTGTATCGAAGGCTATTGAAGACGCCTACAAGGATTTTACCATGCAGCATAAGTATCCCTTTGTGGTCCTTATGATCACCATGGCGGGAGAAGAGGTGGATGTGAATGTCCATCCGGCAAAAATGGAGATCCGGTTCCAGAACCAGCAGGCAGTCTATAATGCCATATACGAAGCAGTGGATAAGGGGCTTCACGCCGAAGAACTGATCCCTCAGGTAGAGCTTGATGAGCCGGCTGTCCCCAAAAAGGTCCCGGCTGCGCCTGCTCCGGTTTCCACGTCCATGTCTTCCACGCCCGTGCCTTCCCCGGCTGTTCCTTCCCGGGAAAAAATGGAGAACAATTCTCCTGTCCAGGCTTCAATGCCTAAAAAAGAAGCGATTCCTCCAAAAGAGGAGCGGGATCTTGACTATTTCATGGCAAAGATGCGGGAGCGGGTCAGGGCATATCATGACCGGGGCTCTCAGGCGGAGGTGGACGGACAGTCACAGATTTACCGGCAAAAGCTTCAGGCAGACCGTATCCGCGAAACAGCTGTTACGGCCAGAAAAGAACAGGAAAAGGCACAGGCCGGGCCTGCCACGGAAACAAAGCAGCTGGATCTTTTTGAAGAAAAATTTCTGGACCGGGAAGTAAAGGCCGAGTATAAGCTGATCGGCCAGGTGTTTGACACCTACTGGATGGTACAGTTCCAGGATAACTTATATATCATCGACCAGCATGCCGCCCACGAGCGGGTGCTTTATGAGCGGACGTTAAAAAGCATGAAGACCAGAGAGTATACCTCTCAGATGATCAGTCCGCCCATCATCCTGGACCTGGGGATGCAGGAGGCCGCCCTCCTTCGTGAATATATGGACCGGTTCACCAGGATCGGATTTGAATTTGAAGAATTCGGGCAGGATTCCTTTGCGGTCCGGGCAGTTCCGGACAATCTGTTCAGTATTGCCAAAAAAGAGCTGCTGATGCAGATGCTGGATTCCCTGTCTGATGAAGTCAGTCGGAATCTGTCTGCTGATCTCATCGATGAAAAGGTTGCCTCTATGTCCTGTAAAGCAGCAGTCAAGGGAAAGATGAAGCTGTCGGCGGCCGAAGTCGATACCCTGATCGGTGAGCTTCTGACCCTTAAAAACCCCTATCATTGCCCCCATGGCAGACCGACCATCATTGCCATGAGCAAACGGGAACTGGAAAAGAAATTTAAAAGGATCGTGTAGCTATGAAGAAACCATTTGTTGTCCTGGCCGGGCCTACGGCCGTGGGCAAAACAAAAATGTCCATACGCCTTGCAAAAGCCATTGGCGGCGAGATCATTTCTGCAGATTCTATGCAGGTGTACCGGCATATGGATATCGGATCAGCCAAGATCCGACCGGAAGAAATGGAAGGCGTCCCCCATCATCTGATCGATGTGCTGGAACCTTCCGAAGAATTTCATGTTGTGAAGTTCCAACAGATGGCAAAAGAAGCCATGACGGGTATTTATGACAGAGGGCATATCCCCATCCTTACCGGAGGCACTGGTTTCTATATCCAGGCAGTGCTCTATGACATTGATTTTACCAAGGAAAGCGGCGATGACGCATACCGGAAAGAGCTTGAGGATTTTGCCGAAAGATCCGGAGCAGAAGCACTCCATGAAAGGCTTGCGGCTGTGGATCCTAAGGCGGCAAAAGACATCCACCCGCATAATATCAAGCGGGTGATCCGGGCGCTGGAATACCATCACCAGACGGGAGATCTGATTTCCCGCCACAACGAACAGGAGCGTCAGAAGGAGTCTCCCTATGACGCATCTTATTTTGTATTAAACGACGACCGTCAGAAGCTTTACCGTCAGATCGACCGCCGGGTAGACCTGATGATAGAAGCCGGCCTTGTAGATGAGGTGCAGGCATTAAAGGACATGGGCTGTACCAGCAGCATGGTATCCATGCAGGGGCTGGGATACAAAGAGATTCTTGCCTATCTGGACGGAGTCTTAAGCCTTGATGACGCCATCTACCGTATCAAGCGGGACACAAGACATTTTGCAAAACGCCAGATCACCTGGTTTAAGAGGGAGAAGGATGTAATCTGGGTAGACAAACCTGATTTTGATTATGATGAAGAAAAGATGCTGGCATTTATGCTGAAGCACATTTGATAAATAAATGGAGGGAGTATTATGTTGTTTCAAAGATTATTCGGGGGTTCCAGATTTCTGAAACGGATGAACACACTGATGGAGGTGTATGCCTGCAGCCACAACGCACCGGTCACCTACCGGGAGCTTCAGCGCTTAAAACCGCTGATACGGACCGAAGGAGAACGGGCGCTTTACGAGCTGAACCGGGCGTCGCTTCTTTACGATATGAAAAAATTCCGGGAGGCGGCAGATGTGATTGTCGAGATTCCGTCTCTGAATCCGGAATTCGACGCAAAATGCGCCGCACTTAAGACCATGATCATGGATGCATTTTAGCAAGTAACAAGAAAAGAGAGGAATAATCAGATATGTCATTTGATATGTCAACAGAAAAAGAATCTATTTACAGAGAAATAGGAATCCGCAAATCAGTATTGGATTTTGGAAATCAGATTGAGGCCGGGCTAAAGGAGCGGTTTCGTGCTATTGATGAAACAGCTGAGTATAACCAGCTGAAGGTGATCCGCGCCATGCAGGAAAACCGGGTCAGCGAGGCCTGTTTTCAGTATGCCAGCGGCTATGGCTACGATGATCTTGGCAGGGATACGCTGGAAAAGGTCTATGCCTCTGTTTTCCACACAGAAGACGCCCTGGTACGGCCTCAGATTACCTGCGGGACCCACGCTTTGTCCCTGGCTCTCGCCGCAAACCTACGCCCGGGAGACGAGCTTTTGTCTCCAGTTGGAAAGCCATATGATACCCTGGAAGAGGTCATCGGTATCCGGCCTTCCAACGGATCACTTGCGGAGTACGGCATCACCTATTCCCAGGTAGATCTTCTGCCTGACGGAAGCTTTGATTACGATAATATCAAAAAGGCGATCCACGATAAAACAAAACTCATTACCATCCAGCGCTCCAAGGGCTACCAGACCAGGCCCAGCTTTTCCGTTTCACAGATCGGCGAGCTAATCTCCTTTGTAAAACGCATCAAGCCTGATGTGATCGTGATGGTAGATAACTGTTACGGAGAATTTGTAGAGACGATCGAGCCCAGCGACTTAGGAGCCGACCTGGTGGTGGGGTCTCTGATCAAGAATCCAGGCGGCGGCCTTGCCCCCATCGGCGGCTATATCGCCGGACGAAAGGATCTGATCGAAAACTGCAGCTACCGTCTGACTTCACCGGGGCTTGGCAAAGAAGTCGGCGCATCCCTTGGCATCATGCAGTCCTTTTACCAGGGGCTTTTCCTTGCCCCCACGGTGACCGCGTCGGCATTAAAGGGCGCCATCTTTGCCGCCAATATCTATGAAAAACTTCAGTTTCCGGTAATCCCGGACGGACAGGAGGACCGTCACGACATCATCCAGGCTGTGACCTTTGGAAAGCCTGAGGGCGTCATCGCCTTCTGCAAAGGTATTCAGGCCGCGGCGCCGGTGGACTCCTATGTAACGCCGGAGCCATGGGCCATGCCCGGCTATGACAGTGATGTGATCATGGCGGCCGGTGCCTTCGTCCAGGGTTCCTCCATAGAGCTGAGCGCCGACGGTCCCATCAAACCTCCCTATGCCGTTTATTTCCAGGGCGGGCTCACCTGGCCGCACGCCAAGCTGGGAATCCTGATGTCATTGGAGTATCTGGTACGGGACGGAATCGTGACTTTATAAATCCTGCAAAAGGAGAGAGAATATGAAGCATATTGCTATCATCGGAGGCGGCGTTTCCGGTATGGCGGCTGCTATTGCCGCTGCCGAACAGGATCCGTCCGCCCGGATCACCATACTGGAACACAAATCCCAGCTGGGGAAGAAGATCCTTGTGACCGGCAACGGGCACTGCAACCTGGCTAATACCCATCTGACCCCGGACTGTTACCGGAGTGAGGACCCCAGGTTTATTCAGGCCGTCATCCAAAAGACCAGCTGGCAGGACACGGTCCGGTTTTTCGAGGATCTGGGCCTTCCTGTCCGGGCAAAGGGAAACTATCTCTATCCCCGTTCCGGCCAGGCCTCCTCAGTCTTAAGGGTTATGACAAGACGTTTAAAAGAACTGGGAGTGGAGATCTGTCTGGATACACATATTACAAAGATCATCCCCAAAGGCACCGGGTTTCAGATCCATGCAGGATCAAAGACCTGCCAGTCCCAGAAAAAGATCTGCAACGCAGACCGGGTGATCCTTGCCTGCGGCGGAAAAGCAGCTCCTGTACAGGGCTCCGACGGCACCGGCTATGATCTGGCAAAATCCTTTGGCCACACCATAGTCCCGGTGGTTCCGGCACTTGTCCAGCTGAAAGTGGAAGATTCTCCCTTTGCGAAAGCCTCCGGCGTCCGTACAGACGGAAAGGTATCGGTCTATGTGGATGGGAAAGTGTGTTCCGAAGACAGCGGCGAACTGCAGCTGACCTCCTATGGCATCTCCGGTATTCCGGTCTTTCAGGTCAGCCGCTATGCGGCAAAAGGACTGCATGAGCGAAAACAGGTGCGGCTATCTATAGATTTCGTACCGGAACTTTCTGACAGGGAGCTTCTTTCACTGTTCCGGAAACGCACGGAAGCGCTTTTAAGAAGTCCCAGGCTTACGCTGGAAGAATTTCTGCTTGGATTTTTCCCGGACAAGCTGATCGTACCGCTGTTAAAGCAGGCCGGACTTTCAGGGCGTATACGTGTTCCTGATCTGGAACACTATCATTTAGATAAGCTGGTATCAGCCTGCAAACATACACGCCTTACCGTCACAGACACCAATGGCTTTGAAAGCGCCCAGGTCTGTGCAGGAGGTGTCTCCACAGCAGAGATCGATCCTGATACAATGGAATCCAGACTTCGGAAAGGTCTCTATCTTGCCGGTGAACTGACAGATGCAGATGGGATCTGCGGCGGATATAACATCTGCTGGGCCATAACAACTGGAAGGCTTGCCGGAAGATCCGCTGTTCTGTAGCCAGGGAATATTACACATGAAAGAGAGTATCGCATGGTTCGAGTACAACAATTAAAATTACCAATCCATCATACGGAAGCGGATCTTACCGCCAGGCTTATAAAAAAGCTTGGCATCAAAGAGGATGCGCTTCTTTCTTATGTGATCCGCAAACAATCTGTTGACGCCCGGAAAAAGCCGGAGCTTTTCTATGTCTATACCATAGATGCCACCGTCAAAAGAGAGAAATCTCTGAAAGGGAAACGAGGTCGGAAGGATCTTTTGTTCCTGGACCCCGAGCACCCTTACCAGATCCATGTCTCCGGAAGCAGCCGTTTATCGGAACGACCGGTGGTCATCGGCACGGGCCCGGCCGGACTCTTCTGCGGACTGGAGCTTGCAAAGCTCGGGTATCAGCCTCTTCTCCTGGAAAGAGGTGCCTCTGTGGAAGAACGCCTGGAGGATGTAGACCGTTTCTGGGAGACCGGCATCTTAAATCCCTCTTCCAATGTACAGTTCGGAGAGGGCGGGGCCGGAACCTTTTCCGATGGAAAGCTGAACACGATGGTCCATGACTCGGCAGGAAGAGGACGCTATGTGCTGGAAACCTTTGTAAAATTCGGCGCGCCAAAAGAAATCCTTTATCAGAATAAGCCCCACATCGGAACGGATGTCCTGGTGGAGGTCGTAAAAAATATGCGCAGGCAGATTCTGGCGTGGGGCGGAGAAATCCGCTTTCACAGCCAGGTGACAGACCTTAAGCTTTCTTCTTCTCAGGAACTTCTGGGTCTTGTGGTCACGGATCCCCGGACCGGAAAGAGCGAAGAAATTGCAGCAAGGATCGCAGTCCTTGCCGTGGGACACAGTGCCAGAGACACTTTTTCCATGCTGATGGAGCAAGGAGTCCCTATGCATGCCAAAGCCTTTGCCACAGGCGTGCGTATTGAGCATCCGCAGTCCATGGTCAATCTGTCTCAGTACGGCAAAGAATCGGTGGAAGGGCTTGGAGCTGCTGCATATAAATTGACTGCAAATCTTCCCTCCGGCAGAGGCGTCTATACCTTCTGCATGTGCCCGGGCGGCTATGTGGTCAATGCCTCATCAGAAGAGGGGCGGATCGCGGTCAACGGTATGAGCTATCACGCAAGAGACGGGAAAAATGCCAACAGTGCAGTGGTAGTGACGGTAGATCCTGCAGACTTTGGCAGTGATTCTCCTCTGGCCGGGATGGAGTTCCAACGCAGACTGGAAGAAGCGGCATTTAAGGCCGGCCGGGGAAAGATCCCGGTACAGCTCTATGAGGATTTCTGCAAAAATCAGCCCTCCGCCGGACCGGGAGCAGTGACACCGCTGATCAAGGGAGCCTATGCCTGGAGCAACGTGCGCAGCATTTTCCCGGAGGAAATCGGGGACGCCCTGGAGATGGGGATCCGCGAATTTGACAAAAAGCTAAAAGGATATGCCAGAGGCGACGCCGTTCTCTCCGGAGTAGAGAGCCGGACTTCCTCTCCGGTACGCATTCCCCGGGATGAAACATTCCAAAGCAGTGTTCGGGGGCTATACCCTTGCGGAGAGGGCGCCGGTTATGCCGGCGGCATTACTTCTGCTGCAATGGACGGCCTGAAGGTGGCGGAAGCCATCGCAGGAAACTACTTTTTTTGACAGGCCCCGGAGAGGTTTAAGAAATATTTAATGGGATTACCCTATACACATTTTCCGAAATATGATAAAATGTAGTGAGTTTTGAGTTAGAGTTAGACAGCTGGATTGAGGAGGAGTACATATGAAGGGAACAGGAAGTAAAAACGCCTGGGCTTTATTTCTGCTGCTTCTGGCAGGAATTGTACTTGGGGGATTTATCGGGATGCTGGCAGAAGGAGTTCCTTCGCTTGACTGGCTCGCTTACGGCCAGTCCTTTGGGCTGGACGAGCCTATCGTGCTGAATTTAGGTGTCCTGGTCGTTACGTTTGGTCTATCGATCAAGATAACAATCGCAAGTATTATTGGCGTGATTCTTTCGATTTTAATCTATCGCTTCTTATAATAAAATATGATGAACTTGTCAGATAACTGTAATGATTATATGATGAGTTCATCCTTCTATGCGGAAATGCCGCACGAATCTAAAGAGAAAATGAATCAGCCAAATACCATGAAAGAAATGCCGGAAGCGGAACGGCCTTATGAAAAGTGTGAAAAAATGGGGGCAGAAAAACTGACAGATGTTGAGCTTCTTGCTGTACTTCTGCGGACAGGCAGCCGGGGAGAAAATGCAGTATCTCTGGCCAGGCGCATCTTATACGGTGCGGAGGATAAAGGGATACTTGGACTTCATCAGTTCAGTCTGGAACGGCTACGAAAGATCAAGGGAATCGGAAGAGTCAAGGCAGTACAGATATCCTGTATTCTGGAACTGGCCAGACGGCTTTCCAAGGCGTCTTACAGCGAGATGCTTTCTTTTTCACAGCCTGAAACCATTGCCCGATATTATATGGAAGACCTCCGGCACGAAAAGCAGGAGGTCATGAAACTTTTAATGCTGAATTCCAAGGCAAGACTGATCGGGGAGACAAATATCTCCAAAGGAACAGTAAATTCCTCCCTGATCACACCAAGAGAACTTTTTATTGAAGCACTGCAGAAGGATGCAGTGTCTATTGTGCTTATGCATAATCACCCCAGCGGTGATCCGACTCCCAGCCGGGAAGATATGCTGACAACAAAAAGGATTCTGGATGCAGGTGCATTGATCGGGATCGAGCTGTTAGATCATATCATTATTGGCAATAATTGTTATATCAGTTTCCGGGAGGAGGGCATCTTGTAGAAAGGATTCTGACAGATGGCGAGAAACATATACGGACTGGATCTGGGCTCTTATGAGATCAAGGTCTACGATAAGAAAAAAGATACCATATGGAAAGAAAAAGACGTCCTTGCATTGACGGAAAAAAAGGAGATCTTTGCAGTAGGAGACGAGGCTTATGAAATGTATGAAAAGGCACCATCCACTATTGAAGTCGTATTTCCTATGAAGGATGGCGTTATTTCACGTTTTACAGACATGCAGTTTCTTCTGCAGAGCCTGTTAAAAAAGGACCGGCAGTTTGTACGGGGATCCGAATACGTTATCGCCGTACCTACAGATGTAACAGAAGTAGAAAAGAAAGCCTTTTTTGATCTGGTGATCCATTCCACGGCCAAAGCAAAGGAAGTAAATATTGTGGAGCGCGCCATTGCCGATGCTATAGGGCTGAATCTGGACGTACAGAATACAAAAGGCCTGATGATCGCAAATTTTGGCGGCGAGACCACAGAGCTTTCTGTCCTTGCCGGAGGCGGTATGGTTCTGAACCGTCTCCTGAAAGTCGGCGGACGGACCTTTGACGAAGCGATCATTACCCTGATCCGGCACAGCCATGACTTCCTGATCGGGCGTCATACAGCGGAAAACCTTCGGAAGAGCTTTGGTATTTTTACCAGCGAAGTGGATGAGGTCATCACTGTCGCCGGCCGGGATCTGATTACCCGTGTGCCGATGCAGAAGCCTATTTCCATCAATCTGGTAAGGGCGGCCATGAAGGATCCTCTGCTGGAATGTGTCCGTGCGATCCAGTCGCTTCTGGACCGTACACCGCCGGAAGTACGGCAGGCAATCATCGACAACGGCATTTTCCTCACAGGAGGGATAGCCCACACGGCAGGTCTTGAGACCTATATCGAGGAAATGATCGGCATTAAATGCCGGACGGCCCTGGAGCCGGATATCTGCTCCGTATCGGGTCTGAAAAAGATCATGGAGTCCAAAGAACTGCGGAAACTTGCATATTCAATGTTAGAAGAAAATTATAGGTGGATGAGATAATATGAAAATTAAAAACCAAACCTCCATGCCAAGTAAATACTGGCTGGTCATTCTGGCAGTCATCTGTGTCGGCCTTCTGGGAATAGAAGCCGTCTCTGACGGAGGCGGTCCTCTCAGGTTTGTGGCAAATTATACCATTGTTCCCATGCAGAAGGGCATCAGTTATGCGGGCAGGTATTTAAGCGATATCTCAGATAACTTTGATACACTGGAAGAGGTCCGTGCAGAAAACGACGAACTTAAGTCCAGGGTGGACGAGCTGACCATTGATAACACCCGGCTTCGTCAGGAGCAGTACGAGCTGGAGCGCCTGAGAGAGCTCTACCAGCTGGATGAAAACTATTCTGACTATGAAAAGATCGGCGCCCATGTAATTGCCAATAACGGCAGCAACTGGTTTAATGATTTCACCATTGACAAGGGAAGCAATGACGGCGTGAAAGTAGACTGTAATGTCCTTGCCGGCAGCGGGCTTGTCGGCATTGTAACAGAAGTCGGCCCGGATTATGCAAGAGTCCGCTCTATCATTGATGATTCCAGCAACATCAGTGCGATGATCCTTTCAACGTCTGATATCTGCATGGTGCGGGGGGATCTGCAGCTTGCTTCAGACGGAAAGATTCATTTCGAAAATCTTCCGAATAATGACAATGAGATCGAAGTGGGCGAACAGGTTGTAACTTCCCATGTCAGCAGCCGTTTTGTCCAGGGACTCTTTATCGGATATATCAGCGACATCCAGGTGGATTCCAATAATCTGACCCGGTCCGGTTATATCACGCCGGCCGTGGATTTCAGCAATCTGCAGGAAGTGCTTGTCATCACCACCACCAAGCAGGAAATGGTCGGGGGAGATGAAGCGTCCGGCGAAGGAGAGTAGCGTATGAAAAGAAAGATCATTACTTTTGTCATCATTATCGTCTGCTTTCTTTTAGAATGTACCTTATTTGACAAACTATCCTTTGCACTGATCAAGCCAAATCTTCTGATCATAGTGACTTCTTCTTTTGGATTTATGAGAGGAAAGAAGTCAGGTATGTTTGTCGGATTTCTGTGCGGTCTTCTGACAGATCTGTTTTGGGGAGAAGTTCTTGGCTTCTACATGCTGATCTATACACTGATCGGCTATATCAACGGATTTTTCCGAAGGCTGTTCTATGATGACGACATCAAACTGCCCATCGGACTGATCGGTGCGAGTGAACTGGTATACGGCCTGGTCACATATTTCTGCCTTTATATGCTGCAGAGCGATTTTGATTTTGCCGGTTATCTGTTCGATATCATCATGCCGGAACTGGTATATACAATCCTGGTTACTTTGTTACTTTATCAAATCATACTGAAGATCAATAAGAAACTGGAAGCAGAAGAACAAAGGAGTGCAAGCAAATTTGTATAATTTATGGGAAAAAATCAAGTATGGGATCTCGGAAGTCGTGCAGTCCAGAACTTCTGTCGCTATCATCGTTTTCTGTGTGATGTCAGCGATACTGGTACAGCGCCTTTTCTATCTCCAGATTGTCCGGGGCGAAGATTACGCCGAGGATTATGAGCTTCAGATCCAGAAAACGAAAGAAACGGAAGGAACCCGCGGAAATATTTATGACCGCAACGGAAACCTTCTTGCCTATAATGAACTGGCCTACTCTGTAACCTTTGAATACAGCGGAGACTATAAAAATGACGAACTGAACAAGATCGTATCCACGGTCATCCAGATGGTAGAGTCGAATGGAGACTCCGTGATCAACGATTTTGGCATCATCCTGGACAGCAATGACAATTATGTCTATGTCGCAGAGACAGACACAGAACGGCTCCGTTTTATCGCCGACGTATATGGTCTGCGTACGATTGATGAATTGAAAGACAATCAGCGAAATGTATCTGCAGAAGATCTGATCGACTATCTCTGTACCGATGAGACCTATGGCTATGGTATCGATCAGGAGGATATGAGTAAGGCCGAGGTACTCAAGATGGTCAATATCCGCTATGCCATTTCTCTGAACAGTTATCAGCAATGGCTTTCAACTACGATTGCCGAAGACGTCAGCCAGGAAACGGTAGCAGATGTGATGGAGCATCTGGATTCTCTTCAGGGAATTAATATTGAAGAAGAATCCCTCCGAAGATACACCGACAGCTACTGCTTTGCTAATATTATCGGTTATACCGGCCAGATCTCCCAGGAAGAGTACGATTCTCTTTCCGAAGAAGAGCAGGAAGATTATGCACTTACGGATACCGTTGGAAAGTCCGGGCTGGAACAGGTGATGGATTCCTACCTGAAGGGCCAGAAGGGTAGTGAAACCTTATATGTCAACAGTGTCGGCCGGGTCATTGACCGGGTAAAAAGTAAGGAAGAAAAGGCAGGAAACGATCTGTATCTGACCATTGATGCCAATCTCCAGAAAGCGGCCTACAATATTATCGAACAGGAGCTGGCAGGTATTCTGCTGTCCAAGATCCAAAACACGCTGGACTTTGACCGGACACAGGTGGAAGACGGTAGTGACGTGATCATTCCGATCGGCGATGTCTACCATGCCTTTATAGACAATGAGATCATTGATATGACTCATTTTGGCGCCGAAGACGCCCAGGCGGCGGAGAAAGAAGTATATGCGGCTTTTTCTGCCCGTAAGGAACAGGTCCTGCAGGAGATCCAGAGTGTTCTATCTGATCCGAATGCCAGTGCATATCAGGATGCGGGACGGGAACAGCAGGCGTACCAGAGCTATATTGTTAACACGATCCTGAATCAGAATTCAGGTATTCTGATGGGGGATGCTATTGACACCAATGATGAGACCTACAAGGCATGGCGCGAGGAAGAGACGATCAACATCTATACCTACCTGAATTATGCAATCTCCAAAAACTGGATCGACACCTCCCTTTTAAAGGATTATGTTTCTTCGGAAGGAGAGTATTCCGATTCCAGCGAGATTTATCAGGCGATCATATCTTGTGTTATTGACGCGCTTGGTGATGACACGGAATTCGATAAACTGGTCTATCAATATATGATCAAGGCAGGTTCCGTCACCGGAAGGCAGCTCTGCATGATTTTATATGAACAGGGCGTACTGGATTTCGACGAAGCCCAGTACAGCGGACTGAATTCCGGAAGCATCAGCGCTTACGATTTTGTGCGCGGCAAGATCCAGACCCTGGAGATCACACCGGGACAGCTGGGCCTGGAGCCATGTACCGGCTCCCTGGTCATGACTGATCCGAACAGCGGAGAGGTGCTGGCCTGTGTATCCTATCCCGGTTATGACAATAACAGGCTTGCCAATACCATGGATTCGGAATACTATAATAAGCTTGCCAATGATAATTCCAGCCCGATGTATAATACTGCTACACAGGAGCGTACGGCGCCCGGCTCCACCTACAAACCGCTGGTCGCATTAAGCGGACTGACGGAAGGCGTGATCGATACCGGAACCTACTTTACCTGTCATGGCGTCTACGATAAGGTAGAACCAAACCCCAGATGCTGGATTTATCCGAATGCACATGGAAGCCTTGCGGTAGAAGGGGCGATTCAGAATTCCTGTAACTGCTTCTTCTATGAAGTCGGCTACCAGTTAAGCCTGGACCGCAGCGGCGGTTCCGCAGATGAAGACGGCGACGGCGAACCAGACAATGTGACATTTTCCAGTGATCTGGGTACAGATACACTCCGTAAATATGCTGTAGAATTCGGGCTTGGTGATAGCTCCGGACTGGAGATCCCGGAATCAGATCCCCAGATCTCGGATGAGACTTCCGTCCTGTCAGCGATTGGTCAGGGAAACAATAACTTCACTACCAGTCAGCTTGCCAGATATATTACGGCGGTTGCCAATGAGGGAACCGTATATAATTTAAGCCTCCTGGATAAGGTGGTCTCTGTGGATGGAGAGACGATAAAAGATTTCACTCCGGAAGTGAAAAATAACATTTCGGATATTTCCTCCACCAGCTGGACAGCAGTCCATAACGGCATGCGCAATGTAATTTCCGTAGCTCAGGCTCAGGTTTTCAGTAAACTGAATGCCAGCGGAGTAGAGGTGTCCGGGAAAACGGGTACCGCTCAGCAAAGCGAAACTCATCCTGACCATGCACTTTTCGTAGGATTTGCACAGAGCAGCAACCCGGAGGTTGCATTTGCGATCCGTATTGCCAACGGCTACAGTTCTACTTACGCGGCTGAAATCGGTAATGATGTCATGGAATATTATTACCAGGTAACCCCGCAGGAAGAACTGATCACCGGAACCGCGTCAGAGATTGCCGCAAGCACGACGGGAGATTAAACGGAAGACTAATAGAAAGGATGATCGTATGTGAAAGACCCTGTGCTCATTAAGAGTAACAAATACGGCATCACCGTTTTCTTTCAGCATGAGCTTCCCTTTGAACAGCTCATGGAAGAAACCCTGGAAAAATTCCGTTCGGCAAAGCATTTTTTCAATCATGCGGAAATGGTCGTGGAATTTGAAGGCCGTGCTTTCACAGAAGAAGAAACCTTACGGATGGCGGACGCCATTCAAACTGCGGCAGATATACAGATCCTCTGTCTCCTGGAAAGGGATACGAGGACAGAAGAAATCCACAAACAGGCATATCATGAAAGCCTGCAGGTCATCCATGAAAGAGACGGCCTGTTCTATAAAGGTACTCTGCGAGAAAAGCACCGACTGGAGGCGGAAACAAGCATTGTGATCATCGGGGACGTAGAAGACGGCGCTATCGTAACGTCCAAAGGAAATGTTACGGTGCTTGGAACGATCCGCGGTATCGTGACCGCCGGCGCCGCCGGCAGGCGCGACGCATGGATCGCCGCTCTCCATATGGAGCCAAAGAAACTAAGGATCGGAGAGATTGAAGTAAAACCAGTTATAGGAGGAAGTTATTCATGGGCGAAGTTATTGTAATCACATCAGGGAAGGGCGGAGTAGGAAAGACCACTACCGCCGCAAATATCGGTGCAGGTCTGTCAAAGCTGGACAAAAAAGTTGTCGTCATCGACACGGATCTGGGGCTTAGAAATCTGGATGTTGTTATGGGACTGGAAAATCTGATCGTATATAATCTGGTGGATGTGATCGAGGGCACCTGTCGTTTGAAACAGGCATTGATCCGGGATAAAAGATATGAAAATCTCTATCTGCTTCCCTCGGCACAGACCCGGGATAAAACGGCCATTTCCCCTGGACAGATGAAAAAACTGACCTCGGAATTAAGGGAGGAGTTCGATTACATACTTCTGGATTGTCCGGCCGGCATTGAGCAGGGCTTTCAAAATGCAATTGCCGGCGCAGACCGTGCTATTGTGGTCACCACTCCGGAAGTATCCGCGATCCGTGATGCGGACCGTATCATCGGACTCCTGGAAAACCAGCAGATAAAAAAAATAGAACTGATCATCAACCGGATCCGCATGGATATGGTCAGGCGGGGCGACATGATGTCGGTAGATGACGTGACGGAAATCCTTTCCGTCCCTTTGATCGGAGCCCTGCCGGATGATGAAAAGGTAGTGATCGGCACCAACCAGGGGGAGCCTGTAATCGGGCTTGGCGGTGAAGCTGCATCTGCATACCTGAACATCTGTAAACGGATCCTTGGCCTTGAAGTCCCGTTTCTGGATCTGAATACAGGCAACGGATTCTTTTCCAGGCTTTCCAGCCTGTTTAAAAAGGATTAGGAGGGGGAAAGGCATGAAAAGATCTTCTGTTTCAATTGCAAGGAACCGCCTGCGTGCACTTGTCACCTCTGACAGGGTCAACTGTGACCCGGCTGCATATGAAGAAATCTGCCGGGAGCTTTACGGAGCTTTGTCAAAATACATGGAACTTACAGAAGATAATTTTCAGGTAGAAATCAACCGTACACAAGTCATCATCACATTTTTAGGAGAAGAGACGTGAGATTACCAAAATTTACCAAACGGTACCATTTAAAAGATTATAAAATGAACCTTGTCATTCTGGTTCTGGCACTGTCCATTCTGGGTGTGTTTGTAATCGGAAGTGCAGAGCCGGACAACCAGTCCAGGCAGATTATCGGCCTGATCATTGCCCTTACGGCCATGGTCGTCGTATCTCTGATCGATTACGTTTGGCTCATGGACTTTTACTGGCTGATTTACGGCTTCGTTATCCTGATCCTGGGTGCTGTTCTTATCATAGGTACAGAAGTCAACGGCGCCACCCGGTGGATCAACCTTGGTTTTACCAATTTTCAGCCGTCGGAGCTGGCAAAGATCCTGCTGATCCTGTTTTTTGCAAAATTTATAGCGGAGCACGAGGATGATATCAATGACAAGAAGACTCTCTTAAAGTATGCGGCGCTGTGTGCGGTACCACTTGCGCTGATCATTGCGGAGCCCAATCTTTCCACTACGATCTGTACTGCTCTGGTCCTGTGTCTTTTAATCTATATCGGGGGCTTAAGCTACAAGTTCATTGGCACCGTGCTGGTCATCCTGATCCCGACCGCCATCATCTTTCTGGCTATCGTTGTCCAGCCAAACCAGCCGTTTCTTCAGGATTATCAGCAGGAACGGATCCTGGCCTTCCTGGAGCCGGAAAAATATGCGGACGACGGAGCCTATCAGCAGCGTAATTCTGTCATGGCTATCGGCTCCGGACAGCTTACCGGAAAAGGCTTAAATAATAACACCACCGACTCTGTCAAAAACGGAGATTTTATCCTGGAGCCCAGCACGGACTTTATCTTCGCTATTGTCGGCGAAGAACTTGGCTTCATCGGAAGCTGTATTATTATTGCTTTATTATTATTAATTGTGATACAATGTATATTGATTGGAATACGATCGCAGAACCTGTCAGGGCGGATCATCTGCTGCGGCGTGGGCGGCCTGATAGGGATACAAAGCTTTATTAATATAGGAGTTGCTACACAACTGATTCCCAACACCGGTGTCCCGCTGCCTTTTGTCAGTTACGGCCTGACCTCCCTGGTCAGTCTTTATATTGGTATCGGACTCGTACTGAATGTTGGATTACAGCCGAAAAAATATCAATAAGGAGTGAAAATCATGAATATAGGGCTGATAGCACATGATTCCAAAAAAACATTGATGCAGAATTTCTGCATTGCTTACAGAGGAATCCTGAGTAAGCACAATCTGTATGCAACCGGAACTACCGGAAGGCTGATTGAGGAAGTTACAAATCTGAACATCCATAAATATCTGGCTGGTCCCCTTGGCGGGAAGCAGCAGCTTGGTGCACAGATCGCCCAGAATGATATCGACGCTCTCATTTTTCTGCGCGAACCCAATGATCCAAAGCCTCATGAGCCGGATGTCAATGATGTGATACGGCTGTGTGATATGTATAATATCCCGATGGCCACCAATCTGGCAACGGCTGAGTTGATTATTTTAGCAATAGACAGAGGAGATCTTGACTGGCGTGAAATGTATCGGTAATTATTTTAAAACAACAGCTGCCGTTTTGTGCGGAACCATTCTGCTTAGCGGCTGCTCCCTTTTTGAGACCAAAGACGTGGTCACAGAATATGAAACAGAAAACTATAATCAGAATATTTATCAGGCCAGCCTGTACGCAGAAGATCTCTGTGTCACCGAGGGAAATGTGGAGATGACCGGCGCTCCGGATGCATCAGGCCTTCATGCTGCCGCTCTTTTTGACGTGAACGGAGGAGAAGTGGATTTTGCCTATCAGGTTTTTGACAAACTTTATCCTGCCAGTACAACTAAGATCATGACTGCGCTGGTTGCCATTCTTTATGGTGATCTCTCCGAAGAGGTCACGGTCTCGGAAGCAGCATCTGCCTCCAGCTTTGCGGCAGATGAATCTGTTGCCAAACTTCAACAGGGAGACGTGCTGACACTGAAGGATCTGCTGTATGGTCTTTTGCTCTGCTCCGGAAACGATGCCGCAGTGGCGATTGCGGAGACAGTCAGCGGAAATGTGGACGATTTTGTCGATCTGATGAACGAAGAAGCCAGAAAACTGATGGCAACACAGACACATTTTGAAAATCCCCACGGACTTCACAGCGATAATCATTATACCACTGCCTATGATCTTTATCTGATCTTCAATGAATGTATCAAACATGATGAATTTATAGAAGTGATCAGTGCCGACTCCTATACACCGGATATTACCGGCGCTGATGGAAATCCCAGATCCGTGGAATGGGAGCCTACTAATTTTTATGCTACCGGAGAGGCCGCCTCTCCACAGAATGTGACACTGGTAGGCGGGAAAACCGGTACTACAAAGCTTGCCGGAAACTGTCTTGTACTTCTTTCAAAGGATGATGGCGGCCAGCCGTATATTTCCATTGTCATGGGAGCCGATACCAAGGATCTGCTTTACCAGGATATGACTGCACTGGTAGACAATATTCCTGAAAATACTGAATCTGAGGATTAGAGGGGCATCTCTTAAAAGGGATACCCCTTTACTCTATGAAGAACTTGAAATCCTTCCATACAGACTGATGAGATACAGTCCGCAAAGTCCCACCAGTGTATAGATAATACGGGACAGCCAGGACAGATTTCCAAACAGGAAAGCCACCAGGTCAAAACGGAAGATACCAATTAGCAGCCAGTTGACAGCTCCTATGATTACCAGAGTCAAAGCTGTGTAATCAAACCATTTCATATGAATTCCTCCTTTTTTGCTACTAACGCCGGTATTCGCCGACGCTACCGTTAGTATTACAGTTCTTTCGAAAAATATTCATAACAGGGAGTTTTTTATGCAGGAAACAATACCTTATTATCCATACTCAGAGTATCTGAAAACAAAATACGGAGAAAAGGTCTATAAACTGCCGGTCAATCTGCCCGTCACATGTCCAAACCGCAGAAACGGCAGGGGATGTGCTTTTTGTGCCGAATCCGGGACCGGGTTTGAGGCGATGGAAAGCTCTGTGCCTGTAAAAGAGCAGCTGCTTACAGCAAAAGCCAGGATTGCTAAAAGGTACCACGCTTACAAATATATCGCATATTTTCAGAATTACACGAATACCTACCTTCCCCTGGAAGACTTCCGGCAATATCTGCTGGAAGCAGCAGAGACAGAAGATATTGTGGAAATTGCCGTATCCACCAGACCCGACTGTATTACTTCCGGTTATCTCGATGTACTTGACGGGATACGCAGCACTTACGGAATCTCCATCACGCTGGAACTGGGTCTGCAGACAGTAAATTATCACACGCTACTTGCAGTCAGCCGCGGACATACCCTGGCCGAATTTCTGGATGCTGTCCAGATGATCCGCCCTTATGGATTCGATCTCTGTACACATGTAATCCTGAATCTCCCGGGCGATCATCTGACAGACGCGATAGAGACCGCCAAGATCCTGTCTGCACTGCGGGTGAACATCGTAAAAGTCCATTCTCTTTATATCGCTAAAAACACAAGGTTGTGCGAAGAGTATGAAAATGGTACAATAGCTTTATGTTCTAAAGAAGAATACTTCAGGCGTGTGATCGCATTTCTGGAGTATCTGTCCCCGGATATTGCCGTGGAGCGCCTGTTCAGCCGGATTCCGGAAAAGGACTCTGTATTCTGCAACTGGGGCGCAAGCTGGTGGAAGCTAAGGGACGAGCTACTTGATATCATGACCCGGGAGGGCTTGCGGCAGGGAAGCCGTTTTGATTATCTTGGCGGCGCGGCTTTAAAGGAGGAAGTCTTTATTGGCGGATAAAAAATTGACAAATATCGAAGTTTACCGGAAACGGTGGAATTTTAATATTGGAATCCTGATCTTTGGCGTCATTTTTATTTATCTGGTCGTCACGATTCTCATGTATCTGACCGGGAACCATGTGTCGATCTATGAAGTAAGGGAAGGGTCTATCCAGAAGGATAATGCCTACACGGGCCTGATCCTCCGGAATGAAACAGTAGTCCAGGCGGATGCGGAAGGATACATAAATTATTTTGCTCTGGAGGGCAGCAAAGTCGGGGCCCGGACCCGTGTCTTCAGCCTTTCGCCGGAGAAATTAACGTTTGCAGACTCTTCTTCTGATTCTGAAGATACCAAAGCCCTGACTGCAGAAGAGCAGTCGGCCATTCTTCAGCAGACCCAGGCGTTCAGTGACAGCTTCCAGAGCGAAAGCTTCGGTGATGTATATAGCCTGAAGGACAGTATCTCTACAATCCTGGATAGTAAATCCAACCAAAGCCGCCAGGCTCAGCTGGATCAGATGATGGTAGACGGTTCTCAGCAGCTGACCCTCTATAATGCTTCTTCCGACGGTGTCATCGTATATTCTACTGATGGCATGGAGGATCTTTCTCTGGACGACGTGACAGAGGACATGGTTACAAAAGCAGATTATGAAAAGGTCAGCCTTGCAAATAATGCTTATATAAACTCCGGGGAAGCTGTATATAAGCTGATCCGTTCTAATGTATGGAATATTGTGATACTTCTGGATGATGATACGGCGGAAGAGCTGGCGGATACGACCAGTGTCAATATTGAATTTTCCAAGGACAATCAGACTGCAACGGCCTCCTTCGAGATCCGGAAAAGCGGAGACGCCACACTGGGAGTCCTGACTCTTGATTCTTCCATGGTCCGTTACGCTACTGACCGTTACGTGGATATCGAACTGATCCTGGAAAACCAGTCGGGCCTTAAGATCCCCAAATCTTCTGTGATAGAAAAGGAATTTTATACGGTTCCCGAGGATTATCTGACCCAGGGTGGCAATTCCAACAATACGGGAGTCCTGGTCGACGACGGATCTGACAGTGCCAGCTTTCAGGAGGCAGAAGTCTATTACCGCGACAACGAAACAGGAATGATCTATCTGGACCGGGATCTCTTCAAAGAAGGTACAGTCCTTCGAAAGGAGGACTCCGACCAGACCTATACTTTGCAGGATACCGCCACTCTTCAAGGCGTATATAATATCAATAAAGGGTATGCTGAGTTCCGCCAGGTTACAATCCTCACCGAAAGCGATGAATACTACATCGTCCAATCCGGCAACGATTACGGGCTGGCAAACTATGATCATATTGCCCTGAATGGAGAAGGCATCCAGGAACATGACGTGGTATTTTAAAGAAACACTCAGAAGGAGAGATAGACCATGCTGAAAGAAAATCTTACACAGGTAGAAGAAAAGATTGATGCTGCCTGCAGACGGGCCGGACGCGACAGATCTGAAGTCACACTGATCGCAGTCAGTAAAACCAAGCCTGTTTCTACGCTTAAGGAAGCCTATGATCTCGGCGTCCGTGTATTTGGAGAAAACAAGGTGCAGGAGCTGGTAGAGAAATACGAAGCTTTGCCGGAAGACATCCACTGGCATCTGATCGGACATCTTCAGCGAAATAAGGTAAAATATATCATTGATAAGGCCGAACTGATCCATTCCGTGGATTCTCTGCGTCTTGCCGAAGCTATAGAAAAAGAAGCCGCCAAGCATCAATGTACTGCCAATATACTTATTGAGGTAAATGTAGCGAAAGAGGAGAGTAAGTTTGGCCTGATGCCAGAGGAATTAGACGCTTTTGTGGATAAAGTCTCTGAATTCCCCCACATTTGTGTAAAAGGATTGATGACTATCGCTCCATTTGTAGCTGATCCGGAGGAAAATCGCCCAATTTTCGCCCGTTTACGTAAATTATCTGTTGACATAGCAAGAAAAAACATTGATAATATTACTATGAGCATTTTGTCCATGGGTATGACCAATGACTATCAGATTGCCATAGAAGAGGGCGCAACTATGGTCCGTGTAGGTACCGGTATTTTCGGTGCACGTGATTATGCTCAACAAGGAAACGTAAGATAGGAGATTAAATAATGGGAGTATTAGATAAGTTTTTAGATATTATGAAGCTGAACGACGGAGATGAAGATTACGACGACGATTTCTTCGACGATGATTATGATGATGACTACGAAGAAGAGAAGCCGAAAAAAAGTCTGTTTGGCCGTTCCAGTTCTAAAAGATATGAAGAGGATGAGGAAGAGGAAGAATCCTATGATGTAGCCCCCAGATCTTCCAGAAGCGGCTCCCGCTCCAGTAATAAAGTCACTCCGATGCGCCAGCCGGCGAGAAGGAGCAACGTCAGCATGGAGGTCTGTGTCATTAAACCTACTTCTGTAGATGATGCCAGAGAGATCACTGAGACTCTGTTAAGCGGCCGTACTGTTATCCTGAACCTGGAAGGACTGGATCTTGAGGTTGCACAGCGTATCATCGATTTCACTTCCGGTGCTACATATGCTATCAGTGGAAATCTTCAGAAGATTTCCAATTACATATTCCTGGTAACGCCTACAAATGTTGACATCTCAGGAGACCTTCAGGATCTTCTGAATACTTCTTTTGATGCATCTTCCATGCGTACCAGATTTTAGTCAGCAATGAATAAAGAAGAGATTTTATTACAGAAACGTTTGACCGAACTTTCCAGGGTGGCTTATCACCGCGGGATTGTTACGTTTTCTGATTTTCTTAACCTGAACGAATTAAATATTTTACATACCACTCCGAAGGATCAGTGGATGACCCGCTATGAAACCTTCGGAGGGTATGGATTCTCAGAGCGTCAGATGGCTGCATTTCTACCTGATGCTCTTTATTATGAGTATCAATATCCTATCCAGGCCATACAGATCACTCCTTCCAGCCGGAAATTCGCCGAAGAGCTGTCACACAGGGATTACCTGGGTGCAGTAATGAACCTTGGGATCGAGCGTTCGAAGATTGGTGATATTCTGACGCGGGACGGGTCTGCCATTCTGTTCGTAAACGAGGATCTTGCCTCTTATATTACGGAGCAGCTTACCCGTGTGAAGCATACAGTCGTTAACGCCGCACCTGTTTTTGACTTTCGGGAGGATTATCAGCCTGATTATGAGACCATAAAAGGCTCTGTAGCTTCAATACGCCTGGACACGGTTCTTTCCCTTGCATTTCCCCTTTCCAGGAGCAAATTAACCTCTTATATCGAAGCCGGCCGTGTTTTTGTTAATGGGAAGCTAATCTCCAGCAACGGATATCGGCTGAAAGAAGGGGATATTATATCAGTAAGAAAGATGGGCCGTATTCTGTATGACGGTATTCTTTCCGAAACCAAAAAGGGAAGATATATGATTACCGTCCGCAAATTCCGTTAACAGCGGCAGCTGATCAATATGAAAAAACAGGAGAGACGCTATGGATTTGAACAAACGCAGATATGTAAATTATGTAAAGGCGCTGGCGGTGGCCTTTGGACTGATCCTCTTTGACCAGCTCACAAAACTGACCGCCGTAGAAAATTTAAAGGGGCAGAAGCCCTTTGTGATCATTGACGGTGTTTTTCAACTGGAGTATTTAGAAAACAGAGGAGCAGCCTTCGGCATTTTTCAGGGGAAGCAGATCATTTTTATCCTGAGTGTGTTTCTGATCAGCGCCGCAGTGATCTGGTTCTTTTCCCGCGTGCCCATGGAGCTTCGCTTTCTTCCTCTTCAGGTATGTGGGGTTCTGGTCTTTGCAGGAGCCTGGGGAAATTGTATTGACCGCTTAAGCCACGGATATGTGATTGATTTTTTCTATTTTATCCTGATTGATTTTCCAATTTTTAACGTGGCTGATATTTATGTCACTGTTGCAGCTTTTTTACTTGTTATTTTGTTGTTATTTTATTATAAGGAGGAAGATCTTGACCGAATACTTCACCATAGAAAGTCAGGAAGGCGAAAGGATTGACCGATATCTTTCTGAAGAGCTGGAAGACAAGTCCAGATCTTATATTCAAAAATTAATTCGGGACGGACACGTTCTGGTGGATGGAAAAACTGTCAAGGCAGGATACCGCCTTGTTGCCGGGGATAATATAGCAATTACTCTTCCGGAGATAAAGGAGCCTGAGATTCCTGCAGAAAATATTCCCCTGTACATTCTTTATGAGGACAAAGATCTGTTGGTTGTAAATAAGCCAAAGCAAATGGTTGTACACCCTGCTCCCGGGCACTATACAGGCACGCTGGTCAATGCGCTGATGTATCACTGCGGACAGGATCTCTCTGGAATCAATGGGATCATGCGCCCCGGGATTGTTCACCGGATTGACATGGATACCACAGGATCTCTGGTCGTCTGCAAAACAGATTCTGCCCATCAAAGTCTGTCTGCACAGTTAAAGGAACATTCCATTCATCGAATCTATGAAGCTATCGTTCATGGAAATATTAAAGAGGAGGAAGGAACGGTTAATGCGCCTATCGGGCGGCATCCTACAGACCGTAAGAAAATGAGCATCCATTCCAGAAACGGAAAAAACGCAGTTACCCATTATCAGGTATTAAAACGCTTTGGTGATTATACCTATATCCGCTGCCGACTGGAAACCGGAAGGACGCATCAGATCCGGGTACATATGGCGTCAATCGGCCATCCTCTGCTTGGCGACCAGGTATACGGTCCCAAAAAATGTCCCTTCCCGAAGCTGCAGGGACAGACTCTCCATGCGCGGATTCTGGGCTTTATCCATCCGTCAACTGGAGAATATCTTGAAATCGAAGCTCCTTTACCACAATATTTTGTGGAATTATTAGACAAATTGATGTATAATAGCTAATATACGATAAAGGAGCGTGAATAGTATGGCAAAAACATCTACAATTATCACTATCGGAAGACAATATGGGAGTGCCGGACGAGAGATTGGTTACAAGGTTGCCGACGAACTGGGAATCAAATTGTACGATAAAGAAATGCTGAACAGAGCGGCAAAAGAAAGCGGTATCTGTCAGGAATTATTTGAGACTCATGACGAAAAGCCCACAAACAGCTTCCTTTATTCTCTGGTCATGGATACGTATTCTTTTGGATATTCCTCTGGAAGCTATACAGATATGCCGATTAACCATAAGGTATTTCTGGCGCAGTTTGACGCGATCAAAAAGATTGCAGAAGAGGGGCCTTGTATCCTGGTAGGACGCTGTGCGGATTATGCACTGGAGGGTTATGACAATGTCTTAAGTCTGTTTATCCATGCCAACCTGGACGCAAGGATCCGACGGATCGCACGTCTTTATGACCTGACGGATGCTAAGGCAAAAGAGCGCATCTTAAAGACTGATAAACAGCGTTCCAGCTACTATAACTATTACAGCAACAAGAAATGGTCATCCGCAGACAGTTATGATATCTGCCTTGACAGTTCCGTCCTTGGTATTGACGGAACCGCAGAGGCTATCATCAAGCTTGTGGAAATCAAGGAACGGGACACCAGCAAGCGTCTTTAAGAAAATATAAATAAATAGAATCATCTGACATGAGGAACTCTTGGCGGCCATCCCTGGATATTACCATTCAGGATGGCCGTAAACATTCTCTGTTTCACCCCGGGATTATCCCTGTTTAATTCCCTGATCAGATCCTTCGCATACTGACGCTTGGTAAACCCGTCGATCGGGCAGCGGCTCCTGACCACCGGGAGCTCATATTTATGCTGAAAACCAATCACATCTGCCTCATCCACAAACATCATTGGCCGGATCACCGTAAGCTCCATTCGATCCAGATAGGACTTCGGAGAAAAGGAATAGAAGCGTCCCTCAAAAAAGAGGGAGAGCAGCATGGTTTCTACAATATCATCCTTGTGATGGGCATAAGCCACCTTATTGCAGCCCATTTTCTTCACTTCCTGATTCAATGCGCCCTTACGCATCTTGGCACATAGGGAGCAGGGATTTGGTTCCTTTCTTTCATCAAATAGAATGTGTGCAATATCCGTTTTTACAATATGATAGGGAACTCCCAGTTCCTGACAAAGCTCTGTCACTGCAGTAAAATCACATTCCTCATAGCCCAGGTCTACTGTAACCGCACTTAGTTCAAACCTCTGCGGGTAAAATCTCTGGAGACCATGAAGGGCATAGAGAAGAGTCAGGCTGTCTTTTCCGCCGGAAATCCCGACTGCAATATGATCCCCTTCCTGTATCATCTGATATTCATCTACAGCTTTTCTTGTATAACTCAGTAATTGTTGTAATTTCATATTCGTATAAATCCTTTCAGCTTTCCCGGAGCTTTACAGCAGATGCAGCCTGACGCCTCCGGTCTTCATCGATGGCCGCATAGTGTTTTTTCGTGGTATTGACATCCTTATGACCCAGCACATCCGCCACCAGGTAAATATCACCGGTCTCCTTATATAAGGATGTTCCGTAAGTACTGCGGAGCTTATGAGGCGTGATCTTTTTATAAGGCGTCACCTGCTTTGCATATTTCCTGACCATATTTTCTACAGCCTGTACCCCCATGCGCTTTCTCTGAGTAGAAAGGAAGAGTGCGTTTTCATGGCCCGGAAGAGGTGTCATAGCTTTCCTGTCACCATTGATATAATTCTTAAGTGCCGACGCCACCTCGTCGCCAAAATAAACGACCATCTGATTGCCGCCTTTCCGTGTAACAGTAATTCCATTGTTTTTAAAATCCACATCGTTCAGATCCAGTCCCACACATTCTGAGACACGGATTCCGGTGCCCAAAAGCAGCGTAAGGATAGCCAGATCCCGGTCCTTTGTCTTACGGTAATAGACAAGCGCCTGTCCGGTCAGCTTGCTGCCTGCGGATTCCACGTAGTCTAAAAGCATTGCAACTTCATCTGCATCAAGCCTCACAATAGCCTTTTCATGCATTTTGGGCATATCCACCAGTAAAACCGGATTCTTCGAGATGATCTGATGCTTAAAATAGTAATTGTAGAAGCTTCGAAGGGCAGACATCTTGCGGGCCAGACCTTTTTCGCCATTAGTGATCATTTCATCGTCACGCTTATAAACCTTCAGATATTCCATATATTCCTCGATGTCAACCGGTTCCAGACGTTCCAGGTCCGTCACGGTAAATTGGTCCATGGTGTATTTTTTGTAAACAGGATTATTTTCCATTAAGAAATGAAAGAACACTCGAATGTCATAAGCGTAATTCATCCGTGTTTTTGCAGAGGACCGGGGTTCAATAGCACGGAAAAAATCTTTGGCAAATGGAGGCAGTGTCTTTAAAACCTCCCGGAGCCGCAGTGTCTGGTCAATCCGTATCTGTTCATGATAAGTCCTGGTCTCAGTCATAAATCCATCCCCTTTATAATAAAAAAGTCCGTACGGCCATTCGTAAATCTGGCAAATCCCCTTAAAATCTGGTATATTATAGCATAATCGCTCATTCTTGTCTATATCTTTTGGAAAAATCGGTATTTGACGTATAGATTGCATTCGCAAACTAGAGACACAAAACTTCCATAAAAAGCAAATGCCCGGAAGCTGCTGCTTTCGGACACTGCTGTGGGTGAGTATAATATATATAAGATAAAATGAAGTAACTATCTTATATATCAAAAAGAATAAATTGTACGGCCTGCCTTTTTGTCTCTGGTATTCATTCTAAACTGCATATAACTACAGCAGGTAGACTCTTAGTTTCCGTAGTAGACAACCGTAAGATGCTGTCCCTCCTGGATCTGGTCAGTAGCAAGGTTATTAATCTTCATCAATTCTCCGACATAACCGCGGATTGACTGCTGATCGCCATTTGTATATTCTGAGGCAATATCCCACAGGGTATCGCCGGACTGAATCTCAATACTCTTAAAATATTTTTGTACATCCGTGGAGCTCTGAGAATCATCATGAGCATCCGCCAGACGGCTGCCTGCTATAATGCTGAAACACAAAACGAGAACAAAAGTAGCAGCTAAAAAAGACATCTTTTTCAGGTAAACTTCTCTTCTTCTCTTAGATGAATGGTATAATCTTCTTGTATTCATATTCTCTTCCCTCCAATATTAATTACTTATTACTCTCTCTTTACTCCCTCGAACGAATGTTCTTTCGTTATGTGATTATTATATATTCCGAACAAATGTTTGTCAATACTTTTCAAGCAAAAAATCGAACATATTTTCTGGAAACATTTGTTTGCTTTTTGTGTTCTGCTATGTTAGAATGAATCATAAGGTATTTGAATAAAAATATTGACAATACATTTAGATCTTTTGGAGGTACGCCTATGTCACAGGGAAAAATCAGCGCAAAGCAGCTGGAGATTTTAGAATATATCAAATCACAGATTCTGGAGCGCGGTTTCCCGCCTTCAGTCCGTGACATCTGCGAGGCTGTTCACTTAAAATCTACTTCTTCCGTCCACTCTCATCTTGAGACGCTGGAGAAAAACGGCTATATCCGCCGGGATCCTACAAAGCCACGTGCAATCGAGATTTTAGACGAGTCATTTAATTTCACGCGCCGCGAGATGGTCAATGTGCCGATCGTCGGACGGGTAGCCGCCGGAGAACCGATTCTCGCTGAACAGAATGTCGAGAACTACTTCCCTATTCCAATGGAATTTATGCCAAATAATCAGACCTTTATGCTGAAGGTGCGGGGAGAAAGTATGATCAATGCCGGGATCTTCGACGGAGATTATGTGTTAGTTGAGCAAATGCAGACCGCCCACAACGGAGATATGGTCGTTGCCCTGATCGAAGATGGCGCTACCGTAAAGACCTTTTACCGCGAGGAAGGCGTAATCCGACTGCAGCCGGAAAATGACGCTCTGGAACCTATTATCGTCAGAGATGTTCAGATTATGGGAAAAGTGATCGGAGTTTTCCGTTTCTTGTAAATCCTAAGTAATAAATAGAACAATAAGTGATATACAAAGGGAGTGTCGCAAAATCATCAATAATGGATGATTGAGCGGCACTTCCGCCCGTTACAGCAAAAAATCCGGCGTCTTCTCTGCTTTCAGAGTAGAACGTCGGATTTTTGCCGTACTTTAATAAAACCTCTCGGATTTCCTGCGGCATTTTTTGAATATCCAGGCATAAAAATAGCGACTGATTCTCATTTTTGAAAACCAATCGGCTATATAAAACTCTACTGCTTTATCCTATTTTTATAGTATCATATAAATTTTGTATAGATTCCATGACTTCAGCCCATGTATAACCTTTTGCATAATCGAATTTTTTCTGGTAATTTATCCACAGTTTTTTCATATCTATGTCATTGCAAATCTGTTCTAATATAGAGGCTCCACGTTCCATAACTTCAAATGATTCTCTTTTCCTGCCTGTTGCCTCCAGAGCCATTTTCAACTTCAGCATATCCACGGACACACTTTTTTCCTGCTGTAAGATATACAAATCATAAAAATCCCTTAGCCTTGTATTTGCCGTCCCTCTTGAAATAACGGTTTCCAGTTTTTCTGCTAATACAGTTTCAATATTATAGGCATAAATGGGAATCGTCCGGTCTTCAAACATCAGCTTGTATTCAAACCGTATCTCTCCCGGTGTTATTACGTCCCCGGTAGAAATATCTATTTTTAAAGGCGTCCTCATTGTATCAAGCTGTGCCTCCAACATTGCCCGAACACCCGGATATTCAGCCTCATCCATAATTTCTGACACCCTTTTTATCATAAAGATAACCCCATCATCTACTTCAATATTCATAATTTCTGTCAGAATGTCCGTTACATTATCCACTGACAGCGGAAGATTTTTTATAGTCGTATCTATATCCATCGTTGCCCTGTTTTCCAAACCAACCAGAGCAGATACCAGCATTCCGCCCTTTAAAATGAACCGCTCCCGGTACTTTGACAGAGAAATGCGCTCAAGTAGCCTTTCCATAATATAATTCCTGATAATTGTCTGCGCTTTTGCACTATTCCCGTCAGATCGGTTCCGCACCAATGCTTTTAACTGTCTTGATGTGTGGATCATTATAATAGCACCTCCAAATATTGTTTTATAATTTTTTCAACCTTAAAAATTTTTGCATATTCCATCAGCCGGGGAATATCCTTTTTCCCTTTTGCAGCATACTCCCTGATAGCGTTCTGCCTGTCCTGCACTTCAATCTGGCTGTTTCCCCGGAACACGTCGCATAATGTCCTTTCCGCATCATAGATGCGTACCATATGCCCCATCGGGGTGCGTGCCTGCGTCATTCCCAAAGAATACCATTCTTTCTTTACCGTATAGACTTTTACTCCCTGCCTTGTAAGATTTGCAGGATTATACCCCCTTTTCATCGTAACCGTATATTGGATTGGTTCCCGATCTGCCATTTCCAAAAGATATAACGCTGTTTCATGGGAAAAAACTGCTCCTTTATATCTCATCTGAAGGATATACATACCGTCTTCCCATGCGTCGGGAGACAAATAAATCCCCCTTGCCACCTGCTCATAATTACTTTTTTTAATAAAATCAAGCGCATATGTTTTGGAAATTCCTGCAAGCAAGGCATCTTCTAACCGTAAAATTCCATTATTTTCCTCTAAAATTTTTTCTATCAATTCTGATTTTTGCATTTTGCCACCTGACTTTCATGCTACATATTATATTAAAACGTAGCATGAAAGTAAAGTATTTTATTTAAACAAATTTGAATATCCTCATATAAAAACAGCTTTTAGGCACAAAAACGGAGCTATTGCTCCATAGATGATTACTCATCTATTTTGCAACAGCCCCTTAATTATATTTACTATTCTCCGGCCAGAGGAAGCGCCATTACCGCTTCTCTCCCACTATGGGAATATACCAGCTGTATATCTGCCTTACTCTCAAACGGAGCCTCCAGCGGCTTTGCCGGTATAAAAGATATATATGCACTGCCTCCCGGATGATCCTGCATCTTCGGAGTGATATCCGGGCTTTGAAGATTGATATACCAGCCGATCTTCCCTGTACCTGCAAGGGACGCTTCCGAGCTGAAGCCATAATAGACTTCCTTTCCTGAGTTTAGATTTTCCACCTTTTGGGAACTCCTCATATAGCCTGAATAAGTAAGAAGCCCCGGCTCCCAGCCTATCGCCATCATATCTTCGTTCTGATTTCCAGGCTTACTCAGCCATTCATAGACAATACTGACATCACAGCCGGTGATCTCTCCTGCAGAGGAAATATAGCTTAAGGCATCAGCCGATATCTCCAGCTGTGAAGACGGAGTCTTTGTTTCTTCTATCTGTACCGTGCCAGTAAAAGCTGATGGAAATTCTACAAAATAGGAGCCACGGCAGACAGCCATGCTTTCTGTCTGATCCGTCTCCATTTTCTCATATATCTGATTGACGGTATCCTCGTCCAGTCTTTCTGCAACACTCTGCGGAAACCCTTTCTCCTGCAAAGCGGCAGTCCTGTCATCCTTCTTTTCCTTCTCCTCCTGACTAATCTTCTCTGTAAAGCCGGCCTGTTCTTCTGTCAGCGAAGGCAAAGAAAACCTGTACAAGCCGTACAGCAGCAGAACCGTCAGGGCAGCTGCTATCATCTTCTTCATCTTTTCTCCACGACTCTTTGTTAAGATAACTCTTCCGGAAGAATCCGCCTGCCGTCATTCCAGATCCGTTCCAGATTATAAAAGCTTCTGTTCTCACGTTCAAAAATATGCACGATCACATCGCCATAGTCCAGAAGTACCCAGGTCCCGGAATTACGGCCTTCCTGCTGACGGATCTGATACCCGTTTTCATGCATCTTTTCATCCACATTATCTACCAGCGCCTGAATCTGACTGTCATTGCCGGCACTGCAGATCACAAAGTAATCTGCCAGCACAGACACCTGGGAGATGTCGATCATCACGATGTCTTCTCCCTTTTTATCCTCCAGCGCCTGATAGATCAGCTTCAGCATCATCTTTGACTGCTCCATGCAATACCTCCCTGTTTGTTTTCTTTTCTATTGTTTTTCCAGTTTGATTTTATAGTAATCATACGTTTTTTCCGTCATAGGGTCAACTGGTTTCCCCTGACTTTTTAAATACACCAGCGAGTCCTCAAGAATCCGGTACAGACATCTATCAATATCACGGAAAGCCAGATGCCTCACCTCTTCCATATTCGGCAGATCCGGCCGTCCCGGCTCGATGTAGTCCGCAATATAAATGATCTTCTCCAGAAGGCTCATATGCGGTCTTCCCGTGGTATGACTTGCAATCGCATTGATAATGGCCTTATCCTCCACATGGTATTTCTTTGCCGCAAGAAAGGCTCCCAGCTTAGCGTGCAGGAGACTGGGGTTCGCCCGCTCCACCTCAGAAATATTCAGATGGTATTTCTCACACAATTTAATCTTGGACTCACCGGGAATACACTTTGCACAGTCATGCAGAAGCCCGGCCAGAAGTGCCTGTTCCGTGTCAGTCCCATGACACATAGCCATAGAAGCCGCCGTGTACATCACGCCAAGCGTATGCTCGTAACGCTCCCGGTCAAGCTCAGTCATTAATTTCCTGCGGATCTTTGTAATTTCCTGATTCATACTCCTCATTCTTTCTATAAAGGTCATATCCACTATAAATACAACCGATGCTCTTTGATATAAGATACGACTGCTTCCGGCAGATAAGAAGAGATATCCTTTCCTTCTTTGATATCCCGGCGCAGTTCATGGGACGCCACATGCAGAAGCGGCGTTATCAGAAGCCGCACGTCCGCATGGTATTTATCCTTGAGCCTGTGGATCTGCTCCTCCATAAGCTCCCTGGAATTTACCTCATCCCGGTATGCAGCCAGAATGGTGCAAAGCGGGAAAATCCGTTCCGGATGTATCCAGCGTTCAATGGTGAACAGGGAATCTGCGCCTATGATGAAAAACATTTGATCATCCGGATATTTACCGCGAAAATACTCCAGTGTCTGCCAGGTACAGGAAACCTCATCTCTTTCCGCTTCATAGGGCTCTACCCTGAAATAGGGAATCCCTGAGACGGCCAGTCTTGTCATCTCCACCCGTTCCTTTGCACTTGCTTCAATCCTGCTGCTCTCCTTATGCGGGGGATTGCCGTTAGGAAGAAACCAGACCTCATCAAGGCTAAACGCTTCATAGGCAGCCTGTCCCAGCATCAGATGTCCATTATGGATCGGATCAAAGGTACCTCCCATAATTCCAATCTTCATACCCTCACCTCACCTATGGAAGCTGGATCCTTTTATTCTTATCTTTTCCTTCCTTATACAGCACAATCTTTTTCCCGATCACCTGTACCACCTGGGCACGGGTACGCTCTGCCAGAAGCTCCGCCAGGGCACGGGGATCGTCCGCACAGTTTTTCAAGACGCTTACCTTGATCAGCTCGCGTGCATCCAGCGCCTCCTGAATAGCTTTTGTAAGCTCCGGCGTCATGCTGTTCTTTCCAATCTGGAAAATGGGCTCCATGGTCATAGCCAGCCCTTTTAAATACGCTCTCTGCTTTGTTGTCATTCCTTCAAACTCCTTATTTGTAATAGTCAAACTGAAGCCCGTACATCCGTACAGTATCACCTTCCTGAATACCGGCCTCCTCCAGTTCCTCCAAAATACCTGTATCCTTTAAAAACTTCTGGAAAAAGGCAAATCCCTTTTCTGAATCCAGGTTGGTATACCCCAGCATCTTCTCGATCTTCGGACCTTCCACCACATATACGTCCTCTTCTTTCGTCACGGTATAAGGAAGATTTTCGTATAAAAGTTCCTCCTCCGGGAAGTATTCCTGCTGGAAGATTACCGGTTCCTGCTTAAGTTCCGCCAGGCGGTCAGATACATAATATAAAAGTTCGCTTATTCCCTCTCCTGTTACACCGGAGATCGGGAAAACCTTATATCCCTTCGGCTCAAACTCGTCTTTTAAACGCTTCACCGGATCCTCTCCCTCTGCATAGATCGCATCTGTCTTATTGGCCGCGATCACCTGCGGACGGGCAGCAATTTCCGGGTTATATGCGCTGAGCTCCTTATTGATCTTGTAGACATCCTCCACCGGATCCCGTCCTTCTGTCCCGGCTGCGTCAACTACGTGGATCATCAGTCTGGTGCGTTCAATATGGCGCAGAAATTCATGCCCCAGCCCCATACCTTCTGAAGCGCCTTCAATAAGTCCCGGGATGTCCGCAATCACAAATCCTCGTCCATCGGACAGATCCACCACGCCAAGATTAGGATTTAAGGTAGTGAAGTGGTAGTTTGCTATTTTAGGCCTGGCATTTGTCACTCTTGACAGGAATGTCGATTTTCCTACATTGGGGAAACCGATCAGTCCCACGTCGGCTATGACCTTCAGCTCCAGCTGCACCCACAGTTCCTGAGACGGCTGTCCCGGCTGCGCATATTTGGGGATCTGCATGGTAGCCGTTGCAAAATGCTGGTTTCCAAGCCCTCCTTTACCGCCCTTCAGGACCACCTGTCTTCTGTTTTCACCGGACATATCGGCAATGACCTTCCCTGACTCCGCCTCCTTGATCACCGTTCCTTCCGGCACCTTAAGCACGATATCCTCTGCATCTTTACCATGGCATCTTCGCTTTCCTCCAGGTTCTCCATCTTTTGCCGCGAATTTTCTCCGGTGGCGGAAATCCTGAAGCGTATTTAATCCTTCATCCACTTCAAAGATCACATCGCCGCCCCGGCCTCCGTCTCCTCCGTCCGGACCTCCGTTCGGAACATAGAGTTCCCGGCGGAAGCTGACATGTCCGTCTCCGCCTTTTCCTGACCTGATCAAAATTTTTGCTCTGTCTGCAAACATAGCCGTTTCCTTTCCAAAATAATGTTGTACACAGTATATCAAAAAAGAGTGCTGCCTTCAACTGTCACCAGTCCTCACGCAACACTCTTCTCATATCCTCTGATTACTCAGCTGCTACCGGATAGATAGAAACCTGTTTCTTATCTCTTCCTTTTCTCTCAAATCTTACGACACCGTCAACCAGTGCGAATAAAGTATCATCGCCTCCGCGTCCTACATTCACACCCGGATGGATCTTGGTCCCGCGCTGTCTGTAAAGGATGTTGCCGGCTTTTACAAACTGTCCGTCTGCTCTCTTTGCGCCAAGTCTCTTGGACTCAGAATCTCTTCCGTTCTTTGTAGAACCCACACCCTTTTTATGAGCGAAATACTGAAGGTTTAATTTCATCATGGCTGCTGCACCTCCTCGAATGTTAAATCAATATATTCTGCATAGTTCTCGTCATCTTCCATCTGTGTCAGACCAAGGGCCATCGTCTTAAATAAAAGCTCTGTCTTTTCTGTAGGCCGATCTGTAAGCCTCACATCCAGCGCTCCTTCTTCCTCCTCACCGGAGACAGAAAGCTTCGCATCCGCATAGAGCTCCAGAGCGTTCACCGTGTTGATCATCAGCACGGATGCCGCCGCACAGACGATATCCTCTCCCGACTCAGCAAAACCGGCATGTCCCCTTGCGGAGAAACCGATATATTCGTCTTTCTGGTTCTGATAGATGGTTACATGAATCATCGGATACTCTCCAGAATTAAGCGTTGATCTTGTTGATCTTCACTGCAGTGTACTGCTGTCTGTGACCATTCTTCTTATGGTATCCAGTTTTTCTCTTAAACTTGTAAACGATGACTTTCTTCGCTTTTCCGTTTTCTACAACAGAAGCCTCAACGGTTGCTCCTTCAACGGTCGGATTACCGATCTTCAGGCCGTTATCGCTTACTGCAAGCACCTGGTCAAATGTATAAGTCTCTCCGGCTTCTACACCAAGCTTTTCTACTTTAATGATATCGCCTTCGGCTACTTTGTACTGTTTACCACCTGTTGCTATAATCGCGTACATATGGCACCTCCTATTATCATTACTCGCCAATTACGGTGTCTGCATCTGCAGACTTTAAAAACCTCATTGTGCGGCATACTGTAATATAATAGCACACGATTTCGTATCTTTCAAGAGGTTTTTGCGAAAATATGCTGTGTTTTTACAAAAAATCTTCTCCTGCCATGTCTTTACTTTGAAATCCCCAGAAGCTCCAGGGCATTTTGAGAAAAGATCCGTTCTTTTTCTTCTTCCGTCAGCGGACATTGCTTCATATAATCTACAAATTCCTTCTGGCCCGCCCAGGGGGAATCGGTTCCAAATAAAGTCTTCTCCACGCCGTGGTTTCTTACCATCCTTACGAACTGCTCCTCCGGGATAACGCCAAGCACCACTGCCGTGTCAAAATATACTTTTTCTCCCACCAGATACTCTTCCACCTCATTCCAGCATTGATTTCCTCCGAAATGAGCCAGGACAAGCTTCTGTGGCTGCACTTCCCGGATTACTTCCAGTGCCATCCCGGGAGTACAGTGGATATCATCCGGACATTTCGGATCTTGTCCTGCATGGACGCTGACAATAAGCCCAAGCTCTGACGCATAGGATATAATCCTCTTATAGCGGATATCATTAAAATAAGTGTCCTGATAGTCCGGATGCAGCTTAATTCCCCGGATTCCCGCGTCTTTAATCCCTTTCAGGATCTCTTTGTAGTTCTCACATGCGGGGTGGATCCCTCCAAAGGACAAAATCGGCCCTTCCTGGAAATCCAGAACGAAACGGTTAATCGAGTCAACCTGGGACGGCTTTGTCACAGCCGGAAGCGCTACGGAAATATCCACACCGGCCTCTTTCTGCGACCGGATCAGATCCTTTGCAGTTCCGTCCGTGTATGGTTCAGTCTGACAGATTTCTTTCAGATAATCCAGCGTCCTGCCTGCAATCTTCTCCGGGAAAATATGGGTATGGAAATCAATGATCATGACATTTCTCACACTCCTTTATCTTGTCATAGCAGTATCCAATGATGTCACGTCTGGTAATGATCCCGATAAAATGCCCCTGATCATCTACCACCGGTACAAAATTCTGTTCCATCGCCCGTTCGATCAGATCCTCCATATCTGATTCGGCAGACACGGATAAATAATCCATTCTCCGCTCGATCTTCATGATGCTTACATCTTCCGCATCTTTCAGATTCAGCAGATTTCTTTTTTTCAGTGACCACAAAAGATCTCCTTCCGTGATCGTTCCTACGTATTTTCCCTCTCTGTTCAGGATCGGGACCGAGGAATATTTGTGGTATTCCATGATTTCCAGCGCCTGCCGCAGCGTATGGTAATCATAGATATAAGCCACCTCACTTTTCGGTCTTAAGAAAAACAAAATGTTCATAAAAACTCTCCCCTGATCTTGCTTTTTCTTACAGCATGGTGTTTACAAAGATGTCGTAAATCGCACGGATCGCGGTTTCAAAGTCATGATTCCGCACTCCGATGATGATGTTCAGTTCACTGGAACCCTGGTCGATCATTTTTACATTGACATTCGCATGGGCCAGCGCAGAAAAAATCCGCCCGGATGTACCTCTGGTGGCACGCATCCCCCGGCCCACCACGGCAATCAGGGCAAGATCGGATTCCAGTTCCAGGAAATCCGGCTCTACTGCCCGATGGATCCCTGCAATGACCTTCTGTTCCTTTTCCTCAAACTCATCCTGATGGACAAAGATGGTAAAAGTATCGATTCCTGACGGCATATGTTCGATGGAGATCCCATTATCCGAGAACACCTCCAGAACTTTTTTACAGAAGCCGACTTCCGTATTCATCATGGCTTTTTCTACGGTAATGGATGCAAAATCCTTCTTCCCTGCAATTCCAGTGATCACGAACCGGGGCTTCCTGCAGGTACTTTCTACGATCAGTGTCCCCTTATCCTCCGGGATATTGGTATTACGGATATTAATCGGAATCCCTTCCTTACGCACCGGAAAAATTGCGTCTTCATGAAGAACCGTAGCCCCCATATAGGACAGCTCTCTGAGCTCGCGGTAGGTGATCACGTCAATAGCCTTTGGATTCGGAATGATCCTGGGATCTGTGATCAGGAAACCAGATACATCCGTCCAGTTTTCATACATATCCGCATGGACCGCCTTTGCCACGATCGAACCGGTGATATCCGATCCTCCTCTGGAAAAGGTTTTCACAGACCCGTCCGGCATGGATCCGTAAAATCCAGGGATCACAGCGCACTTCTTTTCTGCCAGCACCTCTGCCAGCACCTGATCTGTCTTTTTAGCGTCAAAGTTGCCGTCTTCATCAAAAAAAATCACGTCCGCCGCGTCGATAAAGGGATATCCCAGATATTCTGCCATAATACGGCCATTCAGATATTCCCCTCGGGATGCGGCATAGTCACGACCGGTCTTCCGGATAAAATTCTCCCTGATCATACGGAACTCATCCGTCAGATCCATAGAAAGTCCAAGTCCCTCTATGATCTCATCATAGCGTTCTTTGATCTTTTCAAGACGGCTCTCAAACTCTTCTTCGCACTCCTCCTCTTCCATGATCGCCACGCCGTAACAGCCATACAGCATGTCTGTCACCTTTGTGTCATCTGGCGTACGTTTCCCGGGAGCAGAAGGCACCACATATCTGCGGTCTGCATCCTTCCGGATAATCCGGCCCACCTTACGGAACTGTTCCGCATCCGCCAGGGAGCTTCCGCCAAATTTTACCACTTTTATCATCTTTTGTTGTCCTCCAAACTGCAATTTGCTCATCTGTTATCTATTTTACCTTATTTCTGCTGAACCTGCAATGGGTGGGAGGCAGCCCCTACGGCACGAGGGTCCCCAAATCCTCCAGTGGCAGATACCCGCCCTGCGGTGTCTTCGCATAGATATCCCTGCGGTGGATATGAAATGGATATTTCTCCGCCGGGAGCCCCATATCTTTGAGAAACGTTTCCATGACCAGATCCGGCTTCAGATTTTCCTCGCTTCCCGCAGAAAGAAACATGCGTATCCCTGCTTCCGTCAGCTCCATCTCTTGGATCATCGGCCGGATATTCACTTCTTTTTCACTTCGTTTCGTTTTTTTCAGCACCTTCAACTCTGTTTTTTCCAGGAAGGCTGCAAGCTTTTCTTTCCACTCCTCTGGAACCGGAACTGTCTCTTCCATAGATTTTGCGGACAAAAGCAATGTGACCTCATAGTCCGCTGCCGCCACTATGGTCATGCCGCTTTCCTTCTTATCCTCTGATATCTGCACAAAACTTACCACATCAATTCCCTCTGCCATTACCTGGTTCAAACGTCCTACTGCCGCTTCGGAAGAAATGCTCTCCGTAAGCTCGATATCCAGATATTCTCCGTCGCTGGTGATACCAATCCCCAGAGGCTGTGCGAAAGACATGATCATATGGGGACTGTAGCCGCCGGTAAATGCAATCGGAATATCCGCCCTTCTCATGGCCTTCTGGAAATAACGCATCACATCCAGGTGCCCGATGAAGCGCATGATGCCATATTTACGAAACTTAATTCTTGCCTTCAACACAGACACCTCCTTTCCATTTCGCCACGCCACAGCCGGAACACTGCATCCGGCAGTTGGGCGTCACCTCTCCTTTCATGGCCCGCTCCCATTCCCGCTTCAGGAATGACTTGGTCACACCGATATCAATAAAGTCCCAGGGGAAGACCTCATCCAGAGAACGTTCCCGCAGATTGTAAAACCCGATATCGATCCCGGTGTTCTCAAAGGCCTGCATCCATTTATCATTGTCGAACAGATCGCTCCAGGAGTCGTAAAGACAGCCCAGTCTGTAAGCCTCCCGGATCACGCGGCCGACTTTTCGGTCTCCTCTTGCCATCACACCTTCCAGCACGGTTACCTCTGCATCGTGCCAATGATATTTCAGGCTCTTGCGGTTGAGTTGATCCTGGAACCCCCGTTTGACAACTGCAGCCTTCCCAATATATTCCTCGTTAGTATACATTTTCGCCCACTGGAACGGAGTAAATGGCTTGGGGATAAAGAAAGAGGTGCTGGTCGTTACCTGGCACTTTCCGTTTCTCTGATCCTTGGGGATCTCATAGTACCTTCTTGCGATCTTGTCCGCAAGCTCCGGGATAGCTCGCATATCTTCCTCAGTCTCCGTGGGAAGCCCCAGCATAAAATACAGTTTTACCTTATTCCATCCGCCTTCAAAAGCCTGTCCTGCTCCGTCCAGGATCATCTCCTCTGTCAAACCTTTATTGATCACGTTCCGCATCCGCTGGGATCCGGCCTCCGGAGCAAAAGTAAGACTGCTCTTCCTGATATCCTGTACCTTTCCCATCACGTCCAGAGAAAACGCATCGATCCTGAGAGAAGGCAGAGAAATATTGATCCCCTTGTCCTTGAATTCCTCGATCAGAAACATCACCAGCTCTTTCAGCTCACTATAGTCACTGGAGCTTAGGGAGCTTAAAGAAATCTCTTCATGTCCGGTGTTTCTCAGCATCTTATATGCATAGTCTTTTAAGACCTCCACATCCCGTTCCCTGGTAGGGCGGTACAGCATCCCTGCCTGGCAGAACCGGCAGCCTCTGATGCATCCTCTCATGATTTCCATCACCACCCGATCCTGGGTCACTTTGATAAATGGCACCACCGGTTTCTCCGGATAGGTGGTATCCTGCATTTCCATGACCACCTGTTTGTGAACCACTGGTTTTGCATGGGGATTGACCGGATCAAATGACCGAATCGTCCCGTCTTCATGATATGTGGTTTCATAAAATGAAGGGACATAGATTCCTTCGATTTCGGCCGCCGCCTCCAGGAACTCCTGCCTGGAGCCTCCTCTTGCCCGAACTTCTTTATATACGTCAAACAGACGGTCGTAAACCGTCTCTCCTTCTCCGATATAGAACAGGTCAAAAAACTCTGCCAGCGGCTCCGGGTTATAGGTGCAGGGCCCTCCGCCGATCACGATGGGATCCTCCCAGGTCCGTTCTTCTGCATCCAGAGGGATTCCTGACAGATCCAGAACCTGCAGGATATTGGTGTAGCACATCTCATACTGGATGGTGATGCCCAGGAAGTCAAACTCCCGTACCGGATCCTGGGACTCCAGCGCAAACAACGGGATCTTTTCTTCCCGCATGACCTTGTCAAGATCGGTCCATGGCGAATACACCCGCTCGCACCAGACGTCATCTCTGCGATTGAACATATCGTAGAGGATCTGGATTCCCAGATGGGACATACCGATCTCGTAAACGTCCGGAAAACACATGGCAAAGCGGATATCCACCTGCTCCTTATCTTTCATCACCGAATTTACTTCACCGCCGATATAACGGGCAGGTTTCTCAATCTTTAGCAATATTTCATCATTTAAAGCTAGTTTTCTCACTTCTTAAACATCCTTTTTTATAATTTTTATTTATTGAAGATTTATGTAAAATGAATTTTTATATTTGAGCATTACAAATCCGTATAAATTGTACTAAAAGGGATTTCATATGTCAATCTAGAGAATTTGAAGAATCATTGCCAAACCTACGCAATTGTTAGGGTCCATTTTTAGCCAGATTTAACTGGCTGCCGGATAACCGTTTTCTAACTTTCCGGCTTTCACTTACGCACATCACCTAGATAAATCTCATAGCCAACAATCTATGACAATAGCATGTCATGTTTTAATGTAAAAGGCAACCAAAACATACATTTTTTGTCAGCTCCTGTTGGTAGAACTCCAGAAAGAATACGATATAATAAAGGCAAGGAGGTTGGAAATACATGAAAAAACAATCAAACCTGATTTTTCAAAATTTATCAGCACTGCGACAGTACCATAAATACTCGCAGGAAGAAGTAGCAGAAAAAGTCGGTGTAAGCCGACAGGCTGTAGCAAAATGGGAGTCAGGAGAAACAGTACCTGATATTCTCAACTGTAATGCCCTGGCAGAGCTTTACGATGTTTCGTTAGATTCTCTCATTCACTATGATCAAGAGAAAGAACATATGCCAATCCCGCCGAAGGGAAAACATCTTTTTGGAACGGTCAAAGTCGGAGACCGAGGACAGATTGTTCTGCCCAAAAAGGCAAGGGATCTTTTCCGTATCAAACAAGGTGATCTTCTTGTTGTTTTGGGAGACGAAAATCCGGAAACCGCAGGTATCGCTTTAGTTCCCGGTGATACCATCCTTCGTAATATTGCATCGCTGCGTGATATGCTAAACGATGAAAAGGAGGAAATCGAATGACAGAACTTTTACGGGTAGATCACTTGAATAAACATTATCCCGGATTTGCCTTGCAAGACGTTTCTTTCTCGGTAAAGCCCGGACGGATTATGGGACTGATTGGAAAAAATGGAGCCGGTAAGAGTACAACTCTCAAATCCATTCTGAATATAGTGCAGCCACAATCCGGAATCGTCAGCATACTGGGTAAAGATTTTTATCAGAACGAAAAAGAATGTAAACAGGAAATCGGCGTTGTATTTGGCGGAATTGACTTTTATCCATTGAAGAAACTTTCCACCATTACTGCTGTCACCAGTCGCTTCTACAAAGACTGGGATCAAAATCGATACACAGAATATCTCCGGCAGTTTTCTTTGGATGAAAGCAAGCAATTCCGCACTCTTTCTAACGGAATGAAAGTAAAATACCTGCTGGCCTTGGCGTTATCTCATCACGCAAAACTCTATCTGCTGGATGAGCCGACTTCCGGGCTGGATCCCGTTTCCAGGGATGAAATCCTGCATCTTTTTACCCGTATTGTAAAAGATGGCAAACGCTCCATCCTGTTTTCCACCCATATTACCTCAGATCTGGACCGTTGTGCCGATGATATCACCTATATCCAGAATGGAAAGGTTTTACAAAGTGCAGACAAAGACACCTTCCTGCGTTCCTTTGATCATCTAAAAACGCCGGAGGATAGTAAGCCACTTACTCTGGAAGAAATCATGCTTCGTACGGAAGGGAGGAATTCGGATGAAACTGCTCTATAAAGAATTGATGCTGGCCGCGCATCCCACATCCCTTGTCTTTGCTTGTCTTGGATGCCTCGTGGTAGTTCCTGCATATCCTTATACTGTTATTTTCATGTTTGGATGCCTGGCTCCTTATATTACGTTTCTCTATGCCAGGGAAACAAATGATGCCTGGTATAGTGCCATTCTTCCAATAACCAAACGGGAAAGTGTTAAAGGAAAATGTCAGTTGATCGTTTTCATCCAGCTGTTCCAGCTGCTTCTCTCTATCCCATGCGTTGTATTGCGGACAATTCTCCATATCGAAAACAATCCGGTTGGAATTGATGCTACCATCGCCTGGTATGGGTTGGGATTTATTATCTACGGTGTTTTTGACCTGGTATTCTTTCCTGCCTATTATAAGAACGGGTACAAAGCCGGCAAAGCCTTTGTGATAGCCGCCATCCCCATGCTGCTGTTAATGATTGCTTCGGAAGGAGCAGTCCGTCTTCCTGCTCTTGCCTGGCTGGATAGTTACGCTCCTTATGATCTACTGCTGCAAGCGCCCATCCTGCTGTTCGGGATTCTCTGCTACATCATCCTGATCTGCATTGCATACTGGGTTTCCGTCAAACGCTTTGAAAGGGTGGACTTATAACGAAATTAAGAATAGTGTGGTCCAGCTTTGCTGGACACACTGCACAAAAAAAGAGACCCGCTCTGGTCTCTCTTCTGTTTGTAACCAAAACCAAAAACCCGCCTGTCAAAGATAGTTTCCCAGAACTTCCGCAAGGTCTGTATCCTGTGTAACTGCCTCCTGAATCTGGTCGCTGCTTACATCCATCACCTCCTGTCCCTGGCGGTCCAGAGACACAAAAAAGGTAAATAAAAAGCAGCAAAGAAGCAGCCGTATGCCAAAGGTACCCTTCGGCATGGCCGCTTCCTCCTGCTCGTATATTCTGTGATAGGCAGCGCCATATCTGGGATGTACTGCCGGGATCTTTCCTTTATCACTGTACAGAGCTCTTGTCTGCTCCAGCAATTTACGTCTTCGTTTTTCCGATGTTTCCATATTGATCACCTCGGCACATTATATGCCGGTGATACACCGGATATGCTTTCTTACCGGTCCGCCAGTTCCTTTATGATATCCTCCCAGCTGATTCCCTTTTCTACCATCAGTACCATAGCATGATAAAGGAAATCAGAAAGCTCATACTTTACTTCTTCCGGGTTTGGATTCTTTGCGGCGATGACCACCTCCGTAGCCTCCTCGCCCACCTTTTTCAGAATTTTATCAATTCCCTTATCAAACAGATAGTTGGTATACGAACCCTCCTTTGGATGCTCCTTCCGGTCCAGGATCGTGCTGTATACGGATTCAAAAATTTTCAGCGGGTTGTTTTCGTCATAGTCTGTTCCTGCCAGCGGCTGGAAAAAGCAGGTCGGATTTCCCGTATGGCAGGCCGCGCCCACCTGGTCCACTTTGGCAAGCAGCGTATCTAAGTCACAGTCGATGGTCAGGGATTTCACATACTGGAAATGTCCGCTGGTCTCCCCCTTTACCCAGAGCGTCTGACGGCTGCGGCTGTAATAGGTCATCCGCCCGGTTTTGATCGTCTGGTTAAACGCTTCCTCATTCATATAAGCCAGCATCAGGACCTCCTGTGTCTTAAAATGCTGTACCACCACAGGGATCAGGCCCTGTTCGTTCGTCTTGAACTGGGAAAACTCCATGATGCTCTCAAAGGAAGTCATCTTGATATCCTGTGCCGTGCACTTTTCCTTAAATGTAGACAGGTCCATATCAGTCCGGCTGACATACTGTCCGGATAAACCTTTCACACCCGGACATTTCAGGATCTTGAAAAGTTCTCTCTCATCCATCGTATCCGTAAGGATCACACAGGGAATATCCGTTACGTTCATAACGGAGTCCAGATCCAGTCTGTGCATGAACACGATCTCGCCGCAGCACTCCTCAATCTTATGCTGATGCTTAAATAACGCATCGAAATCATGCAGGGAAACGGCTATCTTTTCTTTCCCGAACCGTTTTGCCGCGTCCTCCATCAGCTTCGGGCTGTCCTGCTTGGAAAAGTTCAGGATGGCCCTCTTGGCGCCGGCATACAGGATCTTCTTCACATCCTCCTGCCGCTTTACATTTCCTCCCGCGATCATGGGGATCCTTATGATCCGGTTCATCCGTTTCATCAGGTCGATGGCTTCATCATGCTCCTCGTCTGAATCCGACAGATCAAACACGATCAGCTCGTCAGCCCCGTGATCGCTGTAATACTTTGCAAGGCTGATAACATCGTCGGATACCACCGTTTTGTCATCAAACCATTTTACCGCTTTGCCCCCCGCGATCAGGATGCAGGGGATCAGTCTTTTATAACTTGCAACCATTTGGGTCTATCTCTCCTTTACAAACTTCCTTTTGTCGTCCAGGCGCCCTCGATCCTTGGCTCCTTTTGCACCGCCATATCCAGGGCCCTTCCGAAACTTTTGAACAATGCTTCCGCCATATGATGATTGTTCTCTCCGTCCAGGATCTTAAGATGCAGGTTCATCATCCCGTGGCTGGAGACCGCATAGAAAAATTCACGAACCATCTCCGTATCCATTTCGCCAAGCCGGGGAGTGGTAAATTCTGCATCATACCGAAGATATGCCCGGCCCGACAGGTCCACCGCACACAGGGCAAGCGTCTCATCCATGGGAAGGATCGAATGACCGTAGCGGCGGATCCCCGCTTTATTTCCCAAAGCCTCCCGGACAGCCTGCCCAAGGACGATTCCTGTATCCTCGATCGTGTGATGGCAGTCCACTCCCAGATCTCCCGTCACCTTAATCTCCAGATCAAACAGGCCGTGTCTTGCAAAACCATCCAGCATATGGTCAAAAAATCCGATTCCTGTATCAATCTTCGTCCTGCCGCTCCCGTCAATATTCAGCGACAGTGAAATATCTGTCTCCTTGGTCTTCCTCTCACAAGCTGCTTTTCTGTCCATATTTTTCACCTCCCGCTACTTCTCAAAACGGACATGAATGGAATTTGCATGTGCCGTCAGGTGCTCCGCCTTTGCAAAGGTCTCAATCTCCGTATGGATTTTCTCCAGAGCATCCCTGGAGTAGGCGATGATACTGGATTTCTTGATAAAATCATCCACAGACAGCGGAGAGAAAAACTTCGCCGTGCCATTGGTCGGAAGCACATGATTCGGCCCCGCAAAATAATCACCTAAAGGTTCGCTGGAATATTCTCCGATAAAGATCGCTCCCGCATTTCGGATCTTTGTCATCACATCATAGGGATCCTTTGTCTGGATCTCCAGGTGCTCGGATGCGATCTCGTTGGCCGTCTCGATCGCCTCCTCCATCGTATCCGCTACCAGGATGTAGCCGTAATTATCAAGAGACTTCCGAATGATTTCCGCCCGGGATAATTCTTTTAAGAATCCGTCGATCTCTTCTGATACCTTTTCTGCCAGTTCCATGCTGGTGGTGACAAGGATTGCGCTCGCCAGCTCGTCATGCTCTGCCTGAGACAGAAGATCTGCCGCCACATACCTGGGATTGGCCGTCTCATCTGCGATCACCAGAATCTCGCTTGGCCCTGCGATGGCATCAATGCTGACATGTCCATAGACTGCTTTTTTAGCCAGCGCTACATAGATATTCCCCGGGCCTACGATCTTATCCACCTTCGGGATGGTTTCCGTCCCGTAAGCCAGCGCGCCGATCGCCTGGGCTCCTCCCACCTTATAAATTACATCTGCTCCGGCTTCCTTTGCCGCCACCAGTGTATTGGGCGTAACCTTTCCATCTTTCCCGGGCGGCGTGACCATAATAATTTCTTTTACACCGGCCACCCTGGCAGGAACAATATTCATCAGCACAGAAGACGGGTACGCTGCCTTTCCTCCCGGCACATAGACGCCTACTCTCTGAAGTGCCGTCACCTTCTGTCCCAGGATCGTCCCGTCCGGCTGTGCGTCAAACCAGCTTCTCTGCATCTGTTTTTCATGATAGGAACGAATATTCCCAAGCGCTTTTTTTATCACCCGAATCAGAGAAGGATCTGCCAGGCGGTAGGCTTCTTCGATCTCCTCGTCCGTGACACGGATTGTACTTTTATCAATCTTTGCATGGTCAAACTGCATGGTATAGGAAAACAGAGCCTGATCTCCCTCCTCCCGGACCTTGTCAAGGATCTGAGAAACACTCTTTTCAAATTCGTAGTACTGATTAGGACTACGTTTCAGAAGATCCTCCAGCAGATTCTTCCTCGCCTCCTGTTCCAGTTTCATTATTCTCATAGAAATCACTCTCGCTTTCTTTTTTGACGTTCCATTTTCTAGACCATCACGTGCGCCCGCAGCATGGTCAGGATCTCCTTGATCCTGTCATTTTCCATTCTAAGACTTACCGGATTTACGATCATCCTTGCAGACAGGGGGCACACCTCTTCCAGCACCTTCAGGCCATTCTCCTTTAATGTAGAACCTGTCTCCACGATATCCACGATCACCTCAGACAGCCCCACAATAGGAGCAAGCTCAATGGAGCCGTTCAGCTTGATGATCTCCACCGTCTGATGCTTGGTATTATAAAAATAATCCTTTGCGATATTCGGATATTTTGTAGCCACCCGGATCAGCTCATGATGCTGAAGGTAATGGGCCGCATCCGGATGTCCGCAGACGCACATCCGGCATTTCCCAAATCCCAGATCCAGCACCTCGTGAACCTTCCGCCCTTCTTCCAGTATAGTGTCTTTACCCACTACACCGATGTCTGCCGCACCGTACTCTACATAAGTAGGCACATCCGGTCCCTTTGCCAGGAAAAAACGTACCTTGAGGTCTTCATTTGTAAAGATGAGCCTGCGGGAATCTTTGTCCTTCATTTCCTCGCAGTCGATCCCGATCTTTTCCAGCAGTTCCATTGTCTGGCTGGCCAGACGCCCCTTCGTCAGGGCAAATGTCAGATATCTCATGTATTTAACTCCTATCCGTACTGTTTAAGGTCTTCTGCTCTCCGTTTACCAGATTGATCATGGTAATCTCTCCGGACTTTTTGATATAGATCAGATTTCCGGCATAATACTCTTTTCCATATTCTACATAAGCCTCCAGGAGCTTGTCTTTCGACTTCTTGACCAGCTCTGTATTTTTAGCCTTTCTGCGGAAATCCTTTGCCAGGGCGATGGCTTCTCTTAACCGCCCTTCATCATAAAGAACGATAGTATTCTTCCTGGTATACACGATCCTGATCTTCTGCCGGATTAATGCCTTCATCAGCTCGTCAATCACGATAGCAAATCCGATAGAGGCCGACTTCTTTCCGAATTTTTCAACCAGATGATCATAGCGGCCCCCTTTCACGATAGCATCGCCCGTACCATAGGTGTATCCGCGGAAAATAATGCCTGTATAATATCCGTAGGTCCCTGACATACTCAGATCAAATGTCACAAACTTTTCTACTCCATAAAGCTTCAGGATTTCATAGATCTTCTCCAGACGGCGAAGCGCCATCACACCTTTTGAGTTAGGGGCAATATTCTTAGCCTTTTCCAGGATATCTACCCCTCCCAGGAGCTCATTCATCTTGCCAAATGCTTCTTTGGAGCTTCGTTTCACCTGAATGCTTTCCAGATATTCTTCCACGCCGTAAAAATTACGGTTGGTAATCAGCTCTCTTACCCGCTCCCTGGCATCCTCGTCAAGATCTGCATCCTCGATCAGACTCTGCAGGAAATCTACATTGCTGACAGTCAGCTGGAATTCCTTCAGACCGATGGTCAGCATAGACTCGATGACCAGTGCCAGCATCTCTGCATCCGCCTCCACCGAATCATCCCCCAGAAGTTCCGCACCCATCTGGGTAGTCTCTCTTAACCGGCCCTGATAGCTGGAATGATTGACGAAGGTACTGCCCGTATAACACAGTCGGATCGGCAGCTGCTCCTCCTGAAACAAGGTGGCTGCTGCCCTGGCAATGGACGGGGTAAAATCCGGCCTCAGGACCAGTGTATTCCCTTCCTTGTCAAAAAACTTATAGAGTTCCCTGGACGGTATGGTCCCGATCTCTTTGCGGAACACATCAAAATATTCAAATGTCGGCGTCTGGATATCATGATATCCGTACATGTGGAAGACTTTTTTCAACCGGCTTTCCAGCGCCAGCTTCTTTCCACATTCTACGTTGTAAATATCCCGGACACCCTCTGGTGTATGCAGTAATTTCTTCATAGATCCTCCATCTATCTTTAGAACGATTTCACTTTAGTGTGCTACCATATTAAAAACCTTTTAGAATTATACGCATTTTCTTATTCTTTGTCAAGCTGGTCACGAATCTTAAGATCCAGATTCAGCGCATCCAGATAGGGGATATAATATCCTCTGGAAAACTCCATAAAAAACCTGGGATCCAGTTCTTCCATCCGGAAGCTTTTCCTGCCGCCTTCTTCCGCCCGTTTCCAGAAACCGTATAATTCCCGGAACCGGAGATAATAAAGCATATCTTTTGCAGAATAATAGATCAGAACAAAAGCGATCCCTTCCTGCTTTTCAAACGCCTCCATAAACCTTACCTGATGTTCGTGGATATTCTGCAGGGGAAATGTCTGCGCCACACATTCTTTCGCATCAAAACACACCGGTATTCCCTGCACGGCTCCAATATAATCTACCGTGCTGCGCTGGTCAAAATATGCCAGCGTGATCTGCCGGTGCTCTTTATCCATCTTCACCGGTGTGATCGGCGTGGGAATTTTCTGGATCAGTGCCAGCCCCTTTTCCAGGTACCATTCATTGGTCCGGTTGACCATCTCTTCTAATGTTGAACCTCTAAGGCCTCTTGAATTCCATGTTGCCATTTTGTCTCCTTTATGATCTGCCAGAATTTCTCAGGTACCGGCGCTTCATATGTATGCCCGGATACTGCCTCAAGGGGTGCCTCCATCACCGGAAAAGTCAGATGCCATGCATGAAGCATCTGTGTACAGATCCCGTATTTCTTCTGATACCTTCCATTCCACCGGCTGTCCCCGTATTTGGGATCCCCCAGGATCGGATGTCCGATGGAAGCAAGATGGGCCCGGATCTGGTGCGTCTTCCCAGTGATCAGATGAACTTTCAGAAGTGTCATCTCATCGTTCCACGCTGCCGGGACATAATCGGTTTCGATTGCAGTTTTTCCTCTGCTTCCCACCGCAACCTGGTTTGTCCGCTCATCCTTGGTCAGAAAGCCACGGATGCTCCCGCTTTCCCTGACACATCCTTTCACGATACACAGATACCACTTCTCCACTGTCCGTTCCTGGAACACCTGGCTTAGCTGCTGCAGTGCCGCAAGCGTCTTTCCTGCCGTGATCAGTCCGCTGGTATTCCGATCCAGCCGGTTGCACACCGACGGGCGGAAGGTGCGAAGCTCTTCCTCCGTGATCTGTCCGCTTCTTAAAAGATATCCCTGGACCGCTTCTACCATGGACACATCCGTCTTTCCGGCTTTTTGGGAAAGCATCCCTGCCGGCTTATTCAGAAGCATAATCTGAGAATCTTCATAAATAATCTCCAGTGGAAGCTCCATGGCACCGCCGCCTGCCTTTTCTTTGTCTGCCTTCCTCTTCTCCGGAGCTTCGCCAGAAAATTTAGAGATCGTATCATCGGAAAGGAAAAGCTTAACCCGGTCTCCCACGGCCAGCTTCTCGTTTCCACCGGCCTTTTTCCCGTTTAATACAATATTTTTCTTACGCAGCATTTTGTAAAAGAAGGACGCAGGCGCCTCTTTCATATATTTTTTCAGGAATTTATCCAGCCGCTGTCCGGCCTCATTTTCCTTGATGATGATTTCTCTCATATCAGTTCTGTCTCTTTCATCCTGGTTATGATCTGTCTGATCTTCCTCTACATGGAGATTGCCAAAATAATATCCCGGACCCTTTTGTCATGACGCCGGTCCGGCTTCTGTACCGCCGCAATATTGCTCATCCCCTCCACTCTGGCAAGAAACGCGTGATAATCGTGGAAGATCTTGACCGTCATCTTGTCATAGCGGTTGTTTTTAAGGATTGTTTTAATATGGCGGGACAGCACTGTTTCATCTGTCTTCGGGCTGCTGGCATAGCCGCAGACCACATGGCCGGATATGATCACCGCCTCTACCGGCATGACCTTTTCCGTACTGGTAATGATCAGGTCATAGGCTCTGGTAAGAAGGCCTGCCTTCTCCTCCAGTTCCTTAAAGCGCTCCGGAGAGATGCTCTTATGGGGCGCCATCGTAATAAACTCCACCAGCATTTTGGCTGCCGGAAGGCATCCCACTACCGCCAGCACTGTCATAAGATTCAGTTTCGTTCCTGTCTGCATATATCCCAGCACAAAGACGGCTATAACTATGGCAAACTCTGCAATTGCATACACCAGATAGCGAAACTTTCTTGCTTTAATATATCCCGGCTGTCCTTTTTCTATCTTCATGTTCCTTTACACTCCCTTTATATTCTTCTATCGTTTCATCTGATCTGATTCGCCCGTCCCATCAGATATGCAAGCAATGGTTCCGGCACCATCTTCGCACCAAGCCTTGCCGCCTTCATGGAACCGCCGCAGACAGACACTGCTCTTCCTCTGACTGCATCCCTTAAGGCCGTCTTTACCACCTCCGGCGCCGTCTTCCGGAAACCGGACTTGAAAGCGCCCGGCAGTTCCCCTGATACCTGAAAGAACTCGGTATCCACCGGTCCCGGACATACAGCTGTCACCATGATTCCCCGGGACACAAGCTCTGTCCTAAGCGCCGTGGAAAACCGGTACACATAAGCCTTGCCTGCCGCATAGACAGCAAACCCTGGCTGCGGAGAGAAGGCCGCCGCCGATGCGACATTTAATATCCTGCTTCCCCGGGACAGATACGGCAGACAGATTCCTGTCATTTTTGTCAGTCCTCTGCAGTTCAGGTCGACCATTGAAAGCTGATCCGCAAGGGGAATATCTTCAAATTTTCCCATCTTCCCGAAACCTGCCGCATTTACCAGCATCCGGATATCTGCGCTTTGCTTTTCCAGCTCTTTTCCAATTCTTTCGTAAATATAATCCCGGTTCAGATCCCCGTCAAAAATCCGGACAGGAATAGGACTCTCCTGCTCCAGTTTCTTCAGCCTCTCCGTTCTCCTTGCCACGGCCCAGAGCTCGTCAAGCCCCTTATAGAGTCTTGGAATCTGTTTTGCAAACTCTTTTCCAAGTCCCGAAGAAGCTCCTGTGATCAATGCAATCCTCATTTCTTTCCCTTCTTTTTATGAACATTCCGGATGGTCTTTTTCTTACCTTTTCCCGGTCTTCTTCCCGCTTTTTCTTTTCCTGCTCCTCCCGGCCTTTCCTGGCCGCCCTGTTTCTTTGGCCGCAGGAGGCAGTGCCTGTCATAGCCCACCAGATCCATGCGTCCCGCTTTTTTCAACGCTTCCAGCACCAGGTTATAATTCTTTGGATCCCGGTATTGGATCAGAGCCCGCTGCATCGCCTTTTCATGAGGATTTTTCGGCACATACACCGGTTTCATATCTCTTGGATCCACACCGGTATAATACATACAGGTGGAGATGGTAGAAGGTGTGGGATAAAAATCCTGCACCTGCTCCGGCATATATCCTAAGTCCCGTAAATATTCCGCAAGCTCAACAGCCTCCTTCAGGGTGGATCCCGGATGAGAGGACATCAGATAAGGCACCAGGTACTGATCTTTTCCAAGCTCCTGGTTGATCCTTTTATATTTCTTTACAAAGGCCTGATAGACCTTATTTTCCGGCTTTCCCATCCGTGAAAGCACCGCGTCGGACACATGCTCCGGCGCCACTTTCAGCTGCCCGCTCACATGATATGCACACAGCTCCCGGAAAAACGTATCGTCCGGATCCGCCATCACATAGTCAAACCGGATCCCCGAACGGATGAATACCTTCTTTACCTTCGGGATCTCGCGCAGCTTCCGGAGCAGCCGGACATAGTCCTTATGATCCGCTTTTAAGTTCCTGCATGGCTTTGGATAGAGGCACTGCCGGTTTTTGCATACTCCGTGCTGAAGCTGCTTGTCACAGGAGGGCTGCCTGAAATTCGCCGTAGGGCCGCCCACATCATGGATATACCCTTTGAAGTCCGGATCCTCGGTCATCTTTACCGCTTCGTCAAGAAGGGACTCATGGCTCCTGGTCTGCAGGATCCTTCCCTGATGGAAGGTCAGCGCACAGAAGCTGCATCCTCCAAAGCATCCGCGGTTGCTGATGAGGCTGAACTTTACTTCCGCGATCGCAGGCACGCCTCCGTCCTTCTCATAAGAGGGATGATAGGTCCGCATATAGGGATATCCATAGACCTCATCCATTTCCTCCTGGCTCAGCGGCCTGGAAGGCGGGTTCTGGACCACGTAGAGATGTTCCCCATAGGGCTCTGCCAGACATCTGCCCTTGATTGGGTCTGTATTGCAGTACTGGATATAAAAACTTTTGGCATACAGGAGCTTATCCTGCTTCATTTCCTCAAATCCCGGCAGAATGACCGGATCATACACGCTGTCCAGAGACTTTGCACGGAAAACAGTCCCCGGGATAAAGGTCAGATCCTTCACGTCAATGCCTGCCTCCAGGGCTTCTGCGATCTCCAGAATGGAGCGTTCCCCCATCCCGTAGGAGATCAGATCTGCGCCGGAGTCCAGCAGAATGGACCGCTTCAGGCGGTCTGACCAGTAATCATAGTGAGCCATTCTCCGAAGACTTGCCTCTATGCCGCCCAGAATGACCGGCGTCTTTTTATATGTCTGCCGGATCAGGTTGCCATACACCACTGCGGCATAGTCTGGCCGTTTTCCCATCACGCCTCCCGGCGTATAGGCGTCTGTCCTTCTTGGCCTTTTCGACACCGAATAATGGTTGACCATGGAGTCCATATTTCCCGCCGATACCAGAAATGCAAGCCTTGGCTCGCCGTACTCCATCACAGATGTCTTTTCCTTCCAGTCCGGCTGGGCAATGATCCCCACCTTGTATCCGTGAGCCTCCAAGAGACGAGTGATGACCGCATGGCCAAAGGACGGATGATCTACATAGGCATCTCCGCACACGTAGACAAAGTCCACCTGTTCCCAGCCCCGCTCTTCCATATCCTTCCTGCACAGCGGCAAAAATCCCTGACTCATAACAGCACCTCGTAAGTTTCCTTTTCTATATCATCATAATCCTGTATGTAATAATCCGCCAGCTTCCGCTTTTTTTCTTCCTGCGGCCTGGAAAAATCATCTTCTACCGCACAGACTCTCATGCCGGCATTTTTCCCGGCCAGGATCCCCATCGGTACATCCTCAAAGACAAGGCAGCGCTCCGGCTCCACCGCAAGCTCCCCGGCCACCATCAGATACACGTCCGGCGCCGGCTTCCCGGCTCCCGCTTCTCCGGCTGTCCGCACTACATCAAACAGTCCTCCGATCTGCAGCGCAAGGAGCGCGTCATCCGTCAGCTCCCTGGCATTGCTTGTTGCAATGCCGATCTTCTTTCCCTGGGAACGCATCCTGGAAATAAACCTTTCCGCCCCCTTTTTTAAGGACACCTGTGTGCGGTATTTCTCCCGGGCCATAAGAAGCCATTCATCCATAATCTCCTGCCTGGTGCAGGAAAGCTCCGGAAAGGTATCCAGAAAAAACTGAGCCACCTCCGAATAACTCATACCTTCCATAGCTTCATGGAACCGCTCCGGCTTTTTCAGGCAATACTTTTTCAGATAATCATCATCAATAGAAGGCCAGATCCACATAGAATCCAGCAGCGTCCCATCCATATCAAAAATAATCCCGTCAATGCCTTCCAGCATTTTCGTCTGTAACATCGCAAAGCTCCTTTTCTGTCAGCAGCCGGTATTCCCCCGGCTTAAGCCCAGGATCCAGCGTAAGCTTTCCCATGGACAGCCGTTTCAGGTACAGTACCTCCATCCCGACCGCCTGGAACATCCGCTTGATCTGGTGATATTTTCCTTCCTGAATGGTCAGGCGCACCTCCGACTCTTCCCCACTTTTTAATATCTCCAATCTTGCGGGCCTGGTCCATTCCTCTTCATCTCCGGTGCCAATATTGACGCCTGCCAGGAAGCTTTTCTCTTCCTCTTCTGTCACCCTGCCGTGAACCCGGACAAAATAAGTCTTGTCCACATGATGATTTGGAGACAGCAGACGGTGGGCCAGCACCCCGTCATTGGTAATCAGAAGCAGTCCTTCTGTATCCTTGTCAAGCCTTCCTACAGGAAACAGATCCTTTCGCTTCTTCTCTCTGATAAGATCCACCACCGTAGTCTCTTTTTTGTCTTCCGTTGCCGATATGACGCCTGCAGGCTTATTCAGCATATAATATTCAAAAGCCGCATAGGCAATCCTTTTCCCCTGTAAAAAGATTTCATCCTTTTCTTCATCAATTTTAGTCTCCGGACGTGAAACGGTCTCCCCATTCACAGATACCATCCCTTTTCGGATATAGCTCTTTACTTCCTGTCTGGAACCCGCTCCCATCTTGGCCAGGAATTTGTCAAGCCGCATCATCCCATCAGCCTCCATCCCGGAAGATATTTATTTTTCAGCGTCCCTCTGCCTGCTTTTCCAAAGCCCAGCGGGAACCCGTCTACACAGACCAGATACCAGCCCTTCGCCTTTTCTCCGATCAGATCCTCCACTTCCAGAGTCTCCCCCTTCAGATAGCGCAGCACTCTTTCATCCTCCGCCGGAAGGTCAATGCAGGCATCATAATCCTCTTTCTTAAGATTCATGGCCAGCGCCTGGCTTGGTTCAAACCGGTTCTTTTTCAGTTCCCCTAATAGGAGACCTGTTCTTAAGAACCGAAGACCTCTAATGTCCGGAAGCCCTTCCGGCATCTCATAGAGCTTGTCTCCCCGGATCTCGATTCTTTCCTCGTGAAGAGGCCTTGTCACATGCTGCCAGAATTCCCGAAAATCCTCCGGCAGGCGCGCTTTTTTCCGCTGTGTCTGTAAAGGCCGCCTTCTTTCAGCCTCTGTCCTTCTTTCCTCTTCTGCTTTTTCGTCTCCTTTTCTGAGAAGTGCCAGGTAATGTCCCTCTCCTTTCATCCGGTGCGGGAAGATCCTCACGGTATCCTGGATTCCCTGGACATCTCCCTGTACACACTCCTTCCTTCCGGATGCAAAGCCTTCATAAGGCTCTATAGGCAAAATCTGAAATTCCGGATATGTACCTAAAAGATGGGCGATGATCTGTTCATTTTCGCGCTCATCAAAGGTACAGGTGGAGTAGAGCATCATTCCTCCCGGCTTTAGCATCCGGGCCGCCTGGAGGATCAGGCTTTTCTGGATGTTGCTGAAAAATTCCGGTCCGTGTTCCTCCCATGCTTTTACCATCTTCCGGTCCTTCCGGAACATCCCCTCTCCGGAGCAGGGCGCGTCGATCAGAATTTTATCAAAATACTCCGGGAAAAACTGCTCCAGCCTGCCTGGCTCCTCGCAGGACACCAGTACATTGCCGATCCCGAAGACCTCGATATTCTTGAGAAGCCCCTTTGCCCGGGAGCTGCTGATATCATTTGCAACAAGAAGACCTTCGCCTCCAAGTCTTGCCCCCAGTTCCGTAGCCTTTCCTCCCGGCGCGGCACACAGATCCAGTACCCGGTCCCCCGGCTCTACCGGAAGGCGGCTGGCCGGCGTCATGGCGCTTGGTTCCTGCAGGTAATAAAGCCCGGCAAAATAATAGGGATGCTTTGCAGGCGATACAGCTTCCCCGTCATAATAAAACCCATTATGGATCCACGGCACCGGACGGACCGCAAAAGGACAGATTTTTTCAAACTCTGCCGCGGAAAGTTTCCGGGTATTGACCCGAAGCCCATAATACCTGGGTTCTTCATAACAGGCAATATATGCGTCAAATTCCTCTTTTAAGAGATTTCTCATCTTTTCTTCAAATACGAGAGGCAGATTCATAACATTCCTCCAGTTCCGATTTTTAGGCACATACATATTAGAGTATAACACATTCCTTTTCATAACTCTAGGAATATGCATATTTTAATTTATGTTTTTCCAGATACTTAAGAAGATAATATGGATTAAAGCTGATCTCACTGCCATCCCGGTAAAGATAAATTCCAAAATGCAGGTGCACGTCAAACTGTCCCACCGTCCCTTCCGGACCATATCCTGAATCTCCCATATATCCAAGAAGCTCCCCTGCCTCCACCACATCTCCTTCTTTCAGGTTGGAATAGCTCTCCAGATGAGCGTAGTAGTAATAAGTACCACTATATGAAGTGATGCCGATCCGGTAGCCTCCTTTTTCCAGCCATCCCAGATTTGTCACCGTTCCATCCGAAATACTTAAGACAGGATAAATCCCTCTCTCATTGCGAAGCGCCATGATATCCGTGCCTTCATGGCCCGATGTCCCCCCATAACTGCGCTCGCTCATCCAGGAATCTGTATAGGAAATTTTCAGAGACTTATCCACAGCGGAGTCTGGAATCGGGAAATAAACCGCTTCGTTTTCCACATTTTTCAGAAGGGTTTTGCACTCAGGAGACAGCTCATCCACATTCTTCCACATCTCATCACTGAAGAATCCCCTCCGGTATTCTGCATCTGAAAGCGCCTGTTTCCCCAGCTCGAAACTTCTGCTCTTTTCCAGACAGTTCCCGATCCCCAGCACACAAAACAGAGATAGGAGACATAGCAGAATGATATAATTTTTATAAACACGGTATTGCACACTGCTCTCTTCCATTTCTTTTTTATCCATGCCAGTATATGCAAAAAGACATACAAAAAGACCGGCCTTAAAAGGCCGGTCTGATTTTCTCAGAGTGACACTCTGCGTTTTCTTATTTGCACTTCTTTAAAATCGCCAGGAGATATTCCCAGGTTCTCTGTGTGGACGCAATGTCCAGATGCTCATTAAAGGAATGGATATCCAGAAGGTTTGGTCCGCAGGAAACGCAGTCCAGATCCGGACGCTTTCCAAGGAAGAGTCCGCATTCCAGACCTGCATGTACTGCAGAAACCACTGGTTCTTCTCCGTACAGCTCTTTGTAGGTTTCGATCATCAGCGGGCGGAGCTTGGAATCCGGTTTAAACTGCCATGCCGGATACTCTCCTGTGGTCTCGCCTTTTCCGCCGGCAATGATCGCACTCAGCTCTACCTGTTCACGCATCTGCTGTTTTCTGCTTTCTACAGAGCTGCGGATCAGATACTGTGTGGTCACGGAAGTATCGTCACATTCGATCACGCCAAGGTTCAGGGAAGACTCTACGATGCCCTTCAGCTTGCGGCTGTATTCCTGTAAGCCATTCGGACAGATTTCCAGATAGGTAATGACTCTTGTTGTAGAATCCTTGTCATATGCATCTATATGTACATTTTTATCTGTCTGATAATCTACAGCCAGCGTCGGTTCTTCACCCATAAACTCATCCAGCCAGATCTGCTTCATCTCTTCTGTCATCGCCTCTACTTTTTCTGCCTGTTCTGCAGGAACCAGCACGCCCGCCTCACAGTTCATGGTAATGACATTATCTTTGCTTCCTCCGGCAATTTCTGTCAGGCGCAGGTCTGTCTCTTTCCCCAGTCGATACAGAAGCCTGCCCATCATCTTATTGGCATTTCCTCTCTGCTTATGGATCTCATTTCCGGAATGTCCGCCCAGGAGTCCGTGAATCCTGATCTTTACCAGGGATCCTTCGGCTGCTTCCTTCTTCATCGGGATCACTGTCTTATAGAAGATACCTCCGGCACATCCTGTGGTCAGGATGCCTTCTTCTTCGGAATCGATGTTGATCAGCATCTTTCCTTTCAGCTGTGAAAGATCGACAGCTTCCGCGCCGCCCATTCCCAGCTCTTCATCCACGGTAAATACCGCTTCGATCGGCGGATGCGGGATATCCTTGCTGTCCAGGACTGCCATTGCCATTGCAACCGCAATTCCGTCATCTCCCCCAAGTGAGGTATTTCTTGCCCGCACATATCCATCTTCCACATAAAGGTCCAGTCCGTCCTTCGTAAAATCGTGATCGGAATCCGGAGTCTTTTCACAGATCATATCCAGATGCCCCTGAAGGATCACCGGCTCACTGTCCTCATATCCGGGTGTTCCCGGCTTTTTGATGATGACATTGTTTACCTCGTCCTGGGAAACCTCCAAGCCCCTCTCTTTCGCAAATGCGACACAATAGTCACTGATCCTTTTTGTGTCAAAGGTGGCGTGCGGAATTTTGCACAGCTCTTCAAAGAAATGAAATACCTGTTTTGGCTCAAGATTGTCTAATACTGCCATTTCTATTTACCTCTCTTCTTTTGATAATTTCTCTACGCTCTATTATGGAACATCTGGCATAAAAAATCAACCTTCCCCATAAAATTGAAAAAGAAATCTTACAGGAGGATCGAAAAAATGAAACGGCTCTTGTATACCTTGTCTACCCTCCTGTTTTTCCTACTGCTCCTTCTCTTTCCACAAACAGTATTCAGAGGAGCTGAAAACGGTCTGCTTCTCTGGTTCCGGACCGTTCTTCCCACGCTTCTTCCCTTCCTGATCGTCTCGAATTTCCTCATCCGTACAGATGCGGCGCGGGTGCTGGCCAGGCTTTTGACCCCTGTTCTCGGACGGTTTTTCCGGGTATCCCCCTATGGCTCTTTTGTCATGCTGACCGGATTTCTGTGCGGCTATCCCATGGGCGGCAAGGTCACGGCAGATCTTCTGCGTGAAGGACGGATCAGCCTTTCTGAAGCAAGCTACCTGCTTTCGTTCTGCAACAATACCAGCCCCGGGTTCATCGTAAGCTTCCTGGTATGGCAATGCCTGAAAGCGCCCTCTCTGGCTGCCCCTACGCTTCTTCTGCTCCTGGGAGTACCGATGTTTTTCAGCATGGTCTTCCGGCGGCTTCTCCATGTCCCCCATCCTGCTTTGCCAGAGAAGATGGCGGATCCTCCTTCTAATACAGGAAATGAAGGCCTGGCAGACGGCTGTATCATGGATGCCATTGAAAACATCACCCGGATCGGCGGCTATATTCTGCTGTTTTCCATTCTGTTTTCCCTTGCGGAACAGATTCCCGGACTCCCGCTTTCCGCCCGACTGTTTTTGCTCCCTTCCCTGGAAATGACCACCGGCGTCCGGTACATATGCTCTCTTGAGCTTCCGTTTCCTGTCCGTTACGCCTCCGCCGCTTTCCTTACTTCCTTTGGCGGCTTCTGCTGTCTCGCTCAGACAGCGTCCATCCTAAAAGGGACACCTCTTAAAATTATGCCGTATTTCGCAGAAAAGCTGGTCACCGCAGCGGCAACCAGCTTTCTTTCCTGTCTCTTTCTTCTGATTTTTTAAGGTAATCTCCAGGAGAATCCCCTCTCCTGCGCTTCACCTACTCCAGTTCAATATTTTCGCTCAGATCATATTCCTCCTGTTCCGGAACTGTTTCCTCGGATCCGTACTCAGCTTCCAGTCCCCTGGAAGACTGTTCCGGGATCTCCAGTTCGGAACGGTTATTGCGTACCATGTCATAGCATTCCTGTAAAGAATTAACCAGACCGTCATATTTGGTGGTATAGCTGTCCAGAGTATGTCCGATAATACTTTCCGCATTGGCCAGCAGATCATCGGTATACTGCATAGCCCCGATCCGGATATCGTTGGCGTCGCTGGTGGCATTATCCAGAATCTGCTGCGCCTGTTCTGTAGCGGCAGTCACGATCTCATTTGCCTGGGCATACGCCTGCTGCATGATCTCATGCTCGCTCACCAGTTCATTTGTGTGGATCTGTGCCTCTTCGATCATGCTGTCTGCTTTAGCCTGTGCATCCGCAAGGATCGCATCCTTATTTGCAATGATCTTCTGGTAACGTTTTATCTCATCAGGAGTCTTCATCCTGAGCTCCCTTAACATCTCGTCCATCTGGTCTTTATTCACGATGATCTTGGATGTGGACAAGGGCTGAAATTTACAGCTGTCGATGTACTCCTCGATTTCTTCAATAATCTGTTCAATACGGCTGCTCATAATTTACACTCTCCTTTTAAATTCATTTTCTCTTTCATACAGTCTGCTACAAATTCCGGTACAAACTGAGAAATATCCCCTCCAAAAGCTGCCACTTCCTTCACCGTAGTAGAGCTCAGGTAAGAATAATCCAGACTGGTGGTCAGAAATATGGTCTCAATCTCTGGTTCCATCTTATGATTTGTCTGGGCCATCTGAAGCTCATACTCAAAATCAGTGATCGCCCGAAGTCCACGGATCACAACAGAGGCGCCCGACCTTCGCGCAAAATCTACCAACAATCCCTCAAAAGGTACAATTCTGACATTTGGCATATCTTTTGTTACTTCATTTAACATTCTAACACGTTCTTTTACAGAAAACAACGGGCTTTTTGCTTTATTATTCAGCACTCCGACAATTAATTCATCCACCAGTCCCGCAGACCTTCTGATGATGTCCTGATGCCCGAAGGTGACCGGGTCAAAACTTCCCGGATATATCCCCTTTAACATATCTCTTTCCTCCCCGATGGTGTGAGAAACACATGCTTATTTGTCTTATACACTTTGGTTTTCAATATATCATATCCCAGATCTCCGACATACTCCAGATCTGTCTCCAGTGAAGCTTCCACGATCACCACCCCTTTATCGGCGATCAGATCTGATCCGGCAAGATAGGCCAGCACTTTTTTCTCCCATTCTTTCCCATAAGGCGGGTCCATGAAAATGTAGTCAAACTGCTTTTCGCCCTCCAGCTTATAAAGCGCTGTCATCACATCCATGGTCATGGTCAGCGCCCGCGCCTCCAGATGGGTCCTTTTTAGATTTTCTTTAACACACGACATAGCCTTCCGGTCCTGCTCCACAAACACCGCTTCCATGGCTCCCCTGCTTAGTGCTTCGATCCCGATGGCTCCGCTTCCCGCAAACAGATCCAGGAACACGCAGTCATAGAGATAAGGGGCGATCATATTAAAAAGCGTTTCCTTGATACGGTCGGTCGTAGGCCTGGTGGACAGCCCTTCCACCGTTTTAAGCTGTGTGCGCCGGGCACTTCCTGCGATCACTCTCATAATTATCCATACTCCTCCTATGTTCTGTCTTTTTCGGACTTCCGCCCCGTGGAATCTTACAGGCGCAGTCCCCGGTACCGGTCAATGCAGGCATAAAGCTCTTCTTTCCTTGGAAGGCCTAAGTTGCCCGGCAGATCTTTTCCTGTCAGAACTTCCAGCCCCTGCTCTTCAATAAGCCGGTAAATTTCTTCGACAATCTCTCTGACTGTCCGTTTTCCGTCCAGCAGCTTTTCTTCTGCAAATTTTACCATATATCCCAGGCAGGTCAGCTGTTCGCTGTCCGCCAGCTGCTCCACATAACGCAGATCAATGTGCTCATTTCCAACCGAAATTCCATCTCTTCCCATGGTCTTAAGCTTGATCCTTCCTTTATGATAAATGCCCGGATTCGACTTCGGCCTGCGCTGGAAACCCGGAAGCTTCACCGGAGTCTCCGGGAAGTGTAACGCCGGATAACTCTCGGCTGCTTTTTTTGCCTTTTCTGTAATATCCTTTGGCACATACCTGTCCATCTGCACAATCTGATCCGCAATCTGGAAATATGCTCCCGAGCTTCCCGCCACCAGAATGGTCGAGATCCCCTGCCTTTCATACAAGGCTCCCGCACGCTCAATAAACGGTGTGATCGGCTCCATATCCCGATGGATCACCTGCTGCATCAGCTCGTCCCTCACCATAAAGTTGGTAGCGCTGGTATCCTCGTCAATCAGAAACGCAGATGCTCCCGCCTCCATGGCCTCTACCACATTGGCCGCCTGGGAGGTGCTGCCGCTGGCATCCTCCGTATAAAATGCATGCGTATCCTTTTTATTCGGCAGATCATTGATAAACATTGAAATATCCGTATGCTTGATGCTGCGTCCGTCTTCTGCCCGGATCTTCACCGCATCCGGATCGGTCACTACATATTCTCTGCCGTCTCCCGCTATATGGGGATAGACACAAAGCTCAAGAGCCTTTAAAAGCGTGGACTTTCCATGATATCCCCCGCCGACGATGAGGGTAATCCCTTTTTTGATCCCCATACCTGTGATCTTCCCATGATATGGCAGATCCATCTCTACCCGCATGGTCTCCGGAGACTGAAATGGCACTGCTCCCTTCATAGGCCTCTGGGAAATGCCGGACTCTCTCGGGAGCACCGCACCATCCGCCACAAAAGCGATCAGCCCTCTTTTCGCCAGTTCCCGGCGGATATACGCCTGGTCCTCCGCAAGCTCCATGATCTGCTCTGTCTTTCTTTCATCCAGATTCCGATACAGGCAGGACTTCTGAACACACTGCGGCAAGAATTCAAACAAGATCTTTGAAAGCTCCCTGGCGTTAATGGTTCTTCCATTGGCCGGAAATCCCACTTCAAATCTAAGCACCACATCCCCGGATTTCTCATCTATGGTGCAGGCGCTTCTTTCCAGTACCTCCTGTCCGCACCGGGTTACGCTTAAAAGCCCGCTTTTCCCGGAGCCTTTTGCCTGGAATGAATATTTCCCCGACGCCCGGGAAAACTGACGGATCAATTCATCCTGCAGCGCAATCCTTTTATGCTCCTTATCATAAAGTCTTTCCGGAAAACCTGCCGTTTTCCCTCCTACCTCTACGTGAAGCCTGGACGGTGCCGCAAACGGGTCTCCCTGTACATGATCGATCCCAAGCACAAATCCCTGAAAACGGTATATTCCTTTTGTATCCTTATATGCCGGGTATCCTTTCCGGTCAATCCTTGTCAATAACTGTCTTAAATCTTCTGCTGTTTTCATATCAATACGCCTTTGCCTCTTCCCTTGTCATCCAGAAATGAATCCCTGTTGTGGAATCCATCCATCTGTTTTCGTTAAAATCCCTGACCTCTACCCACTCTCCCTTTTTGTAGATGAAATTTTCATCCACCAGGGACCAGGCTTCGTCATAATTCTCTTTATAATCAAAGCTTTTGATGGTCAGAACCTTTGCCTTGCTGCACCGGCAGGACGGCAATGTCGCTGATGTCCGCTTTGCGTCCGCAGGAATCAGCAGCTGTACCAGCCGGTCGTTGAAGCATTTTTTATATCCCAGAAACGCTCCCTTCTCCGGGCACCGCATCCGGAACCACTGCGTTGATTTATCCGACTGGATCTCCGTCAGATCCGCATACTCCAGAACCGCGCCAAAGAGATTGGCTCCTTTAATATTACACTCTCCCATATCACAATAACGGAAGGACGCAGTCTTCATATTCGCATCCTGAAAATCAGCTCCATGCAGAGAGCATCCGTCAAACAATGCATTTTCTACACTGCTCCCGGAAAAATTCACTTGATTTAAAATCACATTCTGAAATGAGGACAGCGTAAAATCCATGTTGCTAAGATCCCATCCCGTCAGATCCATCGGCTCAAATTCCCGTTCCCGAAAAGAAATCCGCTCTCCGGGCTTTCTCTTTAAAACCGCTTCCTCAAGCTCTTCTCTTGTCAATATCTCCATCTGGCCGGCCATACAAACGCCCCCCATCACTTTTTTGATCACATACATTCTAGCACAGATCCCTGTTCACTAACAACACTGCAAATCAGAATTTTCGGCCGAAAAGACAGGAATAAAAACCAGTCTTGATTTCTTCCGCCGTTTATGTCTATGATAAAAGAACAGACAAATTCTTCCGGATACGATCCGGATTCAGAAAGGATGAAGAACCAATCATGAAATATATTTTAGCTTCTGCGTCTCCACGCAGAAAAGAACTGCTCTCTCAGGCAGGTTTTGCCTTCGAAACAGTTCCTTCTCAAGTCAATGAAATTATCAGAAAAAAAAGTCCCCATGCCATCGTAAAGGATCTTTCCTTCCAGAAAGCATGGGATGTTTACCAGAAATTAACCCCTGTGGGTAAGACTGTCATTGGAGCCGACACCATCGTAGTCTACCGCGGCGAGATCCTGGGAAAACCTGCCGGCGAAGAGGAGGCCCTGGATATGCTGAGTCTCCTGGCAGGCCGTACCCATCAGGTCTACACCGGTGTCACTTTAGTTTTCAGCCATGGAGGCGCTCCTGTCATCCGCAGCTTTTATGAGAAAACAGATGTTACCTTTTATCCCATAGACCGGGCTGACCTCCTGGCTTACGCAGACTCAAAAGACCCGCTGGACAAAGCCGGCGCTTACGGGATCCAGGGGCCTTTTGCCATCCACGTAAAAAAGATCCACGGCGACTATAATAACGTAGTAGGCCTGCCAATCGCCCGCCTTTATCAGGAGCTGAAAACATTTCCTGATTAGCCGGCCATCTTCATGTCCAGATATTTCGCCGCTGCTTCGTCAATGGACTCTCTCATCACGCGGATCAGCTGATCCACATCTTTTTTAGTGGCGATCAGCGGCGGGACCATACGGTTGACACTGTCTCCGATCGCTGTGAACAGGACTCTTCTTTCCAGCGCTTCATGCTTTACCTCTGCCGCGATCGGAATATCATATTCACATCCTACCAAAAGTCCTTTTCCACGGACTTCTTTTACATGGGGAAGCTTTGACAGTTCCTGCTTCAGATATCGCCCTACTCGTCTTGCATTTCCACTTAGATCCTTATCGAGAATTTCCGTAACAGAGGCAAGGGCTGCCGCGCAGGCAACTGCATGGCCGGCATAGGTAGACCCATGAGTCCCCGCTGTAAATACCCGTGCCACCTCGTCAGTCGCACAGCAGGCTCCGATCGGCATCCCGCCTCCCATGGCCTTTGCCATAGACACAATATCCGGCTTCACGCCATACCCCATATAGGCCATTGGTGTGCCGGTACGCCCCCATCCGGTCTGCACCTCGTCCAGGAGAAGCAGAAGGCCTTTTTCGTCGCACAGCTTCCGCAGTCCCTCCATAAACTCCTGAGTGGCAGGATACACTCCGCCTTCACCCTGTACGGGCTCGATCATGATTGCGATGGTATTCTCTGTAACCTTGGAAGCGAAGTCGTTAAGATCGTTATATCTTGCATAGGAAAAACCTTCCAGCATTGGCCCGAACCCCTGCTGGATCGCCGTATCCGGCTGTCCGGTAGCCGCCATGGAGCCAAAGGTTCTGCCGTGGAAGCCCTTCTTTGCAGTAATGATGTGGTATTTCTCAGGCCCATAGTGGTCAGTACCATATTTTCTCGCCATCTTGATCATACATTCGTTCGCTTCTGTTCCGGAATTCTGATAGAAGATCTTATCCATGCCAATGGTTTCACAAACCTTTTTTGCCAGCAGTGCCTGCGGGATCGTATATGGGTAGTTGAATGTATGCATGATATCATCCACCTGGTCCTTGGCGGCCTTTACAACTTCCGGGTTGCAGTTTCCAGGGCTGTTGACTGCGACGCCGCCATAAAAATCCAGATAAGGCATTCCCTTTTCGTCATACAGATACATTCCCTCGGCACGCTCTGCAATAAAATCATAGCGTTCATAGGTTTCCACCATATACTTATTTACCATTTCCTTTAATTCCTCTGCTGTAAGTCCCGTGTCTCTTAATCTCATAGTTCGTCTCCTCCTTCCCGGCGTCCGGTTCATTGTTCCGCTGCTGTCTTCCCGGTATAACACACTAAGATGACTTAAAAAGAAAAAGAGACGTCGCATCTTCCGATACGGCGTCTCTGCCTGACATATTTCGTATAACTTTATGTTCTTTCTTATTCTTAAAATCCTTTTCTAGTTATACTTACGCTTTCTAGCAGCTTCAGATTTCTTTTTACGTCTAACGCTTGGTTTTTCGTAATGTTCTCTCTTACGAATCTCCTGCTGAATACCTGCCTTCGCACAGTTTCTTTTGAATCTGCGTAAAGCACTATCCAATGTCTCGTTTTCTTTCACGATTACATTTGACATACTCTCACACCTAACCTCCCTCCAGTCCTATATTGTGCATCATATGACTGTTCGGGTATATTTCTTGCACACATAAAATTATAGCACATATTTCTTCTACGTCAACAATTTTCGTATTTTTTTATTTTAATTGTTCTTTTAAAACTTCCGGAACTTTTGCAACCGCATCGTCGATGCCCTCCGGATTCTTACCTCCGGCCTGTGCCATATTCGGGCGTCCGCCTCCGCCTCCGCCCACAAGGGAAGCCACGGCTTTGATCAGATTTCCTGCATGTGCTCCTTTTTTCACAGCATCTTCCGTAGCCATTGCCATCAGAGATACTTTTCCGCCCATTGCAGATGCCAGTACAACCACACCTTCACCCAGTTTTTCTTTCAGCTGATCGCCCAGTTCCCGAAGCCCGTTCATATCCACGTCTTCGATCTTGGCTGCCAGAAGCTTCACGCCAGAAACCTCTGTTACCTGATCCATCACATCTCCCGCCGCATCTTTGGCCAGCTTACTCTTCAGGCTTTCCACCTCACTGCGGAGCGCCTTGTTTTCATTCTGAAGATGCTGGATCTTCTCTTCCAGTTTGTCCGGATTCGTCTTCAGAAGCTTCGAAGCCTTCAGAAGCTTTTCTTCCAGTTCTTTATAATAAACAGAAAGTCCTTTCGCCGTCAGGGCCTCTATTCTCCGGACTCCTGCTGCCACACCAGTCTCAGAAAGGATCTTAAATGCACTGATGGCCCCGGTGTTTGCCACATGTGTTCCTCCACAGAACTCGACAGAAAAATCTCCCATGCTGACTACCCGTACGATGTCTCCATACTTTTCACCGAACAGCGCAGCCGCACCGGTCTTTTTCGCTTCCTCGATCGGCATATTTTCCACCTTGACATCCAGATGCTTACGGATCTGTTCATTGACGATATCCTCTACCTTCTGAAGTTCTTCTGCCGTCAATGCCGAAAAATGCGTAAAGTCGAAACGCAGCCTGTCAGCATTCACAGAGGACCCTGCCTGCTCTACATGAGACCCCAGTACCATTCTGAGAGCTTTATGAAGCAGATGCGTAGCGCTATGGTTGTTGGCAGACAGCGCACGTGTCTCTTCATCTACCAGGAGCTCCGCGGTATCTCCTACCTTGACCATACCTTTGGTTACACGGCCCACATGTCCGATCTTGCCTCCCAGGAGCTTGATCACATCCTCCACCTGGAATTCGCCTTCTGCGGTACGAATCACTCCCTTGTCCGCCTCCTGGCCGCCGCTGGTGGCATAAAACGGTGTCTCACCAACAAACAAAGTGCCGGCCTGTCCTTCTGTCAGGGCGTCTACAAGTTCTGTCTCCGTAGTAAGCACGGTAATCTCTGACTGATAGGAAAGATGATCATACCCTACAAACACAGATGTTACAGACGGATCGATGGATTCGTACACCGTCACGTCCGCACCCATGTAGTTGGTTACCTCTCTGGCATCCCGGGCAGTCTTTCTCTGGATTTCCATGGCTGCCTGGAATCCTTCTTCATCCACATCGATTCCCTTTTCCTCCAGGATCTCTTTGGTCAGATCCAGCGGGAATCCATAGGTATCATACAGCTTAAAAGCCATTTCTCCGGAAAGGGTCTTCTCTCCTTTTTTCTCCAGCTCTGCCTCCATCTCACTTAAAATAGACAGTCCCTGGTCGATCGTCTTATTGAACTGATCCTCTTCCTTATCGATCACCTTCAGGATAAAGTCCTTCTTTTCCTCCAGCTCCGGATAACCATCCTTAGAGCCATCAATGACCGTCTGCGCAAGCTTGGTCAGGAATTTTCCCTGGATCGCAAGCAGTCTTCCGTGACGGCAGGCGCGGCGCAGCAGACGGCGAAGCACATATCCCCGTCCTTCGTTGGACGGCATGATTCCATCAGAGATCATGAAGGTTACCGAACGGATATGGTCTGTGATGACACGGATAGACACGTCGGTATCATATTCTTTTCCATACTCGGCATCCGCAAGACGGCTCACATGCTCTCTGAGCTCTTTGATCGTATCAACGTCGAACATGGAGTCTACATCCTGCACGATGCAGGCAAGACGCTCCAGCCCCATGCCGGTATCAATGTTCTTCTGCTCCAGCTCGGTATAATTGTTGTTTCCGTCGTTATCAAACTGCGTAAATACGTTGTTCCAGATCTCCATATACCGGTCGCAGTCACAGCCCACCGTACAATCCGGCTTTCCACAGCCATAGGCCTCGCCTCTGTCATAATAAACTTCTGAACAGGGGCCGCAGGGACCGCTTCCATGCTCCCAGAAGTTGTCCTCCTTGCCAAAGCGGAAGATCCGCTCTGTTGGAATACCAATATCCTTATTCCAGATCTCCCATGCCTCGTCGTCCTCCAGATAGACAGACGGATACAGCCTGTCCGGATCCAGTCCTACTACTTCCGTCAAAAACTCCCAGGTCCAGGCAATGGACTCCTTCTTAAAATAATCGCCAAAAGAAAAGTTCCCCAGCATTTCAAAGAATGTACCGTGGCGTGCGGTCTTTCCTACATTCTCAATGTCGCCGGTACGGATACATTTCTGGCAGGTGGTCACCCGCTTGCAGGGCGGGATCTCCTGCCCGGTAAAATAAGGCTTTAACGGCGCCATGCCGGAATTGATCAGAAGCAGACTCTTATCATTATGAGGCACTAAAGAAAAGCTTTTCATCGCCAGATGTCCCTTACTTTCAAAAAATTCAAGGAACATCCTCCTTAATTCATTTACTCCGTATTTCTGCATAACATCCTCCTAATAAATAAAGCGGACACACACAATGTGCATACGAGCCCGTGTCCGCTTCACCACTTTCTTGTGAGCACTAACCAGCTGTGCTCAGGCTATCTTTTAATTATAAAGAGAGCGCCAGCGTTTGTCAACGCCGGGGAATTACTCTAATTCAATTCGATCTCTTCCAGTTCCTTTGGCGGAATCTGTCTGGAGGATGCTTTCACAAAATCCTTGATCTTCTTCTGGGCCTTGGCAACCGGGATATTGGTTCCCGCTCCGGCCACGCAGCCGCCCGGACAGCCCATACCCTCGATCAGGCAGCCATTCATCTTTCCGGCCTTGGCAAGAGCCAGGATCTTCTTACACTCTGCCAGTCCTTCCGCATGTTCAATGTTGACGTCCACGTCCGGATAGTATTCACGGACACATTTTTCGATGGCCTCAGCCACGCCTCCTGCCACAGCATATCCTCTTCCCGCGCCGGTAGCGTTGTGGAAGGAAGACTCTGCTTCGTATTTTGTCAGGTCGATGCCCTTAGCGTCAAACATAGCCTGTAATTCCTCAAAGGTAATGACAAAATCCACATCACTGCGGACAGTCCGGCGCATCGCTTCCAGCTTTTTCGCCGCACAGGGGCCGATAAACACGACTTTGGCATCGGGATGCTGCTGCTTGATGGTACGGGCCGTAGCCACCATCGGCGTCAGCTCCTGGGACACCTCGTCGATCAGATCCGGGAAGTACTTCTTCGCCAGCATCGCCCAGGACGGGCAGCAGGAGGTCAGAAGGAACGGAAGCTCTCCGGTAGTTACCTTCTGTACATAATGATGAGCCTCTGCAACGGCTCCGATATCTGCTCCCAGCGCCACCTCATAAAATTCTGAGAATCCCATCTCCTCGAGAGCCGCCTTCAGATTTCTTGGTGTGATATTGTCCCCGAACTGTCCATAGAAAGCCGGCGCGATCTCTGCAATGATCTCGTCGCCTTCTGTCAGCGCACGTGCCAGCTGGAAAATCTGAGATTTATCAGAAATCGCTCCGAAAGGACAGTTGACCATGCACATGCCGCAGGACACACACTTGTCCGGATCTACATACGCCCGTCCCAGCTTGTCAGACGTAATAGCACCCACGCCGCAGGCCTGCGCACAGGGACGCTCTTTTTTTGCGATCGCATCATAAGGACAGACCGACTTACATTTTCCGCACTTGATACACTTGGACTGATCAATGTAGGATTTGCCCTTCACCATGGAGATCGCACCTTTAGGACAGACCTCCATACAGGGGTGAGCCAGGCAGCCTTTACACATGTTGCTGACCTCATAGCCCTTTTCCTCGCAGGCCTCGCAGGCCGACGGGATCACCTGCATCAGCGGCGGCTCGTAATATTTATCCGAAATATTGCTTGCCTCCATCCCGGCTGTCAGATGCACCGGCTTATCCTCCGGGCGAAGGGAAAGTCCCATCGCCAGACGAAGCCTCTCGCTTAAGATCGCGCGGGCGCGGTACACGCTCTCCCGGTATCTCTTCTCATCATTTACCATCCGGTATGGAATCGCCTCAACCTCATCATTCAGCGTCTCCTCAAAATTTTCTTCGTTTGCCCGGAATCCCAGCCTTGCAACCTCTTCAAACACCTGTCTTCTGAGTTTTCTGACTGTGGTATCCAATCCTCTGACCATATTTTTTCTCCTCCCGAATCTCTCTTAAACCGATTTTTACAATAAGATCATGTGATGTTCCCTGCAAAGCTTGCGCATCTCTTCCGGCCAGATACTGGCCTGGACCTCTCCGATGTGAGCCCGGTCCAAAAGCAGCATACACAGCCTGGACTGGCCGATCCCGCCGCCGATGGTATAAGGAAGCTCGCCGTTTAACAGCATCTTATGATAGGGAAGCTCTTTCCTGTCCTCACAGCCGGCTTTCTTCAGCTGTTCTTCCAGCGACTTTTCGTCTACGCGGATTCCCATACTGGAAATCTCCAGCGCGCATCCAAGAGTATCATACCAGAACAGAATGTCGCCGTTCAGTTCCCAGTCATCATAGTCCGGCGCACGTCCGTCATGAGGCTTCCCGCTTTTCAGCTTGTCGCCGATCTTCATAAGGAACACACATCCGTATTCCTTTGTGATCAGGTTCTCCCTCTCCTTTGGCGTCCGGTCCGGATAGCGGTCCTCCAGCTCCTGGGTCGTGATAAATACGACCTCGCTGGGAAGCTTCTTCACCGCCTGGGGATACTTGTACCATACTTCATGCTGCATATGCTTGATAATCTTAAACAGCGTCTTTACCGTTTCTTTTAATGTCTCTTCTGTCCGCTGCTCTTTAGTGATCACCTTCTCCCAGTCCCACTGGTCCACATAGCAGGAATGGAGATTATCCAGCTCCTCATCCCGGCGGATGGCGTTCATGTTTGTATATAAGCCCTCTCCCGGTTTGAAGCCGTACTCATGCAGCGCCATCCTCTTCCATTTTGCCAGAGAATGTACTACTTCCATGGTCTCCCCTTCAATACCTGCCATATCAAACTGCACCGGGCGTTCTACTCCGTTCAGATTATCATTGAGTCCACTGCTTTTTGACACAAACAGAGGGGCTGAAATCCTTTCAAGATTCATTTCTTTCCCAAGCTCCTTCTGGAATGTGTCTCTGATATACTTGATCGCTTCCTGTGTGGTCCGCACATCCAGGCGCGGATCATAATATTCTGGTAAGATTAATCCCATCTTCTTCTCCTCACTTCCTGTATCTTCTGTATGATTATAACCGATTTCCTAATGTGTTGTCTATGATTCCTCTCCAAACACGTTCTGCGCATAATAAACCGACTGCATTGCGTCTTTTCCATAAAAGTCAGCGCCGATCATATCCGCATATTCCTGGTTTAAAACGGCTCCGCCTACCATCACCTTGCAGTCCGGCTTTTCCCGGCGCAGAAGCCGGATGGTCTCTTCCATACTTGCCACGGTAGTAGTCATCAGAGCGCTTAAGCCTACCAGACGGATATCCTCATCTACCGCTGTCTGTACGATCAGCTCCGGATCCACATCCTTTCCCAGATCACGCACGTCAAAGCTATAGTTTTCCAGCAGCACCTTTACGATATTTTTCCCAATATCATGGATGTCTCCCTTGACGGTAGCCAGAATAACTTTTTGTTTCTTTTTTTCTGATCCGCCTGACGCAGCCAGATGCTCTTTCAGCACGCCAAAGGCTATTTTAGCCGCATCTGCACTCATCAAGAGCTGCGGCAGGAATACCGTCCCTTTTTCGAATCCCTTGCCGACGGCATCCAGCGCAGGGATCAGATGGCTGTCGATGATCTCTAACGGTGCAAGCGTCAGAAGAAGCTCTGTCGCGGCTTCTTTTGCCTCTTCCTTTAAACCTTTCTCAATGGCCGCCTGAAGGGTCAGCTCACTGTCTTTCTTTCCTTTAGGCGCCGCCGCATCTGTTCCTCCAAACCTCTGGATATAGGCCTCAAAATTCGGATCCTGATCTGTCAGCGCACAATATGCATAGTAGGAACGCATCATTTCCTCCGAGGAAGGATTGACGATCCCCGCACTCAGTCCCGCCTGCATCGCCATCGTATAGAAATGAGCGTTGATCACGGGACGGCTGGGGAGTCCAAAGGAAATATTGGATACCCCAAGTACAGTGCAGACGCCATACCTTTCCCGTACTCCCTTCAACGCTTCCAGCGTCACCTTTGCTCCCTCCGGATCAGAGCTGACTGTCATGGCCAGCACATCGATCACAAGATCCTTCTTCTTGATCCCATACTTCTCAGCCTCCCGGATGATCTTTCCAGCGATCCGGATCCTTCCCTCTGCCGTGGATGGGATCCCTTCCTCATCTAAGGTCAGACCCACTGCCACGCCTCCGTATTTTTTGATCAGAGGGAAAACCGCATCCATGGACTCCTGCTTTCCATTGACGGAGTTTACCATCGGCTTTCCGTTATAGATACGCATGGCTGCTTCCATCGCTTCTGTATCAACCGTATCGATCTGAAGCGGAAGACTGGTCACGCTCTGAATCTCTGTCACCACTTCTTTCATCATTTCTGATTCATTGATATCCGGAAGACCTACATTTACATCCAGGATATGGGCGCCCTTTTCCTGCTGTGTAATCCCTTCCTTCAGGATATAATCAATATCATGCTCCTTCAGGGCTTGCTTTAACCGTTTCTTACCGGTGGGATTGATCCGTTCTCCTATGATCAATGGCTTTTTTCCCAGGATCACTGCCTGTCCATAGGAAGAGACTACCGTCTCTTCTTCGGCCTCCACATGTTGTACACTCCTTCGTCCCAGCGTTTCGATCATCTTCCGGATATGTGCCGGAGTGGTCCCGCAGCAGCCGCCTGCTACAGCCGCTCCGCCCTCCACGATCTTTTCCATGACAGACGCAAACTCCGCCGGATCCACATCGTAATACACCGCTCCATCCTTCTGTTTCGGAAGTCCTGCATTGGGTTTTACGATCACCGGCACCGAAGTATGGGAGACAATCTCCTGAAAGATCGGCAGCATCTGTTCCGGCCCCAGGCCGCAGTTGATGCCTAAGGCATCCACTCCCAGACCCTCCAGCATGGCTACCGCAGAGCGCACGTCTCCGCCTGTCAGGAGCCTTCCCTTCTCATCAAAGATCATGGTGGCAAATACCGGAAGATTCGTCTGCTCTTTCGCAGCCAGCACCGCAGCCTTCATCTCATAGGTGTCGCTCATGGTCTCAATATGGATCAGATCTGCACCCGCCTCCTCACCGCAGCGCATGACCTCTCCGAAAGTACGCACAGCATCTTCAAAATCCAGATCCCCCATCGGCTTTAAGAGCTTTCCGGTGGGCCCCACATCCAGCGCCGCATAGACCTCCCTGCCATCATGAACGCCCAGGGACGCCGCTTCTTTTACATGAATGACCGCCGCCGTCACGATATCGCTAAGCTCATAGGAAGAATCCCTGAATTTCAGTGCATTGGCCCCAAAGGTATTCGTCAGTACAATGTCGCTTCCGGCTTCAAAATACTGGCGGTGGATCTCGATCACTTCTTCCATGTGTTCGATATTCCAGACCTCCGGGAGTTCCCCTGCCTTCAGGCCCTTCTCCTGAAGAAGTGTGCCCATTCCTCCGTCAAAATATAATACTTCTTTACCTAATCGTTCCCTTATCATCTGTCTGCTCCTTTGTCTGTCACTTCTAGCTGTCTCTTCTGTAGAGGCAGTCCGTCTTTCCACACTCCTCACAGCCCTTACTGTGGCAGGGCGTCTCCTCCCTGCTGATCCCGGCAAGGGCCGTCACGGATTTGGACGGCGTCAGCATATAACCGTCAGTCATGGAAAGCCCGATCGTCTTGGCAGTGTCCAGCATCCGCAGGATAGGCTCCTGGCAGAGAATGGAAAAATCTCCATAGCCCGGACTGAATCTTGGCCTGAGATACTGTCCTGTTTCCGCAAGTTCTGCACGCCTTTCTTCCTGCCATTTATCCAGATACTCCTCCAGAAGCGCCGCGGCGCAGGCCTGCAGTGTCACAGACCTTGCCATCTCTCCTACGGCATACCGCCGCAGCAAAAGATCCACCCTGGTTCCAAGCGTAGCCCCTAACAGGAACACAGATTCACATCCCTTCAGATTTCTGCTCAGACTGTGGCTTTTTATCTTTAATCCATCGATCATCAGTTCATCACCGTCTGCTAGGCACAAGTTAAAAATGCGATAGACGATTCGTTTATCCGCCGCTTCCGAAAGCTCCTGAAAGGAGCTTTCGATCAGCAAAAGCGTATCCTCATCTACCGCATGGTTTCCATACCCCAAATAGCGAACGGCCTCTCTCGTTCTTTTATCCATACGAAAATCCTTTATACTTTTACAATCTTTGAAAGATTATTCATGATCGCCGCAGCCACCTCGGGCTTGTTCATCGAATAAACATGGACGTGGTTAATGCCATTGGCAAACAGATCAATAATCTGATCTGTCGCATAGGCGATGCCAGCCTGCTGCATAGCCTCCTTGTCATCTCCAAAACGGTCTACCACCGCGCGGAACCTCTCAGGCAGTGCGGTTCCGGAAAGAAAACCGATCCTTTTGATCTGGCTTCCGCTGGTAACCGGCATGATTCCCGGAATCACCGGAACCGTGATCCCCTTTTCCCGGATCCGGTACAAAAAGTTGTACAGGATGGAATTATCAAAAAACATCTGTGTGGTCAGAAAGTCCACGCCACAGTCTACCTTGTGCTTCAGGTTAATGATGTCATCGTTTTTATGCTCTGTTTCCACATGTCCTTCCGGATAGCAGGCAGCTCCAATGCAGAAATCTCCCTGCCCTTTGATGTCCTCGATCAGCTCGCTGGCATACCGATAGTGATCCGGCAGCGGAAAGTCGCTGTCCTGCGGAATATCCCCCCGCAGCGCCAGAATATTTTCAATCCCCTGCTCCTTCAGTTCATCGATCACCTTATGTACGGTTTCCTTTGTAGATGACACACAGGTCAGGTGTGCAAGGCTTGTCACGCCCAGCTCATGCTTGATCCTGGATGCGATCTTCACCGTATTTTTGCTGGTTCCCCCACCCGCTCCGTAAGTCACACTGATATAGGAGGGATGGAGATCTGCGATCGCTTCCGTGGCCTTCATCACGCTATCAAATCCGGCATCCGTCTTCGGCGGAAAGATTTCAAATGAAATATGAGGTTCACTGCTTTTCAGTATTTCTTTGATCTTCATAAAATGTACTCCTTCTTGCTCTTACATGCTGTCGTATAATTCTTCGTACTGTTTTGCAGAATTTTTCCACGAGAAGTCCTTCTGCATTCCTCTCTCTACGATCTTGTTCCAGTCTCTCTTTTTATCATAGAAGATCCGTTCCGCATAGCGCACTGTGCCAAGCATCTCATGAGCATTGTAATTCATAAAGCTGAATCCGGTTCCCGTCTTCTCGTACTCATTATACGGTTCCACAGTATCCTTAAGTCCTCCGGTCTCACGTACGATCGGAACCGTGCCGTAGCGCAGGCTCATCAGCTGGCTTAAGCCACAGGGTTCAAACAGCGACGGCATCAGGAAAGCATCGCTGCCCGCATAGATCTTGTGGGACATAGCCTCAGAATAATAAATATTTGCAGAAACTTTGCCGGGATACTTCCAGGCAAAATGCCGGAACATGTTTTCATACTGCTCCTCTCCTGTTCCCAGCGCCACGATCTGGACCGCATCCTGGCACAGCTCGTCCATCACATAGGCTACCAGGTCAAATCCCTTCTGATCTGTCAGTCTGGATACAATGCCTATCATCATCACCTTATTATCCTGCTCCAGACCCAGTTCCTTCTGGAGAGCCAGCTTGTTCTTTACCTTCTCTCTCCGGAAATTATCCACCGTGTAGTTCTTCTCTATAAACGAATCAGTGGCCGGGTTGTACTCCTCATAATCAATACCGTTCACAATACCTGACAGGCAGTTGGAACGGGCGTTCATCAGTCCGTCCAGCTTTTCTCCATAGAACGGCATCTTGATCTCTTCCGCATATGTATTGCTCACGGTAGTGATCCTGTCCGCATATACAATGCCGCCCTTCAGGTAATTGGCATCCTTATAAGCCTCCACCTTGTCCGGCACGAAATAATACTGCGGCAGCCCGGTAATATCCCGGACACGCTTCGTGTCCCAGGTGCCCTGGAACTTCAGGTTGTGGATCGTCATGATCGTTTTGATCCCCCGATAGTATTCATTGCCGTACCGGAAATTATCGAGGAAGACCGGGATCAGCCCTGTCTGCCAGTCATGACAGTGGATAATGTCCGGGCGGAAATCAATAAGCGGCAGAGAACTTAACACTGCCTTGGAGAAAAATGCAAACTTTTCAATATCTGCATAAATATCCCCATAAGGAGCATATCCGTTAAAATAATACTCATTATCTATAAAATAGAATAAGATTCCTTCGTATTCCAATTCCAGGATCCCGACATACTGCTTTCTCCAGTTCAGGTCCATATAAAAGTGCGTATGATACTGAAGCTTATCCTTCCACTCCTGCTTCATGCACATATACTTTGGCAGCATCACCCGCACATCGTATTTTTCTTTGTCAAAATATTTCGGAAGAGAACCGACAACATCTGCCAATCCTCCGGTTTTGATAAACGGTACCGATTCTGAAGCTGCAAATAATATTTTTTTCATGGCTTTCCCTCCCAACCTCGCAATCTATACCTATTATATCCTATTTTTTTTCAGAAGGAAAGCATTAGTTTTTCGTTTCTAATCGTATCGTGTCTGCGATCAAGGCGATAAATTCAGAATTTGTCGGTTTCCCTTTCCCGTTGCTGACCGTATATCCGAACAGATGATCAAGCGTGTCCAGCTTTCCCCGGCTCCACGCCACCTCGATGGCATGGCGGATCGCACGCTCTACCCGGCTGGCCGTCGTCTGATGCATCTTTGCCACTGTGGGATACAAAACCTTTGTGATCGCATTCAGTACATCCATATCCTCCACTGCCATCATAATCGCGTCTCTCAGATAGTGATAGCCTTTGATATGCGCCGGAATCCCGATCTCATGGATCATGTCCGTCACCCTGGTCTCCAGGCTGATCTTCGGTGCCTGCGCCGGTGATGCGGACGCACTGCATACATCCGCTCCTCCCTGGCCCCGCGGTTGTCCGGCCAGCTTGATCCTGCTTACGATCATATCATTCTGAAAAGGCTTTAAAATATAGTAATTTGCTCCTTTTTTGAAGGCATCTTCCGTAATTCTCTCCTGGCCAACCGCAGAGATCACGATGAATCCGGGATGCTTTTTAAGCTCCTGATCCCGGTTCACCGTCTCCATAACGCTTAAGCCATCCATCTTCGGCATAATCAGATCCAGCAGGACCACGTCCGGCTGTTTTTCGCGGATCATCCGGTACGCATCTTCTCCATTATTCGCCCTGCCCACCAGACGCAGCTCGTGATCGCTCTCCACGATTTCGCCAAGCAGGTCCAGAATTCGTTCGTTGTCGTCGGCGATTGCCACGTTTATTTCACTCATTTTGCCTCATGCCTCCTTCTCCCTACATAAAAACCGTCGAGATAAATTATATAATCTGACAAGAGCCAAGGCAAGAAATTGCTGTCGGAAAACCGAAACAATTCTCGACACTTTTATGAGGATTCGACATTTTCCAGCATGTTTTCGATGAAAATCCCATACCCTTTGGATGAGTCCTGGACAAATACATGGGTCACTGCCCCGACAAGTTTCCCATTCTGGATAATAGGGCTTCCGCTCATTCCCTGGACGATTCCTCCTGCCGCCTCCAGCAATTCCTGATCCGTCACCTCCAGGATGATCCCTTTGTTGACCTCTTTTGCCCCCATGTCAACTTTTGTAATACGAATCTCATATTCTTTCACTTCCCCTTCTACCGCACACCGGATCACAGCAGGTCCCTCCTCAATCTCTTCCTTTTTCGCTGTCTCCATCGGTGTCTGGTCACCAAAAAGCGCGTCAATCCGGTCAATCTTTCCATAGATTCCCGTCTCTGTATTCTTCGTAATGCTCCCCAGCACATTATAATTATTATATATGATAATGCCTTCCATGCCGCCGGGGCTCCCGCTGGTTCCTTTCTGGACATCCTTGATGCTGGTCTCATAAACGGTTCCTCCGGATGTTTCAAGCAGAGTATTGGTATCTACGTCATGGATCCCGTGTCCCAGTGCCCCAAACTGGCTGCCCGCATTTAAAAAGGTGATCGTCCCAAGGCCCTGGGCATTGTCCCTGACCCATATCCCAAGCTTATAGTGATGATCTTCGCAGAGAACTGCCCGCATTTTAAGGTCCACAGCCTCTCCGGAACGCAGGACCGTAAGGATCACCTCCTCGTCCTCCAGATTCTCTACCGCCTCTACAAGCCGGGATTTATCCCGGATCTCTTCCCCGTCCATGGCAATAATATAATCTCCGGGAGTTACAAGATTTTCTGCCGGTTCATGCGGCATGCCGTCAATTCCGTCGATGGCTTCCGTTCCCAGCACCATCACACCTTCCGTTTCCAGATATATCCCGATCGGCATCCCTCCGGGGATCACCATCTGAGTCCCGGCTGTATCCGCGCTCACCTCCTGCTTCATCTGCTCCTTAAAGTCCCGGATCAGATAGTAGCTTCCGCCCACAGCTACCGTAAAGGTCGCGATCATGATCAGAATTCTTCGATACCAGTATTTTCTCATTCATCTTCCCTCACATAAAAAAGATAGATGCCAGCTTTGACATCTATCTTATTATGTGACATTTTTCTGTTTTTACTCGGTCCCGCGCAGACTCTTTTTCTTTTCTCTGGCCAGCGAGCGCATTTCTGCCGCGCTCTTTTTCACGGTATCTGTAATCTCGGCGCCGCCCAGGATCCTTGCCAGCTCTTCCTGCGACTCTTTCTCGTCAAGAAGGCTGATAGCGGTGCGGGTATCCCCATTCTCTGTCCGTTTCTCAATCCGGTAATGATGGTCTGCCATGGCCGCGATCTGGGCCAGATGAGTAATGCAGATCACCTGATGAACGTTTCCGATCAGCGCCATCTTTTCCGATACCTTTTGCGCAGTCCTTCCGCTGATCCCCACGTCGATCTCGTCAAAGATCAGTGTTTCGATATCATCCTTCTTTGCCATGACCGTCTTAATGGCAAGCATGATCCTGGAAAGCTCTCCGCCGGAGGCCACTTCTGAAAGAGGGCGAAGAGGCTGTCCTTCATTCATGGAAATCCGGAACTCTACTTCATCGATTCCCTCCGCCGTGTAATCGGCAGTTTCTTCAAAGTGGATGACAAAGCTGACCTTTTCAAAGTTCAGTTCCTTAAGCCCTTCCTCGATCTCGGTTTCCAGAAGCCCCGCCTGCTTTTTCCTGATCTTTGAGAGCTTCAATGAAGCCTTCTTCAGCTCTTCTTCCGCTTTTCTGCATCGCAGGCTTAAGTCTTCCACATACTGGTCATAGGCCTCCAGCAGCGCGATTCTTTCCTCCTGCTTTTTGCAGTATTCCAGAATACTCTCGATCTCATTCCCATATTTGGTCTTCAGATGGTTGATCTCATTGAGCCGGTTCTCTGTCTCATAAAGCTCTTCCTCAGAAAACTCACAGGTCTTTCCATATTCTGCCAGTTCCCGGTTAAAATCATTGAGCAGGCTGTCAATTTCGGAAAGCTGTCCGTAGAGTCCGGAAGCAGTCTCATCGTATTCCGCTGTCTCAGAAAGAGCTCGGATCGCCCGGCTTAAAAGTTCGCTTGCATTTTCATTGCCTGTGCTGGTATAACCATAGGCCTCCCAGATGCCGTCCGCGATTCTTTTGGCGTTTGACATCCTCCGGTACAGCCCTTCCAGTTCTTCATCTTCCCCGGGTCTTAACTGTGCATCCCTGATCTCCTGCACTTCAAATTTCAGAAAATCCAGTTCTTTGGCCCTCTGGGCCTCGTCAGTCTGGGAATCCTCCAGTTCTTTTTTTAAAGCTTTATACGCATGGAACAGGCTTTGCGTTTCTTCCTTTTCCTTCTCAATGGATTCTCTGGCATAGGCATCCGTAATCCCCAGATGATTTTTCCTGTACAGAAGAGACTGGTGTTCATGCTGGCCGTGAATATCGATCAGAATGGCCGCTGCTTCCTTCAGAAGTGAAATAGGCACCGTCTCTCCGTTGATCCTGCTTACGCTCCTGCCGGCCATCATCCGCCTTGACAAGGTGACGATCCCTTCTTCCGGATAAATATCCAGTTCTTTTAATTTCCGGATCTGTTCCTCATTTTCCAGGCAGAAGGTGATCTCCACAAACCCATACTCTGCGCCGGGTCTTAAGATATCCTTGTGATACCGGGCACCCAGCGCCAGATTCACAGACCCCAGTATAATGGACTTACCCGCACCGGTCTCACCGGTCAGGATATTAAGCCCGTCCTGGAACTCCACCTCGATCTCGTCAATCAGTGCCAGATTTTTTACATGTAGATTCTGTAACATTCTGCCTCCTATAAGACAATCTTGCTGATCTTATCCATCACCTTGACCGTGTCGTCCACACTTCGGATGGCACACATGATCGTGTCATCCCCGGCAATGCATCCCACAACTTCATTCCACTTCATGGCATCCAGGGCCGCCGCAACTGCCATAGCCATTCCGGCCACGGTCTTGATCACCAGGATGTTCTGCGCCATATCCATGGACACATATCCATCCTTCAGCACCCGGATATATTTCTCGCTCATGCTGCTCTCTGTTCCCTGATGCAGCGCATAGCGCTGTTTCCCGTTTTCCGAAGGGATCTTGGTAAGCTTCAGATCCCGGATATCACGGGAAACCGTGGCCTGAGTCACTTTAAAGCCTTCCTTTGTCAGATAGTCCGCCAGCTCCTCCTGGGTCTCGATATGATATTTGTTGATCAGCTCTATGATCTTTGCGTGTCTGTTTACCTTCATTCTCCTAATTTCCCTTCATTTTTCTCCGAAGCGTCTCCAGAAAACTAACCTTGCTTAGTTTTATAAATTTTGTAGATGCCTTTGCACGCCGGATCTCTACCCGTTCTCCGGTCCTTAAGACTCTGGTATCCGCACCGTCAAAGCTTACGATCACCTCTTGCTCTGCATTGTCGCGTCCCCTGCCGATCTCTACCACGATCTCGTCCTCCGGCGAGAGAACGATACTGCTGGTATTCAGCGCATGGGAGCAGATCGGGGTGATCACGATCAGCGATGCGGTCGGCTCCACGATAGGTCCGCCTGCCGAAAGATTATACGCAGTGGATCCGGTAGGTGTGGAAATGATGATACCGTCCGCTTCATAAGAATTCAGAAGAGCGCCGTTGACATAAAGGCGGAAATGGATCACCCGAAGTTCTCCCTTCCGGCATACCACGATGTCGTTGAGCGCCACGTCCTCTTTCTGGCCCTCGAAAGAGCCTTCCAGCATCATCCGGTCCTCCACCTCATAATCTCCTGCCGCAATCTGCCGTATAGCCTGGTCAATATGGGATACCTCCACCTCTGTGAGATACCCGACAGTTCCCATATTGATTCCCAGAACCGGCACATCCCGTTTCCAGAGCAGTCTCGCCACTTCGATCAGGCTTCCGTCACCGCCGATGACCACAGCACAGTCCAGATCCTCCGGAATCGATTCCCGGATAATATTTTTCTTCTCATCCTTCTGACAGAGGATACAGGTTTTCCCCGCCTCTGTAAGGAGGCTTTTCACCTTTGCCGTCACACTGTGATCAGTATCCTTTCCGTCATTGGTCACAATCAAAAAACGATCCATAATTTCTGATTCCTCTATTTTTTCGCTAATGTATCAAATGCCAGATCTACGATCTCTTTTCTGCGTGTCTCGTCAATCTGTGTCCCGGGTGTCTCTGTTTTACAAAGATGCACCAGATATTCAATGTTTCCTTCCGGCCCCCTGATCGGAGAAAATTCCAGATCCCGGACTGAAAAGCCGATTTGCAGGGCGTAGTCGATCACCTTGGTGATCACTTCCAGATGTGTACTCTTTTCACGGACAACTCCCTTTTTTCCGACTTTCTCTCTCCCCGCCTCAAACTGAGGTTTGATAAGCGCTGCAATCTCGCCGTCCTCCGTCAGATAGTTCCGGATTGGCAGCAGCACCTTTGTCAGTGATATAAAAGAGACGTCAATGGAAGAAAAATCTATCGGCTCTCCCAGATCCTCCGGAGTCACATAGCGGATATTTGTCTTTTCCATACAAACGACCCTGGGATCATTCCGCAGCTTCCAGTCCAGCTGTCCCCTTCCCACATCAATGGCATACACTTTCTTCGCCCCGTTCTGGAGCATGCAGTCGGTGAACCCTCCCGTGGAAGATCCCACATCTGTGCAGACCTTCCCCTCCACACTCAGGTCAAAGTTTTTCAGCGCCTTCTCCAGTTTGAGGCCTCCTCTGCTGACATAAGGAAGCGTATGTCCCCGTACTTCAATGGAGACGTCCTCCGGAAATGCAGTTCCTGCTTTATCCTCTCTCTGCCCGTCTACAAAGACATTTCCAGCCATGATAACAGCCTTCGCCTTTTCTCTGGAGGCAGCCAGATTTCTCTTTACCAGTAATACATCCAATCGTTCTTTCATGTTATCTCCTATTTCTGACAGACAGCCTTTTCAATCTTTGCCGCCACACATTCTGCGCTGGTTCCGGTCTCCTTCCGCAGGATATCCACATTTCCATGCTCGACATATTCATCCGGAAGTGCGCTGACAAGTACACGGACAGGCAGATTTTCCCGACAGGCAAACGCCTGTACCCGTTCTCCGAAACCTCCTGTCTGTACATTTTCCTCCAGAGTCACGATCCAGTCATGATCTTTTGAAAGTTCCCGGATCATGTCTTCATCAATAGGTTTTACAAACCTGGCGTTGACAAGCGTACAGGAATATCCCCGTTCCTTTAACAGTTCCCGGATCTTTACCGCCTCTTCGAACATATGCCCTGCCGGCAGAAGCGCAATATCTTTTTCACGGACGATCATCTCGCTCTTTCCGTAGACAATCGGCGCCCGGTATTCTTCGAATCCGTCATAGGCGGTTCCTCTTGGATACCGAAGGGCAATGGGGCCGTCATAAGAAAGAGCAAACCGCAGCATATCGGCCAGCTCCCATTTATGCTTCGGCGCCATCACCGTCATATTGGGTGTGCTGCCAAGATAGGACAGATCAAAGATCCCCTGATGGGTTTCTCCGTCGCTTCCGACCAGCCCGGCCCGGTCTACCGCCAGCACCACCGGCAGATTCTGCAGCGCCACATCATGGATGATCTGGTCATAGCCTCTCTGCAGAAAGGAGGAATAAACCGCAAATACCGGCTTCATTCCGCCGGCTGCAAGTCCTGCCGCAAATGTAACGCCATGGCCTTCCGCAATCCCCACGTCAAAAAACCGGTCCGGAAACATATGCGCAAAGCGCTTCAGCCCCGTACCGTCCGCCATTGCCGCGGTAATAGCCGTAATCTTCTTATTCTCTGATGCCGCGTCGCACAGCACCTTCCCGAATACATCTGTATACGTATCCTTTTTCTTTGGCTCATTAACCTCTCCGGTCCGCACCTCGAACGGCCCTACGCCGTGAAATTTATCCGGCTGCTCTTCTGCCGGCGCATAGCCTTTGCCTTTCTTGGTCATTACATGGAGAAGCACCGGCCCCTCCATTTTCTTCGCCTCCCGGAAAGCCCGGCACAAAAGGGGAATATTATGTCCGGGAAGCGGTCCCAGATATGTGATCCCCATATCTTCAAACAACATCCCCGGCACCACCAGCTGCTTGATGCTGTTTTTGGTCTTCCGGATCTGTTCGATCATACGGTCTCCCACCACCGGCACTGTCTGAAGCGCATTGGTCACGCCTTTCTTCAGGCCCGTGTAGATATCCGCAGTCCTTAGCCTTGCCAGATACTGAGACATGCCTCCCACGTTTTCTGAAATGGACATATGATTATCATTGAGCACGATGATAAAATTCGTCTTCAAAGAAGCCGCATTGTTCAGCGCCTCATATGCCATCCCTCCGGTAAGAGATCCGTCGCCGATCACAGACACTACATGATAATCCTCTCCTTTTAAATCCCTGGCATGTACATACCCAAGCCCGGCCGAGATCGATGTAGAGCTGTGTCCCGTATCAAAGGCGTCGCACTCACTTTCCTTCCGCTTTGGAAATCCGCTCATACCTCCGTATTTTCTCAGATCGTCAAAGCCTTCCCGCCTCCCGGTCAGGATCTTATGGGTATAAGACTGATGTCCTACATCCCAGATCAGTTTATCCTTTGGAAGATCAAACATCAGATGCATGGCGATGGTAAGTTCTACAACGCCCAGATTGGAGGCCAGATGTCCCCCGTTCCTGCTGATCTTTTCCAGCAGAAATTCCCGGATTTCCCCGGGCAAAAGTTTAAGTTCCTCTTCAGACAGTTTTTTTATATCATTTTCCTTTTGTATCTTTTCCAATACCATCCAGAAAGCCCCCTCTATCTGTCTCTGTGGATCAGCTGGCACAGCAGCTGCTCCAGAAAGTGATTTTCTTCCGGCAGCTGATGAAGCAGGCTTATCGCTTCTTCTGAAAGTTCTTCTACAGCCCTTCCTGCCTCCTCTATACCCATCAGCGTTACATAGGTGGTCTTTTCATTTTTTTCATCGCTGTGTACCGGTTTTCCCAGCACTTCACTGGTGCTGGTCACATCCAGGATATCATCCTGGATCTGAAATGCAACGCCCACATTCCTTGCGATCTGTTCCACCATCCGCACTTCTTCCTCCGATGCGCCGCCAAGGATCGCTCCGATCATCATTGACGCCTCTATCAGTGCCGCTGTCTTCAACTCATAAATCGTATCAAGAATTTCCTTTGATACCTCGTGTCCTGTCTCCTTCACATCAATGACCTGTCCTCCGATCATTCCGTAGATTCCGGCCTTTTCTCCCAGGACAGTCAGCGCTCTTCCGATGGTCAGGCTTTCCTCCGGATCCATAACAAACGCACGGAACGCTGTCTCGAATGCATAATTAAGAAGAGCGTCCCCCGCCAGGATTCCCATATTTTCTCCATAAACCACATGGGTGGTCTTTCTGCCCCTGCGGTATTCATCATTATCCATAGCAGGCAGATCATCGTGCACCAGTGAATACGTATGGATCATTTCGATGGCTGCCATAAAAGGCTTAAGTGCCGGAGAGTGCTCTCCAAACAGCCGGGCAGTCTCACTCATCAAAAGCGGACGGAGCCTCTTTCCTCCCGCCAGAAGACTATAGCACATTGCCTCCATGATCACGCTCTGATATCCCTTCTGTTTCGGAAGATATTCCTGCAGAACAGCTTCCACCGCCTGCACTTTCTGTTCCATCTGTTTGCTAAAATCACATTTCGAATTCATGGGTTTCTCCTTCTTCATCCAGCACCAGCATTTTTTTCTCCACCTGATCGATGGTGCTGCTGCACTTCTTTAACAGATCCATTCCTTTATGATACAGGGCAAAGGAATCCTCTAATGACAGTTCTTCTGTTTCCATCTGGTTCACTGTTTTCTCCAGCACGGCAAACATCTCTTCCAACGATTCCTTTTTCTCATTCTTCTCCATGCTCTTCCTCCTTAAGACCAGTCACCGATGTGTAAATCACTCCGTCCGTCACATGTACGGAAAGGGCACTGCCTTTGCGTACTTGCTGCACACTTCTGACACTGTTTCCTTTCTCATCCTCCACATACGCATATCCCAGATTCAGCTTCTTAAGCGGTGACAGGCCCTTCATTTTTTCAATGTACAGGGCAAGGCGATGCCTTTCCTTTTGTATTTTCCCCTCCATACACCTCTTCAGACGTTCCTCATATTCTACCAGAAGCTGCTGGCGCTCCTGCAGCTGATATCTGGGGTGCAGCACTTTAAGCCTCGTCACATACTGGCGAAGCTGCATCCGGGCAAGCTGGATTTTCTGGCCCAGCAGCCTTTTCAGTTTTAAGTCTGTCTCCTGCATCCGGGACTGGACCTGCAAAAAATCATACACCGCAAGCTCCGCCGCCGCGGAAGGCGTGGGAGCCCGAAGATCCGCCACGTAATCTGCAATCGTCGTATCCGTTTCGTGTCCCACCGCAGAAATCACCGGCACTGTACAGTCAAAGATGGCCCTTGCAACGATTTCCTCGTTAAAAGCCCAGAGATCCTCTATAGATCCGCCGCCTCTTCCGACAATGATCACATCCACGCCCTGGCGCTCCAGCATGTGAATTCCCCGGGCCACACTTTCCGCAGCGCCCTCTCCCTGCACCCTGGCAGGATAAAGGATCAGCTGTACATAAGGATTCCGTCTGGCGGAGATATTCATGATATCACGTACCGCCGCCCCGGTAGGAGCCGTCACGACTCCCACACGCCCGGCATAAGCCGGGATCTCTTTTTTATATTCCGGGGCAAACATCCCCATCTCTTCCAATTCTCTTCTCAGCGCCTGGAATCGTTCATAGAGACGACCTTCCCCGTCCAGCCGTATTTCTCTGGCATAAAGCTGATAGGATCCGCTCCGCTCGTATACATTGACAGATCCAAACACCACCACCTGCTGGCCTTCACTCATACGAAAAGAGAGCCCGCCCCTCTGCCCTGCAAACATGACGCAGGCAATGGTTCCGGACTCATCCTTTAATGAAAAATATATATGTCCTGATGTATGATACTTGCAATTTGAAACCTCACCCTTAACATAGATCCTGGACAGCATGAAGTCCTGGGTGAACATATTCTTAATGTAAGCATTTACCTGCTTTACCGTATATACATTTTTTGTCATCGCTTACTCCTGATCAATCTGCAAGCTTTGCAAGCACGCCGTTGACAAATGCTGGACCCTCTTCACTGCTGTATTTCTTTGCAAGCTCTACTGCCTCATTGATGGCTACGCCCACCGGCACTGTCTCGTCCCATTTCATCTCGTAGACCGCCAGTCTTAAGATCGTAAGATCCACCTTATTCATACGGCTGGTTTTCCATCCCGTGGTATGGGAATTGAGCAGTTCGTCAATCTCAGGGATCTTCTCTTTGATCTTTTCTGTCTTTGTCTTCACATACTCAAGCTCCTGCGGACCTGCGCCTTCCATCTCTTCTGTATAGGTCCCGATCTGTTCAGAAAACTCGGCGCCGTCACGGAATTCTATCCCGAACAGGATCTTAAAGATATGCTCACGTAATTCTGATCTTTTCACTTAGTCTTCCTCCGGAACTTCCACGCCGGCCACACGGATATTCACATCCGCCACCTCAAGCCCGGTCATATTTTCAATGGCTGCCTTTACCTTTTCCTGTACCTTGGTAGTGATCTCTTTGATACTGTATCCATATTTCAGGTTCAGTGACAGGGATACTGTTACCACGCCTTCCAGCACGTCCACCTTCACGCCCTTGGAAAGAGACTTCATCCCAAGCTTGCTGATCAGCTCTCTGGTAGCGTTTCCCGCCATAGACGCCACGCCTTCTACTTCCATTGCCGCAAGACCTGCGATCATTGCGACGACTTCGTCCGCGATCTTGACTTCACCAAGGCTTTCATCTGCCTGGATCGTATATGTGTTTCTTTCATCTTTACTCATCTTGGAAACCTCCTGTCTGGTCTTACACTTCTATTCATTATAACAAATTAATCAGGATTTGCCTAGTAGGAATTATTGTTCTCACGGCCCGCTTTAGCGTCCGAACTCTGACAGCACCAGATTGTCGTTGCGCTCCACGGTCATGCGGATGCTCCACTCATTGACGAACAATAAGAGCGGACGTCCCTTTAAATCCTTTACCTTCTTCATGTCTGAGGTGCCGTTGATCTTGTCCACCTCAGTGCCGCTGCTTTCGATCCAGCGGATGTATTCATAGGGAAGGCTGTCCATCCGGATCTCCACGTTATATTCGTTTTCCAGCCGGTATTTCAGAACATCAAACTGCAGCACGCCCACTACGCCTACGATGATCTCCTCCATTCCCGTATTAAACTCCTGGAATATCTGGATGGCGCCTTCCTGGGCAATCTGATTGATCCCCTTGATGAACTGTTTACGCTTCATGGTATCTACCTGCCGCACCCTGGCAAAGTGCTCCGGCGCAAAAGTAGGGATGCCTTCATAGGCAAACCGTCTGGCAGAAGTGGTCAGTGTATCGCCGATGGAAAAGATTCCCGGATCAAACACACCGATGATATCTCCGCCATAGGCCTTGTCAATCATCTTGCGCTCGCTTGCCATCAGCTGCTGCGGCTGGGACAAACGGACTTTTTTACCGCCCTGCATATGCCACACGTCCATGCCGGCTTCAAACTCTCCGGAGCAGATCCGCATAAATGCGATCCGGTCCCGGTGCGCCTTGTTCATATTTGCCTGGATCTTAAAGACGAACGCAGAAAAATCCGGCTCCTCCATCGGGTCGATGGGGCCGGCGTCCGACATCCTTGGAAGCGGGGATGTGGTCATCTTTAAGAAATGCTGCAAAAAGGTCTCCACGCCGAAGTTGGTAAGCGCGGAACCAAAAAATACCGGAGACAGTTCTCCTTTGCTGACCAGCTCCTGGTCAAAGACGGCTCCCGCTCCGTCCTGAAGCTCGATCTCTTCTTCCAGCTGAAGTTTCTGGGAGTCTGAGATCAGCCAGGAAATCTCCGGGTCATTAAGAGCCACCTTTTTTACCTCTCCCTGTGTCGTCCCCTTTTGAGTTCCGGAAAAGATTTCCACCATCTTTTCTTCCCGGTCATAAACGCCTCTGAATTCCTTTCCGGAGCCGATGGGCCAGTTGATGGGACAGGTGGCAATTCCCAGCTCCTGTTCAATATCATCCAGCAGTTCAAAGGTATCCATGGCCTCCCGGTCCATCTTATTGATAAAGGTAAAGATCGGGATATGGCGCATGGTACATACCTTGAACAGCTTTCTTGTCTGCGCCTCCACGCCCTTGGACGCGTCGATGACCATCACCGCGGAATCCGCGGCCATCAGCGTCCGGTAGGTATCCTCAGAAAAGTCCTGATGGCCGGGCGTATCCAGGATATTGATACAATATCCGTCATAATTGAACTGTAAGACCGAAGAAGTCACGGAGATTCCTCTCTCTTTTTCGATTTCCATCCAGTCTGATACCGCATGTCTGGCTGTCGCCTTTCCCTTGACGCTTCCGGCCTGGTTGATGGCTCCGCCATACAGCAGAAATTTCTCGGTCAGGGTCGTCTTTCCTGCATCCGGATGGGAGATGATCGCAAATGTTCTCCTCTTGGCGATCTGCTGTTTTACTTCCTTTGAGATCTCTGACATATATGATAACACTCCTAATATATGATATCCGCATCAATGCGCTATTAGTCAGTATATCATACATAATCTGAATCCACAAATATATTTTTTATTCTGCCTCGGCTCCTACCGGAGTAATGACCACATTCTGCGCCGCCACTCCTGTCTTTCTGGTCACGATATCCTCAATCTGAGCCAGGTTGGCCTCGCTTAATTCTGAAGCGCCTACCACCACGTCTGCAGAATCCGCTGTCATGCTTACCACTGCATCTGTAAATCCCTTGGATGCAAGCAGGGTCTCAGCAGCCGCTTCCTTCTCTGCATAATCAGTCATCGCCACCATCTGGTTCACTGCATCCTGTTTCTGTTCATCGCTTAGGTTTTCATTGTCAATGATCTCCATCAATGATTCTTTATTCTGGGCCCGCACCTGCTCCCTGGTCACCTTTGCCTCCGCAACCACACTGCTTGCCTCTCCACTGGTCAGCACCGCCTCCCCTGGCGTCCCTTCCACGCTTCCGTCTTCCTGGACCTCACTGTCCTGGCTTTCAATATCCTCCGTGGACGCTGTCACATCCTCCTCTGAGATATCTAAAAGTTCCTGGTTTGAAAGATCTGCATTGGCTTCTTCCGTATCATTCCCGGCCGGAAAGATCCGTCCGGAATAGTTCAGGTAGCCTGCTGCCGCGATCATGACCGCCAGCGCCGCAATGATGATCTGATTTTTCTTGAATATCTTTTTCACTGTTCACCCTCCTGCTCTTTGCCCTGTCATGTTTGATGCTTCTTCATTATCCTAATCTTATGCGATTCCACTCCAAATAATGCCTCAACCGCCTCGGTTATATTCTGTTTTACCTGGGCTTTGTCCCCGCCCGGTGCGATCACCACCACGCCCCCGATCTTCGGACTTAACTCTTTGCTGATATAGGGCGTCCCGTCCTGCCCGTCTCCCTGGGCGTAAACGGTGGTCTCCTCCCGGCTGGACTGGTCCGTATCTCTGCTGCCCCCCTGACTGTCTGATTCCGTTACCGTTTCTCCTTCATAGGTTTCATCTTTTTCCACTATGCGTTCCGCCGACGACTCCAGGGTGATCATGACCGTTACCTCTCCGGCTCCTTCGATCTGGGACAGCGTATCCGCAAGCTTTTCTTCCATATATTTCACATACTCCGCCTGGCTCCCTGCCGTCCCTTCTGCGGCTCCTTCTCCAGAACCGCTCTCCAGGACCCCGCTGCCCGCTCCGCTTCCTGCCTCTTCGTCCTCCCCTCCTACGGGAATGGCGATCACCACCAGCAGGATTCCAAGAAGCAGCAGAATCAGAAGCTGATCTTTTTTTAGATTCCGGATGTTTTTAATGGAAAACTTTGCGAAAAAGTCTCCCGTCTTTTTATTGCCCAATCTCTATCTCCTCCACTTGGATCTGTCCTGATTTTTCACTATCCCCTTCCGTATCCTGCGGCTCTCCGGCTGTTTCTTCGATAGGAGCGATATTGTTAAGAAATTCCGAGGATTCCTCGATCTTTTTCATCTGCTCCTGATATGCACTGCTGTCATAGAGATTCACCAGGTCCTTTTCCATACCGAATATCTTCAGGATTGGGGTTGCAAGAAGAATCACCAGAACCAGCCCTGTAAAAAAACGGATATATTTCTGGTAGTCTGAGTTTGGCAGCAGATGGAGCACCGCGGTCACCATGATCATATAAAATGCAATGTTTCCAATCCACTCATAAATATACTCCAGCATCTCTTCCTCCCTATGTGCTGCTTGTAACCGCGGAGACTACTGCTACTGTCAGAAGGAACAGCACCCCCGTTGTAAAGACGACCCGCATAAGAAGCCTTACGCCTTCTCCCACTGTCTCCACACAGCCTGTGATCCTGGGATCAGACACCGGCTGGATCACTGCCGCCGCCAGTTTATATAAAAGTGCCACACAGGCCACCTGGATCAGGGGCACCAGACACAGCGATACACAGATCAGCGCACCGGTCATGCCAATCCCGTTTTTTACCAATACCGCCGTTCCCACAGCTACTTCCGCCATGCCGCCCAGCGCGTCGCCTACTCCGGGGATCGCCTCCGCACCCCGGGTCAGGATGCTTCTTTTGACAGAGTCGATAGCAGGACTGATCATCCCCTGTATCACATTGATCCCCACCACGCATGCCAGCAGGGTTTTCAGACTCCAGGATACGCATAGCTCGATCAGCTCCGCAAACTTTGTCAGATACCCTTCCAGGGACAGGTCATTCAGCACACGGACCAGCATATAAATATGGATTGCCGGCAGAAGGATACTGCTGATCAAAAGCTCCACCAGATAGATGAGAAACAGTACCAGCTGATAAAAAGCCACAGCCGTCACACTGCCTTTTGCCACTGCCACTGCCGCAAAATACAAAGGACAGAACACACCCATAAAAGATGTCAGCGCCTCTATCCCGCTCTCGACCCATTTTGTCACCGCCGAGAAGGTATTCAGCGCCAGTGCGATCATAAGAAGATACAGCGCATAAAAACTAATCTCCGATAGCTGCCTGCTCTGGAAAACCTTGGAAAAGTTGCTGAATACTGCTGCGATCAACGCAATCATCAGCATGTGGACCAGCTGATCCTTTCCGGTGCGGACCGCATAGGTAAACTGATCAGCTATCAGCTGATTGAACAGCTCCGCCGTCAGAGTAAGGTCTCCGGAAAGCACGTCCTCCAGCACACTCCGGAACTCCAGGCGTTCTTCCGGAAATAATTCCTTTAACGATGCGTCAATTTCATCAAAGTCAAACCGGGAGAGGATTTCTTCCTGTATCTCTCTTTCATCTGCCCCCTGAATTTCTTCCTCTTTTGTCTCCTCTGTCTGTCCCGTTTCCTTCCCCGCATCTCCGGCCAGGACGGGAAGCGGAGTCCAAAGCCCCCAGACACAAACGGACAGAGATACCAGCAGCCCCAATAGTCCGGCCAGGGCTCTTCCTACCTTTTTCCACATTTTTCTTTTCATGACAAAAATTCCCGGATTGTGTCAAGTAGGGCTGTAAGAATCGGCATACTGAGTACCAGGATCATAAGCTTCCCGAATATTTCAATCTGCACCGCTATGGTCTGGTATCCCGCATCCTTACAGATCCCGGAGGAGAATTCCGCCACATATGTAATCCCGATCATTTTGATCAGCGTACTGATATAGGCCGTGTCCATCCTTATATACTCTCCGATCACCGAAAGTGCGTCCACCATGACCGAAAGCTGCCCGATGACTGCCAGAAAAATGAAAAGACTCAATGCCACGCTAAGATAGATCCCATATTCGGATTTTCCGCTTTTGAACTGAACCGCCAGCAGGACTCCTGCCACTCCCAGGATTCCGATCTGCATCATATCCATATGCCTTCCCCTTCCTTTCTGTCACTTTTACAGTGAAAACAGCCGCCGGATCGACTCAAACAGATCATAGATGTACGGCACAATCCAGAACAGAACCAGCAAAAGCCCTGCCAGGCTGGTCAAAAATGCCTGCTCCTCTCTCCCGCTGTGCTTCAGCACCTGGCTCAGGATCGATACCAGGATGCCTACCGCCGCTATTTTAAATAACAGACTGATATCCATGGATGCCTCCTCTTGTCCGCTGATTTTCTATTTCCATCAGCAAAATATTTATACCAGCAAGATGGTGAGGAATATCCCGCTCATGACGCCAAGGCAGTGGCACAGCCGGATCCTGGTCTTCATCCCCTCCCTCTTCTCTTCCATTGATTTCTTTAGTTCCTCCAGATACAGATCCAAAGACCGGATCTGCGCTTCCATGTCCGCATTGCCGAGTCTTTTTCCTATCTCAGACAGTTTATCCTTCTCTTCTTGTTCAAGCCCGGATTCCCGAAGAGACTCTTGTATTCCTCCGCTCCAGATCTGGCAGAAAGGAACGCCTGACTTTTGGCGCATTATCTCTGACATTCCAAGGAGCCATCCCCGGTAAGGCTCTGGAGCCGACTCGCCGATTTTCGCAAAAGCTTCCTCCAGATAAGATCTGGCATACAGGATCTCACTGCGCAGCGCATATAAAAGAGACTGTAACAGGCGCATCTGCTCATATTGCTCCCGCAGCCGTTCCGCCGCTGCCATACCCCATAGCGTAGTAGCCCCGATGATCAGGAGACTGCCTGCCAGCTTTAACATGCCTGTTCGCCGGGCAATTCCTCCCGGTACAAAAGGCTCCCCCTCTCATCATATATGCCCTGTACCTGGCCAACTCGTTTTTGGTTTCCCAGCAGTACATACCGCTCAAAGCTGCCCTTTCGGACCAGCTGCTGCAGCAGTGGCTTTCGCCTCAGTTCCTCCATGGATCCGGCATGGACCGTCGCCAGAATCCTGCATCCGCAGTGCATGGCATATTCCATGGCATGTACATCCTCCGGGCTGCCGATCTCATCTGCCGCTATCACCTCCGGCCCCATGGACCGGATCAGCATCATCATCCCTTCGGCTTTGGGGCAGCCATCCAGAATATCGGTACGCTTCCCCAGATGATTCTGCGCCACGCCGCGCCAGCAGCCACCAAGCTCGGAACGCTCGTCCACGACCCCCACCGTCCTTCCGGAAATCCAGGCATTTCCATCTGAAATCTGACGGATCAGATCCCGGAGAAGCGTTGTTTTCCCACATCTCGGAGGTGATACCAGAAGTGTATGGCAGATTTCCTTTTCCTGCACAAGATAAGGAAAGATCCGGTCCGCACACCCCTGCACCTCATGAGACATTCTCACATTAACGGAAGATACATATTTCAGATTTTTCACATGTCCATCTTCCAGGATCACCTGTCCCGCCATTCCTACTCTGTGTCCTCCTTCAATTGTAATAAATCCCTGCTTCATTTCCTGCTCATAGGCATAAAGAGAGTAATTGCTGATATATTCCAGCGTCTCCCGCATATCCGCCTCCGTCACCAGATACGGGCGGTCCCGCTGATTGTGCAGCATCATCTCACGCCCCTGATAAATCAACAGAAGCGGTTTCCCAGTTCGAAGCCTTATCTCCTGCAGATACTCATATTTAAGCCTCTTTCCTGTCAGCAGACCACGCACACCGCGCGGCAGCACATGTAAAATCTGATCTTCCCGCATATCTTTGTCCACCTCTTTATCTCCATGTATATGAAGAGGCAGGAAAAATATGCAAACAAATTGGGGACGTACACTTTTGCAAAAAGTGTACGTCCCCAATCGCAATATCGGGTGTCCCTAATTGGAAAATACCCTGTCCCTTTTGGGCTTTATTCTGCTACGTCCTTCATGCTGAAGGAGAATCTTCCCATTTTGTCTTTGCCAAGGCAAACGACTTTGACCACGTCTCCCAGTGTCAGCACATCTTCTACACGCCCTACTCTTTCTTTGGAAAGCTTGGAGATGTGTACCATTCCTTCTTTACCCGGAGCAAATTCCAGGAATGCGCCGAATTCTTTGATGCTGATGACCTTTCCTTCCAACACCTGTCCGGCCTCGAAATCGGTAACGATAATGTGGATCAGCTTTCTTGCCTGCTCCATGCCGTCTGCATCAGTGCCGCAGATGGATACGGATCCGTCGTCTTCGATATCGATCTTCACGCCGGTCTGCTCGATGATAGCGTTGATGGTCTTTCCTCTCTGTCCTACCACGTCACCGATCTTCTGTGGATCGATCTGCATCTGGATGATCTTCGGTGCATACTCACCCACCTCCGGTCTCGGCTCAGCGATGGCTTTATTCATTACTTCATCTATAATGTAGGTTCTTGCTTTTTTGGTTGCTGCGATAGCTTCCTCGATGATCGGTCTGGTCAGTCCGTGGATCTTGATATCCATCTGGATAGCCGTGATTCCCTTGTGGGTTCCGGCAACCTTAAAGTCCATATCTCCAAAGAAGTCTTCCAGTCCCTGGATATCGGTAAGCACCAGATAATCATCATCTGTCTCTCCGGTCACCAGTCCGGCGGAAATACCAGCCACTGCGCTCTTGATCGGCACACCGGCCGCCATCAGTGACATGGAGGAAGCACACACGCTGGCCTGTGAGGTAGAGCCGTTGGACTCGAAGGTCTCAGATACGGTACGGATCGCGTAAGGGAATGTAGCCTCATCCGGCAGTACCGGAATCAGCGCACGCTCTGCCAGCGCTCCGTGTCCGATCTCACGGCGTCCCGGACCTCTGGAAGGTCTGGTCTCGCCTACAGAATAGGACGGGAAGTTATAGTGGTGCATATATCTCTTGGACGTCTCGGTCTCATCCAGTCCGTCCAGTCTCTGTGCATCAGAAAGCGGCGCCAGAGTAGTGATATTGCAGATCTGTGTCTGTCCGCGGGTAAACATGGCAGAGCCATGAACTCTCGGGATCAGATCTACTTCAGCCGCCAGCGGACGGATCTCATCGATGGCACGTCCATCCGGACGCTTGTGATCCTTTAAGATCATCTTGCGCACTGTCTTCTTCTGGTACTGATAAACTGCCTCGCCAAGCACGGAGAGCCACTCTTCGTTCTCAGCAAATGCTTCCTCTAATTTATCTGTGATCTGACGGATATTTTCTTCTCTGGTCTGCTTGTCATCCGTAAATACCGCTTCTTCCATCTCAGCCGGCGGAACGATCTCACGGATAGCCGCAAACAATTCTTCCGGAACCGCAAAGCTTTCATAAGCATGCTTTGGCTTGCCACATTCTGCCACGATCGTCTCGATGAAAGCGATCACCTTCTGGTTCAGCTCATGAGCCGCAAAGATAGCGTCGATCATCTGCTGCTCCGGCACCTCATTGGCGCCCGCCTCGATCATGATCACCTTTTCTTTGGTAGATGCCACAGTAAGTGACAGGTCAGAAACGGTCTTCTGTGCTTCTGTCGGGTTAAACACGAATTCTCCGTCTACCAGACCTACCTGTGTAGCTGAGATCGGTCCGTCAAACGGAATATCAGAAATACTGGTTGCAATAGCCGCGCCCAGCATCGCAGTCAGCTCCGGTGAGCAGTCCTGATCAACGGAGAGCACCAGATTTTCCAGCGTCACGTCATTGCGGTAATCCTTCGGGAATAGCGGACGCATAGGACGGTCGATCACGCGGCAGGTCAGGATGGCATTCTCGGACGCCTTACCCTCACGCTTGTTAAATCCTCCCGGGATCTTTCCTACTGCGTACATACGCTCATTGTATTCTACACTTAAAGGAAAAAAGTCAATCCCTTCTCTTGGCTTTTCGGATGCTGTAGCCGTACACAGAACTGTCGTGTCGCCATAGTGCATCAGCACTGCTCCATTGGCCTGCTTTGCTACTCTGTCCACATCTACGCGCAGAGTCCTTCCGGCCAGCTCCATCTCATACTTTTTGTACATAATGTTCTCCTTTTAACAAATATTTCCTGCGGGCCGTCCACGCACCGAAACTACTGAAAAAAACACCGGAGAAAATCCGCAGTTTCTCAAATGTCCTTTTCAGTGGTCTCGGTTCTTACACGGCTGCCCGCAATCTTAAATATTATAGCATATTGTATAAAAATGTTCCACTACAAAATTGATAAAAGCTGCCGTATTCTATTACAGACACGGCAGCTTTTTGTTTTTTTGTCCTTATTTTCTCAGACCAAGTTTCTCGATCAGAGCACGATATCTCTCGATATCTTTCTTTCTCAGGTAAGCAAGAAGACCTCTTCTCTGTCCTACCATCTTCAAAAGACCTCTTCTGGAGTGATGATCCTTTGGATTTGCCTTGAAATGATCTGTCAGATCGTTGATTCTAGCTGTCAGGATCGCAATCTGAACCTCCGGTGAACCTGTATCTCCTTCAGTTCTTCCATAATCTCTGATAATCTGTTCTTTCTGTTCCTTTGTGATCATGTTCTTTTCCTCCTTTATTCTCTTAAAAACGCCGGATATTAAGTGACGGTCGGAGTGATCCTGTCACCGGATATCGGCTTTCACACTCGGTTAGTATAACACAGGGTTCTCCCAATGTAAAGATAATTTCCTCTCAGGCTCTAAAAAACCTGCGTCCTGCATCCAGATCCTGGCTGACAGCCCTCTTTAATTCATCCACACTTTCAAATTTTCTCTCCGGACGCCGGTATTTCAAAAACTCCACAAGGATCTCCTTTCCATACGCATCTCCCTGATAGCCAAACAGAAAGCTCTCTACCAAAAGTCTTTCCCCGTCTGATACGGTAGGCTTTACTCCTACATTGGAAATCGCATGGTACCGATCCCCTCCAATCCGGACATCGCTGAAATAGACTCCATTGGGCGGAACGATCTTGTCTGCCGGCCAGTGAAGGTTTACCGTCGGGAACCCAAGGGTACGCCCCAGCCGTTTCCCGTGCTCTACCACACCATCTACTCCATAGGGATAGCCCAGCATTTCTTTCGCTTTTTCCACATCGCCTTCCCGCAGTACCTCCTTAATGTAGGTACTGCTGATGATGCGGTCTTGATACCGTTCCTTTTCTATCACAAAAAGCTGGTATCCATACCTCTTTGCATAATCCGCCAGCATATGGACATCGCCTCTTTTTTCATATCCAAACCGGAAATCAGTTCCCACAACCACAAACCTTGCATGGAACAGTCCGCAGATAATTTCTTCAATAAACGCTTCTGCGCTCATCTGGCTGAACTTTGTTGTAAACGGGCAATCCACCAGAAAATCCACCTGCCCGGCAAGGTGAAGTTCACGTTCCCGCTTGTCCATGATAATCTGCGGAACAGCCGAGATCCGTTCCCACAAAGGATGCATATCAAACGCGCAGACAATACTGTTGACGTTATTTTCTTTGCTTAATTCCCGGACCTTCGAGACTAATTTCTGATGCCCCTTATGGAGACCGTCAAATTTCCCGAAAGTCACTGCTGATTCTCTGTCACTTTCATATTGCGACAGCCCTTTGATATACTGCATATGATACCCTCTTTATCCTCTAACTTTCTTTTTCCGGGAAAAACATCTTAACAATCCCGAGACTTTTTCCCATATCTTCCCATGCATACAGAGCAATAAACTGTCCGGACATATCATAAAGCCTTACCTGCCCCTGTCTGTCCGAAAGCTCTGATCCGCCGGGAATCATCCATTCCACAGCCTGATCTGGCAGCTTACCGCCGTTTCTGGCCAGCTTTTCCCACTCGCTTTTTACAGACACCGCCGGAAGATTCCGGAAAACCTGATCCACCTTCAGGATCTTTTCATTCAGCGTGCCCTCTTCCTTTCTTCTGCTGATCTCGGAAAGCTTCATACTCTCGCCGATCTCAAACATTCCCGACCGGGTCCGCAAAAGCTCCTCCATACATCCCCCGCATCCCAAGCTTTCCCCGATGTCCTGGCACAGGGTGCGGATGTAGGTTCCCTTGGAGCACTTCACTTCCATCCGGACTCTCGGAAGATCAGCCGAGAGGATCTCGATTCCGTAGATGGTGACCATGCGGGGCTTTCGTTCAACGGTCTTCCCTTCCCGTGCCAGCTCATAAAGCTTTTTCCCGTTTACTTTGAGTGCCGAATACATGGGCGGCACCTGGGGATAAGTCCCCTGAAAAGAAAGGACCGCCCGGCGCACCTCTTCTTCCGTAAGATGCTCCGTGTCCGAGACAGCCAGGGTTTCCCCGGTGGTATCCTGGGTGTCCGTGGTCCTGCCAAGGAGAAGTACGGCCTCATAGGTTTTTTCCTTCTCCGTCAGAAGATCACACAGCCTTGTCGCCTTTCCCAGGCATACAGGAAGCACCCCTTCGGCATCCGGATCCAGAGTTCCGGTATGGCCGATCTTTTTCTGGCCGATGATTCCTCTTAGCTTCGCCACCACATCGTGGGAAGTATACCCTTTTTCTTTATATACATTCAGGATTCCATGTACCATCACGCTTCTTCTGCCTCTTCTTCCAAAAGCTGTGCTTCCATCTGCCCTGCCAGATTGTTCAGAACGTCATGAGGCGTTCCCGCCATGGAAAAACCGGCTGCCTTTGCGTGGCCGCCGCCGCCAAAGTAGGCTGCGATCCGGCTTACATCCACCTTTTCCTTGGATCTTAAGCTGACCTTATAGACAGAAGCGTCTGTCTCATACATGAAGATTGCTACCTCCACGCCTTTCGTGACACGCATCTGGCTTACGATACCGTCCAGATCCTTTGGCTTCACTCCATAAAAATCCATGGTCTTTTTGGTAATATAGGAGGCAATGCACTTTCCATCCATAAAGACGATGCTCTCCAAAAGCGCCCGGCCCAGGATCTGGTTCTGCGCATAGCTCTTTTCATAATATGTGTCCTGGATCAGTTTTGGCGCATCCACGCCCTTTTCCAGAAGCTTTGCCGCCGCACGGAATGTAGACGGCCCCGCACAGGAATACTGGAACACGCCGGTGTCATGGACGATCCCCAGATAGAGAAGCTCCGCTGTCTTTTTGGAAATCTTTTCGTATTCCAGAAGGTCGTACACCAGCTCTGATGTGGAGCTGGCATCCGGGACAATATGATTATACTCTGCAAATTCTTCATTGCTGACATGATGGTCGATGCAGCATGTATGAATGGCCTGCTCATACAGTGCCTTAGAAAAGCCAAGTCTTTCTTCATCACCGCAGTCCAGGCAGATGAAAAGATCATAGACCTTTCCCTCCGGGATCTGATGGCGCACCACTCCATCCGGGACATAGGCGGCGTAGGCATCCGGGATCTCCTCCAGATACACATCCACCTGTTTTTCCGTCTCGTTTTCCGTCAGATACTGATACAGGCCCAGACAGGAACCTACACAGTCCCCGTCCGGCCTGATATGTCCGCCGATCGCGATCGAGGCGGCATCTTTAATTATCTTCTTCAACATCATTCTCACCTTCTGCTGTCGTCATACCCTTCGTCACTTCTTCAATCTTCTTTGACATGTTGACGCCATACTCGATGGACTGATCCAGAACAAAATGAATCTCCGGGGTATTACGCATATTCAGAGTTCTGGCCAGTTCTCTGCGGATGAACCCTTCTGCGCTTCTTAGCCCTTCGATCGTATTCTTCTGCTCCTCCTCATCCCCGAGCACACTGATGTATGCCTTACAGGTCTTAAGGTCCGGCGCAACCTCCGCCGCTACCACCGAGGTCCAGGGCGCCACGCGGGGATCCTTGATGCCGCTTCGTATGATGCTGCTCAGTTCCCGCTGTACTTCCGTGTTCACCCGGGTGTTCTTAATACTTCTTTTTCTCATGATCCATCCCTCTTTCATACAGACGGCAGGAAATCCCTATCTTGGGATCTCTACCATCTTGAATGCTTCTACCTGGTCTCCTTCTTTCACATCATTGAAATTATTGAATACAAAACCACACTCATAGCCTGATCTTACTTCTTTTACATCATCCTTGAATCTCTTTAAGGAAGCAAGACTGCCCTCGTATACTACCACGCCGTCTCTTAAGATCCTTGCCTGGCAGTCCCGTTCAAAGGTTCCGTCCAGCACATAGGATCCGGCAATGGTTCCCACTCCGGAAGCCTTGAACAGCTGACGGACTTCCGCGTGTCCCAGTACCTTCTCTTCAAATACCGGATCCAGCATACCCTTCATGGCAGCTTCCACATCCTCGATCGCATTGTAGATGACACGGTACAGGCGGATGTCCACGCCTTCACGGTCCGCTGTCTCTTTTGCGGTAGCATCCGGACGTACATTAAATCCGATGATAATCGCATTGGATGCAGATGCAAGGCTTACGTCAGATTCGTTGATGGCACCGACTCCTCCATGGATGATCTTCACCACAACTTCATCATTGGACAGCTTCAGAAGGCTCTGCTTCAACGCTTCTACAGATCCCTGAACATCGGCTTTTACTACGATGCCCAGTTCTTTTAAGTTTCCTTCCTGGATCTGTGTAAACAGGTCATCCAGGGAAAGTTTACTCTTAGTCTCTTCCAGCAGTTTGACCTTGCCCTGAGAAATGAAGGTCTCTGCAAAATGTCTGGCTTCTTTATCATTCGGGCAGCAGACAAAGACTTCGCCTGCATTCGGCACGTCGTTCAGTCCTAAGATCTCTACCGGCATGGACGGACCTGCCTCTTTTACACGACGGCCCTTGTCGTCCATCATGGCGCGGACTTTTCCGTGAGCGCTTCCGGCTGCGATAGCGTCTCCCACCCGCAGGGTTCCTTTCTGTACCAGAACTGTCGCTACAGATCCACGGCCCTTATCAAGCTCTGCCTCCAGCACCAGTCCACGGGCACGGCGGTTCGGATTGGCTTTCAGTTCCATAACTTCCGCGGTCAGGACGATCATTTCCATCAGATCCTCCAGGCCCTCTCCGGTCTTAGCAGACACCGGAACGAAGATGGTGCTTCCGCCCCAGTCTTCCGGAATCAGTTCATACTCTGCCAGTTCCTGTTTTACACGGTCGATATTCGCACTCGGCTTATCGATCTTGTTGACAGCCACTACGATCTCGACTCCGGCTGCTTTCGCATGGTTGATCGCTTCTACCGTCTGCGGCATCACACCGTCATCGGCAGCAACAACCAGAATCGCAATATCTGTAGAGCTTGCACCACGCATACGCATAGCCGTAAACGCCTCGTGTCCCGGTGTATCCAGGAAGGTAATCTTCTCCCCGTTCACCTCTACCACATAGGCGCCGATATGCTGTGTGATTCCTCCGGCCTCTCTGTCGATCACATTGGTGTGACGGATTGCATCCAGAAGAGAGGTTTTTCCGTGGTCTACGTGACCCATGACACAGACTACCGGCGGACGCTTCTTCATCTTGCTTTCGTCTTCTTCGTCCTCCTTTAAGAGTTCCTCGATCACGTCTACTACTTCTTCCTTCTCACACAGAACATCAAATTCCAGTGCAATCTCTTCTGCGGTCTCGTAATCGATCTCCTGGTTCACAGTAGCCACTTTGCCCTGCATAAACAGCTTCTTTACGATCACAGACGGAACGACCTTCATCTTATCTGCCAGCTCCTTGATGGTCAGGACCTCCGGAATCACGATGGATTTTACTTCTTCCACCTTCTGCTCCTTCTGCTGAGGCTTCTGCATCTGCTGCTTAGGCTCGTTTTTCTTCTTGCCCTTGTTCATTCTGTCATCGTCGTCATCTCTGCGGTAATCTTTCTTTTTATAGTCGTCTTTTCCTTTGCCCTTGGATCTTTGCGGTTTCTGACCTTCCATGGACGGCGCCGGGATAGAGGATGCGCCTCCCCGTCTGTCCTGACGGTCGCCATTCCTGCGTCCCTGGTGACGGTCGGATCTCTCGCCTCTTCCGTCTCTGTCACGGTCTGCGCCCCGTCCCTGACGGCGGTCATTCCTGCCGTCTCTTGACTGTCCGCCGTTTCTGTCGCCACGGTCATTTCTCTCATTTCTTCCGCCGCTTCTGTCACCACGGTCATTTCTCTCGTTTCTTCCGCCGTTTCTGTCACCGCGGTCGCTGCGCTCCTGCTTCACATCCTGGCTTCTCTCCGGGCGCTTCTCTGCCGGACGCTGCTCCCGTACCGGCTTTTCTGCCTTTTCAGATGCTGGCTGCTTTGCCGGTGCCGGCTGTTTTACCGGCGCTGCCTGCTTTACTGATTCTTCTTTCTTTACTTCTGCAGGTGCGGTTTCTGTCGGACGGGCCGCTGCCTTCTTTGCCGGACGGCCGTTATTGACCTGCATCGGTTTTCCCTGCATGGCCGGACGGGCTCCGGCCTGCGGACGTCCTCCCTGTCTTCTACCCTGTTTTCCGCCGTTCTGGGTGTTCTGCGGACGGAATACATGTACGATATTTTTCTTCTTGGGCGCCTCTTTTGCCGCTTCACTTTTTGAGAATTCCTGCTTCACAAGCTGTGCCTCATTCTCTTCAATGGCGCTGCTGTGGCTCTTGACTTCGATATTCTTTTTGCCAAGGAACTCGATGACTTCTTTGCTTTCCACCCCCAGCTCCTTAGCAAGCTCATATATTTTCACTTTTGCCATACTATCTACCTCCTCTATGCAACTTTAGCTATCTTCCGTGTCCAAATGTTTCCTGATTCCTTTTGCAAATCCCTCATCCAATACTGCAAGAGATGCGCGGAACTGTTTTCCCATTGCATGCCCCAAGGTATCTTTATCTTCATAAAAATAGATTGGTACTTTATAATAATCACACATATTCCGAAATTTCTTTTTTGTATTCTCGGACGCATCCCCTGCCACGATCACAAGTGCGGCTTTTCCTGACTTCACTTCCCGCTCCGTCAGGAACTCTCCGCTCGCGGTTTTCCCCGCCTTCGTGGCCAGGCCTATTAGCGACAACACTTTATTTCCCGTCAATATCCTCCATCTCCTTTTCCAGTGCCTCATACACCTCTTTCGGAATCGCCTGTTTAAAAGAACGCTCCAGCCCTTTATTTTTCCTTGCTTTATCAAGACATTCCCTGCTGGGGCAAAGATATGCGCCCCGTCCGTTCTTTTTCCCGGTGGCGTCCAGGAGAAAATCTCCTTCCGGAGTCCGGATCACACGGATCATTTCTTTTTTGCCTTTCATTTCCTGACAGCCTACACAGCGGCGAACAGGTATCTTTTTACTCATCTTCGCATCCTTCCGTCTCTATCTCTTCAGACGGCTCTTCGTAATCGTCTGACTCCTCATAGCCATCTGTTTCTTCATACTCCAGATCATCGTAAGGCTCTTCGTACTCTTCTTCGTACACACCTTCACTCAACTCCATATAGTTCTCTGGCAGCTCTCCGGATTCGATCGCCTGTGTCTCGCTCTTGATATCGATCTTGTACCCGGTCAGTCTCGCCGCCAGCCTTGCATTCTGTCCTTCTTTTCCGATAGCAAGGGAAAGCTGGTAATCCGGCACGATTACACTTGCCGTCTTCTCATCCGGATCTGCCATGACAGAAATAACCTTAGCGGGACTAAGTGCGTTTTCTATCAGAATAGCAGGGTTGTCACTCCAGTTGACAATATCGATCTTCTCTCCACGAAGCTCGCTGACGATCGCATTGACTCTGGCTCCGTTCATTCCCACACATGCGCCTACCGGATCCACATCCGGGTCATTGGACCACACCGCGATCTTTGTACGGCTTCCGGCCTCTCTGGCAATACTTTTGATCTCCACGATACCGTCCTTCACTTCCGTAACCTCTGCCTCGAACAGTCTCTTTACCAGTTCCGGATGCGTCCTGGACACCAGGATCTTCGGCCCCTTGGTTGTATTCTTCACTTCCACTACATACAGTTTGATCCTCTCCGTAGGCTTGAATACTTCACCCTTCACCTGTTCATTTTCTGTCAGCATAGCATCGGCTTTCCCGAGGTTGATACTGATATTTTTACCGACATAACGCTGCACGATGCCGGTTACGATGTCTTTTTCTTTCTCAAAATACTGATCATACACTACCTTGCGCTCTTCTTCTCTGATTTTCTGCAGGATCAGGTTCTTTGCATTCTGTGTGGCAATACGTCCAAAAGATTTGGATTCGATCGGAATCTGCACCACATCTCCCAGCTCATATTTGCTGTCGATCTCTTTTGCCTTTTCCAGACTGATCTCTTCCAGCTCATCTTCTGGCTCCTCTACAACTGTCTTTTCTGCCAGAAGCTGATAATCGCAGGTCTCCCGGTCCATGATCAGCTTAATGTTGTCCGCCTTTCCGAAATGATTCTTACAGGCGTTCAGCAGTGAATTCTCAATTGCGTCCAGAATAGTCTCCTTGCTGATATCCTTTTCTTTTTCTAAAATATTCAGTGCTTCCAGTAATTCTGTGTTCATGATGGTCTCCTCCTATCTCCCTTAAAAATCAAATGCAAGGCGGATCAATGCAATGTCGCCCTTTTCAAATGTCTTCTCTGTTGTATCATCCAGCTCTATGGTCACGGTCTTTTCGTCATAAGACTTTAAGATTCCCGTAAACTCCTTCTTTTTATCCACCATCCGGTAGGTTCGGATCTCCACTTCCTCGCCCAGGCTCCGCTTAAAGTCTTTCTCCTTCTTCAGCGGACGTCCAAGGCCGGGAGAGCTTACCTCCATGATATAGGCCTCGTCGATGTAATCCTCCCGGTCCAGGATATCGGAAAGCCTCCGGCTTACCATCTCACAGTCATCCACCGTGATCCCGCCCGGTTTGTCGATATAGGATCTTAAATACCAGGTGCCGCCTTCTTTTACATACTCGACATCCACCAGTTCAAATCCATACTCATCCACGATCGGCTGCAGAAATGCTTCTGTCTTTGCTTCGTAAATTTCTCTTTTTGACAATGTAAAATTCCTCCTTATCAACAAAGAAGAGTGAACTTTTCGTTCACTCTTCTGCCGATTACTATGCAACTATATGCAGTATAGCACCAAAATGTGCCAAAATCAAGGCATTTTTCAAAATTATCCCTGGATCTCCAGCAATTTTGTTTTAAGCTCCTGCTCAAGCTTCGCCATTTCCGTCTCAGCCTCCGCCCGTTTTGCTCTTCCCTCTTTCTGAATCTTCAGCACCTCGTCCAGCGCAGAAATCAAAGACTCATTGGTAGCCTTCAGAGTCTCCATGTCCACGATTCCCCTTTCCGTCTCGCGGGCAGTCTCGATCGTAGCCATTTTCAGCTTCTGCGCATTTTTCTTTAACAGCTCATTGGTCATGTCTGTCACTTCCCTCTGGGCTGCCGCGGCCTGTGCGGAGTGTTCCACGCCCAGGGCCAGCAGCATCTGGCTCTTCCATAAGGGAATGGTATTAACGATCGTGGACTGTATTTTTTCCGCCATCAGGGTATCGTTACTCTGTACCAGGCGGATCTGGGGCGCCGTCTGGATGGCAATGGTCCTGGTAAGCTCCAGGTCATGGATTTTTTTCTCAAACCGGATACAGAGAGATTCCAGATCCTTTGCCGCCTGCGCGTCTTCGGGAAGACCGCTGGCATGCGCCTTCTCGATCAGTTCTTTTAATTTCCCATCCCGCATTTCTCCCAGTTTCTTTTTCCCCGCCAGGATATAGATGGTTAGATCCCGAAAGTAGGACAGGTTCAGCTCATACATTTTATCCAGGATTGCCACGTCTTTCAGCAGCATACGCTGGTGAGCCTCCAGGGTGCTGGCAATCTGACTGATATGCGTTTCAGCCTTAGAATAGCGGTTTTTCAATGTCTGGACCCGGTTGGAGGCTTTTTTGAATATGCCAAAGAAACCTTTTTCTTCCTCATCTACATCAAAATCCTTCAGCTCCTTTACCACATCTGACAGCAGTTCTCCGATTTCCCCCAGATCCTTGGTCTTTACATTTTCCAGTGCGCTCTGGGAAAAATCCGCCATTTTCTTTTGCGTTCCGGCTCCGTACTGTAAGATCATCGAGGAATCTGTCAGATCGATCTGACGGGCACGCTCCTCTACTGCCGCCCGCTCATCTTCTGAAAGCGCCTGTCCGGGGTCGGGAAACTCCGGAGCCATTGCCAGTTCTTCAAATTCATTTGCCGTTCCCATTGCCATATCACTTTCCTCCCTTTTCTTTCAGCCCTTCCTGTGCAAGGACTGTGTTCAGTACAGAGATATCTGAGGACACATCCCAGGCCGTATCCTGGAACAGACTGTCCAGTATTTTTTCAAACGCCACATTCAGCGTATCCAGCGTCGCCTCGATCTCAGCCTTTGATGAAAGAATATTTTCTCCTGCCACCGGCTGGGCGTCCAGCTCTTCATAGGCTTCCAATAGCTTGATCGCCGTAGGAAGATAGTATTCCATCAGCTTCCGGATATCCGATACAGATCCCGGATTCTGCTCTACCCGGTCAAAGATGCGGTCCGTCAGAAGCTCCAGCCTGGCAATCTTTTCTGATATCTCTACTCCGGGGATCGCATCGTTGCAGGCTCGGATTTTTTTTACATAAGCATCGCCTTCCTCCAGTACCTTCTGCACCTCCGGCGAAAGGCTCTGTCGCTTTTCTTCTTCCTGTGCGCGGGCAGCTTTCTCTCTGTTTCTGTCCTCTGCCGCCTCTTCCTCCCGCATCCGGCGTTCTTCTTCCAGCCTCCGGTACTGCTCGTACATTCTCCTACTGGTGATCAGGCAGGCTCCGTCTTTACTCATCTGCCCCTGCAGGTACCAGCCTTTGCCAAGCATCCACAAAAGATCCTTTTTCACCTTTTTCTCCGGAAGTCCTGTTCCTTCCGCCAGTTCTTCTACATTGCAGTACTCCCGTTCTCCAATGATCTTATTATATTCCCGGAAATGCCGGATCCGTTTCATAAGCTTTCTGCTCAGTCCAAAAAGAAGCCATCCTCCGCACATCAGCACAAGAGAGGCAACCGTCAGTGGAGCAAGACCGGTCCGGATCCCCCAGAACACTGCCAGCAGGAATCCTCCAAAACCAATCAGGACTCCGGCCGCTGTAAAGAAGCCCCCTTTCAGGCTTACCCCTTTTGTTTTCCGATACAGTGGCTCAGGCATTGGCCGCTTCCTTTGCTGCCAGTATCCGGCGGCGCGTCCCACAGCCTGATCGATCTCATCTGCGGCTCTTCCCAGAGTCTCGCTCACCGTCTGGTTCAGACGGCGGAAATCTCCGGAATTTACTGCATCCTGTACGGTCCTTCGGATATCCTCCCCGAACCGTTCCCAATCCTGATTTCTCATGTTCTCCTCCCAGCAGCTTTTCTAAATACGTTTCCTGTTTTTGTCATGGTTATTGTAGCACGGATCCCGCCGACGGACAATACATTCGTCAGGAACGGCGGCTTTGTTTTATGTAGAAGCTTTTGATCAGAACCACGAGAAGGATCCCGGCCAGCAGTCCTCCGCTGTCGATCAGCACGTCGGTAATCTGTCCGCTTCTGCCCGGCACAAAAAGCTGATGAAATTCGTCGCTGGCAGCATAGAGGATTCCCGTCCCCGCTGCCGCCAGAATACGTTTTCCCTGTGCCGGGTTCTGATTTTTATCTGTCCCCCATGTCAGAAAAAGCGGCGCAAGGAGCATGCCCAGCACCGCATATTCGCTGGCATGAGCACATTTCCTCACAGGGTGGTCGATCTTCTCTGCAAATGCCTCCTGCTTTCTTTCGTCCCAGCCATCATAGGCCGGCACAAAGGCCTGCCCGATCCATCTCCCCACCGACAGGCTCATATCCGCAGATTCCTCCGCCGGTTTTGCTGAGAAACCAAAGATCACTGCCATCCATAAGAGGGTAAAAACGAGGAGCACTGTTTGTTTTTTCATACCCGGTCTCCATTCTTAAACGCCAGCATCATTTCATTGGTCAGACTTAAGTCATCCGGCTCCACGGTAATATCCTTCCGTTCCACCCACTCCGCCAGCGCAAGCTCCTGCTCATCCAGGCGGATCTTGTCCTCACCGTCCAGCTCGCAGAAAAAGCCAAGGAGCAGTGTGTCGGAAAAGGACCAGGGCTGACTTTTATAATATGTAATATTTTTGACCTGTAAGCCTACTTCCTCCATGACCTCTCTTCGCACTGTATCCTCGATAGGCTCACCAATCTCCGCAAATCCGGCAAGCAGTGCATATGCTTTGTACTCCCGTCCGGCGTACTTGCTCATCAGAATCCGGCCTCCGTCTGTCACACCGATGATCACCGCCGGACAGATCTTGGGGAATTCCATCAGTCCGCACTCAGGGCAGCGCATCATCCGCTCTTTTTCATCCTGCACCATGAGTGCGCTGCACCTTCCACAGAACTTCCGGCTCTCGTACCAGTTATAGAGCTGCCATCCGGTGACTCCCGCAAATCTAAGATATTTTGCGCCGCCCCGGCGCAGGATGCTGATATTTTCAAAGACATATCCCTTTTCCAGCAGTCCTTCTGCCAGCGACCTGTCGCCCAGGTAAAACCCTTCCTCATCAATGGTGAAAAGATAAATACTTTCCCCTGCACCGCTTTCTGCGAAGGTGGGATATCTGATGCCGTCTTCCTTTTTTACCAGGATCCTGCCGCCGTCATAAAAGAGCATGTGATCCTGCTCCCTTGGCGGTCTGGGATGGTATGCATTGTCATAATGTTTTGGTGCGATCTCCTGAATCATTCCACATCTATCCTCTCGTCCTTAGCCCCTTGTCTTGGTTCCGTTCCCGTCACGCTTCGCCATCTTCAGACGGTTCAGCGTCACTTCCTTTTCTCCGTATTTTGCCTTGGCTTCTGTTCCTTCCTCAAACAGGTATACATGCTCCAGTTCATCCTTTTTCTTCAAACGGATGCCCCGCACACCGATAGCTCCTTTCTTCTTCTCTGACACTTCCTCTGCCATAAATCTTAAGAAATAGCCTTCCCTGGTCTGCAGCACCACATTCTGATTATCTGTGATCACCTGAACGCTTACCACCTGGTCGTCTTCCTGCAGCTTGGTAGCTGCGATGGTACGCTTGGCAACCTGAAATTCTGCGCCATCCACCTTCTTGACCATCCCCTGCTTCGTAGCAAAAAGAAGCTTCGCATAACGCATCTGCTCTGCGTCGCAAAGATACACGGCCTCTTCCTTCGTGCTGTCAAAATTGCTGACATTGTCCACCGGGACGCCCTTATCCCGGAATTTTCCAAAGGGCAGATCCAGCACCTTGATCTGGTGCATCTTCCCGGTGTTGGTAAAAAGGCAGATCTTCCCGGTGTTTTTGCAGGAGATGATAATCCTATTTTCGGAATCCGCTGCCTCTTTGTTCCGCTCATAGGTGCTGACGTCAATCGTTCTGGCGTATCCGAAGCGGTCCATCAGGAAGATCACATCCTGCTCTTCGATCTTCTTTTCTTCGTAGACTGCCTCTTCTCCGTTTTCAATCACAGTCCGGCGTTTCCGTCCGAATTCCTCCTTGATCTTGTCCAGATCCTGGATGATGACCTCTGCCATGGAATCATAATTATTTAAAATATCCTCATAACGGGCAATATTTTTCAGCGTTTCTTCATGCTCCTTAACCAGAGCCTCGATCTCCAGGCCGATCAGGCGGTACAGCCGCATTTCCAGGATGGCTGTTGCCTGGCGCTCGGTGAACCGGAGCATGGCTGCCATCTTCCGGGAGATGCCGGATTTAAACTTGATATTTTCTGTCACGCCTTTGGTGAGACATTCCTTCGCATCCTTTACAGACTGGCTGCCCCGCAGGATCTCGATGATCAGGTCGATCACGTCGCAGGCCTTGATCAGGCCTTCCTGGATTTCCTTTTTGTCCTGCTCCTTTTTCAGAAGTGTTTTATATTTTCTTGTGGCAAGCTCGAACTGGAAGTCCACATGGTGCTCGATGATCTGCTTTAAGCCCATGGTCTCCGGCCGGCCGTTCGCCACTGCGAGCATATTGACGCCAAAGGTGTCCTCAAGCCGTGTCTTCTTGTAGAGCATATTGGTCAGGTTTTCCACATCGGCGCCTTTTTTCAGCTCGATCACGATGCGAATGCCCTCTTTGGAAGACTGGTTGGACACGTCTGTGATATCGCTGGTCTTCTTGGATTCCACCAGGCCGATCACATCATTTAAGAACTTTCCGATCCCGGCCCCGATCATGGTATAGGGGATTTCCGTGATCACCAGCCGTTTCCGGCCGCCCTTCATCTCTTCAATCTCTACCTTGCCGCGCAGCTTGATCTTTCCGGTGCCGGATTCATAAATGTCCGGCAGCTCGTCTTTATTGATCACGATGCCGCCTGTGGGGAAGTCCGGCCCCTTGACATACCGCATCAGCTGTTTGGTGCTGATCTCGTCATTCTTCATGTAGGCCTTTACCGCATCGATCACCTCGCCCAGGTTGTGGGTAGGGATGCTGGTAGCCATGCCGACCGCGATTCCTTCCGCACCGTTGACCAGCAGGTTAGGAATACGCACCGGCAGCACCGACGGCTCTTTTTCCGTCTCGTCAAAGTTCGGCACGAAATCCACGATATCCTTATCCAGGTCGCTTAAAAACACTTCCTGAGTCAGTTTCTCAAGTCTGGCTTCCGTATAACGCATGGCCGCTGCACCGTCGCCTTCAATGGAACCAAAATTACCGTGCCCGTCCACCAGCGTCATACCCTTCTTAAAATCCTGTGCCATCACCACCAGCGCTTCATAGATAGAACTGTCCCCGTGGGGATGGTATTTACCCATAGTGTCCCCCACGATACGCGCACACTTCCGGTAAGGCCTGTCATACCGGATTCCAAGCTCATGCATATCGTACAGTGTCCTCCGCTGCACCGGCTTCAGCCCGTCCCGCACATCCGGCAGCGCCCGGGCAATGATCACACTCATAGCATAATCGATGTAAGACTTCTTCATCACATCGGAATATTCAGTTCTGATAATCTGTGAATCTTGCATAACATTCTCCTTTGGGGACGTACCCCTTTTGCGTTGGTCTACGTCCCCAACCGCAAATCAGGGTGTCCCTTTTTGCATTTCCCCCTGTCCCTATTTACACATCCAGCTCCGCCTCGGTGGCATTCTCGTAGATGAATGTCCGGCGGGGCGGCACTTCTGTGCCCATCAGCATCTCGGTGACGCTGGAGGCCATCCGGGCGTCTTCGATCTCTACCAGTTTCAGGATACGGGTCTCAGGATTTAAGGTTGTCTCCCAGAGCTGCTCGGCGTCCATCTCCCCAAGTCCCTTGTACCGCTGCAGGGTGAAGGAGCCGTCGTGGGTCTTCCGGTACCGCTCCAACGCCTTATCGTCATACAGGTACTCTTCCTCGCCCTTTTTCGGCATCGCTTTATAAAGCGGCGGCATGGCGATGTAGACATGCCCTTCGTAGATCAGTTCCGGCATAAACCTGTAAAACAAAGTCAAAAGCAGGGTAGATATATGGGCGCCGTCCACGTCCGCATCCGCCATGATGATGATCTTGTCATAACGAAGCTTTGTGATATCAAAATCATTTCCATACCCTTCGGAAAAACCGCAGCCAAAGGCGTTGATCATGGTCTTGATCTCTGCATTGGCCAGGACCTTATCGATGCTGGCCTTCTCTACATTCAGGATCTTTCCGCGGATCGGCAGGATTGCCTGATACATCCGGTCTCTTGCGGTCTTGGCAGAACCGCCGGCGGAATCTCCCTCCACGATGAAGATCTCGCATTTCTTCGGATCCCGGCTTTCACAGTTCGCCAGCTTTCCGTTACTGTCAAAGGAATATTTCTGTTTAGTCAGAAGGTTGGTCTTTGCCCTCTCTTCTGTCTTCCGGATCTTGGCCGCCTTTTCCGCACAGCCGATCACCTTTTTCAAGGTTTCAATGTTCCGGTCAAAATACCGGATGATCTCGTCATTGGTCACCTTGCTGGTCGCCTTCGATGCATCCGGGTTGTCCAGCTTTGTCTTCGTCTGTCCCTCAAATCTCGGATCCGGATGCTTGATGGACACGATAGCCGTCATCCCGTTCCGGATATCCGCTCCCGTAAAATTAGCATCCTTTTCCTTTAGGATTCCCAGCTCCCTGGCATACTGATTGATCACCGTAGTAAATGTAGTCTTAAATCCGGTAAGGTGCGTACCGCCTTCTGCGTTATAAATGTTATTGCAGAAGCCCAGCACATTCTCATGAAATTCATTGACATACTGGAACGCAGCCTCCACCTCGATCCCATCAGCCTCGCCTTTGAAGTATACCGGCTCATGGATCAGCTCTTTCTTCTCGTTCAGCTCCCGGATAAATCCCAGGATTCCATCCGGCTCGTGATATTCGATATGTTCTGTCTGTTCGCCCCTTCGGTCTTCAAATATAATGGTCAGGGTCGGATTCAGATAAGCGGTCTCATGCATCCTGCTCTTGACCTCCTCCGCCCGGAACCTGGTCTTTTCAAAAATCGTATCGTCCGGCAGGAAATTTACCTTGGTACCGGTCTTTCTGGTTTTCCCGATCACCGGCAAAAGTCCGTCCTCCAGTTCGATCACCGGCTTGCCTCTCTCGTATCTGTCATGATAAATGCACCCGTCCCGGCTGATCTCCACATCCATATAGGCGGATAATGCATTGACCACCGAAGATCCCACGCCGTGGAGACCCCCGCTGGTCTTATAAACAGAATCATCAAATTTTCCCCCGGCGTGCAGTGTTGTATATACTACCCGCGCCGCCGATACGCCTGTCGCATGCAGATCCACCGGCACGCCTCGCCCGTTATCGGAAACCGTCGCGGAGCCATCCTTCTCCAGTATCACATAGATCTCGCTGCAGAACCCGGCCAGATGCTCGTCCACTGAATTATCCACCATCTCATAAATCAGATGGTTTAGCCCTTTGGTAGATACGCTTCCGATATACATTCCCGGACGTTTCCGGACCGCTTCCAATCCCTCTAATATAGAAATACTTTCTGCATCATATGTATTTTTTTTAGCCATTCCTTGCTTCCCTTTCCTTCCATGCCTTCCGGCAGGCATACTATGCCATACTGCACCTATATTAGCACAAAATGTGGTGCGAATCAAACATATTTTATTTGGTAAGTACAGAATCTAGTGTGTCTGCCAGCACCTCCATGGCATTTCTCATCTCCTCCACCGTATTTGTCTGTGCGCCTGCCTCCACGAGAAGAGTCTTCGGCGCCAGATGCATATTGTATCTGTAAGCCCGAAGATAAGTGTGTCTGGTAAAACCGGGATATTTCCGGGCAGCCGCGATCTGCATCTGCAGGGAAAATGCCAGATTATCCTCAATATACGGATTGGCAAGATAACTGATCTCTCCATTCGCTCTGCTGCGGCTCAATCCATTAAAAAACATGATCTGTGCCGTCGGTTTCCCGTTTACTTCCGTTACCAGATGAGTTCCCTCCGCCACGCCATCCCGGTGCAGGTCGATCACCACTTCGATGCTGGGATTCTCCTGAAGGATCCTGGTAATCTCCGGTTCCGCTAGCTGATATGCCATACTCCGGTCCAGCTTTCCGTTGATCAGGTCATAAACGCCCTGATGGTGCAGCGTTTCAATCCCATAGGTGTCATTTAAAAGTTGGGAGAGATATTCCCCGATCCCCAGAATAGAGGTGCTGGTATCCCCCGGCACAGAATCTGCAAAGGTTTCCTGTGAATGAGTATGATAGATCAGCACCTTTGGGCCCTCTGTACTCTCATTGATCTTCAGATCCTTTCCCAATAACTTTTCGGCATTGATCAGTTCCGGATCCGCCATGGTACTGCTGTCCACCGTATAGAAATTCCCCAGCAGATATTCATAGTTTGACAGCTTTTCCATAGAAGTATCAATAGCCGCAGCCGAAGCCTGGGCGCTGGCAGCAGCGCTGTCATCCTCCCCGATCAGATTCCCGTTTTCATCCACCGCGTTCTCATCACTTTCCTGCTGCGCCAGGATCATCTCATAGGTTTCCAGATCTTCCACCTCGGTATCCACTGACAGTTTCCCCTCTGCATAGGCGCTGATGGGGATCAGCCTCATGGCCTGCTGCATCACCCATGCACCGGCTGTCCTTTGCTCTCCCGGCTCATATACCATTCCGGGAACACTGGCTCTGACCGCTTCCTCCAGCAGTATACGATGAATCTCTTCTTCTATCCCATCCGTCTTCTCCGCTGCCGCCTGCACACAGGCATAAATCCCCAACACGCTTCCGATACCTAAGATCAACAGCCGGTTGATCCGATGCTCTCCCGCCACGCGACCACCATTCCTTTTCTTTCATGTCTTAACACTATATGAATGTCTAAGATGGATTATGAGCATGTCCGGATGAAAACAGCGTGTTCAAAGCCTCCGAGATCGTGTAGCTGATCCTCTTTACCGTCTCGTCAATATCCTTCGGTGTCACAAACAGTCCGTTAAGATGGGGCGAGATCAGCTCCTTTACCAGCTCATACTTTTCCGCCGCATTGTAGCCCTGCAGCACCACACCTACTCCTTTTAATGTCTCTGAGCTTTCCAGCGCCCGGATCAGATTTTCCATGGTATCATTAACAATCGTAGCCGCATCCACCACGGTAGGAACCCCGATTGCCAGCACCGGCACTCCCACAGTCTCTTTGGTAATGCCGCTTCGGTAATTTCCCACCCCGGAACCCGGATGGATCCCGGCGTCACTGATCTGGATCGTCCGGTTCAGCCGCCTGGAGCTGCGGGCCGCCAGCGCATCAATAACGATCAGAAGATCCGGCTTCGTCTCCCCTATGATTCCCCGGATGATCTCCACCGTCTCCATACCGGTCTGTCCCATGACTCCCGGCACCACCGCGCTTACCATCTGCACCTCATCTTCTCCCATGGCATACCGGCCGTATTCCTTTACAATATGTCTGGAGATATTTAGATTATCCACCACGTAAGGCCCCAGTGCATCCGGCGTCACCTTCCGGTTTCCAAGGCCTGCCACCAGTACCGAATACTCTTTTTTATCCGTTTTAACGGGTTCCAGGAAACGCCCCAGGTATCTGGCCAGCTCTTCTGCAATCTCCTGGTGGTAATCCTCATCCGGGACCGCCATATTCGGCGCCTCCATCGTGATATAGGTCCCAACCGGCTTTTTCATGATTTTTGCGCCGTTTTCTGTCTCAATCTTCACAGTTGTGATCCGGATTTCTCTCTCCTCATCATTTTCCTCTTCCAAAATTACCCCGGGAATCTCTACATTGTCCGCTTCAAATCGTTCCTTCTGCTCCAGGGCCAGATCTGTCCGGATACTATATTTTTCGATCATGCCTCTCATCCTCATTTCCGCATCATTTTATTTGCTAGTTTTTGCAATAATTCGAGAAATATGTATTGACAGAAATCATTCTCTGTCCTAAAATAAACTAGTATGTTTCGTTAGAACGTCCGTGTCCGGATCTAACGAACTGGCAATCGATACAAATCGAAATACACGATATCGGAGGTGGACAAATTGGCTAACATCAAATCTGCAAAGAAAAGAATCTTAGTAAACGAAACAAAAGCTGCCAGAAACAAAGCAATCAAATCTAAAGTTAAGACTTGCGTAAAGAAGGTTGAGACAGCTATTGCAAACAAAGATGCAGAAGCTGCAAAGGCTGCTCTGAAGGTTGCAACTGTAGAGATCAACAAGGCAGGAAGCAAGGGCGTTTATCATAAGAACACCTGCTCCAGAAAGATTTCTCGTCTGGCAAAAGCTGTTAACAGCATCGCTTAATTATAAATGACATGAATATCATTAAAAAAACAGCCAATCCGTCACTGGCTGTTTTTTTATTGCTCTCTTATTTCAACTCTGAGTATCCGAAGCTGTTGACAATTGCTTCTACTCTTCTTCCCTCCCGGCACATCGGACAGTCCGCCGGTTCAAATGCCCGGTAGTCCGGCAGACCCTTGCTGGTAAAGATGGTCTTGATCTCCATCCCCGCCACCTTGGTCACCGCACTGAAGATCGCACAGACGGCGCACACCGTTCCTCCATAATACAGCACTGATTCAATCGCGCGCATGATAGTTTTTCCCGTGGTTACTGAGGCTGCCAGGATCATCACCTGCTGATCCTTTATCATCCTCTGCTTATTATCGCGGAACAGCATCTGCCCCATTGCGTGGTACTCCGGAGTAATAACAGAAATATTGTTTCCCGTGCTTAAGGACATCTGGCTGGAATCGGCCAGCTGCTCTGCCAGAAAGGTTCCGATCACTTCTGTTTCGTCCAGACACACGATCGTATTGACATAGGTGTTGGTCAGATATTCTTCTGCCAGCACTTTCGCAGCCTCTCTGGAATTATTGTGTCTCGTTTTTACGGTGGACATGTCAATATACGTATTCAGATGGGAATTGCTGGTAGCAAAATGGCCTTTCAGGATTTTGATCCTGGCCTTGGGATTTTTTGCCGAGCGCAGGTCTGCCATTTCTTCAATCCTGCTGTTCATCTGTCCGTCCCTCCTTTCAGTTTTTCTTTTCGAACACTTTCTATCCCTATTTTAGCACGCAAAAAACAATGCCGCAACAGATTTACAACTCTGCCGCGGCACCGCCTTATCTTTCATTATGTATTTATTGTGTTCCAAATACCATATCTACAATTAGTTGTTGATCAGCTTGTCGGAATCGCTCCAGCTGTAAAGGCTTCTGACCTCTTTTCCAACCTGCTCCATCTGATGCTCGCTTGCAAGCTTTCTCAGAGCACGGAAGTGAGCGCGTCCGCCCGCATCAGACATCTCTAACAGGAAGTCTTTTGCAAAAGTTCCATCCTGAATATCCGCCAGGATCTTCTTCATGGTCTTCTTTGTCTCCTCTGTAATGATCTTCGGTCCTGTGATATAATCGCCGTACTCTGCTGTATTAGAGATGGAATATCTCATTCCGCCGAATCCGGATTCGTAGATCAGGTCTACGATCAGTTTCATCTCGTGGATACACTCAAAGTATGCGTTTCTTGGATCATATCCGGCTTCGACCAGCGTCTCGAATCCGGCTTTCATCAACGCACATACACCGCCGCAGAGAACTGCCTGCTCGCCAAAGAGGTCGGTCTCTGTCTCTGTACGGAATGTGGTCTCCAGGACACCAGCTCTTGCGCCACCGATTGCCAGCGCATATGCCAGTGCCTTGTCAAGGGCTTTTCCTGTATAATCCTGTTCCACGGCTACCAGGCAAGGTGTACCTTTTCCTGCAAGATACTCGCTTCTTACAGTGTGACCCGGAGCCTTCGGAGCAATCATAGTTACGTCTACATTAGCCGGCGGCACAATCTGTCCGAAATGGATACAGAAACCGTGTGCAAACATCAGCATATTTCCTTCTTCCAGGTTCGGCTCGATGTCCTTCTTATACATAGCTGCCTGCTTCTCATCATTGATCAGGATCATGATAATATCCGCCTGTTTTGCGGCCTCTGCTGCTGTATAAACCTGTAATCCCTGTGCCTCTGCCTTTGCCCAGGATTTGCTTCCCTCGTACAGGCCGACGATCACGTCACATCCGGACTCCTTTAAGTTCAGGGCATGCGCATGTCCCTGGCTTCCATAACCAATGATCGCAATTTTCTTTCCCTCCAGTAAAGATAAGTTACAATCTTCCTGATAGTAAATTTTTGCTGCCATTTGTATCATTCCTCCTACATATAATAAATTATATTGTTAAACAGCGGCAGAACCTGTCATTCTGTCTCTATTTAATTGCTGTTTCATTGCTGCCGTGTTCCATGTTTCCGGCGCCTCTAAATTTTCTTGATATTTCCTTCCTGATCGATCAGCGTCACGTTTTTGATGCCTCGGTTCAGTCCGGTGATGCCTGTCCTTGCAAGCTCCAGAATCTCATATCCGTCCAGCAGGTTTAAGAAAGCATCCAGCTTGGACTGGGTTCCTGTCAGCTCCACGATCAGAGACTCCTTCTCCACGTCTACGATTTTTGCACGGAAAATATCCGCCACTGAGATGATCTCTGCTCTCTCTGCCCGGTCCGCGCGGATCTTGACCATAATAAGCTCCCGGTAAACAGAGTCTTCCGGATCCAGTACCTTAATCTCTATCACATCCTCCAGCTTCCGGACCTGTTTTTCGATCTGCGAAAGGATCAGCTCGTCTCCACTGGCCACGATGGTGATCCTGGTAAATCTGGGATCCGCCGTTACTCCTGCCGTGATACTGTCGATGCTGTAGCCCCGTCTGCTGAAAAGCCCGGATATACGGCTCAAAACACCTGGGTTGTTATCAACCAACAATGAATATACTCTTTTCATACTGCACCTCTTTCTTTGTTTTAAATTAAAAACAGAGTGCGTTCTGTTTTTTAATCATATCAATATCTTCCCTGTTTGTCAATACTCTCACAGACAAATTTATGGATTTTCTTCTTCAGGCATACTTCAGGATATCTTCCACGGAAGCTGCAATGCCTGCTGCCCCGGCCTCCTTTAGTTCTTCTTCGGAACCAAACCCGTAAAGCACACCCACGCAGTCTATTCCCGCCTGTCTCGCACCGATCACATCATGCTTCCGGTCTCCGATCATCAGGATCTCTCTGCGGTCTTCGGCCCCGCAGGAACATATTGCATATTCAATGACCTCTGCCTTCGTTCCCCGGCCTCCGTCCAGTTCCATTCCCGCCACATAAGAAAAATAAGAATCCAGATGAAAATATCTGATGATCTCCCTGGCAAAAACCTCTGGCTTGGATGTTGCCACCACCAGCTGTTTTCCCGCCTCTTTAAGCTTCTTCAGCACCTCTTCCAGGCCGTCATATACCCGGTTCTCATAGATTCCCTTCTCCTGGTAATATTCCCGGTAGTACCGGATCGCTTCCTGGCACTGCTCTTCAGGGAACCCATAAAACTCCCGGAACGACTCCGCAAGCGGCGGCCCGATGAAGCGGTAAAGCTTCTTCCTGTCCGGCTCCTCTATGCCATACTTGGCAAGCGCATACCGGACCGAATTCGTGATTCCAAGGGAAGAATCCGTAATCGTGCCGTCCAGATCAAAAAAGTAAAATTGATACATTCCCCCATCCTGCCTTTCTTATACTGCATGATCCTATTATAAATGGGGACAGGGGAAAATGCAAATGGGGACAGGGACAAACGCAAATGGGGACGTACACTTTCGCCAAAAGTGTACGTCCCCATTTGCCGCCTTTTTTACTACATCACCGCACGCAAGAGCACCAGCACCGCCAGGTGAGCCGGGTAATACACGTAGAAGAACCACTTGCCGAATTTCCCGGAACGAGGCGATTTCTTCCCGTTGTAGAAGCAAAGCATGATCACACCGGAGACGATGATCCCTCCCCCGGCAGCCAGTGTCCGAAGCAGTGTCTGACCCACGGCATCTCCGGCCATGTAGTAGGAAAGGAAATTGATGCCTCCAAAGACCACAAAAGCGATCCCATAGGCCCAGGCCGTCTTTTTCTTATCTCCTCTGCTCCAGTCAAAAAGCAGGGTAAAGACTGCCGCAAGAAGCGCCCAGTCTCCGAACAGGGTGCAGGCCGTAAGACAGATGATCGCCACAGTCCGTTCCGCCGGCCTTCTGATATACTCCTTGGCACAGAGGATCAGAAAGCAGAAAAATAAGGTGAATAGCATATTAAAGGCTGCCGCTCCCACCGCCTCCTGAAACGGAATCTGCGAAATAAGCGCAAACACAAGAAGCCGCTGTCCGTATTTTTTCTTGGAATGGGTATAATGATACCCCTCCACCAGAAAATAGCACATAGTGACAGCAGTAAAATAGCCGATGTCAAGGAGTGCCTCTCCCAGGAGCGTATCCGGATCTAAAAATATATTGGAAATATGATTCAGTGTCATCGTAATAATAGCAATATATTTAATCACATCTCTATTCATCTTTTGTTCTCCTCTCTGACTGTTCTTTTAAAGCTGATATACGTGATGAGAAAATAAACGGTATAAATCCCGATAAACAACAGGCAGGAACCCCCGAAATACTGGAACAGCGGTGTGTGTACTCCCGTATAAAAAATGAACTTTCGGCTGATAAAAGCACAAATCATACTGCTGATGGCTGCCGCAAATACCGCCGGGCAAAGGTAGTACCACAAAAGCTGCCGGAAAATCAGATGATCCGTCTCTTTTCTTCCCATTCCCAGCTGATGTAAGACCTGGTATCGGAACCGGTACTTGGCCGCATCACTTAACTGCTGCACGGAAAGCACTGCAAGCGCTACGCACAGGAATACCAGGCCGATATAAAAAGCCGGAAAAATAATGCAGAGCAACAGATAGCGCACCTCCGGTATCAGATTGTCTCTCACCAGATTTACCGCAGCATAGCTTACAATAGTATCGGATCCATAACAGCTGTTCCCCTCTCTCTGAGGGTGTCCGCCGAAATCCTGCTCTTCTCCCAGCGCATCCAGCTGCCTCTCCAGATCCGCCGGTGCCTTCCCTTTAATATCCACCGCCAGCTCCGAATAATAGGGCGTCATGGCAGAAATCTCCGCATCCGGTACCACGATTACATAATCTCCGCCATTATGACCATCCTGCGAAAAGGGTTCCGTGCGTATCCCCGCGCAGGACAGAACTCCCTTTTCTCCCAAAATCCTTATCTCATCAGTAAAATCCTTTGTCTCCCGCAGTACACGCTCCTTGATATGCAGCAGATATTCTCCGTCTTTCAATGACACTTCCTGATAGCCCAGCATATGCCGCAGTCTGTTATAGTCGGAAAGTCCCATGTAGGTATCATATCTGCAATAGCTGCCGTCCGCCTCCTCCCGGATCTTTTCTACATCTGCCGTCCCATCCGGCTTTTGATAGATTGTCCCAAATACCTGAAGGTGTGAATACAGCCACACATTGACAGGATCCGTTCCATTTTCATAGATCCGGTAAATATACGAATCTTTTACCGTCGTCTCTTTATTTAAAACCTCAAATTCATCTGCAAACTCATCCGCAGGATCTGCGCCATAGACCTGTACATCAAAAGGGAATTTGCTCTGCAGGATCTGATCCTGGTAATCCTGGAACATCAGCGCCACCGTACACCCCAGGATCGCCACTGTAAAAAGTGCCGTCAAAGTCCCCATGGTAAACTGCATGGTGCGGACTTTGGATGCAAACTGACGCAAAAGGAACAGATTTCCTCTCCGATAGATCCGGGATCCCTTTTTCCGCACATAGCTGACCACCCAGGCCGAGACCCCTGCATAAAACAGGTAGATAAACACCACCAGCCCTGCAAGAAATCCCATAATAGAAACTCCATCCCGGATGAGTCCCATACAAAGCGCCACTTCCAGTGCCGCCAGCACCAGAATAGAGACAGGAAGAAGCAGTTTACGGATTCCAACCTTCCCTTCCCGGATTTCCTCACCACGATGCTGTTCATCCATCAAGTCCCGGATATTCATTTTCCGGAATCTTCTTTTGCACCGGAATAAAGCCAGAAAATAGCAGCCAAAATAGCACAGGAACGTCATCAGAAAACACCACCAGCTCCACTCTATTCTAAGAGGCTGATCCAGTTTCAGCACGCCGTAGAGGACAGCCAGCAGAATCTGCTGCAGAAGAAGGCCGGGCAAGAGTCCCAGACCAAAAGCTACCGTCCCCAGAAGAAGCATTTCCCTTAGATATAGTCTTGAAATCTGCTTTTTCTTCATCCCGATCAGAAGATAAATCCCAAATTCCCGGCTCCTCTTTTCCAGAATAAATCGAACCATGTAGTTAATGAGCCATGCCACGATCAGTACGATGAAAAAGGTCGCCATACCGATCATTGCAGCCATCAGTCCCGCCACCTCGAACATCCTTCCCACACTCTCGGAAAAAATCACCGTATTAAAGGCAAACATCAATGCCGCCACAAAGGTCATGGTCAGAAAATAAACCAGATAATCTCTGGCGGAACGCTTTACGTTCCGGAATGCAAGCTTAGCAGTCATCGGAGAGCTCACCTCCCGTCAGACTTAAAACATCCAGAATCTCCTGCAGAAATTCCCTTCTCGTTCTTTTTCCTTTCACAAGCTCATGGAAGATCTTTCCGTCCTGCAAAAACAGGATCCGGCTGCAGTAGCTGGCAGAAAATGCATCATGAGTCACCATAAATATGGTGGCTCCCATCTCCCGGTTCATCTTCGTGAAGGTAGAAAGCAGTATCTGCGCCGCTCTGGAATCCAGCGCCCCTGTAGGTTCATCGGCCAGAAGGAGTCTGGGATGGTTCACCATGGCTCTTGCACAGGCACATCTTTGTCTCTGTCCGCCGGATACCTGGTAAGGAAATGCATGTCTTACAGCTTCAAGCCCCAGAAGTCCTATCATCCTTTCGCACTCATCACGGATTACTGCCTTTTTCTTCTCCTGAAGCGACATAGCAAGCTCAATATTCTCTTCCAGTGTCAAGGTGTCCAGGAGATTATAATCCTGAAATATAAATCCCAGATTCTTCTTCCGGAATTCCGAAAGTTCATCCTCTGTAAGCTCTGTAATGTCTGTATCCTGGTAATAAATATGGCCGGCCGTCACCCGGTCTACCGTTGCCAGAAGGTTAAGAAGCGTGGTCTTCCCCGAACCGGAAGCTCCCATAACTCCCATAAATTCCCCCGGCTCCACGGTAAAGCTTACACGGTCTACTGCCTTTGTTACCTGCCGCCCGTTCCTGTAATATTTTTCCACATCCTCGACTCGAATTTCACGTCCCATTGTCCAAACACCTCATGTCAAAAAATACTCACCAGGAGACTTTTCGTCTCCGGATGAGTATACTTTATCATACGCTTTCAGCCTGTGGTAGCGCCCCGCCTTACAGTTATCTTACAGTTTTGAAAGATAAGTGCTGACTGGAAATTCTAAGATCAATTTTGTCCATTCCCCCGGAAGAGACCTGGCATACAGCCGGATGCCCAGCTTCCTGCAAAGCTTCTGGCTAAGATATAGCCCCATTCCTGTAGAGGCATGAATCTTCCGGCCATTGCTTCCGGTAAATCCCTTTTCAAAGATCCGGGAAAGTTCCTCCTCCCGGATGCCGATCCCGTCATCCTCCACCGTAAGACGCACACCTCCTTCTTTCTTCTCGCTAAAAATCTTGATATAAGGATGCTCGCCTTTCCGGTATTTTACCGCATTTTGCAGGATCTGATGCAGAATGAATCCGATCCATTTCCGATCCGTGTACACCTCATCCTGACAGTCCACATCCAAATGCACTCCATTTCCGATCAGATATTGCTTATCCCGGGAAAGAACCTCTGACACGATATCAGAAATCCGCACCTGACGGATCATGTAATCCTTATAGACCTCATCAGATCTTGCATAATAAAGAGCCATATCCACAAAATCTTCTATCCGTCGGTTTTCTTTCCTGATCCGGTCTGTCAGCTCATCCTTATGATTCGCACACATCAGATCCACCGCCGTGATCGGCGTCTTGATCTCATGAACCCAGCTTTCAATATATTCCCGGTATTCCTTCCCGGCGTCTTCGCTGCGGCGCACCCGTTCAATCATGGACTTATTTGCTTTTCTGATCATATCACGGTAAAGCTGATCCTCCAGATGATAGGACGCCGGCATCAGCTCCCCCAAAAGATACCTTTGGTCTACCTCGTCCAAAATCATCTCCATCCTGCCAAAATACCGCCTCCTGTCCCGGTATTTCAGGATCAGCCATATGGCCACGGTCAGGATCCAGCAGACCAGAATGAGCACGGTATTGGCTTTCGGATATCCGGTCACAGAGAGAAAAAAGAAAAGCAATGCCATCAGTATGATCTGCAGGAGCAGGAATAAAACCTTATCTTTTAAAAATGCTGCAAATGTCATATCTTATATCCCATCCCGCGTCTGGTCTCAATAAAATTCTCTACGCCGATCTCCTTTAATTTCCCACGGATGCGCGTTATGTTGACACTCAGCGTATTATCATCGATAAACACCTGCTGATCCCACAGCTCTTCAATCAGATCAGGCCGTGCAACAATCTCCCCCTTCTTCACAAACAGGCAGTACAGGATCTTCAGTTCGTTTCTTGAAAGCTCTGTCTCTTTTTCCTGAAAGCAGACAGTCACCCTGGAAAGATCCAGGGTTACCCCTTTATAAGTCATCCGCAGTTGATCTTCTGTATCTTTTCTGCTTCTTTTTAATACCGCGGCGATCCTGGCAAGAAGAATGGGAGGCTGGAACGGTTTTGTAATATAATCATCCGCACCTTTTAACATCCCTGACAGCTCATCCATAGCGTCGGTCCGGCTGGTGAGAAAAATAACAGGGACAGAAGAACGGGCCCGGACCTTGCTTAGAACCCAATCTCCATTCTCTCCCGGCAGGTTCCAGTCAAGCAGGACCAGATCCGGTTCTGCTTCCAGGATCTGGTCCACAAGGCTTTCAAAAGATTCAGTTGTCTGTGTCTGATACAATGCATTTTCCAGCAAAGCTTTTAATTCCAGCCGGATCTCCGGCTCGTCTTCCACAATAAATATCTTCATAAGCTCTGTTTCTACATCTTATCCTTTTATAAGCAATGATTTCCCTGTCATTTCCTTTGGCTGCTCCATGCCCATCATCTCAATCAGTGTCGGCGCAATATCCGCCAGACATCCGCCCTCTCTTAAGCGGTAAGCAGGATCTGCATTAACCAGGATGAACGGCACCGGATTGGTGGTGTGCGCCGTAAACGGCTCGCCCGTCTCATCATCGATCAGCTGCTCTGCATTTCCGTGATCTGCACAGATAAACATCTGGCCGTCCACCTTGCGGATCGCCTCCACTGCTCTTCCCACGCATACATCTACTGCCTCGATTGCCTGAATCGCTGCCTTCTCTACACCGGTATGACCCACCATATCCGGATTCGCAAAGTTGATGATGATCACATCATACTTTCCAGACTCGATCGCCTCTACCAGCTTATCGCAGACCTCATAGGCACTCATTTCCGGCTTCAGGTCATAGGTGGCTACCTTCGGTGATTTCACCAGGATCCGGTCCTCGCCCTCATTTGGCTCTTCCACGCCGCCGTTAAAGAAGAAGGTCACATGTGCGTATTTCTCTGTCTCTGCGATACGGGCCTGCTTCAATCCATGAGCAGCCAGATATTCGCCAAAGGTATTGGTGATCTCCTCTTTTACAAATGCGATCTGCTTGTTGGGGATCGTCACATCATACTCGGTAAAGCATACATAGGTTGTTTTGATCCGCTCTCCTCTTTCGAATCCGGCAAAATCATCATCACAAAAAGCACGGGTAATTTCTCTTGCTCGGTCCGGACGGAAATTGAAGAAAATGACAGAGTCCTGATTTCTGATCACAGCCGTCGGATGTCCATTCTCTTCTACAACTGTTGGAAGTACAAACTCATCGGTAGTGTCCTTGTCGTAAGACGCCTGGATTCCTGCCGGTCCGCTTGCTGCTTTCTCGCCTTCGCCATATACCAGCGCACGGTATGCCTTTTCTACACGGTCCCAGCGGTTATCACGGTCCATAGCATAGTAGCGTCCCATCACTGTCGCCACTTTTCCGACGCCGATCTCCTTCATCTTTGCTTCCAACTGCTCTACATATTCTTTTCCGGATGCCGGCGGTGTATCTCTTCCGTCCAGGAAGCAGTGTACATATACCTTTTCGATTCCCTGTCTCTTCGCCAGTTCCAGAAGCCCATAGATGTGTTCGATGTGGCTGTGTACACCACCGTCAGACACAAGTCCGAATAAATGCAGCGAGGAATCATTTTCTTTCACATTTTTGCATGCTGCAAGAAGGGCCGGATTCTCGAAGAAATCACCGTCCTGGATTGCCTTTGTGATCTTGGTAAGATCCTGGTAGACAATCCTTCCCGCACCCATGTTTAAATGTCCGACTTCCGAATTTCCCATCTGCCCTTCCGGAAGTCCGACTGCCATACCGCTGGCATTGCCTTTTACAAACGGGCACTCCTTCATCAGTTGATCCATGACCGGCGTTTTGCCTTCCGCCACCGCATTTCCTTTTATATTCTCATTTAGTCCATATCCGTCAAGGATCATAAGAACTGTAGGTCTTTTACTCATTTTTTCATCTCCTCCATTATTTGATATCGCATAAATGTTTAATCCAAATGTCAGCAAGGTCTATCCAGGACTGACAGACTTCTTCCACGCCGGAGCCGTCTGCCCGGCGCACCTGCTCACTTGCAAGGCTTAACCCGTGGACGCCCTCCGGATAAATGTGAAGCTCCGCCGGAACGCCGCATTCGATCAGCGCTTCTGCCATCCGCATAGAATTTGCCACAGGCACCGTCCCGTCAGTCGCCGTATGCCAGAGAAAAGCCGGCGGTGTATCGTCCGTCACCTGTTTTTCCAGAGACAGCTTATCCTTATCCTCTTCAAACTGTTCTCCCAGAAGATTTCGGAAACTTGGCAGATGCCCCTGAGCCTCATCCGAAGTGATCACCGGGTAACAAAGCAGCATCCCTGCCGGACGTAAGACTTTGCTTTCTGTTTCCAGCATATCTGCAAGCCATTGCCTGCTCCAGAACACGCCCAGCATGCCTGCCAGATGTCCGCCTGCCGATGATCCGCTGACGATGATCTGATCTGTATTCACCCGCCATTCTTCTGCATGGCTGTAAATGATCCGCATGACCTGTCCAAGCTCCAGAAGCGGCACCGGATATCTTGCCGGCGCTACGGAGTAGCGAAGCACACAGGCATGGTATCCCTTCGCCAGAAACTGCATGGCGACCGGTTCTCCTTCCCGGTAGCTTAACTTTTCGTAGCCGCCTCCCGGACAGATCACGATCATCGGCCGCTTTTTGATCTGTATCTTTTCCACCGGGGTGTCCAGGATATACGTTTCCAGTCTTGCATCTTCTACAGATCCATTTACTTCTATCGGTATTTCCAGGTATTTCATGTGCGCTCCTTCAAGTTTTAAAAGCGGTTTTCCATGATACCACATGGATACATGGATAAACCGCTTTTTCGCTTTCCTTTTATCAAAATCTGTATCTGTTACTTATAATTTACGATCTTTCCAAAATCTGCCTTCAGGGAGGCTCCGCCTACCAGTCCTCCGTCAATATCTGCCTGAGCGAATAATTCTGCTGCATTTCCTGCATTGACAGACCCGCCGTACTGAATACGGATTGCTTCCGCAGTCGCCTCGTCATAGACTTCCGCAACACAGTCACGGATGCCCTTGCATACTTCCTCTGCCTGCTCTGTGGTAGCGGTCTTTCCGGTTCCGATCGCCCAGATCGGCTCGTATGCAATGACCATAGCCTTTGCCTGGTCAGCCGTTACATTCTGGAGTCCAACCTTTACCTGCTGGCGGATGAAATCCATGGTCACGCCCTGCTCTCTCTGCTCCAGAGTTTCGCCGCAGCACATGATCGGAGTAATGCCGTGCTCAAATGCTTTCAGGACTTTCTTATTAACATCCTCATTGGTCTCTCCAAAGTAATCTCTTCTCTCGGAGTGTCCCAGGACTACATATTTTACGCCTGCATCTACCAGCATAGCCGGGGAAATCTCTCCTGTATAAGCACCGCTCTCTTCAAAGTACATATTTTCAGCACCAACCTGGATGTTGGTTCCTTTACATGCTTCTACCACCGGAACGATATCGATAGCTGGTACACAGAATACCACGTCAACTTCCTCGTTTGCTACCAGCGGTTTTAATTCTTCTACCAGGGCAACTGCCTCACTTGGAGTCTTGTTCATTTTCCAGTTGCCTGCAATAATTTTCTTTCTTGCCATTTCTTTATCTCCTTACAAATGAATCTTCTATTTCCGTACTCTTACCCTCTGCAAGGCGGGATGTTCACCGAAGTTTCCTTCGGTGAACTAAGTAAGCACTAATTCAAGGTAGTTCTTCGAGACTAGGCTCGAAAAGACCTCGCCAAGTTCAATCTTACCCGCTACAAGGCGGGATGTTCACCGAAGTTTCCTTCGGTGAACTAAGTAAACGCTAATTCAAGGTAGTTCTTCGAGACTAGGCTCGAAAAGACCTCGCCAAGTTCCGAAGAACTAAATTCGCACTAGGTTCGAAAGAACCTCACCAAGTGCTCTATTTATCGTTAGCGGCTGCTACACCCGGGAGTTCTTTGCCTTCCAGGAATTCCAGAGAAGCGCCTCCTCCAGTGGAGATGTGAGTCATCTTATCGCCGTAGCCCAGCTGGTTGACTGCCGCTGCAGAGTCTCCTCCGCCGATGATAGTCGTAGCTTCTGTCTCTGCCAGAGCTTTTGCTACAGCCTCGGTACCATGTGCAAAGTTCGGCATCTCGAAGGCTCCCATCGGTCCGTTCCATACAACTGTCTTTGCGTCTTTCACTGCATCACAGAAAATCTTCTCGGTATCCGGTCCGATATCCAGTCCTTCCCAGCCTTCCGGAATCTCTCCGGCCTTTACAACCTTCTTATTGGCATCGTTGGAGAAGTCGTCAGCGATCACTGTGTCAACCGGAAGCAGCAGCTTAACGCCTTTTTCTTCTGCCTTTTTCAGCATGTTCAGTGCGTATTCACAGTAATCTTCTTCCAGAAGAGATTTTCCAACGCTTCCGCCCTGAGCCTTGCTGAATGTATAAGACATTCCGCCGCCGATGATCAGGGTATCTACCTTGTCCAGCAGGTTTTCAATTACAGAAATCTTACTGGAAACCTTTGCTCCGCCCAGGATGGCAACGAACGGTCTCTCCGGATTGTTGACAGCATTTCCAAGGAAATCGATCTCTTTCTGCATCAGGTATCCGACTACCGCGGTATCCACGAACTGGGTCACACCCACATTGGAGCAGTGTGCACGGTGTGCGGTTCCAAATGCGTCATTTACAAATACGTCACACAGAGAAGCCAGCTCTTTGCTGAAAGCCTCGCCGTTTTTTGTCTCCTCTGCTCTGTAACGGGTATTTTCAAGAAGGATTACATCGCCGTCCTGCATAGCCTCAACAGCAGCCTTTGCGTTCGGTCCTACTACCTCCGGATCAGCCGCAAATTTCACTTCCTGTCCCAAAAGCTCTGACAGACGTGCTGCTACAGGTGCCAGAGACAGAGAAGGTACTGCCTCTCCCTTCGGCTTTCCAAGATGAGAACAAAGAATGATCTTTCCTCCGTCTGCGATCAGCTTCTTGATCGTCGGCAGAGCTGCTACCAGACGGTTTTCATCCGTGATCTTTCCGTCGATCAGCGGAACATTAAAGTCACATCTTACCAGGACTCTTTTTCCTTTTACATTAATATCGTCTACAGATTTTTTATTGAGCATAATCTTGCCTCCTAAAGTATATTTTCAGGGGATTTCCCTGCGAAAAAGGGCCCGGCCCACTTAAGACCGGACCCTTATTTGAGTCTTACTGATCTCTCTGCTTATGATAACTCAGAGAAGAATTTGATTGTTCTTACCATCTGGCTTGTGTAAGAATTTTCATTGTCATACCAGGAAACAACCTGAACCTCTGTGGTTCCGTTGTCTAACGGAAGTACCATGGTCTGTGTTGCATCAAACAGAGAACCATATCTCATACCAACGATATCGCTGGATACGATCTCATCTGTATTATATCCGAAGGACTCATTAGAAGCAGCTTTCATAGCCTCGTTGATCTGATCTACAGTTACGTTTCCTTCTACAACTGCTGTCAGGATCGTGGTAGAGCCTGTCGGGGTCGGAACACGCTGAGCAGCTCCGATCAGTTTTCCGTTCAGTTCCGGAATAACCAGACCGATTGCCTTAGCAGCACCTGTGCTGTTCGGAACGATATTGCATGCAGCTGCACGGGATCTTCTTAAGTCACCTTTTCTCTGCGGTCCGTCCAGAGTCATCTGGTCGCCTGTGTATGCGTGGATGGTGCACATGATACCTGTCTTGATCGGTGCAAGGTCATTCAGAGCCTTTGCCATCGGAGCCAGGCAGTTTGTTGTACAGGAAGCTGCGGAGATAACAGTATCTTCCGGTTTCAGTGTGTCATGGTTTACATTATATACGATTGTTGGCAGGTCATTACCAGCCGGTGCAGAAATAACTACCTTTCTTGCGCCTGCTTTGATGTGAGCAGATGCTTTCTCTTTGGATGTGTAGAATCCGGTACACTCCAGAACAACGTCAACGCCGATCTCTCCCCAAGGAAGCTCCTCTGCGTTTGCCATTGCGTAGATCTTGATTTCTTTCCCGTCTACGATAATAGAATCATCAGTAGCTTCAACCTTGTCAGCCAGTGCATATTTGCCCTGAGATGAATCATATTTTAATAAATGTGCGAGCATCTTTGGAGATGTCAAGTCGTTGATTGCAACTACTTCATATCCTTCTGCTCCAAACATCTGTCTGAATGCGAGACGTCCGATACGTCCGAATCCATTAATCGCTACTTTTACTGCCATGATTAATTCCTCCTAAAGTTTTATTAACTGGTTACGCAGTCATCTGTTGACGCTTCTTTTGTTAAAGAATCATCAACCAAGATTTATTGTACTAAATCTGATATAAAAATTCAAGTGCTTTTCCAGTTTTTATGGAAGTTCCAGGAAAACCGGCTTTCGTTCTGAAAATTCTGTATAGTACCGGAATCCGCAGCTTTTCAGGATTTCCGATACCTTTTCATAATCATAGGCGATGTGTTCCGGTTTATGCCCGTCCGCACCTACAGTAATAATTTCGCCTCCCAGCTCTTTATATCTTTTCAGTACATCCGGATGGGGATGGGCAAAGGGCAGCCCGTATTTTAAGCCTGCCATGTTCAGCTCGATCCCTTTTCCTTTGGCAATCACTGTGCGGAGGATCTCATCGATCAGATCCGCATATTTTTTATAGGAATACTGCTTCTCCCGTTCTTTTCCATAGCGTACCACATAGTCCAGATGCCCCAGCACGTCAAATTCTTCATGGCTTTTTACATCCTCAAGCATCTCTTCCAGTGCGATCCGGTAGATCTCCTCGTCCGGACGTCTCTGAAAATCTTCGTCATGCTGCATTCCGTATACTACATCCTTTCCCAGAATACTGTGAAGGGACCCGATCACGAAATCAAACGGGTAGCGGCGTACAAACTGATTATAGAACTCCGCAAGATGCGGCTGCATGCCAAGTTCCACGCCGATCCTGACATCAATGCGCCCCCGGTATTTTTCCCGGAGCGGGATCATAGCCTGAAAGTACGCTTCGGGATCAAAAATATCTTCCAGCCCCCAGGACATATTGTCCTTATCGAAATGATCTGTAAAACAGATCACCTCCAGCCCTTTTTCGATGGCCCCCTGTATCATTTCCTCCGGACTCGACTTAGAGTCATGGGAAAAATTCGTATGCATGTGCACATCTGCTCTCATTTCTTATTCCTCCCTTACGATCGTTCCGCCGCCCAGAACATATTCTCCGTCATAAAGTACCAGCGCCTGCCCCGGAGTGACTGCTCTCTGAGGCTCGTCAAAGATACATAAGATCTCATCCTCTCCGGTCTTTTCCGCCGTACACCAGGCCCCTTTGTGGTTGTACCGGATCTTTGCAAAGACCCGTTTTTTCTCCGGCAGATCTTCCACCGACATAAAATTGATATGGCGTGCCCTGACCTTGCGGGTCAGTGATTCCTCGCCGGTCCCCACCACGATCTCGTTGGTGTCCGGCCGGATCTCCAGCACAAACACCGGATGCCCCATGGAAAGTCCCAGTCCTTTGCGCTGTCCCACTGTATAATGAATAATCCCTTTATGCGTTCCCACCACACTTCCATCGGACAGCACAAAATTCCCAGGACGGCTTCCCGCATCCGTCGTCTCTTCAATGAACGATGCGTAATCTCCGTCCGGCACAAAACAGATGTCCTGGCTGTCCGGCTTCTCCGCAACCAGAAGCCCCAGCTCCTTTGCCATCTTCCGGATCTCGTCCTTGGTATAGCTTCCTACCGGCATCAAAGTGGAGCTTAACTGCTCCTGAGTCAGATTATACAGCGCATAGGTCTGATCCTTGGCCCCCGTCTCAGAAACCCTTAAGCTAAACCGGCCATTTGGCAGCTTTTCGATCCTGGCATAGTGCCCCGTCGCAATATAGTCCGCTCCGATCCGGCGGCTTCTCTCAAGCAAGGACTCCCATTTCACATACCGGTTGCAGGCAATACAGGGATTGGGCGTCCGCCCGTGTAAATATTCATCGATAAAATAGTCTATGACATGTTCCTTAAATTCTTTCCGGAAATTCATGACATAATAGGGAATTCCCAGGGATGAGGCCACCCTCCTGGCATCGTCCACAGCGCTTAGGCCGCAGCATCCGCCATTTTCCTCCTGCACCTGCTCATCTTCTTCCTGCCAGATCTGCATGGTCACCCCGATGACGTCATACCCCTGCTCCTTCAAAAGCCAGGCCGCCACCGAAGAATCCACACCGCCGGACATGCCGACTACCACTTTCTTTCGTTCCATGATACATCCTCAGTCTTAATATTCTTCTTCCTCTTCTTCCTCGTCTTCGTGGATATCCGACTTCGGTTTTGTCAGTCCCTCAATCTTAATACCATGTTTTTCGGCATAATCCCACAAAGCCGCATGAATGGCTTCTTCCGCCAACAAAGAACAGTGTACCTTAACCGGCGGCAGCCCGTCAAGTGCCTCCATGACAGCTTTATTCGTCACCTGCATAGCCTCCTTAACTGATTTTCCCTTCACCAGCTCCGTAGCCATACTGCTGGTAGCTACTGCCGCCCCGCAGCCGAAGGTCTTAAACTTTACATCCCGGATGATCTGGTTTTCATCAATATCCAGATAAATCCTCATAATATCTCCGCACTTTGCGTTCCCTACCGTTCCAACGCCGCTGGCATTCTCTATTTCTCCCACATTTCTTGGATGTTCAAAGTGGTCCATAACCTTTGCTGAATACATACTGATTCCTCCTGTTCTTCCTCTATACGTTTTTCTCTTGTTTCTTTACAAAATCCTCGTAAAGCGGCGACATATTCCGAAGTCCCTCTACGATCTCTTTTAAACTGTCTACTACATAATCCACATCTTCTTTTGAAATCTCCTCATTGATCGTAAGGCGCAGTGACCCATGAGCGATCTCATGAGGAAGGCCGATGGCCAGAAGCACATGTGACGGATCCAGTGATCCCGAGGTACATGCAGATCCGCTGGATGCACAGATTCCCTTCATATCCAGACGGATCAGCAACGATTCTCCTTCAATGAACTGGAAACTGAAATTTGCATTGTTTGGCAGACGGTCTGTCCGATGTCCGTTCAGCCGGCAGTACGGGATCTCGTTCTCTACCCTCCGGATAAGATAGTCCCTTACCTCTTTTTCTCTGGCTGTCCGTTCTTCCATCGTGTCAAAAGCCCGCTTTACCGCAGCGCCCATCCCGACGATTCCCGGCACGTTTTCTGTTCCGGCGCGGCGCTTGCGCTCCTGCGCTCCTCCATGGATAAAAGAGCGGATCTTCACGCCTGTACGGATATACAGAAATCCGATGCCCTTTGGTCCGTTCAGCTTATGTCCGCTGGCGCTCAGCATATCGATATAACATTCATCTACATTGATGGGAAGATGACCGTAAGCCTGCACCGCATCTGTATGGAACAGGATGCCATGCTCATGGGCGATCTCTCCGATCTCGCGGATAGGTTCTACCGTTCCGATCTCGTTATTGGCATACATAACAGAGATCAGGATCGTATCTGGCCGGATCGCAGCCTTTAATTCCTCAAGATCTACCTTTCCATCCTCGTCCACATCAAGGTATGTCACCTCATAGCCCTGCCGCTCCAGATACTCTGCTGTATGGAGAATCGCGTGGTGCTCGATCTTCGTGGTGATGATATGCCTTCCCTTTGCCTGATAAGCCTCTGCCGTTGCTTTCAGCGCCCAGTTATCCGCCTCAGAGCCTCCCGCAGTAAAATAGATTTCCTTACTCTTTGCTCCAAGGGATTCGGCGATGATCTTACGCATCTCATCCACCACCGTCTTATTCTCCGCCGCAAACTGATATACACTGGACGGATTTCCGAATTTCTCCGTGAAATATGGAAGCATAGCTTCCAGTACTTCCGGTGCCGTTTTTGTCGTTGCTGCATTATCTAAATATAAAAATCTGCTCATCCTATTCTCCTCTCTGCCGTCCGCTTCCGGGACAGCTCCGCATTTTGATTTATGGCTGACTGCACTGGGGCTCTTCACATCCCCCGGCAGGATTTACCTTTTTACTTTCCTCCACCAGCTCGTCCAGCATGATATGGTCCACCGTATCATTAATACTGTCATTGATCTTCTGCCAGACATACTTCGTCACGCATCCTCCGGCGGCCAGACAGCCTTCTTCCGAATAAAACGCTGCACATTTCACCGGTTCAAGACTTCCTTCCAGTGCCCGCAAAACATCTCCCACCGAAATTTCAGAAGCTTCTTTCGCCAGCACATATCCCCCCTGTGCTCCCCGGATGCTGGACACCAGCCCGGCTTTTTTCAACAATGCTACCAGCTGTTCGAGATAACGCTCCGAGATTGCCTGTCTGGAGGCGATACTGCTAATGGATACCGGCTCATCTTCACTATATCTGGCGAGATCGATCATGGCCCGCAGGCCGTATCTTCCTTTGGTAGAAAGCTTCATTTTCTCACCTTCTTTTTAATTCCTACTATTTTACTGGGTTATCTTTCTGTAGGATACCATTGACTGGTAGTTCTGTCAAGCCTCTCTTTTGAATATCTTATAACAATATCCTTAAGGAGTCCTGCTATGTCCCGCGCACACACATTGATTAAAGGAACTCTGATCCTGACCATGACAGGTCTTGCCACCCGCATGATGGGCTTTTTCTACCGCATTTTCTTAAGCCATGCATTTGGAGAGGAGGGCGTTGGTCTCTATCAGCTGATCTTTCCTGTTTACGCCCTGGGATTTTCTCTTACCTGTGCCGGAATCGAGCTGATACTGGCCCGCCTGGTAGCAAAAGACACGGCTCTCGGACGAAAAAAAGAGGCCCGGCAGTTGTTGTACACGGCCCTCTTAATTACAGTTTCTTTTTCCAGTATTGTAACACTATTCCTCCAAAACTATGCAGGATGGATCGCCGTGGTATTTCTTCGCGACCCTCGCTGTGCCGGGCTTTTAGTCATCTTATCTTATGTCTTTCCTTTTGCCGCCATTCACAGCTGTATCTGCGGCTACTATTTCGGTCAAAAGGAAACCGGCGTCCCTGCCGTTTCCCAGCTGATCGAACAGAGCGTACGGATCGGCAGCGTGTTCCTTATTTATTTTGCAGCCGCAGAACGAGGCATTACCGCAGATGTCTCCTTTGCCGTTGTCGGACTGGCAGCCGGAGAGCTCGCTTCCTCCTTCTACTGCCTGCACATTTTGATCTCCGGCAAAAAAGGAGAGCCGAAAAACCGTCTCTCCTTTCTCTCCCTTTGCCGGCAGATTCCCCGGCTTTTGCTCCCTTCACTCCCGCTTACCGGGAACCGGGTCCTTCTAAACCTCCTGCAGAGTGCGGAGGCAGTCTCTATCCCTCTGCAGCTTAAAACAGCCGGTATGACCCAAAAAGAGGCTCTTTCCGTCTATGGCGTTCTGACCGGTATGGCTCTTCCATGCATCCTGTTCCCTTCGGCAGTCTCTGGCTCCATCTCCACCATGCTGCTTCCGGAGGTCGCCCGGATACAGACGCTGCGTGATAAAAAAGCTTTCCGCACCCTGGTCATAAAGGTCACTTCTTCCTGTATTGCTATGGGATGCTTTTGCTGCGCCTTTCTTTTGATAACCGGTCCCTGGATCGGCAGTCATATTTTTCACAGCAGCCTGGCCGGAAATCTGATACAGATCCTGGCATGGATGTGTCCCTTTTTATACACCAACAACACTCTGATCAGCACCATTAACGGTATCGGAAAAACAACTCTCACCTTTCTCATCAATGCTGCAAGCCTTGGCCTCAGGATAGCCAGCATTTTCCTGCTGATCCCCTCCTTCGGGATCCAGGGATATCTCTGGGGTATGCTGGCAAGCCAGCTCTGTGTATTTTCCTGCTGTCTCCTGGTTCTAATCCGATATCGTTTCCCGGAAAAGAACAGCTGACCTGTTTTCGCCGCCGGGCGTCACTGAAGCGTCTCCACAAACATTTGCATCAGCACGGGATTCACATAGCACTCCAGCAAAAAACCTGTCAATATCAAAAACGCCATGCAGACAGTCTTAGACAGATTCCACCGTACCTCCGGATACCGGAACAGATACCATAGAAGAATCAGATAGCCGGCCGCATAGAAAAAAAGATGCGGAGTCAAGGCAATCAGACAAAGCACCAGTCCCTTTCCTCCCATCTTCAGCACTGCCGCCGTCATGATAAGCCCCAGGGAAAAGCCTGTCCAGGCCAGAAATACAGCCGCAGAAGCTTTCCGGAGCTTTGTGGAACCAAGAGCCGCCAGCAAAAAAAGCGGAACTGCCCGTATCCTTGCGATATACCAGATATAATCAGCACTCAGAATCTCCACGCCGGAAAACCGTCCAAGAAAATACTCCTGAAAAATCCCGATCCCGGCAATCTCATCTGCCGCCAGCACATTGGCATATAGGATCCCCGCCAGAAATCCTGCCATGCAGATCCACACGACATACATTCTGTTTTCCCGTATCTTCAAAGAACCCCTCCTTAGTCCGTCAGATACTTCATTATATGCCGCATTTTACCTCGTATGCCAGGATTGCCGCAATGGTCTTGGAATCCTGAATCTTTCCTTCAAATATTTTTTCCTTCAATTCCGCCAGCGTATATGCCTTCACATCTACATATTCATCCTCGTCCAGATGCTGCCCTGTCTTTTTAAGATCCCTCGCCAGATAAATCTCGATCTTCTCATCGCAAAAGGCTACCGTGGTCCGGAGCGTCAAAAGATGCTCCAGATGCTCACAGCGGTATCCCGTCTCTTCCTCCAGTTCCCTGGACGCACAGGAAATTCCCGGCTCGTCCGGAGCGTCCAGCTTGCCGGCCGGTATCTCCAGTGTCATCCGTTCCAGTGCGTTGCGGTACTGGGATACCATAAGAATCCTCCCATCCGGCAGTACCGGCACCACGGCCGCCGCCCCGTCATGATGGATAAAATCCCAATCAGCGGTATTGCCATTTGCAAACTCCATATGATCTTTGTATACGTTCAGGATCGCTCCCTGGTATACCAGATCGCGTCCCGTTCTTTTTACATTTTCACTCATCTTTCTCCCTCCTGCATTTTCAAATGAACGCCCGTCGGTACAGGCGCCAAAATTTCCTATGTAATAAAAACAGAGCCGGTAATCATACCGACCCTGCCGTCATTTATCTTCTACTTGGCATAGTCCGTCACTCGTGACTCACGAATAACATTGACCTTGATCTGTCCAGGATATTCCAATTCATACTCAATCTGTTTTGCAATATCTCTGGCCATCAATACCATATCCGCATCAGATACCTGCTCCGGAACTACCATAACTCGAATCTCTCTACCTGCCTGAATAGCAAAAGACTTATCAACACCCTTGAACTGGTTGGTGATATCTTCTAATTGTTTTAACCTGTTTGTATATGTTTCCAATGTTTCTCTTCTCGCACCCGGTCTTGCCGCAGAAATCGTATCTGCCGCCTGAACCACGCACGCGATCAGAGTTTCCGGCTCTACATCGCCGTGATGAGCTTCCACCGCATTAATCACAGTCGCTGACTCTTTGTATTTTCTGCAAAGATCTACACCTATCTGGATGTGGGATCCTTCCACATCATGGTCGATGGATTTTCCAATATCATGCAAAAGTCCGGCACGCTTGGCAACTCTGACATCCAGTCCGATCTCGCCAGCCAGAAGTCCTGCAAGCTGAGCCACTTCGATAGAATGTTTTAACGCATTCTGTCCATAGCTGGTGCGGAACTTCATGCGTCCCAGAAGCTTGATCAGTTCCGGATGGATACCGTGAACTCCTACTTCCAGGGCTGCCGCCTCTCCTTCTTCGCGAATCATAACGTCGACTTCTTTCTGAGCCTTCTCGACCATTTCTTCGATTCTGGCCGGATGGATCCGTCCGTCGACGATCAGTTTTTCCAGCGCGATCCTTGCGACTTCTCTTCTGATCGGGTCAAATCCAGAAAGCACAACGGCTTCCGGGGTGTCATCGATGATCAATTCCACACCCGTCAATGTCTCAAGCGTACGGATATTCCGTCCTTCACGTCCGATGATTCGTCCCTTCATCTCATCGCTTGGAAGCTGTACGACCGAAATCGTAGTTTCCGCCACATGATCAGCCGCACATCTCTGGATCGCGGTAACGACAAATTCCTTTGCCTTCTTATCCGCTTCTTCCTTCGCCTGCGTCTCCAGTTCCTTGATCATCTTGGCGGTATCATGTTTCACATCTTCTTCAACAGTTTTTAACAAATATTCTTTTGCCTGTTCGGAGGTAAGTCCTGAGATTCTTTCTAGTTCCTGTACTCTTTGCCTGCTCAGCTCTTCCACTTTCGCTTCGCGCTGTTTCAGCTGTTCTTCTTTTGCTGCAAATCCTGCTTCCCGCTTTTCAATCGCGTCCGCCTTCTTGTCTAAAGCCTCTTCCTTGGATAACACTCGTTTTTCGTAACGCTGCAGCTCTGCTCTGCGTTCCTTGGTTTCTTTTTCAAGTTCATTTTTATTCTTTATGGACTCTTCTTTAATCTCCAAGAGAGACTCCTTTTTCTTGGCCTCTGCGGTTTTCACAGCGTCATCAATGATTTCTCTTGCTTTTGTCTCCGCATTTCCTATCTTAGATTCAGCGTTCTTCTTCAGATTGGACACGGTTACAAAATGGCTGATGACTGCTGCCGCGATGATCAGCACGACTGCTACAGCAATGATCATTCCACTCGGCACAGGAGCACCTCCTTATTTAATTTTCATTGTACAAATACAACACTTAAATTTTATACTGTTTTCACAAAGATGTCAAGCGTTCCACTCAGAAACTTGTATCACTCGACGGATATCTTCATAGCGGAAACCTTTTCTTGCCAGATAGGCCGACACCTTCTGTGTCTCCTTCCAGTCCGCCGTCTCCGGATCATATTTCTTTTTCCGGAGCAGCTCACGGATCGCCTGCTCCGTATCCTCCGTCTCATAACATTCGGCCATGGCCTCTTCGATCTGCTCTGCCGGAACTCCTTTCTCTGAAAGCGAGGCAAATATCTCTTTCCGGCTCTTCCGGTGCTTCCGTCCCAGGATAAAGCTTCTTGCATACTCCAGGTCATTGACATAGCCAAACGAGCTTACGTAAGCCATCGCATCATCAACCACCTCTTCCGGATAGCCACCGTCAAGCAGCTTTTTCCGAAGCTGGGCCTTCGTACGTCCCATCTGGTTCAAAAGGTGCATCGCTCTCAACTTCGCCCTGCGAAGAAGTGTCTCCTGGCAGATCCTCTGATAGACCTCCTCATCCAGGCTGCCGCCCTCTGTCAGGTGATAGCGAGACAGCTCGCCTTTGTATAAACAAAAGGCGGGCTGTCCGTCCAGGAAAACCTGATATCTCGTTTTTGTCACCGGTGCAATCCCTGTGATGATCATTCAGCTTTTCCTTCCTGCTTCTTTTCTGCTTTCTTTTCCTCTTTCTCATCTGCCTCCTGGCCGAAATGGTAATGCTCGCGGATCTGGTGGTCTAATGTCTCCATGATCTCCGGATGCTCGGCCAGATACTTCTTGGCATTTTCACGTCCCTGTCCGATCTTCTCGCCATTGTAAGCAAACCAGGCTCCGCTCTTGTTTACCAGATTCAGGCCCACTGCCAGATCCAGGATATCTCCTTCTTTAGAGATTCCTTTTCCGAACATAATGTCAAATTCTGCCTCCTTAAACGGCGGTGCGATCTTATTTTTTACTACCTTGACGCGGGTCCGGTTTCCAACCATCTCTCCGCCCTGCTTCAATGTCTCGATCCTGCGGACATCCATACGGATCGATGCATAGAACTTCAGCGCCCGTCCTCCGGTCGTGGTCTCCGGATTGCCAAACATCACGCCAACCTTCTCACGGAGCTGATTGATAAAGATAACCACACAGTTGGACTTACTGATCACCGGTGTCAGCTTCCGGAGCGCCTGGGACATCAGTCTCGCCTGCAGACCCACATGGCTGTCTCCCATGTCTCCTTCAATCTCCTGCTTCGGCACCAGAGCCGCTACAGAGTCCACGACTACGATATCCATCGCTCCGGACCGCACCATGGTCTCCGTGATCTCCAAAGCCTGGTCTCCGCTGTCCGGCTGGGAAATATAAAGCTCGTCGATATCCACACCAATATTCTTTGCATAAACCGGATCCAGCGCATGCTCTGCGTCAATAAACCCGGCAATTCCTCCCTGCTTCTGTACTTCTGCGATCATATGAAGCGCAACGGTCGTCTTACCACTGGACTCCGGTCCGTAGATCTCCACCACACGCCCTCTCGGAACACCGCCTAAGCCCAATGCAATATCCAGACTTAAGGAACCTGTCGGGATCGTTTCTACGGCCACCTGCGCCGCCGGATCTCCCAGCTTCATCACGGTTCCCTTTCCAAAATCCTTCTCTAATTTTGCGATCGCGGCATCCAATGCCTTCTTCTTATCTTCACTTGCCATAACACACTTCTCCTTCATACAGCGAACAAACGTTCGTTTCCTGGTTAATATACTATTATATTTATGATTTCTTGTCAAGCATAAATAATCATGAAATCTTTTGCCGAACGGCAGAAATGATCCGGCGGCTTATACCGCCAAAGATGAGGCCTCTGGTATACTTTTTTACTGAACTTTTTGATATGTGATAGTATATCCCATCAGCGCTGAAAAGTAAATAGATTTCACGAAATCAGCCCAAAAGCTCCGGCAGATGCTATCCAAAAACATCTGCCGGAGCTTTCTATCCATTCATGGTCTGATCATATTTTTCCCGTTCTGCCTCCCAATATTTCCGGTCTTCCTCCGTGACTTTTCTGAGTACCCGGCAGGGATTTCCTGCTGCCACCACGCCATCCGGAATGTCCCGCGTCACCACGGATCCGGATCCGATCACCACGTTATCTCCAATGGTAAGACCCGGGTTGATGACTACATTTCCGCCGACCCATACATTATTTCCGATGGTTACCGGCTTTCCAAACTCCAGAGCCTCTGCGCGTACTCCCGGATCGATGGGATGGCCCGCCGTATAAACACAGACTCTGGGGCCGAACATCACATTGTCTCCGATATGGACCTCACAGACATCCAGTATGATGCAGTCAAAATTTGTATAAAAATTTTCACCGATATAAATATTGGAGCCATAATCACACCGAAACGGCGGTTCAATGTAAAAATGTTCCCCGGTCCCTCCAAAAAGCTCCCGGATCAATTCCTCGCGGGTATCCAGATCCGCTTCCGTCGTTGCATTAAAAAGACGGGTGATCCTCCGGGAGCGGGCACAGTCCTTTGCCAGCTGCGGGTCATTTGCGGGAATATACAGTTCTCCTTTCAGCATCAGTTCCTTGTCTGTCATACGTTCCATTCCTTTCTATTCACACACCTGGCATACCAGCACTTCACAGGGTTCCAGGACCACTTCCCGGGCGTTAATCTGTTGCGGACGGTACATATTTGCCAGAAGGACCTTGCCAAGATTTTCCGAAAACTTTACCGTCATCTCTTCCTTTCCGAAGTTTGCCAGTATAACTGCTTTTTTCTCTCCGTCTGTTCTTGCATATGCAAACAGGCTCTCGTCTTCTTCAAAAAGCGGAAGAAACTCTCCATACACAAAAACATTTTTCCACTCTTCAGACTTACGAAGAGCGATCAGCTTCCGGTAAAAATGAAGGACAGATCCCGGATCCTTCTCCTGGTCCGCCACGTTGACCATTCGGTAATTTTCATTAACACGAAGCCAGGGCGTCCCTTTCGTAAATCCGGCATTTTCACCGGCATCCCACTGCATGGGAGTTCTTGCATTATCACGGCTGAATCTGTAACAAGCCTCCAGCGCTTCTTTGTCAGACAGCCCTGCTTCCCTTGCCTCCCGGTACTGATGATAAGTATCAATGTCATCGTAATCTTCAATACTGTCCATCTGGCAATTGGTCATGCCAATTTCCTGTCCCTGATAAATAAAGGGTATCCCCCTGAGCAGGACACTGACACAGCCCAGCATCTTTATACCGTCCGGATTCTGTGCGTATTCTGGCAGATAGCGGCTTGCGCCTCTTGGCTCGTCGTGATTCTCGATAATATTACTTAAAAACGCCTTTCCCTGACATTCCATCTGAGACTGAATGATCGTCTTTTTCCACTCCAGAAATGTTACTTCCCTGGTATCATACCATCCATTCTGCCCTTCTGTCAGCATATGGGGTGCGAAGTCAAACATACTGGAAAAATAGCCGTTCTCTCCTACAAACTCCTCCAGAGCTCCCTCTTTCAGATTAAAGACCTCTCCTACGGTAAATGTATCTCTCTTTGCAAATGTCTCCCTTTTCAATTCTCCCAGAAGCTCTCCGATACCGTCTACCCGTTCCACCATGGCCGTGCAGGCACACATGCCGTCCGGTCCGTCCGGCTCGTAGCTTGGGAAATTGACGTCTTTTTTGATGTTGATGATCGCATCGATCCGGAATCCGGCAATCCCCTTGTCCAGCCACCAGTTGATCATATCGAACAGCTCTTTTTTTACTTTTGGGTTCTCCCAGTTCAGATCCGGCTGTTCTTTTGCAAACATATGGAGATAATAAAGGTCCGTTCCCGGTACCTTCTCCCAGGCGCTTCCGCCAAAATAAGACCGGTAGTTGCTGGGCGGATTCCCGTCTTTTCCCTTTTCAAAATAAAAATATCCCGCATATTCTCCATAAGGATCCTTGAGCGCTTTCTGGAACCACTCGTGTTCACTGGAGCAGTGATTAATCACCAGATCCATCACTATACCGATCCCCAGCTTCTTTGCCTCGGCAAGCAAAGTGTCAAAATCCTCCATGGTACCGAATACCTCAGAGATCTTGTAATAGTCAGAAATATCATATCCCTGATCGATAAAAGGCGACTGGTAAACCGGTGACAGCCATACCATATCAATTCCGAGATTTTTCAGATATGGGAGCTTTTCCAAAATCCCCTTCAAATCACCTATGCCGTCTCCATTGCTGTCCTTAAAGCTTTTTGGATAGATCTGATAGACAACCTTTTCTTTCCACCACTGTTTTTTCACTGCCCGTTCCTCCATCTTTTCTTTTTCCCTTACGCAGTTTTCTGATGCTGCATTTAACCCTTTGATGATTATACTGCTCTTTTTGATGGATTTCTTCTCTTATTATGCGGTTTGATTGTACAATCCTAACTTTCTTTACATACATCCACCCACTGGAGGCTATGGCTGTATCGCTCCAGCTCTTCAATGCTAAGCTCGATCATACTGTTGCTGCTGCCAGCTGCCGGGAATACCGTTTCAAAACGCTTCAGGGACTCATCCAGATAGACTTCAACCCCCTCCTTGACAGCAAATGGGCAGACACCGCCCACTGCATGTCCCACCAGGTCTTCCACTTCTTCAAATTTGAGCATTTTTGCCTTGCAGCCAAACTGCTCCCGGTACTTTTTATTATCAATCTTTCGGTCGCCTGCCGTCACCACCAGCACCACACGATCTCCTGCCTGGAAGGACAGCGTCTTTGCGATCCTCTGCGGCTCGCATCCAAGGGCTTCGGCCGCTTCTTCCACCGTTGCGCTGGAGTGTTCCTTTTCCCAGACCCGGTCTTCCATTCCGTACTGCCGGAAATATTCCTTCACTTTTTCAATAGACATCGTAGATATTCTCCTTTTCTTTACAAAGCTTTCTGCTCCATACAATAGTTTCCCAGATTGTCAAGAACCTTCTGGTTCAGCCGCTCTACCGCCTGGCGTGTCATTCCGGAGGAGCGCTTCAGGCATACTGCATGGTTATTCTTAAGAAGGGATTCGTCTCCCAGCCCCATCAGCGTATCGCAGAAATACCAGGTGTTCTCCTGATCCAGCCACTTCTTTATTGCCTCCTCCTCGAAACAGGGACTAAGGGCGGTATTAAACAACACCTTCCCCGGGCCCATGATCTGAAACTCCTCTTCGCCAAGCAGCACCACATTCTTGCTTAAGCAGCTGCAGATCACGTCGCACTCCCGCAGAAGATCAGGAAGCTCCTGATAGCGATATCCCTTCTCTTCTTCCAGTTCCGGCTTTCTGCTCCTGCTGTAATAGCGGATATCTGCATGGAAGGCCGCAAGTCCTGCTGCCACCGCTTTCGCGCTTGCTCCCATGCCAAGGATCCCCACTCTGACTCCGGTAATTTCTGAAATCTCTCCGAAAAGAGGCGGGAATCCATCGTCTCCGCCCAGTCTGCGGATCAGATTTGCCGTCACATACTCTGCTACCCCGGCGTCGCCATAATCCCGGATTCCTGTCACCTTAATTCCGCGGGCTCTGGCATAGGCAAGATCCACATTGGAGCTCGCTTCTGAGTACAGGCTGCAGCACATGCCGATATAGCGCACATCCTTGCAGTCCTTCAATACGTTTTCCCCGATCTTATGCGTATAGCTGACAAAGATGCCGTCCGCATCCCCGATCCGCTCTGTAATCTCGGCGTCGCTTTCCGGAACCGTATCATAAAATACCGCTTCCTCACAGTATTCCTTTATCTTCTCTCTTGTCTCCGGCAAAAGAGACACCGGCTGGATAGCTACCAGCTTCTTTAGCTTTTTCATCCTTTCATCCTCCCGATATGTATTCAATCCTGCTCTTCATTATATACCGCCACAGAGTGATGGGAAAGAAAAATGTGAACAAAATGACCTCTTCTATAGTAATAACTTTCTGGCTGCACTATGAAATGCAGTCCCAAAACCATATCTCCTCACGTCCTCCAGCGCCCATATTTCAAACCGCCCTACTTCTTCCCCCTCCATCAGACAGATCATCTTTCCCACCTTCTGCCCCTTCTTAACCGGCGCTGCCAGCGTCTTGGGAAGCTCTGTCTTTTTCTCTATCTTCTCATCCCCACGCATCAGAAGACTCAGCGGCTCTGACTCTTTTACCGCTGCCCGGACAGTGGTTGTTTTTTGATAGGGATCCTTATCATCCACTCCCTTTTCTACCGGGATCTCCAGGACGTCAGTTTCTGGCTCTATCTTGTGGTATTCATAATTATTAAGCCCGTATTCCATAAGCTTCCTGGTATCTGTCCATTTATAATTCTTGTTGTTCGGCCACCCGCAGGCTAAGAGGGCCACGATAAAAGTCCTCTCCCCCTGTCTCAGCGCCCCTACATAGCAATAGCCGGCATCGGCAGTAAACCCGGTCTTCCCGCTTAAGGCCCCATCCATCATATCCAGAAATGCATTATGGTTGCTGCAGGAAAAGCTGCGCTTCCCCTCTACATCTGTGAAGCTGTACTCCTTCGTCCGGGTAACCTCAAGAAAGGCCTCCCTTTTGGGAGATTCCATGATACAGTACCGCATGATCCTGGCCAGGTCCTTCGCCGTAGTAGAATGAATCCCTTCTTCGTCTTCTCCGTCCAGCCCGTTTGGAGTCACAAAATGCGTATCCGTACAGCCAAGCGCCGCCGCCTTTTCATTCATCTGATCTGCGAAGTCCTCCACGCTCCCGGAGATTTCTTCGGCAATGACCACTGCACTGTCATTGTAGGATTCCAGCATCAGCGCATACAGAAGGTCCTCCAGGTAATATTCTTCTCCTTCCTGCACTCCCAGCCGCACCTTGGGCTGGCGTGCGGCATTCTGAGACACCGTGGCCGTCTGTCCTTTCTCCATCTCTTCCAGCGCCAGGATACATGTCATGATTTTGGTGGTGCTGGCCATGGGGCGTATGACATGTTCTTCTTTTCCAAATAAAACACGCCCACTGTCAGCATCCATCAAAACCGCTGACCGGGCGTATAAATCTTCGGGTTCCTCCGGCGCCTCCTCTGCCTGCACGGGCAGGCGGATATTTCCCAAAAGGAGCAGGATGGTCCCTGTCATATATATGATCTGTTTTTTCCATTTCATAGCAGCACCACAAACCTTTGCCTTATCTCACTATATGCATCCTGTGGTACAGCTATTCCTTTCTTTTGATATCCGGTATGTAAATCCCGTTTAGATATCCAGCTTTAACTGGATCTCTTCTTCTGCCTCTTCCTTAAAGTTTTCCACCTGCTCCGGATTCAGAGTCGGCAGATCATCGGCAGACTGTATGCTGAACCTTCGCAGGAACTCCTCTGTAGTGCCGAATAAAATAGGCTTTCCCGGTGCGTCCAGGCGCCCCACCTCACAGACCAGATCATACTCTACCAGCTTATTCACCGCATGATCTGACTTGACGCCTCTGATCTTCTCAATCTCCAGCTTTGTTACCGGCTGCTTGTAGGCTATGATCGACAGTGTTTCCAGAAGCACGTCCGTCAGTACATATTTCTTCGGCTGTTTTGCCACCCGGATCAGGTATTCATACATTTCCTTTTTGGTACACATCTGAAAAGCATCCTCCAGTTCAATAATGCGGATGCCTCTGTCCTCGGTTTCGTAACGGTCCATCATCTGATGTATGATCTTTCGGGTGGTCTCTTCGTCATGCTCAATAGCAAGCGCTATCTGTCCAAGCTCCACCGAGTCACCCATGGCAAACAGGACCGCCTCTATGATTCCTTCCAATTTCTTAATTTCCACTGTATCCATACTACCTTTCCTACGCTTGTCCTTCTACATTGGAATCGATCATGATGTCCTCAAAAGGCTGTTCCTGACGGATCATGATCGTCCCTTCCTTCATCAGCTGCAAAATCGCAAGAAACGTCACCACAAGCTGGGTCTTTGACGTCTGCTTCTTTAACAGTTCCCGGAAACTGAACCTTCGGTGCTTTTTTGCATATTCACTGACATAATCCAGCTTTTCCGGCAGTGTTACTTCTTCCTTTTCAATCTTCCCAAATTTACTGCGGACCGGATCGATCTTATCTACCTGCCGCTTCATCACATCCTGAAAGATCCGGTTCAGTTTTGCCAGGGTCAGATCTCCCAGCAGCTCTGTAAGATCCACCGGCTCCTCATAGTCCTTCACTTCCTCAGGAATCGTTGGTTCCTTATAGAGCACCTGCTCGCCCTCTACCTGACGGTCACGCAGCTCATAGGACATGTATTTATACATCTTATACTCCAGCAGCTGTTCGACCAGTTCCTGTCTCGGATCCTCTTCCTCTTCTTCCTCCACTTCCTTGGGAAGCAGCATCCGGCATTTGATATCCAGAAGGGTTGCTGCCATAACCAGGAATTCGCTCATAACATTTAAGTCTTCACTTTCCATGGCTTTAATGTAGTCCATATACTGGCTGGTGATTTCTACGATCGGAATATCGTAAATGTCTATCTTGTTTTTATCAATGAGATGTAAAAGAAGATCCAGCGGACCTTCAAACACCTGCAGCTTTACCGGAATTCCCATAACGCTCCTCTTTCCAGACTCTTGTCCGTTATCGTAACTTTATTATTATACAGGATTTCCTCTGGTTTCACAAGCACTATCCTTAGGGTTTTAGCGGGATGGTTTGTCAATCATCTCCTCTAAGTTCAAGCACCACCAGCTCCGCCGGGTTCATGAAACGGATGGGCACAGAGTGGACGCCCAGGCCGCGGCTTACTACTACATCTGTTTTCGGATCCCTGTAAATACCTGCGGAATATGCGGGAAACAGACGGAAATCCGGGGAAATGACTCCGCCGATCCATGGAAGGCCAACCAGACCGCCATGGACGTGGCCGGACAAAACAAGATCTGCCCCCCAGGCTTCATACTGCTGCACATATGCAGGATTATGCGCCAGCAGGATCTGATAGGAGGGATCTGATCTTCCGATCCGATCTTCGATCTGCCGGACACTTAGCTTTCTTTTTCCCAGTTTTTCATATGCCGAAAGTGGGATCTCCAGACCGCTGATCCGGATCCTTGCCCTGCCTGTCTTCCAGATCACAGCCTCATTTTCCAGGAAAATGATCCCTGCCTCCTCCAGATGCTTTTTATATGCCGCATAGGACTGTTCATAACGCTCCGGTTCTTCTTTCAGCTTCTGCTCGTGGTTGCCGTTGGCATAATATACCGGACACATAGCTGTAAGACGGATAAGAAACTTAAGTGTCTTTGCGTAGGAAGTTCCGTTTTTCCGCACCAGCATATCGCCGCCGATCAGGATCAGATCCGGCCGGGATCTGCGGACTGCCGCCAGAAGCCTCCCGTTATTTTTTCCATAAGAGCAGTTATGGAGATCACTTAAAAATACAATTCTTTTCTTTTGTATCCCTTTCAGTTTATGGGAAAATATCCGATAGGTCCTGATCCTGAATGTCCGGAGTTCCCGGGCGTTTTCAATAAAAAACACCAGGCACAGGACGCCTAGAATTATGATGATCATCTGCAATGACTTTCTCCTCTTTCTTCAGATTAATTATATAATTATTTCTGTTCATTTGTAAACAGATATGTTAAAATCTATTACGGTAATGAAATGTATATAGGAGGAGAATTTACCATGAACATACCTGAAAGAATCAGCGCACTCCGTGCCCTGATGGCTGAAAAAGGCTATGATGCCTACGTGGTTCCTACCGACGATAATCACCAGAGTGAATATGTCGGGGAACATTTCAAGGCAAGAGCATTTATCACCGGTTTTACCGGTTCTGCCGGTACTGCTGTCATCACAAAGGATGAAGCCGGACTTTGGACCGACGGACGTTACTTTATCCAGGCGGAACAGCAGCTTAGCGGAAGCGGTGTAAAGCTGTTCAAAATGGGAGAACCCGGCGTGCCCGGCACACTGGAATATCTGGAGGAAACCCTTCCGGAGGGATGCACGCTTGGCTTTGACGGACGTGTAGTCGCCATGGGCGACGGCCTGGAATATGAAGCGATTGTTTCCAGGAAAAACGGACAAATCAACTATTCTGAGGATCTGATCGACCAGATCTGGGAGGACCGTCCGGCTCTTTCCGAAGATCCTGCTTTTGCTCTGGATGAGTCCTATACCGGAGAGAGCACTGCTTCCAAGCTTTCAAGAGTACGGGAGGCTATGAAGGAAGCTGGCGCCGATGTCCATGTGATCGCGGCTCTGGATGACATCTGCTGGATTACAAACCTGCGTGGAAATGATATTGAATTCTTCCCGCTGCTTCTGTCCTATGCTGTCATCACAATGGATGATATGAGGCTCTACATCGACGAGCGCAAGCTGACCGATGAGATGAAGGAAAAACTGGCAAAGGATCAGATTTCCCTGCATCCGTACAATGCCATCTATGAGGATGTCAAGGCACTTCCCGGAGATGCTGCCATCCTGGTAGATTCCGCACGCCTGAATTATGCGCTTTACAACAATCTGCCGAAAACCGCAAAGGTCATCGACGAGATGAACCCCACGGTGGTCATGAAAGCAACAAAAAATGATGTGGAACTTAAGAACATCATCAGCGCACACGTAAAAGACGGCGTGGCTGTCACCAGATTTATGTACTGGCTGAAGAAAAATGTAGGAAAGACAGAGCCGCCGATCACCGAGATCAGCGCAGCGGAAAAACTGGACGAGTTCCGCAAGGAGCAGGAAGGATATCTGTGGCAGAGCTTTGAGCCCATCTGCGGATCCGGCGAGCACGGAGCTATCGTACACTATGCCGCTACTCCGGAGACCAATATCCCTGTTGTGACCGACGGTCTTTTCCTGACTGACACCGGCGGCGGATATATCGAAGGCTCTACAGACATCACCCGTACCTTTGCTTTCGGCAACCTGACTCAGGAAATGAAGGAAGACTTTACCACCGTTCTCCAGTGCAACATGCACCTGGCAGGCGCCGTGTTCCTGGAAGGAACTACGGGTTACAACCTGGACGTGCTGGCAAGAATGCCCGCATGGAAACGGGGTAAAAACTTTAACCATGGCACCGGACACGGTGTAGGGTATCTGATGAACATCCATGAGGCTCCCTGCGGTTTCCGCTGCGCTATCCGCGACCGCGAGAAACAGCCGCTGATGCCGGGCCTTGTCATCACCGATGAGCCTGGTATCTACATCGAAGGTTCCCACGGTGTCCGCACCGAAAATGAGCTGGTGGTACGCAAAGGGGAAAAGAACGAATACGGACAGTTCCTCTACTTTGAGCCGATCACTTACGTACCCATCGACCTGGATGCTGTTATCCCGGAGATGCTGAGCGCTGAAGATAAAGAGCAGCTCAACGCTTACCATGCAAAGGTATACGAGATAGTGGCTCCACATCTAAATGAAGAAGAACGCGAGTGGCTGAAAGAATACACACGCGCCATCTAATCCATTGGGGACGGGGGATTTTCAGAAATCCCCCGTCCCTTTTTGCGTAAACCCGCCGGTTGTCACCCGAATGTGGATAATCTCTGTGGAAAATTTGTGGAAAACTGAAAATCACCCTTCAATGGGGACGGGGGTTTTTCGGAAAACCCCCGTCCCCATTGGTTATGGCAGGAATTTTTCCACCGTGTTTTCCACAGCATCGGGATAGCTCATTTTCTTTACTTTCTCTGTTGTCAGAATCCTGACGCTTCCGATTTCTTTTCCGTCCAGATAATACCGGACTGTTCCGGCCTCCTGTCCTTCTTTTACCGGAGCTTTTAAGGATTTTTTCATTTCGATTTTTCTTTCAATGGATGAAAGATTTGCTCCGGAAGTGTCTACATACGAAAACAACTCTTCCTGCGCCGTCCGGGCCGTTTCTTTTACGCCTCCTTTGACGGGAAGGTCCGGCGTTTTTTCTGCCTCCTCTTCCTGATATACGCTGCATTTACCGAATCCGTAATTTAGCAGTGCGATCGTATCCTTTGTCCGGTCTTTACTGGTCTCGGCCGCCATGATCACTGCGATCATCTCCATTCCGTTTTTTTCGGCAGTTGCGGAGATACAGAATTTTGCCAGACTGGTAGATCCGGTTTTTAAGCCCGTCGTATATTCGTAGTGCCGCACCAGCTTGTTGGTGTTTGTCAGTCCGAATTCTGCAGTGCCTTTCTCGGTCGTATGGGTGATATTTTCCATCCATATCATGGCATAATCCCGGATCTGCGGATAGGATGTGATCAGTTCCCGGGACATCAGTCCAATATCTCTTGCCGTCGTCAGATGTCCGTCCGTGTCCAGCCCGTTGCAGTTTACGAAATGCGTATTAGCCATGCCAAGCCCCGCGGCCCGTTCATTCATCCGTTTTACAAATTCCTCTTCGCTTCCCGCAATATACTCTGCCATGGCGACACAGGCATCATTTGCACTGGCAACCACAATGCATTTGATCATCGTCTCCACCGTCTGTTCCTCTCCCGGCTCAAGAAACACCTGGGAGCCTCCCATGGACGCTGCGTATTCCGACGTGGTGACCATATCTTCCAGACGGATCTGCCCGGACTCTATGGCATCAAAGATCAAAAGCAGGGTCATAACCTTGGTAACACTGGCCGGCGGCCGCTGCTCATCCGGATTCTTTTCATAAATTACCTGTCCTGTGGAAGCCTCCATCAGAATCGCTGACGGTGCACTGATCTGCGGCCCGGCCTGCTCCGAAGGCTCTTCTGTGCCGGCGCTCTCCTGTCCCTCACTATTCTCCTGCGTCTCACTGGTTTCTTCTACCCGGTCATCTTCCTGTGTTTTGACGCCCTCCTGCTCTTCAGCGCTTCCCGGCATTTCACTTTCTGCCGCCTCCCCTGCTTCCGTATCCTCCTGCGCCAAAACAGGCTGTATACACAGCATCACACATAACACAACTGACAAAAATACTTTCATCCCACAGCTCCTTGCCGCTTCCTGTCTATCATTACTATTGTAATCTGCGGCTCTTTCAAATATGCTCATTCTTTTCATCCAAATATCAGAAATGCTTATTGACATCTATCTACTATGTGGTACAATATAGTTAACAACTATTAGGCAACGCATAGTAGAGGATGTGAATATTATGTATGACAAATCTCAATTAATGCGGGGGACACTGGAGGGATGCATTTTAAAATTTCTTTCCGAAGAAACCACTTATGGTTATGAACTCGTAGAAAAGCTTGAACAATACGGGTTCGAAGATATCAAGGAGGGAACCATTTATCCGCTCCTGGTGCGTCTGGAAAAGAAAGGAATTATCGACTCGCAGTTCCGCCCTTCTCCTCTTGGTCCCAGCAGAAAGTATTATTCTCTCACCACCGAAGGAGCCGCTTATCTGGAAGAATTTCTTGCCAACTGGACTAAGATTTCCTCTTCCGTAAACCAAATTTTCCGATTGGAGGGATGATCCATGACCGCAAATACCCAAGACCTCAAAAATACCCTGGAAGCTCAGAACTTCCAGGATGAACAGATCCTGAACAAAGAAAACAGGAAAACACTTCACAAAATGATGAAGTATGTACGCACATTTCCCCTTAAGAGTATAGAAATTGAACAGATCCGAAGGGATCTGACCGGCATGGCAATCGAGGCACAGCAGCGTGGAACATCTCTCCAGGCCATGCTGGGAGAAAATCCCCGGAAGTTCTGTGATGAGATCATTTATTCCATAGGCGGCATCAAAGCGCCCGGAGGACGGAAGCTTCTTCACATTGCCGGATGTTATTATCAGATTATCGGTGCTATGTCTATTGTATGCGATTTGATTTCCATTTTCGCTCTTCTGATAATTGCCGCTGGCAGTCTACTAAACACCGGGGAACCAGATCTGCGGATAATGGATCTGCTTTCTGTTTTTTGGTCCCTTGCCATTGCTATCTTCCACTATACAGCCGGGAAAAGAGCCTACCAGTATGCAAATGATATCACAAAAGCCAAATTTGCGCTCCACTGGGGAATTGGTGTTTTCATTTTCGATTTTATAGTAAATCTTTCATTTTTCATTGAAACAGCAACTACCTCTTCGCTCCCTCTTAGCCTGATCTTACTTAGCGGAATGATATGTATAATTTTCCTGATCTTCCCCATCCTCTATGTCGTGGGGGCCTACAGAAACCGACCGCACTCGGGGACACCCTAAAACGCAGATGGGGACACCGACAAACGCAAACGGGGACGTACACTTTTTGCAAAAGTGTACGTCCCCGTTTGCGTTTTTTCGCATCCCCTTACCGAAATGCCCGCCATGTAGTGGCGAAATTTTCCCATTCGGTCAGGTATTCTTCCTGTATCTGGCTCCCCAATGCTGCTTTATGAGGCGCCGTCTTTACAAGCTCCGGATCGTTGCGTGCCTCCTCGGCGATCGCCTTGAAAGCCGCCACAAACTCGTCGATATCATCTTTGGAATAGGTTTCTACCGGTTCCGGAGTGAATGGCTCCGGAATGATCCGCGGATGATGGCTTGCAAAATAGTCCTGAAATCCGTAATCTACGATCCGCCGACAGATATCGTCGGTGGTAACGCCTGTTTCATCGGTCAGCTCCTTCCAGCTCAGCCTTGCCTGCTCCAGACGGTATTTTCCTTCTGCCATCGGCATAGACAGGCCGTCGATCTCCAACAGCTTTTTCAGCATATAGTTGTTATTTAATATTGACAGCTCTGCAATCTGCTTGATCCCGTCCGGTCCCAGGCTCCGGATGTAAGCATACGCCCGCACCAGTACTGCCGGAACACCGTAGTATTTCCGCAGTTTTCCGATACTGTCAGGGCGATTGTCGTCCAGATAATATTTCTCCCCGTCAAATTCCACCGTGGGCGCCGCCACATATTTTGCCAGCTCCTCTGACACACACTGCGCGCCGGCTCCCGGTCCCTGGCACCCATGAGGCGAGGAAAATGATTTATGCAGATTGTAATGGCACATGTCAAATCCTGCGTCTCTGGCCCGTGTGATCCCGAACAGTCCGTTCAGATTCGCCTGATCGTAAACGCACAATCCGCCTGCCTCATGGACGATGTCCACGAACTGACGGATCTTTTCATTGTAAATCCCTGTATCCTCCGGATTTGTGATCATCAGCGCCGCCGTGTGTTCCGACACTGCGGCCTTCAGGGCTTCAATATCCGGAATCCCGTTTTCATCCGGATACAGTGTGATCACTTTATAGCCAAGCGTCGCTGCCGCTCCCGGATTTCCGGGATGAGAAAGAATAGTCGTAATGATCTCATTTCTCTTTTCTCCCTCGCCCCTTGCTTCATGGTAGGCCCGGATGGTCTCCACATTTGCAAAGATCGCCTGGGTTCCTCCGGAGGGCTGCAGGCTTACCTTCGACATTCCGGAGATCGCCTTCAGATACTGCTCCAGCTGATATATGATTTCCAGAATCCCCTGCACAGTACTTTCATCCTGATAAGGATGCAGCTCTTTTAATTTGTCGGACCGTATAAACTGTTCATGGATCTTAGGACTATATTTCATCGTACATGTCCCAAGTCCGATGTCGATATTAATATCCGTCCCGATTGTCTCCTGGGACAGCCGCATATAATGACGCAGTACCTGCATCTGTGACATTTCGGGAAGCTTTGGCGGTTTCTTTCTTTTTAACCCTTTCGGAAGCAGCTCTTCTACGCTTCCCGTAGACTCCACCACACGTTTATCCGCTTTGGGAACCATCACGCCCCGCTCGCCTGGGTTGCCAAGCTCCATTATAATGGGCTCATCCCATCTTGCCTCATGGAAATCCCGGTCAGTTTTATAATATCCCATCTCTAGCACCCCCTTATGATCTGATCCAATGCTTCTGCCAGATGCTCGATCTCATCGGCAGTGGTCAGTTCTGAAACACAGTAAAGGGCGCTCTGTCCCAGCTCCTTAAAATCACGGCTCAGGTCTTTTCCTCCGAAGATCTGCTCCTTCAAGAGCGCCTGATTGATCTCTTTTACGGTCTTCCCTGTTTCGTTAAAATCCACCACAAATTCCTGGAAATTACTGTTCCGGAACACATTCGCCCGGATTCCAGGAACCTCCGACAACTTCTGGATGGCGTAATTTACATTCTGAAGGATGGTCTCCCCCAGCTCGTACATCCCTACAGGTCCCATGCTGGCCAGGTAAACACCCGCCGTGATCCCCCACAGGCCCGTTTCCGTACCGAAATATTCGTTGGCATTTTCCCTGCTTCCGTGGGAACAGCGGTAATTCATGGCGCGGCCCCAGCCGTAACGCCCTTCCTCCCCTGTCTTTGCAATGCCATACATATATGTAGGAAATTCCTGGATCAGCTCCACATCCTGTTGGCAGGCAATAAATCCCGCCTGGCCGCCGCCGTACTGGATATGCATCCCCAGAGGCTGGATATCTCCGCACACAAGATCGGCGCCCTGGTTCATCGGACTTTCCATGACTCCAAGCGCTGCCACCTCTGGCTGAGCAATGCAAAGCGCACCATATTTGTGGGCCAGCTCGGCAATTTTTTCTCCCCTGGTCTCAAAAAATCCAAGGTAAGACGGATTTTCATAAAAAACAGCAGCTACATCTCCGCTCTTCAGCCGCTCCTCCAGATCCTTAAGATCCATAAGCCCGGTTTCACGCTCATAGGCCACCTTATCAATCCTTCCTTCGCTGCGGCAGTATTCCCTGGCCTGGGCAAAAATCTCCGGATTCATCGTAGACGGCACCAGAAGTACGCTTTTGGGAGTGTTTCTGCTTCTCATCACACGCAGTGCGATCCGGAGAGAGGAAGAAACAGCCTGGCCGCCGTCATAATTGGTATAGCTTACCACATCCGCATCCAGAAGCTCTCCCATCATACTGGTATACTCGAAGATCGCCTGCATTTTCCCATGATCGGAATACGTATCGCCACAGTAGCCTGTCAGGAACTCTCCTCTGGAGTTGATCTCATCACACAGGGCCGGCACCTGGTGCTTGTAGCAGCCTGCACCCAGAAAACTGGTATATTCCTCTGTAGAAACATTCTTTTCCAGGATCCCCATCACATGCTTCTTCAATGCATGCTCACTCAGGATCGGTTCCGGAAGATCCAGCCTTTCTTTGTACAGCAGTTCCTCTGGGATCACACTTTTGTAAATGTCCTCAATGCTTTCCACCCCTAATTCCTGCAGCATTTCCTGCTTGATTTCAGGCACGCTGTTTGGCATATAGGGATGTACGAAATCTTTTCCCACAATTCTTCAGCTCCTTTCTCTTCTGTCAGTCTTTGTCTGTGGGACAGACAAGCTCGTATATCATCGCCAGGATCAGGACAGAAGCGCATCTGCTCCTGCCTGTACCCGGTAAATGATCTCTTCTTTCGCGTTCAGACGGATTTTATAGTACCCTGCAAGGTACCGGTCCGTTTCCAGATCCCCGGTATCTACCAGCATCGGCCGGGTCCCAAGACCCGAAAGCTTTTCCCTTGTCACCGCCAGCCGGATATGGCTTTTCCCTACTTTTTTAAGGACCAGGGGACTGATCTGCTGGTTTCCCCGCCCAAACAAAAATCCATTCCCGCCGATACAGGTTACAATAATCTCCGCTTTCTGTTCTCTATCTAAAAAGGAAAGTATGGTTCTTTCATCTGCATCTGCCCGCAGGATCCTTCCATTTTTTGCAAGATCTACTCCCCGTACGGTTCCGGTTCCATGAAGCATCTGTTTGACCCGGTAGGTCGTACTGCCCGGCCCCAGGATATAGAGGGTATCTTCCTTCATTTCCGCCCGGATTTCTGCCGCAAGGACTTCCGCCTCCTCTTCTTCCGACGTTCCGGCTTCCTTAGCTCTCTGCAGCCGCACCTTATCATCCGGCACAGTCAGAAACCCATAGAGCGTAGGACTTACTGCCAGCTCGTCCAGACTGTTCTCGTCCAGATCCATCACCTCTCTGTGAGAAAACGACGTCTCCTTTCCCTGGATAAAACGCTTCAGGATCTCACCTGCTTTACAAGGAGTCGTTGCAAAGCAGGCCGAGTACATCTTCACACCTGCCGGCACTCCCAGCACCGGAACATTACTTCCTGCCGCCTCACAGATATCACGAGCCGTGCCATCGCCGCCGCAGAACAGGATCAAATCCATCCCCATCCCGCAAAGCCTTCTGGCAAAATACAGGGTATCCTCTCTGGACGTCTCCTCATCCAGACTCCCGATGCGGCTATTCTCCAGCGGTTCACAGGGAATCCCGACCTTAAAAAGCACGTCTGCGCCCATGCACCCTTCCGGCGCATAGATCCTCCATCCATCCATCGACAATCCCTTGAGCTCTTTCAAACATTCCTCCGCCCTGCAAGAAGCACTCTTTTCATAACCGGCCAGCAGCGCTTTCCTGCACCTGGCAGCATCATCACTCCCCTTCATTCCGGCCCGTCCTCCCAGGCCAGCCACGGGATTAATTAAAAAGCCAATCTTTTTATCAGTTTCTTTCATAAAAATTCACTCTTTAACTGTATTTTTTCAAAAATTCATAAAACTATGCCACTACTTGCAGTATAGCATTTGTATATTATTTCATCAAGAAAATGTGAACGGGGACGTACACTTTTTGCAAAAGTGTACGTCCCCGTTCACATTTTCGTCACATTTCTACGTTATTTCCCAGCCATCTGCTTTTCCTGCTGCTCGATCATCTTCTTTACCATATAACCGCCAACAGAACCGTTCTGTCTGGATGTCAGGTCGCCGTTGTATCCTTCAGTAAGCGGTACTCCCAGCTCGTTTGCCACCTCATATTTAAACTTGTCTAATGCGCCTTTTGCTTCAGGCACTGCTGCTCTGTTTGAAGAACGATTTGTCATTTCTATACTCCTCCTTTTCGTAACTTTGTAACTTTCTGTTTTGTTACAACCATAGTATATGGAGGATTTAAATTATTACACTGGCAGTTGATTCATATTCTGGAATTTTTTTCAGCCAGTCGCTGTTTTCCCGGATCAGAAGATCCGCGGCTTCGTTGGCTTTTTGCAGGATCTTTGCATCCTGGTACACGTCGCCTAAGCGGAAGTTCATAAGTCCGCTCTGGCGGATGCCAAACAGGTCGCCGGGTCCCCGAAGCTTCAGATCCTCGCTTGCGATCTTGAAGCCGTCGTTGGAATGATTCAGTATATCCAGCCGCTCCTTGGCCTCTTTTGCTTTGGAAGCAGTCATAAAAATACAATAAGACTGATGCTTTCCTCTTCCCACGCGGCCCCGGAGCTGATGAAGCTGGGCAAGTCCGAACCGCTCGGCATTTTCGATCATCATCACGGTGGCATTCGGCACGTCGATCCCCACCTCGATCACCGTGGTAGACACCAAAATCTGGATCTCATTTTTGGCAAACCGTTCCATGATCTCGTCCTTTTCCGCCTGCTTCATCCTGCCGTGCAGACAGGACACCACGATCCCCTCTCCCATCTCTTCCTGCAGCATGGAAGAATAATCCAGCACATTCTCGGCTTCCAGGCTCTCGCTTTCTTCCACCATAGGGCAGATGATATAGCACTGTCTGCCCTCTCCGATCTGTTTTTTCATAAATGTATAGGCCGTGGCATGGTAGCCGGTATCCACCACACAGTTTTTGATAGGCAGACGGTTCGCCGGCAGCTCGTCGATCACGGAAATGTCCAGGTCCCCATACAAAATAATGGCAAGAGTCCGGGGGATCGGCGTCGCACTCATGACCAGCACGTGAGGCACTCCGCCCTTTTTCGCAAAGGTCTCCCGCTGCTTCACCCCGAACCGATGCTGCTCGTCTGTCACCACCAGCGCCAGATTGTCATAGTTCACCGCATCCTGGATCAGCGCATGGGTTCCCACGATGATCTTCGCATAGCCGCACTCGATCCGGTCATAGGCCCTTCGTTTCTCTTTGGTGGTCATAGATCCGGTCAGAAGTTCTGCCTTTACCGGGATCTGGTGCTCCTCCAGCATCCGGGTAATGGTAGCATAATGCTGTCTTGCCAGCACCTCCGTCGGCGCCATCATAGCCGCCTGCATCCCGTTTAAAGCCACCGTCAGGAGCGCTAAAAACGCCACGATCGTCTTTCCGGAACCCACGTCTCCCTGAACCAGCCTGGACATCACCGTATCTGACGCCATATCCGCGGAAATCTCCTTCCAGACCTTCTTCTGCGCCCCGGTCAGTTCATAGGGCAGTTCCTTTATAAATTCCTCCACCCGCGGGCTGGCCGGTATCACATAGTCATTGCCAAACCTTTCATTTTTATCCCTCAGCTTCCGAAGCGCCAGGATGAACTCCAGGAACTCCTCAAACACCAGCCGCTCCCTGGCCTGATAAAACACCTGCTTATCTTCAGGAAAATGGATCCCCCGCATGGCAAAATTATATTCTGCCAGCCCGTACTTCAGACGTACATTTTCAGGGAGCGTCTCTTTCGACGGGTTCAGGCCCGAAAGCGCCTGCTGTACGGCCTTTGCCACCATATGATTAGTCAGCCCGGTGGTCAGGCCATAGACTGGCTGCAGGGTGTCCTTTTTTTCTTCATATTTTTCACTGGGGTAAAAAATCTCCGGATGCTCCATGGTCAGCACCTGCTTCCTGCTGACCACCCGTCCCCTTAAGGTAACTGCTCCTCCCTTTGCAAACGTATTCCGGAGAAACGGCATCCGAAACCAGATGACCTTCAAAGTCCCGGTCAGATCCTTCAGCATCAGCGTCGTCACCTGCAGCTTCCGGCTTCCGGAAACCTGCACCCTTCCAAAAATCATCCCTGTCACGGTCTGGACCTTTCCTTCCTCCAGCTCTCCGATGGGCACTGCCTCTTCATATACGTCATAGCCTCTGGGATAATATCGGATCAGATCTCCGACCGTCTCGATGCCGACCTTCGCAAACAGTCTCTGGGTCTTCTCCCCGATTCCCTTTAATTCCGCTATATTTGTCTGTTCAATCATATTCGTCCTGCCCTCATCCTTTTTCTCGAACTACAGCAAAAGGGCGGAATCCTCCGCCCTTTCCTCTTTCTTATTCTATCATCAGACCAGACTCGGAAACTGCTTATTCTACCGCCATCACATAATAGTAAATGGGCTGACCGCCGAAGTGGAAGTCCACATCTACATCCGGATAAAGCTCTTCCACCTCCGCAGCGAATTTCTCCGCCTCTTCTTCCGACACTTCTTCTCCATAGTACAGGCTGATCAGCTCGGAATCCTCATCCACCAGCTCTGCCAGCATCTCTTTGGCGGTTGCCTCTACTTCAGTTCCAACCGCAAGAATTCCCTTGTCGCCGATTCCCATGATATCTCCTTCATGGATTTCCTTATCATCCACATGGGTATCCCGGACCGCATATGTCACCTGTCCGGTCTTCACCTGCTGGATTCCCTCCAGCATTGCCTCTTCGTTCGCTTTCGCATCCGCATCCGGCATGAAGCTGATGATCGCAGTAATTCCCTGCGGTACTGTCTTGGTCGGGATCACGACAATCTCCTTTTCCTTGACCAGCGCTTTTGCCTGGTTTGCAGCAAGCACAATGTTTTTATTATTCGGAAGGATAAACACGGTATTCGCATTGACCTGATCAATGGCGTTCAGCATATCCTCTGTGCTTGGATTCATAGTCTGCCCGCCTTCAATAATATAATCAGCGCCCAGCTCCCGGAAAATCTCATTCAATCCTTCGCCGATAGATACCGTGATGAAGCCCATAGCCTTTCTCGGCTCCTGCGCCTTTTGTGCCTTTTCCTTTTCAGCCTCTTCCGCAGCCTGTTTGGCCGCCATCTTCTCTGCATCGCGGATCAGCTTTTCCTGGTGTTCTTCCCTCATATTGTCAATCTTCATCCTTGACAGCTGTCCATAGGTCAATGCCCTCTGGATCGCCAGTCCCGGATCGTTGGTGTGTACGTGGACCTTTACCACATCCTCATCCGCCACGCAGACGATAGAATCACCGATAGAAGAAAGATAAGCCTTAAAGTCCCGCTCCTCTTCTTCGGTAAATTCCCTCTCTGTCAGAATAATAAACTCTGTACAATATCCAAATTTAATATCTGCTGTCTCCTGGGCGCCGATCTTTGTCACTGCACTTCCCGTGCCCGGGGTGATAGCACTTAAGTCGATCTCTTTTCCCTGGAAAGCAGCGTAAGCTCCTTTGATCACCTCAATCAGGCCCTGACCGCCGGAATCCACTACTCCGGCCTCTTTCAGAACCGGGAGCATGTCCGGTGTCTTTGCAAGCACCTCTTCCGCATGCTCGATCACTGCCGGAAGAAAGGCCTCCAGATCATCCGTCTCCTCTGCCAGTTCCGCAGCTCTGGCTGCAATCCCGCTGGCCACGGTAAGAATGGTTCCTTCCTTCGGCTTCATAACCGCTTTATAAGCCGTATCTCTTGCTCTCTGGCATGCCGCCGCAAGCGTCATCGCATCAATCTCTTCTTCATCCCGGATTGCTTTCGTAAATCCCCTAAGAAGCTGTGAGAGAATCACGCCGGAATTTCCCCTGGCACCCCTTAAGGAACCGGATGAAATTGCCTTTGCAAGATCCTTCATGTTCCGGTCGTCAAGTGCCATTACCTCTTTTGCGGCCGACATAATGGTCAGAGACATATTCGTCCCCGTATCACCGTCCGGCACCGGGAAAACATTCAGCTCATTGATGATCTCCTTTTTTGCTTCTATATTCTGAGCGCCTGCCAGAAACATTCTGGCGAGCATATCTGCATTTATAGTTTTCGTAGCCACTTCTTATGTTCCTCCTTAACTAATCGATGACTCTGACGCCTTCAATGTAGATATTGATCTTATCCACCGGCATTCCTGAGAATTCTTCTACCCGGTATTTCACATTGCTGATCAGATTCTCGGTCACTGCCGAAATGCTGACGCCATAGGCAACGATGATATGGAAGTCAATGGTGATATGATTTTCGTCTGATATTCCAACCTGGATTCCCTTTGTCAGACTCTCCTTTTTCAGGAGATGGACCAGCCCGTCCTTCATATTAACAGCAGCCATCCCGACGATGCCAAAACATTCTACCGCTACAGTTCCCGCATATTTTGCGATCACTTCCTGGTCAACTGTTATGATACCCAAATCCGTACTCATGCATCCTTTCATATTTCAAACCTCCGTTTTCTATGTCTATACACACAAAACATAATTTAAGTTATTATACTCTTTTTCCCCTGGTTTTACAATACAGATCCCTTGAAAAGAGGCCCGTTCACGCCAAAAAAATCCAGGCCCTTAAAGAACCTGGATTTTATTCCGTTAAACTAAGCACGCTCTACTTTTCCGGATTTCAGGCAAGAAGTACATACATACATCTTCTTTGTACCACCGTTCTCCGTCTTTACACGAACTGATTTTACATTTGATTTCCACATCTTTGGTGTTTTTCTATGAGAGTGGCTGACATTGTTTCCAAAGTGAGCACCCTTTTCACAAATAGCACATTTAGCCATGACTGCACCTCCTAACGCTCCGTAATCATCTGTTCTCCAGACTCACAACAATAGTATTCTAACAGATATGACCTGCAAAAGCAAGTACTATTTTTAAATTAACCGAAACATTCTTTTTCATTCAGCAAAAAAACAGGTTATAACCCGCAAGCACGCACAGTAGAATACATAACACTTCCACAAATGTATTCGGCAGCACCAGGGCGAGAATAATCCCCACCGCCACCCAGAACAGCGCAAATCCTATGACACGCTTCATTTCCATGCCCCCGGCATTTTTTTACATTATATGTCGGCGTCATCCAGGATATCCATCACATCTTCTTCCGTCATTTTCTCATCCTTGTCTCCGGTAAACTTATCGATCACATCCGGCACCATATCCAGGATCTTGGTGATCGTATCCTGATTTTTAATATTGACAAGCCTGGTGTGCCCATTCTGGATCACCAGAACCGCACAGGGTGTCATCTTGCCTCCAATGCCTCCTGCTCCCCGCTCCTTCTTCTCTGCATTAAACGCACCTGCGCCTACCGCAAAAGAAACGTCCACCAGAGGAAGAATGATCGTATCATTGATATGGATCGCTTCTCCTACCACCGTTTTGGAAGAGACCACACCATCCATTCCATGAAACAAGGCCTCCACTGTTCCTTTAAAATTATTGTCTGCCATCTTCAAATCCTCCTCTATAATTCAAAACTTCTGATATGACGATAAGTTGTCCGCACATCCTTAGCCCAGATCAGCCGCAAGAGAAGCAGGACTATGTGGATCAGCCTGATCTTTCCTTTGATGTAAAGATCCCCCTCCAGAACACGCTTCTCAAAATCCGGCTCTATTGCAAGCGCCTCCCCTGTCCACGGATAGAAAAGAGCTGCCCCCGCCAGAACCTGTCCTGTTCGGTAGGGATCTTCAAATCCATAATGCACCCGTCCGGAAAACCTTTTCGGGCGGAGCTTTGCAAACAGGCGCAGAACCTCCTTTTTCACCTTCTGAAACGCCGCCTTGTGCACCTTGTCGGTAAGGAAGCTCTGGATCTTGTCCTTTTTCTCTGACAATGTCTTTATTTTACCACACAACCTCTGAAATGTATATTTGATCTTCTGATAAAATCTCCGGATCCTGTCAGCTACTTTTTCAAAGATCGACGGCTTGTCTTCCAGAATCTCTTCGCTTCTTTGGACGCTCTTCTTAATCTTCCCCGGTATTTCGGATTGTTTTTCAGCTTTTTCAGGCTCTTTTTCAGACTTTTCCACAGCTTTCTCCACCTTTTCAGCTGCTTCTTTCTTTTCTTCCAGCCTGACAGTTTCATTTTTCGGAGGCTCCTCAGCCCTCCTGGCTTTTGAAGCTTCTTGAGTTTTTGGAACTCTCTGATCTTTTTCATCCCTCTTATCTTTTTCATCCGTGTCCACCCTCTCTTCTATACTATTTTCCTGATTCATGTGTTTCCACGCCACACGAAGCTTCCATCTGAATTCCTGCTCCTCGTAGACTGCAGAAAACGAAAGCAGGTGCAAAAGCCATGTAATCTTCGCTTTCGCCCGTATGCCTTTGACCGTGCCGTCGCACGCCGCCTCTCCCTGATAACAGACAGGCGTAAACAAAACAATACATACCAGCAATACCAGTATCCCCAGTATCACTACGATTATAATCCCGATAATCTTTAAGACTAACAATAGAATATGCAGCATCTTACTTTTCCTGTTCTTTATTTAATATGTAGGAACGGATATCTGCTCCCTTTGTCTCATTATACACTTCCTTTGTGATTTGTTCCACTAATTCCAACGCTTCTTCATAACCTTTTGTAATTCCCACCACAAAATGGTCCGTCTGCGGAAAAGAAGGCTGAAGAAACAGTACACTATTCCAGATCTCCAGCTGGTTATTTCCATTATATGACAGTGTGATCAGATAGATATCCATCTGAAACTTCTTTTTTTCCAGCTTTGCAATGATCCGCTCTTTCTTCTTTTTCAGTCCTTCTGAAAGATAAAGATATCTGTAATACCGCATATCCTCCCGCTCCTCTAATAATAATAAGAATCAAACACCTGCTTTGCCACATCCACCGCCCTGGCAGCTCCATCAGCACTCTCAATAATCACACTGATGACCAGATCCGGATTATCCACATTGCTCATCCCGACAAACCAGGAGTGATCTTTTTCCTTATCCGAGCTGTACTCCGCCGTTCCGGTTTTCCCGGCAGCCGTATAGGACTGGCCGGAAAGAGCGGATGCGGTTCCGTACTGTACCACGCTTGTCATATAATCCTTCAGCGCCGCCGCTTCCTGAGACGTCATCAGAGTCTGAAATTCTTCCGGCGTATTTTTATCAATCTCTGTCCCGGTATAATTTGTAACGGAATCCACAAGATATGGTTCCATCAGCACACCGCCGTTAGCAATCGCACTGGTGATCAGCGCCATATGGTAAGGGCTTACCTGGGTTTCCCCCTGCCCCATGGCAGTCATCATCCGGTCTGCGGTGCTTCCCGACTCATCCAGCGCAAAACTGCTCTTGCTGTATGGCAGTACTGACGGCAGACTGGAATTGAAGAGAAGATCCTCTGCCGTATTCCGGAAACTGCTGATGTCAAGAGACAGACCAATATTACAGAAAGAAGCATTGCAGGAATAAGCCAAACTGTCCCGGAAATTCACCGTGCCATGCACATGTCCGTTATAGCACCGGATCGTGGTGCCGTCCTGTTCAATCGCACCGGTACAGGTATAGCTGTAACTGTCATAAGACGGATTTTCCCGCATATACTCTAAAGCCGTCACCAGCTTAAACGCAGATCCCGGCGCATACTGTCCCTGAGTCGCCCGGTTCAAAAGCGCACTGTCCGGATCTGAATTGAGCGCCTCCCAGTTCGCAGAGACAGCTCCCGGATCAAAATCCGGTTTCGACACCATAGCCAGAATCTTCCCCGTATCCGGCTCCATCACGACCACGGCCCCCTTATTGCCGCCCAGTGCGTCAGAAGCCGCCTGCTGAAGTTCCACATCCAGTGTGGTTACCACTGTATCCCCCGTATTTTTCTGATCCTGGAACTCATTCCTTAGCTTTTCCAGGAAAAACGCATTGGAAGTCAGAAGCTCAAAATTCATCTCCGACTCCAGCCCTGCTTTCCCCTGATCGCTGTATCCTACCACGTGCGCAAAAAGACTGCCGTAGGGATACTCCCGCACCTCGCTGCCGTCCGCCTGTACCTCTGAATGAGCCAGCACATTCCCGTTCCGGTCCACAATATCGCCCCGGACCACCCGGTCCGCATAAGAATCCTGTCTTGCATTATAAGAGCTCCTTATGATATCCCGACTCTGTACTACCTGGAAATATACAATATATCCCATCATCACTAGAAACAGAGCCACGAAAAAATAAGTGACCCTAGCGAATTCTTTGTTCCTTTCGCGCTTTTCTTTGGCCTTTCTCTTGTCCCTTCTGCCCGCTTCTTTTCGGTCTTTCCGGGACATTGCCCGCATTTCCTGCTCTCGCCTTAGCTTCCTGTCCGCTTCTCTTTGCTCGTAGCCTTTCCTTCTTCTTTCTTTCAATAGTCTCTTCCTCGTCCTCTCTTAAAATATAAAGTCCCTGAATGATCGCAAACATAATCAGTGTACTGACAAGTGAACTTCCGCCGTAGCTGACCAGCGGAAGCGTCACGCCGGTAGACGGGATAAACTTTGTCACTCCGCCGATCGTAAGAAATACCTGGAAGATATAACAGGTTCCAAGCCCCAATGCCACCAGCTTGTAAAACATGCTTCTCAGCTGCATGGCAATATTCAAAAACATAATATAGACACTGACGCAGACCAGTATGAGACAGAGTGCAAAAATGATCCCCATCTCTTCCGCAATGGCAGAGAAGATAAAGTCCTCCGATGCCACTGGGATCGTATCCGGCTCTCCCTGAAAAAGTCCCATTCCAAACCAGCCTCCGGTGCCGATCGCAAACAGGGACTGAGCCACCTGGTACCCGCCGTTGTCATAAGCCGCAAACGGATCCCGCCAGACAATGACACGGGTCCTGACATGGCTGAATAGATAATAAGCCGCCACCGACGCCACACTTCCCGCCCCCAGGCCAGCCAGTACATAAAGCGGCTGCCTGGTTGCCACGTACAGCATGGCCAGATATACGATGAAAATGATCAGCGCCGCTCCCAGATCCCTGGAAATCACAAGAATCAGTACATGGAAGGCCGCTACAGCCGTAGTGATTACAATATTGCGGAATTCCAGTGATTTCTTAAAGCTGGAGGCCACAAAAAATACAAAGATAATCTTTACCACCTCGGAGGGCTGCACGCTGATGCCTCCGATGGAAAATCCCAGCATAGCGCCATAGGATACCTGGCCGATGACAACCACGATCGCCAGCGAAAACAGGCCGGCCACTCCATAAAAAGTACGCCATTCCGATAAAAGCTTAAACTTCCGAATGATCACCGGCACCACCAGGCTGAGTGCGATGGCCCCGGCCGCGATCACATACTGCTTGACCGCATTTTCATAATCAAGACGCGTCAGCATGATCATGCCTATGCAGAGCAGCATACACATGTTATTGACTACCAGACGCGATACCTTTGGATAGATGTTGGTATACAGAAGGATCGTAGCCCCAAACAGTACTACCTGCATAAGATAAAATCCCAGCATGCGGATATCCTCCGTCTGCAGATACATCACCATATATGCCACCAGCTGAATCGCAAACATTAATACATTCTGCTTCCGGAGAAGCCTTTGTTTCCGGTCCGGATCCGAAAAGCCAAAAATACTGAAGCACAGATATGTATAGACCGTCATCAGTATGATCATCAGATATTTAGATACTTCAACTATAATATTGACCAATATTTCACCTACTTTACTCCCCGTTTCGTATGTCCCCTGGTAAATTCCATCTCCGGGACGCCGACTCTTTCCCCGTTAAGAAAAGCTCTCTGATAAACGCCGGCCATCTTTATCACTTCTTCCGGCCTCTCTGTTGAAAAGTCCAGCCGCACCTCTCCCGGTCTCAGTTCCAGGATCTTTTCTGCCTGATCGGCAAGAAAAAGCGGCGCTGAATTATATATAATATTATAACAATAATCACAGCAGGCTTTCACAGCAAATTTTTTCCGGTACCGGTCAGTGATATACAGATATCCCGGCCTTTTTTCACACCCCCCCGTCGTCCGCTTTATACAATTTGCCGTCAGCATCACCGGCTGATACCCATATGCGATGAGAGTCTGCCCTTCGATCCCCAGCTCCCGAAGCTCTTTAAAATTCAGTTCCACCGAAGCTGTCACCGCTTCCAGTCCCTCTCCTATTAAAAAGTCTCTGCTTCGTCTGTTGCATGCATATAGATTGTAATCGGAACGGACCGGCTTTTTATATTCCCGGTCCTGAAGCCACTTTAGGCTCTCCAGGTTGCGGATCAGGACGCCGTCATAATCACGAAGTGCTTCCTGATAATCCCTTTCAAACTTCGTTTTCGTTTCCTCCCGGAAAATATAAGGCATGGCCAGATAATAACCCGGTGCTCTTCTGTCCGGATTTTTCCTGCTGTCTTCCATGATTTTTCTGACAGCCGGACGGTTCCCGGTCATACTGTCCACATAGATACGCTCTACCCCGGGAATCGAAAGCGCCGCCTGAAGCTGTGGAACTGTCTGCACCAAGACAGCCAGTACCGGCTCTCTCTCCACAGCGCTCCGGCTCTCAGGTGCCGGTGTCTCTTCCACTTTTTCCGGATTCCGTAACAACATTCCAGGGCTCTCCCTGTGATACGCTTTCAGGATCTCCCACTCCAGCTTTTCAAGCCCTTTTCTGCGGAGTTCATTTAACGCCTGCATAGGAAGGAAAAACGCTCCTTCCATTTGAATATCCAGTTGTTCAAACTGGAAAGCTGAATTTCCTGTCTTACGCATCTGCTTTTCTACCCGCTGTGGATCTAACGGCTGCTTTTTCGCCGGCTCTGGTACGGGGCCTTCATATTCCAGACTGCATCTTTTGCTTTCCAGTAACAGTTTAACATGTTTTTCCGGAGAAAATATTAACTTCCCATTAATTTTTTCTTTGATTTCCGGAAGCGCCCCGGCCGCATCCTTTGTCCCTTCCGCATATTCCCGCGCCTTAGGGCGCTTTAGAGAAATCATCTGTTTTCCATTATGTTGCCGGTAATATCCTTCTGTATAGCCCCGTCTCTGGTATGCGCCAAGGAGCCTTCTTCTGTCCTCCTCCGACACCTGGTACGGTCTTTCTCCGGCAAGGCAAAGATCAGCATACTTCCTGTAAATCTCTACTGCCCCCGCCACATAGTCCGGCTGCTTCATCCTGCCTTCGATCTTAAAAGAATCAATCCCGGCATCAAGAAGCTCCGGCAAAAGATCGATGGTACACAGATCCTTCAGACTCATAAGATCTGAGGGTCTGCCCTCTTTTACGCTGTAGGGAAGGCGGCAGGGCTGGGCGCACTGCCCACGGTTTCCGCTCCTGCCTCCGATCATGCTGCTTAAAAGACACTGTCCGGAATAACAGTAACAGAGGGCCCCGTGAACGAAACACTCCACAGAAAGGCCCGTTTTTTCTTTGATCTTCCGGATCTCCGGAAGCGAAATCTCCCGCGCAGGGACAACCCGCACATACCCATTTCCCTGCAGAAAAGCGGCGCCATCTGCTCCTGTCACCGCCATCTGGGTGCTGGCGTGAAGCTCCATGTCCGGAAATGCCTGGCGGATCACTGTCCCCACACCAAAATCCTGTACGATCACCCCGTCAAGCCCCTGTCTGTAAAACGGCAGGAGGAAATCGTACACACTGTCAATCTCTGATTGTTTCACCAGTGTATTCACTGTCAGATACAGCTTCCGCTCTTTCATATGCACATAGTCTAAAGCAAAAAGCAGCTCTTCCTCTGTAAAATTTGCCGCGTAGGCCCTTGCACCAAACCGGCTTCCGCCCACATATACCGCATCGGCCCCCGCCCTCACTGCCGCAAGAAGCGCGTCCTTATTTCCTGCAGGAGCCAAGATTTTTACTACCTGTTCTTTCATCACTTTCCTCTTGAAAAAAGGCTGTCCAAGGACAGCCTATTTTTTACGATTATTCTTTATCTCTGTTTCCAGCTGGACAATCTTCATCTGCAGCTCCTTGTTCTCTTCCTTTAACTTGTCCATCGCCTTTTCTGCATTTTCCAGCTTGATCTGAACAGATATCAGTTCATGCTTCAGATCATACATCTCTTTATCTTTTGTCTCAATATCACTTTCCAGCGTGCCGCCCTGCTTCTTTGCCTTAAAATAGTCATCTGCAATATTCAGCGCCAGTAAGATACTCCTTGTCTCCGAGCTCTGCTTCCGATATCCGTCGCTGCTGCTGCACTCCTCAATTTTGTGGTTCAGGTATGTAGACACTTTCTGCAGATACTCTTCGCTCTCAAATCCACTGAGTGTAAATACCTTTCCCCCGATCAGTACTTCTGTATAATTTTTTGATGATGCCATGAGAAGCCTCCTCGAACTTTCATAATCTTGATACCTATTATAAACTAAACCGGTATAAAAACCAACTATTTTTCTTCTTTTTCCCGGGAAATTCCCAGATGTGCCCATGCCTGGTCCGTAACAATACGGCCTCTTGGCGTCCTCTGGATAAATCCATTCTTCAGAAGATAGGGTTCCAGCACATCCTCGATCGTGCCCGCATCCTCGCCAAGCGCTGCCGCCAGCGTATCAAGTCCCACCGGGCCTCCGCCAAACTTCTCGATCATCAGAATAAGCAGATCCCGGTCTGTCTGATCCAGTCCTTCCTTATCCACATCCAGAAGATCCAGTGCATAATCTGCTACCTCCCGGGTGATATAACCGTCATATTTAACCTGGGCAAAATCCCGTACCCGCTTCAAAAGACGGTTTGCAAGTCTTGGCGTGCCTCTGGAGCGCTTCGCTAAGGCTTCCGCCCCTTTTTCATCAATTCCCACTTCCAGTACCCTGGCAGATCTGAGAATGATAGTCTTTAACTCTTCTACCGTATAATATTCCATTCTGGTTACCACGCCAAACCGGTCTCTTAGAGGAGCTGTCAGCATCCCGGCCCGGGTGGTTGCTCCTACCAGTGTGAATTTCGGCAGATCCAGACGGATCGAACGGGCACTGGCTCCTTTTCCGATCATAATATCAATCGCATAGTCCTCCATCGCCGGATACAGTACTTCTTCTACCTGGCGGTTCAGGCGGTGGATCTCATCTACGAACAGTACGTCGCCCTCCTGGAGATTATTTAAGATTGCCGCCATTTCTCCCGGCTTCTCAATCGCCGGCCCGGAGGTGATCTTCATGTGCACCTGCATCTCATTGGCTATGATCCCCGCCAGCGTTGTCTTGCCAAGCCCCGGCGGACCATAGAAAAGCACATGGTCCAGCGCTTCCTTTCTGGCCTTTGCCGCCTCAATATAAATCTTCAGAGTCTCTTTTGCTTTCTCCTGGCCGATATAATCCTCCAGAAGCTGAGGCCGGAGATGATTCTCTATCTTCTTATCTTCTTCCAGATTCTCTGTCGTGATAATTCTTCTGCTCATGCTTCGTTCCTCATATCCATCCTAAAATGTCATATACTTCAGCGCCTGCTTCAGCAGGTCTTCCGCTTCCATCTCATTATTCCATTCCACCTGCCGTACGGCTTTTAACGCCTCTGTGCTTCCATAGCCGAGCGCCACCAGAGCCTGCACCGCATCATTCTGGACATCTCCCATGTGTCCCGGCACTCCGGTACTCTCCGTCTCCCCTGCCGCATGTTCCAGCGCATCCTCCAGATGAAGCTTGTCCTTTAGCTCCAGGATCAGCTTTTCAGCCGTCTTTTTCCCGATCCCGGGGGCGGCACTGATCGCTTTCACATCGCCTGCCATCACTGCAAACCGGAGATCATCCGGCGTCAGGGCGGAAAGGATCCCAAGTCCTCCTTTCGGTCCGATACCACTGACGCTGATCAGCAGCCGAAAAACCTGAAGCGCATCCCTCGTAAGGAAGCCATACAGCTGCATCGCATCTTCCTTGACATTTAAATAAGTGTGGATCCTGACCTCGGTACCGGCAGGTCCAAGACGGCTCATATCCTGTCCTGACATATAAATGCCGTATCCAACGCCGCCTACATCCACGACCACCTTGTCCTCTTCAAAAAAGGCCAGAGTACCTCTGATATATGAAATCATATTTCCTCCTACATCTGAATATTTACCAGTCTTTTCAGCATTTCATTTGAGACCAGACCGATCACAAAACCTGTGATCATTCCGGCGACAAGAAGTACCGGCAGATAATACATTACGCTGTAGGTCTCCACCACGGCCATAGCTATCAAAAGCTGCCCTATATTATGAAACACGCCACCCGCCAGGCTGACTCCCATAACACTAAAGCCTCCAAAACGCTTTAAGGCCGCCATAACTGTCAGGCTCAAAAGCCCTCCTGCCAGACTGTAAATAATACTGAAATAATTTCCAAATAAGAATCCGGATAACAACACCCGGACTATCGATAATAGATATGTCTCTTTTAGACTTAATTTATATAGAGCCACTACAATGACCAGATTTGCCAGGCCCAGCTTCACCCCCGGGATTCCGATCTGAAACGGGATCAGTGTCTCGACATAACTGAAGATCAATGCCAGTGCTGTAAATACGCCAAAATAGGCCACCCTGCTTCTCAAGCTCTTCTTCCTCCTAATTCGTCACGGCGTCCAGTTCACTGCTCTCACTGCTTTCTACTTCTACGACCACCTTGTGCGGCAGACAGATAATACTCTCGCCCTGTCTGGAAATCGCCCTTTGGTTAACACACAGCTGATCCGGACAGTCTGCCTCTGTCATATCTGCTTTCCCATTTTTGATCTGCAGGATATTGGTGCCTCCATTGATCTCGATCGTCTGGTCCTCAGCAAGGCTGTAGGTTCCCTTCAGCTCTCCGTTCACCTTAACAGTCACCTTGCCGGCGCCGTCTCCGCCGATGATCTGATGTGCAAGAAACGCACAGAGAGCCACGCACACAACGATCACGATCAGCAGCTTATCTCTTTTTTCCAATTTTATCTTCATAATAGTATACCCCTTTTTTCTCTAGCACCTATTTTAACACAACAAATCTTTGCCATCAACTATATGTCATGCTATAATAGCAATGATAAATTGATAAATCGAGGTGTATTATGAGATATCGAAGGATAACCGCTCTTCTGGCCGCCTCTGTCCTTATACTTTCCGGATGCTCCGGCTTTTCGGGCAAGCGGAATCAGACCTATACAGACACACTGTTCGATACAGTTGTCAATGTCCGGATCTATGACGCGGCTGATGACTCTGTACTGAAGGGCTGCGAAGAGCTCTGCAAAAAATATGACGCTATGTTTTCCCGCACGGCAGAAGACAGTGAGATTTCAAGAATCAACAATGCTGGAGGCGCTCCTGTAGAAGTCTCTGAGGAAACAATCACTCTGATCGAAAAAGGCATCTACTACAGCGAAATGTCAAACGGTGCTTTCGACATCACCATCGGAAGCATATCTTCCCTTTGGGACTTTAAAGCCGAGTCTCCGTCAATTCCGGATGCCGCCGCCATTGCGGATGCCGTAAGCCATGTAAACTACAAAAATATCATGATCCAGGACAACACCGTCCGTCTTCTGGATCCTTATGCCAAGCTGGATGTAGGCGCTGTAGCCAAGGGATATATTGCCGACCGGCTCAGAGATTATCTGGAGGAAGAAGGCATTGATCATGCAATGATCGATCTTGGCGGCAACATTATCGCCATGGGTTCCAAGCTGGACGGCTCTGATTATAACATTGGTATCCAGAAGCCTTTTGATGAAAACGGCACTCCGATCACATCTGTCAAGCTCTCAGATAAATCTATCGTTACATCCGGAGTTTATCAGAGATACTTTGAGCAGGACGGCAAAATCTATCATCATATTTTAGATCCGGCTACCGGTTATCCCTGCGAAAATAATCTGTACAGTGTAACGATTATCACAGATTCCTCCCTGACGGCAGATGCTCTTAGCACCACCTGCTTCCTTCTGGGCTATGAAAAGGGCATGAATCTGATCAATCAGCTGAATAATGTGGACGCCGTTTTTATCACTAATGACAATCAGATCCATTATTCCAAAAATTTTCAGCACAAACAATAAAATATCTGTTATAATAAAAAAGACAAAACATCCTGGCATGGAGAAAAATAAAAGACACTTTCTTAAACCCTCCTCTGTGGACAGGATGTTACCTTTTGCGAAAAGCCAGGAGCAATGGCATGGCTCCTGGCTTTACTATTTTTTCTGATATTCTGTTCTATCTTAATAATAGCTGACTGTTGAAAACACCGCCGCGCCAAACAGGGTCACAAAAGCAATACTGATCACCAAAATGACTGCATAAATAATCAGATAGGCCCGACAGTAATTTCTGCGGTTCACGTTTCCATTTTTTCCAAACGCCCACACAAGATAGATGATCAGACCCACACAGGGGATCATCATGACCAAAATCGTCAGGATCCATTCTCCCATACTTAAAGGAGTCTGATCCATCCCCGGATCATATCCAGGCTGCTGGTACGGCTGATACTGCTGCTGATACGGCTGTTGCTGTTGCTGCTGGTATGTCTGTCCTGCGCCTGTATCATAATAGTAGTTTCCCTGGTATGTCTGTCCCGCACCTGAATTGGGATCTGTATACTGCTGATCCGTTCCTTTCTGCTGATTTTCATCCGCGGTATCAGGAACCGGCTGTGTCTCCTGATTTTCTGGAATATTGTCAAAATTCTGATCCATATCATTTCCCCCGTTCTAAAGTTCTTGATAGAAGAATCCCATTAAAGGATGATCTTCTTCGGACATTTTTCCGCACAGGCGCCGCATCCCGTACATTTTTCCGGATCAATATGTGCAATATTGTCTACTACTTTAACCGCGTCAAACTGGCACACCTTATCACACATCTTACATCCGATACATCCAACGGAACAAACCTGCATCACGTCTTTTCCTTTGTCCTTTGAACTGCACTGTACCATATGCTTGTGCTCGTACGGCACCAGTTCGATCAGTTTTCTCGGGCATACATCAATACACTTGCCGCAGGCCTTACAAGCTTCCTTGTCTACAACAGCTACCCCGTCTACAACATGGATTGCATCAAACTGACAGGCCTGCACACAGGACCCTTCTCCCAGACAACCGAAAGCACAGGCCTTTGGTCCGTTTTTCTGCATCATATTGATCATAATACAGTCATGGAGCCCTTCGTAATCATAGCTCTGCTTTGCCACTTCACAAGTGCCTGCACATTTGACAAAGGCAACCTCTCTCACCTGTTCTCCGGCATCCACACCCATGATCTCACCGATCTTGGCAGCTACAGGAGCTCCTCCTACCGGGCAGGCATTCACCGGCGCTTCACCTGCAGCGATCGCAGCCGCAAGCCCGGAACATCCCGGATATCCACATCCGCCACAGTTATTTCCCGGAAGCACGCCTAATACCGCTTCTTCTTTTTCATCTACTTCTACTGCAAATTTTTTATCTGCCAGCCCGAGGAAGATACCGATGAATAACCCAGTACCGCCTACAATGACTGCAGCCAAAATAATACCTGTTATACTCATACTTCTCTTCCTCCTATATCAGTCCCGAGAATCCGAAGAATGCGATCGCCATCAACGTTGATGTCAACAGCACGATCGGAATTCCTTTAAAGGATTCCGGAATATCATTGTATTCCATCTTCTCTCTGATTCCGGCAAGCAGCACAATTGCGATCAGATAACCCACACCTGTTGCAAAGCCGTTGACCACACTCTCCAGGATATTGTATTCATCCTGTACGTTATTCAGTGCAACACCCAGCACTGCACAGTTGGTCGTGATCAGAGGAAGATACACTCCAAGCGCATTATAGAGTGATGGCACAAATTTCTTCAGGAACATTTCCACAATCTGTACCAGTGCCGCAATAACCAGGATAAATACAATCGTATTCAGATAGTCAAATCCCAACGGCTGCAGAATGAATTTATACAAAAGACTTGCAACCAGGGAAGCCAGTGTGATAACGAAAATAACGGCTCCGCCCATACCTACCGCGGTCTCTGTCTTTTTCGAAACACCGAGGAAGGAACAGATCCCGAGGAACTGGCTGAGCACGACGTTACTTACAAGCGCAGAACCAACTGCGATTAAAATCAAATCTCCCATCTTTTCCCCCTCCTATTCCTTTCCTTTGCCGGCAGATGCTCCGCATCCGCCGCATGTTGCACAGTCTGAGCCGCATCCGGACTGGATCTTGGAGGCATCTTTGCCCTTCTTTTCCATATTGATCTTTACTTTGTTCTGAATCGCCGCAAGCACTGCAAGTACCAGGAACGCTCCAGGAGCCAGAATAAAGACAGTTACCGGAACATATCCGCCTGTTCCCGCCGCTTCATCTGCCAGCGGCAGGATCTGATAGCCAAACGCCTGGCCTGCTCCGATGATCTCACGAACCAGACCGATTGCAATCAGAGCCACCGTAAATCCAAGTCCCATGCCAAGTCCGTCAAAGATAGAAGGCAGCACCGGATTCTTGGACGCATAGCTTTCCGCACGGCCCAGGATAATACAGTTTACAACGATCAGAGGAATATAGATTCCCAGAGAGTCATAAAGACTCGGTGTAAATCCTTCCATCAGGAAGTCCACGATCGTTACAAAGGAAGCAACAACTACGATAAACGCCGGCATCCGGACAGAATCTGGAATAATCTTACGCAACATGGAAATCAGCATGTTTGACATAACCAGCACTGCCGTCGTAGACAGCCCCATACCGATACCGTTCATTGCTGAAGTGGTAACAGCCAGTGTCGGACACATTCCCAGCAGCAGGACAAAAATCGGGTTTTCATCTATGATACCATTTTTTAATCTTTCACCACATGAATTCATCAAAGCACCTCCTAAAATGCATTCTGGAAATAAGCAAGTGCCGCGTTGACAGCACCAGTGACTGCTCTGGTTGTGATGGTGGCTCCGCTTAAGGCATCAATAGGCTCTCCTTCGCCGCCGTCTTTGGAAACATAAAACTGATCTGTCTGCACACCTACATACTGTTCATAGAAGGAGGCTTCTGTTGCCTTCATACCAAGGCCGGCCGTCTCGCTGATGGACAGGAAGGAAACTCCGCTTACCGTACCGTCCGCAGTGATGCCCACGGTCACCTGAATATCTCCGCCATAGCCTTCTCCGTCTGTAGTGGTAATCACATAGCCGGTCTCTCCTCCGTCCACGGTACAGACTTCATCGATGCTTCCGGAAATGCCCAGATCTTTGATAACCTGATTCGCAATATCCGTATCTACATCAACTGACTCGAACGCATCTGCATCCGCATCCGGAAATACAGCCTGCCATGCTTCTCTTTTTGCGTTTTCTTCTGACTGAGCGATCGGCTCCTTTGTAATTTCATATGCTGCTCCCAGCAAAAGTCCTGCAACGAGTGTGATCACCGTAAGAATCAACGTATTTTTGATAATCTTGTTCATTATTTCTCTCCTCCTTTACCAAATGGTTTTGGAAGAGTAACCTTCTCAATCAGCGGAACCAGAAGGTTACTGATGATGATCGCATAGGAAACTCCTTCTGCCGAACCTCCGAAAATACGGAACAAACCGGTCAGGATACCAAGAACAATACCATAAACGTACTGGCCTTTCGGTGTGATCGGAGATGTTACATAATCAGTTGCCATAAACCAGGCACCCAGCATCAGTCCGCCGCCGCAGAGATGTGCCGTAATGTACTGCGGATCAAAGAATCCGATCTCCGGATGTGCCACATGGCCGAAGATTCCTACAAAAATCACGAATGTCACAATATAGGTTCCCGGGATACGAAGATCGATCACTCCCATCAGGATCAGAAAGATCGCACCGATGATGATGGCGATCACGGATGTCTCTCCGATGGTTCCAGGAATCGTTCCGATCAGCATATTCATCGTATCAATCTGGTCCATTGCCCCTTCCTTCACATATGCAAGAGGCGTAGGCCCTGTAACTCCATCATAGATAAAGCTGGTCATCGGGCCGGTAAAAGAAAGCAGCAGGAAGCATCTTGCTCCCAGCGCCGGGTTCATGAAGTTCTGTCCCAGACCGCCGAACAGCTGCTTGACTACCAGGATGCCAAACACACTTCCCAGTGCGCCCATCCACCAGGGAGCTGTCGGAGGCATATTAAGCCCCAGCAGGAGGCCGGTTACAACGGCACTGAAATCTCCGACTGTCACTTTCTTATGCATCAGTTTCTCATATATGTACTCTGTGAGGACCGCCGCCACAACTGTGCTGATCAGCATGATCAGCGCTGACAGTCCAAAGTTCCACACCCCAAAAATGGCTGACGGCAACAGCGCAATGGTCACCATGAGCATAATATTGCCTGAGGTCATTTTGGAACGGATGTGTGGTGAAGACGATACTTTTAATTTGTTCTCACTCACGCTTGTTCACCTCTTCCTCTCATTCTTTCCTTATTTTTTCTTGCGGTTTGCAAGTGCAATCTTTCTCATAGATCCGATTGCCTGCTTCAGCTGACGTTTTGCCGGGCAGACATAGCTGCAGGAGCCGCACTCCATACATTCAAGACCTTCATGAGCAGTAAACTTTTCCTCGTCATGATGCTCTGCATAATCCGCCAGCCTGGACGGGATCAGTCTGCTTGGACAGGCCTCCACGCAGCGTCCGCAGTTAATGCATGCCGTAGGCTCAAATTTTGACACTTCATCTTTGGTAAATGCCAGAATGGAAGAAGATGTCTTAGTCACCGGCACATCAAGCGCTACCATTGCAAATCCCATCATCGGACCGCCGGAGATCAGTTTTTCCGGCTCTGACTTAAATCCCCCGGCTGCCTCTACCAGCTCTTCATGGCTGATTCCAAACGGCACCTTAAAGTTTCCGGGTTCACTAACCGCATCTCCGCTCACCGTTACGATACGCTCCATGGACGGTTTCCCTTCCGCTACCGCCTGGTAAATGCTGATCATGGTTGCCACATTATCCACCACGCATCCCGCATCCGCCGGCAGCATAGCTGAATTGATCGCCCTTCCGGTAGTTGCATAGATCAGCTGACGCTCACCGCCCTGCGGATACTTTGTCTTCAGCGCCAGTACCTCCATCCGGGGCTCATCTTTCGTCAGTTCCTTTAATCTGGCGATACAATCCGGTTTGTTATCTTCCACGCCGAAGATTCCCTTCGCATTGTCGAAGAGCTTCAGTACGATCTTCATGCCGCCTACCAGCTTCTCCGGCATCTCCAGCATAGCCCGGTAGTCTGCCGTAATGTAGGGTTCACACTCTGCGCAGTTGGCAATCACATAGTCGATCTTTTCCGGCTCCTTCGGAGACAGCTTCACTCTGGTCGGGAAGCCCGCTCCGCCCATGCCGACAATCCCCGCGTTTCCGATTGTCTCCAGGATCTCCTCCTTGGACATTTCCTCCAAAGGCTTTACCTCCGGATATTCTACTTCTTCATACTCCCCATCGTTTTCCACGACGATACTGTTCACCGTTCCCCCTGTGGGATTCAGATGAGGCGCTATCGCTTTGACCGTTCCTGAAACAGACGCATAGACCGGCGCGGAGACAAATCCTCCCGCCTCAGCGATCATCTGTCCCTTTAAAACATGGTCCCCTGCCGCCACGATCGGCTTTGCAGGTGCACCGATGTGCTGGGAAACCGGATAGATCAGATCTCCCTTCGGCTTCAATTCGACAATCTCTTTATTTTTCGCCAAATCTTTGCCGTCGTCAGGATGAATTCCACCTTTAAATGTTAACAATGCCATCCCTTTTTCCTTCCTTCCTTTATACTCTATTTAATAATACAAGAAATGTGGCGAATTATCCAGTAAATCGCATCATTTCTTTGTATATTTCCACGAACAGCTTGTCTCTTTTTTAACACACAAAAAGGATAGAGACACCATTGCCTCTATCCTCCTCACTGTCATAAATCATACGAAAACTTTGTTCAGTTAAACCAGAATTATTCTTCCTCTGCCTTACCTTCATCTGTTGACTCTTCCGTATTTGTTTCCAGCGCTTTCATACTCAGGCTGATTTTTTTCTCTTCTTCGTTCAGATCTACGATCTTCGCGGTGATTTCCTGTCCCACGCTCAATACATCTGACGGTTTGTCCACATGAGCTTTGGAGATCTGTGAAACATGGAGCAGTGCGTCCACTCCGGGAGCCAGCTCAACAAACGCACCAAAGTCTGTCATTCTTGCCACTTTCCCTTCGATAACGGTTCCCGGCGCATACTTCTCAGCCGCGTCCGCCCACGGATTTGTCTCCGGGAATTTAAGAGACAGTGCGATTTTTGTATCATTGATATCTTTGATCAGAACTTCCAGTTTCTCACCGACCTTGAATACCTTCTTCGGATTTTCGATCCGTCCCCAGGACATTTCGGAAATATGAAGCAGTCCGTCTACTCCTCCGAGATCGATAAATGCGCCGAAGTCCGTCACATTCTTAACTGTTCCTTCAATCCTGTCGCCAACCTGAAGTTTGGCAAACAACTCTCTTTGCTTTTCTGCCCTCTCAGCAACCAGAAGCTGCCTTCTGTCGCCGATCACGCGGTTTCTTCTTGGATTGAACTCGCTGATCACAAATTCAATCTCCTGATCCTGATACTTGCTCAGATCCTTCTCATAAGTGTCAGAAACCAGGCTTGCCGGGATGAATACCCTTGCTTCATCAATCACAACGCTCAAGCCTCCGCCTAAGATCTGGGTAACCGGAGCCTTCAGGACTTCGTGATTTTCATAAGCTTCTTTCAGTCTCTCATTTCCTTTCTCAGCAAGCAGGCGTTTGTACGTCAACAGAACCTGACCCTCGCCGTCGTTGACTTTTAAGACTTTCGCCGTCATGGTGTCTCCTACGGAAACCATGGTGGTCAGATCTGCGTTCGGTTCATTGGTGTACTCATTTCTTGTGATAATACCATCTGCTTTGTAGCCTATATTTAAAATGATCTCATCGGGTTTTACATCGATGACAGTACCATCTACAACCTCTCCATTTCTGATTGTCTTAAAAGACTCCTCCAACATTTGTTCAAAAGTTAATTCTGACATGGCTTTGAACCTCCTCAATTATTTTATTGGGCGTGGATGCCCCTGCTGTAATACCTACTGTTTCCACGGACCTTAATTGATTCATATCCAAATCGTCAAGTGTCTGTATATAGTACGTATTCATACATGCATTCCTGCAGATTTCAAATAGCTTCTGGGTATTGGAGCTTCGCCGGTCTCCAATAACGATCATTGCGTCCACCCTTTCTGCAATCCTGGCGGCCTCTTCCTGCCGCTCTTTTGTAGCATTACAGATCGTATTTAAAACAATTATATCATACCCCTTTTTGCGAATGATTTCAACCAAATCTTTAAATTTATTGTAATTAAATGTCGTCTGCGAAACAATGCAGACCTGCTGGTTTTTATCTCCCGGAGAAAATCCTTCCGCATCTTCCGCAGATTGGATCACGGTGACATTTTCTCCCGCCCAGCCCCGGATTCCCTGGACCTCCGGATGATCACTATTGCCGATGATCACTACATGAGAGCCTTTCCGGCTCTCTTCCTGCGCGATCCTGTGGATCTTCTTAACAAAAGGACATGTGGCATCCACACAGGTCAGTCCCCGTCTCTCCAGACAGTCATATACTTTCTTTGCCACGCCGTGGGAACGGATGATCACAATCCCTCTTTCCAGCTCCTTAAGCTCCTCCTCGGAATAGATTACCCGCACACCTTTCTGCTCCAGATCACGGACCACCTCTTCATTGTGAATGATCGGTCCGTAGGTATAGATCGGTTCCTCCGGGTGGAGCTTTACCTGTTCGTAAACAGTATCCACGGCCCGTTTCACACCAAAGCAAAACCCGGCCGTCTTTGCCAGTTCTACCTTCAAACCTTCTTTTGCTCCTCTCCTGATACTTATTTTCTGCATAAAGCGGCGATCGTGCGGACCACCTCCTGGATCGTCATCCGGGAACTGTCTACCAGCACCGCATCCTCCGCCTTTTTAAGCGGAGCAATTTCTCTGGTGGAATCCCTCTCATCCCGCTCTCTGATATCTTCCTCAATCTCTGCAAGATTCACGTTTTCGCCCTTTTCTTTCAGTTCCTTATATCTGCGCTCTGCCCGTGTCCTCACGCTTGCCGTCAAAAACACCTTCACATCTGCATCCGGCAGTACACAGGTGCCGATATCTCTTCCATCCATGATCACGTCCTGCTCTTTTGCAAGCCTTCTTTGCAGCTCCAGAAGCTTTTCCCTGACCGCCGGAACCGCCGCGCACCTGGACGCCATATTCCCGACAGCCTCTTCGCGGAGCCTTCCGGTAATATTTTCCCCGTTCAGATAAACCTGCTGCGCGCCGTCCTCATACCGGATTGTCACATCTGCCGCTTCACATGCCTTCTCCATGCGCTCTGTCTCTTCCGGCCCTATTCCCCGGTCCAGAAAATAAACTGCCAGCCCGCGGTACATAGCGCCGGTATCTACATAAACAAACCCTTTTTCTTCCGCCACCATTCTGGCGATAGTACTTTTTCCGGCTCCTGCCGGGCCATCGATCGCTACGTTATATCCCACTTGTCTTCCCTCTTTCTTACACCTTTAATTCCTTAAATCCGCCGGCTACATTTGTACATTTTGCCGCCATAAACCTGCGGAATCCATCCACGTCCGCCCCTTTAAGCGCCTCCTTGGGAAAAGAAACCATTTTCTTCTGTCCCCGTACACCGCCGACCACCGTTCCGAACATAGAACTTGTCTCCATCAGCCGGGTAATCTCCTGATATGTATGCTGCTCCTGCTTCTCCTGAAAGGAAACCACAAACTCCTCCTCATAACAGTCGATCGATACATGCAGCTCGGTGCCCCGCTTTTCAACCCTCTGCGCATAGGCCTCTGCCCCGCTTTTGACCGCATTTTTCCGGTTGAACCCGGCATAAATGTATTTATTTCCAAGAAAACCGAGCAAAAATGCGAGCGCCCAGATCACCGCGACCTGAATGATATACTTTGGCGTCACGATCGACGGATCCGGAGACACCTGCATAAACAGGATCAGAAGTCCCATGAAAAATATCGTCAGCTTATATCCATAACCGCTGCGGCTCTGATAAAACATCAGGTACATATCCTGAAACGTTTTTTCTGTTTCTGTATATTCAAAATGATAGATTGGTTCCATGCTTATATCCTCTCTTTTACATCTCTTTATCGCTTATCCCGGATTCCCCGTCCCGCGGCACATCCTGTAGACCAGGCAATCTGCAGGTTAAATCCGCCTGTCACGGCGTCGGTATCCAGGATCTCTCCGGCAAAATAAAGCCCTTCCACCAGCTTCGATTCCATCGTACCGGGATCTATCTCTTTTGTCTTTACTCCGCCCCGGGTGATGATCGCTTCCCTGTAGTCCCGAAGCCCTGTAAGTGTCAGTGTAAAACGGCGGATCAGACGTTCGAATCCGGCCCGCTCTTCTTTTGTTATTTCGTGGACCCTTTTTTCCGGATCGATCCCTCCAAGCTCCACCATGACCGGGATCAGCTTTGCCGGAAACAGTTTCCCCAGTGCATTTTTAAATTGACGGTTCCTGTTTTCCTCAAAGTCCCGGAGTATTCTGTGGTCCAGCTGCTCGTCGGAAAGCGCCGGCTTCAGGTCGATCTCCAGCAAAAGCTCCTGGTTTTTAAGCATCTGGCCCACATGGCTGCTGGCCGTCAGCATTAACGGCCCGCTCACCCCGTAATGAGTAAGCAGCATCTCGCCGAAATCTTCATATAAAATCTTCTTTCCTCCCCGGATCACCGCCCGTACATTTCGGAGCGATAATCCCTGAAGCTCCTTGATCCAGGACTCCTTACATTCCATGGGTACCAGGCCCGGCAGGCATTCTGTCACCTGATGCCCCAGCTTCTCCGCAAACCTAAGGCCGTCTCCTGTGGAGCCTGTGGATGGGTACGAAAGACCGCCCGTCGCAAGGATACCCGCATCACCCCAAAGCCTGCTGCCATCCTCCAAAAGAAAACCAAGGAAGCCCTTCTCCTGGTCCGTCAAGATCTGCTTTACCGCACAGTTCAGACGGATCTCCACGTCCAGCCTCTTCAGCTCTCTTTCCAGGCCGCGTATCACATCCGAAGAATGGTCGGAAACCGGGAAAACGCGCCCGCCCCTCTCGATCTTCGTCCGGACGCCGATCCTCTCAAAAAAATCAATCACATCCTGATTTGAGAAGCCGTAAAAACTGCTGTATAAAAATTTCGGATTGGAAAGCACCGCGTCAAACAGACCTTCCATATCACAGGCATTGGTAATATTGCAGCGCCCTTTGCCTGTAATAAATAATTTTCTTCCCAGGCGGTCATTCTTTTCGCAGATTGTCACCTGGTGCCCGCACTCTGCCGCCGCACAGGCCGCGATCATACCAGCCGCACCTCCGCCGGCGATCAAAACTTTACTCATGCTTTTCCTCTTCCTTCTGAAATCCGGACATTTCCACTTTGTCCCCCACCAGATTCATCTCATCCTTACTGTATACCTGATACTCATCCCAGATCTGCTCCAGCGTCTCAAGCCGGGTGATCACATCGTCCTGCTTCTTCATACAAAGAGCGACCACCAGTGCATTGACTACACTCAATGGCGCCACCAGTGAATCGACGATGGATGCCATATCACTCCTGGCGATCAGATTGCAGGAAGAATACAGATTCATCGGCGAATGTACGCTGTCTGTCAGCGTGATTACCTTTGCCTTCCGGTTGCTGGCAAATTCCAGCGCTTTCAGCGTCCTCATAGAATATCTGGGGAAACTGATCCCGATGATCACATCTTCTTCCCCGATCCTGATCAGCTGCTCAAAAATCTCACTGGAACTGTTGGTACTGACAGCCGTCACATCATCACAGATCAGATTCAGATAAAAGCTTAAGAAATGTGCCAGCGGCGCACAGCTCCTGATGCCGATCACATAAATTTTTCTCGCCTTCAGAAGTGTATCCACGGCCAGCTCAAATGCATTCTGGTCAATAGCCGCCATAGTCAGCTTGATTTTTTCTATATCTGACTGCAGCACCGTTTCCAGGATCTCACCCTGGCTGATTCTTCCATAGGTCACTTCCATACGCTGGATAGAGTTCAGCTTGGTCCGCACCATCTCGCCCAGCGCCTTCTGAAAATCCGGGTAGCCATGATATCCCAGGGCCGTCGCAAAACGGACCACGGTAGATTCGCTGACCCCCACCTCTTCTCCCATCCTTGCAGCGGTGAGAAAAGCTGCCTTGTCATACTCCTCCCGGATAAAATCAGCCAGCTTCTTCTGCCCTTTGCTGAATCCGGAATAACCTTGATCGATTTTCTGCAATAATTCGTTCTTGCTTCCCATATTACGACTACCTTTTCCTTTTTGACATCTGTTTCATTATAAAGCCTGTCGGCCGAATATTCAAGACTCTATCTTATAAGCCGGCACAGCCGTGAAACTTCGGTCTCCCCGACGTCTCACGGCTGTGTGGATCATTTTTATAAAACTTTTATAAATGCGTTCCCCGGCTCCTTACACCGGATAGCTTCCATTTTCAGTATCCGCTTTTCCGGCATCAATCTTTGTCTGCTGAGCCTCCCTGTATTTGAAGAACTCAGTAGCTACCTGCGGGAACAGTGCATAGGATAATACATCCTCATCCTGCTGGATATACTGCTCGCACTCTTTCCTGAGAGTATCAAGCTCATCCGGGATCAGATCCGCCGGCCGGCAGGTGATGATCTCGGCATCATCTCCAAGGACTTTCTTACGGATTTCTTCGTTGACTGGTTTTACTGTCGCACCGTACTTTCCGCTCAGGATATCTTTCGTCTCCTTTGTAGCCATTTTGTAACGCTCACCCATCAGAACATTGAATACTGCCTGTGTACCCACGATCTGAGAGGACGGTGTGACAAGCGGCGGCTCGCCCAGATCCTTACGGACTCTCGGAACCTCCTCCAGCACATCATAGAACTTATCTTCCGCTCCCTGCTCTGCCAGCTGGGAGGTCAGGTTGGACAGCATACCGCCCGGCACCTGATAAAGAAGGGTCTTAATGTTGACGCCTAAGTTCTTCGGATTTAAGAGGCCGCTTTCCAGGGCCTGGTCACGAATCGGACGGAAGTAGTCCGCAATCTCTGAGAGCAGCTTCTGATCGAAGCCCGTGTCATACGGTGTTCCCCGGAAAGTCTCTACCATAACCTCCGTAGCCGGCTGGGATGTTCCAAGGGCGAACGGAGACATTGCTGTATCAATCACATCCACACCTGCTTCCACTGCCTTCAGATATGTCATGGATGCCACGCCGGATGTATAGTGTGTGTGGAGCTGTATTGGCAGATCCACTGCCTCCTTCAGCGCTCCGACAAGCTCTGTAGCTTCATATGGAAGCAGAAGCCCTGCCATGTCCTTGATACATATAGATGAAGCGCCCATATCCTCGATCTTCTTCGCAACATCTACCCAGTATTCCAAAGTATAGGCATCTCCCAGCGTATAAGAAAGGGCCACCTGTGCCTCTGCCTTCTCCTTGTTTGCCGCGTTGACTGCTGTCTGCAGATTTCTAAGATCATTGAGACAGTCAAAAATGCGGATAATGTCAATGCCGTTGGCCACGGATTTCTGTACGAAATATTCTACCACATCGTCAGCATACGGACGGTATCCCAAGATGTTCTGTCCGCGGAACAGCATCTGGAGTTTTGTATTTTTAAAGCCGTCCCTGAATTTCCGGAGCCGCTCCCACGGATCCTCTTTTAAAAAACGAAGGGACGCATCAAAGGTAGCTCCTCCCCAGCACTCTACAGAATGATATCCCACCTGATCCATTTTGTCGATGATAGGAAGCATCTGTTCCGTTGTCATACGAGTGGCAATCAGTGACTGATGTGCGTCACGCAGAATCGTTTCCGTTATTTTAATTGGTTTCTTTTCTATCTCTGCCATTATCTATTCCTCCATTTATTTAACATTCCACCCATATATTTACATAACGCCAAAAATCGCCATAAAGGTTCCGGCTACTACGGCCGTACCGATGACACCGGCTACATTAGGCCCCATGGCATGCATCAAAAGGAAGTTGGTCGGATCTGCTTCCGCCCCTACCTTCTGGGAAACCCTGGCCGCCATCGGCACCGCGGAGACTCCGGCCGATCCGATCAGCGGATTGACCTTTCCGCCGGAGAGTACGCACATCACTTTTCCGAGCAGAACTCCTGCAGCCGTTCCGAACATAAACGCGATCAGTCCCAGGAACACAATCTTTAAGGTATCCAGGTTCAGGAATGCTTCTGCGCTGGTGGTTGCGCCTACAGACGTTCCAAGCAGGATAACAACAATATACATCAGCGCATTGGACGCGGTCTCTGTCAGCTGTCTTACCACGCCGGATTCCCGGAACAGGTTGCCCAGCATCAGCATACCAACCAAAGGTGCGGTTGTCGGCAGGATCACACATACAACTACCGTTACAATGATCGGGAACAGAATACGCTCCAGCCTTGAAACCGGACGGAGCTGCTCCATTTTGATCTTACGCTCCTTTTCTGTAGTCAGAAGCTTCATGATCGGCGGCTGGATAATGGGTACAAGAGACATGTACGAATATGCCGCCACCGCGATCGGACCCATGATCGCCGTTTGCGAAAGCTTTCCTGCCAGGAAGATAGACGTCGGTCCGTCAGCTCCTCCGATAATGGAAATAGCGGCCGCCGCCTTGTCCGAAAATCCAAGGACCATGGCGCCCAGATATGCGGCAAAGATACCGAACTGAGCCGCCGCTCCCAGAAGGAAGCTTTTGGGATTCGCGATCAGCGGACCGAAGTCCGTCATCGCCCCTACTCCCAGGAAAATCAGAGACGGAAAGATCGACCATTCGTCTAACACATAGAAATAATACAAAAGCCCGCCCGTGCCGTTCGAGGCTTCTTCCGGGCTTAGCATGATATCCGGATAAATATTTACAAGCAGCATTCCAAATGCGATGGGTACCAGAAGCAGCGGTTCAAACCCATGCCGGATTGCCAGAAAGAGGAAAAAACATGCAACCGCTATCATGATCACATTGCCCCAGGTAAGACTGAAGAAAGCGGTCTGATGCACGAGGTTTCCTAACGTCGTTGTGATATATTCCATTTCTTAACCTCCAGTCGTAATCGATTCAGATTTGTCCGTCCCTCCGGCCTAATTTAATGTAGCCAGAACCGCTCCGGACTCGATCGCATCTCCGACTGCCACGTTGATACTTGCCACCGTGCCGTCCTCTGGTGCAACCACCGGGATCTCCATTTTCATCGCCTCGATGATGACCACCGCATCTCCTCTCTTAACACTTGTTCCTACGCCGGCTTCGATCTTGAATACCTTTCCGGCCGCTCCTGCCTTAACCTCAATAGAGCCCGCCGCTGCCGGAGCAGGTGCCGGTGCCGGCCTTTTCGCAGGTGCCGCCGGTGCTGCCTTTGGCGCAGGCGCAGGCGCTGCCGGAGATGTTCCTGCTCCTTTTTCCTCAACTGTTACATCATATACATTTCCGTTTACTGTAATGGTATAATTTTTCATGGTCAAATCCTCCTTGATCTTATGCTTTCCACTTATTGGACGGCCTGCGTCTGATGCTCCGCACCACGAATCCGTCCATACCGCCTTCGCTTCCGCTTTCCGCCTGTGCCGCGGCAATTGCCGCCGTTATTACGGCGATCAGCTCCGAATCATCTTCTGTTCCCTGATCTTCCGGCGCCTCTGCCTCCTTCGCAGGCGCTGACGGAGATGCCCCTGTCTGTCCGGATGCCTCCACGTGACTGATGCCTGTCTGGTTCTTTTTCTTAAGCTTTTCTCCCAGTACAGGAATATACTTCAGCAATGATATCACGATGGAAATGAAGATCAGCACGACAAAAACGGTACCCATTCCAAGAATTGTATTGAGTCCGGATTTCTGCAAGATCTCTCCCACTCCGTACTCTGCGGATACGGACAGGGAATCCAGTCTTGAATCACTGTCATACACTACGGTAATCTCTGCATTCCGGTCTTCAAACTCCCCGGTCGTTGTTACATTGATCTCATCACCTTCTGCCGTGATGGTAAAGTCGCCATGTCCTATATAAGCTCCACATTCCTCTACCGCTGCCGGCCATGCGTCCAATGCTCCCAGAAAGCCTTCCGGCGTAAACGGAAGACCGGACTGCATCAGCTGATATTCCAGTTCAAAGTCCGTCAGAGACTTCCACTGTTCGGTCGTCGCCTCATCTGCACTGGCACAATATTCGATCAAAACCTCTGTCGCCTGCTCCAGCGTTTCCGTATCATATTCCGCCTGATTATCAGAACTGCAGGCAGTAACCAAAAACGCGGCCAGGACTGCACAGAGTAAAATACTTATCTTCCTTTTCACTCTGCCTCACCTCACTAAACCGTTCCATGCTTTTTTAACGGGCGTTCTTCTCTTTTTGTGAACAGCATCTCAAACGCTCCGATCACATACTTTCTGGTATCTGCCGGTTCAATGATCGTATCCACATATCCTCTTCCGGCCGAAGATTTTGCACTTTCCTGAAGACCACTGTACTCAGCAGCTCTTTCCCTGATAACTGCAAGCTCTTCTCCCGCATACATGATCTTTGCCGCCATCATTGGATCCATTGTTCCAATCCGGGCCTGCGGCCATGCATAGACCATATCCGCACCCACGGATTTGCTGTTCATCGCCAGATAGGGCGTGCCAAAGGCTTTGTCCATAATCACGTTTACCTTCGGAACCGTGGCGTTTGCAAAGGCACAGGTCAGCTTTGCCGCTGCTTTTGCCAGATGCATTTCATCATATTTGCTTGCCGCAAACCCCGACACATTAGTAAGTGTCAATACCGGAATATTGAAGGCATCGCAAAACTCAACAAACGCTGCCGCCTTTGACGCCCCGTCCGCCGACAAAGATCCGTCAAATTCCGCTTCCACTTCCGCCTGGTCGTTATACACCTTCGACCGGTTCGCCACAGCGCCTACGGTCATCCCGTTAAGCTTGATAAATCCGGTCACCATGTCTCTGGCAAAATGTCTTTTCGTCTCAAAAAAGATTCCGCTGTCAGAAAGATCCATAAGAGCGATAGCGGTGTCTTCTGTTCCGCTCTCAATCTGAGCGCAGGGTCTGTTCAGATCGTCCGTACACTCTTCATAAGAGACGTCTTCTTCATTATTACATGGGAGCATACAGATCAATGTGCGGATCTGGGCAAGAATTTCCTCTTCTGTCCCTGTTTCATCAATCAGCCCTGTAGATTCACTCTGGAACTCCGGTGACGATGTATCACATTTTGAGATCTCGTTTCCCGGGATCGCATTGGGAGAATTGACAAAAACTTTTCCTCCGGAAGCCTCAAGAAACGTAAAGTCCGTAAGCCCCGGAATCACTGCAAGCCCTCCGCCGCAGCCTCCAAACACAGCTGTGATCTGCGGAATCACACCAGACGCCAGCGACTGCTTCTGATAGATCGTTCCAAATGCTTCCAGTGCATCTGACGCCTCCTGCAGACGAAACCCTGCACTGTCCAAAAGTCCGATGACAGGAGCGCCCATCTTCATCGCCAGGTCATAGATCCTGACGATCTTCTTTGCATGCATTTCGCCCACAGCTCCGTTTAATACAGAAGCATCCTGGCTGTATACATACACAAGATTGCCATCGATCAATCCGTATCCGGTGATCACGCCATCTGCCGGTGTTTCTTTTTCCTGCATGCCAAAATCAGTAGCTCTCGCCTTAACGGCGCCGCCGATCTCAACAAAGCTTCCTGCGTCCAGCAGCCCGTCTATCCGTCTGCCCGCTGCACTTTCTGTTGACACATTGCCCATAGTTTAGCCCTCCATTTTCATATTTTAATCTGGATCTGTGCTTTTTCCGAAAACACGAAATACAGAACCAAAATTTCTGCCAATTATATTATATATTTTTCTTGCTGAACCCGCAATAGAAAACCGAGCAGATTCTAAAAAAATCATTAACTTTTTCTTAAAATCAGATTGTACTTTAGTCTCTTTTGTGATATTATATCCAAGTGAATTTGATACGCAGGGGGGAAAATACATATATGCGTTCAAATTCTTGTTTTCTTTTTTCACTATACTAAATTGGAGGGATAAAAAATGGAAAACACAAAGAAGAAATGGCCATTTGGTTTCTATGTGTGCTCTCTGACTTTCACATTCGAAAGATTTGCATACTACTCCGCTAAATGGCTCATCTCCGTCTTCGTCGTTGCTGAAGTGGCGAACGGAGGTCTTGGACTGACTAAAGCTGATGGAGCGCTGATGAACTCTTTCATCGTAGCGTTCACTTACATCACGCCGGTTATCGGTGGTTTCATCTCTGACCGCTGGATCAGCCCGAGACTCCTGGTTCCGTTGGGAGAGATCCTCATGGGGCTTGGTTATTTATGTGCATGGCAGGCACATTCCGAAGCAATGCTGTGGGCAATGATCGTTCTGGTATCTATCGGTACAGGATTCTTCAAAGGAACTGTTTCCGGTATCAACGGACGTCAGTTCCCGAAGGCTGATGAGGATACTCTGGATTCTATTTTCTCAATCCAGTACTCCTTCGTAAACATCGGTTCCTTCTTAGGAACAACTTTCGTCAGCATGATCGCTCTGGCAGTAAGCTATCGTTTTGCATTCCTGCTTTGTGCGATCGCTATGTTCGTTGACGTACTCTGGTGGATCTTCGGACTTCGTTTCATTGAGAACGATGCCGGAAAACTTCCATTCCTGGTTGACAACAGAACAGAAAAAGTTTCTGAAAAGCTTGACAAAGAAACTGCAAAAGAGGATTCCGCTCCTCTTACAACCATCGAGAAAAAGCGTGTTGCAGCTATCCTGCTTTGTACACTGTTCTCTGGTATCTTCTGGCTGTTATGGTACCTGGTATACCTGCCGGTTTACTACGAGTTCGGTCCTGTAGAACAGGGTGGTCTCGGATGGGCAAACTGGAACATCGGAAGCTTCCAGATGCCTACCGCTTGGTTTGACTCTATGAACGGTCTGTGCTGTATCGTCCTTGGACCTGTATTCGCAGGCATCTGGGCTAAAATGCAGAAGAGACCTCAGGGTGACATCAGCATGTTCAAGAAAACAGCTCTTGGTATCATCCTGCTTGGTTTAGGTATCGTGGCAATGGTTGTTGCTGCTCTGATGAGCGGTGAGGGCGAAAGAGCCGTTGGTATCTGGATCATCGTTGTTGTTGCTGTACTGATGTCAGTTGGTGAGATGATCTTCTCCCCACTTGGAAACTCCTTCATCAACAAGTTCGCTCCGAAGAAACTTCTGGGAACTCTGCTTGGTGTATGGCCTCTGATCATCTTCTTCTCTGGTCTTGCATATGGACCTCTGTACAACTGGCTTGGAAACTTCCGTTTCGTTACAGCATTCGGTATTGTTGCAGCGATCATCATCGGTTGTGGTGTGATCCTGTGGGCACTGTCCGGCAAGCTGGATGAACTGGTTGTAAAAGACGAGAAATAATAACGTATAGTGAATCAGGGCTTTTGGTCATCGCATCAAAGGCCCTGATTGTTTTTAACTATTCATATCAAAGGAGGTTTTCACAATGAAAGTATCAGAAAGAGTTGAGGCTCTGCGTAAGTTAATGGCAGAGAAAGGTATCGACGCCTATGTTGTACCCACCGCTGATTTTCATCAGAGTGAATATGTCGGGGAACACTTTAAGGCCAGACAGTTTATCACAGGCTTTACCGGATCCTACGGAACCGCCGTTATCACAAGAGACGACGCGGGACTTTGGACCGATGGCCGCTATTTCTTCCAGGCTACAAACGAGATGGCCGGCAGCGGGATCCGTCTGATGAAAATGTTTGTAGGCGACACTCCGTCCGTGACAGAATTCCTTGCCGACGCAGTGCCGGAAGGCGGTACCGTAGGCTTTGATGGCCGTGTCCTTGCCATGGGCGAGGGGCAGGAATTTGAAGAGGTCCTGTCTGCAAAGAACATAAAGATCGAATACTCTGAAGATCTGATCGATCAGATCTGGGAAGACCGTCCGCCGCTTTCCGAAAAGCCGGCCTTTTTCCTGGAGGAAAAATATTCCGGCGAGAGCACTGAATCAAAGCTTAAGCGTGTGCGTGAAAAAATGAAAGAGTCCGGCGCTGACGTTCATATCATCGCATCCCTGGACGATACCTGCTGGCTTCTGAACGTACGCGGAGATGATATCGATTTCTTCCCGCTGATGCTCTCCTACTCCATCGTGACTATGGACAGCATGGAGCTCTATGTGGACGAGCGCAAGCTGGATGATCAGATCCGTGCGGAACTGGCTAAAAACAATGTTCACATTCATCCGTACAATGATATTTATGAAGATATCAAAAAGCTGGACACCTCTCTGACCGCTATGATTGATCCGATGAAGATGAACTATGCTCTCTACAAAAATATTCCATGCAAAATTGTAGAAGCGGCTAATCCGACCATCCTGATGAAAGCCATGAAAAATCCGGTCGAACTGGAAAACATCAAAGAGGCTCACATCAAAGACGGCATTGCGATCACAAAGTTCATGTACTGGGTAAAGACCCGCTATGACAAGGAAAAAATCACTGAGCTCAGCTCCGTAGATAAGCTGACCTCTCTGCGTGCAGAGCAGGAAGGTTATATCCGCGACAGCTTTGAGCCTCTGTGTGCGTTTGCAGACCACGCAGCCATGATGCACTACTCTCCTTCCGAGGAAAGCGACGTTCAGCTGAAGGAAGGCGCTTTCTTCCTGAACGATACCGGCGGCGGATACTACCAGGGATCTACCGACATTACCAGGACCTTTGTCCTTGGCTCTGTGGATCAGGAGATGAAAAAATATTTCACCGCTGTTGTACGTGCGATGATGCGTCTGTCCCGCGCTAAATTCCTTTATGGATGCTATGGATATAATCTTGATATCCTGGCAAGAGGACCGATCTGGGATCTGGATCTTGACTTCCAGTGCGGAACCGGACACGGCGTCGGATATCTGGGCAACGTCCATGAGCCGCCTACAGGCTTCCGCTGGTATATCGTTCCAAGCAAAAACGAGCATCACCAGCTGGAGGAAGGCATGGTCATCACTGATGAGCCTGGTATCTATGAAGACGGCAAATTTGGTATCCGTATTGAAAATGAATTTATCGTAAGAAAAGGTGTTCAGAATAAATACGGACAGTTCATGCATTTCGAAACGATTACTTTCGCTCCCATCGACCTGGACGGCATTGATCCGGAAGAGATGAGCAAAGATGAGCGTGAATGGCTGAATAACTACCATAAAGACGTATACGAAAAGATCGGCCCGCATCTGACTGATGAGGAAAGAGAATGGCTGAAAGAATATACCAGAGCCATCTAAACCGGATCTTTTGGCAAATAAAGAAAGGACCTGTAAAATACGGGTCCTTTCTTTATATTATATCAGTGATTCTTTCTACATAAACATATTTCCGGTTCCTACATAACGGATCCCATCTTCAAAGACTCTTTTTCCGCCCAGGGTAACCAGCTTTACATCGTTTAAGCAGGTAATGTCCTTGCTTAATTCTCCACCTACTACCAGAAGGTCTGCATCCAGCCCTTCTTTTACCAGGCCTCTTTCATTCTCCACACCCAGCACCTTTGCCGGATTCGAGGTGGCCGTCTGAATTGCCTGCACCGGTGTAATACCGTATTCTACCATGTACTGCAGTTCTCTCGGCAGCGGAAGCAGCGGCGACTGATACATCACCATATCTGTTCCTGCGATTACCGTCACCCCTGTATCATAAAATTCTTTGAAATGATCCCGGTAGGCTTTATATGCCGGCTCAAAATACTGATAATCCTTCATCTCTTTCTGCATGACCGGATCATTCACCGGTTTCCCTGCATTTTTCTCCAGGTTTTCTTTGCAGATATCGTACAGCAGCGTGTATGCCATGATGGTAGGCGTCCAGGCGATGCCTTTTTCCGCCATCTGTTTTGCGTGATCAACCGTCATAAACGTTGCATGCTCGATCGTGTCAAATCCTGCGTCGATACACATCTGGATTCCCGGATTGGTTCCTGCATGGACGCCGCACTTGATGCCTCTTCTGTGGCACTCATCCACAGCCGCATTAAGCTCTTCCTGCGTGAACTCCGGTATATGGGAGCGGTGCGTGGTCAGGATCTTCACCCATTCTGCTCCGTCTCTCACCTGTTTGCGGATCTCTTTTCTGACTTCCCAGGGACCGTCCACTTCCGGCACTTCATCGCAGGCATGGCCGCCGGTCATGCACATGCCGGTGTCCGTGTGCGTGATCCTGGGGATCGTGATGAATCCCTTTTCCTGCGCCAGCTTCAACGACCGGCATACGCCGTGATAGGAAGACATATCCCGGACAGACGTGATCCCTCTCTCAAAGGCCGCCTGGGCATGCTGCAAAGCATAAAGCGTGATCATCTGCTCATTGTAATTAAAACTGTCCGGCTGTGAATACCAGTAGGCCAGATGGACATGCATATCACATAATCCCGGAAGGAGAGTTGCCTCTCCGTAATCCTTCACCTCTTCCTCCGGAAAGTCCTGGACCAGTTCTTCCTTCGGCGCAATCTTTTTGATCTTCCCGTCCCCGCCTGTCAGGACCGCCTGGCCCTCAAGGACCGTTTCCCCGTCACCAGTCATCAGATACTTTGCACAAATAATCATTGCTCAAAACCTCTCTTCTTTTATTTATTTTTGATTCCGAAACTGCATCGGAGTCATTTGATAAGCTTTTTTAAACAGACGGTTAAAATGCTCTACATTCTGATATCCTACTGTCAGGGCAATATTTTCCACCGTCATATTGCTGCTTTTCAGAAGCGCCTTGGCCTTTTTCATCCGGATCTTTTTTACCAGCTCGCCAAAGGTCATTCCCGATTTCTCTTTGATGTATTTCGAAATATACGGCTTGGAAAGATAAAACTTTTCAGCCAGGTCATCCAGCGTCACGTCAATATAGTTTGCCTGGATATAATTCAGGATCTCCAGCATCCGTTCATCTGTGCAGGTCTTCGCATGACCGATCTCCTCAATCTTGTTGACCGCTACTGTCAAAGCCTCTATGGAAGCCTTGATAATATCCGCGTCAATTCCCACTCCCCAGAAGGTTTTTCCTTTGCAGATCACTCCCACATAGGCTACTGCCTTAGAAGATGAACCCTTGGTCAGAGAATGTTCCTCATAGAAGGTCAGTTCATAACTGATGTTGAAATACTGTTTGATCGCATTGCTTACCGCGTCCAGACGTCCATTTCCCATAGCCGTGATCGTACGGCTCTCCCCGCCATGATTGATGGTGGCATCCGCAGTGATTCCGTCCACCTGTTTGAAATGACATTCATCTATGTGGAATACCGGCTTTGTGTTGATGTAATTATCGGAGAAGATCTGATATACCCAGTCAGGGGTGAGCTCCTTATGCGCCTTATCCGACACATCCTTTACCAGATATCCTACCTCTTCCCGCATCTTCTGCGGAAGGTTGATGCCGTGGCTCTGCCTCAGGATATAATTGACACCGCCCTTGCCGGACTGGCTGTTGATACGGATCACGTCAGAATCATATCTTCTTCCCACATCCTGAGGATCGATCGGAAGATAGGGAACCGTCCATTTGTCGCAGTTCTTCTCTTCTCTCCATGCCATGCCTTTTGCGATGGCATCCTGGTGGGAACCGGAAAATGCCGTAAATACCAGATCTCCCGCATACGGCTGTCTGGGATCTACCTGCATCCTGGTCAGTCTTTCATAAGTCTCCCGGATATGCTTCATATCAGAAAAATCAAGTCCCGGATCCACACCGTGAGAATACATATTCATTCCCAGTGTAACAATGTCTACATTTCCGGTACGTTCACCGTTTCCAAACAGCGTTCCCTCGATTCTCTCCGCACCGGCCAGGATTCCAAGCTCTGCCGTAGCCACGCCGCATCCTCTGTCATTGTGCGGATGCAGACAAAGGATTACGTTATCTCTGTATTTCAAATGTTTGTTCACATATTCCAGCTGACAGGCAAATACGTGGGGCATAGCGTTTTCCACTGTCGTAGGAATGTTGATGATAGCCTTATTATCGGCTGTCGGCTTCCATACGTCCAGCACTGCATTGCAGACTTCCACCGCATAGTCTACTTCTGTTCCGGAAAAGCTCTCCGGGCTGTACTGAAATGTAAAGTTTCCATCTGTCTCAGACGCCAGTTTAAGAAGAAGCTCTGCTCCATCCACAGCGATCTTTTTAATCTCTTCCTTATTTCTTTTAAATACCTGCTCTCTCTGTGCCACGGATGTGGAATTGTAAAGATGCACTACCGCATGGGGAGCACCTTTCACTGCTTCAAATGTCCGTTTAATAATATGCTCCCTTGCCTGAGTCAGCACCTGTACTGTTACATCGTCCGGGATCATATTCTTGTCGATCAGGGTACGCATAAACTGATACTCTGTCTCCGACGCAGCCGGGAATCCCACTTCAATCTCTTTAAACCCAATATCAACCAGCATCTGGAAATACTCCAGCTTTTCCTCCAGACTCATCGGCTCGATCAACGCCTGGTTGCCGTCTCTAAGATCCACGCTGCACCAGATCGGCGGCCGATCGATATATTCCTTCTTCACCCAGTCATAGGTTACCTCCGGGGGCATAAAATAAGATCTTTCATACTTCTGATAGTTTTCCATAACAGTTCCCTCTCTTTCTATTTCATACCAGTAATAATCATCAATTTTATTGTCTTTTTTTAACACTTCTATATCCTAACATATATAAAAGAAAAAGGAAAGTGGTGTTTTTAATCACTTTCCTTGATCTTTTTTATCATTCCTTTAGTTCTGCTCCAGTGAACGTTTTTTGGTAATCGTTACCTTTTCTTCATAGCAGGAGAAAATGGCATCCGTCTTTTCCCTGGAAAGCTTTGGCGTGATCAGACTCACCACCGGCACCACGATCAGTCCTGCCACCATGGCAGCCGCCCCCGCATTGATCGAGGATTCAATAAATGGCATAAACATGTTGACTACTGTGATCCCCACTCCTACAATGAAGCTTGCCCACACACCTGCTCTGGTCGTCCCCTTCCAGTACAGCCCGTAGAGAAACGGCGCCAGAAAAGCTCCTGCCAGCGCACCCCAGGATATCCCCATCAGTTGTGCAATAAAGGTAGGGGGATCCAATGCGATAAATACAGATACCGCAATAAAGAATATCACCAGCGCCTGCATGGTGCGGACCTGCCTCTTTTCACTCATCTCCTTTAAGAGGTTATCCTTCAGGAAGTCCAGCGTCAGCGTAGAACTGGATGTCAGCACCAAAGAAGCCAGGGTTGACATAGAGGCGGACAGCACCAGGACTACTACAATCCCGATCAGGATATCCGGCAGCGCCGACAGCATATGAGGAATGATGCTGTCATAGACCACCGCTCCCGCTTCATCATAAATCGCCGGGGCGTCAAAGAGCCTGGCAAAGCCTCCCAGGAAGTAGCAGCCTCCTGAAACAACGATAGCAAATACCGTGGAGATCACCGTCCCGGTATTGATGGATTTCTCATCCTTGATCGCATAAAATTTTCCGATCATCTGCGGCAGTCCCCAGGTTCCAAGAGAGGTCAGGATTACCACGCCAAGCAGATTTCCGGGGTCCGGTCCAAAAAAGGAGGTGAAGGCTCCAGGCTGTCCCAAGGTAATCTCCACATCGCTTGGGATCTCCGCCATCTTTCCCACCGCTTCCAGAAAACCTCCCTGACCATTCAGCACGGCGGCAATCACAACTATAATCCCCACCAGCATAATGATTCCCTGGATAAAGTCATTGATCGCCGTGGCCATATAGCCGCCCAGGATCACATAGATTCCTGTAAATACCGCCATCCCGATCACGCACCATGCATAGGGGATGTGGAAAGCCATCTCAAACAGCCTGGACAGCCCGTTATAAATAGACGCCGTATAAGGCACCAGAAATACAAAGACGATTGCAGACGCCGCGATCTTCAGCGGCTTGCTCCCATAGCGGCTTCCAAAAAAGTCCGGCATAGTCTTGGAGTTCAGATACTGGGTCATGACCTTGGTTCGTCTCCCTAAGACCACCCAGGCCATCAGACTTCCGATCACCGCGTTGCCGATGCCAATCCAGGTACTGGCAAGGCCGTACTTCCATCCAAACTGCCCGGCATATCCCACAAACACTACTGCAGAGAAATAAGAGGTCCCGTACGCAAACGCCGTAAGCCACGGCCCGACGGATCTTCCGCCCAGCACAAAGCCATCCACACTCATAGCATGTTTTCTGGAATAAATTCCCACGGCCACCATCACCGCAAAAAATATAACCAGCAGTATTACTTTAATCATCATAATTCTAATCCCTCTTCTTTCTCTTTTCTCGCTTTAAACCGTTGCGCTTTAAAGTATTAAAGTTTTGTTCCAAAAAAAATATACCACAGGTGTATGCCCTGTGTCAACTGATTTTCTCCTAAAAGAGGGACATCGGGAAATACGAAGATAAAAGGGAAGAGACAGTCCGGCAGAGGATTCAGAACTAAAAAATCCTAATTCTCTGGGATTGTCTCTTTCTGTTTTTTATTCCTTCATTTTTTCGACTCTTTCCTGGACAGTTCTGTTGAAATTCTCTACACGTCTATCGTAGGTTCCGGACATATATTCAGAATGGAGCATGAAATCTGCCGTTGCCAGATTATTGGCTACCGGAATGTCATAGACTACTGCAATCCGGAGAAGAGCTTTTACATCCGGGTCATGAGGCTGCGCCTCCAACGGATCCCACAGAAAAACCATGAAATCAATCTGGCCTTCCACGATCTTTGCCCCGATCTGCTGGTCGCCTCCTAAGGGGCCGCTGTTGTAACCTTTTACAGGCAGTCCGGTCTTCTCTGAAATCAGCCTGGCAGTCGTACCAGTTCCGCAGAGGAAATGGCTTTTCAGGATCTCCTTGTTACGGTCACACCAGTCAACCATTTCTTTCTTTTTTCCGTCGTGTGCTACCAATGCAATATGTTTAGCCTTTTCCATCCGAAATGTTACAAATCTGTCTTCCATTTCCATCGCTCCCTTCTCTTCTTTGATCTTCTGGCAGTTTTATTCGTGTTTTTCTACTACTTCACCCTGCTTTTTATAGATGCTGTGCGCCGGCACAAATCCACGCACACTGGACAGCGGGTAGATATTGCTCTGCTTTCCGACTACGCTTCCCGGGTTTAATACAGTGCCGCAGCCCACTTCTACTTCATCTCCCAGCATTGCCCCGAACTTCTTCATGCCGGTCTCAATTCCTCCTTCAGGAGTCTTTACCACCACAAGCTTCTTATCAGATTTCACGTTGGAGGTGATGGAACCGGCGCCCATATGTGCTTTGTATCCCAGGATGGAATCCCCCACGTAATTATAATGGGGCACCTGTACTTTATTGAATAATACTACATTTTTAAGCTCCGTAGAATTTCCTACCACAGCGCCCTCTCCCACGATGGCATTGCCCCGGATAAAGGCACAGTGGCGTACCTCGGCTTCTTTTCCGATAATAGCCGGTCCATGGATATAAGCGGAAGGAAATACCTTTGCAGATTTAGCGATCCACACGTCCTCTCCCACTTTTTCATATTCATCCTCCGGAAGGTGCTTCCCAAGCTCCAGGATAAAATCATGGATCTTCGGCAGGACCTCCCATGGATATACCACTCCCTGAAACAGATCCTTCGCAATGGTCTCTTCCAATGTATACAATGCTTCAATGGTTAATGCTTTCATGATTTCTTCGCACTCCTTTTACTTATTTTTCCTTCTCGTCCCGTTTTCTTATAAAATGCTGCCGCCTTGTCATAACAGGCACGAAGCTGCCCTTCATTATGAAGGCCTTTTACACCTTCTGTCCGGCTTATGATAAACTGATCCAGCTTCTTCATATATTCCTCTGAAGTGATCTCTCCATCCGCCACATAAGTAAGGCCCTTCTCCCAGCTGGCCGTCAGCTCCGGATTTAACAAAGACCGTATAGAATGATCCACCACATCATAGATCATTTCCCCCTGCAAAGTAGGTGTTACAATCTGTGTTTTCTTATTTAATGCCAGATACTTATTATGAAACAGCTTTTTCAGGATCTCTCCCCTGGTAGCACTGGTTCCGATCCCGCTTCCCTTAATCTGGGAGCGGAGCTCCTCATCTTCAATGAGCTGCCCGGCATTCTCCATGGCAAGAATCAGGGATCCGGAGCTGTAACGCTTCGGCGGGGAGGTTTTCCCTTCTTTAATGTCCAGTGACTGTACCGCAAGGGTGCTGCCCTTCCTTAATGATTGTATCGCGGCCCAAAATGTATCGTCAACACTTTTTTCATTTTCCTCTGAGGAATCATTCTTTGCCGGCGTTCCCGACACCTTCAGATATCCTTCCTCCGTCAGCACCTTAAAGCTGGAAAAAAAGGACTCTTCTCCGATCTTTACGGTAAGCGCCACCTTCTGATAAACAGCCGGCGGATAGAAAATGGCAAGGAACCGATGCACGATCACGTCATACACCTGCGCGGAGAGCCCCGGAAGGCTCTTTAGTGATCCCATTCCCTGCCCGGTCGGAACGATGGCATAGTGATCCGTGATCTGCTTGTCATTCACATACCGGGTCTTTTCCAGCCCCTTATAGGATCCCATGGCCAGGATGTCCTGAAGGAAAGGAACCGCCGCCTCATACTTCATAAGACCGTTTAAATTCTTATGGATCTCTTTTGCCACCGCACTGGACAATACCCTGGCATCGGTCCTCGGGTAGGTGACCAGCTTTTTCTCATACAGCTCCTGTACGATCCTTAAGGTTTCATCTGGACTGATCTTAAACCTTCTGGAGCACTCATTCTGCAGCTCTGCCAGATTAAATAACAGCGGTGCATATTTCTTCTCCTTCTTCTTCTCAACAGACGCCACCTTCCCGATATAAGGATCTGTTTCTTTCAGATATCGGATCAGCTCTTCGGCCTTCTCCTTTTCTTTGAATCCATTATCCTTATACAGATCGAAGGACTCGAACCAGCGGGAGCCCTTGACCGCCCGCCATTCTCCTTCGAAAGCGGCTCCATCCTCCCCGAAAAGCCCCGTCACCCGGTAAAAGGGTGTCTGTACAAATTCCCTGATCTGCCGTTCTCTACGCACTACCATTCCCAGCACACAGGTCATGACCCGGCCGACAGAGATCACGGAGTATCTCGTTTTCAGATAGTTTGCGATCCCGTTTCCATACTTTAAGGTAAGAAGCCTGGAAAAATTGATTCCCATCAGATAATCCTCCTTGGCTCTGAGATAAGCAGACGCCGACAGATTATCGTATTCCTTTAAGTCCTTTGCCTCCCGGATACCCCTTAAGATTTCTTCCTCTGTCTGGGAATCGATCCAGACCCTTTTTCTTACTTTTCCCTCTACTTTTGCCTCCTGCTCCACCAGCCGGTATATATACTCTCCTTCCCGTCCCGAGTCGGTGCAGACATAAATGGTATCCACATCCGGCCGGTTCAGGATTCCCGCCACGATCCGGAATTGCTTCGCCGTTCCCGGTATCACCTCATATTTAAATGTATCCGGTATAAAAGGCAAAGTCCCGAGGCTCCACCTTTTCAGATTCGGATCGTAGCTTTCCGGATAGCTCATCGTCACCAGGTGCCCCACACACCAGGTAACGATCGCGTCTTCCCCTTCCAGATATCCGTCCTGTCTTCTGGTCTTTAACTTTAATGCCTTTGCAAATTCCTGCGCCACACTGGGCTTTTCGGCAATGTAGACTGCTTTCCCCATATAAAACCAAAAACTCCTTTATCCTCGAAAAAGGGTTGCCAGGCGCTTAAAGAAGGAAGTGCCTTCTTCCGGACTTTCCTTCTTTGCCTGCAGTGCTTCCTCCATAAATGTAGCCTGGGAGTCCACCATCGTCTGGGCCGCCCTTTTCTTTCTATAGGTGCCGTCACTTTGCAGCACCCTTGCTTTTACATTATCACTGAGCATTACTCTCATATAATGGTTGATCTGATTTTTAATATCCTTATCCAGGATCGGGCATGCTACCTCCACCCGCTTTTCTGTATTCCGGGTCATCATATCCGCTGATCCGATGTATATTTTCTGCTCTACTCCCGTCCCGAAGCAGAAAATCCTTGGATGCTCCAGGTATCTTCCCACGATACTCATGACACGGATATTCTCTGTATATCCGGGAACTCCCGGCAGGATACAGCAGATTCCCCGGACGATCAGATCAACCTTTACCCCCGCCCGGGAAGCCTGGGAGATCTTGTCAATAAAGTCCACATCCGTCAGGGAATTCATCTTCATGACGATCCTGCCGTTTTCTCCTTTTTCAATCTCCTCATCGATCAGACGGAGAACATTCTGCTTTAAGCTGGTAGGCGATACGATCAGATGCTCATAGGTGCCGCTTAAGTTTCCGATAGACATATTCTTAAAAAATTCCGCGGCATCGCGCCCGATCGCCTGGTCTGCCGTCATCAGGGACAGATCTGTATACATGCCCGCCGTTTTTTCATTATAATTGCCCGTACCGATCTGCGTGATATACTGGATATCATTCCGGTTCCGGTATGTGATCAGGCAGATCTTGGAATGAACTTTATAGCCCTCCATTCCATAGATTACCCGGCATCCTGCCTCCTCCATCCGCTCTGACCAGTCAATATTATTCTGCTCGTCAAATCTTGCCCGAAGCTCGATCAGGACAGTGACTTCCTTTCCATTCTCAGCAGCGGCGCACAGATATTCCACCAGTCTCGCCTTCTTCGCCAGCCGGTAGATGGTGATCTTGATCGTCATTACATTCGGATCTGTAGAGGCTTCCTTGATCAATCTGAGGAACGGATTCATGCTCTCATACGGATAGAACAGCAGAATATCCTTCTTCCGGATCTGCTTCATCATACTGCTCTCCTGTACGTGGGCAGACGCCTGCGGCACAAAAGGCGGATAGATCAGCGACCTTTTCATGGAATCCGGAAGATCACCGCTTATGGAGAACACATAAGAAAGCTTCATGGGCATCTTAGTGCGGAAAATCTGCTCTGGAGAAATCTTGAACTTCTCGCAGAAATATTTCTCCATCTCCGGCTTCAGCTTTTCCGCTGTCTCCAGGCGCACTACAGCCATCCGGCGCCGCTTATGGAGCGTCTGTTTCATCAGAAACCGAAAATCTTCTGTTACATCCAGCGATTCATCATCCGGTGCGATATCTGCATTTCTCGTCACACAGATATAATTTCCTTCAGACACCTCATACTGGTCAAAGACCAGATTCAGATACTCCAGGATCACCTTTTCCATACGGATATAACGGATATCATGCCCAGGCAGATAAAGCACCTCTGAGATAAACTGCGGCACCGGGACAATGCCTAATGTATGCACTGCCTTTGATCCTTTCTCCTTATGCGTCAGATTTGCCGTTACATAGATTTCTTTGTTCAGAAGATGAGGGAACGGATGGTTTGCATCCACGATCTGTGGTGAGAGCACCGGCAGGATCTGCTCTTTGAAATACTTTTTCACATACTTCTTTTCCTGCTGCTCCAGCTCCTTAAAGTCCAGTCCACAGACTCCGTAGGGATGCAGCTGCTTTTTGATCTCCGCATAGGTCTTATCCCTCTCCTTATAAAGGGGCGCCACCGCGGCAAATATCTGTTCCAGCTGTTCTTTCGGCGTCATGCCGGACCGGCTGTCCCTGGCATTTGCATCCGTATGAGCCATGTCAAACAGGCTTCCTACCCGGATCATAAAAAACTCATCCAGATTGCTGGTAAAGATTGCTACAAATTTCATCCGCTCCAGCAGCGGCACACTCTCATCCTGTGCTTCTTCAAGGACTCTCTGGTTAAACTTCAGCCAGGAAAGTTCCCGGTTCTGTGTATAGTTTAGTCTCTCATTTCCCATATGCTTCCCTCCAGGCAGGTTTTCTACTGCTCATCTGCCGTCAAATACGTGAGTAAAAGGGCTGTGAAAACGCAGCCCTTTTATGTTCCTTCTTATTTTGCTTTAATATAGCCCTTTGCAGCCAGTGCTTCCGCACACAGCACCGCTCCGCCGGCTGCCCCGCGGACCGTATTGTGTGAAAGGCCAATGAATTTATAGTCATAAATACTGTCTTCTCTGAGACGTCCGATGGAAATGCCCATTCCATTCTCATAGTCCACATCCAGGCTTACCTGCGGACGGTCAGCCTCTTCCATATAGCGGATGAACTGTTTCGGAGCACTGGGAAGCCCGGCCTCCTGCGGAAATCCCTGATAACTTTCCATCTTTTCGATCAGCTGCTCCTTCGTCGGTTCCCCTGCAAACCGGATGAAGACTGCTGCCGTATGCCCATTCAGCACCGGTACGCGCACGCACTGGCAGGTAATCTTCGGCGTCTCGGCTTTCACGATCTGTCCGCCCTCTACTCTGCCGAGGATTCTAAGAGGCTCCTGCTCACTCTTTTCTTCTTCGCCGCCGATATAAGGGATGATATTCTCCACCATCTCCGGCCAGTCCTTAAAGGTCTTCCCTGCGCCGGAGATTGCCTGATAAGTAGTTACCACCACCTCTGTCGGTTCAAATTCCTTCCATGCAGCCAGGCACGGTGCATAACTCTGGATCGAGCAGTTCGGTTTCACCGCGATAAATCCACGTGTGGTCCCCAGTCTCTTCTTCTGATCCTCGATCACATCAAAATGATCGATGTTGATCTCCGGGATCACCATCGGCACGTCCGGCGTCCAGCGGTGTGCGCTGTTATTAGACATTACCGGAGTCTCTGTTTTTGCATAGGCTTCCTCGATGGCTCGGATCTCATCCTTTGTCATATCTACGGCACTGAATACAAAGTCTACCGTAGATGCCACCTCTTCTACTTCATTGACATTATGTACGATCAGTTTCTTAACGGCTTCCGGCATCGGCGTCGTCATTTTCCAGCGTCCGCCCACCGCTTCTTCATAAGTTTTGCCTGCGGAACGGGGACTTGCCGCCACCGTCACCACTTCGAACCAGGGATGATCTTCCAGCAGGGAAATAAAACGCTGTCCTACCATTCCCGTCGCTCCCAGGATTCCTACTTTCAATTTCTGTTCCATAAAATCTCTCCTCCCTTAGTATTGTTCCATGTATTTATGATACAGCTCTAATGTCTTAAGCATAGCGTCCCTTCCGGGAGCGCCCGTAGTCACCCGCTTGTTGACGCAGGTTCCAAGGCTGATAGCCTCATAGATGTCTTCCTGAAATGCCGGTGAAATTTTCTGATATTCCTCCAGAGGAAGCTCATCCAGCGCAATGCCCTTTTCGATACAAAGAAGCACCAGTCTTCCCACAATACCATGGGCATCCCGGAAGGCTACTCCGTGATTTACCAGATAATCCGCCGCATCCGTAGCATTGGTAAATCCGTGCTTCGCACTGTTCTCCATCCGGTCTTTTTTAAACCGCATGGTCTTTAGCATACCGGTAAAAAGAGCCAGACAATGCTGCACTGTATCTATCGCGTCAAAGGCCCATTCCTTATCCTCCTGCATATCCTTATTATATGCCAGAGGAATTCCTTTCATAGATACCAGAAGCGCCTGCAGCGCACCATAGACACGTCCCGTCTTTCCCCTTACCAGCTCCGCAATATCCGGGTTTTTCTTCTGAGGCATAATACTGCTTCCGGTGCTGTAGGCGTCATCAATTTCTACAAACTGGTACTCATTGGAATTCCAGATGATCACCTCTTCAGAAAAGCGGCTCAAATGCATCATGGTAATGGAAAGCGCCGACAAAAGCTCCAAAAGGTAGTCCCTGTCAGAAACACCATCCATGCTGTTGAGTGTCGGGCCCTCAAAGCCCAGAAGTTCAGCGGTATACTGCCGGTCCAGAGGATAAGTAGTGCCGGCCAGGGCCCCTGATCCTAACGGACAGGTGTTCATCCGTTTCAGAATATCTCCCAGCCTCTCATGATCTCTCCGGAACATTTCAAAATACGCTCCCATGTGATGGGCCAGGGTGATGGGCTGAGCCTTCTGCAAATGAGTAAATCCCGGCATATAGGTGTCCACATGCTCCTCCATGATGGAAAGCAGTGCCTCAAGCATTTCCTTCAGAAGCGCGTCAAGCTGCTTCGTCTCCTTTCTGACATAAAGCTTCATATCCAGCGCCACCTGGTCGTTGCGGCTCCTTCCTGTATGCAGCTTTTTCCCGGGTTCTCCGATCCTGTCTGTCAGTGTTGCCTCCACAAAGCTGTGGATATCCTCATACTGCTCTGAAATCTCAAGTCTGCCCGCCTTTACATCCTCAAGGATGCCGTTCAGTCCTGCGACGATCTCTTCTTTTTCCTTCTCCGTCAGGATTCCCTGACGGGCAAGCATCTTCACATGTGCAAGGCTTCCCTCGATATCCTCTTCGTACATCCGCCTGTCAAACGTGATGGATGCGTTAAAGTCATAAACTAACTGATCTGTTTCTTTGGTAAAACGTCCGCCCCATAATTGTGCCATAAAAGATGTTCTCCCTTTCTTTTTGTTCTCTTCTATCCGTTTTTGCCGCCGCGGACTGAAAATTCACAGCCGCAGTAGTCCTGCCGGTACAAGCCGTACTCCTTTGACAATTCGATAGAGCGCTTATAACCGTTCTTTTTCTTAAAATCCGAAATAAGATAATTTACCCCGTATTCCTCCTGCAGTCTTAGACCAATCTCATTTAACCGCGCCGCATTTTTCATCGGACTTATCGAAAGTGTGGTGGTAAAATAGTCAAACCCGCCGCTTTTTGCAATCCAGGCCGACTCCCGAAGCCTTAATTCATAGCATTTCAGACACCGTTCTCCGCCTTCTTTCACATGCTCCAGCCCCTTTGCCATCTCATAGAAACGGTCCTTATCGTAACTTCCGGCAATAAAGGAAACCGGATATTTTACCCGCATCTGTCCGATCAGGGTCTGCTGCTCTAAGATTCTTTTGGTATATTCACTTTCAGGAAAAATATTGGGATTATAATAAAAAACCGTGATATTAAAATACTGGCCCAGATACTCCAATACATAACTGCTGCACGGAGCACAGCAGCTGTGGAGCAGAAGACTCGGTACCCGCTCTTCCTTCTCAAGCTGTGCCAGCAGCTTATCCAGCTCTTTTTGATAGTTCATCCAAACCATTCTCCTTCGGATGTAATTCGCTTTTGTTTCCTGCCGCAGGGTGCGACATTACTATTGAATTATACCCGTTTCCACAGGTTCTGACAAGTACAATCCGGCACGAATTCCTGTTATTTGCATAAAATGGTATATAGTCAATCCGGGGAGGTTCTCATGGAACAAGTATTAGAGCTGAAACATATCCACTACTCTTATCATACACTGGACGGGGAAACACCGGCCCTTCAGGACATTTCCTTTGCCGTGGAAAAGGGAGAATTTATCGCCGTCGTCGGCCCCTCCGGCTGCGGGAAAACCACGCTTTTGTCACTGATCTCCGGGCTTCTTATCCCGGAAAAAGGACTGATCAAGATCAACGGGAAATACCTGAATGAAAGCACCACCAACGTCGGCTACATGCTGCAGCACGACGAGCTCTTTGAGTGGCGCACCATCTACCACAATGTAGTGCTGGGCCTGGAGATCCAGCACATGATGACGGCAAAGACCAGGCAGAGGGCCCATGAACTTTTGGATTTTTACGGCCTGAAGCAGTTCAAGAACTCAAGGCCCTCGGAACTGTCCGGCGGCATGCGCCAGCGGGCTGCCCTCATCCGCACGCTGGTCCTGGAACCAGACCTTCTTCTGCTGGATGAACCCTTCTCCGCTCTGGACTATCAGACGCGTCTGAACGTAGGAGATGACATCGGCCAGATCTTAAGACGCGAGAAAAAGTCCGCCGTACTTGTGACTCACGACCTGTCAGAAGCCATCTCATTAGCCGACCGGGTCATCATCCTGTCGAAGCGTCCTGCGTCTATCCTGCAGACCATACCTCTGGTATTCGACCTTGATGAGGACACTCCTTTAAACCGGAGAAATGCTCCGGAATTCAAAACCTATTTTCAATTAATCTGGAAGGAGCTGAATGCAAATGAATAATCTATCTGCCGGACAAATGCAATATCTCCGTCAGCATAAAAAACACCAGCGTATCGTCTGCATTTCCAGAATCCTGATCCTTTTAAGCTTCCTGTTCATCTGGGAATTTACCGCAAACGTGGGTATCATCGACTCATTCATCTTCAGCAGCCCATCAAAGATCGCCCTCTGCTTCTGGGGAATGGTCAAAGACGGCAGCATCTTCCTCCACATGGGCGTCACCTTATATGAAACGCTGGCCAGCTTTTTTCTGGTGACTTTTGTCAGTATCCTGGCGTCGGTCGCCCTATGGTTCAGCAGCAAGCTTTCCGAAATCCTGGACCCATACCTGGTGGTCTTAAACAGCCTGCCGAAATCCGCCCTGGCTCCGCTTCTGATCGTGTGGCTTGGCGCCACGAAGACGACCATCATCGTGGCCGGCATGTCTGTGGCTATTTTCGGCAGCATCCTGAACCTGTATACCAGCTTTACCACCGTAGATCCCGGAAAGATCAAGCTGGTCTATACCCTGGGCGGAAACCGCTTCCATGCCCTTTCAAAAGTCGTCCTGCCAAGCTCCATCCCAGCTATCATCAGCAATATGAAGGTCAACATCGGCCTCTGCCTGGTGGGCGTGATCATCGGAGAGTTCCTGGCGGCCAGAAACGGCCTTGGGTATCTGATCATTTACTCCAGCCAGGTCTTCAAGATGGATTGGCTTCTGATGTCCATCGTGCTTTTATGCATCATGGCAATGGTGCTGTATGCGGTGATTGAGTTAATAGAAAAATTATGCGGGAAAAGATTTTGATATGCCAACAATGGATTACAGGCAAAACGACACTCGCCTTAAGCACAGCGTGCAGTGCTGTGCTTAAGGCGAACAAAAAAAGTAAGCTACTTACATTTACTTAAAATCGCCTCAATTTGCAATTTAATTTGTTCATATTCGTGGTTTGCCCGATATCTTACCTCATAGCTATTATCCCATATATAAAACTCACTCAATCCTCCTCTCGGTGGAAACATACTTTTATATTGCCCCGTCACCTCACTAACTAATTCTTCATATCCTATTGTGTCATTGGCCAATTCCATTTCAAGGTATTGAACTATATTCTTTATGGTTCTCTTTCCATAATTGATATCATTGTTAGGATTTGAAACAATAATATCGTACATTTCTTTAAATAATTTTATAAGATTTATAATAAGCTCTCTTTCATTGCTTTTCATAGCTGGTCTCCTACTTATTTTAGCGGCGCACTGGATATAGCCTTAGCAAATCGATAATTTAATACCCCTTTTTTATATAACGGATTTTCTGTCTATATTAATGACATCCACATTTTTTTCTTCTAATAGTTCTTCAAATTGTTCACATCCATATTTTTTTACATAACCTACTTCTTTTTGAGAAACTAAAAATCCCATATATACTTTGCACTTACCCTCGATTATCGAAAAATTTTCCGGAAGGACATAGGATTCTGTAAAATATACCGCTGCCTTATTATGTTGTTTTGAAAATCCCTCAAAATTATTGTCAATACCATCTATCAAAACACCTCTGCCAAAATTCATTTTATTTGACACCACATAAAAAATTGCGTTCATAAAGATCTCAGCGCATTGATTATAATCGCTATCCGTTGCCATAATCACTTCACAACAATTATTTATACTTTCTGAATATTTAGATAATCCTATAGTTGCAAACAATAAGCAATTTTCTATTGCCTTGTCAAAACCTAAAAGTTGAATTTGATGTTCATTGTCACTATATGATTCTGCACCAATGAATTCTCCTAAATATTTTTGGTAATGATCCAAAATCATTTCACCCATATTATTCATTTTGAAAAGTCTCCTTTTATTCCTTCAAATTGATGTCCTTGATTACACTTTGGACATTGTACTCTTGCGCTTTCATATTATTAACACGTTCATTCCTCGGAGCTTCTCTCACGGCTTTAGCATTTGTAGATTGAAGATATTCGCTTTGAGTCAAAGAATCTATAAAAGTGCAATAGTTACCATCATTTTCTCTCTGCTGCTAATGCTTCATTGTTCATATCAGTTTCAATCTGTTTAGCAGTCTCCTCATAAGAAGCTAATGAATTAAGTAAAAACTCAACTGACGTAACACTATCATGTTCATATATTACACTTGAAACTCCTTTACTTTCTAAATCATGCCGCAAATTAAGAATCTTTGTTATTCCAACCGCATCTATATAATCACAACTTATAAGATAATCATTACTCAAAACAATTCTTTTCACCTCTGATATCGAAATATCTCTATACCTTCTTACTATCTTTGCAATAGAAGCAGTGAACGCACACTCTGAAAGTTTAATTCCTATAATTCCCATAAAAACCCCTTTCCGATCAATAGTTAAAACTTTTGGTTGCCCACTGAGTTTCAGTAGATATAATTCTATACGTTGGTTCACACATAGAAATTATGTCTACAACATCCTGTTCAGTAACAATACAGTAATGAGTAAGATCAGTTTCTGAATAAAAACCGCATGATTCTATTAACATCCATTTTATTAATAAGGAATTCTCAACCTTATAAACAGGATTTTTTCTAAAGTAAAGCTTATCGTTATACTTTTCTTGTGCAATCGACCATGACATCATTCTCGTTCCCTGTTCCGAATACATATAAGTAAGTATTCTTCATCTGCATATAAAAATCATTTTTATTCATAAATTCTCCTCTTACTCATATCGGACAGTGTCGTTTGCTAATTTGCATTTTGTATCCTTTCTTTTGTCACTATTTTCTTTGGATCAACATTTTCTGCTATATAAGATTCCATCTTTTCAAAGCCCGTCATAAGCGTTTCCACAGAGACATGTCTGGACTTTGTATATATGGTTACTTTGACCAGTGTTCCTAAATTAGTATTTCTATTAACCCTGCGTACTACTTTTGTTATTTCATTGACATGAAAGCTATATCCTTTTCCAATTCCCCGTCTTACTGTTATAGTATCCTGACACACAATGATCCTGAACCGATACCCGCATAATGCACCAACGAGAAACGGACTGAATAATACAGCAGATACAATAGTACCTACCATACTGCCGTCATCTATCAGACAAACCAGTCCAGGAATTAAAACACAAATCAAAAATCCTGTAAGCGCTAATTTATAAATCCATTTTGGTGCGAAAACTTTGAATGTTCTTTTCATATTTATGATCCATTTAATACTATACTACGCTGGTCTCGGTTAACGAAATACCCGTAGCATTTTCCCTTTCAATCAAATTTTTAAATTTTAACGCAAAAATACAGTAACTACATTACACACCGCTGGTCAGCTGAGCGATTACAGCGATATGTTCTTTCGTTTTCACTTTTTGCAGATGCTCCACATCCTCTTTTCCTCCAAGCGCAAGAAGAGGGACATAACCGAAACATTCATCATCTGCAAGTTTCCCATATTTCTCAACAGCCTGAGCATAATCTTCCAGTGTAAAAAATCTTCTAAGGAAGCCTTTATCGCCAAGCAATTTAAAAAATAGATCAAATCGGCCAATCATAAGTTCAAAATCATTATAACGATATCTGACGATTCTTGTATATTTGCCTTCCTCCCATGTAATAACATCCCCAAACGCCGTAACCAAAATAGGAATGGAGACATCACCCCTGAAATAAGAGTCCTTTAAAATATCCATATAATCATCAGGATTTATAACCCTGAGATATCCGCCAAAAAACGACCCAAATCCATATTCCTGCCAGATATCCATCAAGACTTGCGGGATTTTCCCGCTGTATTTCCGGATGCAATTCTCGTCAACTTTACCAGAATGTACAAAATCGTTAAACATTTCAAATTTCATAGTCATCACTTCCAATTATGTCTCATCATTGTAATAGTCTTCTTTTGCAAATAAAATACTCTCCATATCGCCATCGGGAGCATAAATTCCTATTGATTTTGAAATACTAATTAATCCTTCATCATCTTGCTCAAAATCTCCAATCGCTTTTTTCGCTGTCTCAAAGTCAGTTGGAAAAATGAGTAATCCATTTACATATACTTCAGCTTCATCAAAAATTTCAATCGCTTCACATTCATTATTGTCATCATAAAATACATGACAAAATCCGAAGTCATCTGTCGTGTTGACATCATCATCAAATTTATAAAATTCTGTTGCTGATCCCAATAACCTCCTAACTTCTTCTCTATTCATTCCAAATTTAACTTCATTAACTCCAGTTGTCGGCACTGCATCGAATCTCATATTTTCCCACTCCTTTTATCAATCCATACACAAATTAGAAGATCCCCATTTTTTCCAGTTGCTCTGCGTTCTTTAAATTACTGATAATATCCGTAAATTTCTCCGCAACAAATTCCATTTCATCATAAACATTTTCCTGAAGATCCTCGTCGTAATATCCCGTAGGCGTCCTTAAACAAATCTGCCCATATGTATCCGCTCCGGAACCGCAGTTCAGCACAGCTATACAGCCACAACTATCTAGAATAGGCAGGTGATATTTCTCAATCATCTTTTCCTCACAACAATTTTTATATATTGATGGTATATTATCAGGAGTAAACCATTCTGATATTTCTAACGCATTTTCTTCATCAATAACATAATATTTTCTTACCGTTGAATCAAACTCTCCCTTTTCCAAAAAATTCAGATATTCTTGTGGGATCAGATACCCAAATTCTTGTTTTGCCCACGCCATAAAATTTTCAAATTCTCTATATTTTTTATATATTTTCTCAAGTTCTTCTCCGTTAAAATCAATGCCGTATTTATCCTTTGCAATAACTCTTAAATATTCATCGTAACACGCCTCTAAATCCTCCGGAATCCCTCCATCAATCTGCCATGCAGTTTTATCAATAATAACCATAGATGAGTTCCTCCCTCTAATCTTGTGACTTTATCATATCGTAAAATATATCCATTTTCACGTAAAGTTTATTTTTCTTTCGATAATAGCTCCTTCAGCTCTTTTATAATCATTTCTAATTCATCATCCGATACAGGGTATTTGCCTGCTTCCCTATATGCAATCGCCAATTCAAATTTTAATAATCTCCAGCTTTTTGCTCCGGCTTTACAGTTTTCTTCCAAATTACTCTGGATATTAATATCCAAAGTATTTAAAAACCAGTCCACACCATTTTTATATAGTTCAGGTTTTCTATATTGATTAACAAATTCTATGATCTGTTTGCTTTCATTCAAATCTCCCTGTTCTCTGAGAATTCTGGCTTTCAGACACCAGGCATGGTCGATATTGTCCCATAATGTATAATTTCCATCAAAACTTTCATTTTTAAATAGATCACATACCGAAACAGCTTCTCTTTTATAGTCATAAACATACAGCCATATTGCCAATTCAGTAATCAGACCTGTATCCTTCGCAGATTTCATACTGCATTTTTTCAGGATTTTCTTACAGTTGCTTTGAATCCCTTTTTTATCCACAGTATCCATAATATTTTGTATAATTTCGCTCATGATTTTATCTCCTTCTTTCCAATGCAATTCAAATGATAGAGCAAAACGGTTTATGGCCGGCAGAGTCTGCTTCCATAAACCGTTTTTAAATACTATAAATCTTTCTCAATTTTTCCGCACCATTTTCCACCGAAGCTTCATGTAATGGGGGTAGATTTATTATATAATTGAGTATGCTTTTTCTTTAATACAACTGATAAAATCCCTAAAATAAATGCAAAAGCAATATAGAGCAGGAACAAAAAGAGATTTTCCATGGATACTCTCCTCCTACACAAAAAGAGCGGAATATCAACTATCCACTCCTTTTCTAAACACTTTACATGTTTCATTACTTCACACCATATCACACCCAAGTGCGGTTTATGCATTTAATATTCTATGCTATTCTTTCTTTACTTTTTTCCAACTCATGTAAATATAATGGATCAATATCAACGCACTCGTTTACATTTCTTCCTCCAGCCACATCCCATGCCAATGTACCATTTAAAACCATACATCTATTCATAAAAATGTGATACGCCTTTATCCGATCAAAAATGCCAGGTGACAGATCCTTTTCTGCATGGCAGCACACAATTTTCCCATCATCGAAATATACATCCACAGTATAATCTTCATACGGTATTACCTGGACCACAGTCGGAATATAATCTAACATTACAGCGCCTCCTTCATATTTAAACCAAAGGATTGATTTTGTTTAATGGTTTTCCATCCTTCGCAAGTTCCCAGTCCTGCATTAGTTCATCCTGATGGATCACACACCATGCCAACACAAGTTTCAGTTGTCTTGACGGCAATGCCCCTTGCAAAACACAAGCATCGTTTATATCGATCAAAGCTTTTTTCCCATTATACTCCACGTGAAAGTGTGGCGGGTTATGGTCATCATAATACATAGTAATCCTTATTCCGTAAAACAACGCAATTTCCGGCATACATATACCTCCACCTTAACAGCCCACTTCTTTATTACATATGACTAATTTTATTATAACTTAGACATCATATTGTGTACAGATAAATATTAGTTAAAACATTGTATCATCTCTCAAAGCCTCAGCCAGATCAATCTTCCGTACCCGGCGCCAGCCAAGGTAATAGGCAAACGCTACAGCGCCCAGGATTGCCAGCATAAAAACGGCAACCGGAAGTACCGGCGCTTCATCAAAAAAGGTTTCTGCCTCCATATAACTCATCCGCAGCATATACCATACAATGAGTGCAGATACCGGAAGGGTAATCAGTACCGGCCGTCCTGCAATCACCAGCGCTTCTATACAGAACATCTTCCTAAGCCCAGCCGGCGTCATCCCCACAGACAGATATCTGGCAAATTCCCGTCTTCTCTGACGTACATAGCCCAAGGTATTGGAAAACACACTGCTGATACCGATCAGAGCAAGCAGAACACAAAAGCCACCCAGAATAAGCATCATTCCCTGTATCTCTCTGTCGTTCGTTTCCTTTTCCTGGATACGGTTCTCGCTTTCGATGGTATATTTTTCACCAAGCAGCTGGGTGATATCACTTTCTATGCCATTTAGCGCCTTCCGCGTGACCGGCTCTTTCGCAAGGATGCGGATGATACTGTCCTCCCCGTTTACTCCAATCTGATCTCTAACGGCTGTCCACAGCGAAGCCGGGAGAAAATAAACCAGTTCATAGGGATCTTCTGTTCCATATTCCTCCCGCAGCACCGGAACCTCTTCTGTATAAGCAAGAACCGGTATCTGAGCCCATTTCCCCTCTTCTTCTGGATTTTTCACGGTTCTTTCGCTGTTTTCCTCTTTGAGATAGGGCAGAGAACGGGCATGCCGGAAATCGGGATCCATCACATCTGAAATCTGGTTTCGGATCACCGCCCCGTCAAGTCCTGACGTTACGCCGATCTGCTCACAATAAGCCAGGAAACTGTTATCATCCATGATGACAAGAGGCGCATGGACCAGCCATCCCTCCTCTGTCTGTATCGCCTGTTCCCTGGAGGCATTGGAAAAGCCGCCGTTCGCCTTCATGTCTGCACTGAGTTCTTCCTCTGCAACCAGCGTCTTTGCTGTCACTTTCTGATACACCACAGCATTTTCCACACCGGGAAGAGAACGGATTTCTTCTGCTTCTTCGATCCGATCCACCTTCGTATCCTTTACCGATACCATGATATCCCAGGCGTCCTGATATTTTTCAAAATAGGTTTCCCTCGTACTGATAGCTGAAAGTGTAAAGAAGCACTGCATCAGCGTAAAAGCCAGAAGCGACAGTATCAGAGATAAAGAAGCTGTCCTTAAAGATCTTCGCTGTGCCTTTAAGGCATTGCCGGCCAGCTCGCCCTCCATCCCAAAAACAGCGGCAAGGATCCGGGAATTTTTCCTGCGTTTTAGCTGAACTTCCCCGGTGTGCTTCAATGCTTCCATCGGCGTCATCCTACTTAATTTTCTGGCCGGGATCCATGCTGAGATCCAGATTGTGACTGCGGATATCAGGACTGTCACTGCAAAGACCAGCGGATGATAGCCAAAGACTGCCGGCTGCCTTCCCGGAATGTCCCGGGCAATCACATTGGTAATCTCCATGACTCCCGCACTGCCCGCAATCCCCAGCAAACTCCCGGCCAGAACGGGAAGTGTACATAAAACTGCAGCCTCCTGCATGAGACACGCCCGTATCTGACCGGGTGCGGCCCCCACACTTGAGAGGATGCCAAGCTGATAGACCCTGTCATTCATGGAGACCGCAAAAGCATTATGTATGATCACGATCAAGGAAACTGATGCCAGCAGCGTCACCAGGATAAAAAATGGGAAGACAAGCCTGGGCGCAGGATCCTCCGGATCACGTACCAGATACATCGAAAGAAGCGCATGATGATAGGTCACGTCCTCCTTAGACGCACCTGCCAGCCTGGCGGCTTTTGGCGTATCCTCAAGGACCTGGCTCATATTCTGAAAATAAAGATCCAGCACAGTTTCTCCAGATTCTTCTTCCCGGACTTCCACCTTCGTTACACCTGCAAAGCTTTGAACTGCCCGGATCTCTTCCGGGTCAAACTCGCCCGTGATCCTGCTCTGCCAGCTTCCCTCTTCTCTCTCGATCCTTTCCACTTCATATTTCCAGAGATTGTAAAACACACCGCAGAGCAGAGACAGCAAAAGAGCCGACAGGAACGCGGCGGCAATGACCGTAATTCCTGACGAACGATTATTCTTGATATATCCTGATGAATATTCTTTCCACATACTCGTCACCTCCGCCTCTCATCTCCGATGATGCGTCCATCCTCCAGTGTGATGATACGGTCTGCTTCCAGTGCGGCCCTTTCATCATGAGTGATCAGAAGGATCGTCTGGTTTAGATTGCGGTTGGACAGTTTCAGCATATCCAGAACCTCTTTGGAATTTTTCTGATCCAGGTCGCCTGTCGGTTCATCTGCCAGAAGCAGTGCCGGACGATAGATCAGCGAGCGGGCGATCGCGGCCCTTTGCTGCTGCCCTCCGGAAAGCTGGCCCGGCAGTGCCTCCAGTTTGTCGGAAAGTCCAAGAGCGTTTACGATCCTGTCAAAATATTCCTGATTTGGTTTCTTCTTATCCAGCGTAAGAGGCATCAGGATATTTTTCCTCACACTCAGCGTTGGGATCAGATTATAAAACTGGTATATCAGCCCCACCTTCCTTCGGCGGAAAATAGCCGCCTGGGTGGGCGTAAGATGCGAAAGCTCTGTCCCATCTACCGTAACGGTTCCTTCTGTCGGCCTATCGACGCCTCCTAAAATGTGCAGGAGCGTGGATTTCCCGGAACCAGACGCCCCTACAACCGCCACAAACTCGCCCTGCTCTACAGTCAGGCTGATCCCGTCTAAGGCTGTCACCTGTCCGGCGCCTGCGCCGTATATCTTACGGACTCCTCTGCATGCTAAAATCTCCATACCCTGTTTCCTCCTTTTTTCTCCCCTGCCTTTTAGTTCTTGTAAAAACGAATCTCAAAACAGGCTCCGCCTTCCGGCCTGTTTTCCGCCCGTATCGTCCCGTTCTGTCTCTCGATGATCTCCTTAGCCAGAGAAAGTCCAATCCCGATGCCTCCCTCTGCTGCATGTTTCCCCCGATAAAATCTCTGAAAAAGATGGGGGATATCTTCCTTCGCAAAGCCTTTACCGTCATCCCGGATCTGGATCTGCGTATAGAGAGGATTCTGCTCATAAAGGCAGTGGATGGTGCCGCCCGGATTATACTCCAGACAGTTCTTCATCAGATTTATGACCGCCTCCATTGTCCAGTCCAGATCAGCCGTGACAGCCATCTCTCCCTGTTCCGGGATATCAATGGCCGTACCAGATTCTTGCAGCATCTCATCCAGATTATCTGCCGCCAGAGAAAGCAGTGTAAACACATCCACTTCTTCCTTTTTAAGGGCCAGGGTTCCTGCATCGAGGCGGGCCAGCAAGAGCAGAGATTCCTCAAGATGAGAAAGTCTGAAAAGCTGCTTTCTTATCCTTTCCGTCTGCCCGTCTTCACCTTCCTGCTCCATTGTCTGCAGGGACAGCGAGATTGCCGTGACCGGCGTTTTGATCTGATGCGCGATATTAGAAAGGTTTTCTGCAAAATAGTCTTTCGCCTGGACTGCCGCTTCTTTTGTCTGATATAGGCAGGTAACCGTCTTATAGATCTCATCTTCCAGCTTTGAGAATTCATCCTCTCTCCGATCCGGAAGAAGACCTGCCTTTCCCGCCTGGATCTGCTCCAGATATTCCGCCAGCATCCGGATCCGCAAAGCTTCTTTTCGGTTCCGGTACCAGAAGGTGCCAAGCCAAAGACCGATTCCCGGCAAAAGCCCGGCTGCTACACAGACAGCCATTCTTCCGGAAGAGGTGCCTGAAAAATCGGATGCACGGTATCCCCAAGCCGGTAAAACCGGCTTTTCCCCTGCCTGGTCTGTATCCTTGTCTGCATATTCCTTCAACACAGCCATCAGGCTTTCTTCTGCCTCCGGTTCCCGATCAAGTACCTGGCCGGAAATGGTATCCAGCATTTCATACTGGAGCCTGCTGTAGTGACGGGACAGCAAAAAGCCGGTGACAGAAGATGCAAGCAGGGCAGCTGTCGCCACAGCCGCTAAGATGATGGCTATATGTTTTCGTCCGCTCATATCAGATCCTCCATACGATACCCCACGCTCCTGACCGTTTTCAGACATGCCGGATGATGAAGCTTATCCCGCAGCCGCTTCACCGTAACTGTCAGCGTATTGTTATTGACATAATTGCCATTGAGATCCCAGACCTGTTCCAGAATCTGTTCTCTGGTCACTGTCCGTCCCTTATGCTGCATCAGATATAAGAGCAGCTGATACTCTGACGGGCTCAGTGCAATCTCCTCCGAATGGCAGGTCACCACCTGACGTTTCCGGTCTATAACGATCCCATTACAGGAGAGGTAAGTCTCTTCCTTATTTCCGCTCCTTCGAAGCAGCGCCTGGATCCTGGAGTACAGCACCTCCAGTTCAAAAGGCTTCACCACATAATCATCGGCTCCGGCCTGGAATCCATCCACGATATCCTGCGTATCTCCCCGGACAGTAAGGAAAATAACCGGCAATTCCTTCCAGCGGTTCCGGATCCACCGGCAGAGCGCATCACCTGCCCCATCCGGCATATTCCAGTCCAGAAGCACCAGCGACGGGATCTGTGTCTCCAGTGTCTTCCTGGCCTGCTCCAGCGTGGAACATATCCTTACCCGTATCCCTTTCTGCTCCAGATATCCCTTTACGGTATCCGCAATCTGTGGATCATCCTCCACATAAAATAGTTCAATCATCCCTTTTTCCCACCTGTTCCTTCTTAAAAAGTATAGCATATGAAAATGACAGTTCCGTGACAAACACGCCGGGCCATTCTACATCTTCAGGTTCTTAGATAACAAAAAAACCTTCGAAAACACGCCTGCCGTGTCTCCAAAGGTTTTCATCAGAGCTGGAAATCGGACTTGAACCGACGACCCCTTCATTACGAGTGAAGTGCTCTACCGACTGAGCTATTCCAGCATTTATGGATATCAGCCATCCTGCTGACAGCCACAAATATTATTATACCGGATTTCTGGATTATTGCAAGAACTTTTTTGAAAAAAGCAGGATCTTCCCGCTTTTACATAAAAGCCTGATACAACCAGTAAAGAATGATAACCAGAAGTACGACGCCAAACAGCTTGTCCATCTTCTCCCAGTCACCTGTTACCACTGCACCAACAACCAGAACCAATACAATCGCTACTAAAATAATTGTAAGCATCATTTCTTTTCTCCCATCCTCTTACTTTTTCTCCTGCATGTGTACCGTCACCTGCGGATAAGGAATTGCGATTCCATTTTCATCCAGCTTCAGCTTAATTTCTTCCAGTATCCGCCATTTGGTCGGCCAGAACTCTTCATTTCTGACCCAGGCTCTGGCGCCGATCACTACCGCGCTCTCTGCCAGATCATCCACGAATACAAGAATCTCCTTGTCCTGCATGACACAGGGATCCTCCGTTACGATCTTTTCAATCAGGCTTTTGGCTTCCCGAAGATCTGCTTCATAGGAAACGGAAATTTTCAGATCCAGTCTCCTTTCATCCTTCGCTGTAGCATTAGTGAGACTGTTATTGGTCAACATTCCGTTAGGGATCACGATCGTCTGGTTATCGATCGTGGAAAGCTTGGTATAAAAGATCTGAATCTCCTTTACCGTACCTTCCTTCATATTTGTATCCTCTACAATATAATCCCCCACCTCAAAAGGCTTCAAAAGCAGGATCAGCACGCCTCCGGCAAAATTGGAAAGGCTTCCCTGCAGCGCAAGACCAAGAGTCACACCGCTGGACGCCACCAGCGCCGCCACAGATGCGGTATCCACGCCAAATCTGGCTGCAATGCTAAAGATCAGCAGAAAATATAACCCGTATTTCAGAAGGGAATCCACAAATGTAGCCACTCCTGTATCCGCTTTAGAGCGTTCAAAAGAACGCCGGACAACCTTACGTACCCATTTGATCAGACATCTGCCGATAAAGAAAAAGACAAGGGCAAGCACCACCTGAAAAGCAAAGCTGATAATCTGTGGGATATTGTCCTGCAGGATCTGCGTCATACGGCTGACCTCTTCTACCGTATCCTGCGTCACTTCTGCGACTTCCTCCGCCGCCGACGTCGTATCCGCAGCGGCAAGTACCATCTTATATATCATTCGCATCCTCCTATTTGTCTATTTTAGCGCAAGCAGCGCACTTAAGTTTCCTCTTTTATCCCCGGTAGTCCGGTGTGAAAACAGAATTTCCGGATTGCAATGGGTGCATACGTTTGTCACTGCAATGTGCTCCTTCTTTACTCCCGCCTCCTGGAAAATGATCTCATTTGCCCGCCACAGGTTCAGCTGGTACTTTCCGTTTTCCTTGCGGTAGTACAGATCATCCCAGTCTTCCTTGCGAAAATCCTTCTGGAATTCCAGGATCACGTCTTCACTGACCTCATAACAGTCCTGGCAGATGGACGGCCCGATCGCCGCAACCACATCCCCTGGATCTGTGCCGTATACCTCATGCATCTTTTCAAGCGTGACACGGCCCATACGGTTCACTGTGCCCCTCCAGCCGGAATGGGAAAGCCCGATCACCTTCCGCACCGGATCCACCAGATACAAGGGCACACAGTCCGCATAGAATGTCACCAGACAGATCCCCGGTACATTGGTCACCATGCCGTCGGTTTCCATAAACCGTTTTCCCCTGTCCTCTTCTTCGACCACCGCCACATTGACAGTATGGGTCTGATGGGTAAATGTCATATCCTCCGGCCGGACGCCAATGGCTTCTGCAAGCCTTCGCTTATTTTCCTCCACATCCCTCGGATCATCTCCTCTGGTCGTGCTGATATTCATCGTAGCACAGTATCCTTTGCTGACACCGCCAAGCCTGGTCGTAAACCCATGCTTTACGACTCCTGTCTGCTCCAACATCGGATAGACGAGATAAGGCACTCCGTTTACAATTCTCTCTTCTATTATCTTTTCATCATTTTTGTATTTTAATCCAAGACTCATCTTCTTCTCCTAACCGCCTATATAATCAAATGCATTCTGGTACAGCCGGACCTTCGTTCCGGCAATGCTCACTACATCAAACCTGCAAGCCGCGTCTGTTCTGCCTTTTGCAGTCAGATAATGGAGCGCACACCTGGAGATTTTTTGCTGCTTTCTTTCATCCACCGCTTCCGCAGGATCCCCGGAGCCTGTTCCGGAGCGGTATTTCACCTCACAGAAGACCAGATATTCCCCGTCTCTTGCGATGATATCGATCTCGCCTGTACGGGATCTGTAATTATATTCCAGAATCTCATATCCCTTTGACTTCAGGTATTCACCGGCAATCCGCTCATATCTGGTTCCGGTTTTCCGATGGTTCTTTTCCATAATCACCTGCTAAATATACTTACTGATAAAGGTCATCCGATGGATCGGTGAAGGACCAAGTTCCTTTAAACCCGCAAGATGCGCCTTCGTCCCATACCCCTTGTTGCTGGCAAAATCATATCCCGGAATGACCTGATCATACTCCTTCATCAGCCGGTCTCTGGTAACTTTAGCGATAATACTCGCCGCCGCAATGGAAACGCTCTTGGCGTCTCCCTTGATGATCGGAACCTGAGGGATATCTACCCCGGGTATAGTTACCGCATCATTCAAAAGCACATCCGGCTTTACCTTCAGCTGACTGATTGCCATGCGCATGGCCTCATAGGTAGCCTGCAGAATGTTGATCTCATCAATACGCGCAGGGCTTACCATGCCGATTCCGGTCGCCACTGCATGTTCCATGATCTCCTCATACAGCATCTCCCTCTTTTTTTCCGACAGCTTCTTGGAATCATTCAGATAAAGGATCGTATGGTCTTTTGGCAGGATCACCGCTCCCGCGACCACTGGTCCTGCAAGCGGCCCCCTGCCAACTTCATCGATCCCGCATATGTATGCGCAGGATGCATATTCTTCTTCATATACACTCATGGCTTGGATACGGGCTTTTTCCTTTTCCAGCTTTTCCTCCTGCCTGCGGAGCTTTTCCTCTTCCCGTTTATTCATGCTGGATCACCCCGATCTTGTCAAACGGATAGATCCGTATCCAGGCTCTCCCCAGCAGATCCTCCCGGTGCAGTACTCCTACGTTGGGCTCCCGGCTGTCAGTGCTGTGGTTCCGGTTGTCCCCCAGCACAAAATATTCATCTGCCCCCAGCGTGATCGGTTCCGCGGCGATTCCCGCAGACGCCATCACCTCTGTCCCGTAAATATCCGAGGTCAGCTGCTGCCCGTTGATATATACATAGCCGCCGATGATCTGGATCGTCTCGCCCGGCATGCCGATGATCCTCTTAATATAGTAAGTGTTTTCCTCATATTTATAAGGGAATACGATAATGTCAAATCTCTCCGGATCTTTAAAATGATAAGTCAGCTTGTCAACGATCAGATTGTCCCCGTCACTTAATGTTGTTTCCATTGATTGTCCGCTGACCCTTGTCCTCTGCCCCACATAGGTAATGATCACATAGGTCAGCCCAATGATGATCAATATATAAAGAAGCCATCCCAGCAGCTCTCTGAAGATGCCTCGTTCTCTTCTGTGTCGTCCCATAAAAATGCAGACCCCTTTCTGACTGTTACGTTTAGATTCTATCACACTTCCGGTGGATATTCCAGAGTCAGTCTCCCCAGCTTCCCATTCCGGAAATCATCCAGGAGCAAAAGGGCAGCTTTTCCTGTATCCAGCTCCTGACCTTTCAGAAGACAGTTCCTGCTCCTGGCGATCCCCTCCAGCAGCTGATATGGATCTTCTGCTCCTTCGATCTGATATTTTTCCTCCAGCACGCCTTTGTAAGCGCTGTTCATGAACCGGATCAGCTCTGCGGCCAGATCCTCTGTATTGACGATCTCATCCTTGATGGAACCGATAAATGCAAGCTTTTGCCCCACACTCTGATCCTCGAACTTCGGCCAGAGGATTCCCGGTGTGTCCAGAAGCTCCACCTGCTTATTCAGGCGGATCCACTGCTTTCCTTTCGTGACACCCGGCTTATTGCCTGTTTTTGCACAGGCCTTTCCTGCCAGAGAATTGATAAATGTGGATTTTCCCACGTTAGGGATTCCCACTACCATAGCGCGGACCGGCCGGTTCAGGATGCCTCTTTTTCTGTCCCGTTCTATTTTTTCCTTACAGGCCGCCTGGATCACACTGTGCACACTCTTCATCTTTCCTGCGTTTCTGGAATTGATCCGGACCACCTCGTAACCCTTTTCTCTGAAATATTCCTCCCATGCAGCGTTCCATTTATCCTCTGCCAGATCTGCTTTGTTTAAAATGATCATCCTGGCCTTGTTCTGCGCCAGCTGATCAATATCCGGGTTCCGGCTGGCAAGCGGAATCCTTGCGTCCAGAAGCTCGATCACCAGATCGATCAGCTTGATATTTTCCTGCATCATACGCTTTGCTTTCGTCATATGACCAGGGTACCACTGAAAATGCATACTACTCTCCTCTTCTATCTGAATCACTGTATCTTGCCATACAGGCTTAATTTACAAATCCGAAATGCTCGCTGGGTGAGACAACGAACCATGCTTTTCCGTAAATATATTCCCGTTTTACATTTCCCACATCCGCATTACGGCTGTCCTCGCTGTTTTCACGGTTGTCTCCCAGCACAAAATACTCGTCTCCGGCCAGCTTTAACTCCCCGTCCACAACTCCCACATCATCAATGTTAGTTGTCTCGTAATCCTCCTCCAGCCGCTCGCCGTCAATATAGACACGGTTTTCAATGATCTCGATCGTCTCGCCCGGCAGGCCGACGATCCGCTTGATATAATAATGATCGTTTTCGTTCCCCTTGGGTTTGAACACAATAATGTCTCCCCGCTTCGGTGTTGTGGCATTATAAACAATCCTGTTCACCAGTACCACGTCCCCGTTTCTGAGAATCGGACTCATGGAATCACCCACAGTGCTGACTCTCTGGCCGAAATACCAGACAGCCACATAGGCAAACAGGCAGACTATTGCTATTTCAAAAACCCATCGTCCGATGATCGGCAGATATTCCCACTTGGGACGTAGCTTCTTTTTAGGTCTGACATATCCAAGCTGTCCCTCGCCGCGTCTTCTTCTTGCAGCTTTTCCAAGACCAAACCATCTGCGTCCTGCCTTATTGGGTTTTCTTCGTTTCGGCCGGTATCTGCGTTTCGTTGTTTGTTTCATCGTTTCTCCCCATATATCAGAAAAAGGACAACATACACTATGTACTTGTCCTTTTTTCATTCACAACTATTTTACTAATTCTTTTACCTTTGCCTTCTTACCAACGCGGTCTCTTAAGTAGTTCAGTTTTGCTCTTCTTACTTTACCTCTTCTGACTACCTCAACCTTTTCTACGTTTGGTGAATGCAGCGGCCATGTCTTTTCAACACCGATTCCGTTGGAATTCTTTCTTACAGTGAAAGTCTCTCTTGCTCCGCCGCCCTGTCTCTTCAGAACAGTACCCTCGAATACCTGGATTCTCTCACGGTTTCCTTCCTTGATCTTACCATATACCTTTACGGTGTCTCCTACATGAAACTCCGGTGCAGCTTCCTTTAACTGAGCTGCTTCAATATTCTTAATAATATCGTTCATACTGTGTGACCTCCTTATTTACTCGGATGTTCATAAATACAAATCGTACCAGAGGACCATCTCCTTTTTTCTTCACAGCATGTTATAGTTTAGCATATCCCGGGGAGGATTGCAAGTACTTTTCGTAAGGGGACGTACACTTTCTGCGAAAGTGTACGTCCCCTTACGCATTTCTCCCTGTCCCTATCTGTCGCTTAGGGTGTCCCCACCTTACAATATGTCTATATATTCTCCGGCAAGTGCCTTATTCATACTGCGGACTGCACAAAATTTGCCGCACATGCTGCAGGTGTCGCTATGGTCATCTTCCGGCTTTCTGCTGTCACGGATCGCCTTTGCAGTCTCCGGATCCAGTGCGCAGGCAAACTGTCCGTCCCAGTCCAGATTCCTTCTGGCGTCAGCCATCCGGTCGTCAATCTCTCTGGCCCCCGGCACGCCTTTGGCGATGTCTGCCGCGTGAGCCGCGATCTTGGAGGCGATGATCCCCTGCTTTACATCGTCTACGTTTGGCAGAGCCAGGTGCTCTGCCGGTGTCACGTAGCAAAGGAAGGCTGCCCCGCTCATGGCTGCTACGGCGCCGCCGATGGCTCCGGTAATGTGGTCATAGCCCGGCGCGATATCTGTCACCAGAGGCCCCAGAACATAGAACGGTGCGCCCATGCAGATGCTCTTCTGCACTTCCATGTTGGCCGCCACCTGATTAAGCGGCACATGTCCCGGCCCCTCTACCATGACCTGAACATTGTGATCCCACGCACGCTTAGTCAATTCTCCTAAGCGCACCAGCTCCTCGATCTGACATACGTCGGTGGCATCTGCAAGACATCCTGGTCGGCAGGCGTCTCCCAGGGAAATGGTCACGTCATACTCCTCGCAGATGTCCAGGATCTGATCATAGTATTCGTAAAACGGATTCTCCTCGCCTGTCATGCTCATCCATGCAAATACCAGGCTGCCTCCCCGGCTTACAATGTTCATTTTTCTTTTATGCTTCTGGATCTGTTCGATGGTCTTCCGGGTAATCCCGCAGTGCAGTGTTACAAAATCCACGCCGTCTTCCGCATGAAGACGGATCACATCGATAAAATCCTGGGCCGTCAACGTTGCCAGGTCTCTCTGGTAGTGGATCACACTGTCATACACCGGGACAGTCCCGATCATCACCGGGCACTCGTTTGTCAACTTCTGGCGGAAAGGCTGCGTATTACCGTGGCTGGACAGATCCATGATAGCCTCCGCTCCCAGCTCCACCGCACTCATGACCTTCTTCATCTCAATATCATAATCCTTGCAGTCTCTGGAAACTCCCAGATTCACATTCACCTTCGTGCGCAGCATACTGCCGATTCCTTCCGGATCCAGGCATTTATGGTTTTTGTTGGCGCAGATCGCCACCTTTCCTTCTGCCACAAGCTTCATCAGCCGTTCCTCCGGCATCCTCTCCTTCTTTGCTACCGTCTTCATCTCCGGCGTCAGGATCCCCTTTCTCGCCGCATCCATCTGTGTCGTATAATTTCTCATCTTCAACCTCCATCTTTCAAAACATGATCTTTCTCTTATGATTCCAGCAGCTGCCTCATGACTCCGCCCTTTTCCAGCACAGTGATCAAAAGGTATGCCAGGATACTTCCCGCCGTTGTGGAAATCAGGAAAGGCACCACGTACACAAAGAGTCCCGCAGGTCCCGCTCCCATCAGAAATTCTGCCACCGGGTAAGCCGCAATCCCTCCCAGGATCCCGGTCCCCAGAGCCTCAGCCAGACAGCATACGCCAAGCTTTCTCCACTTCGCATAGACCAGCCCGCAGCAAAACGCCCCGATCATACTGCCCGGGAATGCCATCAGGCTGCCGATCCCCAGAAGATTCCGAAGAAGGCTGGCACAAAAAGCAATCCCCACGCCCCAGCCGGGCCCCATAGTCACTGCCGCCAAAATGTTGACCATGTGCTGCACCGGCGCACACTGGCTGCCTGCCACCGGAAAGCTTATCAGGCTGCCCGCAGCCGCCAGGGCTGTCAGAACGCCTGCCAGCGCAAGTTTTCTCGTTGTTCCCTGCTGTGTCATTCTCACACATCGCTCCTTTCTCTCGATCAGAAAATCGCCATCAAAAAATCCAGCCGTCCTTCCCGCATTCTTCTAAAATAATAAAGAAAACAGAGATGCGTAAGGCACACCTCTGTCTCATCGGTTCTTCGGTATAGATTCCCTACGTTGGCATTATCCAAATCAGGTTTTCGGGTCGAAGCAGGAATTCATTGCTTCCTCTCAGCCGGCTTTTCCACCAGCTCCCCTTTTTTCATATTACTTTATCATTATAATCCCATATCTCCGGCTTTGCAACCACTAATCTCTTCCGCCAGCCTCTTCTCTTCCTCCGTAAGCTCCGCCTTCAAAAGAAGATCCGGCCGGTTCTTTGCCGTGCGGATCACCGACTGCTCGCGCCGCCACTTCTCAATGTTGGCGTGATGCCCGCTCATGAGCACCTCCGGCACCCGCTTGTCATGCCAGACCTCAGGCCTGGAATACTGCGGATATTCCAGCAGATGATCCTGAAAGCTCTCAAACTCGGCTGACACATCGTTGTGGAGCACGCCCGGAACCAGCCGGGAAATGGCGTCCACCATGATCATCGCCGGAAGCTCCCCTCCGGTCAGCACATAATCTCCGATGGACACATAATCCGTCACGATCTCCTCCAGCACCCGCTCGTCGATCCCTTCGTAATGCCCGCAGAGAAACACCAGCTCTTCTTCTTTTGCAAATTCTTCCGCCATTTCCTGGTGAAAGGTCTTTCCCTGAGGAGAAAGATAAACCACCCGGGGCTTTTTGCCGATCCTCTCCTCCAGGGCCCGGTAGCATTGATAAACCGGCTCTGCCTGCATCAGCATCCCGGCTCCGCCCCCGTAGGGGTAATCGTCCACACTGTTGTGCTTATTAAATGCATAATCCCGGATATTTACAGCCTCAATACTTAAAAGGCCGTTATTTACCGCTCTCCCGATAATGCTGGTGTGGAGTCCGTCCATCACCATCTCCGGGAACAAGGTCATAATATAAAAATTCATTCTGTACACTCCTACAAAAGCCCGTCCAGCAGATGGACGACCATCCTTCCCGCTTCAATATCCACTTCAAGGATACATTCTTTGATTGCAGGGATCAGCACCTCTCCGTGAGAACTGGTCTCTACGACATAGACGTCGTTGGCTCCCGTCTCGATCACGTCCTTCAGGGTGCCAAAAGCTTCACCATCCTCCGTCTCTACCCGAATCCCGATCATATCCGCAATATAATACTCATCCTCCTCAAGAGGCACTGCATCTTCCCGCCGGACCAGAAGCGGACATCTCTTATAACGTTCCACCTGGTTAATATCATCCAGTCCTTTAAACTTAACGATGACAAATTGTTTGGAAAACCGGACTTTCTCGATCTCCAGTTCCAGACTCTCCCTGCCTGTATCAAGCGTCACCTTCCTCAGTCTTTCAAACCGGGCAGGATCATCTGTCGTGGGAAACACCTTGACCTCCCCGCGGATACCGTGGGTCTGGGTAATGACTCCCACCTGCAATAACTGTTCCATACTTTTCTCCATTTCCTTTCTATGGAAGGTACCAGATCTGCACTTCTGGAATATTTCGTAAAAAATAAGGCAGACCCATATGATACGCGTCTGCCCTTTTACGAATGGGCCTTCCCATTCCATAAATCCTACTAATCTAAAATGTCAACGATGACTTTTTTATCTTCCTTCGCAGCGGCCGCTTTCACGACTGAGCGGATTGCTTTGGCGATACGTCCCTGTTTTCCGATAACCTTTCCCATATCTGAATCAGCCACACGGACCTCCAGGACTGTCGTTTTTCTTTCCTCTCGTTCGGTCACCACCACGCTGTCCGGATCATCGACCAGCGCTTTTGCAATCACTTCTACTAATTCTTTCATCGTGTGCACCTCCAAAGCATGCTTTATTTTTCGATACCTGCCACCTTAAAGATCTTGCTGACGGTCTCTGTCGGCTGTGCACCGTTTGCCAGCCACTTCTTAGCTGCTTCCTCGTCTACCTTGATTGCGCTCGGATCACAGTTCGGATCATAGGTTCCGATCTCATCGATGAACTTTCCATCTCTTGGTGATCTGGAATCAGCCACGATGATTCTATAGAAAGGAGCCTTCTTCTGTCCCATTCTTCTTAATCTGATTTTTACTGCCATGTTTCATTACCTCCATAATCTTAAAATTTTTAATATGTTTTATACCACTTTTCATCTCTGGTATTTTATATATAACGCGCTCCCGCGCGGTTATACCGTCGTTAGAACGGCAGACGGAACCTGCCTTTTTTCCCGCTTTTTCCTACCATCTTCATCAGCTTTCTCATCTCGCCGAACTGCTTTACCATCCGGTTTACTTCACTGATATCCACACCGGCTCCTTTGGCGATCCTGTGCTTTCTGGACGGGTTCAAAAGATCCGGGTTGCTTCTCTCCGCCGGCGTCATGGAGTAGATCATAGCCTCCATCCTGGCCAGATTCTTTTCAGCCTGGGCCGTCTGTTCGTCATCCGGACTTTTCACCTTTCTGCCGCCCATGGCCCCAAGCCCCGGCATCATGCTCATAATGCTCCCCAGGCCGCCCATATTTCGCATCTGCTTCATGCTTTCCAGAAAGTCGTCAAAGTCAAACTGGGCTTTCTTAAGCTTCTGGGTCATCTGCTTTGCTTTTTCTTCATCGATCTGAGCTTCCGCCTTTTCAATAAGTGTCAGCACATCACCCATGCCCAGAATCCTGGAAGCCATCCGGTCCGGATAAAACTGCTCAAGATCTGACAGCTTCTCACCCATACCCACATAGAAGATAGGCTTTCCGGTCACCGCCTTTACCGACAGCGCCGCACCGCCCCGGGTGTCGCCGTCCAGCTTGGTGACGATCACACCGTCGATTCCGATCTTATCGTTGAAATCCTTGGCCACATTGACCGCATCCTGTCCGGTCATGGCGTCGATCACAAGGATGGTCTGGTGTACCGTTACCGTGTCCTTGATCTCCTGGAGCTCTGCCATCATATCCTCATCGATATGGAGACGTCCCGCCGTATCCAGGATCACCAGATTGTTTCCATTTTTCTTTGCATGCTCCAGAGAAGCCTTTGCGATATTCGCCGGCTTGTTGTTCTCTCCCATCGAGAACACTTCCACGCCCTGCTTCTCTCCGTTGACCTGCAGCTGTTTGATGGCCGCCGGACGGTACACGTCACAGGCTACCAGCAGCGGCTTTTTGCCCTTCAGCTTGTATTTCCCGGCAAGCTTTGCCGTGGTCGTGGTCTTACCTGCTCCCTGAAGACCTGCCATCATGATCACCGTAATGGCGCTTCCCGGCTGCAGTGCGATCTCTGTCGTCTCAGATCCCATCAGACGAACCAGTTCTTCGTTGACGATCTTGATCACCATCTGCCCTGGATTCAGTCCGTTCATCACGTCCTGTCCGATGGCCCGCTCCTGGACACTCCCTATAAAATCCTTGACCACCTTAAAGTTGACGTCAGCCGCCAGAAGGGCTCTCTTGATCTCCTTTAAGGCTTCCTTGACGTCATCCTCGGTAAGCCTTCCCTTGCTCCGCAGGTTTTTGAATATATTCTGAAGCTTTTCTGTCAAACTGTCAAATGCCATCTTATAACTCCTCTATGATCTCATCGGATATCCTGCGGATCTCCAGCATTACTCCGGATGTATCCTGCTCCTGATATCCTTCCAGCAGTTCGTTGATTCTCTGCACCTTTTCCTTCACAGTCATAAATCGGCTCACCAGATGCAGCTTCTCTTCATAGCCCGCAAGCGTCTGGCTGCAGCGCCGTACCAGGTCATGAACGCCCTGCCGGCTGATCCCGGCTTCCTTTGCGATCTCTCCTAAGGAAAGATCCTCCTGTATGAACTGTCCGTAGATTTCTTTTTGGTGCTCTGTCAGAAGCTCTCCGTAAAAATCGAAAAGCAGCGCCTGCTCTAAAATCTTATTCACATCTATCACCTGTGCTATCATACCGAAAAAAAGCACGGGTGTCAAGGTTTTTTTCTTGACAGCCATAATTTCTTCTGGACGCATGCCGCTTTCCGGCTTAGCCATTTAGAAAATGCGCTACATCCAGGGCTCTTCCCGCCCGGCTTCCGTCCCTTTCTTTTATCCTCCGGCAGGTCTCCATCATCCTGAGCTTCACTTCTGCATTCGTGGCTCCGGGGTATTTGCTCAGATATAAAGCCGCGGCTCCGGTCGCCACCGGCGCTGCCATAGAGGTTCCGCTTTTGACCGTATAATACCCCGTTCTTCTGCCAAACTGATTCCTGCAGGACAGGATCTGATATCCCGGCGCCAGGAGGTCCGGCTTCACTACACAATCTTTCGTGGGTCCCCGCCCGCTTATATCCTGAATCCTTTCATTCGTCTTCAGCGCTCCTACAGTGATGACCTTACGGCTGGTCCCGGGAACTGCCACCGTGCCCCTAGCCGGTCCCTGGTTGCCCGCTGACACGATCACCACCAGCCCCTCATCCCACAGCTGTTCCACGCCCCTTAAAAATTCCTGCTCCTTTCCGGCATCCAGATCCGCCTTTGCTCCCACAGACAGATTCACGATCCGGATCCCGTAACGTCTCCGGTTTTCCCGCACCCACCGAAGGCCTGCCAGAATATTCTCCACGCTCCCATCTCCCTTTTCATCCAGTACCTTCAGCGCCACCACCGCTGCCTCCGGAGCGACCCCGCTTAAGATTCCTCCCGACATCCTCCCGTCTCCCAGCAGGATGCCCGCCACATGGGTTCCATGTCCGCTGTCGTCATATAAATCCCTCCTGTGATGCACCAGATCCTGAAAGCCGCGGATCCTTCCCTTCAGATCCGGGTGCGGCGAAATGCCGGTGTCCAGCACGGCAGCCGTAATGCCGCGTCCCAGACATGTCTTTCCCTCTGTATCTTTACACCAGTAATTGATGATCTTTTTCACCCTGTCCATACTATAAAGTTCCTTTTTTTATCAGAATATTCCGAAAAGAAACCATCTGTAACCAGCTATTGATTTCCAGGCCGATTTGTCGTACTATTGTTATGATGTTTAAGGGGATCATCATAAGGGGAGATATCAAATGGAAGATAAGAACTACTATGACATACTGGGAGTTTCTGTCAAAGCTACCGCGGAGGAGATCACTGCCGCCAAAAATACTCTGGCTAAGCGGTTTCATCCGGACGCCAATCTTAAAGACGGCATTGATACCACGCAGCAGATGCAGGAAATCCTGGAAGCATATGCTATTTTGTCCGACCGTGTAAAAAGAGCAGAATATGACCGTAAGATCACCGGACGGCGTTCCGTTATGCAGACATATGACCTGAAAAAGTCTGCCGGAGAAGCCGAAGAACAGGCCGGATTTGTAATCTATTGGAAGTCAGCCAACGACCTCTATGATATCATTACAGAAAGCGACCTGCTTTTTAAAGAAAAGCAAAGAAGCGCCAGACTGACCCAGCTTTCTATGGAAGCTATCAGGCATGTGCTCACGCTTCGCAGCGCAGACATTCCGGAACGGTACTGGCATCCGGATATCATGAACTGGCTTTTGTTTACCTGGTATAAAAACCGTAACATTACCATTTCCTATCTGCTGACGCTGTATGATGACTATGTAAAGAAAAGCGTCTCCGCCCTTGACAAGCTGAAGCTTCAGAAGAAAGCGTACTCCTTCCAGCACTCTGTCAAGCGGCTGGTAAAATATTAGGCACCGCATTTCACACATCAGATCCTTCCGCATATTATGTACTGTAAACTTCATTAAACGGAGGATTTAAGCATGAGTGATTTAAGTGCTACAAACTGTGGATGCGGCTGTGATTCCGCAATGGGAAGAGGCGGCTGTGGATTTGGCGACAACAGCTGTCTGTGGATCATCCTTCTTCTGTGCTGCTGCGGCGGCTTTGGCAACGGTAACGGATGCGGAAACGACAGCTGCCTGTGGATCATCCTTCTCCTGTGCTGCTGCGGCGGCTTCGGCGGCGGCAACGGATGCGGCTGTGACTGCTAATTTTAAGACTGACGGCGGGGTAATACATCCCGCCGTTTTTTATTTCTTCCCCTGCTGATATCCATGCTGATATCTGTTCAGATGGGATTCATGTTTTTTTCTGTCTTCTTCCTCGCGGACTTCTACCTTCTTTTTTATCATGCAGGCTTCATCAATCTCATATACCTCATTTCCGTCAATGATCAGACGCCGTTCCATTTCCCAATCCTCCTTTTTGAAGTGATTTCTACCATAATATATGTTCCCGTTCTTCATAATTCTTATACTTTGCTCATATATATTTACAACGTTATCTAAAGGAGTGCCTATGGAACAAAAGCCTCCCAGGCTCATGACGCCTTTTGACAGCCTGATCACTCCGCCGGGGCTCTACACGCTGAAACTCCTGCTTCCATACACTCCGCCTTCCGCCCAGCATTTTCTGGCGGTGTATATTAAATTTGCGGAGCTTTCCTATACTATGGAACATTTCCGCGGCTTCCCTGCCGCTTCCCGCCCTCTGGAACTCTTCAGCGAACTGAAAGCCTATATGAGCCCGGAAGAGCGGGAAAATCTAGAACAAATGGAGGCCATGATGAATATGATGGAAATGATGCAGCACGCAGATGCCGCAGATTTTATGCAGGATTTTATGAAAGGAGGGTTTGAAGACGATGAACGAATGGATGGACCATCCGATGCTGAAGAATATGGATCCGGTGAAGCTGGAGCTGATCCGCAGCGCAGCCAGTAAGACAAAAGGGAAAAGCGGTAAGGCTCTGGCTCCTGTAATGATGGCACTCATCACCAGCGCCAATAAAAAAGGGATCCGTTTTACCCCTGATGAAATGACCATGATCATATCCATACTCAAAGAGGGAAAATCCGAAGAAGAGCAGGCACGGATTGATCAGATGCTAAAGATGATGCATGGAATGCTGAAAAAATAAAGAAGTGGGGATTGACTAAATTCCCACTTCTTTCCTCATCAGGCGCACCTCTTTGCGAAGCTTCGCCTTCTCCCATTCCTCCCGCTCTTCGTCTGTGGTAAGAGTAAGACGCGGCACGGTACATGGCTTATCATTCTCATCCAGAGCCACCATTGTAAAATAAGCTCTGTTGATCGGCGTCCTCACGCCATCCAGATCTTCTACATAACTGTCCACCCGGACCTCCATGGATGTATTTCCCACATAGGTGATCTTCCCGGAGATTACCACTACATCTCTCTGGTAAGCTCCTTTTAAAAATCTCAAATTATCCACCGAAGCCGTGGTCACATTCATATGCGAATGGCGCTTTGCCACAAGCCCCGCCAGCTCGTCGATCCACTGCATCAGTACGCCTCCGAACAGACGCCCTGCCGCATTCAGATGGTTTGGCCGTACAATATGGAGTGTCTCTGTTGCAGAGTCTGATACCTTTTTTGTCGTAGTACTCATAAATATGCTCCATTTCCTGCGTTTCTAAGATTTTTTTCTGTTTTGCCGTCACGCTCTTTCATTATACCACAAGATTTGATATACTAAAACTGATTTTTAGGAAAGGGTGTCTGCTATGAGAAATATTAAACTCACGATCGAATACGACGGCAGCCGCTACCAGGGCTGGACCCGTCTTGGAAAAAATGAATCCAATAATACGATTTCAAATAAAATCATTGAAGTATTAAAGAAAATGACAGGTGAATACCTGATCGAATTGAACTGTGGCTGCCGCACAGAGGTAGGCGTCCACGCCTATGCACAGGTGGCAAATTTTAAAACAGAATGTGACATGCCTCTTGCGGAGATCAAACATTACCTGAACCGTTATCTCCCCATGGATATTGCCATCACCGGGGTGGAGGAAATGCCGGAGCGCTTTCACGCACAGCTCAATGCCACTTCCAAGACCTATATTTACCGCATGACCATCGACGACGTTCCCAGCGTCTTTGACCGGAAATACACCTTCCACTGCTTCCAGATCCCGGACAAAAAGCTGATGCAGCAGGCAGCGCTTCTGCTCCTTGGGAAGCATGATTTCCGCAACTTTTCTTCCGCCAAAAAGAGCAAGAATACCGAGCGGGAGATTTATGATATCCAGATCTATGGAGACACTGAAGAGATGCAGATCCTGATCCATGCGGACGATTTCCTTCACAACATGGCAAGATTCATCGTCAGCATCCTTCTGGATATCGGCTTTGGCACAAGAAAAAGAGAAGATATCGAGGATATCTTCTCCGGCATCCAGCATCCCAGTGATCCCTGCGACCCCAAGGGGCTGTATCTGCAGGAGATCACCTACGGACAGTAAATATTTGAAGCGTACCTGGCCGCTACTTTTATGGCTTCGATCATGCTAACCTCTGAGGCCTTCCCGGTACCCGCAATATCAAAAGCGGTTCCGTGATCCACAGAGGTCCGAAGGATCGGCATCCCGCATGTCACGGCAATAGTACGATGGAAATCCAGCGTTTTAGCGGCGATATGTCCCTGGTCATGATACAGGGACAGTACGCTGTTGTATTTTCCTTCCGCCGCCTGGTGGAATACCGAATCAGCCCCTACAGGGCCTTCCACATCATACCCTTCTGCCTTCAGTTCTTCAATGGCAGGAACGATCTCCTCTTCTTCCTCCCATCCAAACAGACCATGTTCTCCGCTGTGGGGATTTAACCCCGCCACCGCCATAGTCCCATTCTCTACGCCCAGCTGCTTTAGAGCCTTCATGCACCTCTTGACATATTCTATGATCCGCTCTTTCTTTATCATTTCCAGCATCTCTCTTAAAGATACATGCCTGGTCAGGAAAAAGATCCGAAGCCCTCTTGTCTCAAACATAGTCAGCGGATCCTTCGTCTCTGTCAGCACGCCGAAAATCTCCGTATGGCCGATGTAATTGATCCCGCCGGCTTTTAGGGATTCTTTGTTGATGGGCGTTGTTGCCACCGCATCCACCCGGCCGTCCAGCGCAAGCTTCACACTTTTTTCAATGTATTCATAGGCGGCTCTCCCGCACTTTCCGTTCACGGCTCCCATCTCATATTCATTTGGGCCAAGGTTGGAAGGATCGATCAGATTCATGACGCCCGGACGGTAATCCCCCTCTTCCGGATTCGTCACAGAACGGATCTTAAGCGTCTCCACTTCCGCAAATCTTACAGCCCGATCCATGATCCTTTTGTCTCCCACCACGATACATTCCGCAACATCGGAAATCTCATTTGACGACATCGCCTTTGCCACGATCTCCGGCCCGATCCCTGCCGGATCCCCGATAGGAACCGCTATCCTTGGTTTACGCATCCTGATTCTCCTTTTTCCGTCTTTTCCTACTTTTCCATATACTCCTGGAGCGCCTGATACTGCCGCTTCATCAGCCGGTATCCGTGTTCATAGAAATGCATCAGAGCATCATAATTTTTCTCCAGCCTTGACACCGTCGGAATCAAAGGCCTTATCACAAAAATCTTTCCTTCATCCTCCAGCTTTTCCACCAGTTCCATCTGCTGATTATAGATCATGCTCCTTTTGATTGCTGTGCGCACCAGATTAGGATACTTTTTGTAAGCTCTTTTGTAGAGACTCTTAACTCCTCTGGATGTCGGTTTCTTCCGATAGCCCGGATTGCGGGTCAGGATCACGATGATCTTTTCATTTCCAAGCGCCTGTGCCCGCTTCACGGGAATAGAATCCGCCAGTCCCCCGTCCAGGTACGGCACGCCGTCTACATTAACGATCGGCGAGACCAGCGGCATACTGCTGGATGCCCGGCAGAGCTTCATCAGCCGGTCTCTGTCGCTCCTTTCCGTCATGTACTCCGCTTTCCCCGTCACACAATTGGTTGTGACAATTTCACATTCCATTTCCGAAGCGAAATAGGTGTCAAAATCAAATGGAAAAATTTCTTTCGGATATTTGTCAAACACCATATCCATATCCAGGATACTCTTTTCTTTTACAAACTTCCTGAATCCCACATGATAATCATACTCTTTTTCTTTATGGATCATACAGTCCCTGGTCCTGCCGATCTGCTTTGACACATAGTCCACACCGTTGCAGGAACCGGCGGATACGCCGACCACATGGGACGTATAAAAGTCTTGTTCCATCAGATAATCCAGAGCTCCCGAGCTAAAAACGCCTCTGGTTGCTCCGCCTTCCAGTACCATTGTTGCTTTCTGCATAAATTCTACCCCACTTTCTACCGGATATTATATACCGGATTCCCGGTTTGGAAAACCATAACTTTCCCGGATGACAAATTTTTTCACACAGGCGCTTTCTATCCTTGCCATTTCCGGATATATTTGCTAAGATAGGCAATGTATGTAACCAACTGATACGCGCTCCGGCAGACACGCCGGACATTTTTTAAGTAAGGAGAATGAATCTTATGATCAGTACAAGCAATGTGACGCTGCGCGTCGGAAAAAAAGCTTTGTTTGAGGATGTGAATATCAAATTTACCGAAGGCAACTGCTACGGCCTGATCGGAGCCAACGGCGCCGGAAAATCCACCTTCTTAAAGATCCTTTCCGGACAGCTGGAGCCTTCCAAGGGAGAGGTCATCATCACTCCTGGAGAACGGCTTTCCTTCCTGCAGCAGGATCATTTTAAATACGATGACTACCCGGTTCTGGACACAGTCATCATGGGAAACGCCCGCCTCTATGAGATCATGAAAGAAAAAGAAGAGATCTATGCAAAAGAAGATTTCACAGATGAGGACGGCATCAAGGCCAGCGAGCTGGAAGCCGAGTTTGCCGCCATGAACGGCTGGGAAGCTGAATCCGACGCCGCTTCTCTTCTGAACGGTCTTGGCATCGGCACCGAACTTCACTATGAGATGATGAAAAACTTAAACGGACCGGAAAAGGTAAAGGTCCTTCTGGCACAGGCCCTCTTTGGCAATCCGGACATCCTGCTCCTGGACGAGCCTACCAACCACCTGGACCTGGACGCCATCGCCTGGCTGGAGGAGTTCCTTATCGGCTTTGAAAACACAGTGATCGTGGTATCCCACGACCGTTATTTCTTAAATAAAGTCTGCACCCAGATCGCAGACATCGACTACGGCAAGATCAAGCTCTATGCCGGAAACTATGATTTCTGGTATGAGTCCAGCCAGCTTCTGATCCGTCAGATGAAGGAAGCCAACAAGAAAAAGGAAGAAAAGATCAAAGAGCTCCAGGAATTTATCTCCCGGTTCAGCGCCAACGCTTCCAAATCCAAACAGGCGACTTCCAGAAAGCGTGCCCTGGAGAAGATCCAGCTGGACGACATCCAGCCCTCCAGCCGGAAGTATCCTTACATTGACTTCCGTCCAAACCGCGAGATCGGAAATGAGGTTCTCACCGTAGAAGGCCTGTCCAAGACCATTGACGGCGAAAAGGTACTGGATAACATTTCCTTTACCTTAAACCATGACGATAAGGTGGCTTTCGTGGGAGGCAACGAGCTGGCAAAGACCACTCTCTTCCAGATCCTGATGGGCGAAATGGAACCGGACGAAGGAACTTACAAGTGGGGAATCACCACCTCCCAGGCTTACTTCCCGCTGGATCACGGCGCAGAATTCGAGAACGACTATACCATCGTAGAATGGCTGACCCAGTATTCCGATGAAAAAGACGTCACCTATGTGCGCGGCTTCTTAGGCCGTATGCTCTTCTCCGGCGACGACGGCGTAAAGAGAGTCAGCGTTCTGTCTGGAGGCGAAAAAGTCCGCTGTATGCTGTCCAAGATGATGATCTCCGGAGCCAATGTGCTGATCCTGGACGAGCCTACCAACCACCTGGACATGGAATCCATCACCGCTCTCAACAACGGTATGATCAAATTCCCGGGCGTGATCCTCTTCACTTCCCGTGACCACCAGATCGTTCAGACTACCGCCAACCGCATCATGGAGATCGTGCCCGGCGGAAAGCTGATCGACAAGATCACCACCTACGACGAATATCTGGAAAGCGACGAGATGGCAAGAAAACGCCAGACCTACTCGGTACAGACCGAAGACGAGGATTAATCATTTTATTTCATTTAAAAAGGCTCCCCACGCAGAGAAAACAATAACCGCTCTGCGTGGGAGCCTCATTTTATGCAAACTGACTGTTATAAAGTTCCGCGTATGCACCTCCGGCGTCAAGCAGGGTATGATGGTTCCCCTTCTCAATGATATTTCCGTTTTGCATCACAAGGATCAGATCCGCATCTACAATGGTAGAAAGACGATGGGCGATCACAAAGCTGGTCCGCCCCTGCATCAGTTCACTCATTGCCCTTCCAATCTCCATCTCTGTTCTCGTGTCCACACTGGAGGTAGCCTCGTCCAGAATCAGGACCGCCGGATCTGTCAGCATCACCCGTGCTATGGTCAGGAGCTGTCTCTGTCCTGCGGATATCGTCTCGGCGTCTCCATGGATTACCGTATCATACCCTTTTGGCAGCGTCCGGATGAAGAAATCCGCCCTGGCCGCCTTTGCTGCCACTATGATCTCCTCTCTTGACGCCCCAGGTCTCCCGTAAGCAATATTCTCCGCAATGGTCCCGTCAAACAGCCATGTATCCTGAAGTACCATTCCGAAATTTCCCCGAAGTCCTGCATAGGTCATATCTGCAGTATCTCTGCCGTCTAACAGAATCTGCCCGCCATTCACCTCATAGAACCTCATCAGGAGATTGATCAGTGTTGTCTTTCCGGATCCGGTACTTCCCACCACTGCGATCTTCTGTCCCGGCTTTACCGCAAAACTGATATCATCCATCAGAATATGCTCTTTCGTATACCCAAATTTCACATGGCAAAACTCCACATATCCTTCTGCATTCAGAACTTCCGCCGGATGTGATGGATCCTTCCGGATCTCCTCTTCGTCCAGCAGCTGAAAGATCCGCTCCACGGACGCTATGGAAGACTGCAGCGAATTGATCATATATGCCGCCTCTGTCAGAGGCTCCGATGCCTGGTACACGTACTGGAAAAAGGCCTGGAACACGCCCACGCTCAGCACGCCGTCCAGCAAAAGCTTTCCGGCAAACACGGCAATCACCGCCTGCCCCAGACGGTTGACCATACGGATAAAAGGGTTGACCACATTCATCATAAAGTCTGCTTTCCTTGAGGTCCTGGCCAGCTCTTCTACAGCCTCCTCCATGTCTTTCCGGCTGTTTTTTTCCTGGGTAAATGCCTTGATCACAGTCCGCCCGCTGTAAGCTTCCTCCACCCTGCGGGTCACCAGGCTTACCGCCTGCTGCCTCTTTGCAGCACAGTGGAGTGTCTTTGCAGAGAAAAAGCTGGTGGACAGCATCGCAAGCACAGTAAAAAGTAAAAACACCAACGTCAGTCCCACATGAAAGTAAAACATCATAATCAGGGATCCGGCTACCATACCTACCGCCGTAAATAACTTCAAAAGCCCTGTCTGCATGACTTCAGCCATTTTATCCAGGTCATTGGTGGCACGGCTTAACACTTCTCCGGGCTGATGCCCGTCATAATAAGAAAGAGGCAGCCTTGAAAGTTTCCTGCTGATCTTTGTCCGAAGCTCCAGGCTCAGGCGCTCGGCAAAGCTGGCCATGAGAAAGCTCTGAAACATGTACAGAATCCCTGTCACTGTATAGATAAGAAGAAGGATCATGATTTCCCGTCCCACATGCTCCCAGGATACACGGAAAATATCTCCTGTCTCAATGGCCGCCTTAATCTCCTTAAAGAGAAGGTCTACGATCTTCGCACTGTAAACCGGGGCCGCCACAGAAAGCACTGTATAAAAAACTACAGAAACAGCCACGATCATAAGACGGATACGCTGCCTCCCCATAGACTTCCACAAACGTTTTACCGTTTCTCTGGACTTTTTGGGCACCTCAAACTCCATCTCGTCTGTATACTGGGTATTTTCATACTCAGCCATATCTATGCCTCTCCTTTCATCTGCGATCTTGCAATATCCTGATATACCAGGCAGCTTTGCATCAATTCGCTGTGCTTCCCGATACCGGCGATCTTCCCCTCATCCAGTACGATGATCTGATCTGCGTTCAGGATCGTGTTAATACGCTGGGCCACGATCAGTACGGCAGCATCCGCCACCTCTGTTTTGAGGGCATGGCGGAGCGCAGCGTCTGTTTTGAAATCCAGCGCTGAAAAACTGTCATCAAAAATATAGAGATCCGCCTTTTTCATCAAAGCCCTGGCGATAGCGAGGCGCTGCCTCTGTCCGCCGGAGAAATTGGTGCCGCCCTGGGATACCCGGGCATGCAATCCCATCGGCAGCCCGTTTACAAAATCAGCCTGGGCAACCGAAAGGATATGCCGCATTTCCTCCTCCGTAGCCTTTTCATTTCCCTGCCTCAGATTCTCCGCAACTGTTCCCGAAAACAGCCATGCCTTCTGAGGTACATAGGCAATATGCCTGCGCAGCTCTTCCTGCGGGATTTCCCTGACATCCTTCCCGCCTGCCAGCACCTGACCCTCCGACACATCATGGAAACGGAGCAAAAGCTTTGCAATAGTAGATTTTCCGCTTCCGGTTCCTCCTATTACCGCTGTCGTCTCCCCTCTCTTACAGGAAAAACTAAGATTTTTCAATGCATATTCATCTGCATCCGGAAAGCGGAACGACACATCGAGGAATCTGGCGGCCACCACGTCTTCTCCATGAAGGCCTTCTGCCAGTCCGTATTCCTTTTCCCCTCTGTTTACCTGACCATCCAGGATTCCAGGCTCCTTTTCCAGCACTTCGCTGACTCTCCGGATACACACTCTGGCTCTTGGGAGCAGGATGATCACCATCTGGGCCATGATGATATAGAATAAGATCAGAATCGAATACTCCGTCAGTGCAGTAATATCACCGATCTGCATGTATCCGGCTCCAATCCGGTTTCCTCCAAACCACAGGATCGCCACAATACAGATATTGATCACAAAAAAGGCGGTACTTTCCAGTCCTGCAAACAAGAGATTTGCCCTGATCGACGTCTCTGCATAATCCTCAAAGGATTTTCTCATCCTCTCCTCTTCATCTCTTTCCTTCCGGAAAGCACGGATCACCCTGACCCCTGTCAGATTCTCCCGCAGCACTACGTTCATCCGGTCCAGCAACCTTTGCAGGCGTCCGAAAATTTCTGATGCTCTCCGGGTAACGATCACTGCCAGGATAACGATCAGAAGCGTCACTCCAATCAGCAGAAATCCCATCACCTGATCCACCGCAAATGCCATGGCAATCCCCATCACGCAAACAGCCGGAACCGGCAGCACCATCTGGATACACCAGACCACTGACTGCTGTATGATATTAATGTCATTGAGTGTACGGGTAATCATGGAGCCTGTCCCAAACTGGTCAAAATCATGGTCTGAAAAGGTAAGCGACTTCTCATAGACAGCATTTCTCATATCTTTTCCTATTTTTGCCGACAGATCCGCACACAGCCAGCTTCCCAGCAGCGCTCCTGCGCCTGCCGCAAGAGTGGCCGCCAGCATTGCAAGCCCTTTTTGGATGATAAAGGACAGGCTGCCGCTTTCTATACCGATGTTGATCATATCCGCGGTCAGACGGGGAACGATCAGCCCTCCCGCCACGTCAAGGAGCATAGCGAGTATGGTAAGTCCGCATAACCGCCGATATGGCTTTAAAAAGCGTAATACCAGTTTCATTTCAGATCCTCCAGCAATATCTTCTCATGTCTTTCAAATATATCTACATATTTTCGGAAAAGACGGACAAATTCTTTTCTCTCCTCCGGTTCCAGATCCATAAATATTTCGTTTTCCATCTGGATCACAGGACGTATTTTCTGCTCTGAAAATTCTTTTCCCTGGTCCGTAAGGTATATCTGCTTATCTCTCCCATGCTGCTCAAGAAGGAGAAACCCTTTCTTTTCAAGATTCCGCACTGAAGAGTTTACCGTCTGCTTGCTTACGAACGCTTCCCGGCAGATATCTCTCTGCAGACACCCATCCCCTAAAGTGGCAACTACATACATAACGTCAAACGCACTGTCTGATAATCCTGTCGCAGTGGAAATCTCATGATAAAGATCATCCAGTTCTTTATAAAAATGATTAAACTGCTGCAGCACTTCTTCTTGAAATATTTTCATCTGGAACCTCCTTAGTCCGAAATCGTACCATGATTATAGTACGACTTCGGACTAAAGTCAAGGGCGCTGCATAAAAAATCCCGGCAGGAAAGTTCTCATCCTGCCGGGGTTTTAAATCCTATATTCTATTCTTCTCTATTCTCCCATATTACTTTCCCAGAAGCTGGCCGCCCGTTCAATCAATAGTCTTCCATATCAATCTGAAGCTCCTCCGCATGTTCATGAAGGAAGGCGATGGCTCTTGCCAGATCCTCGCAGGCAGTATCGGCTCCCGGCCGGTAGATCAGCGCAAAGGCATTATATCCCATTTCTGATAACTCCATGGCATGCGGGAAGCTGTCATGCATAGCCGCCACATAGACGAATCCTCCTCCCGCATTTACAATGGCTGTCTTAGCCCCCGGATCTCCCCGGAAGAAAAAAAGACCTGTATTTTCTTTGTCCGGATCTTCCCTTTTTTCCTCATCTGTATAGATATCATAAAAAATCTGTTCTCCGGATGCCGCCTGCTTTCTCAGCTCATTCGCAATGGCTACTGTCCGCTCAGGATTCACATTGTTATACCAGGTCAGGATCTCTCCCACGTCCTGCAGCGTGAGATCGTCGTCTATTGTCCGGTCCGCCGGAAAGATCAGTCTCCCATAATCTCCAAAGGCCGGATCATTGATCACGTCTTCTACCTTTGTTTCCAGTGTATACGCCTCCTCTTCACCGGAAGAGGCGGGCTGGGATTCTTCTTCCGTGCCGCTGCACCCTGAGAGCATCAGCACAACGGCCAGGGACATAAGAATCAATACTATGCTCCGTTTTTTCTCTAATTGCTTCAACAATCCACTCATACATATTTCTCCTTTATATGAGTCATTATAAAATACTTTTGAGGTCTGCAGAAGAACCGATTTGTTTTTCTGTAGATACCATCAGGTTTGGACTTACAGCGTGTTTCTTAAAAAGCTACACGGGCATAGACTGTCGAACCCCAAAAATGCAGTACGGGCATTTATTAAGATTTAATATAAGCATTAGACGTATGTCTTTGTGAAAGCTATAATGAAATTGTTCCAAAAGAACGATCATACTTTATATAGTATCTCTTCCATTGTGAACGAAATGTTATTCCGAGAGGAGGGAACAAATGACAATTGATGAGGCAAGCGAGCGCTATCATATACCTCTTGAAATACTTCATGAGTATGAGCGCTGGGGATTGTGCGGAGCAGTCAAAAAAGTAATGGGCTCCTGGCAGTATGACGATACCGATTTGGAACGCCTTAGCATGATCATGACACTGCGTGATATCGGATTTGAAAATACGGAAATTGAAACTTACATGAAACTTCTTCTGGAGCAGGAATGCAGCGAAAGTCAGCGTCTTAAGATGCTGGAGTTAAAGCGGCGAAGTCTGCTGGATGAGATTCATTTCCATGAAAAACAGCTGAGTAACCTGGATTATCTCCGCCACAATATCCGTAAAAATCAAGAAACTTAAAAAACAATTTAGCAGGAGGTTTTTATTATGAAGATTCAAGACAAAGAAACATTTGACAAAGTAAACGTATTTGGTATGGGACAAGAAAACTCTGCATTTGCCCAGTACTTTATCGGTGATTCCTATTTAAATCCGCTGACAAAACCGGGGGAAGGATCCATCGCACTCGCAAACGTCACCTTCGAGCCGGGATGCCGCAATAACTGGCATATCCACCACGCAAAGACAGGAGGCGGACAGATTCTGATCTGTACTGCCGGAAGCGGCTGGTATCAGGAAGAAGGAAAAGATCCTGTAAGCCTGGAGCCGGGAACTGTCATCGTAATTCCACCGGAAGTAAAGCACTGGCATGGAGCCAAGGCAGACAGCTGGTTCTCTCACATCGCTTTTGAGGCTCCGGGAACAGAAACCAGCAATGAGTGGCTGGAAGCGGTAGATGATGATACCTACGCTAAATTACAGTAAATAGCCACGAATTCAGGGAGCGAAATCGGTAATCACCAATTTCGCTCCCTGTCTGTTTCCTGCCACTTATTTAATTCTCCCGTCTTTCCTGTTGTTCAAAGACCTTATTCTGCCAGGGACAAGGTGACTGTTACATCTCCCTCACCCAGAATATCCTGCAGTTCTTCCGCACTCACACCGTTGATCTTTCCAAGCCGTGTAAAATTCCATGTATTGGGTGCATAATAGATGACAAAGGAATTTCCCTGATACAGGATCAGATCTCCGGCCTCGGTCGTAATCTGTTCGTCATTGACAGGCAGATCCTGTCCGAGACTTCCCACCTTTTCCATATCACCATAATCCTGCATATCAATTTCTAAAGGTCCGGCCGAGAGCATCTCCCGAAGTGCATCCACTGAAGAATTGTCGGCAAGCTCAGCCGTCAGGACAGTATCGCCTATCTGCAGGTTCAGAGTATTTCCCTGAACCGCATCTTCACTCTGGGCGCCGCTGTATCCAAGTTCCTGCACCCACTCACGGATCACTTCCTCGGAGGACGATGCATCTTCCTCGTAGCAGTCAAAGATATTATCTGAAATCTCTGCATCCGGCACCGCTTCTGTTATGATGTCCACGCTGTCAGCAAGTCCTCCCGTGCCGTGGGAACAGAAGAGATATACGTCTTTGCCGGACAGATCATTATTCTCCAGGAAAGACAGCAGCGCCATGGGGACGCCGTACCACCAGTTAGGATAGCCCAGAAAGACCGTATCGTACTGATCCAGGTTTTCTACGTTTTCTGTAAGCTCCGGCCTTGTGTCTTCCGAAACTTCTTCATTTGCACGATCCAGACATTCATCCCAGTCACTTGGATAGGGATCTGTCACCTTTATAGAGAACAGATCTCCGCCAGTCTCTTCCTGTACCCAGCCTGCAAGCTGCTGAACATTTCCGGGTGGGATCACGCTTGGCGAAGACACGGCATCCACATCGTCTTCGAGAACGGCATTGTCTGCCCAGGAGAAATATGCCACAAGAACATTTCCCTGTCCGCCTGCGCTGCCCTGCTCTTCTTCCTGTGAATTTCCAGTATCCGTGTCATCCTGGGTCTGTGCGGTCTGGCTGCTGTCATCTGTCTCTTCTGACTGTGCGCCACAGCCTGCCATACAAATACCAAGTGTCAAGGCTAGTAATAAAGCTGTTCCTCTTTTCTTCATACTCGTCTCCTTTCTTCTGCAGAATATCTGCATGGTTTCTGGTTTAGATTTTTTGTTTTCCTGTCGTCCAGACATGGGACTCCCCCGAAGATGCAGCTGTATTTTGAGCCATCACGCCAACCAGACGGTGCGGAATATACGGCTCTTCCAAATAGTGAATTTCATCTTCGCTTAATTCTAACTCTACTGCCTTCGCCGCTCCTTCAATATGAGAAAGCTTTGTTGCACCCACTACAGGAGCCGTCACCTTTGTAAGCAGCCATGCAAGAGAGATCTCGGTCATGCTCACACCGCGGCGCTCCGCCAGTTCGGCTGCCCGCTGAATGATCACATTGTCCTGCCCTGCTGTCGCATCATATTTGAGCCTTGCATAATCGTCTTCCTCAAGTCTCTTGGATGTTTCTCCCGGATGTTTGGAAAGCCTTCCTCCTGCCAGAGAGCTGTAAGGTGTCATTGCAATATGATCCTCTGCGCACAGCTTTGCCATTTCCCTCTCTTCCTCCCGGAAGATCAGATTATAATGACTCTGAACGGACACAAATTTTGCAAATCCTTCTTTTTCTGCCAAAGCATTGGCTTTTGCCAGCTGATAGGCAAAACAGTTTGAGATGCCGACGTAGCGGACTTTCCCGGCTTTGACCATCCGGTTTAAACCATCAAGGATATCATAGATCGGAGTCCGGTGATCCCACATATGATAAATATATAGGTCTACATAATCCATTCCCAGATTTTCCAGGCTTTTATTCAGCATCCGCTCAATGTGCTGCTGACCGGTGATGCCTGCTTCTATCTCCTCGTTGGTACGGGGCAAAAATTTTGTTGCGACCACAACCTTATCCCGACTGGTAAAATCTTTCAGTGCCCGTCCAAGATACTGTTCACTGGTACCATCTTGATAACCAATGGCCGTGTCAAAAAAGTTAACTCCAAGTTCCAGTCCGCGCCGGATAATCTCGCGCGAATGTTTCTCGTCAATGGTCCATGAATGCTGTCCATTGGAAGCATCTCCAAACCCCATACAGCCCATACAGATCCTTGAGACATTCAACTCCGACATTCCTAATTTTTCATACCGCATATTCATTCTCCTCTTTCTACTTGCTTCTAATACTACAGCCTCTACAGCCGGTTTCCAAGCTCATACGCCATTTCCGGATACTGGCTGTGTCTTGTCATCGCAGGAGTCCCGCAGCCCCTTCCAAGTACCATGCCCTGATCCTGCAGATCCAGATATCTGACCAGTGTACGATAATGACTTTCCAGCGCATCAAATGTCCAGGTGTCGCTGTTCCATGCGACCGCAAGAAGAGCTGCCTTCAGATGCTTTCTGGTAATACTGCTGTTATATGCACAGAACCGGTCGGTCACAATTTTAAGCTGTGCCGACATACCATAGTAGTAAAGCGGTGTTGCAAAAACAATCATATCAGCGTCCAGGACGGCCTCTCTTATTTTCTGATTGTCATCATGCAGGATACAGGGTCCTTCATATCCGCATGTCACGCATCCGGTACATGGACGGATATTCATCTCGTCAAGATCAAACCTTATGACACTGTGCCCTGCCGCTTCCGCTCCTTTGCTGAAATTCTCAACTAAAATATTGGTGGATCCCTTTTTATTCGGACTTCCCTGTAAAATTACAATCTTCATTTGCAACCTCCTCCTTTTTTCATTCTGCTTCTCATTTATTCCTGAGAAATATCTGTTCCAAAATATTTCTCCGATAATTCAGAGAGCTGACCGGATTCTCTCAATTCACTGATGGCCTGGTTGACCGCCTCCCGCAGACTGGCTGTCTCATCCCCTTTTCTGAACGGGATCGCTACTTCCGAGGCGTCGTCCGTCAGCGCTGCGATCTTCACGTCTGCATCCGGATGCTCCTTCGTTGATGGAAAAGACAAGTACAGCCGCCGGAAATGGTTCGATCAGTATGCCTATGTTTGGCAGACCATAAAAAACAACAAACAGCTGAACCAAAAGAGGGGTCCCGCGGATCACCCATATGTAAAACCGCGCCACCTTCCTCAGTATTTTTATCTCTGCAAACTGTACCATGGCCGTGATAACTGCTATCACCATGGCCAGTGAAAACGCCAGTATAGTCAGTGGAATGGTCATAGTCAGTCCCGGTATCAGTATCTCCCAGAAAGAATCGATAAGTATCTCTGCCAGTCGTTCATTGATCATCGTTTCTATCACTCCCTCTTCTAATCTGCTTTTCTATATTCCTTTTTCTTCCTTCTGAATATCATGGTCAGATAATAGACGATCCAGACAAACAGCCCTGCCATTGCCAGATAATCTATATAAAAGGATATCGGAGATTCGCCAAAATCCAGGAAAACAAACTGTGTCTGCAAAAGCATATATGTGATGAGATTCCGGCTGATGAATACATACGCCCCATGCACTGCAATGACCGCAGCCACTATGCGGAGTATGACAGTTCTGATCCTGGATGGACCGGTGCTAGGCAGAGATTGCCTCATTTTTGTCATCATCATTCCCCAGTGCAGCCCCAGATGCAGGGACATCAGGACAAATCCCCAGTAGCACGCCGCCATATGCACCAGCCTGGCTGTTCCCATCCCGCTGCTGACAGAAAGAAAAGAGAATACATGGCGGGACATCATGATCCCGCTGCCCATCAGACAGAGCATGGTAACCAGCAGGGCAAGATTAATCACGGTCATAATAATCCGTATCGGCGTATACCTGCCACGAAAAATATTTTTATACCAGCCTGCGTTCAGTATGTGATGGGCGATAAACAGCAAAAGCATCAGCGTCCCGGCCCATTCATGAGCCGTCTCGCCCCAGAACTGATAGCCCATTAAAAATAAAAGCAGTACAGTCATGAAGATGTCGCCCACAGGCTTTATCGTTGATTTTATAGATTTGTTCATTCCTTACACCTCAGTTTTTGCCAGTCCGGCACATTTTTCGCAGATAGCAGGCACCGGCTTTTTACATAATTATTATATTTAATGCATTTTTACATGTCTAATACTTCTAAAACATCGCTAAAAATACCTTTTGAGTATGGAAAAGGCAATAAAAAACCGGCAGACCATTTCTGATCTGCCGGCATATGCTTCAGCCGATATATGCGGACACTTTATTAAGGATTTCTTCGTTTACTTTTACCTTTCCGGGAAACAATATCTTTTTCAGTTCTTCCCTTCCAGTCTTCTTGACCTCTTCCAGCCGGTAAACCAAAACGGTCTGATATGCGGTCACAAGATATTCTCTGGTGACCACGACCGGATACCCCGGAAATTCCATGGTATTACCTTCCATAAGCTGACAGAAAAAATCTTCCCGGTCCTCTATGCCGTCAAGCGCCCCTTCCAGGACTCTGCGCGCCCCTATATTTCTGGCGGCGAGCACAGCCGCTGCTGCCGCCAGGATCAACGCGACCCACACATTAGAAAAAAAGCTGATAAAGGCCAGACACGCCAGGCTGATCCACACGATCATAGCAGTCCTTACCCGCTCTGCCGGTTTTCGGATCAAATCCTGGTACTTCTGCTGTCCCGCCGATTGTATCTTCATATTCCCTTCCTCTTTGTACCACGACTACCGGATCTTTTCCGGAAATCCAACCTTTTTCTGAACCTTGCGCAGCGTCTTATTCGCATAATATCCTGCTTTTTCCGCATTTGCTTTGATGATCCCGTCGATATAAGCCTTATCCTTTTCCAGACGCGCCACTTCCTCCTGCAGCGGTTTCAATACAGCACATACAGCCTCTCCCACTGCCACCTTAAAGTCTCCGTAGCCTTTTCCGTCAAACTCTTTCACGGTCTCTTCCGGTGTTTTTCCGGTACATGCACTGTAAATGTTGATCAGGTTCTTTACGCCGGGCTGCTCGTCCCGGTACAGGATCTGAGCCTCAGAGTCTGTCACTGCACGCTTGCATTTGCGCATGATCGTGTCCGGATCATCCATCAGGTAGATACTGGCGTTAGGATTCTCATCGGATTTGGACATCTTTTTCGCCGGATCCTGCAGGCTCATGATCTTTGCGCCCACCTTTCCGATATACGCCTCCGGAATTGTAAATACATCCCCGTAAATATTATTAAATCGCTCTGCAATGTCTCTTGTCAGCTCCAGGTGCTGCATCTGGTCTATCCCTACCGGCACCACGTCTGCCTGATAAAGCAGGATATCCGCCGCCATCAGTACCGGATAGGTGAAAAGTCCGGCGTTGATATTATCTGCATGCTTTGCTGCCTTATCCTTAAACTGGGTCATACGGTTCAGCTCACCCATGTAGGTAAAGCAGTTTAAGATCCATGCCAGCTCTGCATGTCCGGACACATGGGACTGATAATAAATGCAGTTCTTTTCCGGATCAAGCCCGGCTGCAATATACAAAGTCAGAAGCGCTCTCGCCCGCTTTCTTAAAGTCGCCGGATCCTGCCTTACCGTAATTGAGTGCATATCCACCACACTGTAAAAGCACTCATACTCATCACTTAAAGAAACCCAGTTCTTTAATGCCCCCAGGTAATTTCCAAGTGTCAGGTTTCCGGTCGCCTGCATACCGCTGAATAATACTTTCTTATCGCCAATCATCTTTTTTCCTCCATTTATCTATATGATCATCTTCCCCTCTAAGCGTCTTCCGCCCAGGGATCTTTTACATTCTGATAGTATACTACATTTTCCGAAAGAATCTTTGGTACTCCGTTTATGACCTCTACTTCGGTCACCGCACAGTTCCGGTGCACACCGCTTCCCCAGTAACAGGACAAAGGCTCGTTCTTAATATTATTGAGAAGCCCTGCCAATGCTGCCCCGTGGGTCGTAATCAGAATATCCAGTTCCTGATATGCATCCTTTTTATAAAGAGACTCCAGAAATTCGCCGGTTCTCTTTTTCACATCTTCAAAGGACTCTCCGCCCTCCGGAGGCTGATATCCTGCCGGATCGTCAAAGAAACGGTGAAAGCTCTCCGGCACATCCCATCCTTCTTTGGAGCAGCACTTTCCCTCATACTCTCCAAAGGCCATCTCCATGATCCTGGGGTCCTCCAGGATCAGTGTTTTCCGATTCCGCAGGATAATCCTCGCCGTCTCCTTCGCCCTGCATAAAGGGCTTGAAATACAAAGGTCAAACGGCACGTCCGAAAGCCCCTCTGCCGTCTCCCTCGCCAGGCGCTTTCCCTCCTCATTTAGGGGAATATCTACCTGTCCCTGTATCTTTTTTCTCGCATTCCAGTCTGTGATTCCATGTCTAACCAAATATAACTTCATCTTCTGCCTCCTATACACACGAAGTAAGTATACCACATCTCCTTACATTTTACATTAGTAAAATCAAAAGAAAGCTGGTATACTGGTAACAAACAGTTACTATCCACATAAGCAGTCTTAGCCCCGCAAGGGGCGAAACTGGAGTGCGCAAGCGCGACGAGTGCGCATGCGAGTAGGGTTGGCTGTGAATAGTAATAATATATAAAAGAGGAGTTGTTTAACCATGGAAAAAATAAAGAGCTTTACAGTAGACCACATCCGGCTGGTCCCCGGACTCTATGTATCCCGCATTGATTATGTGAACCAAAATCCGGTTACCACCTTTGACATCCGCATGACAAGCCCGAATGACGAGCCGGTAATGAATACTGCCGAGGTACATACGATCGAACATCTGGGCGCTACATTTCTTCGCAATCACGAAACCTGGGCGGACAAAACGATCTATTTCGGTCCCATGGGATGCCGCACCGGTTTCTATCTGATCCTTTCCGGCGAATATACATCCCGGGATATCGTGCCCCTGATGACTGAAATGTTCACCTTTATCGCAGATTTTGAAGGGGAGGTTCCAGGTGCCGCTCCAAAGGACTGCGGAAACTATCTGGACATGAACCGTCCCATGGCAAATTATCTTGCCCGGAAATATCTGAAAGAAGTGCTGGAAAACATCTCTGACAGACAGCTTATTTATCCGGAATAATTTTAGTTAGGGACGGGGGATTTCTGAAAATCCCCCGTCCCCAATTGTCCATCATTCCTTTTTGCTCCGAATAAATTCATCTACAGCATTTTTACACTTTTTTACAGCATCAATATACTCATCCAAGTCATCCTTTTCAACCATGATACTTTCATCACCAGGATATCTTGTTGTGAAATACAGCCCATTTACCAAGTTTAATGATGGTCGGTCCAAATTCACCTCCGGAAGATGAGATGATATATATTTTGAAAGTTTTGTCAGGTTATGTGTCCTTAAAATCTCCGTTTTCTTAGCATTATCTGCAGAATCTCCTAGTATCACATACTCGTCAATCAAATGCTTCAGATATTTTTCACATGTCTCCTGCGCCATGGCCCCCATCGCATTTCCTACCAGACCATTTTTATATGCAGCCATCAGGAAATCATAATTATTATCAGCAAAATCATAATATGTTTTTAACTCTTCTGCCATATTTTTTTTCCCTCCTGCACAATATTTTTATAATATGTCTGCGTACTGGTTCTCCATCCATCTCCAAAAACAATTTTCAAGTCCACCTCCGGGGCGTCCAGTTCTTCATCCGAAATAGTTCCTTTCAGATATACAATTTCTTTCTTTATTTTTTTACTGTTCTTTTGCGCCGGGTCAAGTACTAAAAGTAAGTCAATGTCACTATCCCATCTGACCTGCCCTCTGGCCGCACTTCCATATAAATACAATTCCTTTGCATAGAGAGAAAGTTTTGACTGCAGAATTTTTTGTTTTGCGGATTGTAAGGCAAGCTCATGCCGAATGCTTCCCAGTTTCATAATTCTCCCTCCATTGCCTGATGGCCATTTATCTTGTACTGTTTATATTATACCATGTTCAATCTTAATCTGACATACTTTCATAGCTTCCAATGCATTTTTATGGCTTTCCGGCGTAACTCCCGCACAGCAGTCAGCCTCTACGATCACAGGCACCTCCGGAAGATACGCCTTCAGGATCATGGCGTTTGAGATCACGCAGATATCGGTGCAAAGGCCGATCAGCGTAATGGATTCTATCCCCGGCTTCCCCTGCTTTTTCAGATCCTCATCCTGCGCCTTCAGAAGTGCTCCGAGCGCCGTGCTTCCAAAGGAAGGCTTATCAATAGGCTCCTCCACTCTGAGCTTTTCGATCTCCGGCGCCAGCTCCCAGCCTTTGGTTCCCCGGATGCAGTGCTCTACCGGCAGGTTTTTCCCTTCCTGGGTCTCAAGATAATCTTTCTCATGGGTGTCTCTGGTGTAGAGAACCCTTCCGTCAAAGCCTCTGATCTTCTCCGCCACCTTTGGCACGATTCCTACGGCCTCTTTCGTCCCAAGGGCGCCGTCGATAAAATCATTCTGCATATCCACTACCACCAATATCTTCATCCGTCATCTCTCCTATTCTTTACTCCATATTCCCCGGAAATCTGGGGATCCCTTCAAATCCGGCCTGCAGATCCTCATCCATCGGGATGTAATCTGTCATTTCTCCATTATGGAACTTCTCATAAGCCATCATATCGAAATATCCGGTGCCGGTCAAGCCAAAGACGATGGTTTTCTCTTCCCCGGTTTCTTTGCACTTCATCGCTTCATCTATGGCCACCTTGATGGCATGGCTGCTCTCCGGCGCCGGCAGAATACCCTCCACTCTGGCAAATGCTTCCGCCGCCTGAAAGACAGCGGTCTGCTCCACTGACCTGGCCTCCATATAGCCGTCTGCATACAACTGAGACAGGATGGAGCTCATGCCATGGTACCTGAGTCCTCCGGCATGATTCGCAGAAGGAATGAAACCGCTTCCCAGAGTATACATCTTCGCCAGCGGGCACACCATGCCGGTGTCACAGAAATCATAGGCGTAGACGCCTCTGGTCATGCTCGGGCAGGAGGCTGGTTCTACGGCGATAAACTGGTAATCCTTCTCTCCTCTCAGCTTTTCTCCCATAAACGGAGAGATCAGTCCGCCCAGGTTGGATCCGCCCCCGGCACAGCCGATGATCATATCCGGCACGATCCCGTACTGGTCAAGCGCCGCCTTCGTCTCCATGCCGATGATGGACTGATGCAGCAGCACCTGGTTTAACACACTTCCCAGCACATAACGGTATCCTTCGTTCTGCGTGGCTGTCTCCACGGCTTCGGAAATCGCACACCCCAGACTTCCGGTGGTGCCCGGATGCTCTGCCAGGATCTTCCTGCCGATCTCCGTCTCCATAGACGGTGACGGCGTCACGCTTGCTCCGTAGGTCCGCATCACCTCGCGGCGGAAGGGCTTCTGTTCATAGGAACATTTTACCATGTAGACCTTACAGTCCAGTCCCAGATAAGAGCAGGCCATGGAAAGTGCCGTCCCCCACTGTCCCGCTCCCGTCTCTGTGGTGACTCCCTTAAGCCCCTGCTTCTTCGCATAGTAGGCCTGGGCGATGGCGGAATTCAGCTTATGGCTCCCGCTGGTATTGTTGCCCTCGAATTTATAATAAATCTTCGCCGGAGTCTGAAGCTTTTCTTCCAGGCAGTAGGCCCGCACCAGCGGAGACGGGCGGTACATCTTATAGAAATCCTGGATCTCCTGCGGGATATCAATATAACGGCTGTCGTTGTCCAGCTCCTGCTGTACCAGCTCTTCACAGAATACTCCTGACAGCTCCTCCGCCGTCATGGGCTTTAACGTCCCCGGATTCAGAAGCGGCGCCGGTTTGTTTTTCATATCTGCACGCACATTATACCAGGTCTTTGGCATCTCGCTCTCTGAGAGATAAATCTTGTAGGGAATCTTCTGGTCTCTTGCATCTTTCATAGTTTTGGGTCTCCTTTCCTGAATCATTCCGGGGTTCTTTCTGACAACCCCTGTTCTGAAATATGCATGAGATAAGGAAACTCAATAAAAAATGCCCTTATCCCATACAGTTACATCTGCTGGGACAAGAGCACGAATTACAACTCCTGCGGTGCCACCCGGCTTGGTGCATCTTCATACACCCGCTTAGTGCGTACTGGCATACGCCGGTTTTGATAACGGAGAATCCTCTCCGGCTCCCCTACTTGGCTCATGCCGTTTGGTTCGCCCTTGGAAGTCCATTCTCTGCCATTCCTTTCTGCCGCAATCCCACCGCCTGCGGCTCTCTGTAAGGGGAATCTGACAAATACTCACTCTTCTTCAATGGTTTTGAAATATTTACAGATACTTTACCACTATTATATGCAGACGTCAATACTTTTTTTACAATTTACTCCCACTGACTGTCTCCATACAGATCCCGTTTTAACCGTTCCTGTACCTCCTGATAGGTAATGTCTCTGTAATCTGCCGGAAATCCTGTCATTTCGCCACATGCATCTCCTGTCAGATACGCCTTTGTCACCCGGGTGCTGTATATCCTGTCTTCATAAGCTTCCTGGTTCTCATCAAAATTTTTTATATCTTCATCAGTTCCTCTTCTTGCTTCCAGTTCTGAGCTTCCCTGCTCCAGAAAATTATTGTATGACCGGATATAAGTCTGCATCCGGTAAAGTTCCGTACGACATTCGTACAATTCCTCTGTCTCCGGCATCCGTTCCACTCTTCGGCTCTGCACAAGTCCATGTCCTTCTTCTTCGATCCAATAGTGCCATGTCACCCGGTTGCCCTGTTTTCGGTCATGTTCCTGCAGCTTTGTATATCTTTCTATAATTTCTCTCCCCTGATCATAAAGCTGCAGATCCTCTTCCTTAATCCCATAGGTTTCCAGGACGCTGTTTATCGTATATTCATCCAGCCAAAGATACTGAAGTTCTATTTCTATATGTACAACTCCATTCTCTCTTGATCTTTCTTTTACCTGGCAGTCGATAAGGCCTGCTTCGTCTTCGCGGGACAACATACCGTTACATAATCTCTGATCTGCCGTCAGCGCACCGTAGCGGATCCCATCCGGCGCCGTTTCATCCAGCAGGATCCTTTCATCCAGATCTCTGTAATCCTTGCGTTCCTCATCATATCCGTAGTAAGTATCATACATATAGTCTTTTCCGTCTTCCACAGTATAAAACACAATATCTGCCGAAAAATCCGAATAACTGTCTTCTTCCCGGACCATTTGTTTTCCTTCGTCTATAGTCAGGATTGTATTAAGAGAGTATGATTCCTCTCCCATTGCTGTTTTGGCCGTATCTTCCGTCCTGATCTCTCTCAGCGCATTTTCATTAAACTGATCGATCCCGTCCTCGATCATTGCCAGCAGCTCTGTCTCTTCCTGATCCAGAAGTTCCGCCGCCGGACGGATGTCTTCCTCGGAGTATACCGGAAGCTGCTCCGCCTCCAATGATAATTCCATTACCTTTTCTTTCTTCTCAGCCTCCGGAAGTACATACTGAAAGACAGCCCATGTGCCAATGAGAAGAACAGCCACTCCTCCTGCTGCCGTTGCTGCCAGCCGGCGCGGCATCCGCTGCCGGCCTCTTTGCGTCTGCTTCCAGGCCTCCTGATAATCCCGTTTTGGAATCTGCTTCAGATCATACAGCATGGCCCCCGCATGGGGATACCTCTCTTCTTGACTGTTCGAAGAAGCTTTCGTGATTACCCTTTCAAAAGCATCCTGACTCTTTTCCTCTTTCTCATTCAGAAATGTCTTCAAAAAACATCCCAAGTCATAAACGTCTTTTGCCGGATCATCCCATGCATCTCCGGTCCATGTGGTTTCTCGTAGAAACGGTGCCATGCCAAAATCCGACAGTAAGAAATGTCCCTTCTGGTCTGCCAGGATGTATTCCGGTCCGATCATCCCATGAGAGATTCCCCGGTGGCGGGCCGTTTCAAGCCCTTCTCCAAGTTCCAGCGCAATCTGCCAGACCTCTCCTTTCCGGATGGGATGTTCCTTCTGGTATTCATGGAACGATTGATATTTCTTCATCCGTATCCGCAGGTCATACCCCTCGTCTCCAAGCTTTTCTGTCTGATACGCTTCATATTCCGCGATCCCTGTCTGACCCTTCAGTGTCGTGAGCAGATACGCTGCCCGGACTGCATCCTTTAGCAGATATCCGGGAACATGCACCACCTTCATCACTCTTTTCTCTCGCTTTCGTCCCTTCATTCTGCGGATTTCACAGATTGTAACACACCGGTCTTCCCGGATAACGCGTTCCACTGTCCAGCAGCCAAATACTTTTGCGCCGCTCACATATTTCATTAAACCTCTTCCTCTCTTCTTTTTACCAGAACTCCCAGTCTCCCCAGTAACCCTTTTCTTCTTCCACGGACTGTATCGTACTGACATTGGCTTTTTCCACAGAGCTTAACACATCCGGAAATTCCTCCGGCTCATATGTGGGACTGTACCAGTTTGTAAAAGAAAAGACTGCCCGCAAGAATGGATCGTCAAACTTGCGTCCATGCAGCGCGAACACTTCGTTTCGCATGATATAGAGATCCGTCTGAGTCATATCCGCCAGATCTGAGGCATTGATGGCTCCTGCACTGTCCATACCGTAATAGGAATAATCTGGCTGAGGTTCCGTATTGTAAAAATATTTCTGGAAAGTGCTGACATTCATCTCTTCATCCTTGATGGTCAGGATGTAAGCCTCGGCCCCCTCCAGATAGTCGCTCCGGTTTGCAAAAAAGATCATCCTGGTATCATCCTCCAGCACCACATTTGCCTTTTCCCCGCTGACATTCATCTCTACCGAATATCCGATACCTGCCGCCTGGAGAAAATACTCCGTCTCATCCAGCGTGGACGGATTCCCGTCGTCTGTGGACAGGATATCCATAACCCCGGGTTTCCCATCCTGGATCGTATCATAGCAGACATCCGCATAGGCAAGCGCTGCGTCGATATCCTCATCATACAGGGATCTGTCCCCGATGCTGACTTCAAAAAAATCTACGGAATCTCCCGCCACCAGGAATACATACCGGTAGGTCTCCTGCTGATAAGAGTCCGGGCTGTAGCCGGTGCCGCTGTAGCTCACCAGGATGCCCTCGTCGTCCTCATCTGTCTCCCACTCTCCATCCGGATATATGGCCGGGAACAATTCTTCAAAGGCCTCTGTTTCCACTTCCCCGTTGTCAAAATAAGATTCCTGTACTGCTGCCAGAGCTTCCTCCTCCGTGAGAGCCTCCTGATCCATCGTCGTGCCGGAATCGTCCATGGCATAGGCCGGATTCGGTGCGGAAGCCCCTCCGGAAGACGGATAACTGTAGTCATAGGAAGAGCTGCTGCCGCTGTCCTGTGCGTCGCTGATGAGCATTCCGGCCAGCATACCGCAAACTCCTGATATCACCAGCATTCCGGCCAGCATACCGACAAAAGGCCCTGTCTTGGTCACTCCACCCTTTTTCTGCAGGATGATGCCGCCGTTTTCCCCGGCCTGCTCCGCTTCTTTCATCACTTTCTGGCAATAACCGTAATAGATCCTGTTCGCAAAAAGACCGGAAATGACAGCAATCACGGCTCCCAGCAAAAAGGCATAAACGGAATAGACAATTGTAACTGCCGAAGCATTCACGATATTAGCGATCAGAAACGCCCCGGCCAGCATTAAAAGCGCCTGCCCTCCCCAGATGACCGCACCCTCCCGGTACAGTTTCCGGTACACAGCCCAGTATGCCGGGACAAGGAATGCGGGCACATGGAAACCTGCCCGTTTCCCGTCCCTTAGCTTTGCAAATTCTCTCTGATAATAGCCTGCATTCTTCTGGACAAAAGCCTCTGTCTGATCCGGAGCGGGCTGGCCGTATCCTGTCTGTTGACCGTACCCTGTCTGCTGGCCATATCCCGTCTGCTGGCTATACCCTGTCTGCTGGCCGTATCCCGTCTGCTGGCTATATCCCGTCTGCTGGCTATACCCTGTCTGCTGGCTGTATCCTGTCTGCTGACTATCGTCTGATCCTGCATATGCCGTCTGAGGGAGCGCTGCCAGAAATTCACTTTTAAATTCAATCATCGACTGCTGCCGCAGATTCATACGATAAGAAAGGCCTTTCATGATCACCTGCTCCAGCCGCGGCGATACGTAAGCTCCCAGGGCCGACGGCGGCTTTAGCTGATCCATATCCATCCGGTCCATGGCAGGGATGGGCACCTGCCCGGTCAGGGCAAAGTACATGCTGGCACACAGGGAGTAGATGTCGGACCAGGGGCCGAAATTCCCCCTGGTCTGGTACTGTTCAATCGGCGCAAAGCCCTGCTTGAGAACCACGGAAAGGCTCTTGCTCTGTTCACCGATCACCTGTCTGGCCGCTCCAAAGTCCAGAAGCTTGGTTACCTGATCCTTCATCACAAAAATATTGTCCGGTGATATATCTCGGTGCAGGATCCCGGCACTGTGCACCACTGTCAGGGCGTCTGCGATCGGCAGGAACAAGGAAACCATTTCTTCCTGGCTGATCCTTCCCCCATGGGATGCCACATATTTCTTAAGATCCATTCCCTCCAGATATTCCATCACAAAATAAGCAGTGTTGTTCTCGTAGAAAAATTCATAGACGGATACAATATTGGGATTGCCGTTAAACCGGGACACTGTTTTTGCTTCTTCAAAGAATTTCTCCGCACCTTTCTGGAACAGATTTTCCTTCTCCCCGCTGTATACTGTCAGCGTATTCTGTCCCGGCTGTCTCGCCGCCAGGCCGTCCGGCAGATACTCCTTGATGGCCACCTTCCTGTTTCCGGGAATGTCGAACCCAAGATAGGTGATCCCAAATCCGCCCCTGCCCAGTGTTTTTCCGATCAGATATTTTCCCGCCAGGATCTCTCCCACCGCAAGCGAGCCGGGATCTACAGAATAATTTTCCTTTCCCAGGCCGCATGAAGAGCAGAACTGGTCACTCTCCTGCATATCGGAAAAACAATATTCACAGAGATTCTTCCCATTTACCTGCTGCATCGTTCTTCCTCCTAACGTACTTCAAATACATTCGCCTGACTTCCTGCATAAAATCGTTCTCCCGGGCGCAGGGCCGCCGGCTGTCCGCTGGGGATTCGCATGCCGTTCATCAGATATGTCCCATAGGTAGACCCCAGATCATTAATAATAAACATTCCGGTCTGGGGATTAAAGTTCACCTGGCAGTGATGCCTGGATATTCCCGGTGCTGATGCCGACAGTGCAATCTGACACGCTACGCTGTCCCTGCCGATCATGGTTCCCCCCGGCAGCAGCTGCACCGATCTGCCGGCAAACTCTCCGCTAATCCCGACAATACACCTGCCGGTCCCCGGCGAAGCCATAGACGGCGGTGCAGGACTGCCTGCTCCCTGAGAGCTGTATCTGGTATTCCCGGCCGGCGCCGCACACAACACCAGTGTGGATGCAATCTTATCATGAAGCGCCTGATGATTCTCCGTAAATGCTGCCATCAGATAACCGATCCCTAAGATCAGAGAAGAGACAAACTTCCCAAGATACCTGAGAGTCGCTGTTCCATAAGATATCGGATCTCCATTCATGTCCGTAACGATTAGTCCCATAGCTCTTTTCCCCAGCGTTGCCTGCCAGGTTCCTCCTTCCATCAAAATAAAATATAATGCTCCCAGAAGCCATCCAAAAATCAGATAAAAATAATATCCGAAAAATACTGCCAGGATCCCTCCTGCAAGACCTATGATGACCCCGTCTATCAGATAGGCGAGGAGCCGTTTCCCGAATCCAGCATAATTCATCCTTCTTCCCTCCTTTTCAGAGCCAGCATACCAGAACCGAATAGTTATCCCGTTCCACCGCCGGCCGCAGCAGCAGCCGCTTTACCATATATTCCATCCATTCCTTTGCCGTTCTTGACTTCACCAGGTCTATCTCCATCTCTGTTTCATAGACATACTCCCAGAACCCGTCCGAGCAGAGTAAAAAGGCATCTCCCGGCTCAATCTCCACCGGTTCGTCGAGACGGCCGATCCTGATCTTCTCCGCATCGCCCAGCACTTTCAGCAGCTTGTTCCGGTCTTCATGGAACCGGATATCCTCTGTCCGTATTTCTCCCATGCTGACCTCTATCTGCGGGATCGAGTGATCTTTGCTCCTTGTATAGATACAGCCGTTCTTCAGATAATAGCACCGGGTATCTCCCGCATGAAAGTACCAGAATCTGCCATTTTCAACGAATGCGGCCGCCACTGTCGTCCGCATATCCGGACACTCTTCCTGACGTTCCCGCACTGCCTGATCCGCCCCTTCAAGAAGCGCAAGAAGGCTTTCTTCTGAACAACATTCTATTTCCTGAAAATGTTCCATGATGTAATCCACTGCAGCGTGTGACGCCACTTCTCCCTTATCATGGCCACCCAGGCCGTCTGCCACCACGAAGCAGGCTCTCCCGTCCTGCGCGCCGTATCCGCAGGCGTCCTCATTATGGTCTCTGGTTCCGGCATCCGTAAATACTGCAACCTGTATCTCTGCCATCTATCTCACCTCAAAACGATTGTCTTCTCCGCCTAGATAAAAGGCGTCTCCCAAGCGGAGCAGCCTCTTTTGTCCCGGCTCCACTTTTGTGCCATTTGCCAGAAACGTCCCATAAGTAGATCCCAGATCACTGAGCACGATCCCTTCTTCGGCAGGAGATATCTTACAATGTTTTGCGCTCACACCTTTGGTCTCCACCGGGAATACGATGTCACACCGGGAACCGTCCCTTCCGATGGTCTGTTCCCTGCCCGCCGGATAACTCTTCCCTGCCAGGGGGCTGGCTGATCCCGCCACGATAACAAACCGGGCATCCGGCGCCGGAGGTGCCTGCTTCTGCACCGGATCGGCGGGAGGCGTCGGAATGGTCTCCGGCCATGGACCAGGCGACGGTGTCGGTGGGGCTGCGGATACCGATGCGGCCTTCGCTTCTCCCGTCTTTGCCCTGCTGCTCCTGACCGCCACGATCACGACCACCAGCACTACAACCAGAAGAGCAGCGCCCCCGATCACAAAATACAAGACAGGGATCTGCTCTCCCGCCAGCACATAGGGTACTTCATCCTGGCTTACATCCCGGATCAGCTCATCAATCGCTACCGCATATCTGGCCTCATCGTTCAGCATAAAGGTATTCACTCCTACTACTTCTCCTTCGGAATTGACCAGCGGTCCTCCGGAGTTGCCCTGGCTGATCTGGATATCCAGAAGATAGCAGTCTCTTCCGCTGACCCGGACCTGCTTCGAAATCCCGCCCCGGGTAATGGAGATATCCGTTGTGTCAAATTTAACAAAATCCGATGCCATAGAGGTCGCCGGATAGCCCAGAGCCGCAAACTCATCATCCATATCCACGTCCTCCATGGGGCAGAGTACCAGCGCTTCTCTTTCCGTCGTCTCCTCCGGCAGCTTCAGGATCGCAAGATCCGCCGTCTGATCGCACCAGTAGACCTCTGCCATCATGGAACGGTTAGCCGCCGCCGAAAAATATACGGTCAGCGAACAGGGAATATAGTTTCCGTCCTCGTCTGTGGGCTCTGCCACATGGGCATTGGTCACAATGTACTGGATCGGCTCTCCTGGTTCACCCACCGCAAATCCTGTCCCCCAGCCGATCAGATTGCCGTAGGCATCCCCGACTCCAATGCATACAACACTGTCTTTTGCTTCTGTAGGCGAGGCGGCTTTCGCCGTTTCGCTCCACAGAAGTGTCCCGACCGCCAGGAAAAGCGCCGTTATCAATGCAAACAATTTTTTTATGTTTTTCCTCATTTTTCTTCCTCCCTCTCCTCTGTTTCTGGTGCAGAGGGCTCCTCCCACTGGTATTCCACCGCAAGAAGAGTCATATTGTCCTGTCCCGGCATCTGCTTTGCCTCAGCGTCTCCGATCAGATGCTCGCACATCTTCTGCGGTGACTCGCCCTCTCTCTTCAGCAGCTCCTGTTCCGTCAAAGCCCGATAGACCCCGTCCGACATCAGGAGAAAGCGGTCCCGGTTCTGCAGCGGCAATCCCCGGACACTGCACTCATAAGTCGTCATTCCGGGGCATCCCATGTAGGAAGCCAGTGCAGATCCCTGTGCGTCTCCGAATGCCTGTTCCAGTGTCGTTCCATCTCTCTCTATATATCTTCCAAGCAGCTGGTTTTTGTAGTCATGGTCTTCATTCATCTGGTACAGCTTTCCGCGCCTCAGAAGATACAGCCTGCTGTCTCCGGCAGAACACCAGAACGCCCGGTCATTAAGGACCGCCAGGAATATCAGCGTTGCTCCGGCACCGGGCTTTCCGTCCCTGCTGTACGCCTCACAGATCTCACGGTTTGTATCTTTTATGAATGTTTCCATCTGCGGCCAGGCCGGCTGCTCTATATCCCATTCCTCAAAAAAGGAAAGGGCCCTTGCGGTCACATACTCGCTGACTTTCCTGCCGTCGGTCAGTCCTCCCATGCCGTCGGAAAGGACGGCGCAGATGCCTTTGCTGTCTATGATCTCCTGACTGCTCAGGTCAGAAAAACCAAAGGAATCCTCCTGCCCTCCCCGGTCTCCGATATGCTGTGCATTGCCGATCCTGACCTTCGCCCCCATACCGGTAAATGATACGGTAATGCCGGACTCCTCCGGAAATTCTTCTGTCTTTCCGATTGCAGCCTGTACGGCCTGCTGTTCTTTTTTCTTTTTCTTCTTTTTCCAGAACATCTCTCATCACTCCCAGCGGAAGGTGTCATTGCAGAATGGGCGGAACATCAGCTTTGTCTCTCCCATTTCTATCACATCGTTTTCCTTTAGCTCCATTGGTGCCAGCAGCATTTCGTCATTCAGATACACGTTGTTTTTCTGATGCTCTCCGATCTGTATGTAAAATTTATTGTTCTTATCGTTGTAGGATATGATCACATTATCCACTGCCGATACACTATCGTCAAAATCAATACAGATATCATTCGAGCCGGCCCTTCCCAGAAAATTCCTCTGTCCATGGATCCGGAAATCTTTTCCCTTTTTCTTTCCCTCAATACACACCAGCCAACCCACGACGGCCGATACGCCTTCTTCGTTGATTTCCAGCGCCTTCGTCACATTCTGATAAGGTTCCGTCACTCCGACACCTCCAGGTGCCGGCATCTGCCCCTGCACGGGCATTGTCCTTGGGAACCCTCCGTTCACTCCCCCATTCTGCGGGCCTCCTCCTGTCCCGTCTGTCTCCTGTACTCCTAAAGGCACCGTTACGCCGATGGTCTGGCTACCCGTACAGTAAGGACATCTTGCGTGCCTGCTGTTGTCATAACTATGCCCGTTCGGGCATTGAACTACTGCCATAACCTTCTTCCTCCTATTCCTTTTTCCATTGCTGTATAAAAGATTTCGTAAATTTAATATCAGTGTATTATATTCTATTGTTTTTGCGTTCCCAAACTTTTTGGGATTCATCCGGCAGCGATGCATGCTATAATAAATGATAATGGATATGAGGTGGGAACATGATTAATCTGATCTATATCATAATATTGGCTTTTTTTATCTTTCTGGTATATATTTCCGGGAAAAACAACCGGACAAATCTGTGGTGTGTCTGCGCAGGTCTGCTCCTGTCTCTCGGTATCCTGAAGGAATTATTTTACTATAACATAGTTCCATATCTGCAGGCACAGGATCTGATTTCCGCCCGTGCCGCTGATGATATCTATTCTGTGATGACCTGGATGCTGTATGACTTTGCCATGGCCGCCTGCGTAGTGTTTGCCATGAATTTTGCCGGACTGCCGCAGCATCGCCCCCGTGTCTATTACGGATTTCAGATTGGTTCTGCCTTTTGCATTCTTCTGCTGTCTTTACGATTTCCCCCGCTGGAATTCCGCATCCATCAGACAGAAGATCCCTCTTTTTGGTATTTTCTAAGCACCTACAATCTGATACTGGGAGCAGTCTCTACGTTCCTGTTCATTGGCGCTATCCTAAAGGAACAGGATCATACTGCTAAAAAGCAAAAGATCCTTGTTTCCATTATCATCCTTCCACCGTTGATGTATTGGCTGGCTACAATCTTCATTGTCCATCCGCTGATGCTCACAAGATACTTCAAGCTTTGGCAGGGAAATGTATTGATCCTGTTTATCTGCGTAATTCTTTACCTGTATATTGCAAGCAAAGAGGGGCTTATGGGTCTAAAGCTGAATATTGAAAATTTCACCTGGGATTCCGGGAATGAATTTGTCAACAGAAACGCTGAACTGACTGTACATATGTTAAAGAATTATACTGTAAAGCTGAATTGGTGTATTTCAAATCTGAAACAGCATGTTTTAAAAGACAGCGGTGATCTTCCTCCGGAGTTTGAGATTATGGAACGTTCTTTGCTTGGTATCCAGAACTACTGTGACAGGGTTAAAAAATACTCCCAGCAGCTCACACTTGTAGAGTCCTGGGTCTCCCCCGATTCTCTATATCCCTTTTACTCTTCCGATTCAGTCCTGGACGGAAACACCCTGACCTGTCACCTGAACCAGGAAATACTGCTGTACTGCGACCCTTTGCTTCTGCATGAAATCTTTCATAATTTAATCGCAAATGCTGTAGACGCTCTTCGCATTTCCGGAAACAAAGGGGAGATCTATATTACCGACTATATCGACAGCAGAAGGAAAAAATATCTGATCACGATCTGCGACACAGGAATCGGTATGGAGAAAGAACACCTCCGGCACATTTTTGAGCCCTATTATACGACCAAGGCCACAGAAACCAATTTCGGTCTGGGGCTTCCTTACTGTATGAAAATCATGGAAAAACACGCCGGATCTATAGAAGTGAAAAGTACTCCCCATGCCGGGAGCAGTTTCACTCTTTCTTTTCCTGCAAAAAGAATCCGGAAGAGGGAGGCTGTATCTGATGAAAATCTGTAATAAAATACGTATTTTATTGATTGAGAATGATATTGATTTTGTATATCTGATCCGGAATACCATTGAACACACAGAGGATATCCACTTCTGCACCTACGCAGAAACAGCTCTGGCCGGTCTGGAACTGGCACGGTCCCTAAATCCGGATATCGTGCTGACCGATCTCAACCTCTCCGGAAACCAGCTGGACGGAATCGGCGTTTCCAGAAAAATCCGGCTTTCCACCAATGCAAAGGTACTTCTTCTGACATCCTTTGAGGAACCGTCGATCGTCATTTCCGCCAGTAAGGAGTCTTTTGCATCCGGGTATATCTTTAAAAGCCAGTGCCGGAATCTCTGTGAGATCATCCGTGAAACCGCAGCGGGAACCACCGTTCAGGAACGTTTTATCCAGGAACTGATTCTTCAGGAGCTTTCCAGCGCCGAAAGGACTGTTTTTGATATGATGCTTGGAAGAGATGTGGAGATACTGTCATCAGAAAAAACGATCGCTAATCAAAAAACAGCAATCTTTAAAAAGCTGAGACTGAAAAATCAACACGAGCTCCTCCATATTTTCCAGCCGTGAGTTCAGATATGTCAATTGGGGACGGGGGATTTTCAGAAATCCCCCGTCCCCAATTGACATATAAAAAGAACCGGAACATATTTGTCCCGGTTCCTCTGGTTTACTCTATCTTTTAAACTTAAGCAAGCTTTGCCTTTGCAGCCTCTGCCAGTGCGGTAAAGCCTTCTTTATCATTAACAGCCATCTCAGCCAGCATTTTTCTGTTCATGTCTACATTAGCCAGCTTCAGGCCGTGCATGAACTTGCTGTAGGACAGACCGTTCATTCTTGCAGCCGCATTGATACGTGCGATCCACAGCTGACGCATCTGACGCTTGCGCTGTTTTCTTCCTGCGTAGGAAGAAGCCAGTGCTCTCATGACAGACTGCTTAGCTACTCTGTACTGTTTGGAGCGTGCTCCTCTATATCCTTTTGCCAGTTTTAAAGTTCTGTTATGTTTCTTCTTTGCGTTTAATCCGCCTTTAATTCTTGCCATCTCTTATTTTCCTCCTTCTATCCTCACTGATATCTTACAGATACGGTAATACCTTTTTCATGTTCTTTACATTTGTTGCATCTGTAACTGTAGGTTTCCTAAGATTTCTTTTTCTCTTGGTAGATTTCTTAGTTAAGATATGGCTCTTGTAAGCTTTATTTCTAACTAACTTTCCTGTACCTGTCTTTTTGAAGCGCTTTGCAGCTGCTCTATTTGTTTTGATTTTTGGCATAATAAGCTCCTCCTTAAAATGAAATGTATTTTTAACGTTTTTCAGTTAAAACCATGCTCATGTTCCTGCCTTCCAGCTTCGGTGCCTTTTCAACGACCGCCATGTCTTCCAGCATTTTTGCAAAATCGTCCAGGATATGTCTGCTCTGCTGTACATGGGCCATTTCACGTCCGCGGAAACGCAGTGTGACTTTTACCTTATTGCCTTTGCTGATAAATTTCTTTGCATTGTTGACCTTGGTGTTCAGGTCATTGGTGTCGATATTCGGTGAAAGGCGCACTTCTTTGATCTCCACCGTTTTCTGTTTCTTTCTCGCCTCTTTTTCTTTTCTTGCAAGTTCATACTTATATTTTCCATAATCGATGATCTTGCATACCGGAGGCTGTGCCTTCGGGGCGATCTTCACCAAGTCCAGTTCCGCTTCCTGTGCAATCTTCATAGCTTCCCTGGGCGACATAATCCCTATCTGTTCTCCGTTTTCTCCAATTACCCGGACCTCTTTGTCACGGATCTGCCCGTTGATCATTAACTCGCTAATTGTCCTGTACCTCCATCACAAAAAAATAAGTGAACAGTTCGAGACTATCCACTTGCATATCAGCACAAAAAACGCTATCATAAAAGATACATTTTTCTACACAATATCAACCAATAGTCACCCGCTTGTGCTATGGTGAGAGTGGATACTCTACTTTCTTTTTCATACGTATGTTATCTTATCATACATTTCCCCTTCTGTCAATAAGATTTTTTTGCTAAAATTCTGTTAATTTTATCTCTTGTACATCGGGCTCTCTTTCTATATAATAAGAAGAACATGCGTTGTTATCATACTACAAAGAGAAACGTATTACAAGTACATTGAGGAGGGTTTTACAAATGAATAACAGAAGCAGTTTTTCCGGCAAGCTTGGCTTTGTCCTCGCGGCAGCCGGTTCTGCCGTCGGCCTTGGAAATATCTGGCGTTTTCCATATCTGGCGGCGCAGTACGGAGGCGGCACATTCCTTTTGGTTTATCTGATCCTGGCAGTCACCTTCGGCTTTTCTCTGATGATCGCAGAAATTGCCATCGGACGCAAAACAGGTCTTAGCGCTATCGGCGCCTTTAAATCCCTGGACTCTCGTTTCGGCTTCCTGGGGATCCTGGCCGCACTTGTTCCGATTATTATCTTTCCCTATTATTCTGTCATCGGCGGATGGGTCATCAAATACTTTTTCGTATTCCTTTCCGGCGGAGCATCTGCCGCAGCCGGAGACGACTATTTTACAGGTTTCGTCGGCGGCACATTCGAGCCTCTTGGATGGTTTCTGATCTTCCTTGGCGTAACTGCTGTCATCGTCCTTCTTGGCGTAGAGAAGGGTATTGAGAAGGTCAGCAAATTCATGATGCCGATCCTTGTCCTTCTTGCAATCGGCATCTCTGTCTACTGCCTGACACTTAATGGCGCTATGGACGGTCTTGCTTATTATGTAAAACCGCAGATGGCGGATGTTTCTGTCAAAACAATCCTGGCTGCCATGGGACAGCTCTTCTACTCTATGTCTCTGGCCATGGGTATCATGGTAACTTATGGTTCTTATATGCGAAAGGACACAAATCTGGAAAGCTCTGTCCGGCAGATCGAGATTTTTGATACCGCGATCGCTTTTCTGGCCGGCCTTATGGTTATCCCGGCGGTCTTCGTCTTTTCCGGCGGAGATCCTAAGATCCTGCAGAGCGGTCCAAGCCTGATGTTCGTCATACTGCCGAAAGTGTTTGACAGCATGCAGTTTGGAAACGCTGTAGGTGCAGCCTTCTTCCTGCTGGTCATTTTTGCGGCGCTGACTTCTTCCATCTCCCTGATGGAAACCATTGTATCCATTTTCCGGGATAAATTCCACTGGAGCCGGAGATCCGCCTGCATCTTTGTTGCAGTCCTGGCTCTTGTAATGGGAATTCCGTCCTCTCTGGGATTCGGCCCGCTTTCCTTCATTACCTGGGCAGGCATGACCATCCTGGATATCATGGATTTCATAAGCAACAGCGTCATGATGCCGATCGTAGCTTTCTTCACCTGCATCTTCGTCGGCTTCTTCGTCGGTCCAAAAACGATCTCCGAGGAAGTTCGAAGAAGCAATGGCAAATTCGTCGGCGAGAAACTGTTTACCGTCATGATCAAATGGATCACACCCGTGTTCCTGATCCTGATCCTGGTAAGCTCCGTGGCAAATGCCATGGGATGGTTTAAACTGTAAATGTACAATGGGGACGTACACTTTTTGCAAAAGTGTACGTCCCCATTTGCGTTTGCCCCTGTCCCCTTTCACTTCTCTAGGACAGTTCCAGTTTTCCGGTATACAGCTGGTAATACGTTCCTTTCTGTGCGATCAGATCCTCATGATCGCCTCTTTCGATGATCCGTCCATGCTCCAGCACCATGATCGCATCACTGTTCCGGATGGTAGAAAGCCTGTGGGCGATGACAAAGACTGTACGCCCCTTCATCAGGTTATCCATTCCCTGCTGGACAATGCTCTCTGTCCTGGTGTCAATACTGGATGTTGCCTCATCCAGGATCAATACCGGCGGGTCTGCAATAGCAGCCCTTGCTATAGCCAGAAGCTGTCTTTGTCCCTGGGAAAGCTCCTCTCCGTCCCCGGTCAGCATGGTATCATAGCCATTTGGCAGCATCTTAATGAACTGATCTGCATGGGCCAGCTTTGCCGCGCTGTAGACTTCTTCGTCTGTCGCGTCCAGCTTGCCGTACCGGATATTTTCCATGATCGTTCCGGTAAACAGATGGGTATCCTGCAGCACAATGCCCAGAGAATGGCGCAGATCTGCCTTTTTGATCTTATTGATATTAATACCGTCATAGCGGATCTTTCCGTCCTGTACATCATAGAAACGGTTGATCAGGTTGGTAATGGTGGTCTTTCCTGCCCCCGTAGAACCTACAAAGGCCAGCTTCTGTCCCGGCTTCGCATACAATGTCAGGTCATGAAGGACCATGTGGTCCGGCTCATAGCCAAAGGACATATCATAAAATCTTACATCGCCCTTCAGCTCTGTGTATGTCACCGTGCCGTCTGCCTGGTGCGGATGCTTCCAGGCCCACATGCCGGTACGTTCCCTGCACTCGACAATTTCCCCGTTTTCATCCCTTCTGGCATTCACAAGCGTCACATAACCCTCATCTTTCTCCGGCTCTTCGTCCATAAGAGCAAAGATCCGTTCCGCTCCCGCCAGTGCCATAACAATCGCATTAAACTGCTGAGCCACCTGCATGAAAGGCTGCGTAAAGCTCTTGGTAAACTGCAGGTAGGACGCCATAACACCCAGCGTAATATTGCCGATTCCCATGACGGACAGGAACCCTCCCAGCACTGCCGTCAGCACGAACTGAAGATTCCCGATGTTTCCGATGACCGGCCCCATGATACTGGCAAACGTATGGGCATTCGCCGCACTCTCATACAGCTTTTCATTAAGTACGTCAAACTCCTGCTCCGACTTTCTTTCATGGTTGAATACTTTCACGACTCTCTGTCCGTTCATCCGCTCTTCCACAAAACCAGTAATATTTGCCAGATCCAGCTGCTGCCGGATAAAATATTTTCCGCTGTTTCCTCCGATAAATTTCGCCACCAGGATCATCACTCCGATCACCAGCACCGCAAGGAGCGTCAGGATCGGACTCAATGCCACCATTGCGATAAAAGTAACCACGATCGTAAATGCAGACATCAGTACCTGCGGAATCGACTGATTGATCATCTGTCGCAGCGTATCCGTATCGTTAGTATACAAACTCATGATGGATCCGTTGGTATTCTGGTCAAAATACCGGATCGGCAGCTTTTGCATATGCTCAAACATTTCATCTCTGACTCTCTTCAAAACACCCTGGCCGATCACAACCATCAGACGGGTATACAGGAACGAAGCCAGCACTCCCGCCATGAAAATACATGCCAGCACGGTAAGCGCCATATAAAGTTCCGAATAGTCCGGGTTCTTTTTCCCGATCAGAGGGATGATAAAGTCATCCAACAGAAAACGCAGTGATAAGGATACAGATATACTGGCAACCGAACTAATCAGAATACAGATCAGCACAAGGATAAACTGCACTTTATAAGTACTAGTCACATATCCAAGCAGCCGTTTTGCCGTCTCGATCGTGCCCCTGGTAACCTTTGGTTTTCCCTGATTACTCATCGTCCTCTCCTCCTTTCAGCTGTGATTCATACACTTCCCGGTAGATCGCATTGGTCTTCAGCAGCTCCTCCGAAGTGCCGATACCATTGATTTCTCCGTTTTCCATAACAATGATCATATCTGCATCTTCCACAGAAGAAATTCTCTGTGCGATGATGATTTTTGTCGTATCCGGAATCTCCTCCCGGAACGCCTGGCGGATCAGTGCGTCTGTTCTGGTGTCCACCGCACTGGTTGAGTCATCCAGGATCAGTATTTTCGGCTTTTTCAGAAGTGCCCTGGCAATACACAGCCTCTGCTTCTGTCCACCGGACACGTTGTTGCCGCCTTCTACGATCATCGTATTGTATCCTGCCGGAAATTCCTGGATAAATCCATCCGCCTGCGCAAGTCTGCAGACTCTCTGCACCTCTTCATTGCTGGCGTTTTCATCTCCCCAGCGGATATTTTCATAGATGCTTCCGGTAAACAGCACATTCTTCTGCAGCACCATAGACACCTGGTCCCGAAGCGCTTCCAGATTGTACCTGCGCACATCCACTCCTCCGACCTTCACACTTCCGCCGACCACGTCATAAAGCCTCGGGATCAGCTGCACCAGTGTAGACTTGGCACTTCCCGTACCGCCAATGATCCCCACGATCTGTCCGCTTTTAATGTGAAGGCTGACATCTTTCAGCGAAAGATTTCCTCCCTCACCTGCATAGCTGAAATCTACGTGTTCAAAGTCAATATCTCCATTCGCCACCTCAGTCAGAGCTCCCGGCTCGTCTTCCATCTCCGGCACCTCTTCCAGCACTTCGCGGATACGGTCAGACGAGGCCTCCGCGATCATGATCTGCACAAAAACGAAGGTAACGATCATAAGAGACATCAGGATCTGCATGGCATATACCATGATACTGGTAAGTTCTCCCGTCTGCATATCTCCGGTAATGATACTTTCCCCGCCGATCAGCACCAGGCACAGGACCACCGCATACATGACAAACTGCATAATAGGTGCGTTCCATGCCACGATCTTTTCCGCCTTTGTAAAAAGCTCAAATACTTTAAGAGATATTTTGTTGAATTTTTCGTTTTCATGGTCTTCCCTTACATAGGCCTTTACCACTCTCGCCGCATTCACGTTTTCCTGTACGGTATTGTTCAGTACGTCATATTCGTCAAATACCGCAATAAAATGAGGATGCGCTTTCTTTGCGATAAAGATCAGGGCTCCTCCCAGGATCGGGATTGTCACCAGCAAAAGAAACGCGATCTCCAGATTGATCGTAGCGGTCATGATCCATGCCAGCACGACCATGATCGGCGCTCTGGCCAGCATTCTGATAGAAAACATAAATGCCATCTGCACGTTTGTGATATCCGTGGTCAGCCTGGTCACCAGACTGGATGTTGAAAAATGGTCAATATTTCCAAAAGAAAAATCCTGGATCTTATAAAAAATATCATGCCGCAGATTCTTGGCATATCCGGCAGCCGCCACCGCGGCTACCTGCCCTGCCTTAGCTCCGAAGAACAATGCGACCATCGCCATAATAACCAGCAAAACTCCCATTTTGACGATATACCCCATATCGCCGTTCATGATCCCTACGTCAATGATATTCGCCATGAGAAGCGGGATCAGCACTTCCATCAGCACCTCCAGGGCCACCAGGACCGGTGCGATAAATGCCTGCTTTTTATATTCTCTTACAGACTGTAATAACTTCCGATTCATCGCTCTATCTCTTCCTTTCCCATTTTATTTTCTTCCTCCCAGGAGCTCAAATTAGCGGAAATCTGCTTCAGCACCCGAAAAAAGACCTTAAGATCCTCCTCCGGGATCCCTTGCCGGATCCGTTCCTCCGTCCGTTCAATGGACTTAAGAAGCTGTCCTCTTAAGCACACTGCCTTTTCTGTGGGAATGATCTTTTTCAGCCTGGCATCTTCCTTGGCACATTCCCGGTAAAGATATCCTTTCTTTTCCAGGAGGCGGAGATTTTCCGAGGCCGTCGACCGGCGGACTTTAAATTCCTTCTCCAGATCTTTCTGATACAGATCCCTTTGCATAGTTTCAAACAAAATAAAATGCAGAATACTCTTCTGCAAAATCGTTAGATCTCCCGGCTCATCCGGCCAGAGCATCTGCCTTTTCAATTGATGGGATACGCGATTGATCCACTTTCCCGCATGTTTTCCCATATTTTTATCACCCCTGTCATATTCATTCGATCTCTAACAGTTCGGAAACTAACAATATTATACTATGCTTCTTTCCACCGATTGTCAACTCCTTTTTCGGAGATTTTTATCCCCAAAAACAGCAAAAATAAGGATGGAAAATCTCCAAAAATTTCCCATCCTTTTACATATTTTCTCTTTTATTCCACAATCCATCCCTGGATATCTTCCGCTTTGGCATAGGCTTCCAGGTACTTTTTGCCCGATTCCATTGCCTTCTCAAGATCCTGGTTATCCGAAAACGAATAGATCAGCGTCAGAACCTCCCTTGCGTCTTCCGTGATCATTGCCCGTCTGGAATCGCTGGTAGAACTGCCTATCGCTCCTTCCTCGTCAGAGAGGACCGGCAGCGCTTCGATATTTACCTCATCTTTTCCGATTCCCTGATAGGTCTCTCCTTTTTTTCCAATGCGGAATACCAGTCTGTCGCCAAGCTTTTCCACGTCATAAGAGCCGGCCGAAAAACCAGACTCGATGGAGATCAGATTGTTTACATCTACCACCGTATTGACCTCATAAAGCCCTTTCCCCTGGCCGATCCGGCGGATCAGCGCTTCTGAAGACACGCGGTAACGGCTGGGATCCTTTCCAAACGCTTTATACGCCGCCCGGGACTCTTTAATATTGGGGATTTCGTTTACACCATAGTCAAAGATCTCATCCTTTGTTTTCCGGAAAATATCCTTTTTCAGATACTTCCACAATTCTTCATTTTTCTTTTCCACCTTCACTCTATACTGCAGGCATCCCACTCTGGTAGCCGGCCAGAGCTTTTTCATTTCTTCATCAATTCTTAACTCTTTTCTCACCGTTTTCTCCTTTGTTAGCGCTCGCTGCCCATACAGAACACTGCCACCACGCCAGGGCCGGTATGGCTTCCGATTACCGTACCGATATTATTGATCAGGATATTGTCAATTCCCATCTTTTCACGCACCAGCTTCGCCACATACTCCGCATCCTCCAGGCAGTCTCCGTGCGTAATCATGATAATATCATTCTCCCAGCCCTTTGCCTGTTCTGCTGCCATATCTACAATCTTATTCAAAGACTTCTTCCGGCCTCTTTCCTTGCCGACCACCTGGAGCTTTCCGTTATTATCCATGTGGATGATAGGTTTGATCTTGACCATCGTTCCCACAACGGCAGTCGCCTTTGAAACTCTGCCTCCTCTGTGCAGATGATTTAAGTCGTCCACGGTCACGTCATGGCAGATATGAAGCTTATGCTCCTCCACCCATGCAGCCAGCTCCCGGATATCCATTCCCTCTTCCTTCTTCTTCAGGGCATAGTACAAAAGCAGGGCTTCACCCAGACACGCACACAGAGTATCGATCACGATAATCGTCCGGTCCGGATACTCTTCCATCAGATCCTCTGCGGCAATCCGCATACTGTTATATGTACCGCTTAATCCGGAAGAGAATCCCAGGTGCAGGATATCCTTCCCCTCCTTCAAAAACGGTTCAAACGCCTCTTTTGCCTGCTCCGGATTCACCTGAGTTGTAGTCGCCATCTTTCCATCTCTCAGCTTCTGGAAAAATTCCTTTGCAGACAATCCGTTCATGTCGTCATAGGTCTGGTCATCAATGGTATATTTCAGAGGAATAACCGGCACATTTCTTTCCTCCAGCCACTCCTTCGGCAAATCAACAGTACTGTTTACGGTAATGATATATTCTCCCATATGGTTCTCCTCCTCGTATTGCATCCATTTTTCCTTCCTATTATACCATTCTTTTTCTGTCAATTCAATTTTACATTGAGATAATTCCGACCGGACAAAGTCTTGTTAAAACAAATACTGTAAATAATGATCGCACAGCCGATGATAAAGCCGATCCAGTTAAAGGCCGCAGTCAGGACCAGAAGTTCCAGCCGCATAAATTTCAGGGCATACCCTAGCTCAAAATTCGGCTGAGTGTAATTCGCCACAGCCACAAAAGCCATATACAGCATCACCTCGGAATTGAACCATCCGGACTGCACTGAGAACTCTCCCATCACAAGACCCGCGATCACGCTCAAAGGCGTGCTCAGCATGCTGGGAGTACTCATAGCCGCAAGCCGGAGACCATCAATGGCAATTTCCAGCATCAGGAGCTGAAAGATCAGAGGCACATGAACACTTTCTTTCACAGCCACGAACGCAAAGCTTTCCGGAAGCCACTGTATATTCTGCATAAACAACAGGAATACCGGCGTCAGGAAAACCGTCATCAGTGTGATCAGTCCTCTGGCAAATTTAAGATATACATTAGTCAGGGTTGGGAAATAGTAGTCATTCGCCTCCTCAATAATGTCAAAAATGGAAGTAGGAAGGATCATAGCAGACGGCGAGTTGTCCACCAGGATCACCACCTTTCCCTCCAGGAGACAGGCTGCCGCTGTATCCGGCCGCTCTGTATATTTAAACTTCGGGAAAGGATTGTACCACTTGCGCCGGAACAGACACTCCGCCAGGCTTTGCTGGTTCATCCGCAGATCTCCCACCTTTATCTTCCTGATACGGCTGATCACGTTATGAAGGAGCTCCTGATCCGCCCTGTCTTTCATATAGCATACAGCCACGTCCGTACGGGAGCTGTCTCCCACCTCCAGCATTTCCATGACCAGCCGCGGATCCCTGATCCTGCGGCGCATCAGTGCCGTATTAAATACAATGGTCTCCACAAATCCGTCTCTTGATCCCCGAAGAGACTTGTCCTTAGACGGCTCATCCACGCTCCTCGCCGGATAGGTCCGGCAGTCGATGGCGATACAGCCCTCATACCCGTCGATAAACAGGCAGGTCACGCCGGAGAGTACGCCCCGGAGCACCGCATCATAGTCCTCCAGCACTTCTACCTCCACATAGGGCACACAGGTTCTGGTAAACTGCGCTGCATCGGCAGGCATTTCCTCCTCCTTCACCTTCATCATGGAGTCCATGATCTTTAGCATTACCTCATCCTTGGTAAATCCGTCTATAAAATAAAAGGAAGACATTCTGCCGCCTATCAGCATATCCCTCTGGATCACGTCAAAACTTTCCTGCACCGGCAGGACCTTGTTCATATACGCGGCATTGTCTTCCCTGGAAGCAGATACTTTTCTCTGCTCTGCTTTGTTCTCCGACATCATTCCATCCTCCTTCACCCTGTACTCCTATCGGATAGGGTGTCCAGACACGTGGAAATTATACCTGCCGGAGTTTTCCCTCTTCATTCAATTTCTCTTGCTGTACTTATCTGTCTGACGTACTTCCAAAACCTCCATTGCGGACTTCAGTCACATCGTCATCTACCGTAATCCCGTACTCTACGAAAATTCCCTGCATAAAGCCTGCACCGGCCTTTAGCTCCACCACTTTTCCTTCCTTACTGTCATTGGTAAGCTTCGCAAAAATGTGGCCTTCGTTGTCAGATCCATAGTAATCACTGTCAATGATCCCCACTGTATTATTAAGCTGGAGCCGGTATTTAAAACCAAGTCCGCTTCTCGGGTAACACTTCAGCACCCAGTCCGGGTCCATTTTCACCCGGATCCCAGTCGGAATCTTTACCGTCTCACCAGGACGGACCGTCAGCGGTACCGGTGTATAGAAATCATACCCTGCAGAGCCGGCGGTTGCCCGCTTTGGCAGTCTGATCTCTTCGTATATCTCCTGCAGCTTCTCCTCCTCTGTCTGCCCGAAGGTATCAAAAAAGCCCTCCTTAAACTGTCCGAAGCTGACTTTTTCAAACTGTGCGATTCTTTTAGCCATAGATCTGCCTCTCCTCTAATTTCCACATTCAATACTGATCTCATTAAAGAGTGTCAGGATATCCTCTACCGAGATCTGCTTTTTCTCTTCGTCCTTTTTATCCAGGATCACATTCCCTTCATGCATCATGATCAGGCGGTTTCCATATTCCACCGCATACCGCAGATTGTGGGTAACCATGATCGTTGTCAGGTTCTTTTCCTTTACGATCTTATCTGTCAGCTCCATGATCAGCTCCGCCGTCTTCGGATCGAGAGCGGCTGTATGTTCATCCAGGATCAGGAATTCGATGGGCGTCATGGTAGACATCAGAAGCGCCATTGCCTGGCGCTGTCCTCCGGAAAGGGCGCCCACTTTTACATCCAGCTTATCTTCAAGCCCCAGATTCAGCTGCTTAAGCTGCTCCCTGTAAAACTCGATCCTGGCCTTGTTGGTTCCTCTTCCCAGGCCGTAGATCTTTCCTTTATTGTCCGCCAGAGACATATTTTCCAGGATCGTCATTGTAGGACAGGTTCCCATAGCCGGATTCTGATATACCCGGCCGATCCTTGCATTTCTCTGGAATTCTTTCTCCTTCGTAATGTCCTTTCCTCCCATCAGGATCTGCCCTGATTCCGCCGGGATGCTCCCACAGATAATATTCAGCATGGAGGTTTTGCCCGAACCGTTGCTTCCCACAACAGAAAGGAATTCTCCTTGTTCGATTTTCAGGTCAAATCCCCGGAACAGACACATCTCATTGACCGTACCGGGATTATAATATTTATGGATTCCCTTTAATTCAAGCATTTCCATTCACCTTCTTCTTTCTTTCCATACTGATAAGCAGAATGATCAGGAACAGTACTGCCGTGATCAGCTTCATCGCCTGCGGTTCAAAGCTCCTGAGCGCTACTGCCACACAGGCCTTATAGATGATGGATCCGATCAGCACCGCTGTTGTTGCCTTCAGCACGGTTACCTTCCGGAAGAGGCTGGTTCCGATGATCACACTCGCCAGGCCAATGACAATGGCTCCGGTACCGCTGGAGATCTCAAACACTCTCTCCTCCTGGGCAAACACGCAGCCTGCCAGGGACACCAGCCCGTTAGCGATCGCAAGCCCCAGGATCTTCACATTTCCCTGATCCTTGGCCAGAGACGTAACCAGCACAGGATTGTCTCCCACCGCGCGCAGGAGAAATCCGGATTTTGTCTTCAGATACAGATCCAGCACTACCTTACAGATCACCGTAAGGATCAGAATCAGCAGAAGCGTTGTATACCCGGACATCCCATCCGGAATGACACTCTCAATAAAATCATTCTTAAAGATTGTCTCCTGGGAAAAAAGCGGAACATTGGAGGTTCCGGCAATATAAAGGTTAATGGACCACAGCGCCGTCATCATAATGATTCCGGATAGCAGGTCCCTTACCTTCCCTTTTACATGGATCAGACCCGTGCACACTCCAGCCAGCACGCCGATCAGAAAGGCGGCCGGAAGAGTAAGATACGGATTCACTCCCCGGGTGATCAAAGCAGCCGTCACAGCCGCCCCCAGCGGAAAACTTCCGTCTACGGTCAGATCCGGAAAATCCAGGATCTTATATGTGATATACACGCCCAGCGCCAGGATTCCATAGATCAGTCCCTGTTCAAGTATCGTGATGAAAAAGCTCATGAAAATGCCTCCCTAAATTCTATTCTGCCGTAATCTCATCAAAGCTTTCTACAGCAGATGATGCTAACTCTTCCGGAACGGTGATGCCAAGATTTTCCGCCACCTTGGTATTCACATAGAATCCCGGCTCAGTAATGACTTCACATTCCATCTCAGAAGCCTCTTTCTCGCCCTTCAGGATCTGCGCCGCCATCTTGCCTGTCTGTTCTCCCAGTGCGATATAGTCAATGCCTTCTGCCGCCAGACAGCCGATCCTTACCTGCTCGATCTCACTTCCAAACACCGGAATATTCTTTTCATTTGCTTTTTCCAGGATGGTCGGAAGAGACGCAACAACTGTATTATCCGTCAGATTTGTGATACAGTCTACCTGGCTTAAAAGATCATCCGCGGCCAGAGACACATCCGCCGTAGTAGAGATGCCCGTGGTCACCAGTTCAAATCCATAGTCGCCTGCCAGCTCTTCATATTCTTCAATGGCAGAAATAGAGTTGGCCTCGCTGGTAGTGTACATGATCCCCAGCGTCTTTGCATCCGGCAGGATTTCCCGGATCATTTTAAGCTGTTCTTCGATCGGCAGCTTGTCGGAAGTCCCTGTCACGTTCCCTACCGGCATATTATCTTCATCTGTCAGTTCCGCTTCCACCGGATCCGTAACCGCTGTATAGACTACCGGAATATCAGAATCCATTGCCGCATTGTATGCACTCTGAGCGCTCGGTGTCGCAATCGCACAGATCATGTCTACACCGTCTGACACAAAGCTGTCTGAAATCTGTCCCGCTGTTCCCATATCAGACGCTGCGTTCTGATAATCCACCGTCAGATTCTCGCCCTCTACGATTCCTTCTGCCTCCAGTCCCTTCAGAAAGCCTTCCCGGCAGTTATCCAAAGACCCGTGCTCCGCAAACTGCTCGATACCAATGGTATAGCTTGCCTGTCCGTCGCCTGAAGAGCCGGAATCACTGCCGCACCCTGCTGCCATTACTGTTGCCATTGCCGTTACTAAAAGTCCTGCTACTAATTTCTTTTTCATGATTTTGTCTCCTTTTCTCTTTTTTAGGTACGGTCTGCACTCTGCCATCAGCCGTACATTGTTAGGAGAGAAAATATTTTGAATGTCCGCGTCCTCAAGATATTATGTAATAAAAAACCGCCTCAAACTCCAGGTTTGAGGCGGTAATATTTACATATCATCGCGGTACCACTCAAATTGACGAATCGTCCACTTTTCTCATGTACTAACATACACTCCTGATTGATAACGGGTTCGGTTCCCGACAAGCCATACTCTCCTATGATTTCAGGCCGCCCTCAAAAGCCCATTCACTCATCAGATCCATACGGCAATCCCACCGCCTGCCGCTCTCTTTGATTTCTCCGGATAAGCTACTCTTCTTTCTCAACGGTTTTTAATTTTTGATTATCTACGCTTACTACTTTAATTCAACAAAGTACATTTGTCAAGACAAAGTTTTGAAATATGATCTTTTCCGACTTCCTATTTCTTAATAACCGGGACAGGTGTCTCGTCCTTCATATCCAGATTATTAATGTATTTCTTCGTCTCACGCACAATATCATTGGAAAGCAGCAGGACTGCTATCAGGTTCGGTATCGCCATAAATGCATTCAGCGTATCCGCGATCAGCCATACCAGATCCAGTGCGATTACCGGTGCGATCACTGCAACTGCAATATACAGACAGCGGTAACCAATCAGAATACCCTTTCCAAATCTTCCTGCAAAGTATTCCACACAACGCTCTCCGTAATATGCCCATCCGAGAATGGTGGAATATGCAAAGGTGATAATACCAAGCGTCAGGATCACCGGTCCGAGTACCGGAATCTGTCCGAATGCCAGAGAAGTAAGAACACCGCCGTCAGATACTTCATCTGCATTGATATTCGGGTTCTTCATAATAGTGGTTACGAGTACAAGGCCTGTCATCAGACATACAACTACTGTATCCCAGAAAGTACCTGTGGAGGAAACAAGTGCCTGACGTACCGGGTTTCTGGTCTGTGCGGCTGCCGCTGCGATAGGAGCGGAACCCATACCAGATTCATTGGAGAACAGACCTCTCGCAATACCGAAACGCATTGCCATCAGGATACCGGTACCAACCAGACCGCCTGCTGCCGCGCCAGGTGTGAAGGCCAGCTTGCAGATCGTTACGATCGCCGGGATAATAAAATCATAGTTCATGCACAGGATAACGATACATCCCAGTACATAAAAGATTGCCATGAACGGCACCAGCTTTTCACATACGCTTGCGATAGATTTAATACCGCCAAAGATAACGATCGCGGTCAGAACTGCGATTACAACTCCAACTGCTGCCGGCGGAATATTAAAGTTCTCATTGGCAACTGTTGCGATCGCGTTTACCTGAGTTGCACATCCGATACCGAAGGATGCAAGACCTGCCAGGATCGCAAACAGCATACCGAGCCATTTCATGTTCAGTCCTCTTTCCAGTGCATAGAAGGCACCGCCCTGCATACGGCCGTCTTCTGTTTTTACTCTGTATTTTACAGCGATCAGTGACTCTGAATATTTGGTAGCGATTCCAAATACACCACTGAGCCAGATCCACAGAACCGCTCCGGGTCCGCCCATTGCAATAGCTGTACCTACACCGATGATGTTACCGGTACCGATGGTAGCCGCCAGAGCCGTTGTCAGTGCACCGAACTGGGAAACTTCTCCTTCCGCCTCAGGATCTCGTGTAACAGAAAGCTTGATACCTCTGGAGATGGAATATCTCTGAATAAATCCTGTACGGAACGTCATGAAAATATGTGTTCCCAAAAGCAGGATGATCATTGGCCAGCCCCAAACGACACCATTCACAGTCGTAACAACATTGTTAATTGCGTCCATCATAAAATCAATTCCCCCTTTTTCTCTTCTTTTTTTCCTTGGTCTTCACATGCATCTTTGTTGGAATTTCGTTACACATTCAGCAGGAAAACGATACCTCCTTCCATGGTTTTCCTGACTTCCATTTACCTAGGTTCTATTCTACATGAATGTATTGAAAATTTCAATATTCGTTACAAAAATGACATGTTATTCGTCATTTTCACTAAAATATTAAGATTTTTCTTTACATTTCAAGATTGTTAATTATATAACTATTGCTTTGTTTTGAATTTTCTGCATATTGAATAGAAAACAAAAAAACTCCGGAAGTTTTCCTTCTTCGGAGTTTTATCTATATTGCACAATATCTTGTTTTTCTACAGGTGCATACTAACATATATAGCTTATTTACGCAAGTACTTTTTTACGAACAATTTTCCTGATACATTCTATGACGTTCTCTAAGTCTTTATTCATATCCTGGCATATCTTGTTTCTTCAAAATTCTGTCTATTCAAGAATAGAGCCAAAACAATAAGAATAGAAAATCTGCCATGGCTATAGTACAATGGGAAAAAGACTTGACAGATTTCGGGAGGAAGCAGTTATGAGTCCGCAGTGGGAAAAGCGCAGAAAACGTGTGTTTGAAATTATCGAGGTAGGTACAAAGTACGATTATCCCAGCAGAGCCTATGATCTGTTCAACGCATTTTGTATTCTTTTAAACCTGACAACCAGCATCATGTATACCTTTCATGATCTGAAATATAAATATGGAGAGCTCCTGGTCACTCTTGACGAAGCGACCGTCGCTCTCTTTTTCGTCGATTATATCTTAAGAGTCTGGACCGCCAAATATCTCTATCCACAACTGTCCCAGCCTCTCGCCATCCGGAAATACGTCTTGTCCTTTACCGGTGTGGTAGACCTTTTATGTTTCCTTCCTCACTACCTGCCAATATTTTTCCCTTCAGGTGCCGTTGCATTCCGGATGCTCCGGATCATCCGGATCTTCCGCCTGTTCCGGATCAACTCCTATTATGATTCGCTGAACGTGATCGGAGAAGTCATTGCAGGGAAGAAACAGCAGCTGATGTCCTCCGTCTTTATCATCCTGATGCTGATGCTCGGCTCCAGTCTCTGCATGTACAGCCTGGAACACGAAGCACAGCCCGAAGTATTCCAGAATGCCTTTTCCGGAATCTGGTGGGCCGCCTCTACCCTGCTGACCGTAGGATACGGGGACATTTATCCTGTAACCACTCTCGGGAAAATGTTTGGCATCTTTATTACTTTTCTGGGTGTGGGCATGGTCGCTATCCCTACCGGTATTATATCCGCCGGATTCGTCGACCAGTATTCCCGGATCAAGCGTATCAGCGAATATGGCCAGGAAAGCGATATTCATTTCATCCGTCTTCCGCTCTCCGAGCAGGACGAATGGATAGACCACACTATCCATCAGCTCCATCTCCCGGACCGGATCATTGTCGCCGCCATCCAGCGGGAGTATAAGATCCTGGTCCCCCGGGGAAATATGATGCTGCGCGCCGGCGATGTCCTGATCCTTGGCGCCGAATCCTTCCATGATCCCAAGGAACGGATCAAATTAAAAGAACTGGTCCTTCAGCGCAGTCATCCCTGGATCGGTGAAAGGATCCGTGATCTTAACATTTCCCGCCACTCCATCGTGGTCCTCGTAAAACGCCAGAAAAAAGTACTGATCCCCAACGGGAAGATGATCCTTCGCGAAGGGGATGTGGTTATCATTTATACCCAGGCCCATATGTCTGATGCCGAGGATATTGATCTTTAGTTTAAAACGGCGTCCCGTACAGGTCGTAAGGGGTCACCTGATACACGTAATAGTTCAGCCAGTTGGTATAAAGGTTGTTGGCTGTGGCCCGCCAGGTAAGCAGGGGGCGGATCTTTGGATCGTCTTCGGGATAATAATTTTCCGGCATCCGGATCTTAAGGCCTTTGGAGAGGTCTCTTTTATATTCCTGATCCAGCGTCACCCGGTCATATTCCGGATGCCCCATCACGAAGATCTGACGGCCTCCTCCTGCCATGGCAAGGAAAAGCCCCGCTTCTTCTGATTCCGCCAGGATCGTCAGACGGTCATCGGCACGCACCTTTTCAATCGGTGTTTCGGTATGCCGGGAATGAGGCGCCAGAAACACATCGTCAAAGCCTCTTACCAGTGGGATCTTCCTGTTCAGCACCTTGTGCCAGAAGACACCGAACACCTTCTCCTCCAGCGGCGCTTTATTTATTCCGTAATGATAATACATACCGGCCTGGGCTCCCCAGCAAAGATGCAGGGTAGATGTCACATGCGTCTTGCTCCATTCCATGATCTCCTTAAGCTCTTCCCAGTAATCCACCTCTTCAAAAGGGATCTGTTCCACCGGGGCACCGGTAATAATGAATCCGTCAAATTTTCTCTCTCTGATCTCACTAAACTTATAGTAAAATTTATTCAGATGGCTGGTGGGCGTATTTTTCGATGTGTGTGAAGAGACCATCACAAACGTCACGTCCACCTGCAGCGGCGTGTTGGACAAAGAGCGCAGGATCTGAAGTTCCGTATCCTCCTTTAACGGCATCAGGTTCAGAAGCCCGATCTTAATGGGCCGGATATCCTGATGCGTCGCCCGGTGCTCGTCCATCACAAATATATTTTCTTTTTCCAGTATTTCCTTGACCGGAAGATCATTCTGTACTCTGATCGGCATAATCGATTCTCCTTCTTTTCATTAGAGCATTAAATTTATTATACCCTTCCGGCAAAATACCGTCAACACTCAAATGGGGACGGGGGATTTTCAAAAATCCCCCGTCCCCATTTGCATTAACACTCTTTCTGGAACGTGGCACAGGCTGTTTCCTGGCACCGACAGGCGCCTCCGCCCTCTACACTGATCTTTCCGGCATGGCACTGGCACCCTTCATTATACATGCAGTTCTGCGCTTTGCAGTCGATGCTGCTGAAGGAAGAAGCGTCCGCCATCGTATTGCTGGTGGTGTTGCTTTTACGCTTCTCAAAGCTGTCACAGCAGGTATCCTCCGCCTGCTTTGCCGAATTTCCTCCCACCGTAATGTGGTCAAGGCTGCAGTAGTAATCTACATTATGCGTACATGTCTGTACCGTACATTTCAGTTCCGGCATCATATTCCCTCCTGTTCTTTTTGAATATCAAGGTATATAATGCCCATTTTTTCAAAATTTTAAACAGATCAGAAGCTTATTCTTCTTCTCTCTCTACCTCGCGCTGTACCTTGCCCGCGATCTCTTCCTTCACATCCTGAATGAATACATCCAGGCTCTTCTGCCCTTCGTCTCCTGCGAAACGGCTTCTGACAGATACCGCCCCGGCTTCTTCTTCCTTCGCTCCGACTACCAGCATGTATGGGATCTTATTCATCTGAGCTTCACGGATCTTGTAGCCGATCTTTTCCGCTCTGGTATCGATCTCAGCTCTGATTCCTGCAGCATCCAGCTTTGCCAGCACTTCTTTTCCGTAATCCATATATTTATCGGAGATCGGCAGGACCTTCACCTGTACCGGTGCAAGCCAGGTCGGGAAAGCACCGGCAAAATGCTCGATCAGGATACCAATAAAACGCTCGATAGAACCAAAGGCCACTCTGTGGATCATGATCGGACGGTGCTTCTCTCCATCCGCTCCCGTATACTCCAGATCAAAGCGCTGCGGCATCTGCATATCCAGCTGGATCGTACCGCACTGCCAGGTTCTTCCGATAGAATCTTCCAGATGGAAGTCGATCTTCGGTCCATAGAAAGCGCCGTCTCCTTCGTTGATCACATAGTCCAGACCCAGATCGTCCAGCGCGCCTCTTAAGCCCTCTGTCGCCATCTCCCAGTCCTCGTCGCTTCCCATGCTGTCCTCCGGACGGGTGGAAAGCTCTACATGATACTTAAAGCCAAACAGGCTGTAGATCTCATCGATCAGTCTTGCCACGCCTTTGATCTCGTCCCGGATCTGATCCGGTGTCATGAAAATGTGTGCGTCATCCTGTGTGAAGCATCTTACACGGAACAGTCCGTGGAGCGCTCCGGATTTTTCATGTCTGTGCACGATTCCAAGCTCACCGGCGCGCAGCGGCAGATCCTTATAGGAGCGGGGCTCTGATTTGTAGACCAGCATACCTCCAGGACAGTTCATCGGTTTTACCGCAAAGTCTTCCCCGTCGATCTGTGTCGTATACATATTATCCTTATAATGATCCCAGTGACCGGAATTTTCCCACAGATGGCGGCTTAAGATCAGCGGTGTGGAAATCTCCACATATCCGTTTTTCTTATGCAGCTCTCTCCAGTAATCAAGCAGTGTATTTTTCAGAACCATTCCCTTTGGAAGGAAGAATGGGAATCCCGGTCCTTCATCGCACATCATGAAGATGCCGAGTTCTCTTCCCAGCTTTCTGTGATCCCTCTTCTTTGCCTCTTCCATCATGTGGAGATACTCGTCCAGCTGTGACTTCTTCGGATAAGAAATTCCGTAGATACGGGTAAGCATCTTGTTCTTTTCGCTTCCTCTCCAGTATGCTCCGGCAAGGCTTGTCAGCTTGACGGCCTTAACGCCTTTTGTGGACATAAGATGCGGTCCTGCACATAAGTCCACAAACTCTCCCTGGCGGTAGAAGCTGATCTCTTCGCCTTCCGGCAGATCCTCTACCAGCTCTACTTTATATGATTCGCCCTGTTCCTCAAAATAGCGAACCGCTTCTTCTCTTGTTTTCGTAAACCGCTCGATCGGCAGTGCCTCTTTTACGATCTTCTTCATCTCAGCCTCGATCTTTTCCAGATCCTCTGCCACGAACGGCGTCTCGCGGTCCAGGTCATAGTAGAATCCATGATCGATGGACGGTCCGATAGCCAGCTTTGTCTCCGGATACAGCCGTTTGACAGCCTGAGCCATGATATGAGAAGTGGTATGCCAGAATGCTCCCTTCCCATCCTCAGAATCAAAGGTCAGGATTTCCAGTTCACAGTCCTCGCCTACCTCTGTCCGGAGATCCGTGATCTCGCCGTTTACCTTGGCAGAAGTCGCTGCTCTTGCCAGCCCTTCGCTGATATCCTTTGCAATATCAAGCACGGACATCTTGCTTTCATACTCTTTGACCGTTCCGTCTTTCAATGTGATTTTCATAGTCTTCTCTTCCTTTCTTTTTTGGTCTCTATTCTTTTTTCTGTTTATCTTCCTTTTTTGTCTTCTCTTCCGGTTTTTTTCTTTCCTGCATGTCCTTCATGAACATTTCGTGGAACTCCGGTGCGGAATGTTTCAGGGATAATGGTCTTCCTTCCCGGTTGATAAAGCAGTGTTTCGATGTGCCCCGGCAGTGCACCATCCCTGTCTTATCAAGGACCACATCATATACAAGCGTCAGCTTGATCCCGTTATATTCCCTGATCTGACATTCAATACTGACTGTATCTCCAAAATGCACCATCCGCAGGTAGTCTGCGGTCACTGACAATACGGGGCTTAGGATCCCCTTCTCCTCCATCTTCTCATAGCCTATACCAAGCCGTTCCATATAGTCCGTCCTGGCTTCTTCAAACCAGCGGATGTAGTTGGAATGATGGACGATTCCCATCTGATCCGTCTCGTAGTACTGTACCTTATGCTGATAAGCTTTCTGCTCACCCATCCTCTTTCGCCTTCCTTTCAAACAAACTTTATCGAAACAGGCTGTCGAAGAAAATATAAAAGTCCCTTACAGCAATCCATACTGTAAGGGACGAGTCTGCTCGCGGTTCCACCCTGTTTGAACCGGCTTTTTCACGCCGGAACCACTTCATTTCATGATGATAACGGAATCACCGTGCTGTTTTACAGCCGCTCCAAGGTGGTCTTCGGACGGTTCCAAGGTAAGGAGCTTTCAGCCGGCGGCTCCTCTCTCTGTCATCTTTTTCCCATCTTACTCTTCTCTTCAACGCTTTCTCATATATGCTACCATTATAAACACCGGATTTTTCTTTGTCAACACTTCTTTTTGATCCACGCCTTCCACACTGCAAAAAACTCCCGGACCATATAGTTGATAAGGAGCACCGGATGGCAGCCCGCCGCCATAGGACAGGCTTTGCGGTATCCAAGGCTTTCTGCCAGCAGGCAGGCCCGGTACAGATGAAAGTTGTTGGAAACGATCCCTACAGGCTCCTCCACACTTCCGATCAGCGCCTTTGAAAATCTTAGGTTTTCTTCTGTGGTCGTGGATCGGTCCTCCAGAACCAGTCTCTTCGGATCAATGCCCTTCGCCTTCAGGTAACCGGCCATTGCTTCCGCCTCGCTAACTGCTTCGCCTTCTCCCTGTCCGCCGGACAACACTGCCCGGGCATACGGATGAGTCTCCAGATACCGAAAGGCTCTGTCCAGCCTCCGCTTCAGAGAATCCGTGACCCGGTCTCCTTCCACGTGTGCTCCCAGCACGATCAGCCAGGCACAGTCTGCCTCCTTCCTGCTATTCATACAGGAAAGAATCTTTCCCTCTGTATAGAGGAAAATTCCTGCTGCCAGTGCCAGCAGTATGTATATCACCGGATCAAGCTCTGTGATCCGGAGCAAAATCCCGCAGACCACAAAAGCAGCTCCCGCTGCCGGCCAGAATCTGGCAAACGTAGAATCCCATTTACGAAGACTTATGCAGATCACTGCATAGTAAAGGAAACAGAAAGCTGCACAGATGAGAAGTCCTATTTGCCACAGCATTTTTTATACTTTTTCCCGGAGCCGCAGGGACACGGGTCATTACGGCCAACCTTTTTCTCTTTCCGGACAGTCCTGGATTCCCTCTGCTCCTTATACAGCCTCTTTAATTCCTCTTCGGAAAAGATCTCCTTCCACTGCGGAAGCTCATACAGCCACTCGGCCCTGGCATCCACCATATTTTTATACAGCTTTTCCTTGTCGAACGCAAGGCTTACTACAGTATCCTCATCCATGGTCTCAATGGGGTTTTCCTCTTTCAGGCTTTCATTGATCCCATCCAGGAATCCCACCATGGTCAGGACTTCCTGTCCATATTTTTCTGCCAGCTCTTTGACAGTGCCTTTTACTTCCTCGTCCGGATTGGTAAGAAGCTGTTCATAAATCTCCTTCTCGATCTGGAAATATGTCCCCCAGAATCTCTGAAGTCTTCCTTTGTCTGCAGTCTCGTCATATGCGATATCTCTCCACTGCTGTAATAACGTACGACTCATATCTTGATACTCCTTTGTATTTATTTGCATTTTTGTTCTGTACTCTATATAATATACTAAAGTCTAATTCAGATGTAAAGGATGATTCGAATGAAAAAAGCAAAACGTATACTGGCGCTGCTTGGCGCGTCAGTCCTGATCTTAATGTATCTTTGTACCCTGGTCTTTGCGCTTATGGACCATCCGGCCGCCGCAGACCTTCTGCGGGCCTCTATCGGGTGTACGATCCTCATCCCGGTTCTTCTCTATGGTTTTCTGCTGGTATACAGGCTGCTCTCTCACGACCAGGACAACGAGGAGGAGAGATAGACCTCAAACGGTATCAGTTCTTCCGGCATGTCCGTTTCCTGTTTGTCTCTCCTTGCTTTTCTTTTGTTCAGATATTCTTCGATCGACAGAACATTATTTTCCGTCAGCTCCCGTTTTTTCTGGTACATATGGATTCCTCCTTTTCTTTTTATTTATACTTGATTCCCCTTTTTAAGCTCCGACATTATTATTATATTGTCGTGCTTTTTATTATATGCATAAGATGTGACCATGTTATGTCAATATTATAAAATAATCCTAAGACATTTCTTAACAAAAGCCTAAGAAATATAACAAAAAAAGCAGACGCTTTCTTTGCGTCTGCCTTTTATTTTCTAACGGTAAATAATATCATTTCTGCCCGGTCCGTTGGAAACCATGGTGATCGGATAGCCAATCTCACTTTCTACGAACTCGATATATTTCCTGCAGTTTTCCGGAAGTTCTTCGTATTTCCGGATGCCTCGGATATCACATTTCCATCCCGGCAGCTTTTTCAGCACCGGTTTTGCCTTTTCCAATAGATGCGTTGTCGGGAAGTCTGTCGTTACCTCTCCGTCTATCTCATAGCCGACACATACCGGGATCTCATCCAGATATCCCAGCACGTCCAGAACTGTAAACGCCACATCAGTGGTTCCCTGCATCCGGCAGCCATATTTGGATGCCACGCAGTCAAACCATCCCATTCTTCTTGGACGCCCCGTGGTTGCACCGAACTCACCGCCGTCACCGCCGCGTTTTCGCAGCTCATCAGCCTCTTCTCCAAAGATCTCGCTGACGAAAGCTCCTGCCCCCACGGCACTGGAATATGCCTTGCACACTGTGATCACCTTCTGGATCTCATAAGGCGGAATCCCTGCCCCGATTGCTCCATAAGCCGCCAGTGTAGATGAAGACGTTACCATCGGATAAATTCCGTGATCCGGATCCTTTAATGTTCCAAGCTGGCCTTCCAGCAGCACCTCTTTTCCTTCCTTCAAGGCATTATGAAGGAACAATGCTGTATCACACACATAAGGTGCGACCATTTCTTTATATTCCTGAAGCTCTTTATATAAATCCTCCGGGGAAATGGCTGGCTTGTGATAGAGATGTTCAAGAAGTACATTCTTCTGCTCTGCCACTCTTACTACCTTTTCTTTTAACAACTCATCATCAAACAGCTCGCTGACCTGGAATCCGATCTTTGCATACTTATCTGAATAAAACGGCGCAATCCCCGACTTTGTAGATCCAAAGGATTTTCCTCCCAGCCTCTCTTCTTCGTATGCATCAAAATTTTTGTGATAGGACATCACGATCTGTGCCCGGTCTGACACCAGGATTTTCGGCGCCGGCACGCCTCTGTCGACGATGGACTGGATCTCTTTGAACAATACCGGGATATCCAACGCCACACCATTTCCGATGATGTTCGTCGTATGCCCGTAAAAAACACCGGAAGGCAGTGTATGGAGCGCAAATTTCCCGTAATCATTGACAATTGTATGTCCGGCATTTGCCCCTCCCTGAAACCGGATGATAATATCCGCCTTCTCGGCCAGCATGTCCGTGATCTTTCCTTTTCCTTCATCTCCCCAGTTAGCGCCTACTACCGCTTTTACCATTATCCATTCCTCCTGTGCGAATAAACTGACTTGCAAAGCCACTTTAGCATTATACTACAAAAAGCTTTTTCTGTCTACATCAACGGTGCGAACAAACGCAATACCTGCCCGATGATCTTTGTAAGCATGGTACGCTTACGGACCTCGATCAGAGTGACCTTATGGCATTTCGCCAGTGTCTGCTGGAAATCCCGCTCAATCCGGTCAATCTCCGAATTATTGTAGATGAATACTCCGTTCTCAAAATGCAGATACAAACTCCGGTAATCCAGGTTGATCGTTCCCACCGTAGCCGTATCATCATCTGAAACAAACACCTTTGCATGGACAAACCCCGGCTGATATTCATAAATCTGCACGCCGCCTTCTATCAGCTCTCTGTAATAAGTCTTTGCAACTGCAAAAGCATACCATTTATCCGGGATATGAGGCATGATGATAATCACCTCTATCCCGCTCTTAGCCGCTCGCTTTAGGGTGGTAAGCATCTCATTGTCCAGGATCAGATATGGCGTCATGATATGTACATATTTTTTTGCGTGGTTCAGAATATGAAAATAAACCTCTTCTCCCACGTTCTCATTGTCAAAAGGGCTGTCCGCATAAGGGATCACATAGCCAAGCTCCCGGCGCAGCTCCTTTCTCTTCGGAGTCAGATACCGCTTATAATTCTCCGCTTTCCGCTCATCCGCATTCCACATCTGCAGAAAGATCATAGTCAGACTCTGCACCGCGTCTCCTTTGAGCATTACCGCTGTATCCTTCCAGTGCCCGAACCTGACCTTGCGGTTAATATATTCATCTCCCAGGTTGATCCCCCCGGCAAACCCCACTTTTCCGTCAATCACACAGATCTTGCGGTGGTCACGGTTATTCTGGGTTGTAGAAAGAAAAGGGCGTACCTTGTTGGACATCTTGCATTTGATCCCGTACTTCCGGAGCCGCGCCGGATACCTGTACGGGAGCATAGAGATGGCGCACATGCCGTCATACATAAAACGGACCTCTACTCCTTCCTTGACCTTTTCCCTTAGGATCTGAAGGATCGATCCCCACATATAGCCTTTTTCCACAATAAAATATTCCATAAAGATATATTTTTTTGCTTTCCTGAGCTCCTGGATCATTGCTTTAAACTTATATTCCCCCAGCGGAAAATACTTCACATCCGTATTGCGGTATGTGGGGAATCCCAGCTGATTCGACAGATAGTAGGCCAGATTTGCATTGGCTGATTTGCTGGCCCAGATGGCGTCGATCACGTCCGTATCCTGCTGCATGTACGGATCTGTCTCGATCTTTAACGCGGCCAGGCGGTTCTGCATATATCTGGTCCCCACCTGCATTTTTACAAAAATATAAAATACAACGCCAAAAACAGGCACGGCCAGGATACAGAGGATCCAGGTCATCTTAAAGGCCGGATTCCCCTCCGCATTGATCAGATAGATCAGCGTCACTACCTGAAGTATTATCGTGGCTCCATATACATAATGAATGTATTCATGCAGATAAAACACTGTCCCTGCCATCATGGCGATCTGCACCACCAAAAGCAGGAGAATGATCCCGGTTCTGCTGAATACAATACGGAATAATCCTTTTTTTGCTGTACTTGGTTCCTGCTGACTGCTCATAATAATAATTCTCTCCTTTTTATCCAGCTCTCCTGATACACGCTACAGTGTAACATACTTTGCGGTTCTTCTCAACTTACAGCTATTTTCTTTTGTACAGGTATTTTCTTTTGTTTTTTGCGGAAAAATGATACAATATGTGTTATGATATAGAAAGCACAGAATAACGAAAGGAGTTAATCACTATGGCCAAGTGGGTAAAACGTTTCTTAAGTCTGGCTGCCGTATGCGGTGCCGTTGCCGGTGTTGTCTATTATTTCAAAAAGCAGTCTTCGGATCAGGACGATGAATTTGCAGACGATTTCGAAGATGAAGACTTTGATCTCGACAGCGATCTGAAGCCTGTTTCAGACCGGGAATATGTTCCGCTGAATCCAAAGCCGGAAGAAACAGACAGTGCAGACGACGCCGAAGCTGATACGGCAGACGATGCCAAAACAGCAGATAACGGCGAAGAAGGCAAAGAAGACAAGGACGCCACAGATGCATCATAAGAAAAAAGGAACCTGCCTCACAGGAGTCACTCTCTCGTGAAGCAGGTTTTTTATAGCTGTTTTCTTATTTTTTTTCTTTCCAGCAGCGGATCAGAAGCCGGGCAGCTTCTCTGATCTGCGTCTCCGTCAGGTTTGCATAGCCAAGAAGTATCGTGGCCTCTCCTTTTGCCTCCTGCCGGATCCGGTAATCCTTCATCCCGTAAACCCGGATCCCTTCCTCCTCCGCAAGACGGATCAGTTCTTCTTCCGTCTCGTTATTCTGAAAGTGCAAAAGCAGATGTACCCCCGCATGCTCTCCCGAGATCCTGCAGGTTCCAAGGAGAGGCTTCAGCTCCTCGATCAACGCGTCATGCCTGCCTTTGTAAAGAGCGCGGGTCTTATTCAAATGTCGTTCATAATATCCCTCTTCGATGAATCTCTGCACGATTCTCTGATCCACCTTAGAGACTGTAGAATGGATAAAACGGTTCTTCTTTTCGTATGCTGCAAGCAGCGGCTCCGGAAGGACCATATAGCTTAATCTGATGGCCGGTGCAATGGACTTGGAAAAAGTCCCCAAATAGATCACCTTTCCGTGGGCGTCCATTCCCTGCAGCGCCGGAATCGGTTTGCCTTTATAGCGGAATTCACTGTCATAGTCATCTTCGATAATATAGCGCCCCTCTGCCCCGTCGGCCCATCGAAGCAGTTCCTGACGGCGCCGGATCGGCATTACGATCCCTGTCGGATACTGATGGGAGGGCGTCACGTAGGCGATGTCCGCATCCGTATCCGCAAGCGCCTTTACTTCCATCCCGCTTTTGTCCATGGGAACCGGCACCGTTTCATAGGAGAGACAGCAAAAAAGCCGATAGGCCTGCATATAAGTAGGGTCCTCAAAAGCAAGCGTATGTTTTCTTCCGAGAACCGAGCTAAGAAGCATCAGCATATAATCATTTCCGGCTCCGATGATCACCTGATCCGGGGTACACTCCACCCCTCTCGCCTGATAAAGATAGTTGCAGATTGCATTGCGGAACCCATACTCTCCTTTTGAATCTCCGGTCCTGAAAAGCTCGGTCTGTCCGTCCAGCAAAGTCTCCCTTGAAAGCTTCCTCCAGACATTGTAGGGAAAACTGTTTAAGTCCACGCCATTGGGCGTGAAATCAAAGCGGTATGTCTTCCGGGGCATTTCCGGGCTCTGTGCAGGATTTCTGGAGCGCTTCAGCCGATACAGTTCTTCAATCTGCGCCACAAAGTATCCGCGGCACGGCTCTGACTCCACATATCCTTCCGATAACAGCTGCTCATAGGCAAGCTCTACCGTACTGCGGCTTACCTCCAGATGCCTGGACAGCGCTCTGGTAGACGGGAGCTTCTCCCCATACGGAATCTTTCCATTCTGGATATCCGTCTTGATATACGCATAAATCTGCTCATACAGCGGCGTTTTTACATCAGTCTTCAGGTTGATCGTCAATTCATTCATCGTAAGCTTCTTTCCTATTTTTTCGGCAGCTTAAAGGAACTCTTCAAAGATACGATCCGGTTAAACACCAGATGCTCCGGTGAGGAATCCCTGGAGTCGATGCAAAAATAGCCATTCCGCACAAACTGGAAGCTGTCGTGTGCCCCCGCCTCTGCAAAGCTGTCTTCTACATAACAGCAGGTACGTACTTCCAGCGAATTCGGATTCAGGTTCAAAGATCCGTCTTCTTTATTATATACGCCCTTTTCCTCATCGATCAGGTTTTCATACAGCCGGACTTCAGCCTGTTTTGCATGGGATGCCTCCACCCAGTGGATGGTTCCTTTTACCTTCCGTCCGGTAAATCCGGTGCCACACTTGGTCTCCGGATCATAGGTACAATGAACGGTGGTCACATTGCCGTTTTCATCCGTTTCGTAGCTTTCGCATTTCACAAAATATGCATGCATCAGCCGCACCTCATTTCCCGGAAAGAGACGGAAATACTTCTTCGGAGGCTCGATCATGAAGTCCTCTCTCTCAATATACAGTTCCCGTCCAAAAGGAAGCTTTCTCATGCCAAGCTCAGGATTTTCCATATTATTATCCACATCCAGGTACTCGATCTGTCCTTCCGGATAATTATCAATCACCAGACGGATCGGATCCAAGACTGCCATCATCCGCGGCCGCTTCATTTTCAGATCCTCGCGGATGCAGTATTCCAGCATAGCGTAGTCCACGGAGCTCTGGCTCTTGGACACGCCGCACATTTCCACAAACATCTTGATAGACTCCGGCGTAAATCCTCTGCGCCGCAGCGCCGCGATGGATACAAGCCTTGGGTCGTCCCAACCATCTACAATACCGTCCATGACCAGCTTTTTGATATAGCGCTTTCCGGTCACCACATTGGTCAGATACAGCTTGGAAAACTCGATCTGTCTCGGCGCCGGATCAAACTCACACTCACGCACTACCCAGTCATACAGCGGACGGTGATCTTCAAACTCCAGCGTACAGATGGAATGAGTGATCTTCTCCACTGCGTCCTCGATGGGGTGTGCAAAGTCATACATCGGATAGATGCACCATTTATCCCCGGTATTGTGATGGTTCATATGGGCCACCCGGTAGATGACCGGATCCCGCATGTTGATATTCGGAGAAGCCATATCGATCTTCGCCCTTAAGACCTTCTCTCCATCCTGGTATTTGCCATCCCGCATCTCCTCAAACAGGCGGAGATTTTCTTCCACAGAGCGGTCTCTGTACGGGCTGTTTTTCCCCGGCTCGGTCAGAGTCCCCCGGTATTCGCGCATTTCCTCTGCTGTCAGGTCACAGACGAAAGCCTTTCCCTTTTTGATCAGCTTGACCGCACATTCATACATCACGTCGAAATAATCCGACGCAAAGTAAAGATGCTCCTTCCAGTCTGCTCCCAGCCATTTCACATCTTCCTTGATGGACTCTACAAACTCCAGATCCTCTTTGGTCGGATTGGTATCATCGAATCGCAGATGGAACGTGCCGTTATATTTTTCTGCCAGGCCATAATTCAACAGTATGGATTTTGCATGCCCGATATGCAGATATCCATTCGGCTCCGGCGGGAATCTGGTGCAGACCTCGGTGTAGACACCCTCTGCCAGATCCTTATCTATTTCCTGCTCGATAAAATTCTTGGAAACCACTTCTTCTCCCATGTTGTTCCTCCTCATTCTACGTAACTGTACCTTATATTATCATAAATATTTTTTTGAAACAAGGCGTTTATCCATTCTGGATTTTGATAGAAAAAAAGACTCCCGAAAAGGGAGTCCAAGCTGCCGAGCGGAATCGAACCGCCGACCTCCGCCTTACCAAGGCGACGCTCTACCGACTGAGCCACGGCAGCACGCATATCTGTCATATGCAACAGTAGTAATATACAATACACAGGACCTGTTTGTCAATATCCTTTTTTACATTTTTTACTCTTTTTCTCTTTCCAGGATTTTTGCCGTCTTGGCCTTGATCCTCTGGAGAGCATTGTCCACCGTTTTGGGGCTCTTATCCAGAAGTCTTGCTATTGTCTTGTAGTCCGTCCCCCTCAGATGGAGATAAAGCACCCGTTTTTCCAGATCACTTAAACTCTCTTCCAGCCTGCTCTCGATCAACTCCGCATACTCCCGGCTGACAAAGAGCTCCTCCGGACTCGACTCCTGTCCGGCGGGCATGGTCTCGATCAGTGGAGCGCTCTCTTCGTGATCTTCATAAAAAGACACATAGGTATTCAAAGGACTGTGTTTCTTTCTCCGGGATGCGGCAATCGCCGAATACATCTGCCGGTTGATACACAGTCTGGAAAAGCTGAAAAAGGAGGCTCCCTGCTGTCCATCATAATCCTGCACCGCCTTAAAGAGGCCGATCATCCCCTCCTGGATCAGATCTTCATTCTCTCCGCCCAGAAGATACATGGCATTGGCTTCTTTGCGGACCTGATCCTTGTATTTTTCCATGATATGGTCCAGCGCATCCCTGTCGCCTTCCCGGTATCTGCGGATCAGTTCTTCATCCGCCATCTGCCCGTAATTTGGCATCCTTATGCCTCCCTCCCACTGATTCCTCATCTGTTTTCCGTTTTTGTCTCCTGCATTAGCCAAGGCGCTGTCTGACGATCTCATAGGCCAGAACGCCCGCCGCCACCGATGCATTCAGGGAACTGATCTGTCCTTTCATGGGGATCGACGCCACAAAATCACAGGTTTCCTTGACCAGGCGTCCCACGCCTTCGCCTTCGCTGCCGATCACCAGACCGATAGGGCCCTTCAGATTCAGGTCATACATACGTTCGCCGTCCATATCCGCACACACGAACCAGAGTCCCTGTTCCTTTAATTCCTCCATGGTCTTCACCAGATTGGTCACCTTCGCCACCGGGGTATAATGAAGCGCTCCCGCCGACGTCTTTGCCACCACCGCTGTAAGGCCTGCCGCCCTGCGCTTCGGAATGATTACGCCGTGGGCTCCCGCCAGGTTTGCCGTACGGATGATAGCTCCCAGATTATGGGGGTCTTCAATATTATCCAGAAGGATCAGAAACGGATCCTCACCACGCTCCTTTGCCAGCGCCAGCATTTCTTCCACCGTGGAATACGCATAGGATGCAACACTTGCGATCACTCCCTGATGCTTTCCTGTCTCTGAGAGCTGGGACAAACGTTCCTTCCCTACAAACTGGACAATGGTATCCTGTTTCCTTGCTTCTCTTAAGATTGTCTGTACCGGGCCGTCCTTACAGCCGTCCTGGACATAGAGCTTATCTACCGTTTTTCCGGACCGAAAGGCCTCCAGTACGGCATTTCTGCCCTCGATCATATTTTCATTGGTTCTCTTTTCTTCTCTCATGAACTTCTCCATTCTGCCGCCTGTCCGCTATTTACGACTCTTCCAGGCTCTCAAGCCCGGTCTTTACCAGCTTAAGCATCCGCTCCCAGTCCTTTTTCAGATACAGGTATCCCATCAGAGCCTCAAAGCCGGTTGCTCTGCGATAATCCGTTACCGACTGGTTTTTGGCCGGGGACACGCTCTTTGAATTCCTTCCCCTTTTATATACCGCATGCTCCTCCTCTGTCAGTTCCTCCTGGAGACGCCTCATCATCTTCGACTGGGCAGACGCCTGCACCAGGGCACTGGTCTCTTTATGGAGTTTCTGTACCGGCTTATTACCCTCATTGACTACCAGTGTCCGGATCAGAAGCTCATAGATCCCGTCCCCGATATAGGCCAGTGTAAGAGGGGAATACTCCTGTATCTCCACCTCTCTCAACTGAAAGATTTCCTGCATGGCGGCCTCAAACTGCCACTCTACGCTTTTTTCCATTTTACGCCTTCTCTCGTATCTTCCAGAATGATCCCTTTTGCCAGCAGTTCGTCCCGGATAGCATCTGCCTTCGCAAAATCCTTTGCCTTTCTTGCCGCCTGTCTCTCTTCGATCATTTTCTCGATATCCTCGGCAAGCATTTCTTCTTCCTTATCCACGATCAGCCCCAGCACGTCGCACAGCTTCGTAAGACGCTCCAGGAGCTTCTTCAGATATTCCGCGGAGCTTTCCTCCGAGGTATTGGTATTAATATATTTTACCAGATCAAAGACGGCTGCCACCGCGTCTGCCGTATTGAAATCATCATCCATGGCAGCTTCGAATTTACCCACAAATTCCTCTGTCTTTGCGTAAGCTTCCTGTTCTGCCTCTGTGATAGCCTCTTCTTTTGCATTCTTCATCCGGAATTTCAGATTTTCCGCTGCATTTACGATACGCTCCAGTCCGTTTTTCGAAGCTTCCATCAGATCCGCGCTGAAGTTTAAGGGGCTCCTGTAGTGAGCGCTGAGCATGAAGAAACGCAGCACCTGCAGATCATACTGCTCGCTGATCTCCCGGACCGTCCGGAAGTTTCCGAGGGACTTGCTCATCTTCTTATTGTCAATATTCAGGAACGCATTGTGCATCCAGTATTTTGCGAATTCTTTGCCGTTGGCCGCTTCACTCTGAGCGATCTCGTTTTCATGGTGCGGGAATACCAGATCCTCGCCGCCTGCATGGATGTCGATCTGCTCACCCAAATACTTCTTGGACATCTCGGAGCACTCGATATGCCATCCCGGACGGCCCTCGGACCAGGGCGACTCCCAGAAAGGCTCTCCTTCTTTTTTCGGCTTCCAGAGCACGAAGTCCAGCGGGTCTTCCTTTTCATCCTCTCCGGTTACAAGAAGGGCACGCTCTCCGGAACGCAGGTCATCCAGATTCTTATGAGACAATTTGCCGTAATCCTCGAACTTCCGGGTACGATAGTAAACGGTGCCGTTCTTTTCGTAAGCATAACCCTTGTCGATCAGTGTCTGGATCATATCAACCATCCCGCAGATCTCCTCCGTAGCCAGCGGATTTTTCGTGGCCGGCTTGATGTTCATGCCTTCCATGTCTTTTTTGCACTCTGCAATATAGCGCTTCGATATCTCGTCAGCAGACACTCCCTCTTCAATGGCCTTTTTAATAATCTTGTCATCCACGTCTGTAAAGTTGGAAACAAAATTCACATCATAGCCTTTATACTCGAAATACCGGCGGACTGTGTCGAACACGATCATAGGGCGCGCATTTCCAATATGGATAAGGTTATAGACGGTAGGTCCGCAGACATACATCCTTACTTTTCCTTCTTCCATAGGGACAAACTCCTCCTTTTTCCTGGATAAAGTATTATATAATTCTATCATCTTATTTTCCTCCTGAATCTTCTTTATTTTTAACCGATTTTCTCTTCCTGATGAAACTTGCAGATAATCTCCTCCAGCTCTTCGATCTTCCGGCGCATCCACAGATTATCATTCTGAAGCTTAAGAATATCACTGCTAATAGGATCCGGCAGATGTACCTGATCCAGATCCATCCGCGGAATCCGCTGATTTTCTCTTTTTACGATCCGCCCCGGCACTCCTACTACTGTACAGTTCGGCGGAACCTCTTTCAGAACTACGCTGCCGGCACCAATCTTCGAATTTTCTCCGATGGTAAATGAGCCCAGCACCTTGGCTCCGGCGCTTACCATCACGTTATCCTTCAGGGTAGGGTGACGCTTGCCATGTTCCTTACCGGTACCGCCAAGGGTAACGCCCTGGTACAGAGTCACATTATTTCCAAGCTCTGCCGTCTCCCCGATGATCACTCCACTGCCATGGTCGATGAACAGGCCCTTCCCGATCGTCGCACCCGGATGGATCTCGATCCCTGTTTTCCTTGCAGCCCGCTGAGATACCCATCTTGCCAGAAAATAATGTTTTTTCTGATACAGCTTATGAGCAACGCGGTAACGCAGGATTGCCTGAAAGCTGGGGTATAAAAACACCTCCATGTTAGACTTGATCGCCGGGTCTCGTTCACGGATTACCTGTATCTCTTCTTTTACATAAGATATAATTCCCATACACACGCTCCTTTTATGATTTTCAGAATAGGGTCTCTTATAGAATAAAAAACTTCGTCTCCTGCATGCAAGAGACGAAGTATATCCGCGGTTCCACTCTTTTAGAGATTCCTTTTCTTAGTTCCCGTTACTCAGGGCAGAAAAGTCCTCTCCTCTTTCGGACGCCTAACGCGCGTCTGACGTACCCGGCTACCCGATGCTCTGTCTGGCCTTTCATGCCGCACTTTTCGCTCGCCGGATCGACTCCCGGATGCACTTCACAGACACTTCCGCTTAAAACTGCTCTCAGCCGGTGACAGTTTCTCTCTGGCAGCCTATGTTATCTGTTACTCTTTCCGTTCTACGTCTTTTTCGTATAGGTTATATCATATGTGAAAATCTGGGTTTTGTCAACACAAATCCCGGAATCTCACCTGTGTTTTAAACAGATCTCCGTCAATTTCTATGCCAAACTCCCCTCCCTGAAGTTCTACAAAGCTTTTCACGATGGCAAGTCCAAGCCCTGCACCTTCTGTATTTCTGGAGGCATCTCCTCTGACAAACCGCTCTGTCAGCTCCTGCCCCTGAATGTTCAACTCTTGTTCGGAAATATTCTTCATCCGGATCACCGCCTGGTCATCTTCCCGCAGGATCTCAATAAACACCCTGGTATGAGGCATGGCATACTTTACGATGTTCACCAGCAGGTTTTCAAAAATCCGATAGGTCTTCTGACTGTCCAGACGGACGGTCAGCTTTTCTTCCGGATAGCTGCATCTGAAATCCAGGTCAGCCTTTTTGATCTTGTCCTCCAGCTCCAGCTTTACCTGCTTGAACAGGTTAACCACATCCACATCCATTAGCTCCAGCTTCACATTTCCAGAGCCCGCCTTGCTGATCTCAAACAGATCCTCGATCAAGACTTTCAGCCGCTGGGACTTCTTCTCCAGCACCTCCACGTATTCCTTCTGCTTTCCCGGATCCTCTTCCTTTTTTAGAAGATCCACATAAGTAATGATTGCCGTCAGCGGAGTCTTCAGGTCATGAGACACGTTGGTGATAAGTTCTGTTTTCATCCGCTGGCTTTTCACCTCTTCCTCCACCGCTTTTCCGAATCCCTCCTGGATCTTTTGAAGGCTTTCCGCCACCGGTTCAAAAAGCCCCGTGTCAGCGGGAATCTCGGTCTTTAGATCCCCGTTTGCGATGGCCGCCGCCGCTATATTGAGGCGGTCATATTTCTCACGGATATCCCGGAAGTACCCTCTCAGGAAGTAGAATAATACTGCGGAATAAATCACCAGCAGGATCAGGCCATAGTACCAAAAGCAGGTAATTACTGCCAGGATCACAAAATTAAGTCCCACCACCTTCAGGATCATCCGGTTATTTACGTCAGATAGTTTCAGGTCCAGCAGGGTGTCCATCGCCCGTTTCCGCCATCTTCCCATGGTTTCCCAGGCTTCTTTTACGCCTTTTCGGATGCCGCACTTCTGGGACACCAAAAGAGAATATTCCTTGAAATACGGTATAGGTCCAAGGACAAAGATCCGCCTCAGGTTTCCTGCCGCCCAGTAGACAACCGCAAAATACAGAAACCATACTGCAAGATCCAAAGGCCCTGCCACGCCATCACTTCGGCGGATCATCCATCCTGCATTTACACACACTGCTGTAATGACCAGGACAGCTGCAATGCACACCACTTCCAGCGGCGCCCGGAACACCTTTTCGTCTCCGGTGTTGAAAGATTTGACCAGCGGATATAAAAGCGCCGCAGCAGCCACCAATAAGCTCAGCCCGAAGATATGCGTCTGTCCGTCGCCCGGCAGCAGATCGTCTGCATAGTAAAAATGCTCTTCCAGATATGTCCAGAGGTTTCCCTCTGTCATCGCAAAGGTAAATTCTCTGTTCGCAGGCATCGGAATATCATACTCCGAAGGCATTTCCCCCCAGTAATCCCCTGCCTCCAGTCCATTCAGGACCCTCCGGAATTCCCGGGCAATTTCCGCACGGTCCGGCCCTTTCCGGACCCGGATATCCGCCTCCCCATTTCCGTCATAGCTTAAGTTCAGTGCAATGGCATAATTCGAGAAGTCTCCCTCTGTCAGATCCTCCCCTGTAGGCGCCACACTCTGCGAAATAACGTCGCCGTCCCCATCTGCCATCACATACTCCAGGTAAGGATAGAATTCGTCATATTCCTGCAGGGTGCTGGGGATGACGTCTTCCAGACTCATGCCCGCATATCCGGTTCCTTCTTCCCCCCACGAAACGTCCCTGTCTTCTTCAAGATAAATGACCCAGGAGGCCTGGACAAACTGCCTTAAGAAATCCTCGGAACGAAGCATTGCCTGCCTTGAATTTTCCTGTTCCTCCTTCATCTGGTTTTCATAAAGGCCATAGTACGATGTTATATTTGCCGTTGCCATCAAAAGAGTCAGTATGATCAGCACTACCGCCAGCTTATGCCTGTTTTTCAATTTTGTATCCAACTCCCCACACCACCTTCAAATATTTTGGTTCTCTGGGATTGATCTCAATCTTCTCCCGGATATTTCTTACATGCACCATGATCGTATCTGTGTTGACGGCCCGCTCATGCCATACCCATTCATAGATCTCTTCCGCTGAAAACACCCGCCCCGGATGTGTCATCAAAAGCAGCAGGATCTTGTATTCTGTCGGCGTCACCTTCACCAGCTCCCCGTCCACCGTCACTTCTACTCTGTCCTCATTGAGTTCCAGTCCGCCAACGATATGTATATGCTCCTCTTTGGTATTCTGATCCAGCTTTTCCATAAACCGCCGGTATCTGCGGAGCTGGGAATTTACCCTTGCCAGAAGTTCCATAGGTGTAAATGGTTTGGTCACATAATCATCCGCCCCCATGTTAAGCCCCAGGATCTTATCCACTTCCTCTGACTTCGCCGATAAAAATATCACCGGGAAATCATAGCTTTCCCGCAGTTTCATCGTCATCTGGATCCCGTCCATCCTTGGCATCATAACATCCACAATGGCCAGGTGGATTTCTTCTTTCCGGATCACATCCAGGCCCTCGATACCATCCGCAGCCTGGAACACTTCATATCCCTGGCTTTTTAAATATATCTCGATCCCTTCCCGGATTTCCTTGTCATCTTCTACGATCAGCACATGGTTCATTTCCATAGTATCTTTCTCCCCTCGTTTTCTTTCCTGTCTTAATGATACGATTTTATGCAAATATCGTAAAGACCTTCCTCCTTTCTATCTAACAGCATAGCCCATATTTCTTAAGAGCATCCGGACAAATTTCTAAAGATATTCTGAAGAAAACAAGTGCAGAAAACAAGTGCAAAAAGAAAAGAGCCCTTCCGAGCTCTTTATCCTTTATCCCTTATACCATTTCATTCAGATAGATTTCAGAAAGCGGAAGGAGCTTTTCTAATTCCCCGGCCATCCGGTCTGACATACTGACGCCCTCTTCCTTTCTTAATTCTTCTATGGATTTCACGCCAAACACCAGGTCGGCAAGCGCCCGGACGCTTATCACGCCCTCGCTGTTCTCCGGCTTTGCATCCATCAGCATGACTCCTGAGAACTCAGTCCCCATAAGGGTCAGGCACCGGTTATTTTCCTCGATGATGGGATCTGTCACCGTAAAGCACACACCTGTTAGTTCAGAAAGCTCAAGAGACATCAGCATCCTTCTTACGTCCAGGATCCGCACCATGATCCTGCCCTGCTCCGGATGTTCTTCCGGCACCCAGATGCCAAAATCCGTGATCTTCCCTTGCGCATCTCTCTTTAAAAGGAGCTTCCCGCCGTCACTTTCATATTCCCGCAGCATCCTGAGATAATAGTCTTCATCCCGGACAGCATAGACCTGGCAGCTCTTCTTAAGGTTGTCGCTGGCCCACTCCGATAGTTCCTGGCAGTCTTTCCCTCCTGCCTGTATCCATCCTTCCAGATCCTTTACATAGGGCCTTGTCTGTTCAAATACCGTACGGAAATCATAGGGCTCATAGATTCCCTTTGCCGCCGGCATCAGGAAAGTAAATATCTCCCCCTCCCGGTACATATCCTCAAGCGCCCGCCTCAGGACGGCTCCCATATATCCCCGTCCGCGGCACTCCTTTTTCGTAGCCACTGCCACAATATAATGGGTTTCCTTCCGGCTTCCATTTACAGATAAGGTATAAGGATTCAGATGAGCCATGGAACAGATCTTTCCCTCTTCCTCCAGCACATATATCTGATTGTTCTTTGTCTTTTCTGTATAGTAATAATCGGTGAAAGCCTGGCTGTCCTCCGGAAATGCCTCTTCATAGAGGAACCTGGTCATCCCGTGTTCTTCCGTCTCTAATTTTCTGACGTTCATGACTCTTCGCCTCCCTGCATCCGCGGACAGCCGCCGCAGCCGGCACAGCCCGCCTCGGTGGAGGCCGCCGTATAACTGTAGTTCGCCACTGTTTCCAGGGCTGCTACAGCCTGTGCCGAGATTCCTTCCCCGCTTCCGGTAAATCCAAGCCCTTCCTCCGTCGTTGCCTTGATATTCACCTGGGAAACCTCCAGGTGCAGTACTTTTGCCACATTTTCCCGCATCTCTTCAATATGCGGTGCCATCTTGGGCCTCTGTGCGATGATGGTGGCATCAATATTACTGATCACATAAAGCTCCTGCCCGATCAGATCACCCACATGCTCCAGCAGCTTCAGACTGGACGCCCCTTTATACGCCGGATCCGTATCCGGGAAATGCTTCCCGATATCGCCTAATGCCGCCGCCCCCAGGAGTGCATCCATAATCGCATGAAGGAGCACGTCTGCATCCGAATGTCCCAGCAGTCCCTTCTCATATGGAATCCTGACCCCTCCAAGGATCAGATCCCTGTCTTCCACCAAACGGTGAACGTCATATCCCATCCCGATCCGCATCTCTACTTCTCCTCTTCTTTTTCTGCATCCTCTAGCGCCCGTTCCATCTCTTCTGCATCATCATCCATCATTTCTTTATAATCATGGGTGGCCAGCTTTTTAATCGCAAGACCTCCCCACACAACGCCAAGAAGCGCAAAGGCCGCTCCGGCCAGCGCATAGATCACATAGTGTTCCGGCTGATCAGCCAGTGATGACCTGATCAGGTTCCCGCCTACATATAAAAGCGCCAGGCCCGCAATCACCCGAAAAGTCAATGTCTTTTTATCCAGCATAGATTTTCCTCCATCCTTTTCTCATATTGAGTCAATTTTGTTTGTATTATACATGATTTATCTTTCTTTGTAAAATGAAACGGACGGCAGTCTTAACTGACCTGCCGTCCGTTTCATCATTTCCCTCTTCCTCAGTCTGTGCATAAAAAATAGCGGGAACTGGATTTGAACCAGCGACACCACGGGTATGAACCGTGTGCTCTAGCCAACTGAGCTATCCCGCCACATTTGATATGGGGCCTATAGGGCTCGAACCTATGACCCTCTGCTTGTAAGGCAGATGCTCTCCCAGCTGAGCTAAGACCCCATATTCCTGCGGGTCCGTACCTCGAACCCGCTTTGCTATTATACTATTAAAAAACTCCAAATGTCAACACTTTTTTTCATTTTTTTTAGATTCTCTGAAAAACCTGAAGTGAAAAGTTTATT